>NZ_LMFY01000001.1:1489988-2979976 GCF_001426995.1 Microbacterium sp. Root553 | reverse complement strand
GCCTGCACGCTGTTGGGTCCTGAGGGACCGGATGCGGATCTGAAAGGATTCGTTTTTCGTACCTCTGGGCCTCTTCTGGTTTCCCCTGTGGGGGTTGCTGGTAGGGGTACCGCCCGTACTTTGAGAACTACACAGTGGACGCGAGCATCTTGCAGCCGGCTTCGGTCGGTTGCACAAGATGATCTTAAAGATCATTAGTCAATTTCATGTGGATCCTTCGGGGTTCACGTCGATTCTGATTCAAACTCATGTGATTTCAAGTCTTTAAGAGCAAACGGTGGATGCCTTGGCATCTGGAGCCGAAGAAGGACGTAGCAATCTGCGATAAGCCTCGGGGAACTGATAAGCAAGTTTTGATCCGAGGGTGTCCGAATGGGGAAACCCCGCTGGGCGGCGTGCCGACCTAGTGACTCCCGCCTGAATATATAGGGCGGGTAGAGGGAACGTGGGGAAGTGAAACATCTCAGTACCCACAGGAAGAGAAAGCAACCGCGATTCCGTTAGTAGTGGCGAGCGAAACCGGAACAGGCTAAACCTAGCGTGTGTGATAGCCGGCAGGCGTTGCACGTTGGGGGTTGTGGGACTTTTCAGTCATCTCTGCCGAGATGGCGGCGTTACACGATGGTATAGACGAACGGTCTTGAAAGGCCGGTCATAGAGGGTGCCAACCCCGTAGTCGAAATGCCAACCGTGGCGCGAAGAGTATCCCAAGTAGCACGGGGCCCGTGAAATCCCGTGTGAATCTGTCAGGACCACCTGATAAGCCTAAATACTCCCAGATGACCGATAGCGGACAAGTACCGTGAGGGAAAGGTGAAAAGTACCCCGGGAGGGGAGTGAAATAGTACCTGAAACCGTTTGCTTACAAACCGTTGGAGCAGCCTTAGTAGCTGTGACAGCGTGCCTTTTGAAGAATGAGCCTGCGAGTTAGCGATATGTGGCGAGGTTAACCCGTGTGGGGTAGCCGTAGCGAAAGCGAGTCTGAATAGGGCGATTCAGTCGCATGTCCTAGACCCGAAGCGAAGTGATCTATCCATGGCCAGGTTGAAGCGACGGTAAGACGTCGTGGAGGACCGAACCCACTTAGGTTGAAAACTGAGGGGATGAGCTGTGGATAGGGGTGAAAGGCCAATCAAACTTCGTGATAGCTGGTTCTCTCCGAAATGCATTTAGGTGCAGCGTTGCGTGTTTCTTGCCGGAGGTAGAGCTACTGGATGGCCGATGGGCCCTACAAGGTTACTGACGTCAGCCAAACTCCGAATGCCGGTAAGTGAGAGCGCAGCAGTGAGACTGTGGGGGATAAGCTTCATAGTCGAGAGGGAAACAACCCAGACCACCAACTAAGGTCCCAAAGCGCGTGCTAAGTGGGAAAGGATGTGGAGTTGCCTTGACAACCAGGAGGTTGGCTTAGAAGCAGCCACCCTTGAAAGAGTGCGTAATAGCTCACTGGTCAAGTGATTCCGCGCCGACAATGTAACGGGGCTCAAGCACGCCACCGAAGTTGTGGCATTGACATTATTGGTAGGCCTTCGTGGTCCAGCCGTGTTGATGGGTAGGAGAGCGTCGTGTGGCCAGCGAAGCGGCGGTGTAAACCAGCCGTGGAGGCTACACGAGTGAGAATGCAGGCATGAGTAGCGAAAGACGTGTGAGAAACACGTCCTCCGAAAGACCAAGGGTTCCAGGGTCAAGCTAATCTTCCCTGGGTAAGTCGGGACCTAAGGCGAGGCCGACAGGCGTAGTCGATGGACAACGGGTTGATATTCCCGTACCGGCGAAGAACCGCCCAAGCTAATCCAGTAGTGCTAAGTGTCTGAATCCCAGTGACTGATCCCTTCGGGGTGACGCTCTGGGCCTAGCGCACGACCCCATTCTGGTGCGGTTAGCGTATTAACAGGTGTGACGCAGGAAGGTAGTCCAAGCCAGGCGATGGTTGTCCTGGTGCAAGTGCGTAGGCCGAACGGTAGGCAAATCCGCCGTTCACATAGGCTGAGACACGATGCGGATAAAAAGTGGATGATCCTATGCTGCCAAGAAAAGCATCGACGCGAGGTTCTAGCCGCCCGTACCCCAAACCGACTCAGGTGGTCAGGTAGAGAATACCAAGGAGATCGAGAGAATCGTGGTTAAGGAACTCGGCAAAATGCCCCCGTAACTTCGGGAGAAGGGGGGCCATCCGCGTATAGGGACTTGCTCCCAAAAGCGTGTGGTGGCCGCAGAGACTAGTGGGTAGCGACTGTTTACTAAAAACACAGGTCCGTGCCAAGTCGCAAGACGATGTATACGGACTGACGCCTGCCCGGTGCTGGAAGGTTAAGAGGACCGGTTAGCCGCAAGGCGAAGCTGAGAATTTAAGCCCCAGTAAACGGCGGTGGTAACTATAACCATCCTAAGGTAGCGAAATTCCTTGTCGGGTAAGTTCCGACCTGCACGAATGGCGTAACGACTTCCCAACTGTCTCAACCGCGAACTCGGCGAAATTGCATTACGAGTAAAGATGCTCGTTACGCGCAGCAGGACGGAAAGACCCCGTGACCTTTACTACAGCTTGGTATTGGTGTTCGGTGTGGCTTGTGTAGGATAGGTGGGAGACTGTGAAGCATGGACGCTAGTTCGTGTGGAGTCATTGTTGAAATACCACTCTGGTCACTCTGGATATCTAACTTCGAACCGTAATCCGGTTCAGGGACAGTGCCTGGTGGGTAGTTTAACTGGGGCGGTTGCCTCCCAAAAAGTAACGGAGGCGCCCAAAGGTTCCCTCAACCTGGTTGGCAATCAGGTGTCGAGTGTAAGTGCACAAGGGAGCTTGACTGTGAGACTGACAGGTCGAGCAGGGACGAAAGTCGGGACTAGTGATCCGGCAGTGGCTTGTGGAAGCGCTGTCGCTCAACGGATAAAAGGTACCTCGGGGATAACAGGCTGATCTTGCCCAAGAGTCCATATCGACGGCATGGTTTGGCACCTCGATGTCGGCTCGTCGCATCCTGGGGCTGGAGTAGGTCCCAAGGGTTGGGCTGTTCGCCCATTAAAGCGGTACGCGAGCTGGGTTTAGAACGTCGTGAGACAGTTCGGTCCCTATCCGCTGCGCGCGTAGGAAATTTGAGAGGATCTGACCCTAGTACGAGAGGACCGGGTTGGACGAACCTCTGGTGTGTCAGTTGTTCCGCCAGGAGCACCGCTGATTAGCTACGTTCGGGATGGATAACCGCTGAAAGCATCTAAGCGGGAAGCCGGCCTCAAGATGAGATTTCCATACCTTCGGGTGAGAGGCTCCCAGCCAGACTACTGGGTTGATAGGCCAGATGTGGAAGTGCAGCAATGCATGCAGCTGACTGGTACTAATAAGCCGATGACTTGATAACACACCGTTTGTTGGTGCTACGCGTCCACTGAGTGGTTCTCGATGTACGGTCGAGAACCGCATGACAATGACTTTGTTATGTGTTTGATTGAAACATCTATAGTGTTTCGGCGGCCATAGCGTGAGGGAAACGCCCGGTTACATTCCGAACCCGGAAGCTAAGCCTCACAGCGCCGATGGTACTGCAGGGGGGACCCTGTGGGAGAGTAGGACACCGCCGGACTTCTTTTATGTCGACCCGGTCGTCGAGCCCGTGCCGGTGATGCCGACCGCTCACTACGCGATGGGCGGGCGCCCGGTTACATTCCGAACCCGGAAGCTAAGCCTCACAGCGCCGATGGTACTGCAGGGGGGACCCTGTGGGAGAGTAGGACACCGCCGGACTTCTTTTAAGCAAATGGCCACCCATCGTTGGGTGGCCATTTTGCGTTAACACGATCGAGAACAGGGAGCATCATGCCGGAAGAGGAACAGCGCCGTCCGCGTCGCAATGACGACAGTGGATCGCGTGACAGTCGACCTTCCGGCGGGCGATCCGACGGCCGCAGCAGCGGCCCGCGTCGTGAGGGTGGGTACAACCGCGACAACCGTGATGGTGGTGCTCCTCGTTCGGGTGGCTACAACCGTGATGGTGGAGCTCCGCGTTCGGGTGGGTACAACCGCGATAATCGTGATGGTGGTGCCCCTCGCTCCGGCGGGTTCAATCGCGATAACCGCGATGGTGGTGCTCCTCGTTCGGGTGGCTACAACCGCGACAGCCGTGACGGTGGTGCCCCTCGTTCGGGTGGCTACAACCGCGATAACCGTGACGGTGGCGCCCCTCGTTCGGGTGGCTACAACCGTGACAGCCGTGACGGTGGCGCTCCTCGCTCCGGTGGCTACAACCGTGATGGTGGTGCTCCTCGTTCGGGTGGGTACAACCGTGATGGTGGTGCTCCGCGTTCGGGTGGGTACAACCGTGATGGTGGCGCTCCGCGTTCGGGTGGGTACAACCGTGACCGCCGTGATGGTGGCGCTCCCCGTTCGGGCGGGTACAACCGTGATGGTGGCGCTCCGCGTTCGGGTGGGTACAACCGTGACAGCCGTGATGGTGGCGCTCCTCGCTCTGGTGGCTACAACCGTGACAGCCGTGATGGTGGCGCTCCTCGCTCGGGCGGGTACAACCGTGACAGCCGTGACGGCGGCGCTCCCCGCTCGGGTGGGTACAACCGTGACAACCGTGATGGTGGCGCTCCCCGTTCGGGCGGCTACAACCGTGACAACCGTGATGGTGGCGCTCCCCGTTCGGGTGGGTACAACCGTGACAACCGTGATGGTGGCGCTCCCCGTTCGGGTGGCTACAACCGTGACGGCGGCGCTCCCCGCTCGGGTGGGTACAACCGTGACAGCCGTGATGGTGGCGCTCCCCGCTCCGGCGGCTACAACCGTGACAGCCGTGATGGTGGCGCTCCTCGCTCGGGTGGGTACAACCGTGACAGCCGTGATGGTGGCGCTCCTCGCTCGGGTGGCTACAACCGCGACAACCGCGATGGTGGCGCTCCCCGTTCCGGCGGCTACAACCGGGATGACCGCGCTCCTCGCCAGGACCGCGACGCGGGTCGTTCGTACCCGCAGCGCGGGGGAGCGGACCGCGAGCGCCCGGTGCAGGCATCGGGCGATCGTCCGCGGTTCAACGATCCGCACATTCCCGACGAGGTCACCGCGCGCGATCTGCACACATCGGCCCGCAACGAGCTGAAGACCCTCAGCAAGGAGAACGCTGATCTCGTCGCTCGGCACCTGGCGATGGCATCCCGCCTTATCGACGAAGATCCCGCGCTGGCTCACGAGCATGCCCTGGCCGCGTCGCGTCGGGCCGGCCGCATCGCGATCGTGCGTGAGACTCTCGGCATCACGGCCTATGCGACAGAGGACTTCGCTCTCGCTCTCCGCGAGCTGCGCACCTACCGCCGCATCTCCGGCAAGGACGACCAGATCGCTCTCATGGTCGACAGCGAGCGCGGCATCGGCCGCCCTGATCGTGCGCTCGAGACGGGTCGCGCCGTCGACCGTGCAGCTCTCACCACGCCTGTACGCGTGTCTCTCGCGATTGCGATGTCGGGCGCTCGCCTCGATCAGGGCGACCTCGAGCTGGCTCTCGGCGAACTCGAGATCCCTGAGCTCGACCCTGACCGAGCTTTCGAGTGGAGCCCGGCTCTGTTCGCTGCTCGCGCCGCAGTGCTCGAGGATCTCGGTCGCACCGATGAGGCCGAGTTCTGGTCGCACCGCGCCGAGGTCGCCGCCGAGGCTCTGGGAGTCGACGACGCCGGCGATGAGGAGATCATGATCGAGGACGGCCTCATCGAGGGCGACTTCGACGATGACGAAAACCTCGCCGCAGACGCAGACGCAGACGCAGACGCAGACGCAGACGCAGACGCAGACGCAGACGCAGACGCAGACGCAGACGCAGACGAAAGCCTCGCCGCGGACGCCGATGCAGATGCAGACGCCGACGCAGACGCGGCAGGGGTCGTCGACTCCGAGCCGACGGTCGAGGACGAGGTTCGTGAGCTGCTCGGCGAGGACGACGACGAGTCCGAGGAGTCCGTCGACTCCGACGCGTCTTCGACGGGTTCGAGCGACGACACCGCGAGCGACGACACCGCGAGCGACGACACCGCGAGCGACGACACCGCGAGCGACGACACCGCGAGCGACGACACCGCGAGCGACGACACCGCAACGTCCAAGGAGGCGTGAGTGGGGCTGTTCTCGCGGAACGCGTCCTCGCGGACTCCCCTCGACGGTGTGGACACCGTTCTGGCCGACCTCGACGGTGTCGTGTACGCGGGGCCGGGCGCGCTGCCGCACGCGGTGGAGAGCCTGAACGCCGCTGCGCGAACAGCTCGACTCGGGTACATCACGAACAACGCGTCACGCACGGATGCATCCGTGGCCGAGCACCTGTCGAGCCTCGGCCTCACGGTGGCGCCTGCAGACGTGATCACGAGCCCGCAGGCGGCCATGCGCTTGCTGGCCGGACTGGTGCCGGCGCCGGCGACGTTGCTGATCATCGGGGGAGCGGGGCTGGTCGACGAGGCAGAGAAGGCGGGGTACACCGTCACCCGCAGCGCCGAGGACGCCCCGGATGCGGTCGTGCAGGGCTTCGCCCCTGAGGTGGCATGGACCGACCTCGCCGAGGCCGCTTTCGCACTGAAGCTGCCGGAGGACGAAGGCGGGATCCCTTGGATCGCCACCAACACCGACTGGACGATCCCGCGGGAGCGCGGTGTCGCCCCGGGCAACGGCACCCTGGTGTCGGCCGTGCATACAGCCATCGGTCGCCTCGCGACGGTGGCGGGCAAGCCCGAGACGCCGATCTTCGACGAAGCGACCGAGCGTTTCGGCGCGAAGAAGCCGCTGTTCATCGGCGATCGCCTCGACACCGACATCCTCGGTGCGGTGCGGGCCGGCATCGAGTCCGCGTTGGTCCTCACCGGCATCGACCGCCCCAAGCACGTGCTGGCGGCGCCCGAGGGCTCGCGGCCCACCTTCATCCTCAGCGATCTGCGTGAGCTGCACGAACCGTATCCCGAGGCCACAGTCAGAGACGGCATCCACTCGGTCAACGGCGCCTCCGTCCGCGTGGTGGGGGCGGACGTCGAGATCGTCTCCGAGGGAGGCCGTCAGATCGATCTGCTGCGCGCCGGTGCGGCCGCGATCTGGGCGTCCGGCACTCCCGTGTTCGTGCTGCGGGTGCCGGAGCGTCTGTACGACGATCCGTTCCACCGACCCTGACCCCCGGTCGCTCGGCCCGGCTCCGACCGGGAGTCCCTCGCTCCACGTACAGTAGAGACGTGAGCGATGAGACGACCGATGCGCCGACGGACGGCCTGTGGAGTCGCCTGCGCCTGATCGAAGGACAGCCGCTCGCTGCCAGGGCCGACGCGTACTCCGGGCTGCACGATGAGCTCTCCCGGCGACTCGAGAGCGGTGCGCGACTCGATCAGCGCGACGCGCCGGGCGCCCGATGACCCGACTCGACGCCGCCCTCGCCCTGCGAGGACTCGCTCGTTCGCGCACCCATGCCGCGTCGTTGATCGCCGACGGCCTGGTGAGCGTCGACGGACGCCCCGTCATCAAGGCGTCGACGGCCGTGTCGGATGCTGCCGAGATCTCCGTCGCCGGCGCCGACCACTACGTCGGGCGGGCCGCCCACAAGCTGATCGCCGCGCTCGACGGTTTCGGGATCCCGGTCGACGGACGTCTGGCCCTCGACATGGGGGCGTCCACGGGCGGTTTCACTCAGGTACTCAGGGAACGCGGGGCGCGACGAGTGCTCTCGGTCGACGTCGGGCACGACCAGATGGCGCCGTCGATCGCCGCCGACCCCGGCGTCGTCGTGGTGGAGGGCTACAACGTCCGTCATATGACGACGGACAACCTCCGCAGCGTCACCGGAGAAGAGGGCACGCTCGACCTCATCGTCGGCGACCTCTCGTTCATCTCGCTCGAACTCGTCCTCCCCGCGGTCGCCGGTGTCGCCGCGCCCACCACCGACATCGTCCTGCTCGTCAAGCCGCAGTTCGAGGTCGGACGCACGGCCGTGCGCGGCGGCCTCGTCACCGACCCCGCGACCCGGGCGGACGCCGTCGCCCGCACGGCCTGGAGCGCGTGGGACACGGGACTCGGGATGCTCGGCATCCTCCCCTCTCCGATCCTCGGCACGCACGGCAACACGGAGTACCTGCTGCATCTCGCTCCGGGGCGAGGCAGCGATCCGTCAGAATGGTCGGACCGCATCAACACATTGGCAGGGAGACGATGAACGAACGCAACATCCTGATCGTCGCCCACGCGGGACGCGAGGACACCGTCGCGGCAGCCCGGCGGGTCGTCGACTCGCTGCGCGATGCCGGGATCCGCCCGGTGCTCGCCGCCGACGACAGCCTGGATCTTCGCGCCGTCGACTCCCATTTCGCCGACATCGACGTGCTCGGCGACACCGTCCAGCAGGAGGACCTCGAGCTCGCGGTGGTCCTCGGCGGTGACGGGACGATCCTGCGCGCGGCAGAGCTCGTGCGAGGGTGCACGGCACCGGTGCTCGGCATCAACATGGGACACGTGGGGTTCCTCGCAGAGATCGACCGCGACGACATGGACGCCGCGATGCGCAAGGTGATCGACCGCGACTACGGCGTCGAAGAGCGGCTGGCGCTGTCGGTGCGGGTGAAGGATGCCGACGGCGTGGTCGTCTACGAGACATTCGCTCTCAACGAGGCGACCGTCGAGAAGGCGAGCCGCGAACGCATGATCGAGGTCGTGCTCGAGATCGACGGACTGCCGCTGTCGAGCTTCGGATGCGACGGCATGGTCGTCTCGACCCCGACCGGGTCGACCGCGTACAACTTCTCGGCCGGCGGCCCCGTGATCTGGCCGAGCGTCGAGGCCATCGCGGTCGTGCCGCTGTCAGCCCACGCGCTGTTCGCCAAGCCGCTCGTCGTCAGCCCTGACGCGGCCGTCGCCATCGAGATGCTCGAGGGGACCTCGGGGTCGGGAATCCTCTGGTGCGACGGGCGTCGTTCCCACGATCTCCCTCCGGGTGCACGCGTCGTGGTGCGTCGCTCCTCGCGGCCGGTGCGTCTGGCTCGCCTGCATCCCACCGAGTTCACCAACAGGCTCGTGCGCAAGTTCCAGCTGCCCGTCGCCGGATGGCGCGGTCAGGGGGTCGTGTCGTGATCGAGGAGATGCGGATGCAGGGGCTCGGCGTGATCGCCGATGCCGTTCTGCCGCTCGGCGCCGGGTTCACGGCGATCACCGGCGAGACCGGCGCGGGCAAGACCATGGTCGTGACCGGTCTCGGCCTGCTGCTCGGGCAGCGTGCGGACTCGGGCGCCGTCCGAGCGGGTGCCGGGCAGGCATCCGTCGCCGGTGTGTGGATCGTGCCGTCGACCGGCGATGTCGCTGACATCGTGGCAGACGCCGGGGGAGAGCTCGAACCGGCCGGCGACGGCGCCGCTGAGCTGTACGTCTCCCGCACGCTGAGCGCCGAGGGGCGCAGCCGGGCGAGCGTCGGCGGACGCGCGGCACCCGCCGGGGTGCTGTCGGCTCTGGCCGAGGAGCTGGTGGTCGTGCACGGTCAGTCGGAGCAGCTGCGGCTGCGTTCGGCGTCCGCTCAGCGCGACGCCCTCGACCGTTTCGGAGGCGCTGGCATCGCGGTGCCGCTGCAGGCCTACGCAGAGGCGTTCGAGCGCTGGCGCGCACTGGATGCCGAGATCGTCGACATCACCGAGAACCGCGATCGTCGGGCCGAAGAGGCGAGCCGCCTGAGGGAGGCTCTGGCGCTCATCGAGGCCGCGGCACCCGAACCCGGCGAAGACGTCGAGCTGTCCGCTCGGGCCGAGCGGCTGGCGAACGCCGAGGAGCTGCGCCTCGCCGCATCGCTCGCCCACAGTGCGCTGTCGAGCGAAGAGGGCGAGCCGGATGCCTCCGCGCTCGTCGCCGAGGCCCGTCGCGCCCTCGAGCGCGTCTCGGATGCCTCGCTCACCGACGTCTCCGCCGCGTTGGCCGACATCGGCTATCGCATCGCGGACGTCGCGGGGCAGCTGTCGGCGTACCTCGCCGACCTCGACGAGTCCGGTCCGCACGAGCTCGCCGCGGTCGAAGAGCGCCGGGCGGCGCTGGGCACTCTCATCCGCGCGCACGGCTCGCTCGACGACGCGCTCGAGCTCTGGCGCACCGGATCGGCGCGACTGGCCGAACTCGACGACGACGGCGAGCGCGTCGACCGACTCGAGGCCGAGCGCGATGCGGCACGCGCCGACCTCGATGCTCGCGCCGAGACGCTGACGGCCGCCCGCACGGCCGCCGCCGCACGCCTCGGCGTCGCGGTGAGCGAGGAGCTGCACGCGCTCGCGATGCCCGATGCGACGTTGCAGGTCTCCGTCACCCTCGGCGCAGAGAGCACGCACGGTCGCGATGACGTGGCCATCCTGCTGGCTCCGCACCCCGGCGCCGAGCCCCGCTCGGTCGCCAAGGGGGCATCGGGCGGAGAGCTGTCGCGCGTCATGCTCGCGATCGAGGTCGTCATCGCGGCGACCGACCCCGTGGCCACGTTCGTCTTCGACGAGGTGGATGCCGGTATCGGCGGCGCTGCGGCGATCGAGGTCGGGCGACGACTCGCCCGGCTCGCACAGAAGTCTCAGGTCATCGCCGTCACCCATCTCGCGCAGGTCGCCGCCTTCGCGACGAACCATCTGTCGGTCGTCAAGTCGCACGACGGGGCGGTCACCGCGTCGAGTGTGCGGCGATTGGACGGACCGGAGCGCGAGGCCGAGATGGCTCGACTGCTGTCGGGACTCACCGATTCGGATGCCGCGATCACCCATGCCCGGGAACTTCTCACCCTCGGGTCCTCCACCGACTGATAGGATCGAAGCCCGTGATGAACTCTTCTTCTGCGGGGCCCAAGAACGACACGACCAAGCACATCTTTGTGACGGGTGGTGTCGTTTCGTCTTTGGGCAAGGGGCTCACCGCCGCCAGCCTGGGCAACCTCCTGACCGCCCGCGGACTCCGCGTCGTGATGCAGAAGCTCGACCCGTACCTGAACGTCGATCCCGGCACCATGAACCCCTTCCAGCACGGTGAGGTGTTCGTCACGGACGACGGCGCAGAGACCGACCTCGACATCGGACACTACGAGCGTTTCCTCGACATCAACCTGTCGCAGGCGGCCAACGTCACCACCGGTCAGATCTACTCGCAGGTCATCGCGCGCGAGCGCCGCGGCGAGTACCTCGGCGACACCGTGCAGGTCATCCCGCACATCACCGACGAGATCAAGCGCCGCATGCGTCTGCAGGCGACCGAGGACCCCCGCCCCGACGTCATCATCACCGAGGTCGGCGGCACGGTCGGCGACATCGAGTCGCAGCCCTTCCTCGAGGCCGCTCGCCAGCTGCGCCACGAGCTCGGTCGCGACAGCGTGTTCTTCGTGCACGTGTCGCTCGTGCCCTTCATGGGCGCGTCCGGAGAGCAGAAGACGAAGCCGACCCAGCACTCGGTCGCGGCCCTCCGCCAGGTCGGCATCCAGCCCGATGCACTGGTGCTGCGCAGCGACCGGCCGGTGAGCGAGAGCAACCGGAACAAGATCGCCCTGATGTGCGACGTCGACGCCGAAGGCGTCATCAACACCGTCGACCTGCCGAGCATCTACGACATCCCGTCGACGCTCAACGACCAGGGGCTCGACTCCTACATCGTCCGTCGCCTCGGTCTCGACCAGAAGGCCGCGGACGAGGTCGACTGGTCGCGCTGGAGCAAGGTGCTGCACGCGGTCCACAACCCCAAGCACGAGGTGACGATCGGGCTGGTCGGCAAGTACATCGACCTTCCCGACGCGTACCTCTCGGTGACCGAGGCGCTCAAGGCCGGCGGCTTCGCGCAGGAGACCAAGGTCAACATCCGCTGGATCCCCTCCGACCGCTGCGAGACGCCCGAGGGCGCGCGCGAGCAGCTCGCCGCGCTCGACGGTATCTGCGTCCCCGGAGGATTCGGCATCCGCGGCATCGAGGGCAAGCTGGGCGCGCTGAAGTTCGCCCGCGAGCAGGGGATCCCCACGCTCGGGCTCTGCCTCGGTCTGCAGTGCATGGTCATCGAGTACGCGCGGGACGTCGCCGGCATCGTCGACGCATCCTCGAGCGAGTTCGACCCCGACACCACGGAGCCCGTGATCGCCACGATGGCGGAGCAGGTCGAGATCCTCGACGGCGGTGACCTGGGCGGCACGATGCGCCTCGGCCTCTACCGGGCGGCTCTCGCCGAGGGATCCCTGGCTCGGGAGGTGTACGGCGCTCCGGAGGCCTCCGAGCGTCACCGCCACCGCTACGAGGTCAACAACGCCTACCGCGACCGTCTCTCCGATGCGGGCCTGGTGTTCTCCGGTCTCAACCCGGAGCTCGACCTCGTCGAATACGTCGAGCTCCCGCGCGACGTGCACCCGTACTACATCGCCACGCAGGCGCACCCCGAGCTCCGCTCGCGTCCGACCGACCCGCACCCGCTGTTCCGCGGGCTGGTGGGCGCGGCGATCGACCGGCACCGCTCGAGCGAGCTGTTCGATGTCGAAGCCGATGCCTGAGTCGGCGAAGCCGATGCCTGAGTCGCACGAGTTGCGCGACGAGCCCTTCCAGCCGGAGGTGCTCACCAGCGAGCTCGCGTTCGAAGGCGTCGTCTGGGACGTGCGCGATGACCGGGTGCGCTACGGCGACGGGGAGATCCGTCGCCAGTACGTGGCGCACACGGGGGCGGTGGCCATTCTCGCTCTCGACGACGACGGACGAGTGCTGCTCATCCAGCAGTACCGGCATCCGATCCGCCATCGGGACTGGGAGCTGCCGGCCGGCCTGCTCGACGTGCCGGGCGAGGATCCGCTCGAGGCCGCCAGGCGGGAGCTCGCCGAGGAGGCCGATCTCGTCGCGGCGCACTGGGAGCCGCTGGTCTCGTCATGGACCACGCCGGGCGGCAACGACGAGGTCATCCACCTGTTCCTCGCCACCGGGATCTCCGCCGCGCCCACCGCGCACGATCGTGAGGACGAAGAGGCCGACATCCGCGTCGAGTGGATTCCGCTCGACGACGCCGTCTCCGCCGTGCTCGACGGGCGCATGCGCAACGGCATCCTGACGATCGGCGTCTTCGCCGCCGCGCAGAGGCTGCGCGACCGGAGCTGAGCGTGCAGCTCGATCGAGCGTTGGACGCCTATCTGCGCCATGTCACGATCGAGCGCGGGCTCAGCGAGCACTCGATCGCGGCATACCGCCGGGACCTCACGGCGTACGTCGAGTGGTTGGACGCCGAGGGGATCGCCGACACCTCGGCGATCACGGCCGCGGTGGTCGGACGCTTCATCGCCGACCGATCGAGTGCCGATCCGGCGCCCGCCGCCTCGAGTCTCGCGCGTCTGCAGTCCTCGGTGCGCGGGTGGCATCGCTTCCTCACCAGGGAGGGCATCGACATCGACGATCCGAGCGGCCGCCTGCGTCCTCCGAAAGCGCCGCAGCGGCTGCCGAAGGCCCTGACCATCGATCAGGTCGAGCGGCTGCTCGCCGCGCCGTCGGCCGAGGACCCGCTCGGCATCCGCGATCGGGCTCTGCTCGAGCTGCTCTACGCGACGGGCGCCCGGGTCTCCGAAGCCGTCGGCCTCGACGTCGACGACCTCGCGCACGGCGACGTCCTGCGCCTGCGCGGCAAGGGGTCGAAGGAGCGCATCGTGCCCGTCGGATCCTTCGCCCGGGCCGCCGTCGACGCGTATCTCACCAGGGTGCGTCCGGGACTCGCCGCCAAGGGGCGTGCCTCCGCTCGTCTGTTCCTCGGGGCGCGCGGTGCACCGCTGTCCCGTCAGAGCGCCTGGCTCGTCATCCGCGCCGCCGCCGAGAGCGCGCACATCACGGCCGAGGTCTCTCCGCACACGCTGCGGCACTCGTTCGCGACCCATCTGCTGCAGGGCGGAGCCGACGTCCGCGTGGTGCAGGAGCTTCTCGGGCATGCCTCGGTCGCGACGACCCAGATCTACACCCATGTGTCGGTCGACACCCTGCGGGACATCTACGCGACGTCGCATCCGCGCGCGCGCTGATCCTAGCGGTACGCCGCCCCGGTCGACGACCAGTTTTTGTCATCCTTTTGGGGGACGCGAGGAATTCCCCTTTCTCCCTAGGCTTACGGGAGACCTCGGATCACTCGGGTCGATCGACGAAGGAGTACGACATGCGTTCCACCGGACCTCTTGCGGCCCTCGCCGCCACCGCCCTGGCTGCGACGCTGGTGGGGTGTTCTCCGGCATCCGATGAGGGTCTCAGCTACGAGGACTCCCCGCTGAGCACCTACCTCGCCTCCGCATACGGCGGCGACATGTCGCAGGAGGAGCAGCAGAAGCAGTACGAGGAACGGCAGCGTGAGCAAGAGGAGCTGATGGCCGAGTGCATGGCCAAGGAGGGGTTCGAGTACACGCCGAACACCGCCAACGGCGGCATGGTGTTCTCCGGTGACGACGTCGTCTGGGAGCCCGAGAAGAAGGACTGGGTCGAGAAGTACGGCTACGGGATCGTCAACAGCCCGTACAGCGAGGAGATGGGCGAGCAGACCGGGGAGGAGTACGTCGACCCCAACCAGGAGTACATCGAGTCGCTCTCGGAGTCCGAGCAGACCGCGTTCTACGAGACCGCCTACGGTGCCGGCCCCACCGAGGAGGAGATGTCCGAGGACGGCAGCTACGAGTACAGCTGGGAGTCCGCGGGATGCCAGGGCTGGGCGCAGCACGAGCTCGAAGGCGACGACCCGTGGCAGTCGGACGAATTCGCCGACCTCCGCGACAAGATGAACGAGCTCTACACGTCGACGCAGGACTCGCCGGAGCTCAAAGAGCTCAACGCGGCATGGGCGTCGTGCATGGACGACGCGGGTGAGCCCGGGTTCTCCGCGCAGCTCGAGGCGCAGCAGTCGATCTCGGACGAGCAGTCCGCTCTCTACGACGCCGCCTACGGCGACGGCTCGACCCCGGTCGACACCGAGTCGCCCGACTTCGTCGACCCCAACGAGAGCCCGGAGATGGCGGCGCTCGGCGAGCGCGAGATCAAGCTCGCCCTCGCGGACCTCGAATGCCGCACCAAGACCTCGTACGCCGATGAGTCGCTGAAGATCCAGTTCGCGCTGGAGGAGAAGTTCATCGCGGACAACAAGGCCGACCTCGAGGCCTTCAAGGCCGCCGCCGAGCAGAACAGCTGAAATGACGCGCGACGAGACACCCACGACACCACTCCCGGAAGACCCGTCGATCACCGGCGGACGCGCCCCCGAACAGGGGGTGGGGGTCGATGAACTGATCCCGACCGACGAGGACCCCGTCCTCGACGAGACGGAGGATCGCGTCGACACATCCCGCGTCAGCGGTTGGCGGCGCATCCTCCGTGGCAATCGCACCCTCTGGATCGTCGCGCTCTGCGCGGTGCTGAGCCTGGTCGTCGGGCTGCTGGTCGGACGTTTCCTGATATCGCCCGCCTCGGCGGGCGAGACGCCGGACCCTGGGTTGGTGACCGTACCGGTCGAGTTCGGTCCCCTCAGCAACGACGTGACCCTGCGGGCCGATGTCGGATACGCGGATGCGGTCGATGTGACGATCGACACCACCGGGGGAGGCAGCGTCGTGACCGGTGCCGTGCCCGAGGTCGGGGCGACGCTCGATCCGCTCTCGATCGCGCTGGAGATCGAGGGCCGTCCGGTCATCGTCCTGCCGGGTGAGCTCCCCGCCTACCGCACGCTGCGCATCGGCGTCTCGGGTCCCGACGTGCTGCAGCTCAAGCAGTCCCTAGTGAGCATCGGGATCGATGCCGGCGATGTCACGTCGAACCTGTTCGACCAGGCCACCGCGAATGCCGTGGGGCAGCTCTACGCGCAGGCGGGCTACCCCGCTCCGTCGCCCGAGGAGGGCGCGGAGGAGACGGTGCGCTCCGCCGAGGAGGGGGTGCGCGCCGCCGAGGACGGCGTGCAGCAGGCGCAGCAGGCGCTGAATCTCGCAGGTGCCGGCCCGAGCAAGCTCGAGAGCTGGCAGGCCGACGTGAACGTCGCCGCCGCTGAGCAGGCGCTGGCCGCGGCGAGGGCCGGAGCCGAGGGCACCAGTGTCCAGGAGGCGGAATGGGCCCTGCAGACGGCGCGCCTCGAGCGCGATCAGCTGTGGGCGGCGAAGAACACCGGGGCGGAGAGCGCCGCGCTGGAATCGGCCCGCGCTCAGGTCGACTCGGCCGCGCAGACGCTCGAGACCGCGCGCCAGAGCGTCCTTCCGTTCCTGCCGTCGAGCGAGGTGCTGTTCCTCACCGAGCTGCCCCGCCGCGTCGATGCGGTGAACGTCTCTCGGGGCACCTCGATCTCGGGGGCGGTCATGACCGTGTCGGGAGCGACGGTGCGCCTCACGGGCGCCGCAGCCGAGGCGGACGCTCGTCTGCTCAAGGCGGGCGGCGAAGGCACGTTCGAACTCCCCGACGGCACCGAGCACCGGGCCGTCATCGTCGAACTCAACCCCGGCAAGGACAACAAGGCGCGATGGGAGGTGCTCTTCGAGCCCGACCCGCTCACGCCCGAGCAGATCACGCAGCTGCAGGGAGCGAACGTCCGGGTGCGCATCGCGGTCGGTGCCACCGAGGGCGACGTGCTGTCGGTGCCGTTGGCGGCGCTCACCGCCGGCCCCGGCGGAGAATCGCGCATCGAGGTGGCGGAGTCGGATCCGCGCAAGGGAGACGACACCGAGACACGGATCGTCGTGGTGGAGACCGGTCTCGCGGCGAAGGGGGCGGTGGAGGTCACGCCGGTGGACGGCGAACTCGACGAGGGCGACCTCGTGGTGGTCGGAAAGTGACCGACGCGGGCGCCACCACCGAGGTCGATCCCGAGGTCGGGGGAGCGACCGTCGTCGCGCCACCGCTCGTCGAGCTCCGTGATGTGACGCGGTCCTTCCCCGGCCCGCCCGAGGTGCAGGCGCTGAAGGCGGCGACGCTGTCGATCGAGTCCGGTGACTACCTCTCGATCGTGGGGCCGAGCGGTTCCGGCAAGTCGACGATGCTCAACCTGCTCGGACTCCTCGACCGTCCGAGCGTCGGAGAGTACCGCCTCGCGGGTTCGCTCACGGGGGACCTCACCGAGGACGAGCGCGCGGCCGTGCGTGCCCGGTTCATCGGGTTCGTGTTCCAGTCGTTCCACCTGCTCCCGCGGCGCACCGTCCTCGACAACGTGCTGCTGCCGATGCTGTACAGCGGCGTGCCACGTCGCGAGCGCGAGGCCAGGGCGCGCGAGGCGCTGTCCCGGGTCGGACTCTCGCACCGTGTCGACTTCTTCCCCAACTCCCTCTCCGGCGGTGAGCGCCAGCGTGTGGCCGTCGCCCGCGCGGTCGTGAGCGGCCCCAGGCTGCTGCTGGCCGACGAGCCCACGGGAAACCTCGACCACCGGACATCCGGCGAGGTCATGGCGCTCTTCGAAGAGCTCAACGCCGACGGGCTCACGCTGATCGTCATCACCCATGATCAGGATGTCGCTCGGCGCGCCCGCCGCCGCATCCAGATATCCGACGGCCGATTGACGGAGCTGTGATGCGCGCGCTGCGGTGGCGTCGCGGACAGCGCGCACGGGCGGACGCCTCCGCCGAGCAGGAGGGCGGTGGGGCCGCGGTGACGGGCGACCCGACGGCTGCGCCTCTCGTCCCGGCGATCACGCACGCGGACCGCTTCACCTTCCAGGATCTCGTCGCCGAGGCGACCGCGGACATCGGATCGCGCCCTGCGCGCCTCGTGATGACGATCATGGGCACGGTGCTCGGGATCGCCTCGCTCGTCGCCACTCTCGGATTCGCGCAGACGGCGGCCGGCCAGATCGCCAGCCAGTTCGACGGAGCGGCGGCCACGAGGGTCGTGGTGACCGCGGCGACCGCGCAGTCCGGAGCGAAGAACACCACGGTCGCCGCCGGGCGGCTGCCCTGGGACGCTCCGGATCGCGTGGCGCTGCTCGCAGGAGTCGAGAGCGCGGCTCTGCTGGGCGAGGTCGAACTCGCCGAGGGCGAGACGGTGACGGCTGTGCCGGTGAACGACCCGTCGGCGCCGGCGGTCTCGTCGCCGCGGCTTTTCTCCGCCTCTCCGGAGCTCGTCGACGCCGAGGAGGGCGAGGTCGTCGCCGGGCGGTTCTTCGACCAGGGGCACGACACCCGCGCCGATCGGGTCGCGGTGCTCGGCGCACGCGCGGCCGAGCGCATGGGCATCAACCGGGTCGACTCGCAGCCCTCCGTCTTCGTCGCCGGCATCGCATATGCCGTGGTCGGCATAGTCGACGGCATGGAAAGACGCAGCGAGCTCTCGGACGCGGTGATCATCCCGATCGGATCGGCCAGGGCGGACTTCGGTCTGCTCGCGCCGTCCGATCTCGACATTCGCATCGTCGTCGGCGCAGGTCCTCAGGTCGCCGAGCAGTCCGTCCTCGCACTGCAGCCCGACGACCCGGACAGCCTGGAGGCGAATGCGCCCTCGGGCTCGTCCGACCTGAGCCAGAGCGTGCAGTCCGACGTGAACGTCGTGTTCCTGATCCTCGGTGTGATCGCCCTCCTGGCGGGGGGTCTCGGGATCGCGAACGTCACCCTGCTCTCGGTCATGGAGCGCATCGGCGAGATCGGCCTGCGTCGAGCGCTCGGAGCGACCCGTCGGCAGATCGGCTCGCAGTTCATGGTGGAGTCCGTCGTCATCGGGTTCATCGGCGGTCTGATCGGCTCAGCGCTCGGCGTGCTCGCCGTGATCGTGGTCGCCGTCGTGCAGGGGTGGACTCCGGTCACCGATCCGCTCGTCGCCGTGGCGGGCGCCCTGCTCGGGGCGGTCGTCGGGTGGGGGTCCGGGTGGTATCCGGCCCGGCGCGCGGCGCGGATCGAGCCGGTGGAGGCACTCCGGGGCGGCTGAGCGCGTGCGGCTGCTGCCGCGCGCCGAGGCACGGGTCGACAGGGCTCCCGCTAGACTCGTTCAAGCACGACGGAGCAGGAGAATCGGTGGCTGAGAACGCGGCGAAGTCCAGGGTGAAGACGTCGAAGACCGACGACACCCCCATGGGACCCACCGGGCGTCCCTATCACGGTTTCGCGACCCCCGAACCGCTGGCGTCGCACGGCCCGGCGCGCATCATCGCGCTCTGCAACCAGAAGGGCGGCGTCGGCAAGACGACCACCTCGATCAACCTGGCCGCCGCGCTGGCCGAGTACGGACGCAAGGTGCTCGCCGTCGACTTCGACCCGCAGGGGGCCCTGTCGGCCGGTCTCGGCATCCAGACGCACGATGTGCCGACCGTCTACGACCTGCTGCTCGACACCAAGCGCGACGCGCACGACGCGATCGTCCACTCCGGCGTCGCGGGCCTCGACGTGATGCCCGCGAACATCGACCTGTCGGCGGCGGAGGTGCACCTCGTCAACGAGGTCGCCCGTGAGACGATCCTCGCCCGCGTCCTGCGTCAGGTGGCGGGGGAGTACGACGTCATCCTCATCGACTGCCAGCCCTCGCTGGGGCTGCTCACCGTGAACGCGCTCACCGCCGCGCACGGTGTCATCATCCCGCTCGAGTGCGAGTTCTTCGCTCTTCGCGGCGTCGCCCTGCTCATCGAGACGATCGACAAGGTTCGCGACCGCCTCAACCCGTCCATCACGATGGACGGTCTGCTGGCCACGATGTACGACCCGCGCACGCTGCACTCCCGTGAGGTGCTGCAGCGCGTCGTCGAGGCCTTCGGCGACGATGTGCTGGAGACCGTCATCGGCCGCACCGTGAAGTTCCCGGATGCGTCGGTCTCGGGTGTGCCCATCACCGAGTTCGCTCCGGAGCACGCCGCCGCCCAGGCATACCTGCGGCTGGCGCGGGAGCTGGTCGCCCGTGGCGCTGTCGCCTGACGAGAGCCTCGCACCTGACGACACGACGGGATTCCGGGTCTCGCTGTCGAACTTCGACGGACCGTTCGATCTTCTGCTGAATCTCATCTCGAAGCATGAGATGGACATCACGGAGGTGTCGCTGAGCGCGGTCACCAACGAGTTCATCGCCTACCTCCGCGAGCTCGACGACGACGAGGAGCTCGACCAGGCGTCGGAGTTCCTGGTCGTCGCGGCCACGCTGCTCGACATGAAGGTCGCCGGCCTCCTCCCGCAGGGCGAGCTGGTGGATGCCGAGGCGGTGGCCCTGCTCGAAGCCCGTGACCTGCTCTTCGCACGGCTGCTGCAGTACCGGGCGTTCAAGGAGATCTCGGCGTGGTTCGCCCGCTGCCTCCAGCGCGAGGACCGGCGGCATGTGCGGGCGGTGCGCCTCGACGAGAAGCACCGTCGGAAGACCCCGGAGCTGGTCTGGTCGCTGAGCGTCGACGACTTCGCCGCGCTGGCCCTGCTGGCGTTCGCGCCCAAGGAGATCCCGCATGTCGGGCTCGACCACCTGCACGCCCCGCTCGTCAGCATCCGCGAGCAGGCGGCGATCGTGGTGACCCTGTTGCGCGCCGCAGAGGCGGTGAGCTTCCGCGAGCTGGTCGCCGGAGTGAGCGAGCCGGGAATCGTCGTCGCTCGCTTCATCTCCGTGCTGGAGCTGTACCGCCACGCGGCGCTCTCGTTCGAGCAGCTGGAGCCGCTCGGCGAACTGACACTGCGCTGGGCGGCCGATTCGTGGTCGGACGAGACACTCGCGACCCTGGGAGCCGATTATGACCGATGATGTGACCGGATCCGTGACGGATCCCCCCGCGACCGAGTCTCCGCTGGCGGAGCGGATCGAGGCGATCCTGCTCATCATCGACGAGCCGATCGGGCTGATCGCGCTGGCGGCGGCCGTGGGCTCGCCGGTGGCGGCGGTGCGTCAGACGATCGAGACGCTCGTCGACGACTACGACGGCAGAGGCGCAGGCCCGCGCCGCGGGTTCGAGCTGCGTGAGGTCGGGGGCGGCTGGCGTCTCTACGTGCGCGACGACCACGACGACCTCGTGGCCGAGTTCATCGGCGGCCAGGCGCCCGCACGCCTCTCACAGGCGGCACTCGAGACGCTCGCGGTGATCGCCTACAAGCAGCCCGTGACGCGCAGCCAGGTCGCCTCCATCCGCGCGGTGAACGTGGACTCCGTGGTGCGCACGCTGCTCGCCCGCGGCCTCATCACCGAGATGTTCGCGGACTCCGAGACCGGCGCCATCAACTACGGCACTACGGATGCGCTCCTGCAGCATCTGGGCATCAACTCGCTCGACGAGCTGCCCCCCATTTCTCCTCTGCTCGACGACGGTGCAGACGGCTTCGACGAAGGGACCATCCGATGAGCGGCTTCGAGACACCCGAGGGCGTCCGCCTGCAGAAGGTCCTGGCTGCCGCCGGGGTCGCCTCGCGACGGGTCGTGGAGCAGTACATCGTCGAGGGCCGGATCAAGGTCAACGGCGAGACCGTGACCGAGCTCGGACGTCGGATCGACCCCGAGACCGATCTCGTCGACGTCGACGGCACCGCCGTGCAGCTCGACGTGTCGAAGCGCTACGTGATCCTCAACAAGCCCACGGGAGTGGTCAGCAGCATGCGCGATGAGAGCGGCCGCCCCGACCTGCGCCGATTCACCGACGACTACGAAGAGCGGCTCTACAACGTCGGGCGACTGGATGCCGAGACCAGCGGCCTGCTCGTGCTGACCAACGACGGGGAGCTCGCGCACGTTCTCGCGCACCCCTCGTTCGGGGTCACCAAGGTCTACATCGCGAAGGTCGACGGCGCGGTCACGGCTCAGACGATCTCGCGGCTCACCAAGGGCATCGACCTCGACGACGGGTTCATCGCGGCCGACAAGGCGCGCCTGCTCGACACCTCGCGCGGGTCGAGCCTCGTAGAACTGACGCTGCACTCCGGGCGCAATCGCATCGTGCGGCGCATGCTGGCCGCCGTCGGCCATCCGGTCACCGAACTCGTGCGTCGGCAGTTCGGTCCGCTGCACCTGGGAACGCTCCCGGTCGGGAAGAGCCGCGAACTGACTAAAATCGAACTGGGCGCGCTCTTGACTCTGTCGCGCCGTGATTCCGGTGTCGCCGCGGCGCCAGGCGAGCAGCAGGAGAACGAGTGACCGATACGACGAGTGTGCCCACGGGGGCTCGGAGTTCCGTCGCGCCGCGAACTGCGGCGAGGCTCTCCGGCACCGTGCGCGTCGTCGGCGCCGGCCTGCTCGGCTCGAGCATCGGCCATGCGCTCCGCGGGAAGGGCATCGATGTCGTCCTCGCCGACACATCGCCCGCCCAGCTCCGCCTCGCCGTCGACTACGGTGCGGGCCGTGCCGCCGCCGACGATGACGCTCCCGTGCTCGTCGTCGTCGCCGTCCCCCCGGATGTCACCGCCGACGTGATCGAAGCGGAGCTGACCCGCTTCCCGGACGCGGTGGTCACCGATGTGGCGAGCGTCAAGCTGGAGCCGTTCCGCAGTCTGCGGGACCGAGGCGTCGACCTCACCCGGTACATCGGCTCGCACCCTCTCGCCGGCCGAGAGCGCGGCGGCGCGATCTCGGCACGCGCCGACCTGTTCATCGGTCGTCCCTGGGTCGTCTGCCGCGACGCGGACACCCGGGCGACGGACCTCGCGCTCGTCGAGGGGCTCGCGCTGGACGTCGGCGCCATGCCTCTCGAGATGACTCCCGAGGAGCACGACCGTTCCGTCGCGCTGACCTCGCACGTGCCGCAGGTGGTCGCGAGTCTGCTCGCCGGGCGACTCGCCGTGGCCGACGAGGGCGCTCTGCGGCTCTCCGGTCAGGGTGTGCGAGACACCACGCGCATCGCGGCATCCGCGCCCGAGCTGTGGGTGCAGATCCTCGGCGCGAACGCCGCGCCCGTCGTCGAGATCCTCGACGCGCTGGCAGCCGACCTCCGAGAGGTGTCGGAGGCATTGCGTGCCCCCGAGGCGCCGGGCGCCCGGCGCGTGGTGGCCGAGACCATCCGGCAGGGCAACGACGGCGTCGAACGGCTGCCGGGCAAGCACGGCCAGAACCAGAGGTTCGAGTCCCTGGTCGTCATGATCGACGACACCGCGGGGCAGCTCGGCCGGCTGTTCGGGGAGCTCGGCGAGCTCGGCGTGAACGTCGAGGACCTCCGCCTCGAGCACTCGCCCGGTGCGCAGTTCGGTCTCGCCGAGATCAGCGTCGACCCCGCTGCGCTGCACGGGGCGATCACCGGACTCCAGGAACGCGGCTGGCGGATTGCAGGTACGACCAATGACTGACTTCATCGCGATCGACGGACCCGCAGGTTCCGGCAAGTCCAGCGTGTCCAAGGCCGTGGCCCGCACGCTCGGATTCGGCTACCTCGACACCGGATCCGCCTACCGCGCACTCGCCTGGCACGTCCTCGATCGGGGTGCGGACACGGCGGATGCCGGAGCCGTCCTCGCCGCGGTCGCCGAATTCCCGGTGCGTCTCGGACTCGATCCCGATGACCGTGCCGTGCATGTCGGTGACGTCGACGTCACCGACGCCATCCGCGAGCCGGCGGTCTCGGGCGCGGTGAGCGGTGTCGCGCGGGTGCCCGAGGTGCGAGAGCAGGTCAACCGCCTGTTCCGTTCCCTCGTCGCCGAGGCGCCGTATCCTGCGGTCGTCGTCGAGGGCCGTGACATCACCACGGTGGTCGCTCCGGACGCGCCCGTGCGCATCCTCCTGACGGCAGCCCCCGAGGTGCGCGCCGCGCGCCGTGCGGGCGAGCTCGCAGGGGAGAACGCCGAGGCCGTGGCCGCCGCACTGCACAAGCGAGACGCATCAGACAGCGCCGTCGTCGATTTCCTCAACGCCGCAGAGGGCGTGGAGGTCGTCGACTCGACGGAGCTCGATTTCCCACAGACCATCGACGCCGTTCTCTCGGTGATCGAACGAATCCGAGGAGTACACCATGGCTGACGACGAATACGACCCTTCGACAGGCTCAGGGACCGGTGTCGATCGGCTCGCCGAGAAGATGGAGTCGCTCGACGAGCAGCTCGCCGAGGCGCGCGCCGAGACGCTGCGCGCCGGCCTCGCCGACTACGACCTGGACGATGAGGATGCCGCGCTCCTCGCCGGCATCACGATGGGCGAGGACGGCATCCAGTTCTTCCCCGCCCTGCCCGTCGTCGCGATCGTCGGTCGACCGAACGTCGGCAAGTCCGCGCTGGTGAACCGCATCCTCGGACGCCGTGAGGCCGTCGTCGAGGACACCCCCGGCGTGACGCGCGACCGTGTCACGTACAAGGCGGAGTGGGCGGACCGCCGGTTCTCGCTTGTCGACACCGGCGGATGGGAGCCCGACGCTCGTGGCATCGACCGCTCGGTCGCCGCGCAGGCGGAGGTCGCGATCGACCTCGCCGACGTGGTGCTCTTCGTCGTCGACGCGATGGTCGGCGCCACGTCGACCGATGAGCATGTCGTCAAGCTGCTGCGCAAGAGCGGCAAGCCGGTGTTCCTCGTCGCGAACAAGATCGACGACGCCCGCCAGGAGCCCGAGGCCGCAGCTCTCTGGAACCTCGGACTCGGTGAGCCGCATCCGGTCTCGGCCATCCACGGCCGTGGCGTGGCAGACCTGCTCGATCAGCTGCTGAAGACCCTGCCCGACGTCTCGGCCGTCGCGAAGGCGGAGATCGGCGGACCGCGTCGTGTCGCGATCCTCGGTCGACCGAACGTCGGCAAGTCGTCGCTCCTGAACAAGGCGGCGGGCGAAGAGCGCGTGGTCGTCAACGACCTCGCCGGCACGACCCGCGACCCGGTCGACGAGGTCGTGGAGCTCGGTGGCAAGCTGTGGCGCCTGGTCGACACCGCCGGCATCCGTCGTCGCGTGCACATGGCGCAGGGCGCCGACTTCTACGCGTCGCTGCGTACCTCGGCGGCGCTCGAGAAGGCGGAAGTCGCCGTCGTGGTGCTCGACGTGTCGGAGACCATCAGCGAGCAGGACGTGCGGATCATCGACCTCGTGCTCGAGTCCGGTCGCTCGCTCGTTCTCGCGTTCAACAAGTGGGATCGTCTGAACGACGACGACCTCGAGAACGCCGACCGTCGTCGGTACCTCGAGCGTGAGATCGAGCAGGACCTCGCCCACGTGGCATGGGCCCCGCGCGTCAACATCTCCGCGAAGACGGGTCGTCACCTCGACAAGCTCGTGCCTGCGCTCGAGACCGCCCTCGAGAACTGGGATCGACGCATCCCGACCGGCAAGTTCAACGCCTTCCTCGCCGAGCTCGTCGCCGAGCACCCGCATCCGCTGCGTGGCGGCAAGCAGCCGCGCATCCTGTTCGGCACCCAGGCGTCGACGCGCCCGCCGACGTTCGTGCTGTTCACCACCGGCTTCCTCGACCCGGGATACCGCCGATTCATCCAGCGCCGCCTGCGCGAGCTGTACGAATTCGACGGCACGCCGATCGTCATCAACATGCGCGTCCGCGAGAAGCGCCAGCGCTGAGTCGGTCCGGACTCGACCGATCGCCTCGATGCGACACTGTGCCCGCGCGGATCCGCGCGGGCACAGCCGTATGCGTGCGGCCACCCCGGCGTCCGCGGTGGCGCGTCGTGCGGTGTTCCGGTGTGTGTCCTGCGTACGTGCCGATGCCCGGATGCTGTGACAGGCTGAAGGGATGACTGTCGTACCCCCGGAGGCCGGTGAGCCTCGTCGTCCTGGAGGGCCCCGTGACCCCGGCGATGCCTGGGTGGTCGCGCCATCGGGGGAGAGGTACTGGGGGCGGTTCGGGGCCGCAGGATTGCTCGCCTACGATCCCGCCCGAGGCATCCTGCTCCAGCACCGTGTCGCATGGAGCCACTTCGGCGGGACGTGGGGTCTCCCCGGGGGAGCCATGCACGAGGGCGAGAGCGCGATCGTGGGCGCCGTGCGAGAGGCGCAGGAGGAGGCGGGAGTGCCTGACGGTGCCGTGCGTCCTCGCTTCACCAGCGTTCTCGACCTCGACGTGTGGTCGTACACGACGGTGATCGCCGACGTCGTGCGGCCGTTCGACCCGGTGATCAGCGACCCCGAGAGCGTGGCGCTCGAATGGGTGCCCGTGAGCGACGTCGATTCGCTTCCGCTGCATCCCGGGTTCGCGGGAGCGTGGCCGACTCTGCGGACTCTTCTCGACGTGCGGCCCGCGCTGGTGGTGGATGCGGCCAATGTCGTCGGGGCGGTGCCGGACGGCTGGTGGAAGGACCGGGCGGGGGCGACAACTCGTCTCGCGTCGCGCCTCGACGGACTCGCCGTCCCGGCGGGAGAGCTGGGGATCGGGGGAACCGTCTGGTTCCCCGAGCTCGCTCTCGTCGTCGAAGGTCGCGCTCGGGGTGCGGAGGCCCCGACGCCCGACGACACCGCGGAGCTGCTGCCTGCCGCCGTCGTGTCCGTCGTCGAGGCCGCCGGTGCGGGCGATGACGCGATCGTGGCGGAGGTCGACCGTCGTGTCGGTGACGGCCAGCGCGTGATCGCGGTGACCAGCGACCGTGAGCTGCAGTCCCGAGTGCTCGCTGCGGGCGCAGCGGGCGTGCAGACCGCGGGGTGGCTGCTGCGTCTTCTCGACGGCACGCCCTGAGGGACTCGAGCGCTCGTACCGGCTGAGCTATCCGCCGAAGAAGCTGTCGTCGCCGGACGCGCGAGCACGGAGCTTGTCGATGTCGCGGCGCTCGCGTTTCGTCGGACGCCCGGCGCCTCGGTCGCGTAGACCGAGCGCGGCCTGCGGCTCCCGCTCGGGGGTGCGGTCGTCGTACGCGAGGGCCGCAAGAGGCGCACCGACGCGCTTGACGAGCAGCTGGCGCACGAAGAGGATGCGATCGAAGCCCGCGATCCTGATCCGCAGCTCGTCACCGATCTTCAGGTGCTGCGCGGCCTTCACCTTCTCGCCGTTGACCCGTACATGCCCCGCGCGACATGCGGTCGTCGCGGCGGAGCGGGTCTTGTAGACCCGGATCGCCCAGAGCCAGCTGTCCACGCGCGCGGCGTCGGCCATCAGCGTGCTCCCCTTCGCATCGGAACTCCCACGGCGGCACGGGGGAGAACGGGGTCGGCGGCGCTCAGGACTCCACCGTGACCTGCGTGATCTGGCCGTCGTCGCCGAGATGCACGGCGGGCCAGTGCCCTTCGGGGAAGTGCTCGCCGCAGGTGTCGATCAGGTGCAGCACGATCGTGCCGTCGGCCGATGCCTCGAGCGTCTCGAGAGCGAGATCGGATTCGGCATCGTCGAGCTCATGCTGCTCGGGTGTGCCGGCGCTGAACGCGACGACGACAGCATCCGAGGCCAGCCGTCGCAGCACGCCGAGCGCGGCGATCGTCTCATGCACGTGCGGGAGCAGTGCGCGCGCCTCATCGACGGTCGTCCCCTCGATCATGAGGTCGAGGGGCGCTCCGTCGACGACGGTGCCGCCCGCATACCAGTCGTGTTCGAGGACGGTGCCGTCGGTCAGCTCGGTCGTCGCTCGCGTGAGCGTTCCGAGTTCCGCGTCATCGATGGTCGGATGCTCGTCGCTCATGTCTCCACGCTAGTCGTCGAGCGGGAACATCACACCGGTGAGATGGGGACGTGCCCGAGCGCACGCTCGGTTCGCGGAGCGCGACGGAGTGGGGCTAAGATAGGGGAGTTGCCTGCGCGAGAGTGCAGAACAACGGGCTGTGGCGCAGCTTGGTAGCGCACTTGACTGGGGGTCAAGGGGTCGCAGGTTCAAATCCTGTCAGCCCGACCGATTGATTGTTACTCAAACCATGGGACAAGTTGTCCCATGGGTTGGTCGACGAAGAGCCTTCCGCGGAAACGCGGGAGGCTCTTTCGTTTGTGTCGCTGGTGTGTGCGTGCCAGCTGTGGAGCGCTTCGTGGACGTCGGTGCGGACGGGGCGGGCGTCGTCGTCGGGCACTGTCACTGCCATCGGCGAGCGACCGCCGCGTTCGTTGCTTCTGTGTCTACCGGTGAGCGATCCCTTTTTTATGGAACACATGATCGTGGCGTGTTGTACGGTTCTGATTCATGGCGTGTTCACCGACGGGCTGGACCATGATGCTCATGGGAGCACGAGAACTGGCATGGGGGATTCTGGCGTGGCCGGCGGTCGGGGTCCTCGCGCTGCTGCGAACTGCGGGCAGCTGGGATGTATCGGGCGGGGCCGCAGCAGGGGTCCTCGCGGGCACGGCAGCTGCGTTCGCCGTCGCGGGCGCACTCCTGTGGCTTCCCTCGAGCCTCTGGCTCGACCGGCGGACACGCCGCTTCCCGCACATCGGCCAGGCGGCCGGGTTCCTGGGTCTGGGGCTCGTGATCGGCGCCGCCGTCTCCACCGCGCTGGTACTCGCGTCGGGAAACGCGACCTGGCCCTCCTCCGCGGGCCTCATCACTGAATATGCTGTCACGGCAGGCATCGCCTCCCTCCTCGGCTGGCTCCTCGCCAGCACCCTTCGCGCGAAGAAACTGCCGATCGTTCAGACGGCGACGGATCGCGTGAACCGCTGAACGATCCCCAAACCGGACGGTGCTCGATGTGCGAGCTCAGACGACGCGCGCTCGTCCGACCGGACACATTTGCGCCACCTGGACGCGGTACTGTGCGGAAGCAACGACTCTCAGAAGGACTTTCGATGAGCGTTGCATTCCTGCTGACCACCCCATCGTGGTGGTCGCCATCCTCGGCACGGGAGCCGTGTTCTCCATCGCCGCCGGGCTCTCCCGCGGCACGAAGCCGGGATCGTGGCCGCGTTCGGCTGCACCCTTGGCGTGATCCCACACATGGTCGCCGCGATCACGGGGCTCGCCGCGATCCTGAGCGGATCCGCGATCGCGTTCCAAACGATCAAGTGGCTCGGCGTCGCCTACCTGCTCTACCTCCCCGCAAAAGCAGCCCAACTCCGAGGTCAGATCTGGCCAGTCACGCTGTTTGCGTCTCCCAGTGGAGTTCGTCATCCGTCACAGTTGCGGCCAGCTACGTGAATCTCGCGACCCACGGCGCGCCCTATGCTGCGCAGTTCTCGCAGCCTTGTGCATATTCGAGGGGCCGGACCTCCTCTGCAGCCCCCGAAGTCGTGCGACCACAGTCGGTCCCCAGCCCCCAGCCCCCAGCCCCCAGCCCCCAGCCCCCAGCCCCCAGGGTCAGTGGCCCGGCCTCGTGTGAGGGATGCTGATCGAATCGAACAGCAGCCCGTCGATGACATGGTCGAGTCGGGCCGGCCACGAGATGATGTGCGTCAGCAGATCCTCGAAATGCGAGAAGACGATGACCGCTTCTTCGAACTCGGGCTCCGCTCCGTGGACGACTGCTCCATCGTCTCGCACGGCCAGATACTCGTATCCGTTGCGCACGGACAGCAGCAGGGGGAGGTGGCGCGTCCAGAAACGGGAGACCGCGGCCGCCTCGTCATCCGTTGTCGCAGCCTGGAGGCTCAGCTGTTCGTACTCGTTCCACGCGAACGCACCCGCCGCGCCCGTCGAGTAATCGTCGCGAGATAAGAACCACACCGTCTCATCTGCTTTCGCGAGCAGTGAGAACGAGGACACCCAGCGGATCACCGTGTCGGGTGCTGTGCGCAGCGGGAAGGGGACACCGTCGCCCGTGGGCGTAGGCGGCTCATACGTCCACCCGGCGTGTTGCAAGCATCCGGTGGCCGTTCGGGAGAGCTCCGTCATGGTCCCCAGGCTACCGAGCAGTCTCTCTGGGCACGCGGTCACCAGGTCGCGCCCGTGTTGACCCATTCCAGTGTCGACAGCTTCGCCTCGATCGTCTCGAGGCCGATGGTCCCGCATCCGACCAGGGTGAGCCTGCGCAGTCGGGGAAGGTCGTTGATGGCGGCGATGCCGGTGATCTTCTTGCAGTATTGGATGTTCACGATCTCGAGTCGCGCGAGAGCGGCCAGCTCCGAGATGTCACCCAGAGAGGTGAGGTTCTTCAGGCGCAACGACTCCAACTCGGGGAGCACGCGGATCCCGGTGAGGCTTGTCAGCGTGCGTCCACCGATCAGCCCGAGGCGGCGAAGCCCGACGGGTTCGACGAGACGGAAGATCTGCTCGTCCGTGGGCACGTTCAACAGGTTCAGCTCTTCCAGCGGCAGCTCGAGTGCCTGCCGCACATTGTTCAGAGATCTCTGCGGGTAGAGGGAGAGCGCACGGAGCCCGGGGAAGTGCTCGTTCTTGAAGCGGAAGGGTTCGCCGACGTAGAGGGTCTTCAGGTTGGGCACCACCACATTCGGCCACACCAGGGTCCGATCGCCGATGTGCACCGAGAGCTCTTCGAGACTCTCAGGGAGGTCGCCCTGCCGCAGTTCCGTGACGATGGTGGGGAGGACCCTCCCCGGGCCGATGCTCAGAGTCTTCAGATGCGGCATCGCGGTGATGATCTCGGGGAGACGGTCTATGGGACCGTCGAGGGGAGACCACAGGTGCACATCGGTGACGCGTGACAGCTCGTCGGCGTCGTAGGGCTGGTCGTAGAACACGAGGTCTCTGTCCGGAAAGTCGAACTGGTCCTTGTGTGTACTGTGCAACACCATGGTCCGCTTGCTCATGAGCCCCCGTCCGTTCACCCGTGACGTCGCGGACTGTCGTCCACGCCACGCACCTCAGATTAGCGGCGCGTGCTGTCGTCGTTCCTGCCGCGCCTGCGCACGCTTCGCCCGCCGGATGCCGCCCTCCGAAAGTCCACCGCGTCAATAGAGCATGCCCATCGCGGCTCGCACCTCGTGGAGGGTGTCGGCGGCGATGCTCTGCGCCCGCTCGTTCCCTTCGCGGAGCACCGCTGCTGCGTCGCCGACGGTGAGCTCTGCTCGTCGCGCACGGTGCTCGGCCAGGAAATCGTTCACGGCGTCGATGGTGAGGGTCTTCAGCGCCCCGGCTCCGGCGTCTCCCACCTCGTCCGCGAGCTCGCCGGGGTCGCGGCCCAGGATGGTCGCGGCGGTCGCGAGCAGGCCGGACACCTCAGGACGGTTCTCGGGGTCGTAGGTGATCGATCGCTCGGAGTCGGTGCGCGCTCGCCGGATGACGGTGGCGGTCTCATCGGCCGTCATGCCCAGTGCGATCGCGTTGCCGTAGCTCTTGGACATCTTGCGGCCGTCGAGGCCGGGAAGCTCGGGCGCATCTGTGATGAGCGCTGCCGGCTCCGGGAAGACCTCCCCGTAGCGCTCGTTGAAGCGGCGCGCGATCGTGCGAGTGACTTCGACGTGCGGCAGGTTGTCCTTCCCCACGGGGACGAGTGTGCCCTTGCAGAAGAGGATGTCGGCGGCCTGGTGCACGGGGTAGGTGAGCAGCAGTCCGCTCAGCGCACGGCCGGATGCCGCCAGCTCCGCCTTCACCGTGGGGTTGCGGTGCAGCTCGGCCTCGGTGACGAGACTGAGGAAGGGGAGGAGGAGCTGGTTGAGGGCGGGAACGGCCGAGTGGGTGAAGATCGTCGACGACTGCGGGTCGAGACCGGCGGCGATGTAGTCGAGCACGGCTTCGTAGACGTTCTCGCGGATGTTCCCCGCGACGTCTCTGTCGGTGATGACCTGGTAGTCGGCCAGGATCACGAAGGTCTCCACCCCGAGCGACTGCAATCGGACACGCTCTCGCACCGTGCCGAAGTAGTGCCCGAGATGCAGCCGTCCCGTGGGGCGCTCTCCGGTCAGCACCCGGAACTGTTCGGGGTGCGCGGCGATCCGAGCGCGCAGCGCGGGCATGCGTTCGGCGGTGGCGGTGAATGAGTCCATGTCTGCTCCTGGATCGAGGAGCTGCACGGACGTGGGGTACCGCGATGGTTCGCGGGCTGCCGTGCAGCCCGCGCGTGAATGCGTTATGGCTGCGGACGCAGCCACCACCACGAAGAAACGGTGAAACGCATGCGCTCAGATTAGCGGAAGAGTCCCATGCGGTCCCTGATCGAGTAACGTCATCGTGTGACCGCGCGGAAGTTGGCCTATACGCCTGCCTTGGACGGCCTCCGCGCCGTGGGGGTCCTGTTCGTCATGGCCACTCATGGTGCCAAGCCGTTCTTCGTTCCAGGCGGGTTCGGCGTGGACATCTTCTTCGTCCTGTCGGGCTTCCTGATCACCACGATCCTCTGGTACGAGCACGAGAAGTTGGGCAGGCTCCGACTGCGACGGTTCTACCTGCGCCGCTTCATCCGGCTGTACCCGGCGCTGCTCGCGACCCTTGCCGTCACGATGATCTTCGGGCTCACTCTCGACCCGGACCGGCGTGGGTTCCTCATCCACACGATCGGATCCGCGCTCTACCTCTCGCCGGTGACGGATGCCCGCTACGGGTCGCCGATGTTCCACGGCCATATGTGGAGCCTCGCCGCCGAGGAGTACTTCTACGTGGTGTGGCCGCTGCTGCTGATCCTGATGATGCGTCTTCGGCTGTCGTGGAAGACGATGGCGGCGTTCATGATCATCCTCGGACTGGGAATGAACGCGGTCCGGGTGTACGCGGCCTTCACGACGGGCGCAGGTCTGCCCCTGTATCGCACGGGCGGTATCGCCATCGGGTGCGGCGTCGCGATCATCATCGCGGAGACCGACTGGCGGGGGAACCCGATCCTCAACTCGCTCATCGGCGTCGCCGGCATCGCGGCAGCCTGGGCGATGAGCGGCCCGAAGATCCTCGAATCCTTCGCCCCGGTGTGCATCGCGGTCGGCACGACCGGCATCATCTACGCGGTGTGCAGCGGTCGGCGCTGGTGGCTGCAGCGGATGCTCGAGCTCAGACCGGTCGTCTACATCGGCAAGATCTCGTACGAGCTGTACCTCTGGCACGTGCCCATCCTCATCGCGGCGGCGACGTACCTGCATGTCAACCGCGTCGACGTCTGGTGGTGGGTGTACCCGATCGTGTTCGTGGTCGCCGCGGCCACGCACCACGCCTTCGCCCCGCTTCAGGAGCGCCTCCGAACGTTGACGGATCGGATCGGCGCCGACAAGCGCGTACGTGCCGAGGAGCCGGTCTCGTAGCGGGAGCGGAACCCCGCCGAGCATCCGCCTCTTCGGCCCTGGATGTGCGCGGACGGAACTGTGAACGCGCCCAGTTTCGGGGCGTAACGTCCGTGTATGAACACACAACTGAAGATCGCGGGGCAAAGCTCCGAACTGCTGGGTCTGGGGTCCATTCTCATCGGGTCGCTTCCTGCGACGCTGATGACGGGAGACGCGCCGGACCGGTACACCGTGGAAGCGGTGTTCACGCGCAAGACGGATCGCGACGAGGTGGCCGCGATCCAGGGCAGCGCGACGCGTGCCTACCTGTCGGCCCACGGGTACTCGACTGTCGAGTTGCGCGTCGCCGATCGTCGTCTGGAGATCGCGAACACGAATCTTGAAGAGCTCCGAGATGGGCTCGCCGCCAGGATCGCGGAACGACTGGCCGAGATCTCCGTCGGGATCACTGCGGCTCGCGAGGTCGCCGCTCACCTCTTCCAGGACGCCTCGCAGCGCGAACAGGTACGCGCCGCAGCGGTGGCCGCCCTGGCAGGATCCGTGTCGTTCGCACGACGCCCCGCTGCGGATGTCTCGGACGACGACGCGCGGATAGAGGACTGGTTCGAGGAGGGTGGCTCTCTGCGCCCGTAGACGTCTCAGACGGATCGAAGGCGGGGTGATGCTTTCGGGGGATCGAGCGTAGGGTGCGGATCAGAGCGCGAATACACAGGCCCTGGGGTGGCTCACCGGTATCGCTCTACGCGGGGGCTCTTGCCTCGCGGTTCATCCGTACCCGCTCGGCGAGGGCCCTCCAGTCGTTCGACCAGTACCAGGTGCGTCCGCCGTCAGTGCGGGACCCCAGCCCGCGGCGGGCGCACCGTTGAACCGAACGCCGACGGGTCCCGGCAGTTCTTGCTACGCGGCGCAGAGGTCTCACAGGTGTCGCCCTCGACAGAGGCATCCGGCGTAGGGCCACTTTCGACATCAATGAGGGTACGCCTACGCGCCGTCATCCACCATGGGATATGCACCCGGGCACATCGGACGTACCATCGCCGACGAGAGCGCGCACTGGCCACGGTCTGGGGGCCGCGTCGGGGCCGCTCCGGTCGGGGGACTCTTCCTCAACACGGTCACAGATGATCCGGTGAGAGAGAGTCCCTCCGCTGTTCCCTTCGCGGTTGAACCCTCATTCAGAGGTTTAGGCTTCTCGAAGATGTGCAGTCCGGTGCGCCCGTGACGAGCGAATCCCGCCCTGAGCTCACCCGCGGCTTCGCACAACGTTCAGTGGTGAATGGTCCTGGTCGCTGGGTTCCGCTCTGACAGGAGGAAGGAAGACCGCCCGAGGGGTAAACGTTATCTGTGAAAACCCTGGGAGAGAGGTTGTCGTTTCCTGAATATTGATATGTTTGGCGGCGTTGTCCGTCTATCGACCCAGGGGATTCGAAAATAGTGAAAAATACGAAACGTCGGTGGCTCACAGGCGCCGTGGCGACCATCGGAGCAAGTGCTCTGGCTCTCGGAGGGGCTGTCATTCCGGCTGCAGCCGATGACGTGCAGGATGGACCGGTTGAACTCCAGTCCTCCGCATCCAAGTACGACGTCGCGGCCGCCCAGTCGGGCACTTCCGCCGCGGAGATCAAGAACCAGGAGGAAGCCGGTCTCATCAGCGTGACCGACAAGGGCTTCTTCTACTTCAACGACCAGGCCCACGAGTCGCAGAGCCTTCGCACGCTCGCGCTCCCCGCGGCTCCTGAAGGCGCTGCGATCCCCGGCACTCCCGCCGCCGGATCTCGCCCCGGGGCACCCGTGACGGTCTACCTCGACTTCGACGGCGAGACCCTCGAGGGCAAGCACTGGAACACCGATTCCGGTATTGCTTCCCTGGCTTTCGCTCCCGCCGCTGCCGTCACCGACCGCGCTGCCGTCTGGGCCGCTGTGGCCGAGGACTACGCACCGTTCAACGTGAACGTCACGACGACGCGTCCGAGCGATGAGGCTCTCTACAAGACGTCGCAGGACGACAACGTGTACGGCTCGCACGTCATCATCACCGACTCGTACGACGAGGTCCTCCCCGCTGCCGCAGGCAACGGTGGAATCGCCTGGCTCGGCGGCACGGGATCCGAGTACCTCAGTGGCGCGCTCGTGTTCACCGAGGGAACCGGTGGCTCCCCGAAGGCGATCGCTGAGATCGCCGCGCACGAGTCCGGTCACAACTTCGGTCTCGAGCACGACGGCATCAGCGGTGCCGGCGGCGGCGAGTACTACGCCCCCGAGGACGGCGTGTGGGGAACGATCATGGGCGCTGCCTACTACGTTCCCGTCTCGCAGTGGTCGGCCGGCGCCTACGCCGGAGCCACGAACGACCAGGACGACCTCGCCACGATCGCCGATCGCTCGGCAGGCGGCCCGCTCTTCGTCAACGCGACGCTCCCGGACGGAACCCCGTACACCGGAAGCAGCGTGTGCCTGCCTGCCGGCAGCACGGCCAACCCGAGCAACCCGCAGCCCGGCGACGTCATCTTCGCCGTCGGCGTCAACGGAGACTGCAACCCGGCCGGAGACCAGCTCACGCTGAACTTCACGTGGACTGACCGTGCGGACTACGCAGCGGACGCCGTCGGCAACGACCGTGCGAACGCGCAGGCACTCGACAACGCGGCGGGCACCTTCGGGGCCGCAGCCGTCATCGAGAGCAACTCCGACCTCGACGTCTTCGCCGTCACGACCGCCGGTGGCGAGCTCACCGCGAACGTCCAGGTCGCGAACATCTCGCCGAACCTCGACGCGAAGCTGAGCGTCGTCGACGCCTCGGGCGCGGTCCTTGCGGAGAGCAACCCCGAGTCCACGCGCACCTCGGACACCGTCGCGGCCGGCCTCAACGCCTCCGTCACGCTGCCGAACCTCCAGGCCGGGGTCTACTACCTCGCCGTCGAGGGCGTCGGAGCGGGCGACCCCGCAACGGCGACCGCGCTGAACGCCAACGGATACGACGCATACGGCAGCCTCGGCAACTACACCCTCTCGGGTGCAGCTGAGCCGTTCGCCTCTGCTCCGCTCGTGATCCTGACCCCGGAGGACGGCTCCGCTGTCACCGGTGGCGAGGAGATCGACGTCACCGGAACCGCGACCCCCGGCGCGACCGTCACTCTCTCGGTGGGCGGCGCTGTCGTCGACACCGTGACCGCCGACGGCGCGGGCGCATGGTCCGGCAACGTGACCGTGAACCAGTACGACGCAACGGAGATCGTGGCCGCACAGACCGTCGGCACCATCGCGATCCCCGGCACCACCTCGGTGACCGTCGTCGCTCCGGCCGCACCGATCGCGGCTCCCGCGATCACGTCGCCGACCAACGGCGCGACCACCGACGACTCCACCCCGACCATCTCGGGTACGGGTGTCGCTGGTGCGACCGTGACCGTGACGGTGCGCAACGCGGCCGGTGGCGAGCTCGTCGGTCAGGCGACCGTCGCAGCAGACGGCACCTGGTCGCTGACCCTCACCACGGCTCTCGTCAACGGCGAGTACGTCGTCTCCGCGGTGCAGACGCTCGCGGGTGAGACCTCGGTGAGCAGCGCAGCGGTGACCTTCACGGTCGCTGCGGCTCCGCCCACCGGCAACAACAACGACGGTGACAACACGGACGGCAACCTCGCCACGACCGGTAGCGACTTCGACGCCGCTCCGTTCGTCGGGGGAGCAGCCCTGCTGCTGCTGATCGGCGCCGGCGTGCTGGTGCACGCCCGTCGTCGGAGCTCCTCCGTCGAGGCATGATCGGTGTCAGGTCACGATCGCGGCTGACGCTCCGGTCGTGACCTGACCACCACGGGGTGAGGATCGAGTATCGATCCTCACCCCGTTTCGTCTTTTCTCGCTGTCAATACGGTGAGACCGTTTCCCTTCTGAGCGGAACAGTGGTTCGCTGGATGGGATGGAGGAGGGTACCCATGTCCGAGACAGCAGAACAGTCCAGTCGGCGCCCCGTGCTCGCCGTCGCCGTGGTGGCGGTCGTGCTCGTGGTGATCGCCGTGATCTTCGGAATGCTCATGACGAATCCGGGCCCCGGCGGCACGGCCGTGCCATCCTCCGAGCTGACGGAGACGCCCGCATCCACGACCGGCCCCGCCGGGTCCGGCACCTCTGACGACGAAGGCGGAGAAATGACACCTGGACCGGCATTCGGAACATTCCTCCCCGAGTCGATGGGCGGCGAAGCGGCGATCGACGAGCTCGGCGACCGGATCTCCGTCGTCGCCCAGCGGAACAACAAGACGGTCGAGGAGCTGAGCGAGCTCCTTCTGCGTGACCGGAGCGCCCAGATCTCTCCTGAAGGCTTCATCGTCTACAAGGACAGCTTCGACAACGCAGGGTGATCCGTCGTCAGGCATGTCATGACCGGCCTGAGTGACGTAATCTGGGCGACATGGGAAGACTCGAGTACAACAGTTCGCGGCCTCCGATCGACGTGGAAGACGAGACTCTCGCCCACCTCAAGGTCGTGATCGCGACGAAGCTTCGTCGCCAGGAGAGTTTCATGATGACCTGGCCGGCGGGCGCGGCCGGCGCCGATCGTCACAGCCGTCTCACCGTGTGGATGCACCCGAGCATCCCGCTCATCATCGAGATCGATACCGAGAAGTCGCCCTCTCTCGATCCGCACCGCATCGAGCGCATGATGGGCAACCTGAACAGTCGTGGAGAGCTGATCCTCGACGATCTCTGAGTGGCGCGTGGGGCGACGGACGCTTCCACTACGCACGCGCGTCGCGGCCTGTCAACCCGGCCGAGACTTCTCCCGGGCGGTGAGAGGCTGAGTGCATGAAACTCGTCTCCTACGCCGGACAGCAGCTCGTGACGACCGACGATGTCGCCGACGCGTTGGTGGAGCTCGCCGCGGCGATCGCCAGCGACGGTGATTCTCAAGCTCTGCACATCCCGATCGTCATGGACGGGGAGAAGGACTGCGCAGACCTGATCGTCGGCGTGGGGAACGACCTGCTGGTCGGCCCGCAGTCCTCGAACGGCGATGACCCCGACTTCTCCGTGGAGGCCGAACAGCTGCGGCAGCACCGGCTCTATCCCCGTCGTGGGAGCGATGACGAGGCGGATGACGTCGACACGGATTCCGCCTTCTTCGGTTACGGTCTCGACCACGACTTCTGAGCGGCGGCGACGCGGAGGATCCCTCGTCATCCCTTCTGCGTCAACCCCCTCCGGCGAAGGGGTCGTCGGCGCGTAGCGTCGGCCATCAGACGAAGGAGATGTCATGAGCGATCTGCAGAACACCCACGGTACGGCCGGCGCTGGCGAGGAGGCGGACACCGCCTCCGGCGGTGCGCCCGACGAGTCGACGTCCACGAGCACCGACGAGATCATCGAGGATGAGACCACCGACGAGGACGGTAAGCCTCTGGAGAACCCGTCCGGCGGGTGAGCGTCATCCGGAATGCCGCAAGGCCCTCATCTGCCCCGTGCGGATGGGGGCTTTCGCTTGAGACCTCAGAACGTCTGCGCGCTGCGGTCGTCGTGCGCGGCGATCCCTGGTTGCCCTCCCGAGTACCCAAACCCCACTTTGGATCGCTCGAGAGGGCTCACCGTCCTTCCCGGACGGTAGGGGAGGCGGCGAAGAACTTCGCTGCTCTCTCGACTGATATCCCCAGATGTTCAGCCGGTAGCCCCCGCTACTCCTTGCAGAATATCGCGAAAATGTCTTGTCCGCCATTTGGGGGACAAAGAAATCTACGAATGTTTCTTCCCGGTTTGAGGCTTGCCTTGAGAGGGGCGACTCATAGAGTGGGGGCATGGACAGAAAGCTCGTCGTGAACGCGCATATCGCCATCGCTCGGGGCCATCGCATCGAGGTGACGGAGCGCATCGACGAGCTGACGGGGGAGTCCGGAATCCTCTCGGTCCTCGATCTCGACAGTGGAATCCGGTACCGCAGCGTCGAAGAGCCGGACAGCGAGATCGTCCACTGGACGGGTCACGTCGTGGACTGCACGGTCGTCATCGGCGGACGGGGTTCGCACACGTCGCTCACCGTCACGGCGGACTCCGAACGGGGCGGGTCGACGGGTGCGCGGGTGGCACTTCACGCCGCGGATGCCGCCGTCGATGCGGCGAAGGCCGAAGCGGACCGGTGGGGTGGCGGCGATCGGCTGCCCGAACCCGAGCCCGACCGTTTCTGGTGACGCTCACCGGAAGTCCCTCGAGCGGTGCGTGACACCGGTGCGGAGGTCTTCGAAGGCATCGGCCAGCACGTTCACGACGCCCTCTGCTGAGCGCTCGAGGATTCCACGGATGATGAGAGCCGGGGAGTCCCGCGCCACCCGCTGATAGCGACCCCACACTCCGGTGGAGCAGATCACGTTCACCAGCCCACTCTCGTCTTCGAGGTTGAGGAAGGTCACCCCCGCCGCCGTCGCGGGTCGTTGCCGATGGGTCACGAGGCCGGCGACCTCGATGCGCCGTCCGGTCTCGTGGTTCTGGAGGTCGGTCGAGGTGAGCACGCCACGGTCCCGGAGAAGACCGCGGAAATGGGCCATCGGATGGTCGTCGGTGGACACGCCGGTCGCCCACAGATCAGCGGACAGGCGCTCGTAGCTGGACTGATCCGCGAACAGCGGAGGCTGCACGGCGACCGTCGTGCCGGGGAGGAAGCGTGAACGGTCTTCGGCTGCGGCCCCGGACAGCCAGATCGCCTCCCGGCGCTGGAGCCCGAGACATTCGAATGCTCCGGCGGTCGCCAGCGCCTCCAACTGCGCGGCAGTCGCGTCTGTCCTTCGGACCAGGTCGTTCAGATCGCGGAAGAGGCCGCCCGCCTCGCGGGCGGCGACGATGCGCTCGGCCAGTGCCGCGCCGATGCCCCGGACCCCGCCCAGACCCATGCGTACGGCGTACCCTCCGTCGCGGCGGTGCGCCTCGGACTCATCGGGCGCGGTGCGGTCGAAGCGCGGCACCCGAGGTTGCAGGGGATCGCTGCAGGTGTGCAGTCCCGTCGGTCTCCGCAGGGCGGTGCCGTCGAGGGGCTCGAGGGTCTCGGTCGCTCCCGAGGCATGCAGATCCGGGCGGCGGACCTCCACCCCGTGGCGACGGGCGTCTGCGGTGAGTGTCGAGGCCGAATAGAAGCCCATCGGCTGTGACCGCAGCAGACCGGCGAGGAAGGCTGCCGGATAGTGCAGCTTGAGCCAGGAGCTCGCATAGACGAGAAGGGCGAAGGACAGTGAGTGGGACTCGGCGAAACCGAAGTTGGAGAAGGCCTGGATCTGCGCATAGATGCGATCAGACTGATCAGCGGACAGCCCTCGTCTCGACATCCCGGCGTAGAGCTTGTCTCGGACCTTCTCGATCTTCTCGAGTCCGCGCTTGGAGCCCATCGCCCGTCGCAGCAGGTCGGCTTCGTCTGCGGTGCAGTCGCCGATGGCGGTCGCCATCTGGATCAGCTGCTCCTGGAAGATGGGGATGCCCAGGGTTCTCTCGAGGATCGGCGTGAGGTCGACATGCGGATACGGGATGTCGAGCACCACAGGCTCCTCGCCCCTGGCGGCCCTGGCGAGGTTCTCCTCATCGAGGGCGTCCTTCGCCATCTTGCGGCGGACGAACGGATGCACGGCGCCGCCCTGGATGGGGCCGGGGCGGATGAGCGCGATCTGGATCGCGAGGTCGTAGAAGGCGCGGGGCTGCAGCCGGGGAAGGAGGCCGATCTGCGCGCGCGATTCGACCTGGAAGACGCCGATCGAGTCGGCGCGGCAGAGCATGTCGTAGACCGCGGCTTCTTCTTTGGGGAGGGTCTCGAGGGTCCATCGTTCACCGGTGGCGTCGTCGATGAGGTCGAAGCAGTGCTGGAGTGCGGCCAGCATGCCCAGACCCAGCAGGTCGAACTTCACCAGGCCCATCCAGGCGGCGTCGTCCTTGTCCCACTGGATGACGGTGCGATTCTCCATCCGTGCATGTTCGACGGGCACCACCTCGCCGACCGGACGCGCCGTGAGCACCATGCCACCGGAGTGGATGCCGAGGTGACGCGGAGCCTTCAACAGCTCGCTCGCATAGTCGAGGACGTTCGGCGGGATGTCGTGCTCGTCGGCCACCTCGAGGCCGGTGCTCCAGCCGTCGACCTGCCGCGACCAGGCGTCCTGCTGTCCGGGGGAGTAGCCCAGCGCCCTCGCCATGTCGCGCACGGCGTTCTTCGGACGATACTGGATGACGTTCGCGACCTGAGCCGCACGCTCCCTGCCGTACTCGCGATACACCCACTGGATGATCTCCTCGCGACGGTCGGAGTCGAAGTCGACATCGATGTCCGGCTCCTCGGAGCGCGTGGTCGCGAGGAAGCGCTCGAAGGGAAGCCCGTAGAGGATCGGGTCGACGGCCGTGATCCCCAGGAGATAGCAGACGGCGCTCGCTGCGGCCGAGCCTCGTCCCTGACAGAGGATGCCCCGTCGCTTCGCCTCCGTCACGATGCCGTGCACGATGAGGAAGTACCCGGGGAAGTCCTTCTCTTCGATGACGTCGAGCTCGCGCCCGATCCGGCGGCGCCCGTCGCCATCGAGGTGCGGATACTTCGTCGGCACGGCCTCCCACACCAGGTGTCGCAGCCAGCTCATCGGAGTGTGACCATCGGGCACCTCCTGCCTCGGAAGCGCCGGGCGGGCGCGTCGGAGGGAGAACGCGGATGCAGCGGCGAGCTCCAGTCCGTAGGAGATCGCACCGGGATGACGACGGAAGCGCGCCGCCATCTCGGCACCGCTGCGCAGGTGCGCGCCGCCATGAGCGGGGAGCCATCCGTCGAGCTCGTCCATGCTGCGTACGGCGCGGACCGCGGCGACCGCCTCGGCGAGGGACGCGCGCTCGGGTGTGGCGTAGTGCACGTTGTTCGTCGCCACCACAGGGAGCCGCATCTGCCGGGCGAGGTCGGCGAGGGCATCGTTGCGCCGGGAGTCCTGGGGGTCGCCATGATCGAAGAGCTCGACGACGACGTGATCCTGACCGAAAAGGTCGACCAGCCGGCGCAGCGGGGTCTGCGCGTCTCCGGCCTCCAGGCCACGACGGACACCTCCTTTGCGGCATCCCGTGAGGATCGTCCAGTGGCCGCCCGACATGGATGCCAGCTCATCGAGGTCGTAGACCGGGCGTCCTTTCTCGCCGCCGCGAAGATGAGCCGCCGTCATCGCACCGGACAGCCGGTGGTACCCCTCGAGCCCGTCGGCGAGTACGAGCAGATGGTCACCGATGGGGTCGGGGGAACCGCGCTGCGGAGCATCGAAGCCCAGGGAGAGCTCGGCGCCGAACACCGTCTGCACCTGCACATCCATCAGCTCGGCGACCTCCGCGAAACGGGCGGCTCCGTAGAACCCGTCATGATCGGTGAGTGCCAGCGCGGTGAGACCCAGACGCTCGGCTTCGGCCAGCAGATCCTCGGGCGAGGACGCCCCGTCGAGGAAGGAGTACGAGGAGTGCGCGTGCAGCTCCGCGTACGGGACCGATTGCTCGGGCCTGCTCACGGTCGTGGGAGCGGTGCGTGTGCGTCGGGTGCTGATGGGACCGGCGTCCGGTCGTCTGCCCGGCGGCGTCCCTCCCGTCGGGTAGGGGGACTCCTCGCCGCTCAGCGTGCGTTCCAGCTCTTTCCACGTCTGCGGCGGATTGTGCCAGCCCATCAGCGGTACCGCCCCTCGGCCCACCAGCGATCGCCGGTGCAGAAGACGAGCCATGCCCGATCGTGACCGTCGACGATCTGCAGGCGATGCCCCCGCTTGCCGCCGGTCGCCTCCCATCGACGCTCGTGGATGGGCCATGGCCCCGCCCACGCCTGCACCTCGTCGCCGTCGATGTGCGACGGCGCGGCGGAGAGCTCCCCCCGATCATCGACGAGGAGTGTGCCTCCGTCCGGTGCGAGCACACCGATCGGGCGAGGCGGTCGGAAGACCTCGGCGGGGAGGGGATCGGGAAGGCTCCCCGGCCAGGGGCGGGCAGGGTCGCGAGGTGCGGTCGATCGCTCTCCCCACGGTGTGAGAACCTGCCTGTCGGCGAGCCAGCGCCCACCGGAGAGGGCAGCGGTGACGACGCCCTCATGACCGAGCATCGTCTGCACGCGGGAGATGGCATGGTGCAGGCGCTCGTCGGTCCCGGAACCGAAGAGGCCGGGCTGGTGATGCGCGGCATCGTCGACGGCCACCGGAATGATACGCACCAGAACGATGCCGCCGAAGGCCCGAGCCTCATCGATCGGTGCTTTGGCGGATTCCGCTCCCAGGGCCTCGAGCTGCCAGCGCACCCTGTCGACCAGATCGGCGGCGTCGAAGCAGGTGGGGTGCAGCCAGGGTCGGGAGAACACCGCACCGTTGTCGTCGACCAGATCGATGCGCACCTCGGTGCACACAACGGAGGCGTCGGCGAGGGCGAGCATGACCGCATCGACGGTCTGTCGCACGGCGAAGGCCACCTGATCCGCTCCGGCGAGGGCGGGTTCGAACTCCACGGAGCGAACGAGCTCCGGGTCCGGCGGTCTCGGCACCACGGGGCGGGAATCGGCTCCGGCGGCGAGAGCGTGCAGACGAGCACCGCGCTCGCCGAAGCGATCGCGCACCTCGATCTCGTCGAGTCCGGCGAAGTCGCCGAGCGTTCGCACCCCCAGCCGGATGAGCAGGCCGGTGATCTGCTCGTCTTTGAGTACCCGCACCGGGAGCGGAGCGAGGAACTCCTTCGCGAGACCCGGCGGGACGACGGTGCGAGGAGTGGGTCCTCGTGCCGCCAGCTCGGCGGTGAAGGGGCCGTCGGCGATCCCCACGCGCACTTCGGGGAAGCCGGCCTCGGCGAGGATGCCGATCAGGGTGTCCGCGGCCTCCGCCTCGCCGCCGTGATAGCGGGAGATGCCGCGTGCACGCACCGCGGCGAGGCCCGGACGAAGCAGGGCGACGCCCGGGGCGTGCTTCTCGATGAGCTGCAGGACCGGGAGGAAGGCTCTTTCGTCGCGAGCGACATCGTGCGGAAGCACACGCAACGAGGAGATGTGCCCCTGTGCCACGCGACGACGCTGGCCTGCGCGCACGCCGTGCTCCCGCGCCGATGCGGTGCAGGCGATGACCGTGTTCGCATGCACCAGGGCCGTGGGCGGATGCGGTGGCGGCCCACCCAGAGCGGCACGGAGGGGCCAGTCGGGGAACCACAGCACCATGGTGCGGAGAGGGGCCGTCATCCTGCCACCGCCAGGGGCGGGTACTCGTGCGGCTCGGTGCGGTCGCCGCGCAGCCCTGCACGCGCGGTCATCTCGGCGATGGGCGAGGCGGTCTTCTCGATCGGCAGCTCTTCGACCGCGCCATGGGTGCCGGGCAGCCGCACCCTCACGCTCGTGGACTGAGGGGTGTGCCTCGTCTGCGCCGTGACGGTCGCGGTCGACCCCTCGATCAGCCCCCAGCCCTCGCCGATGCCGAGCCACTGCTGGTCATGGAGTCGGATGGTGCCCTCGCTCTGCGGCCAGACTCCCGATTCGGCGGATTCGGCGACGAGGAGCGTACTGCCTCGGTCTCTGAGGCGAGCGCTCAATCGCGACACGTCGGCGTCTCGCGCCCGGCCTCCCGGTTGCACGGCGATGAGGGGCACGACCTCGGCGAGTGCGGAGGTCACGGCGAGCCAGCGGTCGCCCGGATCGGGCACGAGGATCAGTCGGGGCAGTTCGATGCCGAAGGCCGCAGCGGCCTCGACCCCCAGCGTCGGCATGCCGACCACCGCGCACCAATGTCCCTTCCGCGACGCGGCCGCGAGCAGCGAGAGGACCAGGCTGGGCGAGGGGGAGACGGTGTAGGCCGTCCCGGTCTGCAGGCCTTCGTCGGGGAGAAGGGCGGAGAACGCCGGCTCGAGAGGGAGCAGGGGATGCTCGCTGCGTCGGCGCTGCATCCGGCTGATCTCGCGGCGCAGCCGAAGAACCTCTCCGGCGCGAGAGTCGCCGCCCGGAGAGAGCGCGGTCACCGCATCGAGCCCGATCCCCATGATTCCATCCTCGAAGATATGTACTAATAAATCAACTGGAGTAGTCGACTCTAGTTCGAACCCCCGACATCGGTGCGAGACGTTATCCACACCCCGCGCTCGCCGCACCTCGTGGTCTCCTAGCCTTCCGGGCATGGATCTCCGCACCGCCGTCGTCGTGATCGTTCATGTCGCCCTCTTCGCGGTGGGCTGCAGACTGGTCGTCATCGACATCCGCAGCCATCGGCTGCCCGACCGGATCGTGCTCCCCACCCTGGCCGTCCTCGTCGTCCTCGTGGCGGTCGACGCCGCCGTCGCGGGGGAGAGCGGGACGACGGTCAGATCCCTGCTGGGGATGCTGATCCTCGGAGGCTTCTACGCGGTGCTCCGTGCACTCAGCCGACAGGGGATCGGCGGGGGAGATGTCAAGCTCGCGGCCGTCATCGGGCTGACTCTCGCATGGCACGGCTGGCAGGCGCTCGCCGTGGGCGCGGCATCCGCCTTCGTGATCGGTGCGCTGTATGCGATAGGGCTGATGGTGCTGCGTCGGGCCGACGGAGCCACGCGGATCGCCTTCGGGCCGTGGATGATCCTCGGCGCGCTTCTCGGCATCATCGCGCGGTGAGCTCCGATCCGCGGCTGCGGGGATAGCATGAGGACATGGCACTCGCACGACTTCACGGCGGCCCGCTCGACGGGCAGATCATTCCTCTCGGCGACGCGGACGACAAGCTGATCGTCCCCTACAGCGAGACCCAGGTGGTGTACAACCGTCGCGGCGACGCGCAGAACACCGGCGACACCGACGGCCCCACCGAGGTGGACTACTGGTTCGACGAATCCCTCGAGGAACTCACCCCCTCGGATGACTGAACCGGGCGCTCCGCAGTCGGGCGACGCCCCGTCACGGGTCGTCGAGGTCGAGCGCAAGTACGACGTCGACGCCCGCACGCCGTTACCGCAGTGGAGCGACCTGCCCGGCGTCACCGCGGTGTCCGAGGGAGAGGTGCGCGAACTCGACGCGCGCTACCTCGACACCGATGACGCCGCACTGTCCCGCGCGGGAGTCGCTCTGCGCCGGCGAACCGGAGGCCCTGATGCCGGATGGCACATCAAGGGCCCCCGCGAGGGGGACGGCAGAGTCGAGATCGGCTGGCCGCTGGGCGACGACGACCGCGTCCCCGATGCGGTGACCTCGACCCTGTCGCAGTGGACCACGGAGCCGCTGTCACCGCTCGCGCGGATCGAGAACTCCCGCACCGCGTACCTGCTCACCGGAGACGCCGGGGTGATCGCCGAGTTCGTCGACGACCGGGTCCGCGCGACGGATCTCCGGCAGGACGTCCGTCGCGAATGGCGCGAGTGGGAGTTCGAACTGGGTCCCGCCGCTCCCGCCGATGAGGCAGGACGTGACGCGCTGTTCGCCGCTGTCGAGTCGGCGGTCGCGGCCGCAGGCGGGCGCGAGGCGGCATCGGGGTCGAAGCTCGCCCGTGCTCTGGGTTTCTGACACGTGCCGCAAGCCCCTTCTCGGCCCGGACGGAATCGTGCTTGAGTGAGCGACATGAGCCGTTCCGCCGTACTCCGCTCGCTGCGCACGATCGTTCCCGACACCGTCATCGAGCAGGACGCCGTCCGTGACATCTTCGCCGCCCAGCCGGATGTGGGGCGCCTCGCGACCCGCATCATCGGAGCCTCGTTCAACGGGTCGGGCATCGACACCCGGCATACGGTTATCAAGGAACTCTCACCTGCCGCGGCGACGATCGATCCGCCGACCTTCCTCGATCCGGACACGGGTCTCCTGCTGTCGCCGGGGACGAAAGCGCGCAACGACGTCTATGTCGCGGAGGCCTCGCGTCTGTTCGTCGAGGTCGCCCGACAGGCGCTGGACGCCGATCCCGACGTGGTGGCCGCGGACATCACGCACGTGATCACCGCATCCTGCACCGGATTCCACGCTCCCGGCCCCGAGTACGAGATCGTCCGGGGGCTCGGTCTCTCCGACAGCGTCCAGCGCTACCACCTGGGATTCATGGGCTGCTACGCCTCCATGCCGGCACTGCGAGCGGCGAGTCAGTTCTGCGCCGCGGATCCCGAGGCGGTCGTGCTGGTCGTCAGCGTCGAGCTCTGCACGGTCCATCTGCGATCCTCGGAGGATCCCGATCTGATCGTCGCCAACTCGCTCTTCGCCGACGGTGCGGCTGCCGGGATCGTCACCGCGAGAGACCTCGCGACCCCCGTCCCCGCCGTGCGTCTCGACGGCTTCCACACGGCGATCGCCCCCGAGGGGGAGCGGGACATGGCGTGGACGATCGGCGATCACGGCTTCGAGATGATCCTGTCCACGAGGGTGCCGCAGATCATCGGCGAGACGATCATCGGTGCGATCGGTCCGCTCTACGCGCACGAGGGCGAGCTCGCCGCGGCCTTCGCTCAGGGGCGCGTGGGGGAGCGGGTGGAGCACTGGGCGATCCATCCCGGTGGTCGCAGCATCCTCGACCGGGTGCAGGAGAGACTCGGACTCAGCGACGTCCAGATGCACCCCGCGCGCGAGACGCTGCGCGAGTACGGGAACATGTCGAGCGCGACGATCCTCTTCGTCATCCGGCGCATCCTCGACGAGGGTGCGGTGGACGGGTCCCGCATCGCGGCGATGGCCTTCGGCCCCGGCCTGACGGCCGAGAGCGCTCTGATGACCGTGACCTCCGGCGTCGCGTGAGACACGACCTGTCGATCCGCGCCTCCGGCGCGCGCGAGCTCATGGACGACCCCGATGCGGACCTCGGGATGCTGGAGCGCACATACGACCGCTTCCGGGTGGTCAACGCCCTCGTCTCGGGCACAGGGCAGCTCTACCGCCGCGACATCCGGCCACGCGCCCGTCGCGGTCCCATCCGCATCCTCGACATCGGCGCCGGTGGTGGCGACGTGTGCCGGATGATCGCCGCGCGCCTGCGACGCGACGGGCTTCGTGCCGAGATCACGGCACTGGACAGCGACGAGCGCGCCATCCGCTGGGCGGTCGCCCATGACGAGGGCTCCGGCGTGCGGTACCGCCGTGCGCTCTCGGCGGATCTCCTCTCCGAGGGGACGCGGTACGACGTCGTCTTCTCGAATCATCTGCTGCACCACCTGAGCGACTCCGAGCTGCAGGGGCTGCTGAGCGATTCGGTGGGGCTCGTCGGCGACGGGGGACTCGTGGTGCACCGGGACATCGCCCGCAGCAGGGTGGCCTATGCGCTGTACGGCGCTCTGACCTGGGTGTTCGCGCGGACGTTCTTGCGCGGGTCGTTCATCCGCGAGGACGGCCTCATCAGCATCCGTCGCTCGTACACGCCGGGGGAGCTCTCCGTCGCCGTGCCCGTCGGGTGGGCCGTCCGCTTCCGGCTGCCCTCGCGGCTCGAGCTCCGGCGAGACGGAGCGACCGGCCGGTGAGACGACGAAGGCCCGGTCGCACGTGAGTGCGCCGGGCCTTCGAGCCGATCCGAGGGATCAGAAGTTGATCATGTGTCCCGCCAGGCCGTGGAAGCCCTCCTGCAGCGCCTCCGACAGCGTCGGGTGCGTGTGCACGTTACGGGCGAGCTCCAGTGCGGTGAGGTCCCACTTCTGCGCCAGCGTCAGCTCGGGCAGAAGCTCGGAGACATCGGGGCCGATCATGTGCGCGCCGAGCAGCTCGAGGTGTTCGGCGTCGGCGATCATCTTCACGAACCCGACGGGCTCTCCGAGGCCATGGGCCTTGCCGTTGGCCATGAACGGGAAGGTGACGACCTTCACCTCGTGGCCCTCGTCCTTGGCCTGCTGCTCGGTGAGTCCGAACGATGCGACCTGCGGCGAGCAGAAGGTCGCGCGCGGCATCATGCGGTAGTCGCCGAGGGTCTGGGTCTCGGCGCCGCCGATGGTCTCGGCCGCGACGACTCCCTGTGCCTCGGCCACGTGGGCGAGCTGCAGCTTGGCCGTGACATCGCCGATGGCGTAGATGCCCTCGACGTTGGTGCGCATGTGGTCGTCGATGTCGATCGCGCCGCGCTCGGTGAGCTTCACGCCGGTCGCCTCGAGTCCGAAGCCCTCGACGTTCGGGGCGAACCCGACCGACATGAGCACCTTGTCGGCCTCGATGGACGTCTGCTGCCCGTCCTTGCCGGTGTACGAGACGGTGACGGACGAACCGTTGTCGACCACGGACTCGACCTTGGTGGAGGTGAGGATGTCGACGCCGTAGTTCTTGTACTGCTTCGTGATCTCCTTCGACACGTCGGGGTCCTCGTTGGGGAGCGCTCGGTCGAGGAACTCGATGATCGTGACCTTGACCCCGTAGTTGGTCATCACGTAGGCGAACTCCATGCCGATGGCGCCGGCGCCGACGATCACGATGGACTTCGGCAGCTCGCGGCTGAGGATCTGCTCCTCATACGTCACGACGTTGTCGCTCAGCTGCACGCCCGGGAGGAGACGGACCTTGGATCCGGTGGCGATGATCGCGTTGTCGAACGTGACCTCTTCGGTGGATCCGTCGGACTTCGCGACCGAGATCGCCTTCGGTCCGGTGAACGTGCCACGGCCGTCGTACTCCGTGACCTTGTTCTTCTTCATCAGGAAGTGGATGCCCTTGACGCGACCGTCTGCGACGACGCGGCTGCGGTCGAACGCCTTGCCGTAGTCGATCGTGAACTCACCCGAGATGCCGAAGAAGTCGGCCTTGTGGTTGAGCGTGTGCGCGAGCTCCGCGTTCTTCAGGAGCGCCTTGGAGGGGATGCAGCCCACGTTGAGGCAGACACCACCCCAGTACTTCTCTTCGATGATGGCGGTGGACAGACCCAGCTGCGCGCTGCGGACAGCAGCGACGTATCCACCAGGACCTGCACCGAGGATGACGACATCGTAGTGTGGCATGCGTCCAGCCTATCGCCCTGCGGCGGTGTCGGAATCGGCCGCATCCGCACCGGGACCGGTGCTACGACGCCTGCGGATCGAGAGCCAGATCGCGGCTCCCACGGCGACCGCCACGACCGCGATCGAGATGCCCCAGATCCACGCGGACGCGGACGATCCGGTGCTCTCTTCCGGTGCGGACGTGACACCCGCATCGGGTCCGACGGTGGTCGTCGGCTCGGGCGTCGCGGATGCCGTCGGCTCGGCCGTCGGTTCGGCGGTCGCCTCCTCCGTGGCCGTGCTCACGGTGCTCGTGGTCACGCTGAAGTCGAACTCTTCCGAGGTGGGGTGGCCGTCGCTGGAGAGGACCCTCCAGATCACGTGGTAGACGCCGGCCGGACCCTCGCCGGTGAGTGGCTGAGTGACGGTCGCACCGCTCACGGTCGCCGCGCCGGAGGTCACCGACGCCCCCGAGGGATCGGTGACCACGACCTCGGTCGCATTCCCGCCCTCGATGAGGTCGGCGCTGAACGTGAGGGTGAGCGCGGTCGGCAGTGTGTCGACAGTGCTGTCGGCCTCGGGGGAGGAGGCGGTCAGGCTGTCGTGCGCGGACGCGGAGAGCGGTGCGAACATCACCAGGAGCGCGGTGAGCAGGGCTGCCGCGAGAGCGATCGGGGCTGCGGGGAGGCGGCGAGCGGAAGTTTTCACCCCTTCAGCCTATGCACGCCCGATAGGCGATGTCTGAGTGTGAACGGCGCTCCCGCGAGGGGCATCCGATCAGTTAGTCTGGAGGACTAGGAGGGCATAGTGACAGACAGCCAGAATCGATCGGGCGGAGACGCCGCGATCCACCGTCCCGGCGAGCAGAGACACGACGTGACGCAGACGTTCGGGCACGACTCGGACCTCTCCTTCATCCCCTTCGGCGTGGAGCTCACGGATGTGGAGCAGAGTGCCATCTCGGCGCTGCCCTCCGGCTCGGCGCTCCTGCTCGTGCGTTCGGGTGCCCTCGCGGGGGCCCGCTACCTGCTCGACACGGACGTGACGACCGTCGGCCGCCACCCCGAGGCCGACATCTTCTTCGACGACGTCACCGTGTCCCGCCGACACGCGGAGTTCACCCGATCGGGCACGACTTTCGAGATCATCGATCAGCGTTCGCTCAACGGCACCTACGTGAACGGTGAGCGCGTCGACCGCAGCGCGCTGGCTGACGGCACCGAGCTTCGGGTCGGCAAGTTCCGCCTGAACTTCTTCGCCTCTCCGCTCGATCGCGTCGCGGCGATCGACTGATGGCGGCGTCCCCCGCCCGCGAACGCTCCGCGTCATCCGGCCTGCTGAGCATCGGTCAGGTGCTGGCACGGCTGACCCCGGAATTCCCCGAACTCACCTCCAGCAAGCTCCGCTTCCTCGAGGTCCAGGGCATCGTGACCCCGTCGCGCACCGAGTCGGGCTACCGCAAGTTCTCGTCGTCCGACATCGAGCGACTGCGCCTCGGACTCACCCTGCAGCGTGATCACTATCTTCCGCTCAGCGTGATCCGCGAGCAGCTCGACGACGCCGAGGCGAACGGCGAGTCCACGGCCCTCGTTCCGCCGCCCTCCATCGCGCCCGCTGCACGCAGGTACCGCCGGGCGGAGCTGCTGTCGGCAGCCGGTGCCGGGCCTCAGCTGCTCAACGACGCGATCAGCACCGGCGTGGTCGTGGCCCAGGAGTACTACTCGGAGGCGACGGTCACCCTTCTGCGCGGACTGGTCGCACTCGACCGTCACGGCATCGAGCCCCGTCACCTCCGGTCACTGCGTCAGGGTGCAGAGCGTGAGGTCGCGCTGATCGAATCGGCGATGTCGTCACTGCTGCGCCGAACGGATGCGACGTCGCGAGCCAAGGCGAGCGAGATGGCGCCGACCCTCGCCGCCAAGATCGACGAGGTGCGCTCGCTCTTCGTCAAGGACGCGATCGAGCGGCTGCTTTCGTAACGAACTGGTTGCGACACACCTCCGCGCTCGTGCGTATGTCATTGCCGGTACCGGGGGGCTGCTCTAGCGTGGATGTATCAGCTCCAAGGAGGATTTCAGATGAGTGCGGATGAGCGTGCAGACGACCCGCGGTTCGTGCCCGAACTCCTCTTCACCGACGGTCTGCCGGCCATGGATGACGAGGTCGGCTACCGCGGAGCGGTAGCGGCACGGGCAGCGGGAATCACCTATCGACAGCTCGACTACTGGGCTCGCACCGAGCTGGTCGAGCCCACGGTCCGCGGAGCGAACGGCTCAGGGTCGCAGCGTCTCTACGGCTTCCGCGACATCCTCGTCCTCAAGCTCGTGAAGAGCCTGCTCGACACCGGCATCTCCCTGCAGCAGATCCGCACCGCCGTCGACGAGTTGCGTCGCGCGGGCATCCGTGACCTCGCAGGCACCACTCTGATGAGCGACGGGGCCTCGGTCTACCTCTGCACGTCCAACGACGAGGTCATCGATCTCGTCAGCCGCGGCCAGGGCGTCTTCGGCATCGCCGTCGGCAAGGTGCTTCGCGAGGTGGAGTCCACTCTCGTCGCCTTCGACGCCACGGTGCCCGACCCCGTCGACGAGCTGTCCGCCCGTCGCACCAAGCGATCCGCCTGACACTCCTCCCCATCCGGTCACCGGAGCGGGCGCAACGAAGAAACGGCCACCCTCGCGAGAGGATGGCCGTTCTGCTGTCCGGGGCGGATCAGGCGGGAGCGCCGGAATCGCTCACCGGGATGCGTCCGGTGCGGATGATCCGGTCGAGCAGCTGATCGAAGTCGGAGGCGAGCTCCTGGGCCGAGTCTCCCGGCCAGATGTGCAGCGGCTTCGCGGCGCCCTGTGCCTGCTGCAACGACGTGCGCTCGGGCAGCTGCGGCGAGAGCACGAGGGGGCCGAACATGTCGCGCAGCTCCTTGATGCGGAACTGGTGCTCGATCGACTGCGGGCGCACGCGGTTCACGACGATGCCGAGCGGCTGCAGACGCGGCGAAAGGCCGCGGCGGATCTCTTCGATCGCACGCAATGCGCGGTCGGCTGCGGCGACGGAGAAGAGTCCGGGCTCGGTGACGACCATGACCCGGTCGCTCGCAGCCCACGCCGTGCGGGTGAGGGCGTTCAGCGAGGGGGCGCAGTCGACGAGCACGAGGTCGTAGTCGGCCTCGACGGCGGCGAGTGCCTCTTCCAGCTTCCACACGTCGCGCACGCTCGGGTGCGGGCCGTCGAAGTTGATCGCCGAGGGGCTGCCGATCAGCACGTCGATCGTGCCGGGGTGCACCTTCGCCCAGCCGCTGGAGGTGATCGCCTGACGGACGACCTTCTCCTTGGGGTTGGCGAGGACGTCGGCGATGTTGAGCCGGCCGGCCACCTGGATGTCCATGCCGGTGGACACATCGGACTGCGGGTCGAGGTCGACGACGAGCGTTCGGACACCACGGGCGAAGGCCGCTGAGGCCAAGCCGAGGGTCACGGTCGTCTTGCCGACGCCTCCCTTGAGAGAGCTGACGCTGAGTACGTGCACGAACACCACGTTACCTTCCCCTAGGCTGGGTGCACACTCAGCCCCGCCCCATGCGCAAGGAATCCCGCGCGCATCGAGCTTTCAGAGGTGTGCATGTTCCAGAAGATCCTTGTGGCCAACCGCGGCGAGATCGCGATCCGTGCCTTTCGAGCGGCTTTCGAGGTGGGGGCGCGGACCGTCGCCGTCTTCCCTCATGAGGACCGCGGGTCGGTCCATCGGCTGAAGGCGGATGAGGCCTACGAGATCGGTGAGCGCGGGCATCCGGTCCGCGCCTATCTCGACGTCGACGAGATCATCCGGGTCGCGAAGGACGCGGGCGCCGATGCGATCTACCCCGGCTACGGATTCCTCTCCGAGAACCCCGAGCTCGCTGAGAAGGCCGCGGCGAACGGCATCGTCTTCATCGGGCCGCCCGCGTCCGTTCTCGAGATGGCGGGCAACAAGGTCGAGGCCAAGCGTCACGCGATCGGTGCCGGCGTGCCGGTGCTGCGGTCGACGGAAGCCTCCGACGACATCGACGTCCTGGTCGCCCAGGCAGACGACATCGGCTTCCCGCTCTTCGCCAAGGCGGTCGCCGGTGGGGGCGGTCGTGGCATGCGTCGCGTCGAGTCGGCGGCCGAACTCGCCCCCGCCCTCGCCGAGGCCATGCGTGAGGCGGGCAGCGCGTTCGGGGACCCGCGGATGTTCCTCGAGCAGGCGGTGCTGCGCCCCCGGCACATCGAGGTGCAGATCCTCGCCGACAAGACCGGCGAGACCGTCCACCTCTTCGAGCGCGACTGCTCCGTGCAGCGCCGGCATCAGAAGGTCGTCGAGATCGCTCCGGCGCCGAACCTCGACGACGGCATCCGCACGGCTCTGCACGGCTACGCCGTGGCGTTCGCCCGGTCGATCGGCTACGAGAACGCGGGGACCGTGGAGTTCCTGCTCGAGACCGCGGGGGAGAGGTCCGGCGAGGTCGTCTTCATCGAGATGAATCCCCGGATCCAGGTGGAGCACACCGTGACGGAAGAGGTCACGGACGTCGACCTCGTGCAGAGCCAGATGCGCATCGCCGCGGGCCAGACGCTCGCCGAGCTCGGGCTGGAGCAGCAGAACCTGCACGTCCGGGGCGCCGCGCTGCAGTGCCGGATCACCACCGAAGACCCCACGCAGGGATTCCGACCGGACACCGGCAAGATCACGACGTACCGTTCACCCGGCGGCGCGGGCATCCGACTCGACGGCGGCACCGTGCATCAGGGCGCGCAGATCAGTCCGCACTTCGATTCGATGCTGGCCAAGCTGACCTGCCGCGGGCGCGACTACCCGGCGGCCGTCGCTCGTGCGCGGCGCGCGCTCGCGGAGTTCCGCATCCGCGGGGTGTCGACCAACATCCCCTTCCTGCAGGCGCTGCTCGAGGACGAGGCGTTCATCGCGGGCGACGTGAGCACCTCGTTCATCGACGAGCGCCCCGATCTGCTGCGCGGTCGCGAGTCGAAGGACCGCGGGACCAAGATCCTGAACTGGCTGGTCGACGTCACGGTCAACAAGCCGCACGGCGCGCACCCCGGCGCTCTGGATCCGAGGGCCAAGCTCCCGCGGACCGACCCGGCGAGCGAGCCGGTGGCGGGGTCGCGGCAGCGGCTCCTCGAGCTCGGGCCCGAAGGGTTCGCGAAGGATCTGCGCGCGCAGACCGCGCTCGCGATCACCGACACGACGTTCCGCGACGCCCACCAGTCGCTGCTCGCGACCCGGGTGCGCACGCGGGACCTCGTCGCCGTCGCGCCGCACATCGCCCGACTGACGCCCGAGCTGCTGTCGGTCGAGGCCTGGGGAGGGGCGACCTACGACGTGGCGCTGCGGTTCCTCGGTGAGGACCCCTGGGAGCGCCTCGATCGGCTTCGCGCCGCACTGCCCAACGTCGCGATCCAGATGCTGCTCCGCGGACGCAACACGGTCGGCTACACCCCGTACCCCACCGCGGTCACCGACGCCTTCGTCAGGGAGGCGGCCGACAGCGGGGTGGACATCTTCCGCATCTTCGACGCGCTGAACGACATCGAACAGATGCGCCCCGCGATCGAGGCGGTGCGGCGCACCGGAACGGCCGTGGCCGAGGTGGCGCTCTGCTACACGGGCGACCTGCTGAATCCGTCTGAGGATCTCTACACCCTCGACTACTACCTGGCGCTCGCGGATCAGATCGTCGCCGCCGGCGCGCACATCATCGCGATCAAGGACATGGCGGGGCTCCTGCGGCCGGCGGCGGCGGCGACTCTCGTCACCGCGCTGCGCGAGCGCTTCGACCTGCCCGTGCACCTGCACACGCACGACACCGCAGGTGGCCAGCTCGCGACGCTCCTCGCGGCCAGCGCCGTCGGCGTCGACGCTGTGGATGCGGCATCCGCTCCGCTGTCGGGGACGACCAGCCAGCCGTCCCTGTCATCGCTCGTGGCCGCACTCGCGCACACCGAGCGCGACAGCGGGCTCGACCTCGACCGCGTCTCGGATCTCGAGCCCTACTGGGAGGCGGTGCGCCGCGTCTACGCGCCGTTCGAGTCGGGTCTGCCCGGACCCACCGGACGCGTCTACCACCACGAGATCCCGGGTGGACAGCTCTCGAACCTGCGTCAGCAGGCGAAGGCGCTGGGACTCGCCGATGACTTCGAGCTCATCGAGGACATGTACGCCGCCGCCGACCGCATCCTCGGCCGCGTTCCCAAGGTGACGCCGTCGTCGAAGGTGGTCGGGGATCTCGCGCTGCATCTCGCGGCGGTGAAGGCGGACCCCGCGGACTTCGAGGCGAACCCCCAGAAGTACGACGTCCCGGATTCCGTCGTCGGGTTCATGGCTGGTGAACTCGGCGAGCTGCCGGGCGGGTGGCCGGAGCCGTTCCGCACCAAGGTGCTCGCCGGACGCTCGGTGCGGGTCGGTCTCACGGACATCTCCGAGGACGACGAGGCCGCCCTCACGGGTGACAGCGCGTCACGACGCGCGCGACTCAACGCTCTGCTCTTTCCCGCACCCACCCGCGAGTTCGCCCAGGTGCGCGAGCAGTACGGCGACCTCTCCGTGCTCGACACCTCGGACTACCTCTACGGCCTCGTCCAAGGTCAGGAGCACCGGGTCGAGATCGACCGTGGCGTGCAGCTGTTCGTCGGCCTCGAGGCGATCGGCGACGCGGACGACAAGGGCATGCGCACGGTGATGACGACACTGAACGGGCAGCTGCGTCCGGTGTTCGTGCGCGATCGATCCGTGGCGGTCGAAGCCCACGAGGTCGAGAAGGCCGACACCTCAGTGCCCGGTCAGATCGCGGCCCCGTTCTCGGGGGTCGTCACGCTCAAGGTCGACGTCGGGACCTCGGTGCGCGCCGGTGAGCCGGTCGCGTCCATAGAGGCGATGAAGATGGAGGCCGCCATCACCGCGACGGTCGACGGCGTGATCGGACGTCTCGCGATCGGCGCCACCCAGCAGGTGGAAGCGGGAGATCTTTTGGTCGTGATCACTCCCGCGCACTAATCTTGTGCGGGCGAGGCCGCGCTCACCAGCGCACCCGAGGCCCGCACAAGCTTGGAGCGACGACGTGACCCCGAAGAAAGTGGCAGATACGCCGGACGAGGAGTCCCGAGGGGTGCTCGACGACGCCGCATCCCTGGACACCTCGCACATCAGCATCCTCGGCAACACCGCTCAGGTGAGCGTGGTTCTGCCGACGGACGACGATGACGACCTCGAGGACGACGGCGTCGTCGACGGTGAGGTGATCGCCGACCTCATCGTCGACGAGCCGGTCGCCGCATCGAAGGCGGCTGCGGAGACTCTCGCGGCGGGCATCGCTTCGCCGCCGGCGCTGGGCAGCGCGCCGATGATCATCGAGCTTCCCGTCGAGTCGGAACCCCGGACCGAGCCCGAGCCCGAATCGACTGCTGAGGCTGAGGCTGAGGCTGAGGCTGAGGCTGAGGCTGAGGCTGAGGCTGAGGCTGAGGTCGAACTCGAGCCGGAGTCGGCTGCCGAGGGCGAGCTGGATGCCGAGCCCGAGCTGGATGCCGAGCCGGACCCCGAGCCTGAGCCGGAGCTGGAACCCACCGAGGCCGAGGCGGACGCCGGACCGGCGGAGACCGAACTCGAACCTGCGCGAGAAGCAGAGCCGGAGCTGATGGCTGAGACGGAGCCGGAGATCGATGCGGGTGTCGCTGAGATCGCGCCTGAGCCGGATGCCGAGCCGGAGCCGCAGATCGAGCCTGAGGTCGAGCCGGAGCTGCAGGTCGAGCTTGAGGTCGAGCCGGAGCTGCAGGTCGAGCCTGAGGTCGAGCCGGAGCTGCAGGTCGAGCCTGAGGTCGAGCCGGAGCGGGAGATCGAGCGCGAGTCCGAGCCGGATGCCGAGCCCGAGCCCGCGCCCGCCCCGGAGCCGGTCACCATCACTGTCGACACGGCTGCGGCCGATGCGGCGGATGCCGCTGCGGCGGCGGCCTTCGTCGCCCGCGCACGCGCCGACACCGCATCCGTGCCCACCTCCCGCAGATCCGCGGCAGCGGCATCGCTCGCCAAGAAGGAGAGTTCGACAGTGGACACATCGAAGAGCGCACCCCTCGCACCGCGCGGCGGTCGGGCCGCGCGCACGGACGTGCAGCTCACCTCGAAGAGGCTGGACGACCTCGAGGACTCCTCCCGGGAGAGCGCGGACCTGCTCACCGCGGATCGCCTGCTCGATCCGCACCGCGTCAGCAAGCCGGAACCGGAGGGCGCCTGGAGTCACTTCCTCTACACGATCTCCGGACGCCGCATCAACATCGGCGACGGACGACGTGCGCGTGAGCGCAAGGCGCTCAGCGCGCGGATCGCGGCCCCGATCGTGGGGAACGCCCGTTTCGTCCCCGTGCTCTCCCGCAAGGGCGGCGTGGGAAAGACGACCATCACCGCTCTGCTGGGTATGGCCCTCGCAGATGCCAGGGACGATCGGGTGATCGCCGTCGACGCGAATCCTGACCGGGGCACTCTCGCCGATCGGGTCGTGCGACCGAACCACAAGCGCTCGGTGCGAGACCTCGTCCGCATCCATGACGAGGTCCGCGGCTACCATGACATCTCGGCGATCGTCGCGCGCGATGCGACGCGGCTGGACGTGCTCGCCTCGGACTCGGATCCGCGGATCGCGGAGGCTTTCAGCGACAGCGACTACCGCGATGTCGCGGGGGTGGCGGCGCATTACTATTCGCTGGTCCTCACCGACACCGGCACCGGCATCGTCCACTCGGTGATGTCGGCCACGCTCGACCTCGCCGACCAGATCGTGATCGTGTCGGGGCTGAGCGTCGACGAGGCGCGTCTCGCATCCGAGACCCTCACCTGGCTGGAGAGCAACGGATACGCCGACCAGGCGCGGGACGCAGTCGTGGTGCTCAACCAGTCGACCCCGGGCGCCCCGCTCGTGCGGTTGAACGAGCTCGAGGCGCACTTCCGCACCCGCGCCAAGAAGGTCGTGCGCATGCCGTACGACGCGCAGATCGCCGGGGGCGGGACGATCGTCTTCGCGAACCTGCAGCCCGAGACGCGGGTGGCGGCGCGGGAGCTCGCGGCGCTCCTCGTCGAGGGACTCCGGGCGAAGGACGCCTGATGACGGTTCGCGAGATCCGCGTCTTCGGAGACCCGGTGCTGCGCACGGTGTGTGCGCCGATCGGCGCGATCGACGACGGCGTGCGGGCACTGGTCGCCGACCTGATCGACACGGTCGAGCTCCCCGGCCGTGCCGGTGTGGCCGCTCCGCAGATCGGTGTGGCGCTCCGCGCCTTCAGCTACAACATCGACGGCGACATCGGTTACGTGCTGAACCCCGTGCTCACCGAGGTGCGTGGCGAGCCGGTCCCGACGGGAGAGGGATGCCTGTCCGTTCCCGGACTGTGGCACGATGCCCTGCGTCATCCGTGGGCCCGTGTCGAGGGGATCGACCTCGACGGCGAGCCTGTCGTCCTGGAGGGCGACGGCCTGTTGGCCCAGGCGCTGCAGCACGAGACGGATCACCTCGACGGCACGCTCTACCTCAACAGGCTCGACGCCGAGACGCGCAAGCGCGCCATGCGCGAAGTGCGCGAGAGCGCCTGGTTCTGACCGCTCCGGATCACGAGAGAGGCCCCGCCGTGACGGCGGGGCCTCTCTCGTGATGGGGGTGTGCCGCTCAGCCGCCGATGGCGACGTTCGTGGTGGTGACCGGCTCGTCGTAGATCGCCGAGATCTCATCGGCGAAGTCGCTCATGATCACGTTCCGCTTGATCGACAGCTTCGGCGTCAGGTGCCCGGAGGCCTCGGTCCATTCGCTGTCGAGGATCGTGAACTTGCGGATGGACTCGGCGCGCGAGACGCGGGAGTTGGCGGCATCCACGGCTTTCTGGATCTCGGCGCGCACGGTGTCATCGGTCGCTGCATCCGCCAGCGACATGTCCTTCGGCAGCCCGGCGTTGGCGAGCCAGGTCGGCAGCATCTCGGGGTCGAGGGTGATCAGGGCCGAGATGAAGGGGCGCTGGTCGCCGACGACCACGACCTGTCCGATGATCGGGTTCGCGCGGATCGGATCCTCGAGAGCCGCCGGTGCGACGTTCTTGCCGCCCGCCGTCACGATGATCTCCTTCTTGCGGCCGGTGATGGTGAGGAACCCCTCGGAGTCGAAGCTGCCGATGTCACCGGTGTGGAACCAGCCGTCGTCGCTGAACGCCGCGGCGGTCGCCTCGGGGTTGTTCCAGTACTCCTTGAAGACGTTGACGCCCTTCACCTCGATCTCACCGTCGTCTGCGAGCCGCACTCCCACGCCGGGGAGCGAGGGGCCGACCGTGCCGATCTTGGACTTGTCGGCGAGGTTGACGGTCGCGGGCGCGGTGGTCTCGGTGAGGCCGTAGCCCTCGAGGATCACGACGCCGAGACTGTGGAAGAAGTGCCCGAGGCGCGCTCCGAGCGGAGCGGAGCCTGAGACCGCGTACACGATGCGACCGCCCATGGCATCCCGCAGCTTGCCGTAGACGAGCTTGTCGAACAGGGCGAACTTCAGCTTCGTCCCGAACGGGATGCTCTTCCCCTCCTCGAGCAGCTTGGAGTGCTGGATCGCGACATCCGCGGCGGCGCGGAAGATCTTGCCCTTGCCGCCGGCCTCCGCTTTCTGCTCTGCGGAGTTGTAGACCTTCTCGAAGACGCGGGGGACGGCGAGCAGGAATGTCGGCTTGAACGATCCGAGTGCCGGAAGCAGCTGTCGTGTGTCCGGCTGGTGCCCGGTGCGCACGCCGGCGTGGATGTTGAGGATCGAGATGAAGCGGGCGAACACGTGCGCCGTCGTGATGAACAGCAGCGTGGACGACCCGGGCGTCTGCACGACGGCATCCAGGGCCTTGGCGGAGTTGCGCGACAGCTCGACGAAGTTGCTGTGGGTCAGCACGCAGCCCTTCGGGCGGCCCGTGGAGCCGGACGTGTAGATCAGCGTGGCGATGTCGGAGCCGACCGCGATGCCGCGCAGGCGTTCGATCTCGGCATCCGAGACCGATGCGCCCTGCGCCGTGAGCGTGTCGATCGCGCCGAGATGCAGCTGCCAGACCTCGCGGAGCAGGGGCAGATCGCCGCGCACCTCGTCGAGTCGGGCGAAGTGCTCGGGGGACTCGACGATCAGCGCGATGGCGCCGGAGTCCTCGAGGATCCACTGGATCTGCGACGGCGAGCTGGTCTCGTAGATCGGGACCATCACGGCACCCGCGTAGAAGAGCGCGAAATCGACGAGCGTCCACTCGTAGGTGGTGCGCGCGAGGAAACCGACCTTCTCGCCGGGTTGGATGCCGGCTGCGACGAGGCCCTTGGCCAGGGCGATCACCGCGGTCTCGAAGGCAGAGGCGCTGATGTCGCGCCATCCCTCGCCATCCGGAACGGAGAAGAGCGGGCGATCCGGCGTCGCCGCGACGCGCTGGGCCAGCAGGTCGGCGATGTTCGCATCGGGATCGGCGGGGACGACGGCGGGGACTTCGAATTGGACCACGGCAGCTCCTTCGGTACCGGTCGGGCACTGGGTTGCACCCGAGTCTAGGGTATGAGACTCGGTCGCACGGTTGATGAAACCCAGTCGCCCATGGCGGAGCTGTCGTTCCGTGCGCGGCGGATCGCGGTCTCGGCGCTAGACTTCACCTCGATGTTCTACTGGCTGATGAAGTACGTCGCGATCGGTCCCGTGGTCAAAGCGGTGTTCCGCCCATGGGTCGTCGGGCGTGCGAACATCCCCGCGAACGGCGCCGCGATCCTCGCCAGCAACCACCTGTCCTTCGCGGACTCGATCTTCCTGCCGCTGATGATCGACCGTCCCATGTCCTTCCTCGCGAAGAGCGACTACTTCACCGGGCGCGGACTCAAGGGCTGGGCGACCAAGTTCTTCATGAAGGCCACGGGGCAGATCCCCATCGATCGCTCCGGCGGCAAGGCCTCGGAGGCATCCCTCAACACCGGCCTCCAGGTGCTCGGTCGAGGCGACCTCCTCGGGATCTACCCGGAGGGGACCCGCAGTCCCGACGGCAGACTCTATCGGGGTCGCACGGGCATCGCCCGGATGGCGCTGGAGGCGAAGGTCCCCGTCGTCCCCGTGATCATGGTGGACACCGACACCGCGATGCCGATCGGGCAGCGGCTGCCCCGTGTCGTTCGGGTCGGCATCGTGATCGGCGAGCCCCTCGACTTCTCGCGATACGCGGGCATGGAGAACGACAGATACATCCTCCGCTCGGTCACCGACGAGATCATGGTCGCCCTCCACCGCCTCGGCGAGCAGCAGTACGACGACGTGTACGCGTCGACCGTGAAAGACCGTCTTCCGGCCCGCGTCACACAGCGGTCCTGAGGCATCCGGCGCGCCACGCGCGCACTAGGCTGGTCTCATGCTCCAGCACCACATCGACGCGCTTGATGCGTGGCGTTCGCTCCCGATCAAGCAGCAGCCTCAGTGGGCGGACGCAGAGCGCGTCGCCGAGGTCTCCACGCAGATCGGGGCGCTCCCGCCGCTGGTGTTCGCCGGCGAGGTCGACAACCTCCGCGACCGTCTCGCGCGTGCGGCATCCGGACAGGCGTTCCTGCTTCAGGGCGGCGACTGCGCCGAGACGTTCGCCGGCGCGACCGCCGAGCAGATCCGCAACCGCATCAAGACCGTCCTGCAGATGGCGGTCGTGCTCACGTACGGCGCATCGATGCCGATCGTCAAGATGGGCCGCATGGCAGGGCAGTTCGCGAAGCCCCGTTCGAGCGACACGGAGACGCGCGGCGACGTCACACTGCCCGCCTACCGCGGCGACATCGTCAACGGGTACGACTTCACCGAGCTGTCGCGTCAGCCCGATCCGGGTCGCCTGCTGCAGGGGTACCACACGGCCGCCTCGACGCTGAACCTCATCCGGGCGTTCACGCAGGGGGGCTTCGCCGACCTGCGCGAGGTGCACTCCTGGAACAAGGGCTTCGCGCAGAACCCGGCCAACCAGCGGTACGAGCGCATGGCGGCGGAGATCGATCGCGCGATCAAGTTCATGGAGGCGGCGGGTGCCGACTTCGACGAGCTCAAGCGCGTCGAGTTCTTCACCGGGCACGAGGGACTGCTCATGGACTACGAGCGCCCGATGACCCGCATCGACTCCCGCACGGACACGCCGTACAACACCTCGGCGCACTTCCTGTGGATCGGTGAGCGCACGCGCGAGCTCGACGGTGCGCACGTCGACTACTTCTCGAAGATCCGCAACCCGATCGGCGTGAAGCTCGGACCGACCACGACCCCCGAGACCGCTCTCGCGCTGATCGACAAGCTCGACCCGAACCGCGAGCCCGGAAGGCTGACGTTCATCACCCGGATGGGTGCGGGCAAGATCCGCGACGCGCTTCCCCCGCTGCTCGAGGCGGTCCGCGACTCCGGCGCCCAGCCGCTCTGGGTGACCGACCCGATGCACGGCAACGGCATCACCACGCCGACCGGATACAAGACGCGCCGCTTCGACGACGTCGTGGACGAGGTGCGCGGATTCTTCGAGGCGCATCGCGCCGTCGGCACGTTCCCCGGCGGCATCCACGTCGAGCTCACGGGTGACGACGTCACCGAGTGCCTCGGTGGATCGGAGCACATCGACGAGGCGGCTCTCGCGACCCGCTACGAGAGCCTGTGCGATCCGCGCCTGAACCACATGCAGTCGCTCGAGCTCGCGTTCCTCGTGGCCGAGGAGCTCGAGAAGCGCTGATCCCTGACCGACGACAGAACCGCCCTCCCGGAGTCTCCGGGAGGGCGGTTCTCGTTGATCGGTGCGCCGGAGGAGCTGTGCAGCGACGGCCGCCGTCACGCGGCTAGAAGGCGCTGCTGCGGATCTGCAGGGTGATCTTCGTCCCCTTGCGTCGCTGCTCACCCTCGCCCGGATCCGATCCGGTGACCTCGGTGAAGTCGTTCGGGAAGGCGTTCCAGATGCCGTTCCAGGTGGGCTCGAAGCCCGCATCGCGAATCGCCTGCGCGGCTTCGTCCCGGCTCATCCCGGTGACATCCGGGACGGGGAACAGGGGAGGGCCCGTCGACACGATGAGCTGGACCTGGTCACCGGGGCGCCAGTTGCCCTCTTCGGCGCGATCGGCGACGCCGATGACGCGATCCTTGTCGACGTCCTCGCTCGAGACGTACTGGATGTCTCCGCTGACCTGGAGCTGCTTGTCGGTGAGGGTCTTCGTGGCCTGGTCGACGGACAACCCCGCGACGTCGGGGAACGCACCGGCCGAGACATACAGCTCGACCGCATCGTCTTCGAACAGCTCGCAGCCCTCGGCGCAGGCATACACCTCGCCGCCGTCGCGCGGGGTGACGAAGGCGTTGATCACCCGCCCGGCATCGGCATCGGAGAACAGCACCAGAGACGTCTCGGCCGTGTTGACCCTGATGCCCGCCAGGTAATCGCGGGCCTCCTGCTCGGTCTTGCCGTTGAGTGTCTCGGCCGTGTGCGATGCAGGGCCGATCGAGACGACGACCGTGACCTCGGCACCCTTGTCGAGTCGGGCGCCCTCGTCGGGGTCGGAGCGGATCGTCTGGTCGCGGGCGACATCGATGGAGTTCTCCTCGCCGCGGACGGGGACGAACCCCTCGGCGGTCAGAGCGTTGGCTGCATCGTCGTACGACATCCCTGCGACCGCAGGAACGGCGACGAGGGATCCCGGTCCTGACCCGAACCACCAGCCGACTCCGCCGGCCACGGTCGCGAGTAGCAGAACCAGCGTCAGCAGGAAAGCGCCGCGCGCACGTCGACGCGACGAGCGTCGGCGCAGCAGCGTGGCGTTGTCGACGGGCGCGGCCACCGGCGCGGTCGGATCGGCGATCGCGATCGTGCTCGGCATCACCTTGGTGACGTCGCCCGAATCCGCCTGGGAACGCTGCGACATGGTCGCCGCCGCGACGGCGGGGGCGATGCCGAGCCCGCGTTCGATCTCGCGCAGACGATCGAGCATCTGCTGAGCATCGTCCGGTCGCTCGTCGGGGGACTTCTCGGTGGCCCACAGCACCAGCTCGTCGAGCTGCTCGGGCACCCCCGGGTTGCGGACGCTGGGGCGCGGCACGGATTCGGTCGCGTGCTGGAAGGCGATCTGCATCGGCTGCTCGCCCTTGTACGGCTGCTCACCCACGAGCATCTCGTAGAGCATGATGCCGAGCGCGTAGATGTCGCTGCGGGCGTCCGCCGTCCCGCGGGTGACCAGTTCGGGCGCGAGGTAGGCGATCGTCCCCAGCAGCTGCTGTCCGGTGGCGGTGTTGGCGGTCGTCGCCCTGGCGAGCCCGAAGTCGCCGATCTTGATCCGGCCGTCCTCGGCGAGCAGCACGTTCTCAGGCTTGACGTCGCGATGCACGATGCCTGCGCGGTGCGCGGCGGAGAGCCCGGCGAGCACCGCATCCATGATCGTGATCGTCTGCGGGATCGTCAGGCGCTTCTGTTCGCGCAGGAGCTCGCGCAGGGTGATCCCTGGCAGGTACTCCATCACCAGGTAGGCGAGCTCGCCGTCCTGGCCCTGATCGAACACGTTGACCACGTGCGGGTCGGCCAGGCGGGCCGCGGCCCTGGCCTCCTGGATGAACCGGCTCTGGAAGGCGGAGTCATCGCTCAGGTGGGCGTGCATGACCTTGAGGGCGATGCGCCGTTCGAGCCGGAGGTCGGTGGCGACGTAGACGGTCGCCATGCCTCCGCGCGCGATCCGTGCACGCACCCGGTACCGACCGTCGACGAGCCGCCCGATGAGGGGGTCGGCCTGCTGATTGGTCGTCACGTCAAGATTCTATGGAGAACTGCCTGAAAGCTCGGGGAGCGGCTCGCCCCTCGACCCTGCGGGTTTGCCGGAAACCGCCTCACCCGTGGCTGGCGAGCCACTGGTACGCCTGCGTCTCCCACTGGCCGTACCGCTCCGGATATGCGGAGATCTGCACGGCCTGGGCCGCGTCGGTGAACCGCATGCCCTCCCAGCCGGAGACGTCGAGCAGGCCGCGGGATGCCGGACCGTTGGGATCCGACGCGCCGCCGTAGAAGACGCGGGTGCTGCGGTCGGAGTCGATGGCCTGCTCGGGCGAGCCCCACCCCATGCTCGGGCGCTGCTGGTAGAGGCCGAGGGAATCCCGGTCGCCCCAGGCGAGGTTGCGCATGCCCGACTCCACCATCGCCGTCGCGAGAGCGATCGCGATGCCGCGGTCCGGTACGCCGAGCTCCCTGCCGATGCCGATGATGAGAGCGGCGTTGCCGGCCTGCTCGGCATCGAGGGCCGTGGACAGCTGCACAGGAGGTTCTGGTGCGGTCGGCGGGGTGGGGGCCGGCGCCGCAGCGACGACGAGACTCTGCCCGGGATAGATGATCGATTCGGCGGTCAGGCCGTTGAGCGCATAGAGCTGGGCGACCGTGATGGAGTACGTCCTGGCGAGCTCGAAGAGGGTGTCGCCGGGCACGATCGTGTGAGTCCGGCCGCCGGGGGCCGATGCGGGCGCAACCGCCGGGGCGGCCGGTGCCTGCGCTGCCGGGGCCGGGGCACCCGTCAGCGCGAGCTGCTGCCCGGGATAGATCACGGATGCGCGCGTCAGCCCGTTCGCGGCGAGCACCGCGTCGACGGTGGTGCCGTACCTCTGCGCGATGCCGAACACCGTGTCTCCGGCGACCACCGCGTGGGTGGTCGTCGTGACGACGGGGGAGGGCGACGTCGCGGGCGCGCTCGGTGCGGCGGATCCGGTGAGCGAGAGCACCTGACCCGGGTAGATGACCGACCGCCATCCCAGCCCGTTGGCGGTGAGCACGTCCACGGTGCGCAGGCCGAATCGGGTGGCGATGGCGGCGATCGTGTCGCCCGGCTGCACCGTGTACGTGGCCGGTGGGGCCTCGGTCGGCGCTAAGCGGGTGGGTGGCGACTGCAGTCGCTCCACCGGACGGGCGGCGCCTTCTGCGTGCGCGGGTGCGACGGCGATGGCCCCCGTGAGCGTTCCCAGCACGGCGGCGGGCACGCCCAGTCGGAGGTAGCGCGTTCGGTGCGCGACAGTCTGCGTTCTCAAGGCGATCTCCCTTGTTCGGCGTCCGCCCACGCTGACACGGATGTAAACGTAAGTCAACTGGAGGGGCTCATGTGCAAGATGAGACTGGAGAGACGGAAGAGACTGGTGTGAATGAAAGTGCGAGGTGCGCGCAGAGGTGAGATAGTTGCATCGTGTCTGTGCCTGAAGTGAACCCGTCTGAGAATCGTCCCGAGAACCCGGAGCCCGCGACGGCATCCGCGCACCTCGCGGCTGCGTCTGCACCCACCCCCACCGAGTGGCTGACGATGCCCGACCTCGTCGATGTCCTCGACGAGGCCCTCGGTCGTGTCCGCCGGCTGATCGACGAGCACTACCTCGTGGGCTCGCGCCGCACGGGCGTCTTCGCGGTCCCGTCCGTGTTCATCGTCGACGGCAGCCCGCTGCCGTCGCTGCGCGGCACGATCATCGTGCTGCAGGATGCGGGCTTCTCCGACGACGAGGTCATCGACTGGCTGCTCGCACCCGAGGAGGAGCTGGGCCGTTCGCCGATCGACGCTCTCCTCGCCGGGCACAAGAGCTCGGTCCGTCGGATCGCTCGCACCCTCGCCTGACCCTGACCTGACCCTGACCCTCGTGAGCCGGTGCGGCTCCGAACCGCAGGGGTCCTGTCAGGCCGTCCGGACGGTCGCCGCGCGCGCCAGATCCCGCAGCTCTCCGAGCGCAGCGCCGTCGAGGCGTGCGTCGGAGAGCGCCCCGTCGGCCTCTTCGGCGTAGTCCCCGATCATCCGCTCCACCTGATCGAGCGCGCCGGAGCCCGAGATGATGTCCTGCAGGAACGCGATCTGCTCGGTCGTGAGGTCGGGGTCCCCGAGCATCTCATCGAACAGATCGCGTGTCGCGGTGTCGAGGGTCTGCCGCGTGAGCGCGACCAGCACAGTGCGCTTGCCTTCGCGCAGGTCATCGCCCGCGGGCTTTCCCGTGACGGCGGCGTCGCCGTATACGCCGAGCAGGTCGTCTCGGAGCTGGAAGGCCATTCCGACGGGGTGCCCGAAGCGCCGCAGCGCGTCGAGCTGATCCGCATCGCCGGCGGCGATCGCCGCGCCGAGCACGAGAGGCTGCTCGATGCTGTAGCGCGCGGATTTGAGAGAGACCACGCGCAGCGCGCGAGCGAGATGCGACTCGGTGGCGTGCACACTCCACGCGGACTCCTCCGCGATGTCGAGGAACTGCCCGACGGTGACATCTCGACGCATGCGCGCATACTCGTGACGGACCGCCGCCGCATGGGGGAGCGGGGCCACGGCATCCTCGAGAAGATCGTCGCTCCACGCCACCAGGAGGTCGCCGAGCAGGATCGCCGAGGATCGGCCGAACGCCGCCGCGTCGCCGCGCCACCCCGCATCGCGGTGCGTGCCCTCGAGTGCGCGGTGCGCCGCGGGGCGACCGCGGCGGGTGTCGGAGTTGTCGATCAGGTCGTCGTGCACGAGGGCGGCGGACTGGAAGATCTCCAGAGCGGCGCAGACGTCCCAGAGCGCATCCGTCGGTGCGGCGGCCCGGTCTGCGACGCGGGCGACGGCCTGCCAACCGGCGTGGCAGAAGCGGGCCCGGAGTCGTTTGCCTCCGACGAGCGTGTCGGCGGCCGAGTCGATGAGACCGGCCGCGTCGGGGCCGTAGTCGCTCGACTCGCTCCGCATCCGCTCCAGGAAGAGATGCAGGCGTGCGGCGACGGCGTCGGGGACGAGTGTGGGGGACGGCACGACTCCCAGCATACGTAAAGCGAACAGGGCGCCAACTGCTAGCCCGGAGCCGCATACCGCGCGTAGAATGAACAGACGATACCCGAGGGGGACGAAATGCCACTCTCCGAACAGGAGCAGCGTCTGCTCGACGAGATGGAACGCCATCTCCTCCACAACGACGCAGACGTCGTCAGTGCGCCGTCAGGTGACCGAGCACTCAGCTACCGCAATCTGGTCTACGGAGCATTGCTGCTCCTCGCCGGCGTCGGCGGGTTGATCGTCGGAGTCGTCCTCGGAGACGTCTGGGGCGTCGTGGTCGGCGTCGTCGGATTTGCCGCGATGCTCGGCGGCGTGATGTTCGCCGTCACCCCGGTGCGCAAGCCCCTGTCGTCGGTGCCTCAGGAGCGTGCCGCCAAGCAGCACAGCTCCGCGTCCTTCATGGACCGGATGAACGATCGATGGGACCGCCGCCAAGACGGCCGCTGACTCTCCCCACACACTTCCTCTACGAAGGCCCGGATGCTCTGAGCATCCGGGCCTTCGTCGTGTCTGCGCCGGGCGCGCGCCCGCGTCGTCTCCGTCCTCCACCTCCCTCCACCCGCCGCGATCCCTGTGATACCGCGAAATGTCGCGGGTCGGGGTTCTGATCGGAGTGCCTGGGCGCCGATTCGTCGTAGGTTTGTGGAGGAAAGTGGAGTAAAGTGGGGCGCACCTCGAGTTGGGCCGGACGGAGAGGGGGTGATGGCCGATGTTGCTGGGCACGCACTCGCCGAAGCTGGACGACAAAGGAAGGGTCATCCTTCCCGCGAAGTTCCGTGAAGACCTCGGTGGCGGCATCGTCGTCACCAGGGGGCAGGAGCGCTGCCTCTACGTGTTCAGCACGGCCGAGTTCGAGACCATGCACGAGCGGATCCGTCAGGCGCCGCTCGCGAACAAGCAGGCGCGCGACTTCATGCGTCTGTTCCTCTCCGGTGCGAGTGCGGAGATGCCCGACAGCCAGAACCGCATCACCATCCCCGCCCACCTCCGTCAGTACGCGGGGTTGCAGAAGGAGCTCATCGTCACCGGAGTCGGCGCACATGCCGAGATCTGGGATGCCGAGAGCTGGAACGCCTACCTCGCCGCCGGTGAGGAGACCTACTCCGATCTCGAGCAGGAGGTGATCCCGGGACTCTTCTGACCACGGCCGTGATGCCCCGCCGCTCCCGCCCCGACACACTTCCCCGGTGCCGGGTCGAGAAGCGGAGGGGGATCAGGGCCTTGGACTCCACCACAGGGTCACCCGAGAAAGATCATGAACCTCCGCGACATCCACACCCCCGTACTGCTCGACCGCTGTGTCGAGCTGCTCGCTCCGGCCCTGCAGGCCGACGGAGCGGTGCTCGTCGATGCCACGCTGGGCATGGGTGGCCACTCCGAGGCGCTCCTCGAGCGCTTCCCGCACATCCGCCTCGTCGGTCTCGACCGCGACACCGACGCCCTCCGCATCGCGGGGGAGAGGCTCGCACGCTTCGCCGACCGGGTCACGCTGGTGCACACGGTCTACGACGAGATCGGACTGCATGCGCAGGGGGCCGCCGGCATCCTCTTCGACCTCGGCGTCTCATCGCTGCAGCTGGACGAAGCGGAACGCGGCTTCGCGTATTCCAAGGATGCTCCGCTGGACATGCGGATGGATCAGACCAAGGGCATCACCGCCGCCGAGGTCATCGCGACCTACAACGAGGGCAACCTCCGCCGCATCTTCGAGCGCTACGGCGAGGAGAAGCTCGCCGGACGGTACGCGCGGTTCATCATCGCCGCCCGCGAGAAGCAGCCGATCACCCGTTCCGGTGAACTCGTCGAGATTCTCATCGCCGCGACGCCCGCCGCCGCGCAGCGCGCGGGACACCCGGCGAAGCGCGTCTTCCAGGCGCTGCGCATCGAGGTGAACGCCGAGCTCAACGTGCTCGCCGACGCGATCCCGGCCGCGATGGACGCCCTGGCGCCGAGCGGACGCATCGTGGTCATGTCGTACCAGTCCCTCGAAGACAGGCTCGTCAAGCAGGCGTTCGCCGCCGGTGCGGCATCCACCGCCCCGCGCGGCCTCCCGGTCGAGCTTCCGGAGCACGCGCCACGATTCCGCATCATCACCCGGGGCGCGGAACTCGCCGACGACGACGAGCGCGCACGCAATCCTCGGGCGATCCCGGTGCGCCTGCGCGCCGCCGAGAAGGTGCGGGAGAACTCATGAGCCTGAACGCCGCCGTCCGTCCGAACCGGCCCGCACCCGAGGCTCCCGCCCGTACTCCCCGCCGCACACTGCAGCCCGTCACCGGGACGCCGCAGCGTCGCCGCCCGAGGCTCGCCTACGCGCTGCTGGCCGTCGGGGGAGCGCTCGCGATCGGTGCGGCCCAGATAGGGCTCTCGCTCGCGATCACCCAGGATTCGTTCACGCTCGCCGGACTCACCTCGCAGCAGCACGAGCTCGACCTGCGCACCGATGCGCTGCAGGAGGACCTCACCGGGATGAGCTCCCCGCAGTCGCTCGCGACGAGCGCTGCGGCGCTGGGCATGGTGGTGGCGGGTTCGCCTGCGTACCTGAGACTGAGCGACGGCGCGGTGTTCGGGCAGGGGACCGGCGCGGCCGGCGCGTCGACGATCGATCCGACCGGCGCGGGCGCGGTGGGCAACGCACTCCTCAACGACGTCCCGGTCAACGCGTCGACAGCGGACGACGACACTCCGGACGCACCGTCGGGGCAGTCGATGCAGGAGCTCCCGCCGGCCATCACCGACGGCCTCCCGAGTCCGAGCACACGATAGCCACGACCCCACCGACCACCCCGAGCTGACGGAGAGCATCCATGACGACACGAGCCACCCGGACGCCTCGGCGACGCACGGTCGTCGCTCTGGCGGTGATCCTCGCGGTCCTCGGGGCGTTCGTCGTCCGACTCGTGGACATCCAGGTGGTCAAGGCCGACGAGCACGTCGCCCAGTCGATGGAGTACATCGCGCACGGCACGGCCATCCCCGGTCAACGCGGATCGATCGTCGACGCCGACGGCTCGGTGCTCGCCGAGAGCGTGCTGGTGTACGACGCGCAGCTCAGCCCGCAGGTCATCCGCCTGCTGGAGGAGGACGAAAAGAACCCGCCGGCGCTGCCCTGGGCGGAGGCGTCCACGCGCATCGCGGAGATCATGGGCCTGGACGCCGACAAGCTCCGCGCCGACGTCGCGGCGGTGCTCGCGGACAACCCCGACTCGCAGTACTTCCCGCTCGTGAAGGGGCTGAGCACCGAGAAGTACATCCAGCTGCGCGACCTCAAGATCTCTTCCTACCTCGAGATGAAGCCTCGCGAGGTCAGGGTCTACCCGAACGGCGCCGTGGCCGGGAACCTTCTGGGCTTCCTCGACGGCACGAGCACCGCTCAGGCCGGCGTCGAGAAGATGGACGAGAAGTGCCTGGCTCCGACCGACGGTGAGGAGTCGTACCGCACCGGCAAGAACGGCGTGGTCATCCCGGGCAGCGAGAGCAGGACCGACGCGGTCGACGGCGGCTCGGTGCAGCTGACCATCAACAGCGACCTGCAGTGGTACATGCAGCAGATGATCGCCGAAGAGGCGCAGACCCAGGGCGCCAAGGGCGGCACCGTCACGGTGGTCGAGGTGGGGACCGGCAAGATCCGCGCCGCGGCCGAGTGGCCGACCATGGACCCCAACGACCTCAACGCCTCGTCGCCCGACACCTGGGGCAGCAAGCTCTTCACCTACCCGTTCGAGCCGGGCTCGACGTTCAAGCCGGTCACCGCCGCGGCGATCATGGAGAACGCCGGCGTCACGATGACGACCCCCACGGTGTCGGCGTCGTCGCACGAGAAGTTCGAGAACGGTGCGGTCATCAACGACGCCTTCGTGCACCCGACCTTCCAGTACACGCTCGCGGGCGCCCTCATCGACTCGTCGAACGTGGCGCTGTCGAAGTTCGGCACCATGGTCAGCCCCGACGTGCGCCACGACTACCTCGAGCGCTTCGGCGTCGGGACCAAGACGATCGGCTTCCCCGACGAGACGAGCGGACTGCTGCATCCCACGAGCGAGTGGGACAACCAGTCGCTGTACACGACCACCTTCGGGCAGTACTTCACGGTGACGGCCCCGCAGCTCGCCGGTGCCTACCAGGCGATCGCGAACGGCGGCGAGAAGATCGGTCTCTCGCTCATCGAGTCCTGCACCACGCCGGACGGCACCGTCGTCACGCCCGACACCCCCGCGCACGAGCAGATCATCAAGACCCAGACGGCAGCGGACATCACCCGGATGCTCGAGAACGTCGCCGTCCAGGGCGGCAACGCCGAACGCATCCAGGTCCCCGGCTACCGCGTGACCAGCAAGACCGGTACCGCACAGATCCCCGACGGCAACGGCGGCTACAAGTCGGGCGTCTACTACACGAGCATGGTGGGCTTCGCCCCGGTCGACGACCCCCAGTACGTCGTCGTGGTCACACTCGACGAGCCGACTAGAATTACATCGTCTGCCGCCACCGCATCGGCCTTCCAGAAGGCGATGACCCAGACCATGAAGACCTACCGCGTGATGCCGTCCTCCACTCCGATGGACGCACCGCTCCCGAAGTTCGAATAGCCGGCGCCCCGCCGCGCCTGGAGACGTCATGATCGCCCTGTCGCTTGCTGAGATCGCCACCGTCCTCGGGGGTGATCTCCGTCTCGCGGGTCCCGCGACAGCCGAGACCATCGTCGACGGGATCGTCGACACCGATTCCCGAGAGATGGGTCCCGGCTCGATCTTCGTCGCGAAGCCCGGTGCCGAGACCGACGGGCACCGGTTCGTCGGCGCAGCGCGCGAGGCGGGCGCGGCTCTCGCGATCGTCGAGCACGTGGTCGACGAGGACATCCCGCAGATCGTGGTCCCCGACGCCGTGACCGCCCTCGCGGATCTGGCCCGCGAGGTCGTCGCTCGGGTCCGCGCCGCCGGTGACCTCAGGATCGTGGGCATCACGGGCTCGAACGGCAAGACCACGACGAAGAACTTCCTCGCTCGCATCCTCGCCGACGAGGGTGAGACCGTCGCTCCCATCAAGTCCTACAACAACGAGGTGGGCGCGCCCGTGACGATGCTGCGCGTCACCTACGGCACCCGATTCCTCGTCAGCGAATTCGGAGCGGACGCTCCCGGCAGCATCGCGCGGCTGGCAGGTCTCGTGCATCCCGATGTCGCGGTGGTCCTCATGGTGGGCATGGCCCATGCCGGAGGGTTCGGCGGGATCGAGGCGACGGCGAAGGCGAAGTCCGAACTCGTCTCTGCGGCCACCGCGTCGGGCACCGCCGTGCTCAACGTGGACGACTTCCGTGTCGCCGCCATGCGCGAGCTGGCGACGTCCCGGGGGATGTCGGTCGTCGGCTTCGGGCAGAGCGATGCCGCAGACGTCCGCGCGCACGATGTCGAGGTGACCGCCTCGGGTACGACGTGCGTGGTCGAGGCAGGCGGAGAGCGGATCCCGCTGCGGCTCCAGGTGCTCGGCGCGCACCACGTGGGCAACGCGCTCGCGGCGATCGCCGCCGCTCGGGTGCTCGGAGTGTCGACCGCCGACGCCGTCGCGCGCCTCGAGACCGTCGAGATCGCCGAGCGCTGGCGGATGCAGCCCCTCGGCAACGACCGGGTGCGCATCATCAACGACGCGTACAACGCGAGCCCCGACTCGATGGCGGCAGCGCTGCGCACCCTCGCGCAGATCACCGGCCAGGACGAGCGCACCGTCGCCGTCCTCGGCGCCATGAGCGAGCTCGGCGAGACCGCGGGCGAGGAGCACGACCGGATCGGACTGCTCGCCGTGCGCCTCAACATCCAGCGCATCGTGGTCGTCGGGCCGGAGGCGCGCCGACTGTTCATCTCCGCGATCAGCGAGGGGTCCTGGGACAGCGAAGCCGTCTTCTTCCCCGACCAGGACGCGGCGTTCGAGTACCTGCGCACGGAGCTGCGTGACGGCGATCGGGTCCTCGTGAAGTCGTCCAACTCCGTGGGCCTGCGGCATCTCGGCGATCGTCTGGGAGAATTGTTCTCGTGAGGTCTCTCATCATGGCGGCCGCGATATCGCTCGCCTTCACCCTGTTCCTGACTCCCGTCTTCCTCCGGCTCTTCCGCAAGTGGGGTTGGGGGCAGGTCATCCGCACCCCCGAAGCGATCGAGAACCCGAGCCACGAGGCCAAACGCGGCACGCCCACCATGGGCGGTGTCATCTTCATCCTCGGCACGATGGTCGGCTACTTCACCGCGACGTACGTCGGCGGCGGCACCCCCGCGCTCTCCGCACTGCTCGTGCTGTGGCTCATGGTCGGCTTCGGCGCCGTCGGCTTCATCGACGACTACATGAAGGTGCACAGCCAGCGCAGCCTCGGTCTGTCGGGATGGCGCAAGATCATCGGTCAGCTCGTCGTGATCATCCCGTTCGGGATCGTCGCCCTGAACTTCCCCAACGCGTACGATCAGACCCCCGCATCCGGATCGATCTCGCTGTTCCGCGACATCCCGTGGCTGAACCTGTTCGCCTTCGCGGCGATCCTCGGATGGGTGCTCTACCTGCTGTGGATCGCGATCATCGGTGTCGCGACGTCCAACAGCGTGAATCTGACGGACGGTCTCGACGGTCTCGCGGCCGGTGCCGGGGTCATCGTCGTCGGCGCCTACAGCCTGATCGCCTTCTGGCAGTTCAAGCAGTCGTGTGTGGGGGAGGGCGTCGAGAAGGCGGCGTTCAGCGGATGCTACGAGGTCCGCGACCCCTTCAGCCTCGCGATCATCGCGGCGTCGGTCGCCTCGAGCCTGATCGGGTTCCTGTGGTGGAACGCGCCCAAGGCGAAGGTCTTCATGGGCGATGTGGGCTCGATGGCGATCGGCGGCGTGATCACCGCGATGGCGATCCTCACCCGCACCGAGCTGCTGCTCTTCATCATCGCCGGCGTGTTCGTCATGGCCTCGGGGTCGGTCATCCTGCAGCGCGGCTACTTCAAGATCACTCGCGGCAAGCGGCTGTTCCTGATGAGCCCCTTCCACCATCATCTCGAGATGCGCGGATGGTCCGAAGTGACCATCGTGGTGCGCATGTGGATCATCGCAGGTCTCCTGGCCGTCTCTGCGGTCGGTCTGTTCTATGTGGAATGGCTGACCCGTGTCGACTGACGCCAGGCTCGCGACGTTGACCAGCTGGCACGCCGATTGGTCCGGCCTGCGGGTCGCCGTGCTCGGCCTGTCGATGACGGGCTTCTCGGTCGCCGACACCCTGACCGAGCTCGGCGCCGACGTGCTCGTGCTCAGCGAGTCCGCCGAAGAGGAGTACGCCCGGCTGCTTCCGGTGATCGGGGCCCGCCTCGAGCTCGGTCCGCTGGCGACGGTGCCCGCCGCCCTGAGCGGATTCGATCCCGAGGTGATCATCGCCTCTCCCGGGTTCTCGCCCGCACATCCCGTGATCCGCTGGGCGCAGGAGTCCGGCATCGCTCTGTGGGGCGACGTCGAACTCGCCTGGCGTGTGCGCGACAAGGTGCGGCGAGCGGACGGCTCGTCCGCCGACTGGGTGCTGATCACCGGCACGAACGGCAAGACGACGACCACTCAGCTCACCGCGTCGCTGCTGGTCGAGGGCGGGCTGCGCGCCGCCCCCTGCGGCAACATCGGAGTGCCTATCCTCGATGCGGTGCGAGACCCCGAGGGCTTCGACGTGCTGGTGGTCGAGCTGTCCAGCCATCAGCTCTGGTATCTCGGCCGGTCGAGCGCCGAGGGTGAGCTGTACCCGCACGCGTCCGTGTGTCTCAACCTCGCGGACGATCATCTCGTGTGGCACGGCAGCGCCGATGCCTACCGCGATGCGAAGGCGATCGTGTACCGGAACACCCGCGTCGCGTGCGTCTACAACAAGGCAGATCCGGCGACCCGCACCATGGTCGAGCAGGCCGAGGTGGTCGAGGGGGCGCGTGCCGTCGGGTTCGACCTCGGGATCCCCGGTCCCAGCGACCTCGGCGTGGTGGAGGGGCTGCTCGTCGACAGGGCTTTCCTCGACGACAGGGCGCGCAGCGCGCTCGAGCTCACCACCGTCGCCGACCTGGAGCGGGTCGGTCTCGCGGCTCCGCACATCGTGCAGAACATCCTGGCCGCAAGCGCGCTCGCCCGATCGCTGGGAGTCGAGCCGGAGGCGATCCACGCCGCGCTGCAGTCCTTCCGCCTCGACGAGCACCGCATCCAGGTCATCGCGCGCCATGCGGGCATCACCTGGGTGGACGACTCGAAGGCGACCAACCCGCATGCCGCGGCCTCGTCGCTGCGCGCATACCCGGGAGCGATCTGGGTCGTCGGCGGCGACCTCAAGGGCGTCGACATCGGCGAGCTCGTCGCGTCGGTCGGTGCGACGGCCAAGGCGGCGGTCGTGATCGGCGTCGAGCGCGGATCGGTGGTCGCGGCATTCGAGCGACACGCGCCGACGGTCCCGGTGTTCGAGGTGGATGCTGGCGAGACTGATCACGTCATGAATCGCGTCGTGGAGATCGCCGCGGGGATCGTCGAGGGTGAGGGCACAGTCCTGCTGGCCCCCGCAGCGGCATCCTTCGACCAGTTCTCCGGCTACGCGGATCGCGGACACCGCTTCGCCGAGGCGGTGCGGGACTGGATAGACCGGGGGAACGCCGATGACTCAGGTCGCACGCCCCTCACGGTCTGAGTCCGGAGGCGGGGGATGAGCGGTCTCGCCGCTCGCGTCTCGCTCGGCCGGAGGTTCACCCCGGTCTCCACCGAATTCCTCATGATCGCGTCGGCCGCGCTGATGCTGACGATCTTCGGACTCGTGATGGTGCTCTCAGCGACCAGCGCCACCGCGGTCGCCAGCGGCGAGAATCCGATGGACGGCGCCCTGCGCCAGGGCATCTTCGCCGTCCTCGGCGTCCCGCTCATGTTCCTGATCTCGCGACTGCCGATCGCCTTCCTGAAGAAGATGGCGTGGCCTGCGCTCTTCGGTGCGGTCGCCCTCCAGCTGCTCGTGTTCACCCCCCTCGGCATCGAGGACGGCGGCAACCGCAACTGGATCATGGTCGCGGGCTTCACCCTGCAGCCGTCGGAGTTCCTCAAGCTCGCCCTCGCCCTCTGGATCGGCTTCGTGCTGATGCGCAAGCACACCATGCTCGGCACCTGGCACCAGGTCTTCATCCCCGTCGTGCCCGTCGGGGCGCTCGCGATCGGCACGGTCATCGCGGGCAAGGACCTCGGCACGGCGATGGTGCTCGTGATCGTCCTGCTCGGGTGCCTGTTCTTCTCCGGCGTCAAGCTGCGCCTGTTCATCCTGCCCGTGCTCCTCGGGGTCGTGTCGGTGATCGCTCTCGCCATCACCAGCCCCGACCGGATGCGGCGCATCACCGCGACCTGTTCCGACATGTCGGCCTACACAGGGGACTGCTACCAGTCGATCCACGGCATCTGGGGCATGGCCTCGGGCGGGATCTTCGGCGTCGGTCTGGGCAACTCGCAGGAGAAGTACGGGTGGCTGCCCGCTGCGGGGAACGACTTCATCTTCGCGATCGTCGGCGAGGAGCTCGGTCTGATCGGATGCATCGTCGTGCTCGCGCTCTTCACGCTGTTCACGGTCGGTGCCTTCCACATCATCCGCAAGACGGCCGACCCGTTCATCCGCGTCGCCGCCGGCGGGATCACGGTCTGGATCACCGGCCAGGCCGTCTTCAACGTCGGCGTCGTGATCGGTCTCTTCCCCGTCATGGGAGTTCCGCTGCCGTTCATGTCACAGGGCGGCACCGCGCTGCTCGCCGTGCTCATCGCCTGCGGAGTGCTGCTCTCCTTCGCCCGCACCATCCCCGCCGTCGAGGCTCAGGCTCCTCTGCGGAACGCATCAGTGGGGCGGGGTAGGGTCGCACGGTGACCTCGTACCTTCTCGCCGGCGGTGGCACCGCCGGTCACGTCAACCCCCTGCTCGCCGTCGCCGACGGACTGCGGGCCAGGGATGCCGACGCCGATGTGCTCGTGCTCGGCACCGCCGAGGGCCTCGAGTCCCGACTCGTCCCCGTCCGCGGCTATGAGCTTCTGATCGTCGACAAGGTGCCCTTCCCGCGCCGTCCGAACCGGCAGGCGACGTCCTTCCCCGCTCGATTCCGCCGCGCCGTCGCCCAGGTCCGCGACCACATCCGGGCCCACGACGTGGATGTCGTGGTGGGCTTCGGCGGCTACGCCGCCGCTCCGGCTTACGTCGCGGCCCGTCGCGAGGGCGTGCCCTTCGTCGTGCACGAGGCGAACGCCAAGCCGGGACTGGCCAACGTCCTCGGCGCGCGAGGGGCTGCGGCCACCGGAGTCGCCTTCGGCGGCACCCGTCTGCGCGGCAGCGAGGTGGTGGGCATGCCTCTGCGCCGTGAGGTCATCGAGCTCGATCGCGCGGCAGCCCGCGACGAGGCGGCGGTGCACTTCGGACTCGACGCCGTCCGCCCTGTGCTGCTCGTCTTCGGCGGTTCGCTCGGTGCTCAGCGCCTCAACGACGCGCTCGCGGATTCGTGGGGAGACATCCTTGCCACCGGCTGGCAGCTGCTCCATGTCACGGGGGAGCGCAGCGACCTCGTCGACCCCGAGGTGCCCGGATACGCGTTGCGGCGCTACGTGGATCGGATGGATCTCGCGTTCGCCCTCGCCGACCTGATCGTCTCGCGCTCCGGCGCCGCCACGGTCAGCGAGATCAGCGCGCTGGGCATCCCCGCCCTGTACGTGCCGTACTCGGTGGGCAACGGCGAGCAGCGGCTCAACGCCGCGTCGGCCGTCGCCGTCGGAGCGGCACGCCTGCTGGACGACGCGTCGTTCGACGGCGATGCCGTGCGCCGCATCGTGATCCCCGTCCTGAACGATCCGGGGCGGCTCGCTGAGATGGCCGCAGCAGCTGGGAAGGTCGGGACCCGCAGCGGCACCGAGAACGTGATCGCCCTCGTGGATCGCGCACTCGGCGTCTCCTGACCGTGCCTCCGGCGGCGTCGCGCCGCCGAAACGTCCCTACCGAAAAGTAGACTGAATCCGACATGATCAGACCTGACCTCTCCCTCCCGATCCCCGAGTCGATCTCCTCCGCCCACTTCATCGGCATCGGTGGTTCCGGCATGAGCGGCCTCGCCAGGATGTTCCTGGACGCGGGCATCCGGGTGTCCGGGAGCGACCGCGCCGACAGCGACAATCTGCGCGCCCTCGCGGCCGCCGGGGCGGTCGTCCATGTGGGGCACGATGCTGCTCACCTCGGCGATGCCGACACCGTGGTGCACACCGGCGCGATCTGGCCCGAGAACCCGGAGTTCGTCACGGCGAAGGAGCGCGGCCTGCACGTGATCCACCGTTCGCAGGCACTGCACTGGCTCATCGGTTCGCGCCGACTGGTCTCGGTCGCAGGCGCGCACGGCAAGACCACGTCGACCGGCATGATCGTGACGGCTCTGCAGGCACTCGGCGCGGATCCGAACTTCGTCAACGGCGGTGTCATCGAGCAGCTGGGCATCTCCAGTGCGACGGGCACGGGGGAGCTGTTCGTGATCGAGGCCGACGAGTCCGACGGCACCTTCCTGCTCTACGACACGGCCGTGGCGCTCATCACCAACGTCGACCCGGACCACCTCGACCACTACGGTTCCGACGAGGCGTTCCACGATGCGTTCGTCCGCTTCGCCGATGCCGCGACCGAGGCCGTCGTCATCTCCAGCGACGACCCGGGGGCATTGCGGGTCGGGGCAGGGTTGTCGCATCCGCACGTCCTCACCTTCGGACAGGCGGAGGATGCCGACGTCCGCGTCACCGACATCGTGGCAGCGGGGCCCGTCTCCGCGACGATCAGTCGCGGCGACGAGAGCGTCCGTCTGCAGCTGGCCGTGCCGGGAGTGCACAACGCGATCAACGCGGCGGGTGCCATCACGGTCCTCCTCGCCGTCGGCTTCGGGCTCGCCGAGTCCGCGCGTGCCGTCGAAGGCTTCGCCGGTACGGTGCGTCGTCTCGAGCAGCACGGCGTCGAACGCGGTGTGACGGTCTACGACGACTACTCGCATCACCCGACCGAGGTGCGCGCGGCGCTCGAGGCCATGCGCTCCCTCGCAGGCGCCGGTCGCATCATCGCGATCCAGCAGCCGCACACCTATTCGCGCACGCAGCACATGTTCCAGGAGTTCGCCGACGTGCTCGAGGCCCACGCCGATCACACGGTGATGCTCGACGTCTACGGTGCGCGGGAGGATCCGGTCCCCGGCGTCACGGGCGAGCTGGTGAGTGGCGCATTCCGCGACCCCGCGCACGTGCACTACGTCGCGGACTGGCAGCAGGCGGCCGACTACACGGCATCCGTCGCGCGTGAGGGCGACTTCGTCGTGACTCTCGGCTGCGGCAACGTCTACCAGATCATCCCGCAGGTGCTCGAGTCGCTGCGCACCACCGGGGCCTAGCCGATGCGGCGTCCACCTGCGCTCCCCACCCCGCCCGCGGGGGCCGCGGACGGCGCCACGGCGTCGCGACGCCGTGGCGCGGGTCGGGCATCTCGTGCGCAGCGCGACGACCCCACCACACGCACCGGTGCGGATCAGCCCGTGGGCTCGCAGGCCGACGGTGCGGACGAGACCGTGCAGGAGGCGTCGGATCGGCCGACGTCCACGCGTGACGTGTGGCGCGCGGCCCGAGCGCGCCGCAAGGCGCTGAGAGCCGAGATCCGGCGATTCACGCAGCGGTCGCGTCGTCGCCGCATCATCTGGCTGAGCACCGTCGGCGCGATCGCCGTGGTGGTGGGCGGCACGGTGATCGCGGCGTACAGCCCGCTCTTCGCGGTCGAGAAGGTCACGGTCGTCGGCGCCTCGACCCTCGATCCTGCCGCGGTCGAGACCGCTCTGGCGGGGCAGGTGGGCACGCCTCTGGCGCTCGTCGACTCGAGCGAGGTGAAGGCGGCCCTGCTGGCCTTCCCGCTGATAGAGACCTACGCGCTCGAAGCGAAGCCTCCGCATGACCTGACGGTGAGGATCGTCGAGCGGACCCCCGTCGGCGTCATCCGCTCGGATGCGGGGTACACGCTGGTCGATGCGGCGGGCGTCGCGCTCTCCACGACCTCGGATCAGCCGGAGGGGCAGCCCCTGCTCGACATCGAGGGCGGCACGGATTCGGCCGCGTTCGAGAGCGCCGGACTCGTCATACGGTCCGTCCCTGCGGATCTGCGCGCATCTCTCACCGGAGTCAGAGCGACGACGGCCGACGATGTGACGCTCACGCTGAACACCGGACTGACCGTCGTGTGGGGGAGCTCGGAGAACTCGCCGATGAAGAGCGAGGTCCTCTCGAAGACGTTGATCGGCAATCCCGGGGCGTCCTCCATCGACGTCACGTCGCCGCACGCCGTCGTCGTCGGCTGACTTTCGGCGTCAAACGGGCGACACGCCCGTGTCGCTGCGTGCGCGCGTGTGCATCGCGCTTACCTTCGAACAAGAGAAACCAATACCGGGAAATACTTTACACCTCTAGTTGAGGTTTAAGGTTCAAGCCCTGGATTCTCACCCATAGACAGGCTCGACTACTCGGAGGCCGGCCATGAGCCAGAACCAGAACTACCTCGCCGTCATCAAGGTCGTCGGCGTCGGCGGTGGCGGCGTCAACGCCGTCAACCGCATGATCGACCTCGGTCTTCGCGGAGTCGAGTTCATCGCCGTGAACACCGACGCCCAGGCGCTGCTCATGAGCGACGCCGACGTCAAGCTCGACGTCGGTCGCGAGCTCACCCGTGGTCTCGGCGCAGGAGCCGACCCCGAGGTGGGGCGCCGCGCCGCGGAAGACCACGCGGAAGAGATCGAGCAGGCGCTCACGGGAGCCGACATGGTCTTCGTGACCGCGGGCGAGGGAGGCGGAACCGGAACCGGTGGAGCTCCCGTCGTCGCACGCATCGCGAAGTCGATCGGCGCGCTGACCATCGGCGTCGTCACCAAGCCGTTCTCGTTCGAGGGCCGTCGCCGTCAGAGCCAGGCCGAGGCCGGCGTGGTGAAGCTCAAGGAAGAGGTCGACACCCTCATCGTGGTGCCGAACGACCGTCTCCTCGAGATCAGCGACCGCGGCATCTCGATGATCGAGGCCTTCGCCACGGCCGACCAGGTGCTCCTCGCGGGTGTCCAGGGCATCACCGACCTCATCACGACGCCGGGTCTGATCAACCTCGACTTCGCGGACGTCAAGTCCGTCATGCAGGGTGCGGGATCCGCACTCATGGGAATCGGATCCGCCCGCGGCGCCGACCGGGCGATCAAGGCCGCAGAGCTGGCCGTCGAATCGCCGCTCCTCGAGGCGAGCATCGAGGGAGCGCACGGCGTGCTGCTCTCGATCCAGGGTGGATCGAACCTCGGCATCTTCGAGATCCACGACGCCGCTGACCTCGTCAAGGAGGCAGCGCACCCCGAGGCGAACATCATCTTCGGTACCGTCATCGACGACACGCTCGGCGATGAGGTGCGCGTCACCGTGATCGCCGCCGGCTTCGACAGCGGCGAGCCGTCGCTCCGCCTCGACCCGATGGTCGTCACGCGTCCCGCCGCCGCGAGCACGCTGCCCGAGGTGACGCTGTCGAAGGACGAGGAGAGCACGCCCGCCGCAGAGCCTGCCGCACCGGAGCGCGTGCAGCAGCGCGTCGCGACGACCAGCATCGAGCCGGCCTTCGCCGACGACGACATCGACATCCCCGAATTCCTGAAGTGACGGACGGCCCCGGCCAGAGCCGTTCGGCTCTGGCCGCGCGGCTGTCGGCGATCGACGAACGGATCGCCGACGCAGCGCGCCGAGCGGATCGCGACCCCTCGGAGATCACCCGGATCGTCGTGACGAAGTTCCACCCCGCGTCCCTCGTGCGCGACCTGCACGCGCTGGGGGTCCTCGAGGTGGGGGAGAATCGTCAGCAGGAGCTCACATCGAAGGTCTCCGAGGTGGGCGACCTGGATGTCCGCTGGCACTTCATCGGGCAGGCGCAGACCAACAAGGCGTCGGCGATCCGTCGGAGCGCGGATGCCGTGCACTCGCTCGATCGGGCGAAGCTGGCGGACGCCCTGCACCGGGTGGCCGAGGATGATGAGCCGCTCGACGTGCTGATCCAGGTGAACCTCACGAAGGACGAAGGGCGCGGCGGGATCGAGCCCGCCGACGCGTCGACCCTCGCCGAGCACATCCTGTCGTTGTCCTCGCTGCGGCTGCGCGGCGTGATGGCCGTCGCTCCGCTCGACGAGGAGCCGGCATCCGCCTTCTCCCGGCTGCGGGTGGTGGCCGATCAGGTGCGCCTGCTCGAGCCGTCCGCGACCTGGATCTCGGCCGGGATGACCGGCGATTTCGTCGAGGCCATCGACGCGGGCGCGACACACCTGCGGATCGGCTCCGCAATCACGGGCCCCCGCCCCGACCGGGGTTAACCTGTGAACAGACCAACCCGACTCGTTCGAACCGGAGGACACGATGGGTAACCCGCTGAAGAAGACCATGGTGTATCTCGGCCTCGCCGATGAGGAAGAGGTCTACGAAGAGCCGGCTCCCGCTCGCGCCCAGCGCGAGCGTGACCGCGACCGTGACCGTGATCGGGAAGAGCCCGCGCCGGCCCCCGTCACCCCGCTGCGGCGCCCCGTCGCCGTGCGTCAGCCCGCAGGAGGGGCAGTGAACGAGATCCTCACCGTGCACCCGAAGCAGTACCGCGATGCGCAGCTCATCGCTGAGAGCTTCCGCGAGGGTGTCCCGGTCATCATCAACCTCTCCCAGATGAGCGACGCCGACGCTCGCCGTCTGATCGACTTCGCGTCCGGGCTCTCGCTCGGCCTCTACGGCCGCATCGAGCGGGTCACCTCGAAGGTGTTCCTGCTCTCTCCGGAGAACATCTCGGTGTCCGGCCACGGGGGAATCGCCCACGCAGACGCCGAGTCTGCGGGCTTCGACCAGTCGTAGACCGTGGGGATCGTCGTCTCCATCATCGCCAGCACCGTCCATCTGGCGCTCCTGCTGTATCTGATCGTGCTGTTCGCGCGACTCATCCTCAGCTACATTCCGCTGTTCAATCGGGAATGGCGGCCCAAGGGCGCCGGCCTCATCGCGGCCGAGCTCGTGTACACCGTCACCGACCCGCCCGTGCGGTTCTTCCAGCGCATCATCCCGCCCCTCCGGATCGGCGGGATCTCTCTGGATTTCGGTTTCTCGATCACCATCCTGATCGTGCTCATCCTGATGAGCATCGTGCGAAACTTCATCTGACAGCCCGGAGATTTCGCCGAGCCCGAGTGTCGTGTCGTCGCGGCTGACAGGCACGGGGGCTATGCTTGGCTCCCAGGTGCGCGCCCCGGGTTCGCGCCACATCTCGACCATGCCATCATCAACACTGGCAACCGAACTCATCGAAGGAGCCACCATGGCACTTACCCCGGATGACGTCGTCACCAAGCAGTTCCAGCACGTCCGTTTCAAGGACGGCTTCGACCCCGACGAGGTCGACGACTTCCTCGACGAGATCGTCATCGAGTGGCGCAAGGCCCTCGAGGAGAACGCCGAGCTCAAGGCCAAGCTGGCAGCATTCGAGTCCGGTGACGCACCCGTCGCCGCCGCGGCTCCTGCTCCCGTCGCCGAGACCCCTGCTCCCGTCGTCGCCGAGGCTCCCGCCCCGGCCGAGCCGACGCCTTCCGGCTCGGCGACCGCCACGGCCGGGATCATCGAGCTCGCACAGCGTCTGCATGACGAGCACGTCGCCGAGGGTGAAGCCAAGCGCGACCAGCTCATCGCCGACGCCGAGGGCGAGGTGAACCGCATCCGCACCGAGGCCGAGGCCAAGCAGCGCGAGGAGTCGGCACGCCTGGAGCGCGAGCGCAACACGCTCGAGGCCCGCATCACCGAGCTCCGCAACTTCGAGCGCGACTACCGCTCGCAGCTGCGCGGATACATCGAGGGCCAGCTCCGCGACCTCGACGAGAAGTCGGGATCCACGGACTCGACTCCGGTCTCCGCGATCGGACTGTAGGTCGTCCTTTTGCCAGGACGCCCCGCCCTTCGTCGGTCGGCGGCCGGCGCGATCGTTGCGATTCTCGCAGCGCTCGTGCTGGCCGCCGATCAGTTTGTGAAGTACCTCACCACCGAGAACCTGCCGCTGCAGGAGCCGGTCCCCGTGCTGGGCGAGTTCCTTCAGCTGTACTACGTCCGCAACCCCGGTGCCGCCTTCTCGCTCGGGTCCGACGTCACATGGATCTTCACGATCGCACTCGCGGTCGTCGCCTGCGTGATCGTGTGGAAGGCCACAGGACTCCGCTCCCGGCTCTGGGCCGTCGTGCTCGGCTGCCTCCTCGGCGGTGTGCTGGGCAACCTGACCGATCGCCTGTTCCGCGATCCCGGTTTCCCGATGGGTCATGTGGTCGACATGATCTCCATGCCCTGGATGATGCCGGCGATCTTCAACGTGGCCGACATCTTCATCGTCACCGGCATGATCTCCGTGGCGCTGCTCGTGGTGTTCGGGCTGCGGTTCGATGGCACCCGCGACCGCGATCACGTCGCCGTCGAGACCGATGAGGAAGCCGAGGCCGCCGCTGTCGACGCCGATGCGGAGTCCTCCTCCGCCGAGGCCGGTTCCTCACGCCTCGACGGTACGACGCCGGGTGCGCCCGCGTCGGACGGACGCTGAGCGTGGAGTCCCGCTCTCTCCCCGTTCCCGACGGACTGGAGGGAACGCGCGTCGACGCCGCCCTGGCCAAGATGCTCGGGTTCTCCCGCACGTTCGCAGCGGACGTCGCCGCAGCCGGAGGCGTGCGCCTCGACGGTGTCACGCTCGACAAGTCGGATCGCCTTCGCGGCGGTGGCTGGCTCGAGGTCGAATGGCAGCCGAAGGAGGAGCCGCGCATCATCCCGATCGCGGTCCCCGAGCTGGGCATCGTGTACGACGACGACGACATCGTGGTGGTCGACAAGCCGACCGGCGTCGCCGCTCATCCGTCCCTCGGCTGGGAGGGCCCCACGGTGGTGGGTGCGCTGGCCGCGGCGGGATTCCGTGTGGCGACGAGCGGCGCTCCCGAACGACAGGGCGTCGTGCACCGACTCGACGTCGGCACGAGCGGGCTCATGGTCGTCGCCAAGAGCGAGTCCGCGTACACCGCGCTGAAGCACGCCTTCAAAGAGCGCACGGTCGAGAAGATCTATCACGCGGTCGTGCAGGGTCACCCCGATCCCTTGACGGGGACGATCGAGGCGCCGATCGGGCGGCATCCGAACCACTCATGGAAGTTCGCGGTGACGCCGGACGGCAAGCCGTCGGTCACCCATTACGAGACGCTCGAGGCGTTCCCGGGTGCGTCTCTGCTGGAGATCCACCTGGAGACGGGGCGCACGCATCAGATCCGCGTGCACATGGCCGCGCTCCGGCATCCGTGCGTCGGCGACCCTCTCTACGGCGCGGACCCCACGATGTCGGCACGGCTCGGCCTCACCCGGCAGTGGCTGCACGCGCACAAGCTCGGGTTCTCGCACCCCGCCACGGGGGAGTGGGTGCAGTTCGAGTCGGCTTACCCTGCGGATTTCGAGCATGCGTTGGAGATCCTGCGCGGCGAATAGCCCGTTCCGAGTCGTCCATCCCCGTCGGGAATCGATCGAGATGCTCGACGATGTCCGTGGGGTGCATCAGACTCTCGGCATGAGCATCGAGGTGCGACCGGCGACCGAGTTCGACGACGTGGCCCTTCTCGTGGGGCCGAAGAAGCCGACGTCGAACGTGTGCTTCTGCCTGAGCTATCGGATCGGCAGCAAAGAGAACAACGAGCTGCGAGGCTCCCAGCGCGCGGATCGCGTGCGGGAGCTCTGCCATCAGGACCCGCCTCCCGGCGTGATCGCCTACCTCGACGACGAACCTGTCGGGTGGGCGGCGGTTCATCCCCGCCGGGATACCACGTTCGCGAGGAACAGGCTCATCCCGCACATCGACGACCTCGACGTGTGGTCGCTCTGGTGCGTGCGAGTGCGTCCGGGGCACCGCAGGCAGGGCATATCGCACGCGCTGATCGAGGGGGCCGTCGCGCACGCGAAGAGGCTGGGCGCACCGGCGATCGAGGGCTATCCCGTCGACAACCGTGGCGAGAAGGTGAACCTCACGATGGCGTATGTCGGGACGAGGGCGCTGTTCGAGGCGGCGGGATTCACCAAGGCGACCGACACGCGATCCACGCTCGACGGCTTCCCCCGGGTGCTCATGCGCCTCGATCTTCGAGGGGCCGGGGCGACCCCCCGCAGCGGCTCCGATGTCGGGGGTCAGCCGTAGACTCGAAGGCATGGCATCCGACTCCTTCGTCCATCTGCACGTGCACAGCGAGTACTCGATGCTCGACGGGGCGGCGAAGATCGCGGCGATGACTCAGGCCGCCGCAGACTACGAGATGCCGGCCATCGCGGTGACCGATCACGGCAACACCTTCGCCGCATTCGAGTTCTACAAGGCCGCCAACGCGGCCGGGGTCAAACCGATCATCGGTCTCGAGGCCTATGTCACCCCGGGTACCCACCGCAGCGACAAGACCCGAGTGCAGTGGGGCTCGCCGGATCAGAAGAGCGATGACGTCTCGGGCTCCGGCGCGTACACCCACATGACGATGTGGAGCGAGACCACCCAGGGGATGCACAACCTCTTCCGCCTCAGTTCGCTGTCGAGCATGGAGGGCTACTACTTCAAGCCCCGCATGGACCGGGAGCTCCTGCAGACGTACGGCAAAGGGCTGATCGCCACGACCGGCTGCCCCTCGGGCGAGATCCAGACCAGGCTGCGTCTCGGTCAGTACGACGCCGCACGTGCGGCCGCGGCGGAGTTCCAGGATCTGTTCGGCAAGGAGAACTACTTCGCCGAGATCATGGACCACGGTCTGTCCATCGAGCGTCGGGTGATGACCGACCTCATCCGGCTCGCCAAGGACCTGCAGATCCCGCTGGTCGGCACCAACGACTCCCACTACACCCACCAGCACGAGGCCGGCGCGCACGAGGCGCTGCTCTGCGTCCAGTCCGGCTCGACACTCGACGATCCCAACCGGTTCAAGTTCGACGGCGACGGCTACTACATCAAGACCGCGGCCGAGATGCGCCAACTGTTCCGCGACCACCCCGAGGCGTGCGACAACACGCTGCTGATCGCCGAACGCTGCGAGGTCGAGTTCAACACGGCGGCGAACTACATGCCGCGCTTCCCCGTGCCGGACGGCGAGACCGAAGACAGCTGGCTCATCAAAGAGGTCGAGGCCGGCCTCCACTACCGGTACCCGAGCGGCATCCCCGACAAGGTCCGCACGCAGGCGGAGTACGAGACCGGCATCATCCTGCAGATGGGCTTCCCCGGCTACTTCCTCGTCGTCGCCGACTTCATCAACTGGGCCAAGGACAACGGCATCCGCGTCGGACCGGGTCGAGGCTCCGGCGCCGGCTCGATGGTCGCCTACGCGATGCGGATCACCGACCTCGACCCGCTCGAGCACGGTCTGATCTTCGAGCGGTTCCTCAACCCGGACCGCGTCTCGATGCCCGACTTCGACGTCGACTTCGATGATCGTCGCCGTGGCGAGGTCATCGACTACGTGACCCGCAAGTACGGCTCGGAGCGCGTGGCGCAGATCGTCACCTACGGCACCATCAAGTCGAAGCAGGCCCTCAAGGACGCCGGCCGCGTGCTCGGCTTCCCGTTCAGCATGGGTGAGCGTCTCACCAAGGCCATGCCGCCTCCCGTCATGGGCAAGGACATGGAGCTCGGCGGCATGTTCGATACGGCGCACAAGCGCTACAAAGAGGCGAGCGAGTTCCGCGCGCTCATCGAGACCGACCCCGAGGCGAAGACGGTCTTCGACCGCGCGCTGGGTCTCGAGGGGCTGAAGCGTCAGTGGGGCGTCCACGCCGCGGGCGTGATCATGTCGTCCGAGCCGCTGATCGACATCATCCCGATCATGCGCCGCGAGCAGGACGGCCAGATCGTCACGCAGTTCGACTATCCGTCCTGCGAGTCGCTCGGCCTGATCAAGATGGACTTCCTCGGGCTGCGCAACCTCACGATCATCTCGGACGCCCTCGACAACATCCGCACCAACCGCGGCGAAGAGCTCGACCTCGAGAAGCTGGAGCTCGACGACCGGGGAGCCTACGACCTGCTCGGTCGGGGTGAGTCGCTCGGCGTGTTCCAGCTCGACGGCGGTCCGATGAGATCGCTCATGCGGCTCATGCGGCCCGACAACTTCGGCGACATCTCGGCGCTCATCGCGCTGTACCGGCCGGGGCCCATGGGGGCGAATTCGCACACGAACTACGCGCTGCGCAAGAACGGCCAGCAGCCGATCACTCCCATCCACCCGGAGTTCACCGAGTCGCTGGCCGACATCCTCGACGAGTCCTACGGACTGATCATCTATCAGGAGCAGGTCATGGCCATCGCCCAGCGCGTGGCGGGGTTCTCGCTCGGACAGGCCGACATCCTGCGTCGCGCGATGGGAAAGAAGAAGAAGTCCGAGCTCGACAAGCAGTTCGAGGGCTTCCAGGCCGGCATGCACGCCAACGGATACTCCGACGGCGCCGTGAATGCGATCTGGGAGATCCTGCTCCCGTTCTCCGACTACGCCTTCAACAAAGCGCACTCGGCCGCGTACGGGGTGGTCTCGTACTGGACCGCCTACCTCAAGGCGCACTACCCCGCCGAGTACATGGCGGCGCTGCTCACCAGCGTCGGCGACTCGAAGGACAAGATGGCGCTGTACCTCAACGAGTGCCGACGGATGGGCATCAAGGTGCTTCCCCCTGACGTCTCCGACTCCATCAACTACTTCGCGGCCGTGGGCGACGACATCCGCTTCGGCCTCGGAGCGGTGCGCAACGTCGGAAGCAACGTCGTCGAAGGCATCGTGAAGGCCCGCAAGGGCGAGCGATTCACGTCGTTCCACCACTTCCTCGAGAAGGTGCCGCTGCACGTCTCGAACAAGCGCACCGTGGAGTCGCTGATCAAGGCCGGTGCGTTCGACTCGCTGGGAGACACGCGCCGCGCGCTGCTCGAAGTGCATGAGGATGCGGTCGAGGCCGCCGTCGACCGCAAACGCAACGAGGCGCAGGGAGCGATCGGATTCGATTTCGACAGTCTGTACGACGGCCTCGAGGAGGTCGCCCCCGCCAAGGTGCCGCCGCGTCCGGAGTGGATCAAGAAGGACAAGCTCGCCTTCGAGCGCGAGATGCTCGGACTCTACGTCTCGGACCATCCGCTCGCCGGTCTCGAGGTCCCGTTGGCGAAGCACGCGTCGATCTCGATCCACGTCCTCAACAACTCCGACGACGTGCAGGACGGCGACCAGGTCACCGTCGCCGGGCTCGTCACGAGCGTGCAGCATCGCGTCGCGAAGGCCAGCGGGAACCCGTACGGCATGATCACGATCGAGGACTTCAACGGCGAGGTGACGGTCATGTTCATGGGAAAGACCTACACCGAGTTCCAGCACGTCCTGCAGCAGGACTCGATCCTGGCCGTGCGCGGTCGGGTGTCGCGACGTGATGACGGGCTCAACCTGCATGCCCAGTCGGCGTTCGCCCCCGATGTGGGGTCCTTCGATGCAGCGGGCCCGCTGTCGCTCGTGCTCGCAGAACAGCGTGCGACCGAGCGGGTCATGAACGAGCTCGCCGAGGTGCTGCGGCGACACAACGGCGAGACCGAGGTGGTGCTGCGGGTGCACCGCGGGAACACCGCGAAGGTGTTCGAGGTCCCCATGCCGGTCAAGGTCACGGCTGATCTGTTCGGAGATCTGAAGTCCCTCCTCGGACCCACCTGCCTGGGGTGACCGAGGTCCCGTGAGGGGCGTCTTCCGGTGAGGACCTCACGGACGCACCGGGTAGTATCAGGACGCGTTCGGGTGCGGGCGTCAGAAGCTCTGCACCGTGGCGAAAGGACCCTCCCCATGAGCACGGAATCACCCTTCCTCAGCGGCGCCGGCACGGATGCCGATGACCGGACGGCGTCGACGGAGCACACGGCCGACGAGGTCTTCTCCGACGACGACGGCGTGCTGTACGACGAGGAGGTGACGCCGGAGTTCGGCATCATCGGATTCACTCTGCGCGAGCTGCTGATCGTGGGCGTCTGGGCCATCGCGTTCATCGCGTCGTTCTTCCCGCACCTCGGCGGTGTCTCGATCTGGGGCACCGGGATCCAGTGGGTGCTCCCGGTCGGAGTCCCGACGGCCGCGGTCTTCCTGCTCATCCTGCGACGTTTCTCGCCCGACGGGATCCGCCGGGTCGGCTCACTGGGGATCGATCAGTTCGCCTCGGTCGCGTTCTCCGTCGCCGCCGTCTACTGGCTCGGAGCGCTGTGGAGCGCCGTGACCGTCGCGATCGAGATCGGAGCCTTCGGACTCTCCTGGAACGGTGTCGTCCAGCTCATCGCTGCACTGGCGCTCGTGGTGCTGACGGTCTTCGCGCCCCTGGTACCGGGGCTCAAGGAGGACTTCCAGGGTCGACTGGTCACACTCGCCCACCGCAATGCCAACCCCGTCCGTCCGGTGATCCCGCGTCCTCGACCCGAGCCGACGGCCGCCACGGTCGCAGCCGACTCCGCCCCGGTCACGGCGGACTCCGCCCCGGTCGCAGCGGACGCCACGGCAGACGAGGCTCTGCAGGATTCCTCCTGGACGACGGATGCGTCCGCCCAGGAGCAGCAGGCTCCCGTTCAGGAGCCGCCGACTCCCGCCCAGGACTGGCAGGCTCCCGCTCAGGAGCAGCTGGCGTCCGGGTCCGCGCAGCCCGCCGGTGACCACGCTCTGTTCGTGGAGCCCACCCTCGCGGCTGATCCGGTCCAGACGGATGATCTCGGCGCCGACTTTGGGCAGGCTCCCGTCGCCGGGGATGCATCGGCGAGCTCGGCCACGCCGGCGTACACCACCACGCCGCTTCCCGCCGGCGGGCTCGACGTCGAACTCTCGGGGGAGCACGCCACGGACGAGGTCGCCCGGATCGATCTCGCCGAGCAGGTACCGCTCGCCGCGCACGCCTCCGGGGGCGGCACGGGTACCGAGGACGCCACCGCCGACGAGGAGTACGTGCCGGCGTACTCCCGACGGTCCCGGGGCCAGACGCAGGAGATCCTCTCGGACACCGGCAGCATCGAGTCCCTGCTGGGGGCCACGGCGTACGACGTCTCGTCCCCGCGCACCGTCGCTCTTCCCACCATCGACGACGAGGACGATCGCGACGAGACGGCGGCTCACGCCGCGATGACGGCCGCGCAGCCGTTCTGGATCCTCGCGCAGACCGAACGCGACGTCCATGACGAGCGAGGCGACGCGATCTTCCGGATCGGCCCGAGCGCCTGGGCCCTGGTCATCGAAGACCGTGGCGGCGCCTACGTCATCCGACACGACGACGGTCGCATCGGTTACCTGCACGACATCGCTGACATCACGAAGGGCTGATCTTGCGCACGATCGATCTGCGGGGGCGCGAGCTCTCGCCGGCTGACATGCTCGCGGCGGTTCCGCGCGCCACCCAGGCCAGGGCCGAGGCCCTCGACACGGCGGCGCGCATCGTCGACGATGTCCGAGAGCGCGGCGAGGAGGCGCTGCGGGAGCAGGCGGAGCGGTTCGACGGGGTCGTCGGCCACGATCTCCGCGTTCCGGCGGCGCACATCGAGGAGGCGATGGCGAGCCTCGACCCCGAGGTCCGTGCCGCTCTCGACGAGGCGATCCGCCGCGTCCGCATCGCCTCTGCCGCCCAGGTGCCGGCGTCCCAGGTGACGCGCATCGGCGCCGGGGCGACCATCACGCAGCGCTGGCAGCCGGTGCATCGAGCGGGCGTCTACATCCCCGGCGGGAAGGCGGTCTACCCGTCGAGCGTGATCATGAACGTCGTCCCCGCGCAGGTCGCGGGGGTGGAGCAGATCGCCCTCGCATCCCCGCCGCAGCGCGACCAGGACGGGCGCGTGCACCCGACGATCCTCGCCGCAGCGGGCCTGCTCGGCATCACCGAGGTGTACGCGGTGGGCGGCGCGGGAGCGATCGGCGCCTTCGCGTACGGGGTCGCCGGCATCGGGCTGGATCCGGTGGACGTGCTGTCCGGCCCCGGTAACAACTACGTCGCCTCCGCGAAGCGCGCGGTGGCCGGTGTCGTCGGCACGGACTCCGAGGCGGGTGCCACCGAGATCCTCGTCGTCGCGGACGCCGAGGCGGACCCGCGACTCATCGCCGCAGATCTCGTGAGCCAGGCCGAGCACGACGAGCAGGCCTCCGCGGTCCTGGTCACGGACTCCGCGGATCTGGCTGATCGGGTGGTGGAGGAAGTCCGCACGCGGGCGGCCGCGACCCGGCACGCGGTCCGTGTCGCGGCGGCGCTCGACGGACCGCAGTCAGCGATCGTGCTGGTGGACGACCGTGCGATGGCGGCGGCGTTCAGCAACGCCTACGCTCCGGAACACCTCGAGCTGCACCTGGCGGATGCCGAGGCCGCGGCCGCGTCGTTCACGAGCGCCGGAGCGGTGTTCGTCGGCGATCACACCCCCGTCAGCCTGGGCGACTACATGGCCGGAAGCAACCACGTGCTGCCGACGGGCGGGCAGGCTCGGTACGCGCCGGGGCTCGGCGCGTACACGTTCCTGCGTCCGCAGCAGGTCATCGCCTACGACCGCGCCGCGCTGGCCGAGGTTCGCGCCGGCGTCGTCGCTCTCGCCGACACCGAGGTGCTGCCCGCTCACGGTGAGGCGATCGAGGCTCGTTTCACGGCGTAGGATCGGTCAGATGCACTGCCCCTTCTGTCGTCATCCGGATTCCCGGGTCATCGATTCCCGCACCAGCGATGACGGTCTGTCGATCCGTCGACGCCGCCAATGTCCGGAGTGCGGCGGCCGGTTCACGACCACGGAGACCGCGAGCCTCAACGTCATCAAACGCTCGGGCGTGATGGAGCCGTTCAGCCGCGAGAAGGTGATCTCCGGTGTGCGCAAGGCCTGCCAGGGTCGTCCGGTGACCGAGGCCGATCTCGCCGTGCTCGCTCAGCGCGTCGAGGAGGCGGTGCGCCAGACCGGCGTCTCGCAGCTCGACACCAACGAGATCGGGCTGGCGATCCTCGGGCCGCTGCGCGACCTCGACGAGGTCGCGTACCTCCGGTTCGCGAGCGTCTACCAGGCGTTCGATTCGCTCGACGACTTCGAGAGCGCCATCACCGATCTCCGTGCGGACCACGCGGATCCGGAGCTCGCCGACCGGTAATCTGGCAGTGATGTATCCGCTGCTCTTCCGCGCTGTCCTGTCGCGCTTCGACCCCGAGTTCGCCCACCACGCCGGCATGGCGGTGATCCGCGTGCTGGGCGCAGGCCCGTTCGCCCGCGTCACACGTGCATGCACCAGGCCCGACCCGACCCTGCGGGTCGGCGCACTGGGTCTGAGCTTCGCCTCGCCGTTCGGCATCGCAGCAGGCTTCGACAAGAACGCCGTCGGCGTGCGCGGTCTCGCGGCCCTCGGATTCGGCCACGTGGAGGTCGGCACCGTGACGGCGATCCCGCAGGAGGGAAACCCGCGTCCGCGGCTCTTCCGCCTCATCGCCGACCGCGCGGTCATCAACCGCATGGGCTTCAACAACGAGGGTGCGGATGCCGTCGCGCGGCGCCTCGCGCGGCTGCGCCGGGGAGCGCCCGACACGGTCATCGGCGTCAACATCGGCAAGAGTCGGGTCGTCGACGTCGAGGATGCCACGGCCGATTACGTCTCGTCCGCCACGAAGCTCGCTCCGCTGGCGGACTACCTGGCCGTGAACGTCTCCTCGCCGAACACTCCGGGCCTTCGTGGTCTGCAGGCCGTCGAGACGCTCGCCCCGCTGCTGCGGGCCGTGCAGAAGGCCGCGGGAGAGACGCCGCTGCTGGTCAAGATCGCCCCGGACCTGCCCGACGACGAGATCACCGCGATCGCGAAGCTGGCCGTCGACGATGGACTCGCCGGCATCATCGCGCACAACACCACCATCAGTCGCGAAGGGCTCGTGACCGATGCCTCGACGGTCGAGGCGCTGGGAGCCGGCGGCCTGTCCGGCGCACCGCTCAAAGAGCGTTCGCTGCAGGTGCTCCGTCTGGTGCGCTCCGCCGTGCCCGAGGATTTCTGCGTCATCGCCGTCGGGGGAGTGGAGACGGCCTCCGACGTCCAGGAGCGCCTCGAGGCCGGAGCCACGCTCGTTCAGGGCTACACGGCGTTCCTCTACCGCGGGCCGTTCTGGGGCCGCGAGATCAACCGCGGGCTCGCGGCCCGCTGAACGGTTCCGCGCGCCGTACGCAAAAGGCGCCTCCTGCTGTCGAGCGGGAGGCGCCTCTTGCGTGTGCGGGGTCAGGCGGGACGGTCGCCGCGCTTGACCTGAGGCTTGGGCAGGCGCATGAAACGCATCTGCAGGGATCGCATGGCCGCGTACCAGCCGAGTCCGCGTTCCATCCGATCAGCGCCGAACTTCGCGGCCACCTTGCGCTTGACGCGGATGCCGAGCAGCACCATCCCGCCGATCGCGAGGATCAGGTACGCCATCATGACCAGGTAGGCCCACCCGGCGACGGCGAATCCGCCGATGGCGAGATTCGCGGGCAGCAACGAGATGAGGATGACGAGCACCATCACGCCCATCACGAACTCCGCCGGGTGCCACCCGGAATCGACGTAGTCCCGCACCCATCGACGCTGCGGGCCCTTGTCGCGGGGCGGAAGGAACTTCTCCTCGCCGGCCGCGAGACCGGCCTGGGCGCGGTTGCGACGCTCGTTGAGCTCGGCGCGGGCCGCGGCCTTCGCCTCCTTCGTGTTCGCCACCAGCGGGCGGCGGCGTGCCGCCTCCTGCTCCGCCCTGGACGGAGTCGCGCGCCCCTTGCCCGGCGCCGGCGTCTCCGGGGCGTCGTCGTTCGTCGGAGGGGAGACAGGGGTAGTGGCCACGAGGTTCCTCGGTTCGGTGAAGGCGGATCACCTTAAGATTACTCGCATGACATCTCCTGCCCACCCCGGTGACCAGAATCCGTCCGACTCTCGTGAGCCCGCGCTCCTCGAGGCGGCGTCGACGGGGCTGCCCGCGGCGCTGAGCGATCTCGGCCGCCTCGTCCGCATCCCCGGCATGGCCTGGCCCGCGTTCGATCAGACGCAGCTCGAGCGCAGCGCAGAGGCCGTCGCGGCCCTCGCCACCGACACCGGCGTGTTCGACGACGTCAGGATCCTCCGTGCGGACATCCCCGGAACGGACGAGAAGGGCCAGCCCGCCGTGCTCGCGACCCGCGCGGCCCGCAACGGCAAGCCCACGATCCTGCTGTACGCGCACCACGACGTGCAGCCTCCCGGCGACGACGAGCTGTGGGAGACCCCGCCGTTCGAGCCCACGGTCAGAGACGGTCGCATGTACGGCCGAGGCGCCGCGGACGACAAGGCCGGGATCATGGCGCACATCGCGGCCATCCGCGCGCTCGCGGAGGTGCGGGGCGACGATCTCGATCTGGGCATCGCCATGTTCATCGAGGGGGAGGAGGAGTACGGCTCGCGCTCGTTCGCGCAGTTCCTCTCCGACAACAAGGAGGCGCTGCGCGCCGACGCGATCGTGGTCGCGGACTCCGGAAACTGGGACTCGGTCACCCCCGGACTGACCGTGTCGCTGCGGGGCAACGCGCGGTTCACGGTGCGCGTGCGCACGCTCGATCATGCCTCCCACTCCGGGATGTTCGGGGGAGCGGTCCCCGACGCCATGATGACGACGGTCAGGATGCTGTCCACTCTCTGGAACGACGACGGGTCTGTCGCGGTCGAGGGGATGACGGAGCGCGACGCGCCCACGCCCGAGTACGGCGAGGAGACGCTGCGCGACGAGGCCGGACTGCTGCCGGGCACGACGCCGATCGGCGGCGGGACGATCCTCAGCCGCATCTGGAACAAGCCGTCGGTCACGGTCATCGGGATCGACGCCACGAGTGTCTCCGCAGCGTCGAACACGCTGCTCCCCGAGGTGACGGTCGTCATCAGCGCCAGGGTGGCGCCGGGGCAGTCCGCAGACGACGCGTACGCGGCACTCGAGGCACACCTTCGCGCGCATGCGCCGTTCGGCGCCGAGCTGACGTTCTCCGACGTCGACCTGGGCGACGGCTTCCTCGTCGACACCAGCGGGTGGGCGGTCTCGCTGACCCGCGACGCCATGCGTGACGGGTACGGCGTTGCTCCGATCGATCTGGGTGTGGGGGGATCCATCCCCTTCATCTCCGATCTCGTGCGCGAGTTCCCCGCCGCCCAGATCCTGGTCACGGGGGTCGAGGATCCGCATTCGAGGGCACACAGCCCGAACGAATCGCTGCACCTCGACACCTTCCGCCACGCGGTGGCGACCGAGGCCCTGCTGCTCTCGCGCATGAACGACACCATCATCTGAGCCCGACCGTCCGGCCGGAGGGTAAAATCGAGTCACCAGCCGTGTGATCACGGCCCGTCACAAGGAGCGACATGAGCGACACCACACTGACTGCAGCAGAGTCCACCCAGGCGCACGGCGTGAAGCTGACCGACGCCGCAGCGATCAAGGTGAAGAATCTCCTCGAGCAGGAAGGCCGCGACGACCTGCGTCTGCGCGTCGCCGTCCAGCCCGGCGGATGCTCCGGCCTGATCTACCAGCTGTACTTCGACGAGCGCTACCTCGAGGGCGACGAGACCGTCGACTTCGACGGTGTCGAGGTCATCATCGACAACATGAGCGTCCCGTACCTCGACGGTGCGTCGATCGACTTCAAGGACACGATCTCGGAGCAGGGCTTCACGATCGACAACCCCAACGCCGCCGGCAGCTGCGCCTGCGGAGACAGCTTCCACTGACCCCGTTCCCCCTCGTGGCAACCTGCGTGGTTGGCATGAATCAGGTGTGAGGTTGCCCTAGACTTGGGTGTGCCCTGTCCGCAATCTGAAAGGTGCATCGTGCCCTCGAAACGCCGCCTTCGTTGGGCCGCTCTCCCCCTGGGAGTAGCGGCAGCCGTGGCCCTGGCGGGATGTACTGCCACCGAGCTGAACGGCTACCTGCCGGGCTTCGTGGAGGGTGAGCCTGCGGCCACCAACCAGACCGAGCGCGTCTCGTCGCTCTGGGTGAACTCCTGGATCGTCCTGCTCGCCGTCGGTGTGATCACCTGGGGCCTCATGGCCTGGGCCGCGATCGCCTACCGTCGCCGCAAGGGACAGACCGGTCTGCCGGTCCAGATGCGCTACAACATGCCGATCGAGATCTTCTACACGATCGTTCCGCTCATCCTGGTCCTCGGCATGTTCTTCTTCACCGCTCGCGACCAGACCGCGATCGAGGCGAAGTGGGATGAGCCCGACGTCGAGATCACCGCGATCGCGAAGCAGTGGGCATGGGACTTCCAGTACGACGGTGAGGAGGAGGACAACTCCGACGCCGTCTGGACCATGGGCATCCAGGCGCAGCCCGACGCCGCCGGCAACATCGACCAGGAGCAGCTGCCCACCCTCGTGCTGCCGGTCGACAAGAAGGTCACGATCAACCTGCAGTCGCGCGATGTCATCCACTCGTTCTGGATCATCGACTTCCTGTACAAGAAGGACATGTACATCGGGAAGGACAACTCCTGGTCGTTCATCCCGACCCGAGTCGGCGAGTACGCCGGCAAGTGCGCCGAGCTCTGCGGCGAGTACCACTCGATGATGCTCTTCAACGTCAAGGTCGTCGAGCAGGACGAGTACGACGCGTACCTGCAGACGCTCGAAGAAGAAGGCAACACCGGAGACATCACCGATGCCTACGACCGTCTGGGCAACTACCCGGGCACCACTGCACCGACCGACTCCGAGGAAGGAGAGGAGTAAGCCATGTCGACCACTGAAGCACCCCGCACCGACGAGGCTCCCCGCTCCCGTCCCACCGATCTGCCCGCCCGCCAGGCCGCTCTTATGAGCTCCTCGCGTGTGGAGCAGAAGGGCAACATCGTCGTCAAGTGGATCACCTCCACCGACCACAAGACGATCGGGTACATGTACCTCATCGCCTCGGTGCTGTTCTTCCTCCTCGGTGGCGTGATGGCTCTCGTCATCCGCGCAGAGCTGTTCGCCCCCGGGATGCAGATCATCCCGACCAAGGAGCAGTACAACCAGCTGTTCACGATGCACGGCACGATCATGCTGCTGATGTTCGCGACGCCGCTCTTCGCGGGATTCGCGAACGCGATCCTGCCGTTGCAGATCGGAGCGCCGGATGTGGCGTTCCCGCGTCTGAACGCCTTCGCCTTCTGGCTCTTCCTGTTCGGATCGACCATCGCGGTCGCCGGCTTCCTCACCCCGCAGGGTGCGGCCTCGTTCGGCTGGTTCGCCTACCAGCCGCTCGCGAGCGCCTCGTTCTCGCCGGGCGCGGGTGGAAACCTCTGGATGCTGGGCCTGGGAATCTCGGGCTTCGGCACCATCCTCGGCGCCGTGAACTTCATCACGACCATCATCACGATGCGCGCCCCCGGCATGACCATGTGGCGCATGCCGATCTTCTCCTGGAACACGCTGATCACCAGCCTTCTCATCCTGATGGCGTTCCCGGTGCTGGCCGCGGCGATCTTCGCCGCCGGTGCGGACCGAGTTCTCGGCGCGCACATCTACGACCCCGCCAACGGCGGCGTCCTGCTGTGGCAGCACCTGTTCTGGTTCTTCGGACACCCTGAGGTGTACATCATCGCGCTGCCGTTCTTCGGCATCGTCTCCGAGATCTTCCCGGTGTTCAGCCGCAAGCCGATCTTCGGATACAAGACCCTGGTCTACGCGACGATCGCGATCGCGGCGCTGTCCGTGGCGGTGTGGGCTCACCACATGTACGTGACCGGATCCGTGCTGCTGCCCTTCTTCGCGCTGATGACGATGCTCATCGCGGTTCCGACGGGCGTGAAGATCTTCAACTGGATCGGCACGCTGTGGCGAGGCTCCGTGACGTTCGAGACGCCGATGGTGTTCGCCCTCGGATTCCTGGTCTCCTTCGTGTTCGGTGGCCTCACCGGCGTCATCCTCGCGGCGCCGCCCCTCGACTTCGCACTGTCCGACTCGTACTTCGTCGTGGCGCACTTCCACTACGTGGTCTTCGGAACCGTGGTGTTCGCGATGTTCGCGGGCTTCTACTTCTGGTGGCCGAAGTGGACGGGACGCATGCTCAACGAGCGCCTCGGCTATGTGCACTTCTGGCTGCTGTTCATCGGCTTCCACATGACGTTCCTCATCCAGCACTGGCTCGGTGTCGACGGCATGGTGCGCCGGTACGCGGACTACTCGGCAGCCGACGGGTGGACCTGGCAGAACCAGGTCTCCACGATCGGCGCGATGATCCTCGGTGCGTCGATGCTCCCGTTCTTCCTGAACGTCTGGATCACGGCTCGCAAGGCTCCCAAGGTCACCGTCAACGACCCGTGGGGTTACGGTGCATCTCTCGAGTGGGCGACGTCCTGCCCGCCGCCGCGACACAACTTCACGTCGATCCCGCGCATCCGCAGCGAGCGCCCGGCATTCGACCTGAACCACCCGGAGGCGGCCGAGTTCTCGCCCGCCGCACCCGGCGAGCGAGAGGGCCACTGAGCCATGCGCGACAACGTCATCCTCTGGTGGGTCCTCACCGCCTTCTTCGCCCTGGTCGGCGTCGTCTACACGGGCTGGCACATCCTCGCCACGCCCGCGGACAACTTCGCTGAGCGGATCGAATGGGTCGGAACGGTCGCACTGTTCTTCGCGACCTTCATGGGGGCGATGATCGCCTTCTACCTCGACCGCACGCACAAGGCCCAGAACGGCGAGCTGCCCGAGGACATCCTTACCAGCGACATCGACGACGGAGATCCCGAACTCGGCGAGTTCAGCCCGTGGTCCTGGTGGCCCCTGGTCCTCGCAGGATCCGCGGCCGTGTTCGTCGTCGGACTCGCCGTCGGACACTTCCTCCTGCCGATCGGCCTCGCGATCTTCGTGGTCGCGATCGTCGGCTGGGTGTACGAGTACTACCGCGGCAACTTCGCACGCTGACAAGACGACGGACAAAGCCCCTGGGATCCATCCCAGGGGCTTTTCCTGTCTGTCGGTGCTGCTGCAGCTCCCGGGGGCCGGAAGGCGCTCACGAGGCCCGGAGACGGCCCCGAACGCCCTGAGAGTGAGAGGGTCGAAGGGGCGTCAGAGCTCGAAGGGGCGTCAGAGCTCCACGGTCATCTGGATGCGACGGCCGTAGCGGTCGAGGTCGAGGCGGGCCTCCGTATCGACCAGAGCGCGCTGGAAGGACGTCTCGGGGATGCTCTCGAGGAATCCGCAGCTCGCATAGAACGGCGCGTTCCATGGGATCTCCGCGTAGGTCCGCAGCGAGACCCTCGTGTAGCCGCGTTCACGCGCTTCCTCCAGCGCCGCCTCCACGAGACGCCGGCCATGGCCCTGCCGCCCGACGGAGGGCAGGACGGAGAGCTGCTCGAGGTGCGCATGGCCGTCCGCATCCAGGACGTGGACGAAGCCCACGGGGGAGGAGTCCTCGGAATCCTCGAGCACGAGGACGAAACCGGGCGCTGCGAGTCTCGAGGCGCCATCGGCGGCGGCAGGCCAGTGCGGTGCGCCGAGCCTGTCGATCAGAAGAGCGTCGGCCTGTGCCTCGACGGCCTGCAGAGCCTCGGCGTCGTCCGCTGCTCCCGGGCGGATGACGGCGCTCACCGGGTCTGCTCCGCGACCGCGGCGATCGCTTCGATCTCGACCAGCTGATCGTCGTAACCGAGCACAGTGACACCCATCAGAGTGCTCGGCACGTCGTGATCTCCGAAGGCCTCGTGGACGACATCCCACGCTGTCACCAGATCGCTCTGGGAAGACGAAGCGACCCGGACACGGGTGCTGATCACATCGGTCAGCTCGGCGCCGCTCGCACGGAGCGCGGCACGCAGGGTCTGCACACAGCGGGCGGCCTGCGCGGCGTAGTCACCGGGGGCGGTGGTGCTGCCGTCGTCTTCGAGAGGGCAGGCCCCGGCGAGGAAGATCAGGCGGGAGCCGGCGGGAGCGGTGGCCGCGTAGGCGTACGGTGCCGCGGCCAGGTCGGTGGAACGGATGAGTTGGACTGCTGAGCTCATGGAACGATCCTTCCACGCCGACGTGAGAGGAACCCGGACGTGAAGAAGGCCCTGTCCGCGAACGGACAGGGCCTTCTGGGGGAGCGGCGATCCTACTCGCCGTCCTCCGACTTCTTCTTCGAGCGGGGCTTCTTCACGGGCCCGGTCGAGATGACCGTGCTGGGCGTGTTCGCCGTCTCGTCGACGTGCGTCTCGCTGGAGGTGAGAGGGGCGTCAGGAGCACCGGCGCGCTCGTGAGCGCCCTGGATCTCCGCGGCCTCGGTCTCCTCGTTGTGAGCCTCGACGTGGTGCTGGTGAGAATCCGCAGCCTCGACCTCCGCCTGCGTGAGCGGGGCTAGGCGGTCCTCGAAGAACCAGCGCGAGATCGACGAACGCATGTTCTCGGTCCACGAGATGCGGCCCTTCGCGTTCGGACGGACCACCAGGGGCTCGTAGCCGTCGACGTCGATGAGCTTCCAACGGTCGTACTTGTCGACCGGCTGATGCACCTCGATGAACTCGCCGCCGGGAAGGCGCACGATGCGCCCGGACTCGAAGCCGTGCAGGACGATTTCGCGGTCCTTCTTCTGCAGCGCGATCGCGATGCGCTTGGTGATGAAGTATCCGAGCACGGGACCGACGAACAGCAGCGCCTGCAGCGTGTGGATGACGCCTTCCATCGTGAGCATGAAGTGCGTGGCGATGAGGTCGGACGATGCCGCAGCCCAGAGCACCGCGTAGAAGATGACCCCGGCCACGCCGATGGCGGTGCGGGTCGCGGCGTTGCGGGGACGCTGGGCGATGTGGTGCTCGCGCTTGTCTCCCGTGATCCACGCCTCGATGAAGGGGTAGACGGCCACGAGCACGATGAACAGACCGAGCACGATCACCGGGAGCAGGATTCCGAACGACCAGGTGTGGTTCAGGAACACGACGTCGAGGTTCGACGGAGCGAGGCGGAGAGCACCGTCCGCGAAGCCGATGTACCAGTCAGGCTGGGTACCGGCGGACACGGGGGACGGGTCGTAGGGGCCGTAGTTCCAGATCGGGTTGATCTGGAAGAACGTCGCGATCAGCACGATCGTGCCGAAGACGATGAACAGGTAGCCGCCCATCTTCGACATGTAGACCGGCATCATCGGGTAGCCCACGACGTTGTCGTTCGTGCGGCCGGGGCCGGCGAACTGCGTGTGCTTGTTCACGATCATGAGCATCAGGTGCACCGCGATCAGGCCGATGACCAGGAGCGGGAGCAGCAGGATGTGCAGCGTGTAGAGACGGCCCACGATGTCGGTGCCGGGGAACTCGCCGCCGAACAGCAGGAACGAGATCCAGGTGCCGACGAGCGGGAAGCCCTTGATCATGCCGTCGATGATGCGCAGACCGTTACCCGAGAGCAGGTCGTCGGGGAGCGAGTAGCCGGTGAAGCCCTCGGCCATCGCGAGGATGAACAGGACGAATCCGATCACCCAGTTGAGCTCGCGCGGCTTGCGGAACGCTCCGGTGAAGAAGACGCGCAGCATGTGCACGCCGATGCCGGCGACGAAGACGAGAGCGGCCCAGTGGTGGATCTGACGGACCAGGAGGCCACCACGCAGATCGAACGAGATGTGGAGCGACGACTCGAGAGCCGCCGACATCTCGATGCCCCGCATCGGCGCGTACGCGCCGGTGTAGTGCGTCTCGACCATCGAGGCCTGGAAGAAGAACGTCAGGAAGGTTCCGGAGAGGAACACGACCACGAAGCTCCACAGAGCGATCTCGCCCAGCATGAACGACCAGTGGTCGGGGAAGATCTTGCGTCCGAGCTCCTTGACGAAGCCCGAGATGCTGGTGCGCTCATCGATGTAGTTCGACGCGGCGCCGACGAATCGGCCGCCGAGGGGCGCCTTGTTGTCCTTGTCCTCTTTGGACAGCGTTGCGGTGCTCAATGGCGCTCCCAGAAGCTCGGGCCGACGGGCTCGGTGAAGTCACTGCGTGCGACGAGGTAGCCCTCGTCGTCGACGGTGATGGGCAGCTGCGGCAGCGGGCGTGCGGCCGGGCCGAAGATGACCTTGGCGTGATCGGTCACGTCGAACTGCGACTGGTGGCAGGGGCACAGCAGGTGGTGCGTCTGCTGCTCGTACAGAGCGACAGGGCAGCCGACGTGGGTGCAGACCTTGGAGTACGCGACGATGCCGTCGTACGACCAGTCCTTGCGGTCCTCGGCCTCGGTGAGCTGCTCGGGGCGGAGGCGCATCATCAGCACGATGGCCTTCGCCTTCTCTTCGAGGTAGCCGTCGTGGTGGCTGAGGTCGGCGAGGTCCTCCGGGATCACGTGGAACGCGGAGCCGATGGTGACGTCGGCAGCGCGGATCGGCGTGCCGTCGGGGTCGCGCACGAGTCGCTGACCCTTCTCCCACATCGTCTGCTTCAGCAGCACGACCGGATCGCCGGCAGTGGGGTCGTCGGGAGTGCTGTGCGGAGCGAGACCGCGGAAGAGCGTCACGCCGGGGATGATCGAGGCGACGATCGCGGCGAACAGCGAGTTTCGGATCATCGTGCGGCGTCCGAAGCCGGACTCCTCGTTCGCCGTGGCGAACGCCTCGACGACAGCCTCGCGGGTCGAGTCCTTGCCACGGGTGGGGTGGCGGTGCTCGATGTGCTCCTTGTCGCTCATCAGCGCCTTGGACCAGTGGATCGCGCCGATTCCGATCGACAGCAGTGCGAGCGCGATGCCCAGACCGATGAAGAGGTTGTTCTGTCGGATGTCGATGAGCGCGCCGCTCTCGATGGGGAACAGCATGTAGGCGGCGACCGCCCAGATGCTTCCGGCCAGCGAGAGGTAGAACAGCGTGTAGACCGTGCGCTCCGCAGTCTTCTCAGCGCGCGGGTCCTTGTCGGTCATCCGCTCGCGGTGCGGCGGAAGCCCCGGGTTCTGCACGGGATCGCTGACTGCGACACCCAGCCCCGGAGAGGGCTGGTAGGCCCTATCGAGAGCCTGCGAGTCGTCGTCGTGTGCCATGGTGCTCCTCGTACGTTCCTCTTCGATGATTAAGCGTCAGTTGGACTTCGCCGTGATCCACACGGTGATCGCGACGAGTGCGCCGATCCCGAAGATCCAGACGAACAGGCCCTCGGAGACGGGGCCGAGCGAACCGAGCGAGAACCCGCCGATCTGCACCGACTGCTGCTGGTAGAGCAGTGCCGAGATGATGTCGCGCTTGTCCTCGTCCGACAGATTCATGTCGCCGAAGACGGGCATGTTCTGGGGGCCGGTGACCATGGCCGCGTACATGTGCAGCGCGCTGGTCTCGGTCAGGGCGGGGGCGTACTTGCCCTCGGTGAGCGCTCCACCGGCTGCTGCGACGTTGTGGCACATGGCGCAGTTGACGCGGAACAGCTCCGCGCCGTTCGCGACGTCGCCGCCGCCGTCCAGGAGGTGATCCTCGGGGAACGTGGGGCCGGGAGCGGACTCCTGCACGAACGAGGAGATCGCGAGGATCTGGTCCTCGGTGAACTGCGGCTCCTTCTGCGGAGCCTGCGGGCCCTGCATCTGCAACGGCATGCGTCCGGTGGACATCTGGAACTCGACCGCCAGCTCGCCGACTCCGTACAGGCTGGGCCCGTTGGGCGTTCCCTGCAGGTCGAGGCCGTGGCAGGTCGCGCAGTTCGCCGTGAACAGCTTCTCGCCGTCGTCGACGGTGAGCGTGCTGGACGCGGCGGTCTGGGTGTCGGTCGCGGCGAAGGCCGCGGACGTCCCGGCGTATACGGCGCCGGTGATCATCAGGCCTGCGCCGATGAGTGCTGCGGCAGCCAGGGGACTGCGACGGCCGTTCGAACGGCGCTTCTTCTCTCGTGCCATCTCGGGGATCAGCTCCGCTCTTATTTCAGGAAGTAGATAACGACGAACAGCACGATCCAGACGACGTCGACGAAGTGCCAGTAGTAGGAGACGACGATCGAGGAGGTCGCCTCCTTGTGCCGGAAGTTCTTGACGGCGTACGCGCGTCCGATGACGAGCAGGAAGGCGATGAGTCCGCCGGTGACGTGGAGGGCGTGGAAGCCGGTCGTCAGGTAGAACGCGGAGGCGTAGGAGTCCGCGCTGATGGGCATGCCCTCGGCGACGAGGGTGGCGTACTCCCACACCTGGCCGGAGACGAAGATCGCGCCGAGCGCGAAGGTGAGGAAGAACCACTCGACCATGCCCCAGCCGAACAGGCGGCGTCGGCCGGCACCGTTCTTCTGGCCCTTGCCGAGCTTGTACGGCTGCAGATCCTCAGCAGCGAACACACCCATCTGGCAGGTGAAGGACGAGAGCACCAGGATGGCCGTGTTCACGAAGGCGAACGGCACGTTCAGCAGCTCGGTGCGGTCGGCCCAGAGCTCGGGGGAGGTGCTGCGGAGCGTGAAGTAGATCGCGAAGAGTCCCGCGAAGAACATCACCTCGCTGCCGAGCCACACAATGGTGCCGACAGCTACCGGGTTGGGGCGCTTGATCGTTCTTGCCGCCGGGGCATACGTCGCTGAGGTCGTCACCCTTCCATTATGGCCGATCCCGGGGCATGATTCTCGCACCGGGACCCTTCGATTCGCTGCCGTTGCACTTAGGCGACCCTAAGAAATCGCTGCGAATAGTCGGTGAATCCGCGGAAAAGGGCGTTCTGGGGCGGTCTCCGGTCATCCGTCTGACGGTCTGCACGTTTTCCCGCGCCGATAGGATCGCACACATGGCTGATTCCCTGACCTGGTCCGACGTGCTCACCACCCTCCTGGAGCGCCGAGACCTCAGCGTCTGGGAGTCCACCTGGGCCATGCGCCAGATCATGCGCGGAGACGTGACCGAGGCGCAGCTCGCGGGGTTCCTCGTCGCGCTGCGCGCCAAGGGCGAGACGATCGACGAGATCGTCGGGTTCCGCGACGCCATCCTCGAAGCCGCCGTGCCCCTGCCCGTGTCGCCGGACGTCCTCGACATCGTCGGAACCGGCGGCGACCGCGTCGGCACCGTCAACGTCTCGACGACCGCCGCCGTGATCATCGGAGCGACGGGGGTGCCGGTCGTCAAGCACGGCAACCGGGCCGCCAGCTCGTCCTCCGGCTCGTCCGACGTGCTGAGCGCCCTCGGACTCGAACTCACTCTCGATCCGGCCGCCGTGTCGTCGATCCTCGATCGCACGGGGATCACCTTCGCCTGGGCCGGCGCCTTCCACCCCGGGTTCAAGCACGCGGCGAAGGTCCGCGCCGAGCTCGGCGTGCCCACGGTGTTCAACATGCTCGGGCCGCTCTGCAACCCCGCCCGAGCAGAGGCCAACGCCGTCGGCGTCGCGCAGCTCGAGCGCGTGCCGCTGATCACCGGCGTCTTCCGCACCCGAGGAGCCACGGCCCTGGTCTTCCGCGGCGACGACGGTCTCGACGAGCTGACGACGACCGGCCACAGCCGCATCTGGGAGGTCACCCGCGGTGACATCCACGAGCACGACCTCGACCCCCGAGACCTCGGCATCCCGGTCGCCGACCTCTCCGATCTGATCGGAGGCACCCCTGACCACAACGCCGCGATCCTCCGACGCACCCTCGAGGGGGAGGCCGGACCCGTGCGCGACATCGTGCTGCTCAACGCGGCGGCCGGCATCGTCGCCTTCGAGCTGTCGCAGGACGCCGCCCAGGTGCAGCGGCCCATCCTGGAGCGTCTGCGCGAGGGGTACGAGCGCGCCGCACAGGCGATCGACGACGGCCGCGCTCTCGCGAAGCTCGACCAGTGGATCGGCGTGAGTCGCGAACTGGCCTCGGCATAGGTCCCGGATGGATCCCGTCGCAGCGCTGCTCGAGATCGCGTCGCTGCTCGAGCGCGAGCGCGCGTCGAGGTATCGGGCGAAGGCGTTCAGGGCGGCGGCTGCGGCTCTGCAGCAGCTTCCGGACGACGTCCGCGCCGATCCCACGCGGCTCCGTGCCGCGAAGGGGATAGGCGAGTCGACGTTCGGCGTGATCCGGCAGGCCCAGGGCGGCGAGGTCCCGGACTATCTCATCGAGCTGCGGGGCGAGGTCGAGCCCGAGCGCAGATCGGCGCTGCGAGGACGTCTCCGAGGAGATCTGCACGCCCACACGGACTGGTCGGACGGCACGACGCCGATCCCGGTGATGGCCGCTGCCGCGCGAGCACTGGGGCACGAGTATCAGGCGATCACCGATCACTCGCCGCGCCTGCGCGTCGCCCGCGGGCTCTCGTCCGCGCGCCTGCGGGAGCAGATGCCGCTCGTGCGGGCCGAGTCCGGCGACGGCTTCACCCTGCTGGCGGGCATCGAGGTCGACATCCTCGACGACGGCGCCCTCGATCAGGAGGAGCAGCTGCTGAGCGAACTGGACATCGTGGTGGCGTCGGTCCACTCGAAGCTGCGGATGGACAGGCGGCCGATGACGGCGCGCCTGCTCGCCGCCGTGGCGCATCCGCGCGTCAACGTCCTCGGTCACTGCACCGGGCGCCTCGTCCAGGGCGAGCGCGGGACCCGCCCGCAGTCGCAGTTCGACGCCGAGGCGGTGTTCGCCGCCTGTGCCGAGAACGGCGTCGCCGTCGAGATCAACTCACGTCCGGAGCGCCAGGATCCGCCGGATGAGCTGATCGCGATCGCCCTGGAGGCCGGCTGCCTCTTCTCGATCGACTCCGATGCGCATGCGCCCGGACAGCTCTCGCTGCTCGATCACGGCGCGGAGCGTGCCGAGCGGGCGGGCGTGCCCGCCGCGCGCATCGTCACGACGTGGGGGCTGGAGCGGCTGCTCGCCTGGGCGCGGTGACGCGCGGTCAGCCCTGGCCGTCGATGCCCGCGATCGCCGTGATCGCCCGCGTCATGGACGACCCCAGGTTCCACCTGTCCGCGACGGCCGTCGCGGCGTCGACCTCGGCGGGGTCGAGGGGGCGGAGCGCATCGCCGGGCGCCACGATGTCGAGATCGGGGGCGACGGCGACCACCGTGGGTGCGACGTCGAGGTAGTCCGTCGCGGCCAGGATCTTCGCGCGGACGCCCGCGCTCATCCCTTCACCGGCTGCGGCGGCCGCTCGGATGCCGTCGAGGTCGGCGTGAGCCTGCAGCAGCGTCGCCGCCGTCTTCTCTCCGACTCCGGTCACGCCCGGAAGGCCGTCGGAGGCGTCGCCGCGCATCGTGGCGAAGTCCGCGTACTGCGAGGGGAGCACGCCGTACTTCGCCACCACGACGGCATCCGTCACGATCTCGAGGTTGCTCATGCCGCGAGCGGTGTAGATGACCCGCACATCTCTCTCGTCGTCGACCAGCTGGAACAGGTCCCTGTCTCCGGTGACGATGTCCACGGGCATCGTGGCGTGCGTGGCGAGCGTGCCGATCACGTCGTCGGCCTCGTGCTCGGCGACGCCGATGATCGGGATGCGGAGCAGCCCGAGGGTCTGGCGGATCAGAGGGATCTGCGCCTCGAGCGGATCGGGCACCTCCTCGACGTCAGGGCCGGCCGGAACGACCTCCACGACACGGTGCGACTTGTAGCTCGGGATCAGATCGACCCGCCACTGAGGACGCCAGTCGTCGTCCCAGCAGGCCACCACATGGGTGGGCTCGTACAGCGTGACCAGCTTCGCGACGATGTCGAGCAGCCCTCGTACGGCGTTGATGGGGGAGCCGTCGGGCGCCGTCACCTTGTCGGGGACACCGTAGAAAGCGCGGAAGTAGAGGCTGGCGGTGTCGAGCAGGAGCAGCTTGTCGGCGCGAGGCATGCACACAGTCTGTCAGCGCACTCCGCGCCGCGACATCGCGTCCGTCAAAGAGTCCTCGCATCTGATAGCCTTGACTGTCACTCGTGGCGTGCCTGTGCATGCCCGGGTGGCAGAAACCCACACCATCGCTGCAGAGCTCGCAGTCGGCCGTGCGCGGCCGGAGCCTTCAGCCCGAGTCTCCATTCACAAGGACAACCCACTACATGACTACCGCAACGACCGCCCCGGCCACCAAGCAGGTCGCCATCAACGACATCGGATCTGCTGAGGACTTCCTGGCCGCGGTCGAGAAGACCCTGAAGTTCTTCAACGACGGCGACATCATCGAAGGCACGATCGTCAAGATCGACCGCGATGAGGTTCTGCTCGACGTCGGATACAAGACCGAGGGTGTCATCCCCTCGCGCGAGCTCTCGATCAAGCACGACGTCGACCCGAACGAGGTCGTCAAGGTCGGCGACGAGGTCGAGGCCCTGGTTCTCCAGAAGGAGGACAAGGAAGGCCGTCTGATCCTCTCCAAGAAGCGTGCTCAGTACGAGCGTGCCTGGGGAGACGTCGAGAAGATCAAGGAGAACGACGGCGTCGTCACCGGTACGGTCATCGAGGTGGTCAAGGGTGGACTCATCGTCGACATCGGCCTCCGTGGCTTCCTCCCGGCCTCGCTCATCGAGCTGCGCCGTGTCCGCGACCTCACGCCGTACCTCGGCCAGGAGATCGAGGCCAAGATCCTCGAGCTCGACAAGAACCGCAACAACGTCGTCCTCAGCCGCCGCGCGCTGCTGGAGCAGACGCAGTCGGAGTCGCGCACCACGTTCCTGAACAACCTCCACAAGGGTCAGGTCCGCAAGGGTGTCGTGTCGTCGATCGTCAACTTCGGTGCGTTCGTCGACCTGGGCGGCGTGGACGGCCTCGTGCACGTCTCCGAGCTGTCCTGGAAGCACATCGAGCACGCCTCCGAGGTCGTCGAGGTCGGCCAGGAGGTCACCGTCGAGATCCTCGAGGTCGACCTCGACCGCGAGCGCGTCTCCCTGTCGCTCAAGGCGACGCAGGAGGACCCGTGGCAGGTCTTCGCCCGCACCCACGCGATCGGTCAGGTCACGCCGGGTAAGGTCACCAAGCTCGTTCCGTTCGGCGCGTTCGTTCGCGTCGCAGACGGCATCGAGGGCCTCGTCCACATCTCCGAGCTCTCCAGCAAGCACGTCGAGCTGGCCGAGCAGGTCGTGTCGGTCGGCGAAGAGGTCTTCGTCAAGGTCATCGACATCGACCTCGAGCGTCGCCGCATCTCGCTCTCGCTGAAGCAGGCGAACGAGGCCGTCGACGTCAACGGCACCGAGTTCGACCCGGCTCTGTACGGCATGCTCGCCGAGTACGACGAGGCCGGCGAGTACAAGTACCCGGAGGGCTTCGACCCCGAGACCGGTGCGTGGAAGGAAGGCTTCGACACCCAGCGCGAGGCATGGGAGCAGGAGTACGCTGCAGCCCAGTCCCGTTGGGAGGCCCACAAGGCTCAGGTTGCCAAGGCAGCCGAGGCCGAGGCAGCCGCTGGCGACGACTTCGGTGGCCAGGTCTTCTCGAGCGAGGCCGCAGGCGCGGGCACGCTGGCAGACGACGAGGCCCTCGCGGCGCTCCGCGAGAAGCTGTCGGGCGGCAACGCTTAAGCATCACGCTCTGGAACGGGCCGTCATCCTTCGGGATGGCGGCCCGTTCCGCGTCTCCGCCTGTTCCCCGTGCTCCGTGACCGCACATTACGGCGGCATTCGTCACATCTCTGCGAGTTGGACAGCATGGGGATATGACTTCCCTGCTCTCCGCGCCCTCCACGGCACGCGTACCGGCGATCGCCGGTACCGCTCAGCCCGTGCGCCTGCACGGTGTGGAGCGGAGCTTCCCCGTGGCCCGTGGTCGGCGCGAGGTTCTGCGCGGGGTCGACGTCGAGGTCGCGGCCGGCGAGATCGTCGCGATCGTCGGTCCCTCGGGATGCGGAAAATCCACTCTCCTGCGTCTGGTCGGCGGGCTGGACGCACCGACGGGCGGCAGCATCCTCCTCGCGGACACGGATGTCGCCGACGTCGACGAGCGCACCGCGATCGCCTTCCAGGAACCCCGGCTCCTGCCATGGCGCACGATCGCGCAGAACGTCGAGCTCGGGCTTCCCCGCGGCATCGCGCGACGCGAAGGGCGCGAACGCGTGCGCGAGCTGCTCGACCTGGTCGGTCTCGAGCAGGCGGCCGACCAGCGGCCGCGCGAGGTGTCCGGCGGCATGGCGCAGCGCGCCTCGCTCGCCCGCGCGCTCGCGCGCAATCCCGGTGTGCTGCTCCTCGACGAGCCGTTCGGGGCGCTGGACGCGCTCACACGGCTGCGGATGCACGATCTGCTGCTCAAGATCCATGCCGCCGAGCCGACCACGATCCTCCTCGTCACACATGACGTCGAGGAGGCCCTCTACCTCGCCGATCGGGTGCTGCTGCTGCGCACCCTCGGCGGCGACGCGGAGACCGACGCGGGCTCCATCGCGCGCACCCTGAGCGTGCCGGGGATCCGACCCCGCGACCGGGCCGATCACGGTCTCGCGAACCTCCGCGCCGAGCTCCTCGAAGGACTCGGCGTCGACACCCATCACCGCACCGCACCCGAGGAGAACCGATGAGCACCGTCACCCGCAGAATCATCCCCGCGATCGCCATCGCCGGAACGATGATGCTCGTCGCCACCGGCTGCGTGGCGGGGGAGAACGCCACCGCATCCGACGCCTCGGAAGGCGATGCCGCCGCCTCCGGCGAGTGGTCGTCGGACACTCTGTCGATCGACTTCGCCACCTACAACCCGCTGAGCCTCGTGATCCGCGACCAGGGGATCCTCGAGGAGATCCTGGGAGACGACGTCGAGGTCGAGTGGGTGCAGTCGGCCGGCTCCAACAAGGCGAACGAACTGCTGCGCTCCGGCTCCATCGACGTGGGATCCACTGCGGGCTCTGCGGCACTGCTGGCCCGCTCGAACGGGTCGCCCATCCAGGTCATCGACATCTTCTCGCAGCCCGAGTGGTCGGCGATCGTCGTCGGCCCCGACAGCGACATCACGTCGGTCGAGGACCTCGCAGGCAAGTCGGTCGCGGCGACCAAGGGGACCGACCCCTACTTCTTCCTGCTGCAGTCACTCGAAGAGGCGGGCCTCTCGATCGATGACGTCGAGGTGCAGAACCTCCAGCACGCCGACGGCCGCGCCGCTCTCGACGGCGGATCCGTCGACGCGTGGGCGGGGCTCGACCCCATCATGGCCGCGGCCGAGGTCGAGTCGGGCGACCGGCTCATCTACCGCAACGTCGACTTCAACACCTACGGGTTCCTCAATGCGACCGAGGACTTCATCGAGAACCACGCCGATCTCGCTCAGGCCGTGGTCGACGCGTACGAGCAGGCGCGCGAGTGGGCTCTCGAGAACCCCGACGAGACGGCGTCGCTGCTCGCCGAGGTCGCCGGCATCGACCCCGCGGTCGCGAAGACCGTCATCACCGAGCGCTCCAACCTCGATGTGAGCGGCATCCCGGGAGAGGACCAGATCGCGGTCCTCGAGAAGATCGCCCCGGTGCTCGTCGACTCCGGTGACGTGCAGGGCGGCAAGGACTCCGTCGACAAGGCGCTCGACTCGATCGTCAACGCCACGTTCGCGGAGAAGGCGGTCGGGGGCGAGTGATCCTCCCCGACCAGCGCGTGGTGGTGCCCGCGGACGCGCAGGAAGCCCTCGACGCCGCTCGCGGAGTCCGGCGACGCCCTGAGGTGGGCGCACGGCATGCGTGGGACCGTCCTGCGGTGCGCGTCATCGGCGGGTTCCTGCTGCCCGCCCTGATCGTCGTCGCCTGGCAGGTGGTGACGACGAGCGGTCTCGTCGCCCCCTACCTGCTCCCGTCGCCCGGCTCCGTGTTCTCGGCGGGCGTCGAGCTCGCAGAACGCGGGGTGCTGGGCACCCACATCGCGATCTCGGTGCAGCGCGTGCTGCTCGGTTTCGCGATCGGATCGGTGATCGGACTCGCGATCGCGGGGATCGTCGGGCTCTCGAAGATCGGCGACGTGCTGCTCAGCCCCACGCTATCGGCGGTCCGTGCGGTCCCGTCGCTGGCCTGGGTCCCGCTCCTGATCCTCTGGATGCAGATCGGCGAGGAGTCCAAGGTGACGCTGATCGCCATCGGCGCGTTCTTCCCGGTCTACACGACCGTCGCCTCGGCCCTCCGGCACGTCGATCCCCACCTCGTCGAGGCGGGGCGCTCGTTCAGCCTCCGCGGCTGGTCTCTGTTCCGCACCGTCCAGCTGCCGGCCGTCGTCCCCTCGGTGGTCGCCGGTCTCCGACTGGCACTCGCGCAGGCCTGGCTGTTCCTCGTCGCCGCCGAGCTGATCGCCTCCTCGATGGGACTCGGATTCCTGCTCACCGACTCGCAGAACAGCGGACGCGTCGACAGGATCATCCTGTCGATCGTGCTGCTCGCGCTGCTCGGCACGATCACCAACGCTCTCCTCGTGCTCGTCGAGAAGTACCTGCTCCGACGGTGGGTGTGACGTGACGGAAGCACGCCTGCACGAGACCCGCACGTACCCTGCTCCCGCCGGCGTCGCGGCGGCCGCGAATGTGACCGCCGAGGCGTACGCCCGGGCGGCGTCCGATCCGACCCTCTTCTGGGAGCAGGCGGCCGAGCGGCTCGACTGGGCCGAGCCCTGGCACACGGCCCACGAATGGGACCCGCCTGTGGGGGATGCCGTTCCCGCCGCCCGGTGGTTCGTCGGCGGACGTCTGAACGTCGCCTACAACTGCGTCGACCGCCATGTCGACGGGGGCCGCGGCGACAAGGTCGCCCTGCATTTCGAGGGGGAGCCGGGCGACCGCGTCGCGGTGACGTACTCCGACCTCCAGGACAGGGTGTCGCGCGCGGCCAACGCGCTCATCGCTCTCGGCATCCGGCCCGGCGATCGGGTGGTGATCTACCTCCCGGTGCTGATCGAGACGGTCGTGATCACCCTGGCATGCGCGCGCGTCGGAGCCGTGCACTCGCTCGTGTTCGGCGGATTCTCCGCCGAGGCCGTGCGGTTCCGCCTCGCGGACACGGGAGCCGCGCTGCTCGTGACGAGCGACGGACAGTTCCGTCGCGGCACGGCCACCGAGGTCAAGTCGACGGCGGACGTCGCGGCCGCGGATCTTCCCGACCTCGAGCACGTCCTGGTGCTGCGGCGCACCGGGCAGGATGTCCCCTGGACCGAGGGACGCGACGTCTGGTGGCACGACGTGGTCGACACCGCCTCGTCCGAGCATGTTCCTCAGGCTTTCGATGCCGAGCATCCGCTCTTCATCATCTACACGTCCGGCACCACGGGGAAGCCGAAGGGGCTGGTGCACACCTCGGGCGGGTACCTCACGCACGCGAGCTGGGCGCACTGGGCGCATTTCGACGCGAAGCCCGACGACGTCCACTGGTGCACGGCGGATCTCGCGTGGGTGACCGCCCACACGTACGAGATCTACGGCCCGCTCTCGAACGGACTGACGCAGGTCATCTACGAGGGGACGCCGGACACCCCGGATCGCGAGCGCCACCTCGAGATCATCGAACGCTACGGCGTGACCGTCTACTACACCGCCCCCACGCTCATCCGCACGTTCATGACGTGGTTCGGTGCAGAGCTGCCGAGCGGGCATGACCTGTCGACGCTGCGTCTGCTCGGAACGGTCGGAGAAGCCATCAACCCCGAGGCGTGGATCTGGTTCCGTCGCAACTTCGGGCGCGACGAACTCCCGGTGGTGGACACCTGGTGGCAGTCCGAGACCGGAGCCGCGATGATCGCGCCGCTGCCGGGAGTGACGACGCTCAAGCCCGGCTCCGCCTCCGTGCCGCTGCCCGGCATCGACGCGACGGTGGTCGATGCGAACGGCGATGAGGTCGCACCGGGGCGATCCGGAACGCTCGTGGTGCGGCGTCCGTGGCCGGGGATGGCACGGACGGTGTGGGGCAACCCCCAGCGATACCGTGATGCGTACTGGTCGGCCTACGCCGGACACGGCGAGCACGGCGGATACTACGTCGCCGGTGATGGGGCGACGCGCGATGCCGACGGCTACATCTGGATCCTCGGACGCCTGGACGATGTGGTGAACGTGTCCGGCCACAGGCTCTCGACGATCGAGATCGAATCGGCGCTCGTGGCCCACGACACGGTGGGGGAGGCCGGCACCGCAGGTGTCGCCGATCCCGTCACCGGGCAGGCCGTCGTCGCGTTCGTCACCGCGTCAGGACGCGCGGACGTGTCGACGTCGCAACTGCGCGCTCAGGTCGCCACCGCGATCGGACCGGTCGCAAAGCCGAGGCACATCGTCGTGGTGCCCGATCTGCCGAAGACCCGCTCCGGCAAGATCATGCGACGCCTGCTCGCACAGCTGTGGGAGGCCGAGCAGGACCGCCGCGCCGGTCGCACGCCCGCACCGCTGGGCGACACGACGTCGTTGCAGAACCCCTGGGCCGTCGACGACATCGCCGCCGTGCTCGAGACCGCCGAACTGAGGACATGATGACGCAAGAACACCGCTTCGGGTTCCGAACGAGAGCTCTCCATGCCGGCGGCACACCGGATGCCGCGACGGGCGCCCGCGCCGTGCCGATCTACCAGACGACGTCGTTCGTGTTCGAGGACGCGACGGATGCAGGCAATCTCTTCGCGCTGCAGAAGTACGGCAACATCTACTCGCGCATCGGCAACCCCACCGTCGCCGCGCTCGAGGAGCGACTGGCATCGCTGGAGGGCGGGATCGGCGCCGTCGCGACCGCCTCGGGCATGAGCGCCGAGTTCATCACGTTCGCCGCACTCGTGGGGGCCGGTGACCACGTGGTCGCCTCGGCGCAGCTGTACGGAGGCACCGTGACCCAGCTGGATGTGACGCTGCGCCGATTCGGCGTCCAGACCACCTTCGTCGCCTCCACCGATCCGGCCGACTACGCCGCCGCGATCCGACCCGAGACCAAGGTCGTCTACGTCGAGATGATCGGCAATCCGTCCGGTGAGATCGCCGACATCGAGGGGTTGGCCGAGGTCGCGCATGCCGCCGGTGTTCCGCTCGTGGTCGACGCGACGCTGGCGACCCCGTATCTCGCTCGTCCGCTCGAGCACGGCGCCGACATCGTCATCCACTCGGTCACGAAGTTCCTCGGCGGACATGGCACGACGCTCGGCGGCGTGGTGATCGAGAAGGGCACCTTCGACTGGGGCAACGGACGCTTCCCCCAGATGACCGAGCCCGTCGAGTCGTACGGCGGGATCAAATGGTGGGACAACTTCGGAGAGTACGGGTTCCTCACCAAGCTCCGCACCGAGCAACTGCGCGACATCGGGCCGGCGCTCAGCCCGCAGTCGGCGTTCGACCTGCTGCAGGGGATCGAGACGCTTCCGCAGCGCATCGATGCCCACCTCGCGAACGCGCGCATCGTCGCGGACTGGCTGGCGTCGGACCCCCGCGTGGCCTACGTGACGTGGGCAGGGCTCGAGGGGCATCCGCACCATGAGCGCGCCGCGAAGTACCTGCCGCTCGGGCCGGGGTCGGTGTTCGCCTTCGGAGTGAAGGCCGACGACGGTCGCGCGGCGGGGGAGACGCTGATCGAGAATCTCCAGCTGGCGTCGCACCTCGCGAACATCGGCGATGCCCGCACGCTCGTCATCCACCCGGCATCCACCACTCATCGACAGCTCACGGAGTCGCAGCTCGTGGCGGCGGGAGTGCGCCCCGACCTCATCCGGATCTCGGTGGGCCTCGAGGACGCGGACGACATCATCTGGGACCTGGACCAGGCACTCACCACGGCGACGGGAACGGATCGATGAGCGACACGAACATCGCGGCAGCAGACGCCTGCGCCCTCCCCGCGTCTCAGGATGCGGCAGCGTGCGCGCTGCCCGGGGCCGCCCCGCTGCATCCGGGACGCACGTGGGAAGGGCCGAGCCAGCAGCAGCGATTCGGCATCCTCCGACGAGCGAAGTCCGTCGCTATCGTCGGCGCATCGAACAACCCGGCCCGTGCATCGTACTTCGTCGCGACCTACCTGCTCTCGAGCACCGCGTACGACGTGTACCTCGTGAACCCGCGGGAGTCGTCGATCCTCGGACAGCCCGTGTACGCCTCGCTCGCCGACCTCCCCGTCGTCCCCGACATCGTCGACGTGTTCCGTCGCCATGAGGACCTTCCCGGCGTCGCCCAGGAGGCGATCGATCTCGGAGCGCAGACGCTGTGGCTGCAGCTGGGGTCATGGCACGAGGAGGCCGCGACTCTCGCCGAGGCGGCAGGACTCTCCGTGGTGATGGATCGCTGTATCAAGATCGAGCACGCGCGGTTCCACGGCGGACTGCACCTGGCAGGCTTCGACACGGGCGTGATCAGCTCGAAACGGCAGCTGCTGGGGCGCTGAGCGCGGGCCGGTCGAAGCCTAGACTTGCGGCATGCCTCTCATCGCGCTCACCGGCGGCATCGCCTCCGGCAAGTCGACCATCGCACGACGTCTCGCCGAGAGGGGGGCCGTCGTGGTCGACGCGGACCAGATCGTCCGCGACGTGCAGGCACCGGGGACTCCGGTTCTCGCCGCCATCGCGAAGCACTTCGGCGCAGACGTCATCGCCACCGACGGCTCGCTGGATCGTGCCGCCCTCGGCGCGAAGGTCTTCGCGGATGCCGAACAGCTGGCGCAGCTGAACGCGATCGTGCACCCCGCTGTCCGTGCCGAGTCGCAGCGCCGGTTCGACGCGGCGATGTCCGCGGATCCCACGACGGTCGTCGTGTACGACGTGCCCCTGCTGGTCGAAGCGCGCGTCGACGACCCGTGGGACCTGATCGTCGTCGCCCATGCGCCTGGCGATGAGCGACGGCGGCGACTCGTCGAACTCCGCGGCATGGCGGAGGACGCGGCGCAGGCGAGGATCGACGCGCAGGTCTCCGATGAGCGCCGCCTGGCCGTCGCCGACGTCGTGATCGACACCGCCGGTACGCTCGCGCAGACGCTCTCGCAGACGGATGATCTCTGGGAGCGGATCGCCACGTCGTGACCTTCACCGGCCACGCCCCGGGGTCGCCGGTGTACCGACGGCTGATCGTCGGTCTGTTCTTCGCGGGCATCGCGACCTTCGCTCAGCTCTACTCGCCTCAGGCGGTGCTGCCGCAGCTGGCGACCGATCTCGGGGTGTCGCCTGCGAGCGCCGCGCTCAGCGTCTCGGCGGCGACGCTCGGGCTGGCCGCCGCGGTCATCCCGTGGTCGATGGTGGCCGATCGCATCGGACGGGTGCAGGCGATGGCGACCGGCGTGCTCGCGGCGACCGTGCTGGGACTCCTCGCGCCGCTCAGCGCCGGGACGGAGATGCTGCTGGCTCTGCGTCTCCTCGAGGGAGTCGCGCTCGGGGCCGTGCCTGCGGTCGCGCTGGCCTACCTCAGTGAAGAGGTCAGCTCCCGGCATGCCGCCGCCGCAGCGGGGAGCTACATCGCCGGGACGACGGTGGGTGGGCTGCTCGGGCGGATCGTGTCGGGCATCGTCGGCGAGCAGGCGGGGTGGCGAGCGGGCATGTGGACGGTCGCCGGGCTGTGCGCAGTGGCTGCCGTGCTGTTCCTCTGGCTGACGCCGAAGGCGCAGGGATTCCTCCCCGGGCGATTCCGCGAGGACGCCGGACCGGGGATGCTCGCGCGTCTGCTGGCCCCGCTGCGCGCCGGGCGCCAGCTCGCACTGTACGCTCAGGGCTTCCTGCTCATGGGCGGGTTCGTCGCCGTCTACAACTACCTCGGATTCCACCTCGCCGAGCCGCCGTTCGCGCTGCCGGCGTGGGTGGTGACGCTGCTCTTCCTCGCCTACCTCGCCGGCACCGTCTCGTCGCCCTGGGCAGGCGCCCTGGCCTCGCGTTTCGGAAGATACCCGGTGCTGCTGGGAGCGATCGCCGTGATGGCCGCGGGGGCGGCCGGGATGCTGGCGCAGGCGACGACGCTCGTGCTGCTCGGGCTGCTCCTCTTCACCGGGGGCTTCTTCGCGGCGCACGCCGTGGCATCGGGATGGGCGCCGGTGGCGGCAGGACCCGACAGCAGGGCACAGGCATCCTCGCTCTACTACTTCGGCTACTACGCGGGATCGAGCCTGTTCGGGTGGGCGCTCGGCATCGTGTTCGGCGAGGTGGACTGGGTGTGGTTCATCGTCGCCGTCCTCGCGATGTGCGCCCTCGCGGCGGCCGTGGCGGCCGCGAAGCTGCGCGCGTCTCCGGGCCCGCTCTCCTCGTGAGCACCGCTCCTCACGCCTGGAGCCGTGCGGCGGACGGAGGGGCTTCGCGATCGCGGCGCCGCCGGGCGCGTCGCCGAAGGATCACGACCATCGCGACGACGAGTCCGATGAGCAGGAGAGCGGCGACCACGGGCACGACGATCGCCGCGGCGGCGAGGACGAAGGAGGCGCCGTCCTCGGCGCTGCTCAGCACCGGAGCGGCCAGCCCGCCGGTCGTCGCGTTCGCCGCCACGCGAGCCGTCGCCTTGATCACGTGCACCACCAGTGCGATCACGACGCCGGTCACCACGGGGATCCAGGCGTTGTCGGTGAAGAACGACGCGGGGTCGTCCACGGCGATCGTCCGGGCGCCCGAGCCCGCCCCGAATGCGATGCCGCCCGAGGCGGGGCGCAGGATGCTCTGGACGACGTCGTTCACGGAGTCGACCGCGGGGATCTTGTCGGCGATGATCTCGAGGGCGAGCAGGCCGCCGAGGACCCACAGGGCGATGTCGCCCGACAGCCAGGACCATGAGGCGGGCAGTGTCACCGCCGGCAGTATGCGGTCGGCGAGTCCGAGCAGGAACAGCGGCATCCACGCGTTCAGACCCGCCGAGGCGGCGAGGCTGGTGCCGATGATGAACTCGATCACGCCCCCACTCTAGGTGCACGATCGCTGCACGACCCACGGTGTCGGTGGCCCGGCATACGCTGGAGGTATGCAACCCACGCGCAGCGTCCGCCCCTTCGAGGTCATCAGCGAGTACGCGCCGGCCGGCGACCAGCCGAAGGCGATCGCCGAGCTCGCGTCGCGCATCAACGCCGGTGAGACCGACGTGGTGCTTCTGGGTGCCACCGGTACCGGAAAGTCGGCCACGACCGCCTGGCTGGTCGAGCAGGTGCAGCGCCCGACGCTCGTGCTCGCCCACAACAAGACGCTCGCCGCGCAGCTCGCCAACGAGTTCCGCGAGCTGATGCCGAACAACGCCGTCGAGTACTTCGTCTCGTACTACGACTACTACCAGCCCGAGGCCTACGTCCCGCAGACCGACACCTTCATCGAGAAGGACTCGTCGATCAACTCCGAGGTCGAGCGACTGCGGCACTCGACCACGAACTCGCTGCTCAGCCGGCGAGATGTGATCGTGGTCTCCACCGTGTCGTGCATCTACGGACTCGGGGCGCCGGAGGAGTACCTGCGCGCGATGGTGGCGCTGCAGGTGGGGGAGCGCTACGACCGGGATGCGCTGATCCGTCAGTTCATCGCCATGCAGTACAACCGCAACGACGTCGACTTCTCCCGTGGCAACTTCCGCGTCCGTGGCGACACCATCGAGATCATCCCGGTGTACGAAGAGAACGCGATCCGCATCGAACTGTTCGGCGACGAGATCGAGGGGCTGTACTACCTGCATCCGCTCACCGGCGAGATCATCGAGAAGCTCGACTCGGTGCCGATCTTCCCGGCCTCGCACTACGTGGCGGGCACCGACGTGATCCAGCGCTCGATCGGCACGATCGAGCACGAGCTCGAGGAGCGGCTGAAGGAGTTCGAGCGACAGGGCAAGCTGCTCGAGGCCCAGCGTCTGCGGATGCGCACCACTTTCGACCTCGAGATGATGCAGCAGCTCGGATTCTGCTCGGGCATCGAGAACTACTCGCGTCACATGGACGGGCGACAGCCCGGCGAGCCGCCGCACACCCTTCTCGACTTCTTCCCCGACGACTTCCTGCTCGTGATCGACGAGTCGCACGTCACGGTGCCGCAGATCGGTGCGATGTACGAGGGCGACGCGTCGCGCAAGCGCACGCTCGTCGACCACGGCTTCCGTCTGCCGAGCGCGATGGACAACCGACCGCTGCGCTGGGACGAGTTCAAGAACCGCGTCGGGCAGACCGTCTACCTGTCGGCGACGCCCGGCAAGTACGAGATGGGGATCGCCGACGGCGTGGTCGAGCAGATCATCCGCCCCACCGGCCTCGTCGACCCGCAGATCATCGTCAAGCCGTCGAAGGGGCAGATCGACGACCTCCTCGAGGAGATCCGCGTGCGCGTCGAGCGCGACGAGCGGGTGCTGGTGACCACTCTGACGAAGAAGATGTCGGAGGAACTCACCGACTTCCTCGGCGAGCACGGCGTGCGTGTGCGGTATCTGCACTCCGACGTCGACACGCTTCGTCGTGTGGAGCTGCTCAGCGAACTCCGATCCGGCGTCTACGACGTGCTGGTCGGCATCAACCTGCTCCGCGAAGGTCTCGACCTTCCCGAGGTCTCGCTCGTCGCCATCCTCGATGCCGACAAGGAGGGCTTCCTGCGCTCCGGCACCTCGCTCATCCAGACGATCGGCCGTGCGGCCCGAAACGTGTCGGGCGAAGTGCACATGTACGCCGACAAGATGACCGATTCGATGGCGAAGGCGATCGACGAGACGGACAGACGTCGCGAGAAGCAGGTCGCGTACAACCTCGAGAACGGCATCGATCCGCAACCGCTGCGTAAGCGCATCGCCGACATCACCGAGGTGCTGGCACGTGAGGGCGCCGACACCGCGGAGATGATGTCGGGTCGTGGGCGTGCCACCGGCAAGGGCAAGGGCAAGTCTCCGACACCGAACCTGCGCCGCACCGGTATCGCCGCGGAAGGCGCGCAGCAGCTGGAGGCGATCATCCAGGACCTCTCCGACCAGATGCTGGCGGCTGCATCCGAGCTCAAGTTCGAGCTTGCCGGGCGCCTGCGCGACGAGGTCCAGGACATGAAGAAGGAGCTGCGTGCCATGGAGAAGGCCGGGCACGCCTGATCCCGAGGAGGTGATGATGGACGCGTCAGGAGACGAGCTCGCCGACCGCGTGCGAGCGCTGCTGACCCTCGACGGCGAGGTCGAGGAGAAGCGGATGTTCGGCACCCGCGCGTTCCTGCTCGACGGTCACATCCTGGTCGGTGCGCGCAAAGGGGGCGTCCTCCTCGTCCGCGTCGACGAAGAGAACGGGGCCGCCCTCATCACACGCCCCGGCGTCGCCACCGCGGTGATGGGCGCCCGCACCATGGGGACCGGGTGGCTCGATGTCTCACCCGGAGCGCTCACCACAGACGACGAGCTGGTGTTCTGGCTCGACGTCGCTCGAGAGGATGCCGCGGGCCGCGAGCACTGACGCCGCGGCGGTCAGGGGCAGTGCATCATGGTGCGCGGACCGGAGCGGTCGATCTCGTGGTCGCTCATGGGTGCACCGCAGAGCGGGCAGGCGCGCTCTGCTCTCTCCTCCGCGCTCGGCGGCGGAGTCTTCTCGTACGGGCCCACGGACGCCGGGCCGGCGAACCGGATGAGGTTCGTGTTGATCCACGCGTAGAGCCCACCGGCCGCGCGGATGCGCGTTCGAAGGGATGGGCGGTCAGCGGAGCGTGCCATGTTCCTTAGTGTACTAACTATTAGTGTCGTTGTATAGTCGGATCGTGACCGCGACGGATGATCTGCTCAAGCTGGACAACCAACTCTGCTTCGCGCTGGTGACCGCCGCCCGCAACGTCGTCGGCATCTATCGGCCGATCCTCGAGCCGCTCGGACTCACGCATCCGCAGTACCTCGTCATGCTCGCCCTCTGGGAGCGGGCGCCACGGCAGCTCAGCGATCTCGCGGCCGATCTCGCCCTCGAGCCCGCCACCGCATCGCCTCTGGTCAAGCGCCTCGAAGCAGACGGGCTGGTCGCCCGGCAGCGCAGCGCGGAGGACGAACGGCGCCTCGACATCACCCTCACGGACGCCGGCCGTGCGCTCCGCGAGCGCGCGCTCGACGTTCCGCGTCAGGTCATGGCGGCCGTGGGAATGGACCTCGGGCAGATCGCGACCCTGCGCGACGGACTCTCCGCCTTCGCGGGGCGCCGCTCGACCACGGAGTGACCGCGTCATAGGGTGTGGGCATGCCGAGTGACCGCCCGACAGTCGATGCGCGTCGAGCTGGTCGTCGGCTCGGACTCGTGAGCGCGGTCGCCGTGCTCTTCGTCATCGTGATGATCGCCGCCGCGATCCAGGGGGCGCCGACATTCCGTCCGTCTGAGCCTGTGCCGTCCCCGTCGGTGCGGCCGATTCCGCCGACGATGCCGGGACAGACGGGCTTCCCGGAGGACATCGAGATCGACCCCGCGAGCTCCACAGTGCTGCAGGTGTCCGCCGCGATCCTGATGCTCCTCGTGGCCGCCGGCCTCATCGTGCTCCTCGTGATCATCGCCCGTGCGCTGCTGCGGGCATGGCGCGACAGGCCCACGCGGAGGCGCGAGGGAGCCGAGGTCGCCGCCGAGGTGGGCGATGTCGCCGCGGTTCCCGAACCGCAGGTCGTGGTCGACGCCATCCGGCGCGGCATCGCCGGGGCGCTGCAGGCGATCGACGAACGCGCGGCGCCCACGGATGCCGTCATCGCGGCGTGGGTCGGCCTCGAGGAGAGCGCGGCGGATGCGGGGGTGGCACGCGCTCCGAGCGAGACGCCGGCCGAGTTCGCGCTCAGGATCATCACGCGGCGCTCCGGCATCGAGGCGGAGGCGTCCGAGCTGCTGACGCTGTTCGAGCGCGTGCGCTTCGGCGCCCACGAGGCCACCGAGCCGGAGAGGAACGCGGCGCGCTCCGCGCTCCGCCGGATCGAGGAGGTGTGGCGATGACGTGGGGACGCACCGTCCTGGCCGCGGCGGCCGCGGTGATCGCCGCGCTGGTGCTCACCGGTTTCGGATTCACCGTGCCCTTCGCGATCGGGTGGGGTCTTCTCGTGGGGGCGCTCGCTCTTCTCGCCCAGCTCGCGGTGCCGCTCGAACCGAGCGTCGACGCCCCGCACATCGCGGTGGAACCCGATCGCAGACCGACGGAGATCTCCCGCATGGCCTGGGCGCTGAACACCCACACGGGGCTCGCCGGTACGCAGATCACACGCCGCGTGCGGGAGATTCTCCGACAGCGGCTGCAGCGCCGGGGCGCAGACCCGACGGACCCCGCGAATCGACCGGAGGTCATCGCGCTGATCGGCCCCGACCTGTGGGATCGACTGGAGGGTCCGGGGACCACCATCGTCGACATCGAGCGAGCGCTCGACGCGATCGACGCGCTGAGCCCCGGGCCGTCCGCAGAGATCACGACACCACCACCCGATGCTCCGCCCTCATCGACGGGCCGTGCGTCGCTGTTCCCGAGACACAGGAGATGACATGACGACATCCGCCGAGATCGCCGAGGCCGGCGCCCGAATCCTGACCGCCGTGCGCACCGTCGTCGTCGGGATGGACGACCCGCTCGAGATCGCGCTCGCCTCGATCCTGGCCGGCGGGCACGTGCTGTTCGAAGACGTGCCGGGGCTCGGCAAGACCCTCGCGGCCCGCAGCCTCGCCTCGGCGCTGGGGCTGTCGTTCCGTCGGCTCCAGTGCACTCCGGACATGCTCCCCGGCGACGTCACAGGGTCGTACGTGTACGCGCCGGACTCCTCGGACTTCGTCTTCCGACCCGGACCGATCTTCACCGGTCTCCTTCTGGCCGACGAGATCAACCGCACGACGCCGAAGACCCAGTCGGCGATGCTCGAGGCGATGGCGGAGCGGCAGGTCACCGTCGAGGGCAACAGCTTCGCGCTGCCCGCGCCGTTCCATGTGATCGCCACCTCGAACCCGATCGAGTACGAGGGCACCTACGCGCTCCCCGAAGCGCAGCTCGACAGATTCATGGTCAGGCTCTCCGTGGGGTATCCGGATGTCTCGGGGGAGGCGCGCATTCTGCAGAACCGTGTGCGCAGACGGCAGGAGGCCACGCACGTCGCGCCCGTCATCGACGCCGAGCGTCTCGTCGAGCTGCAGGCGGCGGTCGAGGCCATCCACGTCGACGAGGACATCGCGCGCTACTGCGTCGAGATCGCGCGCAAGACGCGGACGGCGCCGAACGTCGAGGTCGGGGCCTCCCCACGCGGCTCACTCGGCCTGCTGCTGCTCGGCCGCGCCCTTGCCGCGCTGGACGGTCGGGATTTCGTGCGACCGGATGACATCAAGCGGATCGCCGTGCCCGTGCTCGCCCACCGCCTCACGCTGACACCGCAGGCCTGGGCTCAGGGGGCGTCGGCCGCCGACGTCGTGCGAGCGGTCGTCGACCAGGTGCCGGTTCCGCCGACGGTGCGGGAGCGCGTGTGACGAGATCATCGATGCCCGGGCGCTGGAGCCCGGCGCCGGCCCTCGCGATCGCCGGCTCGATCCTGCTCGCCGTCCTCGGACTGCTGTTCTCACGTCCTGACGTCGTCGCCATGGGGCTTCCCCTCGCGCTGTGGAGCGCCCTCGTCCTCGGACGGGGGACCTCGGGCGTCGGGGCCGAGCCAAGCGTGACACCGGGTCCCCGCGCAGACGGGCAACTGCACACCGAGATCTCGGTCGAGAGCGACGCCGAGATGGTCGAGCTGTTCGTCGTGCTCTCGGAACGCAGAAGCCGACGCGCGATCGTTCCCGGGTCCGATGCCGCGGTCCTCGCACGGAGCCGCGTCCTCCATTCGGGCCCCGCGCTCCCCGTGCAGGTCTCGGCGCGCGGTCTCTCGCTCGACGGTGCCGCGCTCTCGGGGTCGTCCGAGGTCGTCCGCAGCAGACGACAGGTGGCTCCGACTCCCCGCGCCGTCGGGATGCTGCCGCTGCCGAGACGGCTGACCGGTCTGCACGGCTCGCACGAGGGGCGACGCCCGGGGCAGGGCGGAGACTTCCGCGACATCCATGCGTTCGCGCCCGGAGACGAGCTGCGTCGCGTCGACTGGCGCGCGACGGCGCGGATGGCACGGAGACCGGGGGATCTGCTCGTACGGCGCACCCACACGCTCAGCGACGCGTCCGTGGTGATCGCGATGGACACCTCGGAGGACCTCGGCGAGGTGGTCGCGTCGTGGGGCAGCGGAGACGTCGAACGCAGCGGTGTGACGTCGCTCGACAACGCCCGAGAGGCCGCTCGGGCACTCTCCGGCGCCGCCATCGACGCCGGCGACCGCGTTGCCCTGCACGTGCTCGCGCACGGTGGGCGCTCGCTGCGCAGCAGTGGGGGATCTCGCCATCTGGCACGTCTCGAGGCGGCGATCGCGGCGACGGGGCAGGCACGCGACGACGCGGCGTTCCGCAGGACTCCGCACGTCCCGCACGGCTCGGTGGTCCTCGTGCTGTCCACGTTCTTCCAGGGGGCCGCCGCGCAGACCGCGCTGATGTGGCGCGCGAGCGGTCACCGCGTCGTCGCGATCGACGTTCTGCCGCGGCTCGATCGCTCGCGTCTGCATCGTCCTCAGCTCATCGGTCTGCGGACGGTGCTGGTGGAGAGGGAGAACGTGTTCGCCGACCTGCACGGGGCGGGCGTCGACGTGGTCCCGTGGGCGGAGGACCCCTCATCCGCCCTCCGCGAGATCGCGAGGGCCAGGAGATGAGAGCGCAGAACGACACCCTGCAGACCGCGCCCGCCGTCTCCTGGATCGCGGTGCGGATCGCGCTGGTCGCGGTCGTCGCTGTCGGGGCGTTCGTGCTCAATCCGCTCGTCGGGTGGCAGTGGGTCGCCGTCATCCTGGCGGTGACCGCCGCGGTGCTCCCGCAGACCTTCGCCGCGTGGGGTGGAGCGGCATGCATCGTCATCGGGATGCTCCTGTCCGAGCCGGACGTCGGTCGCGCGACGCTCGCCGTGCTCGTCGTGCATGCGATCCACATCCTGACATCGCTGACACTCGTGATCCCGGGCGGGACGAGGGTCGTGCTCGCCGCACTGCGCCCGACGGCCATCCGCTTCGTCCTGGTGCAGGCGATCGCGCAGCCGCTGACGATCGCCGTCATGCTCGGCGTCGACGGCATCCGGGGCACCGCGCCGTGGGCGATCGTCGCCGGCGGCGTTGCGGTCGCCGCGGCCGCGGTGCTGCTTCTGCGGAGCGCGGGCCCGAGCACGGGCCGGAGCGCGACGGCGGACCGGCGAGGCGGGTGAGCACCTTTCTGTGAGCCCTCACGGAGCCAATGTCCGTGGCCCCTCGTAGACTTGATCAGTGCCTATCGTCCCGGTTGCAACCCCAGGAAAACTCAGTGTTCGCGGTGCCCGCGTCCACAATCTCAAGAACGTCGACATCGACATCCCCCGCGACTCTCTCGTCGTGTTCACCGGCCTGTCCGGATCGGGAAAGTCCAGTCTCGCGTTCGACACGATCTTCGCCGAAGGGCAGCGCCGCTACGTCGAATCGCTGAGCGCCTATGCGCGGCAGTTCCTCGGCCAGGTCGACCGCCCCGACGTCGATTTCATCGAGGGGCTGAGCCCCGCGGTGTCGATCGACCAGAAGTCGACCAACCGCAACCCGCGGTCGACCGTCGGCACGATCACCGAGATCTACGACTACATGCGTCTGCTGTGGGCGCGCATCGGCATCCCGCACTGCCCGGAATGCGGTGAACGCATCCAGCGGCAGACCGTGCAGCAGATCGCCGACCAGCTCATGGAGCTCCCCGAGCGCACCCGCTATCAGATCGTCGCGCCCATCGTCTCGCAGAAGAAGGGCGAGTTCGTCGACCTCTTCCGCGAGCTCGGTGCGAAGGGCTACTCCCGGGCGATCGTCGACGGCGATCTCGTCCAGCTGGCCGAGCCACCCACGCTGAAGAAGAGCTACAAGCACGACATCGCCGTGGTCGTCGACCGCCTCGTCGCGGCCGACGACATCCTGGGCCGGGTCACGGACTCCGTCGAGACCGCGCTCGGCCTCGCGGGCGGCGTCGTGCAGGTGAACTTCGTCGACGAAGAGGGCGACGACGCCTGGCAGTCCTTCTCCGAGAAGCTCGCGTGCCCGAACGGCCACGCCCTCTCGCTCACCGAGATCGAGCCCCGCACGTTCTCGTTCAACGCGCCGTTCGGCGCCTGCCCCGCCTGCTCGGGTCTCGGCACCCGCATGTCGGTGGACATCGACCTGATGCTCGGCGACGAGGAGCTCTCCATCCGCGAGGGCGCGATCGTCCCGTGGACCACGCAGGGCAAGGGCCTCTTCCAGTACTACGAGCGTCTGCTCGAGGGGCTGGCCGACGATCTCAAGTTCTCGCTCGACACCCCGTGGCAGGATCTCCGTGTCGACGTGCAGGACGCGATCCTGCGTGGTGACAACTACAAGGTCACCGTCAAGTTCAAGAACCGGTACGGCCGCGAGATGCGGTACGCCTCGGGCTTCGAGGGCGTCGTCCCCTACATCGAACGTCAGTACGCGCAGGCCGAGTCCGACACGCAGCGTGCGCGGTGGGGCGAATACCTGCGCGAGGTGCCGTGTCCCGTGTGCGACGGAAACCGCCTCAAGCCCGAGGTCCTCGCCGTCCAGGTGCACGGGCACTCCATCGCCGAGGTGTCGCACCTGAGCCTCTCCGACGCCCGCGCCTTCATGGAGACCCTCTCCCTGACCGACCGCGAGGCGAAGATCGCGGCCCAGGTGCTCCGCGAGATCCGGCTCCGCCTCGACTTCCTGCTGCAGGTCGGTCTGTCCTATCTCAACCTCAGTCGTGCGGCGGGCTCGCTCTCCGGCGGCGAGGCGCAGCGCATCCGTCTGGCCACGCAGATCGGGTCGGGTCTCACCGGCGTGCTCTACGTGCTCGACGAGCCCTCCATCGGGCTGCATCAGCGCGACAACCGTCGACTGATCGACACGCTGCTCAAGCTGCGCGACCTCGGCAACACGCTCATCGTCGTCGAGCACGACGAAGAGACCATCGAGGCGGCCGACTGGGTCGTCGACATCGGACCCGGCGCGGGCGTGAACGGCGGCGACGTCGTGCACTCGGGCCCGTACTCGGCGCTCCTCAGCGAGCCGGCCTCGATGACGGGGGAGTACCTCTCCGGACGTCGAGAGATCCCCACGCCGAAGAAGCGGCGCAAGCTCGACAAGAAGCGGATGCTGAGTGTCGTCGGCGCGCGGGAGAACAACCTCAAGAACGTGAACGTCAACTTCCCGCTCGGGGTGCTGACCGCGGTCACCGGCGTCTCCGGTTCGGGAAAGTCGTCCCTCGTGAACGACATCCTCTACCAGGTGCTCGCCTCGCGTCTCAACGGCGCACGCACGGTGCCGGGCAAGCACACCCGCGTCTCCGGACTCGACAACCTCGACAAGGTCGTGCACGTCGATCAGGCCCCGATCGGTCGCACCCCGCGCTCGAACCCGGCCACCTACACGGGAGTGTTCGATCGCATCCGCTCGCTGTTCAGCGACACCCCCGAGGCGAAGGTGCGCGGCTACCAGCCTGGCCGCTTCAGCTTCAACGTCAAGGGCGGACGCTGCGAGGCCTGCTCGGGCGACGGCACGATCAAGATCGAGATGAACTTCTTGCCCGACGTCTACGTCGACTGCGAGGTCTGCCACGGCAAGCGCTACAACCGCGACACGCTGTCGGTGCATTACAAGGGCAAGAACATCGCCGAGGTCCTCGAGATGCCGATCGCCGAAGCCGCGGAGTTCTTCGAGCCGATCCAGGCGATCCACCGCTACATGAAGACCCTCGTCGACGTCGGTCTCGGGTACGTGCGTCTGGGGCAGTCGGCCACCACGCTCTCGGGAGGCGAGGCGCAGCGCGTGAAGCTCGCCACCGAGCTCCAGCGCCGCAGCAACGGTCGCAGCATCTACGTGCTCGACGAGCCGACGACGGGTCTGCACTTCGAAGACGTGCGCAAGCTGCTCGAGGTGCTGAACGGGCTCGTCGACAAGGGCAACACCGTCATCGTCATCGAGCACAACCTCGACGTGATCAAGTCCGCGGACTGGGTCATCGATCTGGGCCCCGAGGGTGGTTCGGGCGGTGGTGAGATCCTGGCCACCGGCACCCCCGAGCAGATCGCGCGGGTCGAGGAGAGCCACACCGGCCAGTTCCTCGCCGAGATCCTGAATGAGGGGCGCGCCGCGAAGAAGGCCAGCTGATGGCCGACGTACTCGCATACAAGCCGAGGCCGGGGGAGATCCCGACCAACCCCGGCGTGTATCGGTTCCGTGATGCCGACGGACGGGTGCTGTACGTCGGCAAGGCCAAGAACCTCCGCCAGCGTCTGTCGAACTACTTCGCCCCGCTGCGCACGCTGCATGAGCGCACGCGGCGCATGGTGACCACGGCGGCGTCGGTGGAGTGGACCGTCGTGCCGACGGACGTCGATTCGCTGCAGCTGGAGTACATGTGGATCAAGGAGTTCGATCCGCCCTTCAACGTCCGGTACAAGGATGACAAGTCCTACCCGTTCATGGCCGTCACCCTCGGAGACGAAGCACCCCGCGTCATCGTCACCAGGAACCGCAAGATCCCCGGTGCCCGCTACTTCGGCCCCTACCCCAAGGTCTGGGCGGTGCACGAGACGATCGACCTCATGGTCAAGGCGTTCCCGATCCGCACCTGCAGTGACTCCAGCTACAAGCGCGCCATGCAGACGGGGAGGCCCTGCTTCCCCGGTCAGATCGGCAAGTGCGGCGGCCCCTGCTCGATGACGGTGACGATCGCCGAGCACCGGGCCATGGTCGACGACTTCGTGGCCTTCATGTCCGGCGGCGACGAGAGGTTCACGCGCGAGCTGACCACCCGGATGCTGGCGGCATCCGCCGCCATGGATTACGAGGCCGCCGCGAAGTACCGCGACAAGCTCACCGCCATCGAGGCCGTGCTCGGCAAGAGCGCGCTGGTGCTGGCATCCGATGAGGATGCCGATCTCTTCGGCATCGCCGAAGACGAGCTGGCCGCCGCAGTGCAGCACTTCGTGATCCGCGGTGGGCGGGTGCGCGGTGTCCGCGCCCTCACCATCGAGAAGGAGATCGACATCTCGGGCGCCGACCTGGTCGACCAGGTCCTGCAGCGCGCCTACGGTGACGCGCAGGACGTGCCGCGGCGCATCATCGTCCCGTCCCTTCCCGACGACGCGGCGGAACTCGAGGTGTGGCTGCGCGAGCGCCGCGGCAAGAAGGTCGAGATCGCCGTCGCTCAGCGCGGTCAACGCGCCGATCTCATGCGCACGGCGACGCTCAACGCGCAACAGGCGCTCATCCGCTACAAGACGCGGCGCACCAGCGACTACGTCGCGCGGACCCAGGCGCTCACCGACCTGCAGGACGCACTGGGCATGAGCGAGGCACCGCTGCGCATCGAGTGCTTCGACATCTCCCACCTCGGCGGGACCAACGTCGTCGCCTCGATGGTCGTCTTCGAAGACGGGCTGCCGCGCAAAGACCAGTACCGCTCGTTCAACATCCCCGAGACGACCGACGACACGGACTCGATGTACCAGGTGCTGCGTCGACGACTCGCCTATCTCGACCGCCCCGACGAGGCCGATGACCGCCTGCCGACGGTGCCGCCCGCTGTGCCGGTCTCGGGCGAGATCGACCTCGACGCCGAGGTCGTCGAGGTCAAGCGCAAGCCGCGTTTCGCCTATCCGCCACAGCTGCTGCTCGTCGACGGCGGGCAGCCGCAGGTGGAGGCCGCCGCTCGCGCTCTGCGCGACGCCGGACACACCGAGATCGCGGTGTGCGGTATCGCGAAGCGTCTCGAGGAGATCTGGCTTCCGGGGGAGGACTTCCCGGTGATCCTGCCTCGCACCAGCGAGTCGCTCTACCTGCTGCAGCGGCTGCGAGACGAGGCGCACCGCTTCGCGATCACGCATCAGCGCAAGCGACGCAGGAACGACATCTCCTCCGTGCTGTCCGAGGTCCCCGGCCTCGGCGCATCGCGGATCAAGGTCCTGCTCAAGCACTTCGGCTCCGTGACCGCACTCCGTTCCGCCGCACCGAGCGAGATCGAAGAGGTGCAGGGGATCGGGCCGGTGCTCGCCCAGAACATCCACACCCATCTCTCCACTCGCTAGGCTGGTACCGGCGGGGGAGAGGGAGACACGATGGCTGACGGGGACAAGGGCGAGTTCCTCATCGTCACGGGCATGTCGGGCGCCGGGCGCACGACGGTCGCGAACGCGCTCGAGGACCTCGGATGGTACGTCGTCGACAACCTCCCGCCGCAGATCCTGCGTCCGCTGCTCGACCTCACGGACATGGGCGGAACGGCCCTGCCGAAGGTGGCGGCCGTCGTCGACGTCCGTGGCCGGAACCTCTTCGACGACTTCCCCGGTGTCGCCAGAGCGCTGCGTTCACGTGGATCCGTCAGGGTGCTGTTCCTCGATGCCTCCGACGACGTGCTCGTCAGACGCTTCGAGTCCGTGCGGCGACCGCATCCGCTCCAGGGCGACGGCACGCTGCTCGACGGCATCCGCATCGAACGCCAGCGGCTCGCCCCGATCAGGGAATCCGCGGATCTGGTGATCGACACCTCCGCCCTCAACATCCATCAGCTCGCCACCCAGGTGTCCGACCTGTTCGCCGAGGAGGGCGCCGCGCGACACCGCGTCACGCTCATGAGCTTCGGGTTCAAGTACGGTCTGCCGACCGATGTCGACCTCGTGGCCGACATGCGCTTCCTGCCCAACCCGTTCTGGAACGAGGAACTGCGCGGCCTCACGGGCAAGGACGAGCCGGTGCGGGACTACGTGCTCTCGAGAGAGGGAGCAGCCGAGTTCCTCGAGGCGTACACGGCCGCGCTCACTCCCGTGCTCGAGGGATACCAGCGCGAGAACAAGAGCCATTCGACCGTCGCGATCGGCTGCACCGGTGGCAAGCACCGTTCGGTCGCCATGGTCGAGGAGTTCTCCCGCCGCCTCGCCTCGGTGCCGGGAGTCGCCGTGAACGTGCGCCATCGGGACCTCGGCAGGGAATAGCAGGAGCCTCCGTCAGAGTAGGCTGGAGGTTTGCGCCGCGATCCGGCGCGTGAGCGTAGAGGAGTGTCGTGGCACTAACGACCGACGTCAAGGCTGAGCTGGTCAGCATCCGTAATGCACCCCCGACGGTGCGCGTCGCGGAGGTCACATCGATCCTCCGGTTCGCCGGCGGACTGCATTCCATCGCCGGGCGGGTCGCCGTCGAGGCCGAGGTGGATGCCGAGATCCTCGCGCAGCGTGTCGCTCGCGATCTCGCCGAGATCTACGGTGTCCGGCCGGAGATCGCCCAGGTGCAGTCGAGCACGTCCAACGACGGCGCCCGCTGGGCCGTCCGGGTGATCGCCTCGGGTGAGACCCTCGCCCGTCAGACGGGACTGCTCGACCAGCGTCGCCGCCCCGTCCGCGGGCTGCCCAATCGGCTGACGACCGGATCTCGTGCCGAGATCGCCGGCCTGTGGCGCGGCGCCTTCCTCGCCGCCGGAACGCTCAGCGAGCCCGGCAGGTCGGCCATGCTCGAGGTGGCGTGCCCGTCGTCCGAGGCGGCGATGGCCCTGGTCGGTGCCGCACACCGGCTGGGCGTTGCCGCCAAGGCTCGAGAGGTCCGCGGCATGCCGCGGGTGGTCGTGCGCGAGGGCGAGGCGATCCGCACCATCCTCAGTGAGATGGGGGCGCAGAAGACCGCGGTGACGTGGGAGGAGATGCGCCAGCGGCGCGAAGTGCGCGCGGGCGTGAACCGCCTCGTCAACTTCGACGACGCGAACCTGCGACGCTCGGCTCAGGCGGCGGTCGCGGCGTGCGCGCGCGTGGAGCGCGCGCTCGAGATCCTCGCCGACGAGGTGCCCGACCATCTGAAGGTCGCCGGTGAGCTGCGTCTCGCACACCGCGACGCGAGCCTCGACGAGCTGGGCCACCACGCCGATCCGCCGATGACCAAGGACGCCGTGGCCGGTCGCATCCGTCGTCTGCTCGCGATGGCCGACAAGCGCGCGCAGCAGGAGGGCATCCCGGGCACCGAGGCGGCCGTGCCCGCAGGGCTGGACGTCTGACGCCAGTCGGTTCTGACACACACGAGGCGACCCCGTTCGGGGTCGCCTCGTGTCGTCATCCGACGGAAGGATCCGGGACACTCGAGCGTTGTCGTCGGTAGGATGAGTTACGTCCGCTCCACGCCGCACATCGGCGGCGCGGAGGACCGGCAAGCGCCGCGGCGCGGCGCGGATTGGATGAAAGCGACATGGCGACATACACGCTCCCCGACCTTCCCTACGACTTCGCAGCCCTCGAGCCGCACATCAGCGGCAAGATCATGGAGCTGCACCATGACAAGCACCACGCGACCTACGTCGCCGGCGCGAACACGGCACTCGAGGGTCTCGCCGAGGCGCGCGAGAGCGGAAACCTCGCGAACGTGAACAAGCTCGAGAAGGACCTCGCGTTCAACCTCGGCGGTCACGTCAACCACTCCATCTTCTGGACGAACCTCTCCCCGAACGGCGGCGGCGAGCCCGAGGGCGAGCTGAAGGCGGCGATCGACGAGTTCTTCGGCTCCTTCGAGAAGTTCCAGGCGCACTTCACCGCCAACGCGCTCGGCATCCAGGGCTCGGGCTGGTCGGTGCTCAGCTGGGACTCGATCGGTCAGCGACTGATCATCCAGCAGCTGTTCGACCAGCAGTCGAACACCGCGCAGGGCACGGTGCCGCTGTTCCAGCTCGACATGTGGGAGCACGCCTTCTACCTCGACTACCTGAACGTCAAGGCCGACTACGTCAAGGCCGCGTGGAACATCGCGAACTGGGAGAACGTCGCTCAGCGCCTCGAGGTGGCCCGCGAGAAGACGAACGGCCTGCTGGTACTGTCGTAATCGGGTCGCGTCCCGACGGGCCTTGTCTCGTCGGGACGCCATCTCAGCCAAAAAACCCCGCGCATCGCGTACGCACTTTTGCCGCGCACCGCGCACGAGAAACAGGGAGACCTGAGTGTCTGTCAAGATCGGTATCAACGGCTTCGGCCGTATCGGGCGCAACTACTTCCGCGCGGCTCTCGCGCAGGGAGCGGACATCGAGATCGTCGCGGTCAACGACCTCACCGATAACAAGACCCTTGCCCACCTTCTGAAGTACGACTCCGTCGGTGGCGTCCTCGATGCTGACATCAGCTTCGACGACGAGAGCATCACGGTCAACGGCAAGGCCATCAAGGCGTTCGCGGAGCGCGACCCCGCCAACCTCCCCTGGGGTGAGCTGGGCGTCGACATCGTCATCGAGTCGACCGGCTTCTTCACCAAGGCGGACCTGGCCAAGAAGCACATCGAGGCCGGCGCGAAGAAGGTCCTCATCTCGGCTCCGGGCACCGGCGTCGACGGCACGTTCGTCATGGGCGTGAACGAGGACACGTACAACCCGGAGACGCATCACATCATCTCCAACGCGTCGTGCACCACCAACTGCCTCGCCCCGCTGGCGCAGGTCTTCAACGACGCGTTCGGCATCGACCGCGGCTTCATGATGACCGCTCACGCCTACACGGCCGACCAGAACCTCCAGGACGGCCCGCACAGCGACCTGCGTCGCGCACGTGCCGCAGCGATCAACATCACCCCGGCCTCGACCGGCGCGGCGAAGGCCATCGGCGAGGTCCTTCCCGAGCTGCAGGGCAAGCTCAGCGGCTCGTCGTACCGCGTTCCGGTTCCCACCGGTTCGATCGTCGACCTGACGCTGATCACCGACCGCGAGAACCTCACGGTCGACGAGGTCAACGAGGCGTACAAGAAGGCTGCGGCCGACGGCCGTCTCGCCGGCTTCCTGCAGTACAACGAAGACCAGATCGTCTCGAGCGACATCGTGCACAACCCGCACTCGTCGATCTTCGACTCGACGCTGACCAACGTCAGCGGCAACCTGGTCAAGGTCTCCAGCTGGTACGACAACGAGTGGGGCTACTCCAACCGTCTCGTCGACCTGACCGAGTACGTGGCAGAGCGTCTCTGAGACACCTCCCATGACTCTGCGCACCCTGGATTCACTGGGTTCGCTCGAGGGCACGCGCGTCATCGTCCGTTGTGATCTCAACGTCCCGCTCCGGGACGGGATCATCACGGACGATGGCCGTGTCCGCGCCTCGCTGCCTACCCTCAACGCACTGATCAACGCGGGTGCCCGCGTGGTCGTGTGCTCGCACCTCGGACGCCCCGACGGGGCGCCCGACCCCCAGTACAGCCTCGCCCCGGTCGCCCAGCGGCTGTCCGAGCTGCTCGGCAAGCCGGTCGCGTTCGCGCGCGACACCGTCGGCGAGTCCGCGCACGAGGCCGTCTCCTCGCTCGAGGACGGCGGCGTCGTCGTCATCGAGAACCTGCGCTTCAACCCGGGGGAGACCTCGAAGGACGACGCGGAGCGCGGTGACTTCGCGGCCCAGCTCGCCGAGCTCGGCGATGTTCTGGTCTCCGACGGATTCGGCGTGGTCCACCGCAAGCAGGCGAGCGTCTACGACCTCGCCGAGCTGCTGCCCTCGGCAGCCGGACTCCTCATCGCGACCGAGCTCGACGTGCTGGATCGTCTCACCGAGAACCCGGAGCGCCCGTACGCGGTCGTGCTCGGCGGATCGAAGGTGAGCGACAAGCTCGGAGTGATCTCGCATCTGCTGCCTCGCGTGGATCGCATCCTCGTCGGTGGCGGGATGCTGTTCACCTTCCTGAAGGCGCAGGGCCACGCCGTGGCCTCCAGCCTCCTCGAAGAGGATCAGCTCGACACCGTGCGCGGATACATCGCGGAGGCGAAGGAGCGCGGCGTGGAGCTCGTGCTCCCCACCGACGTCGTCGTCGCCTCCTCGTTCTCGGCCGACGCCGAGCACGAGGTGACGGCTGCCGATGCCATCGAGAGCACCGCGTTCGGCGCCTCCGGCATCGGCCTCGACATCGGTCCGGAGACCGCCGCGCGGTTCGCCGACGTGATCCGCGGGTCCAAGACCGTGTTCTGGAACGGCCCGATGGGCGTGTTCGAGTTCCCGGCGTTCGCGGGCGGCACCAAAGCCGTCGCGCAGTCGCTCACCGAGGTCGACGGCCTCAGCGTCGTCGGCGGCGGCGATTCGGCCGCGGCCGTTCGTCAGCTCGGCTTCACCGACGACCAGTTCGGTCACATCTCGACCGGTGGCGGCGCCAGCCTCGAGTTCCTCGAGGGCAAGAAACTACCCGGCCTGGAGGTGCTCGGATGGGTGTGAACAGCCGTACCCCGCTGATCGCGGGAAACTGGAAGATGAACCTCGACCACCTGCAGGCGGTCGCCTTCGTGCAGAAGCTGCACTGGACGCTCAAGGACGCCAAGCACGAGGACGGCTCGGTCGAGGTCGCGGTGTTCCCGCCCTTCACCGACATCCGCAGCGTGCAGACGCTGATCGACGCCGACAAGATCCCGTTCGCCCTCGGCGCGCAGGACATCTCGGCGCACGACTCCGGTGCCTACACCGGCGAGGTGTCCGGCGCATTCCTCGCGAAGCTCGACACGAAGTACGTGATCATCGGGCACTCGGAGCGCCGCGAGTATCACGCCGAGTCCGACGAGATCGTCGCCGCGAAGACGAAGGCCGCGCTGAAGAACGGACTCTCGCCCGTCATCTGCGTGGGCGAGACGGCGGAGGACCTGGAGAAGTTCGGCGCCAGCGCGGTGCCGGCCGGTCAGCTCGAGGTCGCACTGCGCGGGCTGCCCAAGGATGCGGACATCGTCGTGGCGTACGAGCCGGTCTGGGCCATCGGCTCGGGACAGGCGGCGACGCCGCAGCAGGCGCAGGACGTCTGCGCCGCGCTGCGCACCGTCATCGCCACGGTGCTGGGAGACGACGCTGCCGCGCGCACCCGCATCCTCTACGGCGGATCGGTCAAGGCAGCGAACATCGCCAGCTTCATGCGTGAGCCCGATGTCGATGGTGCACTCGTCGGAGGCGCGAGCCTCGTGGTCGACGAATTCGCCGCGATCATCCGCTTCGAGAAGCACGTAGGCGTGTGAGTGTGGCGGGGCTGCGGCCCCGCCACACCGTATACTTGACCGTTACCGGGGCAGACCTGCCCCAGCGAAAGGCTCTCTCCTCGTGGATATTCTCGAGTTCGTCCTGCAGGTGGTGCTGGGTATCACCAGCGTCCTGCTGACTCTCCTCATCCTGCTCCACAAGGGTCGCGGCGGCGGCCTGTCGGACATGTTCGGCGGCGGCATGTCGTCGGCCGTCGGGTCGTCGGGTCTCGCAGAGCGCAACCTCAACCGCTTCACGGTCATCCTCGCTCTCGCGTGGTTCGTGGCGATCGTCGCGCTCGGTCTCATCACGAAGTTCGAGGTAATCTGATGGCTACTGGCGGCAACGCGATCCGAGGGACCCGTGTCGGTTCCGGCCCGATGGGCGAGCAGGATCACGGGTATCACGCAGATCGCATCCGCGTGTCCTACTGGGACGGTCTCGGCAACGAGACCGTGCGGTTCTTCGCAGCGGGGCTTCCCGAAGAGGAGATCCCCGAGACGATCGACCACCCGCAGTCCGGTCTGCCGGCCGGTCGCGACAAGGCGAACCCGCCCGCGCTCGCGAAGCCGGAGCCCTACAAGACGCACCTCGCCTACGTGAAGGAGCGCCGTACCGACGAAGAGGCGGTCCAGCTTCTCGAGGACGCGCTCACGCAGCTGCGCGAGCGTCGGGGTCAGTGACCTCGACCTGATCATACGAAGAAGCCGCCGCGATCCGATCGCGGCGGCTTCTTCGTATCCTGACGGTGCGCAGGCAGCGGCGATCAGCGACAGGCCAGGGCGGCGTCGATGTAGGACTGCGGCGGGTAGCCGTACGCCGAGACGCCGTTCGCGTCGTCGGAGAACCCCATGCCGATCGCCCACGCGGTCGCCCACTTCTCGATGCTGTCCTGGGTGGATGCGTCGTACATGCCCTCGCACTTCACGCTGATCGCGTGACCGACCTCGTGCGCGACGAGAGCCCTGCTGCGCTCGGCGGGCCACTGCGCGGCCACCGAGTCCGAGAGCTCGATCAGCGCACGATCGGGTTCGTCCCACCACCAGGTCGTCAGCCCGCCCATGCTGCCGCCGTACCCCGCGCCGTTGACGACCGGGCTCCAGTCGAACTCGATCAGCACGCCCGGTGCCAGCGAGCGCGCGAAGGCCTCGACCTCGAGCCGGACCCCCTGAAGCGGGCCCGCCTTCTCCGCGAGCTCTGCGTTCTCGGAGGTGACGACCTGTGCTGCGGCATCCTGCAGGGCGGTGAAGCTGCTCACGCTTCCCTCATCCAGGGCGGTGACCTCTGACACCGACGCTGCGGCGTTCCGCAGCGCGATCACATCGTCGTTCTTCGCCGAGATGTGCGCCGCCTCGAACGGGGCGGCCGCGTCGGCCGCGGACCCGAGGAACGCGAGACCCGACTCCATGAGATCCGATGATGCGGCGTCGAGGGCGGGGGACTCGTCGGCCAGCTCCGTGTCGAGCCTCTCGAGGACCTCCGCGTCGGTGCGCAGAGCGGTGGACGCCGCGAAGAGGTCCCAGAAGGTCACGGGCTTCGCCTCGGCATCCGGAAGGTCCTCGTCGAGGAGCTCCCCGGTGGTCGACGTGGTCTCGCTCGCGGACGCCACGGAGGCGGCGAGCTGCTCCTTCGTCTGCGGATCCGTGAGCATCCCTGAATCGAGCTCGACGAGCTGACTCGCCGCGTCCGTGATCGAGATCAGCTCGTCGGTCGTCCGACGGATCTCGGCCGCTCGTCCTTCGGCGGTGTCGAGAGCCTGCGCGAACTGGGCGCGCGAATCGTCGTAGCCCAGGCTCGCGGTGAGCTGCAGCCCGCCCAGCCCGCCGACGACGATGAGTGCACCCAGAAGAGCGAGGACGACCCCGCGGCGTGGTCTGCGGCGACGCGCCGTCGGCACGGGGCCGGCGAGGTGGGCAGGGAGGAGATGACCACCGGGGTCGGGGGCGGTGAGGGGAGTCATTCGTGCGGGACCTCCGGTCGGAGCCCGCGTTCCTCGACACCGTCGACTCTGCCTGAAGGATACGCGGCTGCGAGACGTGCGGCCACCGCGGGAACGTCGAAGGCCCCCGCATCTCTGCGGGGGCCTTCGGAGTGAGGGGCTGACGAGAATCGAACTCGCATCATCTGTTTGGAAGACAGAGGCTTTACCACTAAGCTACAGCCCCGTTGTCAGCAGGTTCCTCGCGGTGCATGCCGACTCATCGATCATAGCGGACTGACGGGAGTGCTCGTGTCCGTTAGACTCGGTGGGGCTGAATCTGCATGCGGATTCCCCGGGGCGTAGCTCAGTTTGGTAGAGCGCCCGCTTTGGGAGCGGGAGGTCGCAGGTTCAACTCCTGTCGCCCCGACACGGCTTCAACGGCCTGACAGCCGCGATTCAGCGCGGAAATCACAAGGAGAGCACACCAGAATGGCGAACAGCACCGTCGAGAAGCTGACCCCGACCCGGGTCAAGCTCAGCATCACGGTCACCCCCGACGACCTCAAGCCCAGCATCGCGCACGCCTACGAGCACATCGCTCAGGACGTCCAGATCCCCGGCTTCCGCAAGGGCAAGGTCCCGGCTCCGATCATCGACCAGCGCATCGGGCGCGGCGCGGTCATCGAGCACGCGGTCAACGAGGGCCTCGACAAGTTCTTCCGCGAGGCGACCGTCGAGCACAAGCTCCGTGTCGTCGGCCGTCCGGCCGCCGACATCACGCAGTGGCCGAACGAGAAGGACTTCTCGGGCGACCTGCTCGTGGACATCGAGGTCGACGTCCGTCCGGAGATCGAGATCCCCGCGTACGACGGCATCACCCTGACCGTCGACGCGATCGAGGCCGATGAGGCCGCGATCGATGCAGAGGTCGAGAACCTCCGTGCCCGCTTCGGCACGCTCGTTCCCGTCGACCGCCCGGCAGCCAAGGGCGACTTCGTCGAGCTCGACCTCGTCGCCACCATCGACGGCGCCGAGATCGACCGCGCCGAGGGTGTGTCCTACGAGGTCGGCTCGGGCGAGCTGCTCGAGGGCATCGACGACGCGATCGAGTCGCTCACCGCCGGTGAGGACACGACTTTCCGTTCGGCACTCGTCGGCGGCGACCACGCCGGTTCCGAGGCCGAGGTCTCGGTGTCGGTCAAGGCCGTCAAGGAGCGCGAGCTCCCCGAGGCCGACGACGACTTCGCGCAGATCGCCAGCGAGTTCGACACGATCGCCGAGCTCCGTGCGAGCCTCGTCGAGCGCGTGTCGCAGCAGGGCGTCTTCACCCAGGGCTCCGCGGCGCGCGACAAGCTCGTCGAGACGCTGCTCGAGCAGATCGACATCCCGGTGCCGCCGAAGCTCATCGAGGACGAGGTGCACAACCACCTCGAGGGCGAGAGCCGTCTCGACGACGACGTGCACCGCGCCGAGGTGACCGAGGCCAGCGAGAAGCAGTTCCGCACGCAGGTGCTCCTCGACACGATCGCCGAGCAGGCCGACGTGCAGGTCTCGCAGGAGGAGCTCTCGCAGTACCTCATCCAGTCCGCGTCGCAGTACGGCATGGCTCCGCAGGAGTTCGTCGAGGCGCTGCAGTCGTCGAACCAGCTCCCGGCGCTCGTCGGCGAGGTCGCCCGTAACAAGGCTCTCGCGATCGCGCTCGGCAAGGTCAAGGTCGTCGACACCAACGGCAAGCCCGTTGACCTGTCCGACTTCGTCGTGACCGACGACGAGGCAGCGGACGAGTCCGAGGCTGCGGCTGAGGAGAAGCCCGCCAAGAAGGCTGCTGCGAAGAAGGCCCCTGCGAAGAAGGCTGACGACGCCGAGGCGGCTGAGAAGCCCGCTGCGAAGAAGCCTGCTGCGAAGAAGGCCCCTGCGAAGAAGGCCGACGACGCCGAGGCGGCTGAGAAGCCCGCCGCGAAGAAGCCCGCCGCCAAAAAGGCTCCGGCCAAGAAGGCTGCCGACAAGGCTGAGTGATCGAACACGATCTCGATGAGAGGGGCGGATGCTGCGGCATCCGCCCCTTTCTCGTCGCACGACGCACCGAAGGAGCACGGCATGGAGAAGAGCTGGGACGAACGGATCGACGAGGTGTGGGCCGACGCCTCCGGGGATGAGGTCGGGGACGACACGATCGCGAGGATCGACGCCCTCGCCGCCGAGCGGGGGAGTGGCGATGCGCGCGCCGAGTTCGAACGCGCCGGTGCCCGCGACTCCGCCGGCCGCCCCGCCGAGGCCGTCGAGCTGTACCGGCGTGCGCTGGCACTGGGGCTCGACGAGGAGCACCGCCCGCAGTGCGTCATCCAGCTGGCGAGTTCGCTGCGCAACCTCGGCGAGTACGACGACGCTCTCGCCGTCATCCGCGCCGAGGAGGAGCTCTCTGCGGACGGCCCGTATCGGGACGCGGTGGCGACCGTGCACGCGCTGATCCTGGCGAGTGCGGGTCGTCCCGCGCAGGGTCTTTCGGTGGCCCTGCTCGCGCTGGTCCCGCATCTCCCGCGCTACCACCGCTCGATGACCGCGTACGCCCACGAGATCGCCGAGCTCGACGGCTGATATGCCGACGGCGAACACGGCCTGGGCGCTGCGTCGTCGCCGGTAGATTCGAATCACTGAAACACGGAATCAGGAGCTGACATGGCTGCAGAACCCCTCCTCGCTACGAGCGTCTTCGACAGACTGTTGAAGGACCGCATCATCTGGCTGGGATCGGAGGTGCGCGACGAGAACGCCAATGAGATCTGCGCGAAGATCCTCCTTCTCGCCGCGGAAGACTCCGACAAGGACATCTACCTCTACATCAACTCGCCCGGTGGGTCGATCACCGCCGGCATGGCGATCTACGACACGATGCAGTTCGTCCCGAACGACATCGTCACGGTCGGCATCGGCATGGCGGCGTCCATGGGACAGCTGCTGCTGACCGCGGGCACCAAGGGCAAGCGATACATCACCCCGAACGCCCGCGTGCTGCTGCACCAGCCGCACGGTGGCTTCGGCGGAACGTCGAGCGACATCCAGACGCAGGCCCAGCTGATCACGTCGATGAAGAACCGCCTCGCCGAGATCACCGCGGCGCAGACCGGCAAGTCGGTCGAGCAGATCAATGCCGACGGTGACCGCGACCGCTGGTTCACCGCCGACGAGGCGCTGGAGTACGGCTTCGTCGACCACATCCGCGACTCGGCCACCGACGTCATCGGCGGCGGCGGAACCGACCAGGACATCAAGTAACGGAAAGCGAAAGGACTCTCATGTACTCACCCACCTTCCGCTCTGCCGGCGACCTGCCTTCCAGCCGCTACGTGCTTCCTCAGTTCGAGGAGCGCACGGCCTACGGCTTCAAGCGTCAGGACCCCTACAACAAGCTGTTCGAAGACCGCGTGATCTTCCTCGGCGTGCAGGTCGACGACGCATCGGCCGACGACGTGATGGCCCAGCTGCTCGTTCTGGAGAGCCAGGACTCCGAGCGTGACATCACGATGTACATCAACTCGCCCGGTGGTTCGTTCACCGCGATGACCGCGATCTACGACACGATGCAGTACGTCGCGCCGCAGATCCAGACGGTCGTGCTCGGTCAGGCGGCGTCGGCCGCCTCCGTGCTGCTCGCGGGCGGTCACCCCGGCAAGCGTCTCGCACTGCCCAACGCCCGCGTGCTCATGCACCAGCCGGCGATGGGCGAGGCCGGGCACGGTCAGGCCTCCGACATCGAGATCCAGGCCGCGGAGATCCTCCGGATGCGCACCTGGCTCGAGGAGACCATGGCTCGCCACACCGGCAAGCCCGTCGAGCAGGTCAACCGCGACATCGATCGCGACAAGATCCTCTCGGCCGCCGAGGCGCTCGACTACGGCATCGTCGACCAGGTGCTCACCTCGCGCAAGCGCGCCTGATCACTGCGATCGGACAGGGACGTCGGCCTTCGGGTCGGCGTCCCTTCGTCGTATTCGGCCCCCGGCTCGACGGATGCGCGCGCCGACCGACGGTCTTTGCTCATGTGAGCAGGAGGGTGCGCGAACGGTGTTCCGGTCATAGACTGGAGCGGGAAGGAGGATGCCGTGGAAGACGAACTGACCATGGTCCGCGTCGCAGAGCTCTACTACGACGAGGACAAGACGCAGGACGAGATCGGCGCCCTCCTCGGCCTCTCGCGGTGGAAGGTGGGCCGTCTGCTCACCCAGGCTCGCGAGCGCGGCATCGTCCGCATCGAGATCGTGCATCCCCGCGCCCGGCGGCTCGGACTCGAGCGTCAGCTCGTCGAGCGACACGGGCTGGCTGCGGCCATCGTGGTGCCCGCGCCCGACGGCGATGACGGCACGCTCGAGAGGGTCGCCCAGGCCGCGGCCGACTTCCTCACCGCGATGCGCCCCGTTCCCCGCACGCTCGGCGTCAGCTGGGGACGCACGCTTCGTGCGGTCGCCGAAGCGCTGCCGGAAGGGTGGGCCACCGGGGTGACCGTCGTGCAGCTCAACGGAGGAGTGAGCCTGAACCGGCGATCCGGCGGGGCTGCGGGCCTCGCCGTGACGATCGCCCAGCGCGCATCCGGACACGTCTCGCTGCTCCCGAGCCCCGCGATCCTCGAACGGGTCGAGACCAAGCAGGCCATCGAATCCGACCGCACCGTCGCGGCGGTTCTCGAGGAGGCCGCAGAGGCCCAGGCGTTCCTGTTCACCGCAGGGCCCTGCGACGCCACCTCCGCCCACGTCGAGAACGGCTACCTCACGGCATCCGACGTCGAGGAGCTCGCGCGCCGCGGCGCCGTGGGCGATGTGCTCGGGCGGTACATCGACGCCGACGGCAACGTCGTCGACCCGCAGCTCGACGCCCGCACGGTCGGGGTGGAGCTCAGCCGGCTCCGCGGAGCCGAGCGCTCGATCTTCGTCACCGCCGGTGACGCCAAGCACGACATCGCACGCACGGTCGTCTCCAGCGGCCTGTGCAGCGTCCTCGTGACCGATGAGACCACAGCACGAGCATTGTTGGAGGAACAGTGACGACCCAAGAACTCAGCCGCAGAGCGGCGGTGGACGTCCTCGGCGGTGAGCCGGACGACGCCACGCTCCGCAGATTCCTGCACGGCCTCCCCGGCGTCGACGCCGTGGGACTCGAGCAGCGCGCCGCGGGCCTCGGAACGCGGTCCATCAAGACCACCTCCAAGGCGTGGGCGCTGGACACGATCATCAAGCTGATCGACCTCACGACCCTCGAGGGCTCGGACACGCCGGGCAAGGTGCGCTCGCTGGTCGCCAAGGCGAAGAACCCGGATGCCGCGGATCCGTCGACCCCCAGGGTCGCCGCCGTGTGCGTGTACGGCGACATGGTGGGCGACGCCGTCGCAGCTCTCGGCGACCTGCATGGCGACCCCGACGACGGGCTGATCTCGGTGGCCGCCGTGGCCACGGCGTTCCCGAGCGGACGGTCGTCGCTGGCGATCAAGCTGGCGGACACCGCCGAGGCCGTGGCCGCCGGGGCGGACGAGATCGACATGGTGATCGACCGGGGTGCGTTCCTGTCGGGCCGCTACGGTCTCGTCTACGACCAGATCGCACAGGTCAAGGAGGCGTGCCGCCGGGCCGACGGCTCCTACGCCTCACTCAAGGTCATCCTCGAGACGGGCGAGCTCAACACGTACGACAACATCAAGCGGGCATCGTGGCTCGGCATCCTGGCCGGTGGGGACTTCATCAAGACGTCGACCGGCAAGGTGCAGCCCGCCGCCACTCTTCCCACCACGCTGCTCATGCTCGAGACCGTGCGCGACTGGCATCGCGGCACGGGGGAGCGCATCGGGGTCAAGCCCGCCGGCGGGATCCGTGCCTCGAAGGACGCGGTGAAGTATCTCGTCACCGTCGCCGAGACCGTGGGCGAGGAGTGGCTCCAGCCGCACCTGTTCCGCTTCGGCGCCTCCAGCCTTCTGAACGACGTACTGCTGCAGCGCCAGAAGCTCACCACCGGACACTACTCCGGCCCCGACTACGTCACGATCGACTAGGAACCCTCATATGTCATTCCTGGAATACGCTCCGGCACCGGAGTCGAAGTCAGTCCTGAACCTCAAGGACAGCTACGGGCTGTTCATCGACGGCGAGTTCGTCGACGGCTCGGGCTCGAGCTTCACCACCATCTCACCCGCCGACGAGAGCCGCATCGCGGAGATCGCCTCGGCCTCCGATGAGGACGTCGACCGCGCCGTGGCCGCCGCCCGTCGTGCATACGACAGGACCTGGTCGAAGATGAGCGGTCGCGATCGGGGCAAGTACCTGTTCCGCATCGCCCGTCTCGTGCAGGAGCGCGCTCGCGAGCTCGCGGTCGCCGAGAGCCTCGACAACGGCAAGCCGATCAAGGAGAGCCGCGACGTCGACGTGCCCCTCGTCGCATCGTGGTTCTTCTACTACGCGGGCTGGGCGGACAAGCTCGACCACGCGGGCCTCGGTGCGGACCCCCGTGCGCTCGGCGTCGCGGGGCAGATCATCCCGTGGAACTTCCCGCTGCTGATGCTGGCGTGGAAGGTCGCCCCCGCTCTCGCGGCCGGCAACACGGTCGTGCTCAAGCCTGCAGAGACGACGCCGCTCACCGCGCTCATCTTCGCGGAGATCCTGCAGCAGGCGGACCTGCCGGCGGGTGTGGTCAACATCATCACGGGCGCCGGTGCCACGGGTGCCACTCTCGTGCGCCACCCGGATGTCGACAAGGTCGCGTTCACCGGCTCGACCGGAGTGGGCCGTGACATCGCGCGGGCCGTCGCGGGAACGAACAAGAAGCTCACGCTCGAGCTCGGTGGCAAGGCCGCGAACATCGTGTTCGACGACGCGCCCATCGACCAGGCGGTCGAGGGCATCGTCAACGGCATCTTCTTCAACCAGGGGCATGTCTGCTGCGCCGGAAGCCGTCTGCTCGTGCAGGAGTCGATCCACGACGAGGTCATCGATCGGCTGAAGAACCGCCTCTCGACGCTGCGTCTCGGCGACCCGCTCGACAAGAACACCGACATCGGCGCGATCAACTCGGCGGCGCAGCTCGCCCGCATCCGCGAGCTCAGCGACATCGGCGAGGCCGAGGGCGCGGAGCGCTGGACGGCGGACTGCGCGATTCCCGACAAGGGGTTCTGGTTCGCTCCGACGATCTTCACCGGTGTCGAGGCCTCGCACCGGATCGCCCGCGACGAGGTGTTCGGCCCCGTGCTGTCGGTGCTGACCTTCCGCACCCCCGCGGAGGCGATCGCGAAGGCCAACAACACGCCGTACGGCCTGTCGGCGGGCATCTGGTCGGACAAGGGCTCGCGCATCCTCGCGGTCGCCGACCGCCTGCGTGCGGGCGTGATCTGGGCCAACACGTTCAACCGATTCGACCCGTCGAGCCCGTTCGGCGGCTACAAGGAGTCCGGATACGGCCGCGAGGGCGGACGACAGGGCCTCACCGCCTACCTGAAGGGATCCGCAGCATGAGCAAGCGACTCAGTGTTCCGAAGACGTACAAGCTCGCCATCGGCGGAGCCTTCCCGCGCAGCGAGTCGGGGCGCACCTACGAGGTGCTCTCGGCCAAGGGCGCGTTCCTCGCGAACGCCGCCCAGGGGTCCCGCAAGGATGCGCGCGACGCGGTCGTCGCCGCCCGCTCCGCGGTCAAGGGCTGGTCGGGAGCGACCGCCTACAACCGCGGACAGGTGCTCTACCGGGTCGCCGAGGTGCTCGAGGGTCGCCGCGCGCAGTTCATCGACGAGATCACCGCGCAGGAGGGGGTGTCGGCATCGGCCGCCGCCGCCCAGGTCGACGAGGCGATCGACCTCTGGGTCTGGTATGCCGGGTGGTGCGACAAGTACGCGCAGGTCGCCGGCAACGCGAACCCTGTCTCCGGACCGTACTTCAACATCTCGGTCCCCGAGCCGACCGGTGTCGTCGCGATCGTGGCGCCGCAGGACTCGGCGCTCCTCGGACTCGTGTCGGTCGTGGCACCCGCCCTCGTCGCGGGCAACACGGTCGTCGTGATCGCGAGCGAGCGGCATCCGCTCTCCGCGATCAGCCTGGCGGAGGTGCTCGCGACGAGCGACGTGCCCGGGGGAGTGGTGAACGTGCTCACGGGGTCTCCCGCCGAGATGGCGCCGTGGCTCGCCTCGCACCAGGACGTGAACGCTCTCGACCTGGCCGGGGCCGGTGATCTCGACTGGATCGACATGCAGATCGCCGCCGCCGAGACGCTGACGCGCGTCCTCACCCCCGGACCGGTGACCGCATCGCCCGAGCGGATCGGCGCGTTCACCGAGATGAAGACGGTCTGGCACACCAAGAGCATGGTCTGAGTCGACCGACAGCAGGGCCCGTCTCGCAGATCCTGCGCGACGGGCCTTCGTCGTCCCGGTGGCGATGTCGATACGGACTCGAGATCTGCGCCGACGCTCCAATGCGTCCCGGTGTCGGGTGCACCGGTTAGGCTCAGTAGACGATCTCTGGATCCCCCTAGGAGGACGCGCATGGCCCGTATCGGTGAAAGCGCTGACCTGTTCAAGTGCTCATTCTGCGGAAAGAGTCAGAAGCAGGTGCAGCAGCTCATCGCTGGCCCCGGTGTGTACATCTGCGACGAGTGCGTCGAGCTGTGCAACGAGATCATCGAGGAGCGGATGGCGGAGTCCTCCGCCGAGGGCACGGCGGACTTCGAACTCCCCAAGCCCCGCGAGATATTCTCCTTCCTCGAGGAGTACGTGGTCGGTCAGGAGCCTGCGAAGAAGGCCCTGTCGGTCGCCGTCTACAACCACTACAAGCGCATCCGTGCCCACGGCACGCTGCAGTCGGCCGAGCAGAAGGCCGAGAGCATCGAGATCGCGAAGAGCAACATCCTGCTCATCGGCCCCACCGGCTGCGGCAAGACCTACCTCGCCCAGACCCTCGCCAAGCGGCTGAACGTGCCGTTCGCGGTCGCCGATGCCACCGCACTCACCGAGGCCGGCTACGTCGGTGAAGATGTCGAGAACATCCTGCTCAAGCTGATCCAGGCGGCGGATTACGACGTCAAGCGCGCCGAGCAGGGCATCATCTACATCGACGAGGTCGACAAGATCGCCCGCAAGGCGGAGAACCCCTCGATCACCCGTGACGTCTCGGGCGAGGGCGTGCAGCAGGCGCTGCTGAAGATCATCGAGGGCACGGTCGCCTCGGTGCCGCCGCAGGGTGGGCGCAAGCATCCGCACCAGGAGTTCCTGCAGATCGACACCTCGAACGTGCTCTTCATCGTCGCCGGTGCGTTCGCCGGCCTCGAGGACATCGTGTCGGCCCGCGTGGGAAAGCACGGCATCGGTTTCGGCGCCCCCCTGCACGACAAGGGCAAGGACCTCGATCTCTTCAGCGAGGTGCTGCCGGAGGACCTGCACAAGTTCGGTCTCATCCCGGAGTTCATCGGCCGCCTGCCCGTCGTCACCAACGTCTCGCCGCTCGACCAGGATGCACTGATCGACATCCTCACCGGACCCCGCAACGCTCTCGTCAAGCAGTATCAGCGCATGTTCGAGCTCGACGGCGTCGAGCTGGAGTTCGAGAAAGAGGCACTGCGCTCCATCGCCGATCTGGCCGTCGAGCGCAAGACGGGCGCCCGCGGACTCCGAGCGATCCTCGAAGACGTGCTCGGTCCGATCATGTTCGAGATCCCGTCGGCCGAAGACGTCGCCAAGGTCATCGTGACCCGCGCCGCCGTCGACGAGGGTGCCCCTCCCACGATCGTGATGGAGCGCAAGCGCAAGAGCGCGTGAGCCGGCCTCCCGCTCCCTGGCGGGTGGTCGACAGCGAGACCGTCGTCGCCGACCGCTGGATCCGTGTGCGTGCGGACGACTGCCGCGATGCGGAGGACCGTCGCATCGCGCCCTATTACGTGCTCGAGTACGGGGACTGGATCTCGGTGCTCGCGCTGGATGTGCACGGCGACGCGATCGTCGTCGAGGAATACCGTCACGGAGCGGGGATCATCGCCGTGGGGACGATCGGGGGAGGCGTCGAAGCCGGCGAAACGCCGATCGAGGCGGCGGCCCGGGAGCTGCGCGAGGAGACGGGGTTCGCGGCGGACGAGATCGTCGGACTCGGGTCCACGTGGGCGAACTTCGGCAACCACACCAACCGCGTGCATCACTTCCTCGCGCGCGGGTGCGTCCGCGTCGCGGACCAGGCGCTCGACGACAGCGAGGCGATCGCCGTGCACATCGTGTCCGTTGACGGTCTCGGCGACCACCTCGCCCAGAGCTATCACCAGCTCACCTGGTACAAGGCGATGGAGCTGCTCGGCCGCTGAGCGCCGCGGCGGACGGGAACCCCGCCGCGGACGGACGGACGGTCAGGCCTCCAGGCCCCGCCGCTTCAGCAGGGGCGCGATGTCCGCGGGACGGCCGCGGAAGTCGTGGTATGCCGCGAGCGGGTCCCTCGAGCCGCCGACACCGAGGAGGCGCGCACGGAACCGGTCGCCGTTGTCGCGCGTGAGCCCGCCGTTCTCGCGGAACCAGTCGACGGTGTCGGCGTCCAGCACCTCGCTCCAGATGTAGGAGTAGTACCCGGCGCTGTATCCGCCCGAGAACACGTGCGCGAAGTAGGTCGACGAGTAGCGGGTCGGCACGACCGGGTTGTCGAGACCGATGTCCGCGAGGGCGGCGGCCTCGAACTCCGCGACGTCCGCGATGTCGGCATCCGCTCCGATCCGATGCCAGGCCTGATCGAGCCAGGCCGCGGCGAGGTACTCGCTGGTGGCATGGCCCTGATCGAAGGTCTCGGTGGCACGCAGGCGCTCCACGACGGCCGGATCGAGCGGCTCGCCGGTCACGTGATGACGCGCGTAGTTGTCGAGCACCTCCGGCCACAGGATCCACATCTCGTTCACCTGGCTGGGGAACTCGACGAAGTCCCGGAAGACGTTCGTGCCGGCGAAGTGCGGGTACGTCACCACCGCGAACAGGCCGTGCAGGGCATGCCCGAACTCGTGGAACAGCGTGGTGACCTCGTCGAGTGTCAGCAGGGTCGGTTCTCCGTCGCCGGGGAGCGGGACGTTGAGGTTGTTGACCACGACCGGCGATGTGCCCCGGAGACGTGACTGGCTGACGATCGGGTTCATCCATGCGCCGCCGCGCTTCGAGTCGCGGGTGTAGAGGTCGAGCACGTACAGACCGAGCTCGCTCCCGTCGGCGTTGCGCACCTCGAACACCCGGGCTCCGGGGTGGTACGCGACCAGGTCGTGCCGCTCGCCGAAGGTGACGCCGTAGAGGCGGGTAGCGGCGAAGAAGACGCCGTCCTGCAGTACACGCTCGGCCTCGAACCACGGTCGCAGCGCACTCGTGTCGATGTCGTACCTCGCCGTGCGGACCTTCTCGGTGTAGAACGCCCAGTCGTGCGCCTCGACCGTGAAGGGGTCGGCCTCGGTCTCGTCGACGATCGTCTGCAACTCCACCTGCTCTGCGCGTGCGTTGCGGGCGGAGGGGGCGGCGAGCGCACGGAGCATGTCCTCGACGGCATCCGGTGTTCCGGCGGTCTCATCGGCGGTGACGTATGCCGCGTGCGAGGAGAACCCGAGCAGAGCGGCGCGCTCGGCGCGGAGGCGCACGATCTCACGCAGCACGGGGCGGTTGTCGTGAGCGTTGTCACGTGAGCCTCGGGCTCGTGAGGCGTCGAGGATGCGCCGCCGTGTCGTGCGATCGTGCAGCTGGGCCAGGTACGGGTGCCCGGTGAACAGCGGCAGCGCGATGAGGTACCCGTCGATGTCTCTGTCGGCGGCGGCTCGACGGGCGGCCGAGAGCTCTCCGGAGCTGAGACCGGCGAGCTCGTCGGCCGAGTCGAAGACGACAGCCAGATCGTTGGTGTCGTTCAGCAGATTGCGCTCGAAGGTGTTGTTGAGGGTCGACAGCTGCTGGTTCAGTGCCGTGAGGCGTGCCTTGTGCTCATCGTCGAGCGCCGCCCCCGCGAGCGTCATCTCCCTGTGATGGCGTTCGACGAGATACCGCTGCTCATCATCGAGCTCGAGCCGATCGAGCTGCGCGTGCACCTGCTGCACACGCCAGTAGAGGGCGGAGTCGAGGGTGATCGCATCCTGATGCGCGGCCATCAGCGGTGCGAGCTTCTCATCGATGTCCTGGATCTCGGGCGTCGCGTCTGCCGACGTCACCGTGTAGAACGCATGCGCCACACGGTCGAGCAGCTCGCCGGAGCGCTCGAGCGCCTCGATGGTGTTCTCGAAGGTCGGCATCGAGCGCACCATGGTGATCCGGGAGATCTCGGCGAGATGCCGGGCGAACGCCGCCTCGAACGCGGGCAGATAGTGCTCCGCGCGGATCGCGGCGAAGTCGGGCAGTCCGTAGGGGAGTGCGGACGGCTGGAGCAGAGGGTTCGAGTCGTCGGTCATCCACCGAGCCTAGCCACGACCGAGCGACCTCGGTGCGCGGCGACGACACCGACAAAGGCGCGGAGCGACGACGCCCCCCGCCGCCGGAGGCGTGCAGGGGGCGTCGTCCGTGCGGTGCGCTCAGTCCTCGAAGGGGCGGGCGATGACCTCGCCGGATGCCGTCTGCACGACCTCCCAGCCCGAGTCGAGCTCGGCGAGGGCGCGGCCTTCGAGCCACGTCAGCGTCCAGTGTCCGGAGAGTCCGCGGGATTCGACCTCCGCGATCGCGGGACGCAGCGAGGCGGGGACGGATGCGGGGGCCTCGGAGCCCGCCGCCCATCGCGTACCCAGCTGCATCAGGCGCCCTCGACCGGGGCGAGCTCGATCGCGGTGACCGCGAACACGTCGCCCACGGCGAGCCCCAGCTCTGCGATGCGCCCGACGGCCGACAGGTCGGCGGCGGCGGCTCGCAGCGCCTCGTACTTCTCCGCCGGAGCCGTGATCATCGCACTCGCGACCGGGGTCTTCTGCGATGCCTTCGCCTCGGTCTTCGCGCGACGGATGCTGATCAGAGCCTCGCTGGCCACGGACAGCACCGCGGGGTCTCCCTCGATGCCGAGCGGCTCGGGCCACGACGCCGTGTGCACGGACCCCTCCTCGAACCACGACCACACCTCTTCGGTCGCGAACGAGAGGATGGGCGCGAGCAGCCGCAGCAGGGTCGAGAGCGCGAGCCGCAGCGCGAGTGCCGCGGATGCCTGCCCCACATCGTTCTGGTTGTAGGCGCGCTCCTTGACGAGTTCGAGGTAGTCGTCGCAGAAGGTCCAGAAGAACGCTTCGGTGACCTCGAGCGCCTTCGCCTGGTCGTAGTTCTCGAACGCCTTCGTGGCCTCGGTGACCACGGCATCGAGTGCGGTCAGCATCGAGGCGTCGAGAGCATGTGTGACCTGCGCCCCCTCGGGCACGGGGAACGAGAGCACGAACTTCGCGGCGTTCAGCACCTTGATCGCGAGACGACGGCCGATCTTGACCTGGGTCGGGTTCTGCGGGTCGAAGGCGGCGTCCATGCCCAGGCGACTGGAGGCGGCCCAGTAGCGCACCGCATCCGATCCGTGGGTCTCGAGGATGTCCGCCGGGGTCACGACGTTGCCCTTCGACTTCGACATCTTCTTGCGGTCGGGGTCGACGATGAAGCCGGAGATCGCGGCGTTGCGCCACGGCGCGCGGCCGTCTTCCAGAGTCGAGCGCAGCATGGTCGAGAACAGCCAGGTGCGGATGATGTCCTGACCCTGCGGACGCAGGTCGAACGGGGCGGTGAGCTGCCACAGCTCCTCGTCACGCTGCCATCCGCCGGCGAGCTGCGGGGTGAGAGACGACGTCGCCCACGTGTCGAGGATGTCGGCCTCGGCCTCGAAGCCGCCCGCCGCTCCACGCTGATCCTCGGTGAAGCCCGCCGGTACGTCGGTCGTCGGGTCGATGGGCAGGGACGCGTGGTCGGGCGCGAGCACGCGGTCGTAGTCGCGGTCGCCGTTCTCGTCGAGTCCGTACCAGAGCGGGATCGGCACGCCGAAGAAGCGCTGCCGGGACACGAGCCAGTCGCCGGTCAGGCCGCCGACCCAGTTCTCGTAGCGCACGCGCATGAAGTCGGGATGGAACGCGACGTCCGTGCCGTGGCTGAGGAGCTGATCGCGCAGCTGCGTGTCCCTGGCGCCGTTGCGGATGTACCACTGGCGGGTCGAGACGATCTCGAGAGGGCGGTCGCCCTTCTCGAAGAACTTCACCGCGTGGGAGAACTGCTTTCCCACGGCGGTCATGTCGCCGGTCTCCTGCAGCTTCTCGACGATCGCCTTGCGCGCCGAGAACACGGTCTTGCCGGCGAGCTCTGCCGTGTACCAGTCGATGGCCTCGGCGTTCGCGACGATCGACGGCGCGGTGGGCAGGAAGCGTCCGTCCAGTCCGATGGTCGTCATGTTCGGCAGGTCTCCGCCGTCGACGGTGCGCAGTTCGCGCCACCAGATGATGTCGGTCACGTCGCCGAAGGTGCAGACCATGGCGGCGCCCGTGCCCTTGTCGGGCTGAGCGAGGTGGTGTCCGTGGATCTCGATCTCGGCACCGAAGAACGGTGTCCGCACCTTCGTGCCGATCAGATGCTTGTGCGGTCCCTCGGGGTGCGTCACGATCGCGACGCATGCGGGGAGCAGCTCGGGGCGGGTGGTCTCGATCGTGATCGAGCCGGATCCGTCGGAGAAGGGGAAGTCGATCGTGTGGTAGGCGGCCTGCTGCTCGCGGTCCTCGAGCTCCGCCTGAGCGATGGCCGAGCGGAAGTCGATGTCCCACAGGGTCGGCGCGAGCGACTGGTACGCCTCGCCGCGCTCGAGATTGCGCAGGAACGCGAGCTGGCTCTGACGGATCGTGTCGTCGGAGATCGTGCGGTAGGTCTGGCTCCAGTCGACCGAGAGGCCCAGCAGACGGAACAGGGCCTCGAACTGCTTCTCGTCCTCGAGCGTCAGACGCTCGCACAGCTCGATGAAGTTGCGTCGGCTGATCGGCACCTGGTCGGCGGCTCGGCTCGACTTGTTGTCGCCGCCCTCGAACGGCGGCGTGAAGTCGTTCTGATAGGGGAGCGTCGGATCGCAGCGCACCCCGTAGTAGTTCTGCACGCGGCGCTCGGTGGGCAGGCCGTTATCGTCCCAGCCCATCGGGTAGAACACGTTCTTTCCGCGCATGCGCTCGAAGCGCGCCTTGACGTCGGTGTGGGTGTACGAGAACACGTGGCCGATGTGCAGGCTGCCGGATGCCGTCGGCGGAGGGGTGTCGATCGAGTAGACACCCTCACGGCCGGACTGCGCGGCGCGGAGTCGATCGAAAAGGTAGGTGCCCTGCGCCGACCATGACTCACCCCACTTCGCTTCGAGACCTTCGAGTACGGGCTTGTCGGGAATCACGGACATGGAGGTCTCCTCGAGCGATGTGTGCGGCACTGTGTGAGCGTGCCTGAGTGTGGGTTGTGCCCCACAGTCTAATCGCCCCGGTCCCGGCGAGCCCTCGTCGCAGCCCCGGCAGGCGTCCCGACGCCCGGGGGTGCCTGCAGGATCTACAATTGCATCGAGTCCAAGAACTGATGCATCCGCGTCATCTCCCCGCATTCCCTCCCGAGGAACAGCATGCCCCACTCTCTTCTGCGCCGCGCGATCCCGCTCGGTGCCGCCATCGCCGCGAGCGCCCTCCTGCTGAGTGCCTGTGCGGCACCCGCATCCGACGCGGACGGGGGCGAGCTCGTGTGGTCGATCGAGGGCGCGAACCTCGCGGCCGGGCACATGGACCCGCAGGTGAGCCAGCTCGACGTCTCGGGGATGGTGCAGCGTGCCGTGCTGGACTCCCTGGTCTTCCAGGAGGACGACGGTTCGTTCACCGCATGGCTGGCGAAGGACTGGAAGGTCTCGGACGACAGCACCGAGTACACGTTCATCCTCCGCGACGACGTCACCTTCACCGACGGCGAACCGTTCGACGCCGAGGCGGTCAAGGCGAACTTCGATCGCATCGTCGACCCCGAGACGGAGTCGGCGCAGGCGGCCAGCATGATGGGGGCGGACTTCTACGAGGGCACCGAGGTCGTCGACGAGCACACCGTGACGGTGCGCTTCAGCCAGCCGTACGCGCCGTTCCTGCAGGCCGCGAGCACCCCGCAGCTGGGGTTCTACTCTCCGGCGGTCCTCGCGGACTCCGCGGACCAGCTCAAGGCCGGCGGCCCCGGCATCACGGTGGGAACCGGGCCCTACGAGCTCACCGAGTACACGCCGGATCAGGAGATCGTCTACACCCGCAACGACGACTACGCCTGGGGTCCGCACGGCTCGAAGGCACCGGGCGTCGAGACGCTGCGCGTGGAGATCCAGCCCGAGGCGTCGGTGCGCACGGGTGTCATCGAGAGCGGAGAGGCCGACCTCGCCAGCAACATCCCGCCGAACCTCGCGAGCGGCCTGGGAGACGGCATCACGGTGGATTCCGTCGAATACCCGGGTCTGCCGTACTCGCTGTACCTCAACGAGAAGTACGGCGTGTTCGCCGACGAGAAGGTGCGTCAGGCGTTCGCGCGCGGCATCGACGTCGACGCGGCCGTCGAGGAGATCTTCTTCGGTCAGTTCCCTCGCGCGTGGAGCGTCCTCGGGTCCACCACCCCCGGCTATGACGCGGCGCTCGAGGGCGAGCACCCGTTCGACCCCGAGGCAGCGGGTGCGCTCCTCGACGAGGCCGGCTGGACGGCGCGCGACAGCGACGGCATCCGCATGAAGGACGGCCAGCGGCTGTCCGTGCGATGGATCGCGTGGACGCCCGTGCCGGACGACCGGAAGGCTCTCGCGAACGCGATCCAGTCCGACCTCAAGAAGATCGGTTTCGAGGTCGTGCGCGAAGAGCTCGACCCCGGCGCGTACAACGAGCAGTACGAGCCCAAGACCTTCGACCTCACCGACTGGGGCTTCTCGGGCGTCGATCCCGACTTCCTGCGCGCGCACCTGCACACGGACGGGTTCCAGAACGCGTCGCAGGTCACCGATCCGAGTGTGGACGCCCTGCTCGATCAGGCGGTCGCGTCCAGCGATCAGACGGTCCGCGACGACATCTACACGCAGCTGCAGGAGTGGAATGCCGAGTACACGGCGATCGTCCCTCTCTACAGTCCCTCCGCCATCACGGCCGTGGGCGAGCGTGTCGACGGCCTGACATACGACCTGTACGGGCGCCCCCTGTTCTACGACGTCAGCGTGGGCTGACCGCCGGAACCCCGGGCCCCTGTGACGCTGCGGTATCGTTCGTGAGCGAGCGCGCGCGCAGGGGTGCTCGGAGATCGTCGAGAGGGCGCGAACGGTGAAGACGGCTCTCGTGAGGATCGCGGGGCTCGCAGGCACGGTCGTGATCGTGCTGTGGGGTGCCGCCACGCTGGTGTTCCTCGCATTCCGGGTCATCCCCGGTGACCCCGTGTCGGTGATGCTCGGGCCCCAGGCCCAGGTCAGCGACGCCGTGAAGGACGGCATCCGCGCGGAACTCGGTCTCGATCGTCCGCCGGTGGAGCAGTACCTCTCGTTCATCTCGCAGCTCGCCCGTGGTGACCTCGGCGAGTCCTACCAGCTGCGGATGCCGGTGACGGAGGTCATCGGTCGCCAGCTCGGGGCGACGCTGCAGCTCTCGGCGCTGGCCCTCGTGATCGCCGTGGTGCTGGCGCTCGCCGTGGCGCTGTTCGTGCGGGGGCACCTGGGGCGCGCTGTCGCGGCGGGGATCGAGCTGGTGATCCTGTCCTCACCGGTGTTCTGGATCGGTCTTCTGCTGCTCAGCGTCTTCGCGTTCGGGCTGGGGTGGTTCCCCGTCTCCGGGGCGCGCAATCCGGCGACGATCGTACTGCCGGCGGTCACCCTCGCGCTGCCCGTCGCCGCGCTGCTCAGCCAGGTGCTGCGCGACGGACTGATCCAGGCGGAGCGGATGCCGTTCGCCGACACCGTGCGGGCGCGCGGTGCCGGCGGTTCGTGGTTCACGCTGCGTCACGGGCTCCGACACGGCGCGGCGAACGCGATGACCCTCGCGGCCTACCTGACCGGATCCGTGCTGGGCGGAGCCGTGCTGGTCGAGACGGTGTTCGCGCGGTCGGGGCTCGGCCGTGTCACGCTCGCCGCCATCAGCAATCGCGACCTCCCGGTGATCACGGGCATCATCCTGTTCAGTGCGATCGTCTTCGTCATCGTCAACCTCGTAGTCGAGGTGCTGCATCCGCTCCTCGACCCGCGGCTGCGAGCCGCACGGGGGAGGCCCCGATGACGCGCGTGCAGACGGCGCTGGTGTGGGCGGCCTCGGCGGTGCTGCTGGTGATCGCCTTCGCCGCCGTCTTCCCCGGGGTGCTCGCCACGCACGATCCTCTGCAGACGGAGGTGCGGGCCGCCATGCTCGCCCCGAGCCCCGCCCATCTGCTGGGCACCGACCAGAGCGGACGCGACGTGTACTCGCGCCTCGTGTACGGGACGGGGCGCTCGGTGGGCATCGGAATGCTCGCGACGGGCATCGCCCTGGCGGTGGGGCTGCTCGTCGGTGCACTCGCCGGACTCGCTCCCCGCGCCGTCGATGCGGCGCTGATGCGGGTCAACGACGTGCTCATGGCGTTCCCCGAGTTCCTGGTGGCGCTCGTGGTCGTGGCGATCCTCGGACCGGGACCGGTCAACATCGCCATCGCGGTGACACTCGCGGCCGTGCCCGTGTACATCCGCCTCGCTCGCGTGCAGACGAGCACCCTCCGTCGCGCCGAGCATGTCGAGGCCGCGCGCATCCTCGGCGTCCCGCCGGCTGCGGCCTTCCTCCGGCATGTGATGCCCGGTGTGCTCGGGTCGCTGAGCGTGCTGGCCACGATCGGCATCGGCTCGAGCATCCTCGCCGCCGCCGGACTCAGCTTCCTCGGACTCGGACCGTCGGAGCCCACGCCCGAATGGGGTCTGATGCTCGCAGGCGGGCGGAACGTGCTCGGCCAGGCGTGGTGGATCGCGGTGTTCCCCGGCATCGCGATCACGCTCACCGTGATCTCGGCGACCGTGGTCGGCCGGGTGCTGCGAGACCGCGCGGACGGACGTGCATCGTGACGGCCGCGTTGGAGCTGGAGGGGCTGCGCATCGACTTCGGCGGGTCTGCGGTCGTCGACGGGGTGTCGCTGACCGTGTCGCGCGGTGAATGCGTGGCGATCGTGGGAGAGTCCGGGGCCGGCAAGACTCTCACCGCCCGCGCCCTGCTCGGGCTCGCACCGACCGGGGCGACCGTGCGGGCGGCCCGGCTCGTCGTGGACGGGACGGATGCCCGAGGCCTGGGCGAACGCGGGTGGCGGTCGCTTCGAGGGCGCCGCATCGGGCTGGTCTCCCAGGACGCCCTCGTCTCGCTGGATCCGCTGCAGCGCGTGGGGTCCGAGATCGCCGAGCCGCTGCGCATCCACCGGCTCGTCTCCGGGCGGCCTGCCCTGCAGTCCCGCGTGCAGGAGCTGCTGCACCGGGTCTGGATGCCCGACGGAGAGCGCCGCGCGCGGCAGTACCCCCACGAGCTCTCGGGCGGCCTTCGCCAGCGCGCCCTGATCGCCTCGGCGCTCGCCGCCGACCCCGCCGTGCTCGTCGCGGACGAGCCGACCACCGCGCTCGACGCCACCGTGCAGGCGCGCATCCTCGACCTGCTGCGGGAGATCGCCGATGCGGGCACCGCCGTGGTGTTCATCAGCCACGACATCGCCGCCGTGCGACGCATCGCCGATCGCGTGCTCGTGATGCGCGACGGGGAGGTGGTCGAATCGGGGACGACGCGCGACGTGCTCGAGGCGCCGCAGCACGACTACACCCGTCAACTCATCGCCGCGACCATGCATGAGCCGCGCGCCGCGGCCGAGGGCACCGCCGCTCCCGTCCTCGTCGCGGTCGAGGTCGCGAAGGACTTCGGCGAGATCTCCGCCGTGCGCGATGCGTCGTTCTCGGTGCCGGGTGGACGCACCCTCGGCGTCGTGGGCGAGTCCGGCTCGGGCAAGACGACCCTGGCGCGCATGATCGTGGGAATCGAGGCCCCCGACGGGGGGTCCCTGCGATGGCTCGGCGACCGTCGGGTGCAGCTCGTGCATCAGAATCCCCTCGGTGCCTTCGACCCGCGGTGGACGATCGCACGCTCGCTCCGCGAGGCGCTCGCCGCCGGCGGGGTACCGCGCGCTCAGCGGGGAGCGCGGGTGACAGAGCTGCTCGCCGAAGTCGGTCTCGATCCGTCTCTCGCCGCCCGCCGACCGATCGCGCTCTCGGGCGGACAGCGCCAGCGTGCGGCGATCGCCCGTGCGCTCGCCGCGGATCCCGATGTGCTGGTGCTCGACGAGCCGGTCTCCGCCCTCGACCCCTCGGTGCGGGAGCGGGTGCTGCAGTTGCTGCGTCGACTGCAGCGAGAGCGTCGGCTCACGATGGTCTTCGTCTCGCACGACCTCGACGTCGTCGGTGCCATGGCCGACGAGGTGCTGGTGATGCAGGAGGGAGTCATCGTCGAACAGGGGCTGATCGCCGACGTGTTCGCCGCGCCGCAGCATCCGTTCACGCGCGAGCTGCTGGAGGCGAGCGGCTCGGTCAGTCCTTGACCTGGATGCCGATGCCCGCTGCCAGCAGAGGGGCGAGCTGCTGGACCTGGAAGCCGCTCAACGTGGTGCCGCGGAGACTGTTCGCGTCGAGGAAGGCGCCCGCATCGAGCCCGCGCAGATCCGTATGGGTCGCCCGCATGCCGCGAGGGTCGACCTCATCGGAACGGGTGTCGGTGAAGCGCACGCGGGTCAGTTCGGCCTGGGGCATGTCGATGGTGCGGATGTCGCATCGTTCGATCTCGACGTCGGTGGCCTTGGCACCGCCGAGGTTCAGGTAGTCGATCCGCACATCGCCGAGCAGCAGTTCATCGATGCGGGCGCTGCTCAGATCGAGGGTGCCGATCCGCCCGCCGCCGATGCGCACCCGACGGGTGCTCGCGTCGCGCATCCGCAGCGAGGCGATGCGCACGCCGCCGAGGTCGACGTCGATCAGCGTGGCGCCGGTCAGGTCGACGGCATCGGCATCTGCGGCGATCGTGCACTGCTCGAGCGAGGAGTGGGCGAGATCGACGGTGCCCGTGAGCTCGAGGCTCGCGGCGAGCAGGTCGGCGCCGCGTCGTGCGGATGCCGCATCGAGGTGCGGCGGGAGATCGGGCGGTGAGACGCGGGGAGGAGCGGGTGATTCGGGGGAGCGGGCCATGCCTCGAGGGTAGAGGGTGGGTGCGACAGCCGGGTCGCCTGCACGCGGGCGCCACCCCGGTCGCGGCCGCGCGTACAATGGAGGTACGAGCATGGATCCGGCCATCACCGGGGAGCTCTCGGAAGAACGGTCATCCCGCAGGGGAGGGCTCAGTAGAACCGAGCGGGGCAGGCCCGTCACAGCCGCAGTGAGAGTGGCCCCGCCGTGAGGCGCGGCACGCGAGGTGGTACCGCGGTTCCCCGGGACGAAAATCCGGACGGATCGTCCTCGCAGCAGCATCCGCCACGACTCCTGCGAGACGACATGACCTACCCGCGTTCCTCCTTCGGACCCGCCGCCGATCAGGCTGCCACTGTCGCACCGAGCCCCCGGTTCCCTCAGATCGAGCGAGATGTGCTCGACTTCTGGGAGACCGACCAGACGTTCCGCGCCTCGATCGAGCAGCGCGACGGGGCCGACGAGTGGGTCTTCTACGACGGCCCTCCCTTCGCCAACGGCCTGCCGCACTACGGCCACCTGCTCACCGGCTACGCGAAGGACGTGTTCCCGCGCTTCCAGACGATGATCGGCAAGAAGGTCGATCGTGTCTTCGGATGGGACACGCACGGTCTGCCCGCCGAGCTCGAGGCCATGAAGCAGCTCGGGATCACCGAGAAGAGCGAGATCGAGCAGATGGGGATCGACGTCTTCAACGCGAAGGCCAGGGACTCGGTGCTCAAGTACACCCACGAGTGGCAGGACTACGTCACCCGTCAGGCGCGCTGGGTCGACTTCGAGCGCGGATACAAGACGCTCGATCTCGGGTACATGGAGAGCGTGCTCTGGGCGTTCAAGACCCTCTTCGACAAGGGCCTCGCCTACGAGGGATACCGCGTGCTGCCCTACTGCTGGCGCGACGAGACCCCGCTCTCGGCGCACGAGCTCCGTATGGATGACGACGTCTACCAGAATCGTCAGGACCCGTCGGTCACCGTCACGTTCCCCCTCACCGGCGCCAAGGCCGAGGCCCTCGGGCTCACCGCGGTGCGTGCGCTCGCCTGGACGACCACGCCCTGGACCCTGCCCACCAACCTCGCACTCGCGGTCGGCCCCGACATCGAGTACGTCGTCCTGCCGGCAGGCCCCCTCGGTGCAGCCGACGTGCACGCACCGGAGGGGAGCACGGATGCCGTCGTCGAGGCCTCCGCACACCGTTACCTGCTCGCGAAGGAGCTCCTCGGCGGCTATGTGAAGGATCTCGGCTACGAGAGCCTCGACGAGGCGCTCGCCGCCGTCCACACGACCGTTCGCGGCTCCGAGCTGCAGGACGTCACCTACGACCGTCTGTTCGACTACTTCGCGGATGCCGAGGTCCACGGCACCGAGAACGCCTGGCGCATCCTCGTCGACGACTACGTCACGGTCAGCGACGGCACCGGCATCGTCCACCAGGCACCGGCCTACGGCGAGGACGACCAGCGGGTCGCCGGTGCCGCGGGCATCCCGACCATCCTGTCGCTCGACGACGGCGGGCGTTTCCTCCCCACGGTGACCGACGTCGCCGGCGAGCTCTGGATGGATGCCAACACGCCTCTGATCCGCCTGCTGCGCTCCCAGGGACGCCTGCTGCGCGAGCAGAGCTACGTCCACTCGTACCCGCACTGCTGGCGCTGCCGGAACCCCCTGATCTACAAGGCCGTCTCGAGCTGGTTCATCCGCGTCACCGACATCAAGGACGACCTGCTCGCGAACAACGAGCAGATCACCTGGGTGCCCGAGAACGTCAAGCACGGCCAGTTCGGCAAGTGGCTCGAGGGTGCGCGCGACTGGTCGATCAGCCGCAACCGCTACTGGGGCTCGCCGATCCCGGTCTGGAAGAGCGACGACCCCGAGTACCCGCGCGTCGACACCTACGGGTCTCTCGAGGAGATGGAGCGTGACTTCGGCACGCTGCCGCGCAATCCCGAGGGCGAGATCGACCTGCACCGTCCGTACATCGACGACCTCACGCGTCCGAACCCCGATGACCCGACCGGCAAGAGCACGATGCGCCGCATCGAGGACGTCTTCGACGTGTGGTTCGACTCGGGTTCGATGCCGTACGCCCAGGTGCACTACCCGTTCGAGAACCAGGAGTGGTTCGACACCCATGCGCCGGCCGACTTCATCGTCGAGTACATCGGGCAGACGCGCGGCTGGTTCTACGTCATGCACGTGCTGTCGACCGCGCTGTTCGACCGCCCGGCGTTCACCGGCGTCAGCTGCCACGGCATCGTGCTGGGCAACGACGGCTACAAGATGTCGAAGTCGCTGCGCAACTACCCGGACGTGTCCGAGGTGCTCGATCGCGACGGATCGGATGCGATGCGCTGGTTCCTGATGTCCAGCTCGGTGCTGCGCGGGGGCAATCTCGCGGTGACGGAGGAGGGCATCCGCTCGGGCGTGCGCGAGTTCCTGCTGCCGCTGTGGAACTCCTGGTACTTCTTCGCGACGTACGCGAACGCGGCGAAGCCCGGCGGCTACGAGGCGACCTGGCGCACCGACTCCACCGACGTGCTCGACCGCTACATCCTCGCGCGTCTCGGCGATCTGGTGCGCGAGGTGCGCGCCGACCTCGAGGGACTCGATTCCACCACGGCCTCCGCGCGGCTGCGCGACTTCGCCGAGGTGCTCACCAACTGGTACATCCGTCGCTCGCGCGACCGGTTCTGGGATCCCTCGTCGAGCTCAGGAACGGCGATCGACTGCTTCGACACGCTGTATACGGTGCTCGAGACCCTCACCCGCGTCGCGGCGCCGCTCGTGCCGCTCATCAGCGAGCGTGTGTGGCAGGGGCTCACGGGCGGGCGCAGCGTGCACCTGCAGGACTGGCCGGACGACACCGCCTTCCCCGCCGCCGACGAGATCCGCGATGCGATGGATGCCGTCCGCGAGCTCTCCAGCGTCGGCAACGCGTTGCGCAAGAAGGAGAAGCTCCGGGTGCGTCTGCCGCTCGCGCGTCTGACCGTCGTGTCGCCGCTCGCCGCCAGCCTGAGCCGGTTCGAGGACATCCTCCGCGAGGAGCTCAACGTCAAGTCGGTCGAGCTCGTGGCGCAGTCGGAGACGACCGCTGCGGACTACGGCATCAGCCATCGACTCAGCGTCAACGCCCGGGCCGCGGGCCCGCGCCTCGGCAAGAACGTGCAGACCGTGATCAAGGCCGCGAAGGCGGGTGACTGGTCGGAGACCGACGGAGTCGTCACCGCCGGCGGCATCGCGCTCGAGCCGTCGGAGTACGAGCTCGTGCTCGAGACCGCAGGGCGTCCGGACGGGGAGGCTCTGGCTCTCGTGCCGACCGGGGGCTTCGTCCTGCTCGACACGCAGACGACACCCGAGCTCGAGGCCGAGGGCCTCGCGCGCGACGTCATCCGCGCTGTGCAGGAGACCCGCAAGAATGCGGGCTTCGATGTGAGCGACCGCATCGCCCTGCGACTGTGGTTCACCTCCGGCGACGATCTCTTCGCGGTGCGCAGCGCCTTCGAGACGGCCGATATCGCGGGCGAGACGCTGTCGACCGCCTTCATGCTCGGCGCCAAGGACGAGGTGCTTCTCGAGCAGGGTGAGGTGCCGACCGTCCCCGAGCACTCAGCGACCGTTGCTCAGGGCACGTATGCGAACCGCGGCGACTTCACGGTCTCGGTCAGCAGGATCGGAGTCAGCGCATGAGCGCACGCGACAGGGCCGATGCCGTCTACGAGACGCTGCTGAGCAGGGCGGGGGAGCGCTGGGTGCAGCCCCGCAAGGAGCGTACGGCGCGGATTCTCGCGTACCTGGACGATCCGCAGCGCACCTACCGTGTCGTCCACATCACCGGCACGAACGGCAAGACGTCGACCGCCCGGATGATCGAGAGCCTGCTGCGTGCGCACGGTCTGCGGACCGGACTGTTCACCAGCCCGCACCTCGAGCGGTTCACCGAGCGGATCATGATCGACGGCGAGCCGATCGAGGATGCCGCGGTCGGCGATGCGTGGGAGGAGATCGAGCCGTTCGTCGACATCGTCGACGCCGAGCTCGTCGCGGCAGGTGAGGAGCCTCTGACGTTCTTCGAGCTGCTCACGGTGCTGGCGTTCGTCGCGGTGGCGGACGCCCCGGTCGACGTGCTCGTGCTCGAGGTGGGCATGGGCGGCGAGTGGGACTCGACGAACACCGCGGACGGAGACGTCGCGGTGTTCGCGCCGATCGACATCGATCACGCGGATCGCCTGGGCGACACGATCGCGGCGATCGCGACGGTCAAGGCGGGGATCATCAAGGAGGGCGCGGCTGTCGTCTCCGCCGAGCAGCCCGCGGAGGCCGCCGAGGTGCTCCGTCGCGTCGCCGCCGAGAGGAACGCCACGATCGCGTTCGAGGGCGACGAATTCGGCCTCACCGATCAGAAGCTCGCTGTCGGCGGACAGCTGATCTCGGTCCGCGGGCTCGCGGGGGAGTACACCGAGGAGTACCTGCCGCAGTACGGCGCGCACCAAGGGCACAACGCCGCCCTCGCCGTCGCCGCCGTCGAGTCGCTGATCGGGGGCGGGGCGCAGCGGATCGCCGCCGACATCGTCTCGGAGGGATTGCAGGGGGCGACGTCGCCCGGCCGGCTGCAGCTGCTCGGCATCGCCCCGACGGTCATCGTCGACGCCGCCCACAACCCGCACGGCGCGGCCGCGCTGGCGCAGGCGATGGACGACAGCTTCGACTTCGACGAATGGGGCGTCGTGCTCGGCGTTCTCGCCGACAAGGACGCGGCGGGAATCGTCGCGACGCTCGTGCCGACCGCCGCGCACGTGTTCGCCACCGCGCCGGAGTCGGAGCGCGCGAGCGACGCCGATGTGATCGCGGACCTGGTCGAGGCGACCGGACAGCGGGCGACCGTGCACCCGACGCTGGCGGATGCCGCCGACGCGGCCCGCGAATGGGCCTCCTCGTCCGAGCGTCGGGCCGTGGTCATCGCGGGATCCGTGGTGCTCGCCGGCGAGGCGATCGCCCTCGCCGAGGAGGAGGACTGGAAGTCGGGGTGGCGCGCGTGAGTGCGGATCCGACGCCCGCCCGTCCGCCGCGTGCGCCCCGTCCGCCCCGGACGCTCGTGCAGAAGCTCGCGCCCATCGTGCTGGGATTCGAGTCGGTCGTGGTCTTCCTCGCGGGTCTCACGGTCTTCGGCCTGAAGACGCTTCCCGACGGCATCCCGCAGTGGTGGGGCATCGTGGGCGGTGCGATCGTGGGGCTCGCGTGCATCGCGGTCGCGGGGATGATCACGAAGCCCTGGGCGATCTCGGCCGGATGGGTCTTGCAGGCGGTCATAGCCGTGTCTGCGATCCTGGTGCCCGCGATCCTGCTCGTCGTCGTGATTTTCGGCGGCATGTGGGGATATGCGACGATCATGGGGGCTCGATTGGACGCACGCCGTCCGTCCGGGCCCGCGACCGAGACTCAGACAGAGAGTGAATGACATGGCCACCGAAGAAACCCTCGTCCTCGTCAAGCCCGACGGTGTCGCGCGCGGCCTCACCGGAGCGATCCTGGCGCGCATCGAGTCGAAGGGCTACGCCCTCGTCGACATCCGCCTGGTGGAGCCCGACCGCGACCTGCTCGCCGAGCACTACGCGGAGCACGAGGGCAAGCCCTTCTACGAGCCGCTCCTCGAGTTCATGCTCTCCGGCCCGTCCGTCGCGATCCGTCTCGCCGGCAACCGCGTGATCGAGGGGTTCCGTTCGCTCGCGGGAACCACCGACCCGACGACCGCCGCTCCCGGCACGATCCGCGGCGACTTCGGCCGGGACTGGGGCCTCAAGGTCCAGCAGAACCTCGTGCACGGCTCGGACAGCCCCGAGTCCGCCGCACGCGAACTGGGAATCTGGTTCGACTGACGCGCACACCGACGACGAAGCCCGCCGCACGATCTCGTGCGGCGGGCTTCGTCGTTCGCGTGAGCGGCGGATCAGAAGACGAGTCGCGCCATCTCGCCGAGGAAGTCGAGACCCTGCAGCTGTGCGAGCAGGATGATGACGGCGTAGGAGAGGATCGTCGCCAGGGGAACCCAGACCATGAGCTTGTCGGCGCGCTCGCGCGCTTTCTCGCTGCGGGTGAAGGATCCGTTGCGTGTCAGGTGGAGCATGGTCGCGAAGAACGTCGGAATCGTGACGGCCCAGGTGATCATGCACCACGGGCACAGCACGAAGAGGTCGTAGAGGCTCTGACCGATGAGCCAGCAGACGAGGCCGAAGGCGAAGGTGACACCCGCGCCGAAGGTCAGCCAGAACCAGCGCGGGAAGCGCGCTCCGGCGAGGATCGCCACACCGACGATCAGGGGGGCGATCCACCCCGAGAGGCCCATGATCGGGTTGGGGAAGCCGAAGATCTCCCCCTGCCAGGAGTTGAGGTTCTTGCTGCACTGGATGAACGGGCTGATGTCGCACGACAGCGCATCGGTCGGATTCTGCAGGAGGGAGAACTTCTCGACCGTGAGCTGGAAGGCGGCGAACCAGCCGATCACACTCGCGATGATCAGCCAGACGGCATAGAAGACGGGGCGGGTGCGCTGCTCGCTCATGTGTGGAGTATCTCAGTGATCGCTATGGATCGGGCGAAAGCGCACCGGAGAAAACGACGCGAGCCCACCTCGATGCCGCGATAGCGCGTACTTGGTGCGATAATGACCTGTGATGCACCGCTCGACCCGGTCGTGGTGGACATCGACGCAGACTTCGGGGCCGTATGCCCCTCGTGACCAGAGCCATGAGCCGGTCGCACACCGAATGAGTTCGCGGAACCTGCGGGTACCGCATGAGATCTAGCGGAGCACGACGCGTCCGCACGAGGAGCAAGCCAGAGATGGCCGATGACAACAATGACTACGACGCCCCCACCCTCGACTTCGCTGCGGATGCCGACGCACCCGCAGAGGTAGTCGCCGACGCGACGGAGGTCGACGGTACCGCCGACGCTCCCGACAGCGCCGAGCAGACGCACGACGGATCCGCTGAGGCGGACGCGCCCGCCGACGAGGTCGAGCCCGTCACGGACGAGAAGCCGGCGGACGAGAAGCCGGCCGACGACGAGCCCGTCGAGGACACGCCTGCCGACGAGAAGCCTGCCGACGAGAAGCCTGCCGACGAGAAGCCCGCCGACGAGAAGCCCGCGGACGAGAAGCCTGCCGACGACGAGCCCGTCGAGGACACGCCTGTCGACGAGAAGCCTGCCGACGAGAAGCCGGCCGACGAGAAGCCTGCGGACGAGAAGCCTGCGGACGACAAGCCCGTCACCGCGGTGTCCCTCGGGCTGCTCCCCGAAGTCTTCGTGTCGCAGGTCTCGACGCAGCTGCACTTCTACGCGCCCGCGGTCCTGCCGCTGCCGGCGCGTCCCGAGCGCGAGCGCGTCTTCGACCGCATCGCCGACCGCGAGCAGGACGAGCCGGGAGCCCGCCGCGGCCGCCGTCGCCGTGGCGGTTCCGACGAGAACGAGCCTCGCGAACCCCGCGAGCAGCGCGATGAGCCGCGCCAGCCGCGTCAGCGCGTCGTCGAGTACATCACCGAGCCCAAGGCGATCAAGGGCTCCACGCGCCTCGAGGCGAAGAAGCAGCGTCGCCGCGACGGTCGCGACGCGGGACGTCGTCGCCCGGTCGTCACCGAAGCCGAGTTCCTCGCCCGCCGCGAGTCGGTCGACCGCAAGATGGTCGTGCGCTCCAAGAACGGTCGTACGCAGATCGGCGTGCTCGAGGACGGCGTGCTCGTGGAGCACTATGTCGCCCGCAATCAGGATGCGTCGCTCATCGGCAACGTCTACCTCGGCCGCGTGCAGAACGTGCTGCCCAGCATGGAGGCCGCGTTCGTCGACATCGGTCGCGGACGCAACGCCGTGCTCTACTCGGGCGAGGTCGACTGGGACGGCGTCGAGACCGGCAACCAGCCGCGCCGCATCGAGCTGGCGCTCAAGGCCGGGGACCGCGTCCTCGTGCAGGTCACGAAGGACCCGGTGGGGCACAAGGGTGCTCGCCTGACCAGCCAGATCTCCCTCCCCGGTCGCTACCTCGTGTACGTGCCCGGTGGATCGATGAACGGGATCAGCCGCAAGCTCCCCGACAACGAGCGCGCGCGCCTCAAGCGCATCCTCAAGGAGGTGCTCCCGGAGTCGTCGGGTGTGATCGTCCGCACGGCCGCCGAGGGTGCGACAGAGGATCAGCTGACCCGTGACGTGCAGCGTCTGACGTCGCAGTGGGAGCACGTGCGCACGCAGGTCGAGAACCAGCAGGCGCCGGCGCTGCTGCACGCCGAGCCCGACCTCCTCGTCAAGATCGTCCGCGACGTCTTCAACGAGGACTTCACGAAGATGCTCATCCAGGGGGAGGAGTCGCAGCGCACGATCCGCGCCTACCTCGAGAGCGTCGCCCCCGACCTCTTGGAGCGCGTCGAGTCCTACGAGGACGAGGCCGACCCCTTCGACGCGTTCCGCATCACCGAGCAGATCGAGAAGGCGCTCGACCGCAAGGTCTGGCTGCCCTCCGGCGGCTCGCTGGTCATCGACCGCACCGAGGCCATGACGGTCGTCGACGTCAACACCGGCAAGTTCGTCGGCTCCGGCGGAAACCTCGAGGAGACCGTCACCAAGAACAACCTCGAGGCCGCGGAGGAGATCGTCCGTCAGCTTCGCCTGCGTGACATCGGCGGCATCATCGTCGTCGACTTCATCGACATGGTCCTCGAGTCGAACCGCGACCTCGTGCTGCGCCGTCTGATCGAATGCCTCAGCCGCGACCGGACCAAGCACCAGGTCGCCGAGGTCACCTCGCTCGGACTCGTGCAGATGACCCGCAAGAAGCTGGGGCTCGGCCTGCTCGAGACCTTCAGCGAGGCATGCGACGTCTGCGCCGGCCGCGGCGTGATCGTGCACCACGACCCCGTCGTGAAGCACCGATCGAGCAGCAACGGCAACGGCAACGGAAACGGCAACTCCTCGTCCAACCGCCGCCAGCGCGGGGGGAACGGGCCGTCGCAGAACTCGGCCCCTCCCGCGGGCACGACGCACAGCATCCCTGAGGGTGCGAAGTCGGCTCTCGCGCAGATCGCAGCATCGACGCGGGTTCCGAATGCGGAGGACCTGCCGGATGCGGTGGCGCCCTCGACCGAGGCCGCGGAGGCCCCCGCCGCGCAGGAGCGGGCCAAGAAGCCGCGCAAGAAGCGTGGCTCCGACCGCAAGGCCTCGCCGAAGTCACCGGCCGAGGCGCTGCTGGACTCGGTGCTCGACGCGCTTCCCGAGCCCAAGGCGCCCGGCCAGGGTCGCGGTCGCCGTCGGGTGTCCACGGCCGCTCTGACGGGTACTCCCGTCTCGGTGAACTCGGACTCGTCAGCGCCTGTCGCGGGCGGGGATCCGCAGGCCTGAGGCGATCAGCCGACGCACGAGCTCCTTGCCGTCGACGTGCTCGGCGCCGGCGGCGATGAGCCGGGGGACCAGTTCCTCCGGCACGTCGTAGTGGTCGAGATCGAAGGCGCGCGCAGGCACGTCGTGGGCGCGCGCGAAGGCGTGCAGCTCGTCGAGGTTGTCATCGCTGACCAGGTGCGCCCACAGTCGTCCGTGGGCGGGCCAGCGGGGTTCGTCGACGAGAACGGTCACCCAGCCAGCCTAGGACCGGACACACCGGAGAGCGCGTTTTGCCACAGTGTCCGGCATCCGGTAAAGTAGTCCCTTGGTGCGTATGCCGCGTCGTCCTGGACGGTCGGAGCGGAGAGTCTTGCATTCGTGCCCGTCGCCCTGCGATGCATGCAAGCAACAGTCTTCCCGTGAGATCTCGGAGCCGCGAGCTCCCCAACGAAACAGGTATGAAGTGGTTTACGCAGTAGTGCGCGCCGGTGGGCGGCAGGAGAAGGTCGAGGTCGGCACGATCGTTCAGCTCGACCGTGTCAAGGCTGCTTCGGGCGAGAAGATCGAGCTGGCCGCCGTGCTGCTCGTCGACGGCGCCACGGTGACCACCGACGCTGACTCGCTGGCGAAGGTCAAGGTCACGGCTGAGGTCATCGGCAACCTCCGCGGCCCGAAGATCATCATCCAGAAGTACAAGAACAAGACCGGCTACAAGAAGCGCCAGGGCCACCGTCAGGAGCTCACGCGCGTCAAGATCACCGGCATCAAGTAAGACCGAGGAGACCAGGACATGGCACATAAAAAGGGCGCAAGCTCCACCCGTAACGGTCGTGACTCCAACGCTCAGCGACTTGGCGTCAAGCGCTTCGGTGGACAGCAGGTTCTCGCCGGCGAGATCATCGTCCGCCAGCGCGGCACGCACTTCCACCCCGGCGTGAACGTCGGCCGTGGTGGCGACGACACGCTGTTCGCTCTTGCCGCAGGCGCGGTGCAGTTCGGTGCGAAGGGCGGCCGCAAGGTCGTCAACATCGTCGCCGCTGCCGAGTGATCACAGCACGACAGTAGACATCCGATTCGGGGCGGGCTTCGGCCCGCCCCGAATCTTTTTTTGAGGAGAGAGACATGGTCAGTTTCGTCGACACCGTGACGCTGCATCTGCGCGCGGGCAAGGGCGGCAACGGCTGTGTCTCGGTGCACCGCGAGAAGTTCAAGCCCCTCGGCGGCCCCGACGGCGGCAACGGCGGTGACGGTGGTGACATCGTGCTCGTGGCCGACACCCAGACCGGCACGCTGCTCTCGTACCACCACTCGCCGCACCGGAGCTCCGGAAACGGCGGCCCGGGCATGGGCGACCACCGCGCCGGATTCCTCGGTGAGACGCTCGAGCTCCCCGTGCCCGTCGGCACCGTGGTGAAGAACCCCGCCGGTGAGGTGCTCATCGACATGATCGTGCCCGGTGAGCGCTTCGTCGTCGCCAAGGGCGGTCACGGCGGTCTCGGCAACGCCGCACTCGCGACCCCCAAGCGCAAAGCGCCCGGATTCGCTCTGCTGGGCACTCCCGGCGTCGAGGGCGACGTCGTCCTCGAGCTCAAGACGGTGGCCGACGTGGCACTCGTGGGATATCCGTCTGCGGGCAAGTCCAGCCTGATCGGTGCGATCTCCGCGGCACGACCGAAGATCGCCGACTACCCCTTCACGACGCTGCATCCGAACCTCGGCGTCGTGCAGGCCGGCGACTCGCGCTACACCGTCGCCGACGTCCCCGGGCTCATCGAGGGCGCCAGCGAGGGGCGAGGCCTCGGCCTCGAGTTCCTCCGCCATGTCGAGCGCTGCACCGCCCTGCTGCACGTGCTCGACTGCGCCACGCTCGAGCCGGGACGCGATCCGATCTCCGATCTCGACGTGATCCTCGCGGAGCTCGCGGCGTACGAGGTGCCGGAGGGCCAGACCCCCCTGCTCGAGCGCCCGCAGCTCATCGCGCTCAACAAGATCGACGTTCCCGAGGCCCGCGACCTCGCCGAACTCGTGCGGCCCGACCTCGAGGCGCGCGGTTTCCGCGTGTTCGACATCTCCACGGTCTCGCACGAGGGTCTGCGTCCGCTGACCTTCGCGCTCGGTGAGATCGTCGACGCGTACCGCGCCGAGCTGGCCGCCACGGAGGTGCCGCGCGAGCGCGTGATCCTCCGTCCCCGTGGCCCCAAGAAGGGCTTCGAGATCCGTGTCGAGGGCGGCACGTACGGCAACGTCTACCGCATCCTCGGCGAGAAGCCGGTGCGGTGGGTGCAGCAGACTGACTTCCAGAACGAGGAGGCCGTGGGATACCTGGCCGATCGACTCGAGAAGCTGGGTGTCGAAGACGAGCTGTTCCGACTCGGTGCGGTGCAGGGGTCGACCGTGGTGATCGGCGAGGGCGACAGCATCGTCTTCGACTGGGAGCCCACGATGACCTCGGCGGCCGAGCTCATGAGCGCACCGCGTGGAACCGATCCCCGCCTCGCGCCCAACAGCCGCCGCACCACGTCAGAGCGTCGTGAGACCTACTACGAGCGCATGGATGCCAAGGCTGAGGCTCGTGCCGAGGTCGAAGCGCAGCGGCTCGCGGCCTACCGCGAGGACGGCGAGTGACCGCTCGCTCACGGGCGGATCTCGCCTCGGCATCACGGATCGTCGTGAAGGTCGGCTCCTCCTCGATCAGCGGAGAGTCCTCCTGGCGGATCCCGGTCATCGTCGAAGCCCTCGCGGCTGCGCATGCGCGCGGCGCCGAGGTGGTGCTCGTCTCCTCAGGAGCCATCGCCACCGGCATCCCGTTCCTCCGCCTCGACGCGCGTCCGACCGATCTCGCCACGCAGCAGGCGGCGGCCGCCGTCGGGCAGAACATCCTGGTCTACCGGTACCAGGAGTCGCTGCGGCCCTTCGACATCGTCGCCGGCCAGGTGCTCCTGACGACGGGTGACCTCGAGAACCCCACGTCGCGCAGCAATGCCCGCCGCGCCATGGAGCGTCTGCTCGGACTCCGCATCCTGCCGATCGTGAACGAGAACGACACGGTGGCCACCCAGGAGATCCGCTTCGGCGACAACGACCGTCTCGCGGCGTTCGTGGCGCAGCTCATCGAGGCCGACGCGCTCGTGCTGCTCAGCGACATCGAGTCCCTGTACACGAAGCCGCCGTCCGACCCCTCGGCCGTGCCGATCGACGTGGTCGCCCCGGATGCCGACCTCTCGGGTCTGGAGTTCGGTTCGACCGTGGTCAACAGCGTCGGCACCGGGGGAGCGGCGACGAAGGTCTCGGCGGCGCGCCTGGCCGCGGCCTCCGGCATCGGCGTCCTCGTGACCAGTGCCGACCTGGTCGACCAGGCTCTCGCGGGGGCCGAAATAGGGACCTGGTTCGAGCCTGCGCTCTCCTAGACTGGGCGGATGACCGACCAGACCCCGCAGGTGCGCCTCGAGCGCGCCAAGGAGGCGTCCCGCGCCACCGCCGCACTGACGAGCGACGACAAGGCCCGCGCGCTCGAAGCCATCGCGGTCGCCCTCGAGCAGAACGCCGCGGCGATCATCGAGGCGAACGACCGCGATGTCGCGCGCGGTCAGGCCGACGGCATCGGCGACTCGCTGATCGATCGGCTGAGGCTCGACGAGAAGCGCGTGCGCGCTCTCGCGTCGGCGGTGCGAGAGGTCACGGCGCTGCCCGACCCGGTCGGACGCGTGGTCGGCGGACACCGGATGCCGAACGGGGTCACGCTCGAGCAGGTGCGCGTGCCCTTCGGGGTGGTCGGAGCGATCTACGAGGCACGGCCGAACGTGACCGTCGACATCGCCGCCCTCGCGCTGCGCTCGGGGAACGCCGTCGTGCTGCGCGGCGGCAGCGCCGCCCGCGACTCCAACACGGTGCTCGTGCAGATCATGCGCGAGGCGCTGCAGAGCGCGGGAGTGACCCCCGAGGCCGTGCAGACGGTCGACGACTTCGGCCGTGACGGCGCGAAGGCGCTGATGAACGGACGCGGCTACATCGATGTTCTGGTGCCTCGCGGGAGCGCAGGGCTCATCGAGACCGTGGTCACCGAGTCGACCGTCCCGGTCATCGAGACAGGTGCGGGCAACGTGCACATCGTGCTCGATGAGACCGCCCCGGAAGACTGGTCGCGCGACATCGTCGTGAACGCGAAGGTGCAGCGGCCCAGCGTGTGCAACGCGGTCGAGACCGTGCTGGTGCTGAGGCAGGCCGCGCCGCGGCTGGTGCCCCTCGTCGCGAGCGCGCTGCAGAGCGAGGGGGTCGCGATCCACGGTGACGACATGGTGGCCGGGCTCGTCTCGAATGTGATCCCCGCGACCGACGAGGACTGGGCGACCGAGTATCTCAGCCTCGACATCGCCATGAAGGTGGTCGACAGCCTCGATGATGCCCTCGACCACATCCGTCGCTACAGCACGGGCCACACGGAGTCGATCATCACCACGGACACGCGCAATGCCGAGAGGTTCCTCGCGGAGGTCGACTCGGCCGTGGTGATGGTCAACACCTCCACCCGATTCACCGATGGAGGCGAGTTCGGCTTCGGCGCGGAGGTCGGCATCTCGACCCAGAAGCTGCACGCCAGGGGGCCGATGGGACTCTCCGAGCTGACGAGCACGAAATGGCTGGCGCGTGGGTCGGGGCAGACCCGCGGCTGAGGGCTAGACTAGGGGGCGCTGTGGCTCCTGGTGGGCCATGCCCCCCAGCCACGAAACGGAGTCACGATGAACCTCGTCGCACAGATCGCGATGGCCGCCGCCGAGACCGAGCACCACGGCAACGTCCAGCTCGAGACCCTGATCTTCGGCGTCGTCGCGATCATCGTCTTCGCGTTCCTCGGCTTCGTCACCCTGTCGTACAAGAACGTCGCCAACCGCCACTCCGCCAAGGCGGACGCCTGGGCTGCGCGCCACGGCAAGGACGGCCACGAGGCAGGGCACGGCCACTAGGCGCCTATGAACGACACGACCTCGCGTCCGGCGCGCATCGGTGTGATGGGCGGCACCTTCGACCCCATCCATCACGGGCACCTGGTCGCCGCCAGCGAGGTCGCGCACTCCTTCGATCTCGACGAGGTCGTCTTCGTGCCCACGGGACGCCCGTGGCAGAAGGCCGAGGTCACGCCGAGCGAGCACCGCTATCTGATGACGGTCATCGCGACGGCATCCAATCCGCAGTTCACCGTGAGTCGGGTCGACATCGATCGCGAAGGGCCGACCTACACGATCGACACCCTGCGTGATCTCAAGGAGCGGCGTCCCGACGCTGAGCTCTTCTTCATCACGGGTGCAGACGCCGTGGCGCAGATTCTCAGTTGGAGGGACCATGATGAACTGTGGGAGTTGGCCCACTTCGTCGCGGTCTCACGCCCAGGACACGTCTTGAGCACAGACGGCCTCCCCAGCGACAACGTCAGCCAACTGGAGGTGCCGGCGCTGTCCATCTCGTCGACGGCCTGCCGCGCGCGGGTCCGAGACGACGAGCCGGTCTGGTATCTCGTTCCCGACGGAGTCGTTCAATACATCGCGAAGCATCATCTGTATCGGAGCAAGGCATGAGTACATCGGATCGGCAGGAGCAGGGTCCGCTGACGCGAAAGCAGCTGCGTGAGATCCGGTTGACGGGTTCCACGCCGGTCATCACCGCGGAGGAGGCTGCGGCGGCCGCCGCAGTCGTGCCCGACGCGCAGTCCGCAACGCCCGGACGCGACGACACGAACGCCGAGGAGCGCGCCGAGAGCGCTGCGACCTCGAATGCCGCGTCCCACGACGCGACGATCCCGGCCGCCCCCGCCGCACCCGCCAGTGGCGCCGCTGCGAGTACCGGGGGGTTGACCCGCCGACAGGTCCGAGAGCTCGAGAGGCAGCGAGCAGGCACCGCGACTCCCGCCGACACCGACGGTGTGGACGACGCGGATGCCGCACAGCTTCCCGCTCCCGTCAGCGCCGCGACCGCCTCGTCCTCCGGCGCGCAGGAACACGCCGTCGATGAGGACGCCCGCGACGACGAGGTCATCGGCGCAGACGATTCCGCCGCACAGGATTCCGCCGCACAGGCCCCCGACGAGGACCCCGCTGCCTCCGTCGCCGAGCTCGGCCTCGCCGAGGATGACGACGCCGAGGCGTCCGAGTCGGAGGACGTCCTCGCCGACGTCGACGATGCGGATGCCGCAGACATCTCCGTGGAGGAGAACCCGACGGTCAACCCGGCGTTCGGACAGGATCTGCTCTCCGATCCGAACGAGGCCCGCGCGCCGTTCGCGCCGTCGTTCGACGAGCTGCTCACGGTCGGCGACTCGACGGGATCTCAGCACCTCGCTCCCAACACCCTGATCTTCACCCCGTCCGCGGGCGACGGTGATCTCTCCGGGCCGGTCGCGTCCACGGGAGAGATCCTGATCACGGGCTCCTACGAGCTGCCCCGGGGCCTCGGCTCGCAGGGACACGCGCACGGCACGACCGATGGCAAGGACATCGACGCCGTGCTCATCGACGGCGAGCTGCCCCCGGCATCCTCGCCCACGCCGATCGCCGCCAGCGCGGCGGTCAGCACCATCAAGCCCGCCGGCGAGGTCATCCGCCCGCCAGCCCCCGAAAAGGGCAACAAACTCATGCTCATCCTCGCGATCGTGGCGGGTGGTCTCGCGCTCGCGCTGGGCGTCTCCCTGATCATCGCCTTCACCACGAATGTGTTCTGATGCAGTCACCTGAAACCGCCGAAGAGATGCTCCAGCTCGCGGCAGACGCCGCCGTCTCGAAGGGCGGTGAGGATCTCGTCGCGCTCAACGTGTCGGAGCCTCTCCCGCTCGTCGACATCTTCCTGCTGGTCACCGGAAACAGTGAGCGCAACGTCGCCGCGATCGCCGATGAGATCGAGGACCGGCTCATCGAGTCCGGTCACAAGCGGGTCCGCCGCGAAGGTCGTGCGGAGGCCCGCTGGGTCCTGCTCGATTTCGGCGACCTGATCGTCCACGTCTTCCATCAGGAGGAGCGCGTGTACTACGGCCTGGAGCGCTTGTGGAAGGACTGCCCCGTGGTCCCGTTCGAGCTCTCCGAGTCCGCCTCGGCCGCAGACCGCGACTGACATGCGTGCACACCTGATCACCGGTGCCGGGTCGGGGATCGGCGCCGTCGTCGCGCGCCGCCTTCTCGAGCGCGGCGATCAGGTGACCGTCCTCGCCCGCGATGCGGGTCGAGCGAGGGAGATCACCGCCGGACTCCCGGGCGCCACCGCGCTCGTCGGCGACCTCGCGCAGCCGGGACGGCTGTCGTGGGCGCTCTCGAAGCAGCCCCTTCCCGAGCGCATCGACTCGCTGATCCATGTCGCGGGTGTCGTCGACCTCGGTCCGGTGGCCGACCTGCCCGCGAACCTCTGGGAGCAGCAGCTCGCTGTCAATCTCGTGGGGCCCGCGGAACTGACGCGTCTCCTGCTGCCGGTGCTGCGCGTCTCCCGTGCCAGGGTCGTGTTCGTGAACTCCGGTGCCGGCCTGCACGCCCACGCGGGGTGGTCGGCGTACGCCGCCTCCAAGCACGGTCTCAAGGCGCTGGCCGACTCCCTGCGTGCCGAGGAGTCGGAGCACGGGGTGCGAGTGACGTCGATCTATCCGGGCCGCACCGCGACTCCGATGCAGGAGCGCGTGCATCAGCAGGAGGGGCGCGAATACGATGCCGAGCGATTCATCACCGCCGACTCCGTCGCGTCCATGATCCTGACGGCACTCGACCTCCCGGACGACGCCGCGCTGACGGATCTGACGATCCGCCCTGCGGGCTGAACTCCGCGCTCGACCCCCGCGAACCTCTGTCAAGGGGCTGTGCACCCGCACATCCTCGGCGGATGATGAAAGCTGGGGACGAGTGTTGGAGGGAAACCGCATGACAGGAGATCCAGAGCCGAGATACGTTCTTCACCGTGTCACTCCGTCGGAGTGGGTGATCAACGATCGTCGCTATTCGCCCGACGACCCGCGCAACGTGGTCGGATGCATCTACGAGTATGCCGACACCGATGTCGAGGTCGTCTGGCTTCGCGACCTGCCGCTGTCGGCACGGTACGCGAATGCGCAGGAGGTGCTCGACGAGGTCGCGCGGATCCAGGATCCGAGCAGGGCGACGAGGCCGATAGCCATCCCGCACCTGCCACCGCTCTACGCCACCTGAAAGACGCACAGAGCACAGACTGTGGGGCAGGGCCACCTCGGTGGCCCTGCCCCGCAGTCATGAGTCGGTTCGGTCGCGAAGCGGTTCAGTCGGCATCCGCGTCGGGATCCGTCGGCTGCTCCGCTGCGAGTCTGTCAGCGGTGGCGCCGTCGACCTGATCCGCGTCGACATCGGTGTCGAGGACCTTTTCGCCATCGACCTCGCGGTGCGGCACTGCGTCGATGTCGCCGTCGTCGTCGGGTCGCGGGACCAGCGGGGGGATCGGTGTGGACATGGTGACTCCTCTCGTGTGTGTGATGGCGACCATAGAATGCTCACCGGTCGTGCGGCAGCGGGTTGACGGCATCGTCGGCGGAGGGTAGCCGGCGTCACACCTCCTGATGTCCCCGTGGCCGACGGGCGCGTGCCGCGCGGCGAACCCAGGGGATCAGGGTGTCGAGGACGAGGAACCCCAGCAGCGTCCAGCCGACCAACGGCAGCCAGAGACCGACGAGGACCGCTGCGACCGCGACGATCCCGATCTCCCACCACGGCGCCCCTCGGAGCGCCCGCCCGGGAGGGCTTCCGACGATCCGCGACGGGTCGCGACGCGGACGCCGTCGCCACCACATCAGGTAGCCGAGCACGACCATGGCGGCGATGGCGAGGGCGACGACGAACAGCACGATCTGATTGGCGAGTCCGAACATCACCCCCATGTGGATGTTGATGCCCCAGCTCGCGAGTTTGGCTGCGAGCGGGATGTCGGCGAAGTCGACGCGGTCGACGACCTGCATGGTGGTTCCGTCGATCGCGAGGGAGTCGGATTCGGTGGGGAATCCCGTCTTGATCTCGCGGACCGTCCAGGCCGCCCCGGGCTCGGCGGGCGGCTTGATCTCCACCTGTCCGGTGTTGACGTTCTGCCGTTGCGCGATCGCGAGGACGGCGTCGAACGTCGCCGGGTTCGCCGATCCGCTGGGGGCGCTCTCTGCCCCGTGATGATGCGCATGTCCGTCGGACCCGGTCGTCGTGCCGTCGAGGCTGGTGCTGACCGTAGGGGTTCCCCAGTCGAGGGCTGCCCGCAGACTGTCGACGTTCGCCCCGGCGTACTGCGACCAGGTGATTCCCGTGGCTGACAGGAACAGTGCTCCCAGAAGCACCCACACGCCGAGCGAGGCGTGCCAGCCGAACAGCCTGCGATACCCCCGGTGGGCCGGGTCGGGGCGGAGCAGATCGCGCTTGACCCTGGCCTTGCGCAGCCGGATGACCCAGAGCGCGATGCCGGCGATGGCGACGATCCCGAGCCAGGAGGCCGCGAGCTCGCTGTACAACCGGCCGGGGTCGCCGAGGTTCAGCGTGCGGTGCAGGTTGCTGACCCAGGTGCGCAGCGGAGTGGCGCCGCTGGTGCCGTAGACCACCAGCTCCCCACGGATCTCCGCTGTGCCGGGGTCGACGAACACGGCCAGTGACTCGCTCGGGCCGAGGCCGTCCACGGCGTACATGATGCGCGTCGTGTCTCCGGGTTCCGGTGCCGGGCGCACGGCGAACAGCGCCGTCCCCTCGCCCACGTGCGTGTTCGCGGCCTCGATCTGCGCGGCGAGCGGCACCGTGGAGTCCGGTGCCGGCGCATGCAGCTCGTGGGCGTACACGGCCTGCTCGAGTTGCGGGGTCAGGGCGTAGAGCGCGCCGCTGAGCGCCGCGACGAGGATGAACGGGCCCACCAGGATCCCGGCGTAGAAGTGCAGACGCAGCAGCAGTGCGCCGAGACGGGAGCCGCCGCGTCGCCGAGGCGGCCCGCCGGGAGCCGGAGGTGAGACGACGGCGCGTTCACGCACGCTCATGCGCCCACCCCTCCCGTGAGAAGGGTCTCACCGATGAACCCGCCCTCGGCGCATCCCGGTGGCACGGCGAACACGGCCGAGCCGATCGGCACGGTCCACTCGTTGAGCAGGTCCAGCTCGTCGAGGCGTTTCTGCATCGGCGTGAACTGGCGTTCGATGTCAGCCTGGAAGGACACGAAGAGCAGGCCCGACTCCGAGACCTCGGCGCCGCTCGGACGCTCGTCGTAGTTGTAGCCGCGCCGGAAGATCCGCTCCGCCCCGTCGCCGCGAGCGCGCCGGATGTGCGCGAACGCGGGGATGACGGGGAAGCCGATCGCGGTCTTCGCCTCGAAGTCCGGCTCGTCGAACTCCTTCGTGCCGGTGAGGGGCGCGCCGTTCGCGAGAGTCCGGCCGACCGAGGCATCGCGGCCGCTGCGATCGAGGCGGTCCCACTTGTCGAGGTCCATGCGGATGCGGCGGATGACCATGCCCGTCCCTCCGGAGAGCCAGCCCTCCTCGGTCCACACGATCCGGTCGAAGTCGGCCGTCCCTGGCTCCGGGTTGGCGGTGCCGTCGACCTGGCCGAACAGGTTCCGCATGGTGGTACCCGGACGCTCGGTGCCGTAGGCGCGGCGAAAACCCTGTTGGGTCCAGCGGATGCCGGCGAACCCGCGGGCATCCTTCAACAGCATCCGCAGAGCGTGGGCGACAGTCAGCGGATCGTCTCCGGCGATCTGCAGCAGCAGGTCTCCGTCGGAGAACTCGGGCTGCAGCCGATCCACGCGGAAGGCGGGGAGGGGAGCGAGCCAGGCAGGCGGGGTGCCGCCCGCCCGCGCGACGAATCCGGGACCGAAGCCGAACGTGACGGTGAGGCGTGCCGGAGAGAGCGCGAGCTCGGGTTCGGAGTCCGCGAGCGCGGGCCGTCCCTGGGTGAGGCGCGCGGCGTCGTCCGTGAGGATGCGCATCAGGCGGGTCAGCGCGGTCCTGTCGGTGTCGTCGTGCAGATCGAGGGCCACGAAGACCCCGTGCGCCTGGGCGGCGGTGTCCACCCCGGCCTGATGTGCGCCGAAGAACGGCACGGTCTCCGTTCCGTTCATCGGGGTCGAGACGGCCGTGCTGTCCGTCGAGGGTCGATTCAGGGCGATGTCCGCTCCCACCGCCGCGACCGCGCCGACACCGGCGACAGCTCCTCCGAGGAGGAACTGCCGCCGGGTCGACCCGGAGCGACGGGAGCGGGCGCCCTCAGTGGGCGCCGCCATCAGTGATCCATGCCCTCTTCGTGCTCGGAGCCGTCTTCGTAGTTCTCGTTCGCGCCCGAGTAGTCCTTCACCGGAGCGGTGAACTCGTAGGTCGAGTCGTCGGAGAATGTGAGGGTGAACGTCGCCTCGTCACCGGCGAGCAGCGGCGCGGTGAGATCCATCAGCATGATGTGGTTCCCGCCCGGCTCCAGCGTGAGCTCCGAGCCGGCGGGGATGACGAATCCGCCCTCGATCTCGCGCATGACCATCTCGCCGGATTCGTTCTCGACGGTCTCGTGGAGCTCCATCATGTCGGAGGCGGGGGATGAGACCGAGACCACGGTCACATCCTCGTCGCCGCTGTTGGAGAGGACGCCGAACGCGGCCGACATGCCGTCGTCGGCTGCCTTGACCCAGGCATCGTCGATCGTGACGACGTCGCCCGCAGGGGCGCTCTTCGTCTCGGCGGGGGCGCTGCCGGCCGCGCAGCCGGTGAGGGCGAGCAGCGAGACCGTGAGGATCGCGGTCACTCGGGAAAGGGGGGTGGTGTGCATGATGGTGCCTTTCACAGCTCATCTGTCGTGCGAGGACGACGAAGGATTCGATACAGGACGAAGGCGAGCGCGGCCACGGCCGCCCCGCCTGCTCCGACGAGCAGCACCCTGGTGGCACCGCCCGTCTCGTCGGCGATCTGATCTGCGGCAGGGGTCGAGCCGGTCGTGGCTGCTCCGTCGGCCGGCTGGTCGCCGGCCGACGTCGCGCCGATCGGCATCGGCTCGGCGTCGCCGATCGTGAAGGGGATGACGCCCGAGATCGGGTGTCCGTCCTCCGATACGACCTGCCACCGCACCTGGTAGCCGGCCACCGGCATCTCAGGATCCACCGGCGCGGTCACCGTGTTCCCGGCGACCGTCACCGGGCCGGTCACCCAGTCCGTGCCGGACTCGTCGACGACGAGCACGACGGCACCGGTCAGCTCGGAATCCAGCACGAGCAGTTCGCCCGAGAACGTCATAGAGACGGTCGAGGGTGCGGACGCGAGCTGTTCCCCGTCGCCGGGGGTGCTCGAGACGAGTTGGTCGTGGGCGGACGCGGGGACGGCCGACGCGAACACCGCGACGGCGGCCAGCGCCAGCCCCACCGCAGATCTGCGGAGAGGGGACATGGGAGAGGGAGACCTTTCGACGGACGTCGATCATCGACGTCGTTCCTGCGTGCAGCGCCGTGAGCGCAGGGGCGCACGGCGAGGACGCGCGTCGGGGCCCTTGGGGCCGCGGGCGCGGATCAGATCGCAGGGATCGCCGGAGGGGCGCGGCCTCGAAGGGTCGTGAGGTGGACGGGGGCGGACGCGCGCTGGAGAAGGAACTCTCCGCGAGTCCGGACGAGAGCGGGAAGCGCGGGGCGGACGAGCGCGGCGTCGAGCCGACGCCGCATCCATCGCACGGCCTGCCCGGACAGCGTGTGCAGGGCGAGGATCAGGCGTTCGCCCCGGTGCAGGGCGAGAACGGTCACCAGGGCGGCGATGCCGTGGCCGATCCACATGCTGCCATCGGCGACGACGGCCTCAGAGATGCCGGGACCTGTGGGGATCACGATCGGCCCGCCGTGCACGTGGGGCGCTGAGACACCCGACGGCGCGACGGTGCCGAGCACGAACAGCACGTGGAAGAGGAACTGGCTCAGGGCGACCGACAGGCTCATGCGAGTCAGGGAGAGGCGGCGTCCCGCGAGCAGGACGCAGATCATCACGGAGAGCAGCCAGGGCACGACGATTCCCAGAGGTCCGGGCATCGCGCCGCCGCCGGTGAGGTGACCGGCGAGAGCGATGAAGATCGCCAGCGACGACGCAGCGAAGCCGCGGACGACGGCGGGCTTCCTGGACTCGGTCACCCGTCAAGTCTGGCACGAGTCAGAAGAGTCTCCGAGCAGTCCGCGTCACGGCCGGTGGTGGCCCGACGCGACGCAGGGTCAGACCTGTTCGGGCCGCTTCTTGCGGAACGGCTTGGCGGGCGTGTTCTCGCCGTCCCACACCGTGATGATGCCCCACGCGACCGCGGCGATCGGCACCGACAGGACGGCGCCGACGATCCCTCCGAGGATCGTGCCGGTGGTCAGGGCGAGCAGGATGACGAGGGCGTGCAGCTTGAGCGACCGCGCCATCACGACCGGCTGCAGGAAGTTGCCTTCGAGCTGGTTGACCAGCACCACGATGCCGATGACGATGAGCGCAGCCAGCGGACCGTGCGTGACGAGGGCGACCAGCGCCGCGAGGATGCCGGCGGCCGTCGCACCCACGAGCGGGATGAACGCCGTGAGGAACACGATCACGGCGAGCGGGAGCGCCAGCGGGATCTGCAGGATCGCGAGCCCGATTCCGATGCCGAGGGCGTCCGCCGCGGCGACGATCGAGGTCCCGCGGATGTAGCCGCCGAACACGTCGACGGTCTTGTCGCCGATGCGACGGGCGCGCTCGTAGCTGGCACCGGTGAACGGGCGCAGCAGGAACTCCCAGATGCGCGGGCCGTCTTTGAGGAAGAAGAACAGCACGACGATCATCAGGGCGAGCCCGGTGAAGAAGCTCGCGGTCGCGGAGACGCCGGCGAGCGCCCCGCGTCCGAACGAGGCACTGGTGAGGAAATCACCGGCACCGGCCCAGACATCGTCGAGGTCGATCGACGCGAAATCGAAGGGGAGGGTGTTCAGCCATGACGTCACCTGGGCGATGCCGTCGCTGGCGGAATCGACCAGGTCGTCCCACTGGGAGCGCACGGTGAGCACGATCACCCAGACGACGCCGCCCAGCACCACGATGATGCCGATCAGCGCGATCCAGGTCGCGAGGATCGAGGGGACGCCGCGCCGGCGCATGAAGGCGACGAGCGGATGGATCGCACACGCCAGGATCAGGGCGATGGTCACCGGGATGAAGACGAGGGACAGCTGCGTGATGACCAGCACACCCACCGCGACGAGCGCGAGCACCGCGAGCGTCTGCAGGCTCCTCGTCGCAGCGAGGCCGAGCCCGCGCGACCAGAGCCCGGGCTCGGTGCGGGGCACCGCGCTGTCGATCATCGTCTCAGCGCGTCGAAACAGTCCCAGCACCCGTAGCCTCCAGTGGTCGAAGAGCCGCCAAGGAGATCAAGGACGGCCTCGCCTTTCTATCCAGGACGACCGCAGATAGCAAGTCCCTGGCGCTGGGGATGGAGACGTGGTGACACGGAGCGCTGTCCACCTCAAGAGGGGTTCGCTGTGTGGCGGGCACGCGCTCGGTGTCCGTCGCGCCCGAGTACCGTGTCGTAGCCGGCCGCAGCGGCGGCGCCCACTGCGTACGCGACCAGGTCGAGCGGGTCGAACCCCACTCCGAGAACCAGCCGAACGGGCCAGAAGGTATCCGCCCAGGTCGTTGGCATTCCCGTCAGCTGGAACAGTTCGATGGCCGCGCAGATGGCGAACGCGACGGCGGCGATGGCCGTGACCTTCGTTCGCGGAAATGCGATGGCGACGATGAGGTAGATCAGCGCGGCGTACAGCGCGTCGCCAGCCAGACCGCCCCACCACGTCCCGCCGGCCTCCATAAACACGACGAGCCCCGCAACGACAACCAAGAGAACATCCACCAGAAGGCGCAGGCGACGGGAACGAGTGTCGATCGTCCGCGCCTCACCCGAGTTCATCTCCTCACCTTAGGTCAGTAGACGAGACGTGCCGGGAGCGGCGGCGCCGCTGCGAAACCGCCGAAGAACACAAAAAACCCGCGATTTCTCGCGGGTTTCGTTGTGGACCTGGGGGGACTCGAACCCCCGACCCCCTGCATGCCATGCAGGTGCGCTACCAGCTGCGCCACAGGCCCAGAACTGCTTCCTGACTGCTCGAAGCAACTTGAACAGAGTACTACACGGATCGCGCGCAGCACCAATCGGGTGGCGGCCCCCGGGCGCGTCGTCGCGCGGAACACTCCGGGTCCCGCGCGCGTTGTCATCGTCGTGAGCATCCTGGACAGTCTCGTGATCGGCGCAGGTCAAGCCGGTCTCTCGTCATCGTTCCATCTGACCCGTCTGGGGGTCTCGCATGTGGTTCTCGACTCCGACGATGAACCGGGGGGAGCCTGGCGGCACCGGTGGGATGCGCTGACGATGCGGGACGTGCACGGCGTGGCCGAGCTCCCGGGCGACACACCCCCTCCGCGTGACGGCCAGCGCGCGAACATGGCGGTTCCGGCATACTTCGCCGCGTACGAGCGCGCGCATCGACTTCCGGTCGTGCGCCCGGTGCGGGTGGATCGTGTCGAGGACGACGGCGGCATCCTCCTGGTGCGTGCGGAGGAGCGCGAGTGGCGCACACGCACCCTGGTGAACGCGACGGGCACCTGGACGCATCCGTTCATCCCGCACTATCCCGGCATGGAGACGTTCCTCGGGGAGCAGCTGCACACGGTCGACTATCCGGGCCCGCAGCACTTCATCGGCAAACGGGTGCTGGTGGTCGGTGGCGGCGCGTCCGCGGTGCAGTTCCTCGGAGCCCTCGCTCCGCTCACCGAGACGCTGTGGGCGACCCGTCGAGAGCCCGTGTGGCGCGATGACGACTTCACCCCTGAAGCCGGGGCGGCCGCGGTCTCACTCGTCGAGCAGCGGGTGGCGCAGGGCCTTCCGCCGCAGAGCGTGGTCAGCGTGACGGGTCTGATGCTGCGCCCGCAGGAGCGCGAGGCGGAGCGCCTCGGTGCCTACGCCGCGCGTCGGCCGATGTTCCAGAGCGTCGAGCCTGATGGAGTGCGGTGGGCGGACGGATCCTTCGAGCCGGTGGACGCGATCCTGTGGGCGACGGGGTTCCGACCGGCGATCTCTCATCTCGCGCCCCTGCATCTGCGCAGCGCCGCCGGCGGCATCCAGCTCGATCGACATGGCCGGGGCACCACCGCGGTGCGGGATCCTCGGATCCAGCTCGTCGGCTACGGCCCCTCGGCGAGCACCATCGGGGCGAATCGCGCGGGGCGCTCGGCGGCGACGGGCGTGCAGCGTGCGCTGGCTGCGGCGCCCGTCCGCACCGAGTGAGCCGGCGGGATCCCGCCCGCCACGCTCCGCACTGCGTCGACGCATGATCGCTACGCTGATGGCATGATCCGTATCGTCGTCCTGGTCATCTGGCTGCTGCTGTCGGCATGGCTCGTCATCTGGACCGGCGAAGGGCTCTTCGGCATAGACCAGCGGGACTCGATCCTGCCGTTCTCCGGAGAGGACACCCTGGGCGGGCCGATCATCATCGGGGTCGCCTGGGGACTGATCCTCACCTTCGGCGGGACGATGTCGGGTCTCGGTCGCCGCCGGAGGGTCCGAGGAGAGGCGCAGATCGGTGTGGGCCGCATCGTCGAGGTCACCCGAACCGGCCTGACCGTCAACGACCTCCCGCAGTACGACCTGTTCATCCGGGTCACCCCGACGGCGGGGGAGGAATTCGTCGGACAGCTGCGGATGCTGGTCGACACCACCGACCTCGCGTGGCTCCAGGTGGGTCAGCCGGTCCCGGTGAGGTTCAGCCCCACCGACCGCGACACGATCGAGCTCGCCGACGTCACGGATCAGGCGGTCCACGACGCACTGCTGCAGTGGCGGATCGATCGCGGTCTCATCGACCCTCGCCTGGTGAGAGCGCGGACGACGGGAACGCAGGTGCCTGCGTCCGTGCTGGCGGTGCGCCCGACCGGACGCCGCCTCGAGGGACAGAGCGAACTCGAGCTCACGGTCCTCATGGCACCGGAGGGCGCCTCGACGTGGGAGGCCGACACGACGGTGTTCGCGTACCCCGAGGCGATCTCGCGGTTCCAGGTCGGCTCGCCGATCTGGGCCTTCTACCGCCGCGAGGATCCGAAGACCGTGGCCGTGACGATCGAGAAGGAGGCCGGACGATGAACATCCTCGACACCCTCATCTGGCTGATCAACTTCCCCGCGTCGCACGGGTACGCGATGGTGTTCATCGCAGGCTTCTCGATCCTCGGACTCTTCGCCATGTCCGCGGGCGGTGCGGCTCCCGGCGCGTCGCTGCGGCGGGTCCGCGAGCGCGAAGGGCTGCTCCACGGCGACGTCGCCACGCGCGGGAAGGCGGTGGGCGCTGTGCGGCGCCTCGTGTTCCGGGTGCTCGCCGTCGTCATGCTGGCGAACCTCGTGATCGGCATCCTCAGCCTCACGGGGGTGCCGATCACGCGCGCCTACATCCACGAGCACGGTCAGCCGACGACCGGCACCGTCGACGGCGACTGGGTGACGTTCACGACCCCGAGCGGCGTGGAGTACACGATCGAGAGCAACTTCTTCACGCCGGCCGTGTACCCGGATCGCGATGCCTACCTGCCCTCTGGCGAGCCGGTCGTGGTCCGCTACCTCCCGGGGCACCCGCAGGCCTTCGTCATCGACAGTTCGCAGGGTCCTCGCTGAGCGCACCCCCGAGCCGGTGTCGGCAGAGGCGCGTAGGGTGAAAGCATGTCGCGAATCATCGTTTTCGGCGGCCACGGCCGCATCGCACTCCTGCTCGCCCCTCTTCTCGTCGCCCGCGGCGATGAGGTCACATCCGTGATCCGCAACCCCGATCACGTCGAGGAGGTCGAGCAGACCGGCGCTCGCGCGCTCGTCGCCGATGTCGAGACCCTCGACACCACGGCGCTCTCCGACATCATCCGCGGGCACGACGCCGTCGTCTGGTCAGCGGGCGCCGGCGGAGGATCCGCAGAGCGCACGTACGCCGTCGACCGCGATGCGGCGATCCGCACCATGGACGCCGCAGGCGAGGCCGATGTCGCGCGCTACGTCATGGTGTCGTGGATCGGCTCGAAGGCCGACCACGGAGTGCCGGAGGACGACGGGTTCTTCGCCTACGCCGACGCGAAGTGGGCGGCGGACGAGCATCTGCGCGGCACCGCCCTCGAGGGCACGATCCTCGGACCGGGCACGCTCACCTTCGATGCGCCGACCGGTCGTATCGTTCTCGATCCCGAGGGGCACGGCGAGGTGTCCCGGGCAGACGTCGCGGCGGTGATCGCCGAGGTCGTCGGCAACCCGTCTACCATCGGCCGCACGATCCGCTTCGGCAACGGCCAGGCCGACGCGGCCCTGCCGATCGCCGACGCGCTCCACGCCTGAGCACGGTGCCGCGACGGCGGGCCGTGGCCGTCGCCACGGCCGTGATCATGGGACTGTGCCTGTCGGCGTCGGCCCACGGGGCTGTCGTCGGCGAGGGCGTCTCGACGCGCACTCCTCCGAACAACGAGGGGTCGACGGCCGAAGGGCTGACGGCCGGGGTGTCCGACGGGCCGCAGCACCGAGCCGCCGCTCTCGTAGAGCAGATGTCGACCGACGAGCAGGCGGCGAGCATCGTGATGGGACACATCCCGACGACGGACACGGCCGCTCTGCGGCAGTACATGTCGCAGGGGCTCGGCGGTTTCATCCTGATGGGTGCGAACATCCCCGACGACGGCACAGCGCTCACGACCATCACGGATGCGCTCACCGTCGACCCCGAGCTGCCGCCTCTCGTCGCCGTCGACCAGGAGGGCGGGATCGTCTCCCGTCTGCCCGGTGACACCTACCCGGCCTCGACGACGCTCAAGACGTCTCCCGTCGCCGAGACGTCGGCGGCATTCTCCGCGCGCGCCGCACTCGTCGCCGACGCCGGGATCTCGGTCGACTTCGGCACGGTCGCCGATGTCACCGCCGACCCCGGGTCGTTCATCTTCGGACGCGCGCTGGGCACGGACCCGCAGTCAGCGGCTGATCGTGTCGCGGCAGCGACCACGGCGCAGGAGTCGCTCATCGCCTCGACGCTGAAGCACTTCCCCGGACACGGTGCCGCGCCGGGCGACTCACACCATGCCATCCCCGAGACGGCGAAGACTCTCGAGGAGTGGCGGGCGAGCGACGCGGTCCCCTTCGTCGCGGGGGTGGATGCCGGCGCATCCGTGCTGATGTTCGGGCACCTCGCGTACACGGCCGTCGATCCGGCCCCCGCCTCGCTGTCGGCGCGGTGGCACGAGATCGCACGCGAGGAGCTCGGCTTCGAGGGCGTCATCGTCACCGATGATCTGGGCATGCTGCAATCGTCGGGGATCGCCGAGTACGCCGATCCGGTGGCGAACGCCGTCACCGCGGTGTCCGCCGGGACGGACCTGGTCTTGATGATCGCCGGATCCACCGCCGACACCGCGGGGCAGATCGCCGCAGGGCTCAGCGCGGCCGTCGACGCGGGAACGCTGCCGGAAGCGCGCCTGGCGGAGGCGGCCACGAGGGTCATGACCCTGCGGTTGCAGTCGACCGCGGCGAGCGCCGAGTGGGCGCTGTGTCCTGACTGCGAGCCCGCGGGCTGAGACCGCTCAGACGTGCGCGGCGACGGGCGTGCCGAGCCAGGCGTCGAGAAGGTCGACACGCAACCGCGTTCCCCGCTCGGCGAAGCCGCGCTGCTGGCGGACGTACTCGGCCTTGCCCTCGGCGGTCTCGATCGGCACCGGGACGACGTCCCATGCCGACAGGTCGTAGGGTGCGGCCTGCATGTCGAGGAGCCTGATGTCCCTCGCCAGCTCGAAGGCGTCGAGCAGGAGCTCACCCGGCACGAGGGGGCCCAGCTTCAGCGCCCACTTGTACAGATCCATGCCGGCGTGCAGGCATCCGGGCTGCTCGAACAGCGACTGGTCGTCACGCGTCAGAGGCGAGCGATTGCGGGGCACCGCATCGGGGGTGAAGAACCGGAAGGCGTCGAAGTGCGTGCAGCGGAGGTCGTGCGCCTCGACGACACGATCGGTTCCGGCCTGGCCGAGACGCAGAGCGACGGCGTGCCGGTGCTCGTCTGCGCGGTACACCATCGCCCACTCGTGCAGTCCGAAGCAGCCGAACTGCCCGGGGCGTGAGGCGGTGCGGCGCAGCATCCGCTCGATGAGGCCCGCCAGGTCTGACTTCTCGTGGGCGAAGAGCGCCGCGTCGGGCGTCACACCCTCGGGAGTGGATCCTTCGGTGTACCAGCGCCAGGACCGGCGTTCGGGAGCGTCCTCGAGCTCGACGCCGGCGCCCGGATGCCAGCGGCGCAGCTGTGCCGGCTTGTAGCTGTAGTAGGTGAAGAGGAAGTCCCAGACCGGATGCTTCTCCCGCCGGGACGCGCGCTCGCGGTGTGCTGCGGTCAGTGCGTCCGCCCGGGCCTGATGCTCGTGCTCGCGCTCCAGCCAGACGTGGCGGGGGAGGGAGGCGCTCATGTCAGCGGAGGATGCCGGCTTCGCCGAGCAGGTCGCGGAGTCCTGCACCGTCTTCGGCGCTGACCCAGGGAGCGACGTCCTCGGAGTGCGGCTCTCGACCTGCTCGACCACCGGCGAGCACGGCCTCGGCCGGCAGCAGTCGACGGATCGCGACGCCGGCGACGGAGGTGGGGTGCTCCTCCATGAACTCGGAGTAGATCGCCTCGTCGTGCTGACCGTCGTCTCCGATGAGCAGCCACTTCACATGGGGGAACTCCGTGGCGAGTCGACGGAGGTTGGTGAGCTTGTGCTCGCGACCGCTGCGGAACCACCGGTCGTGCGTGGGCCCCCAGTCGGTGAGGAGCATGGACCCGGCGGGGAACAGGTGGCGACCGAGGAAGCGCCGCAACGTCGGAGCCACGTTCCAGGCGCCCGTGGAGAGGTAGACCATCGGAGCGCCGGGGTGCTCGCGCAGCACCTGGTCGAGGAGCACGGCCATACCGGGGACCGGGAGACGTGCGTGTTCGTCGACGACGAAGGAGTTCCAGGCGGCGATGAAGGGGCGGGGGAGGGCCGTCACCATGACCGTGTCATCGACGTCCGACACGACACCGAAGTGCGTGGAGGCCGAGACGATGAACGCGGTCGCCTCGACCGCATCCCCGCCCTCCACCGAGAAGGTGAAGTTCTGCCATCCCGGTTCGAGATCCGCGTGCACGACCGAGTCGATCACACCACCCCGATCCGCGACGACGTCGTGATCGGAATCCCCGATCCGCACGGTGACCTTCGCGAAGCTCACCGGGATGCCGACGAAGCTGCGCCACCCGCGCACACTCGCCAGCTCGCCGTCCTTGGTGCTGCGTGCGGGCGGAACGATGAGAACCCGACCGACGACACGCACCCAACCGGGTCCGCCGTAGCCGGGGAACGGGAGGATGGTCGCCGTGCGACCGCGGCGGCGCGCTCGTCCTTCCCGCCATACGTGGAGGCGGTGTTCGAGACGCGCGAACCAGTGGATCCGGGGCGTCTGGGGTGACGAAGCCATTGCTTCAGTCTTTCACGTCGGTCGCCTCGTCCGCGCCCTCCGCATCGGAGATGTCGAGGTGACGGGCCTCGAGACGGGAGAGCACCTTCTTGCCGATGAACACCGCGAGGAGGAACAGAGCGATGATCCCCACGAAGATGTACCCCGCGTAGTGCACACGGTCCGCGAGTTCATCGAAGCTCCCCGCCGCGAGAGAGGTGATGCTGACGTAGGCGGTCGCCCACAGCAGACAGGCGGGGGCCGTCCATGCGAGGAAGCGGCGGTAGGAGTAGTGGCTCATCCCGACGGTGAGGGGGACCAGCGAATGCAGCACGGGGAGGAACCGCGACAGGAAGATCGCGATGCCGCCCCGTCGTGCCAGATACCGCTCGGCGCGTACCCAGTTCTCCTCGCCGACCCGTCGCCCCACCCAGGAGGCGCGGATGTGCGGACCGATCCATCGACCGAGCCAGAAGCCGATGCTCTCGCCGATCAGCGCGCCGACCACGACCGCAAGGACCATGGCGATGCCCTGGGGGACGGTGGTGATGCCGATGGAGGCGACGAGGACCACCGTGTCGCCGGGGAAGATCAGACCGATCAGCACGCTCGTCTCGAGGAGCACGGCGACACCGGCGATCAGTGTGCGGGCGATCGGATCGATCGACCTCATGAAGTCGATCAACCACGGTACGAGCTCGTCCACTCCTCGAGAGTACGGGAGTCGCCGCGGCCTAGGCTGAGAACGTGCCCGAACGTCTGAGTGCCCGCATCCTCTCCGCCGAAGTCGAGCCCCTCGCGCTCTTCCTCGCGCTCGAGGCGCGATGGGCGGACCTGTTCTGGCTCGACGCGGGCGCCGACGCCGTCGAGGGATGGAGCTTCATCGGAACGGGTGAGCGCTGTGGGTTCCCCGCCGGTGTTCCCCTCACCGGCGCACCCGTCGCCGAGCCCGATCACCCGCCGCTGCGCGGAGGCTGGGTCGGCTGGCAGGACTACGAGACCGGCGCGAGCGCCGCCGGTGCGCCGGTGTCCGGTGAGGTCGGCCGTGCCGACGGGGCGTGGCTGCAGGTGACTCGTCTCGTCGCCCTCGACCACAGGACCGGTCGCACCTGGGTCTCCGCGCCTCGGAACGATCTCGCCGAGTGGGCGGACGAGGTCGCCCGGATGGCGGACAGCAGGTCGCCCGTCACGGAGGTCGCACCGCCCTCGGATGCCCCGAGGATCGCCGACGCGCGGAACACGCCCGAAGAGTACGCGGTGCTGATCGGACGCTGCCGCGATCTCATCCGACAGGGCATCGCCTACCAGCTCTGCCTCACGACGCGCTTCACCGTCGAGGGCGCACACGACGCGGCATCCGCGTACCGTCGACTCCGCTCGGCGACCCCCGCGCACCACGGCGGTTTCGTGCGGATCGGGGGGCGGGCGCTCCTCAGCGCGAGCCCGGAGCAGTTCCTGCACGCCGAGGGCGGGGTGATCCGCACCCGGCCGATCAAAGGCACCAGGCCGCGTGGCCAGGATGCGGAGTCCGATGCCGCGCTCGCCGCAGAACTCGCCGTCGACGCGAAGGAGCGCGCGGAGAACGTGATGATCGTCGACCTGATGCGCAACGACCTCTCGCGAGTGTGCGTTCCCGGGTCGATCCGTGTCGATGCGCTGTGGGAGGTCGAGACCTACCCGGCCGTGCACCAGCTGGTCAGCACGGTCAGCGGCACGGCTGCCGAGGGGGTGACTGTCGGCGACCTCTTCGCGGCGGCCTTCCCCGCCGGCAGCATGACGGGGGCGCCGAAACTGTCGGCGATGACGCGTCTGCACGACCTCGAGGCCGGCCCGCGCGGTGTCTATGCGGGATGCTTCGGATACATCGGCGACGACGGCGGGCTCGACCTGGCGATGGTCATCCGCAGCATCGTCGTCGACGGCGATCGCGCCGTGGTCGGAGCCGGCGGCGGGATCACCTGGGGATCCGTCGCCGCCCGGGAGGTCGGGGAGGTGGCGACCAAAGCCCGCGCACCCCTTGCTGCTCTCGGTGCGGAAACGCCCGCGGCCTGGGCTTCCGATATCCTGAGCTGATCCCCTTTTCCCATCAGATTGGTCGTGCGTTCGTTGTCTGAGAACCTGTCCACCTCTCCCGTCGACGAGGAGACCTCCTCGGCGCACGCTATCCAGGCCAAGTGGCAGAAGTACTGGGCGGAGAACGAGACGTTCCTCACCGGCGGCGACGACGACACGCGGCCACGCCGCTACGTGCTGGCGATGTTCCCGTACCCGTCCGGCGACCTGCACATGGGGCACGCGGAGAACTACCTGTACTCCGACATCGTGGCCCGGTTCTGGCGTCACCGCGGGCACAACGTCCTCAACCCCATCGGGTGGGACTCCTTCGGTCTGCCTGCCGAGAACGCGGCGATCCGCCAGGGGGCGGACCCGCGCGAGTGGACGTACCAGAACATCGCCCAGCAGAAGCAGGCGTTCCGGAACTACGGTGTCTCGTTCGACTGGTCCCGCGTGCTGCACACCTCGGATCCCGAGTACTACCGCTGGAACCAGTGGCTGTTCCTGAAGCTGCACGAGCGCGGCCTCGCCTACCGCAAGAAGAGCGCCGTGAACTGGTGCCCGAACGACCAGACCGTGCTGGCGAACGAGCAGGTCGTCGACGGGCGCTGCGATCGCTGCGGTGCGGAGGTCGTGAAGAAGAAGCTGACGCAGTGGTACTTCAAGATCACCGATTACGCCGACCGACTGCTCGACGACCTGAACCAGCTCGAGGGGTTCTGGCCGCACAAGGTGCTGCAGATGCAGCGCAACTGGATCGGGCGCTCCATCGGCGCTGACGTCGACTTCCGCATCGAGGGACGCGACGAGCCCGTCACCGTGTTCTCCACGCGCCCCGACACGCTGCACGGAGCGACGTTCTTCGTGGTCGCCCCCGACTCCGATCTGGCGAGCGAGATCGCGGCCGATGCGCCCGACGAGGTGCGCGCCCGCTTCCAGAAGTACCTCGCCGACGTGCAGAAGACCACCGACGTCGACCGGCAGGCGACCGATCGCCCCAAGACCGGCGTGTTCCTGGAGCGCTACGCCATCAACCCGGTCAACGGCGAGAAGCTGCCGGTCTGGGCGGCCGACTACGTGCTGGCCGACTACGGCCACGGCGCGGTGATGGCCGTGCCTGCTCACGATCAGCGCGACCTCGACTTCGCCCGCGCCTTCGATCTGCCCGTCAAGGTCGTCGTGGACACCACGGCCCCCATCACCGGTGCGATGCCGGTCATCGAGGTCGACGACGAGGGCGTGCCGATCGACACCGGCGCGGCGCTCGACGAGCAGAACCCGGCATCCACCGGCATCGCCCTCACGGGCGAGGGTCGGATGATCAACTCCGGCGCGCTCAACGGCCTCTCGAAGCGCAACGCGATCGCCCGCGCGATCGAGCAGCTCGAGTCCACCGGCACGGGTCGTGCAGCGAAGAACTACCGTCTGCGCGACTGGCTGATCTCGCGTCAGCGTTTCTGGGGCACGCCCATCCCGATGCTGCACGCCGAGGACGGCCGGATCATCCCGGTCCCCGAGGACCAGCTCCCGGTGAAGCTGCCCAGCGTGGAGGGTCTCGACCTGAAGCCGAAGGGATCGTCGCCGCTGGGTGCGGCGGAGAGCTGGGTGCGCACGGTCGACGCCGAGAGCGGAGATCCCGTGCTGCGCGATCCCGACACCATGGACACGTTCGTGGACAGCTCGTGGTACTTCCTGCGCTTCCTCTCGCCCCACAGCGAGACCGTCGCGTTCGACCCGAAGCAGGCGGCACGCTGGTCGCCGGTCGACTCCTACATCGGCGGTGTCGAGCACGCCATCCTGCACCTGCTCTACGCGCGCTTCATCACCAAGGTGCTGTTCGACATGGGCCTGATCGACTTCACGGAGCCGTTCTCGAACCTCATCAACCAGGGCATGGTCCTGCTCGACGGCGCGAAGATGTCGAAGAGCAAGGGCAACCTGGTGCTGTTCGAGGAGGAGCTCGACGCGTACGGCGCCGATGCGCTGCGTGTGGGTCTCGCGTTCGCAGGCCCCGTGGAGGACGATAAGGACTGGGCCGACGTCTCGACCACGGGTGCACAGAAGTTCCTGGCACGCGCGCTGCGCATCGCCAACGAGGTCTCGAGCCCGGTCGACGTGGTCTTCGCCGGCGGCGACGCCGCCCTGCGACGCGCCACGCACAAGCTGCTCTCCGAAGCTCCGTCGCTGGTCGAGCAGACCAAGTTCAACGTGCTCGTCGCGCGTCTGATGGAGCTCGCGAACATCACCCGCAAGACCATCGACGGTGCGGCAGGCGCGGACGATCCGGCGGTCCGCGAAGCGGCAGAGACCCTCGCCGTGATGCTCGACCTCATCGCCCCGCACACGGCGGAGGAGATGTGGGAGATCCTCGGACATGAGCCCTCGGTCGGTCTCGTCACCTGGCGCTCCGCCGACCCCGCGCTTCTCGTCGAGGACACGGTGACGGCGGTCGTGCAGGTGGGTGGCAAGGTGCGTGCCCAGCTCGAGGTGCCGGCCCGCATCGGAGAGGCGGACCTCGAAGCGCTCGCCCGTGCGGACGAGCGCGTCATCCGCTCGATCGGCGATCGCGAGATCGTCAAGGTCGTCGTCCGTGCGCCGAAGATCGTCAGCATCGTCGTCAAGGGCTGACCCGCCGGGGGACATCCTCTTTCGGACTCTCGTTCTGCACATCCGGCCGCTCTCCGTGTGTTCCTCACGCAGAGCGGCCGGATGCGTCAGGGGCGGCCGCCCGCGCCCCTAGCGTTGCGGGATGTCAGATCCGCCCGCCGCGATGCCTCATCCTCGGGCGCTGCGCCTGAGTGTGGGCGCCGCGATCGTCGTCGCGCTCGTCGTGCTCTCCGTCGCGGTGGGGCTCGGGCTGATGCGCGGGCAGGCGCCTCCGACCGAATCGGTGCCGCTGGCGACGGATGCCGCGATCGACGCCGGTTCCTCGGGCGAGCTGTACGTCCATGTGCTCGGCGCCGTGGAGGTTCCCGGACTCTACGTGCTCGATGTCGATTCGCGTCTCGTCGACGCGATCGCCGCGGCAGGAGGAACGACCGACGCCGCCGACCTGGCGGCGGTGAATCTCGCCAGGGTGCTCTCCGACGGGGAGCAGATCGTCGTTCCGGCCATCGGCGCGACGGGGGCTGAGCCGGGCGCGACCAGCCCCGATGACGGTCTCGTCGATCTGAACGCTGCCGATCAGGCCGCGTTGGAGACCCTGCCGCGGATCGGCCCCGCGCTGGCCGAACGGATCATCGCCTGGCGGGAGGACAACGGCCGATTCCAGTCCGTCGACGACCTGCTCGCCGTCCCCGGCATCGGCGAGAAGCTCCTCGCGGGCATTCGAGACGGGGTGAGGGTGTGATGCGCGAACCGCCGCCGACCGCTCGGCGACGGAGGTGGCGAGAGGACGGCGGGCGGCGGGGGCCTAGAGGGTGGATTCCAGGTGCCACACCTTCGCGACGATCTGCCACCCGTGCGGTCCATCGACGAAAGAGAGCTGATCCACGAAGATGCTGTCGATCACCCGCAGTCGCACGTGCACGACTGCTGCGGCATCCGAGAGCCAGTCGATCGAGAGCACCTCCTCCTCGCGCGCTTGGCCGATCGACGCCGGAGATGCCCGGTTCTCGACGATGTGCCGCCAGGCGGGATACGGATCGACCGTCACCACACCCTCATCGACATCGAACAGCGAACTCGCGGGGTGGAACACCTGGTCGAGAAGCGTGACATCGCAGTTGTAGATGCCGCGGAAGTAGACGTCCACGGCGAGATCGAGTTCTTCGGATCGGAGCATTTCCTGATCATGGCACCCGAGCAGGCGGCGCGAGTGCCTGCGGTCGACCTCTGGCGGATTTCGCCGCGATCTTGTCCGTCAGACGTGCGTCGACGCGCCATTCTCAGGTCAGAACGCCGTGAGCCATCGGCAACTCCTGCGTCGAGGCGACAGAGCGGTTGCGGGCGTCTGATGGTGTTTAGCGAGGAAGGCTGCCGGGACCGTGGACGGTGCCCGTCGCGGGGTCGACCCAGTTGCCGGAACCTGTCATCCGGTGCCAGCGCTTGTGGAATGCGAGATCGGTGTCTTCCGCGTCGATGACGGTCGCACCGCACAGGTCGCAGATGCGCAGGATGACGGTGTCGCCTGTCGTGGTCGTGACAGAGATCGAGCCGGACGGGAATGCGATGCCCATCGTGTTCCTCCTCGGTTCGCAACCCGCCGTGCGGCCGGGTTTCGCGATAGCCACCAGAGTAGGGGATGGGCGTGACGGCATCGTCGTCACCCGTCATCGCCCGCCGCGCGTCGGGCTTTGTCCCCCGAATGGCCGATACCGGAGGCCGCGCGGATGCGCGATGATGGCCTTTTCGGACGATTGCGAGCGACAGGTGGGGCGCGATGAGGGGCTCTCTATGACGGCACGTGATCAGCCGGTGGATGATCTGTCCGACTTCGCGGACCTGATGACGCACGAGCAGGAGTTCGCCGGGGATCCGATCGATCCCGGCGTTCGCCGGGGACGCCGCCGGCGAGGGCTCATCGTCACCGCCGTCTGCCTGGTGCTGTTGCTGGCTGTCACCGGCGGTTACGTCGGGTGGGCGCTCACGGCGCCGGTGGGTGCCACCGCGGTGTCGACCCGATTCCCCCCAATTCCCGTCAGTGATCCGGTCGCTCCCGTCACATCGACCGCTGCCGCGTCGGCGATCAGCGTCGCCGGCGCTGACGCCTATCTCGGCGAGACGGCGAGCGGGACCTGGGCGGCGACGGGGACGGGGGAGCCGCTTCCGATCGCGAGCATCACCAAGCTCATCACCGCTCTCGTCATCCTCGAGAAGGTGCCGCTCGCCGATGCGTACGATCCGGGGCCGACCATCACGTTCGACAAGGCCGACCACGACCTCTACGACGCGTACTACGTGCAGGGCGCGACGATCGCCCCCATGCCGACGGGTACGTCGATGTCGCTGCACGACGCCCTGGCCGTTATGCTCGTGCCCTCCGCGAGCAACTACGCCGAGGCACTGTCATCACGGATCTTCGGATCCCAGGCCGCGTTCCTCGGCGCCACCCGAGACTGGCTCGCGACCCACGGGCTCACCGGGACGACGGTCACGGAACCCACGGGCATCAGTCCGAGCAACACGAGCACTCCTGCCGACCTGCTGTCCATCGCGAAGATCGCCGCGGCACATCCGGTGATCGCGCGGATCGTCGCGAAACCGTCGGTCTCGGTCCCCGGCGGCGGTCAGCTCGTCAACACCAACGCCCTCCTCGGCACCGCCGGAATCACGGGGCTGAAGACGGGGAACCTCGGCGAGGGCAGGCACAACCTGCTCTACACGGCGACCCTGGATGTCGGCGCGGTCGATCCGCTCGAGGTCACCGGCGTCATCCTGGGGGAGTTGTCACGAGCCTCGCTGAACGCCGCTGTGATCGCGGCGCTCGACGGCATCCGCTCCGGCTTTCACGACGTGTTCGTCGCGGAGGAGGGCCAGGAGGTGGGATCCCTGTCGACTCCCTGGGGGTCGACCGCAACGCTCGTCCTGGGCGAGGGCGCGTCGATCCTCACCTGGTCGGACACGCCCATCGAGATGACGACCGATATCGGTCGCCCCGTCACGTACCGCGACGGAGAGGTCGTGGGGACCATCACCTGGACAGCCGGACCGAACACCGTCACCGCTCCCGTGGTGATCAAGGGCCGCATCGACCCACCCACCGAGTGGTGGCGACTCACTCACCCGTTCGAGCTCGGCGCCACGACGGATGCGGGGGAGTGAGGTCGCTGCACCAGAGTGATCGATCGTCGTCGGCGGTCAGGAAGTGCAGCGGCAGGCCTACTGCGCAGGCACACACGCCGAGGTGATCGTCATGCGCACGAACCCGTCGATGCTCGTCGTATCCCGCATGGTCAGGCGTGCGACCGGGCCCGTCTCGCTGTATCGGATGTCCTCCTGCATCGCTCTGTCCGGCTCATACCCCGCGCCGTCCCAGACGCCGAGGATCTGAGCGACCGACGTCGCGTTGTCATCCGTGCGGAACTGGAGATCAACGTGATGCTGCACGCCTGATCCATCGACACAGGGAACGAGACTGCGCTCCGCTGTCGACGCGTCGATCGCGGTACCTGACGCATCGACGGGTGTCCCTGCCGTGGCGGCGAGCGAGTCGTCGAGAAGCTGATCGATCGCCGCGTCCACAGACGTCGGGGTGAGAACCTCGGTCGGGGTCGTCGGCTCCGTGGACCCCGGCCGAGTGTCCAGGCCGGTGGGCGCATACCCGCAGCTCGGCACGCGATCTACGATCGCGGGGAGCGAGAGCGTGGCGGTGGGGCCTCCGCGATCCACGCCGTATTCGATGGTCAGGGTGCCGTCCGTCGTCGTGACGGTGTAGTCGCCCTCGGCGAACGGCTCATGGGCGTCGTCCGCCGAGGTGCGGCCCATCGGTGAGGCGATGAACAGACCCTCCTGCTGGTAGACCGTCCCCTTCGACCCGAACAGCAGCGTGCGTTCGACGACGACGTATCCGGTGTCGCATCCGCCCTCGATCAGCGTCGTGCGGGAGACATCGATACTGAAGAGCGTGAAGGCTCCCGCTCCGAGGACGGCGACCACCGCCCCGAGGAGCCCGAGTATCTTGAACGGCAGCATCCAGGTCGGCGGTGACACGTTCCATAGGCCCGCCACAAGAGCAAGAGAGGCGACCAGCATCGACGCGCTGAGGATGGTCTGGTCGTCGAGGGGACCGAGGAGCACGGATGCAGCGCCTGCGGAGAGTCGATCGACGGTGATGACCGCGATGACGATCGCCGTTGCGCCTGCGAACAAGCCGCCGGCGATCCTGACCTGCCGTCGCTGGGGGTTGTCAGAGATCGGCGTCACGTGCGAAGCCTACGGCGAACCCCCGAGCATTTGCCGAGTCTCGTCTGCCAGCCGAAGGCGATCGCTTACGGTGGGAGCCATGTGGTGGTCGGAAGACGAATGGGCGGCGCTGGCAGCGGCGGAGCAGTGCGGTATGTGCGGTGACGCGCACCTGCCGGCGAACGATCACAGCGCCCTCGTCGTCACCACGGGAACCAGTCATGTGCGGCTCGCTCGCAATCAGCATCACGCCGGATACTGCCTGGTGATCCTGCGGGAACACGTCGTGAACATGACGGAACTGTCTCCGACGCACCTGTCCGCCTTCTGGGCGGACGTGCAGCGCGCGGGGCGCGCCATCGACGAGGTGTTCCGATCGAAGAAGATCGACTACCTCGTCATGGGCCACCGGATGCCACACCTGCACTGTCACCTGCTCCCTCAGCACGCGACGGATGATCCTCTCCGCAATGTGAACATCGCAGACGGCCCGACGTACCTCCCTCCGGATGCGTTCGATACTGCACTCGCCGCACTTCAGCGGGCGTGGGCGTCGTCGGGATCTTCGACTGAGCTGTAGCAGCCGCCGAGGTGAGCACGTCCCGGGCGTGCTTGGTAGCGTCGATGGCATGTTCGTCGCAGGTGTGGTCGCCGCTGTCCTCGGAATCGTTCTCTTCCATGTCGCTCTGGGCAGGACTCTGCGAGCGAACGCAGCGGATCGGATCCCGATGGGGGGACGCACGAAGACGATCCCGCGCGGATCCGTCGCGATGCGTGCGGCAGGTGCAGGTCTGATCGTCCTCGGAGCGGGACTCATGAGTACCGGGGGTGTGCTCTGGGCTGTGATGGTCATTCTTGTCGGACCGGTGGCAGCCTTGTCGGACCGGTGGCAGCGATCATCGCGGTGGGCCTGCACAACCAGCGAGTGCGCCGGTCAGAAGGCTGAAGGTGCGCCGCCGGTAGGTATCCCGTAGATGTTTGCCTCGAGCATCGCTGACGTCGCCGTCTCGCGGTCATCGATAGCGTCTGGTGATGCTCCCGGCGATGATGCTCAGCGCGTGCGTCGGCGCCGTCAGGGAGAGCGATACACCTGGACGCTCTCAGGTCGCGATCGAGCCGCGAGGATGAGGGTGAGGATGCCGAGGCCCAATGTTGCGGCGAGCGATGTGAGCGTGCCGAACATGTGAAAGGGGTCCGCGAACGATTGAACGTTCTCCGGACGAGCCGTGACGAGGACCGCCTGAGATACGGCCCAGACGAGGGCCTGCATGCCCAGAACCCATGCTGGCGCCCAACGCCAGGGAGAAGGGACGGTATCGCTTCGCGCGATCTGCATCGCGGCGACCAGCCCCGCGGCCGTGGGGATGAACAAAGCGATGTAACCGTAGGTGGTCCACGCGCCGTCGTCCGGCGAGACGCCGGGGCCCATCGCCCGGGTGATCACGGAAGAGAGCAGGGGCCAGATCGCGACGATCGCCAACGCCGCCACCCCCAAGGGGCGGCGGGATACGACGCTGGCCTCACGTGATAGTCCCACCGCGAACAGCAACACGGATGCGGCGAAGAGCACATCCGTAACCAGCAGAATAGGGCCCGATCCGACGCGCCCGCCGGGGGGAAGGACGCCGACGACGCCGCAGGCGATGAGACCCACGCCCGCGAGGATCCAGGTCCGTTGTCGAGTCCGCCTGCTCATGGATCCAGCGTAACGACGACGGCTCTCACTCTCCAAGATTCGCGCGGCGCCGAAGTGGACGTGGAGAAGGTCAACTCCGTCTGCCAGTATGACGTCATGTCCGGCGCACACAAGCTCGCTCCTGTACTCGTCGCACTGGCCGTGACGGCTGCTGCGCTCGCCGGGTGCACCGCCACCCCACCGAGCGCATCTCAGACGCCCACGCCATCCGCTCCCGCGGCCGTCGCAGAGCCGGTGACCGAGGCTTCACCGGCGCCGGAATCGACCGAGTCGGAATCGATCGAGTCGAAAACCTGCTCCGGCATGTCCGAGGTCATCAGCCGCACCGGCGGTCCGTATTGGGCGCGAGAGGGGACGCTCCGGGACCTGGGGCCACGCGACTTCGCGGCGGGCGAGGTGACAGTCGATGAGGACGGCACCCCGTTGACGTATACGGTCGAGCCCGGCGACGTGGAGGCTGTGATCGCTGAACGGTTCTGCGCGTACCCCACCCTGGGCTCGATGAACCACGTACGCGTGATCCAGCCGGGGCAGGTGCTCTGGCTCACCCCCGACCCCGACAGTCCCTGGATTCCTTACTATGGCCCGAATGACGCGTCTGAGGGGTTCCTGCAGATTCCGTATCAGCAGGCGATCGAGTCCGCGGGCCGGGCGGTCGACGCCGGTGATGTGGATGCCGTGCGGGAGATGTGGAACGGCACCCTCAAAGGCATGTTCCTGGATCAGGAGACGATTGACGCGGTCCAGAAGGCGGTCGACTCCGGCGATCCCGACGCGCTTCGCCAGCTCTTCTCCTGATAGCTGGCTGCGGCGCAGTAAGCCTGCCGAGCGGGTGCTCTTCCAGGGCGTGCAGCGCGTCTCGCAGCTAATCTCCACCTGGGGGCTGATGCGTGTACATCGCAAGACTGACGCCCGGACGCTGAGCTCACGAATATGGTCGAGATCATGCCCTCTCGCACTCTGCGCGCCCGCAGGCTCGCTCCGCTCATCGCCGTCACCATGGCGGCCACAGCACTGATCCTGGCTCCGGCCCCGGGCAGCCTCAGCGTCGTGGGGACGAAATGGCTGAGCTCTCTCGGGCTGTCCGTCCCGCACGTGGACCTTGTCTCCGAGGTCACGCTCGTGCTTCTCGCGTTGGCTGCGGCCTCGGTGATCGGCTGGGTCTGGTGGAAGCATCCGTCGCAGCGTCCGCGTGCCGTGGTCGCATCGATCGGGGTCGTGTTGGCGTACGTGACGAGCGAAGCCCTGAAGGCGTTGTTCGCACAGGCGCGTCCGTGTTCTCGCTGGGTGACAGCGGCGGAGTGCCCGCCGGCGGGGGACTGGTCGCTGCCCTCCAACCACGCCACCCTCGCCTTCGGTGCGGTGGCGGTGGTCGCGGTGCTGCTCGCCAGATCGGCGCTCACGTGGGCGATGGTCGGCGTCGCGGTGCTCGTTGCGGTCGGCCGCGTCGTGGAAGGCGTGCACTACGTGCACGACGTCGCGATCGGCGCACTTCTCGGCATGGCTCTTCCGCTCCTGCTCACGCTCGTGTTCGACGCCTCTCGAAAGCGCCGAAACGGAAGCCCGCGCAGGCGCGACGTCGGATCAGACCGTGGAACGAACACTGCACTCACCGGGAGCAGTGAATGAGGTTCATCGAAGTCCCCATGCTCCCGATCGTGATCCCGGTCGGAGTCGTGGTCTTCCTCGTGCTGATCTGGGTGCTCCGCTCCCGCGGGCGCGTCACTCTCGCCCGGTCGAGCGTCGCCGCCGTCCTCGCGGTCTACGCGGGCGGAGTGCTCGCCAACACGGTTTTCCCGATCTTCCTCCGCGTCGGGACGGGGTTCTACGATGGGCCGCGTCCGCTGCCGTTGTACCTGGTGCCGTTCGTCGACTACGGGGTCGAGGATGCTCTGATCAACATCGCGGTGTTCGTCCCGCTCGGTGTGCTCGTGCCGCTGCTCGCGGTGCGGCCGAGCTGGTGGAAGGTCGTGACGATCGTCGCCGGTTCGAGCCTGGCCATCGAGCTGACGCAGATGGCCACGGCACGGCTCGCGCTGGGTGGACACCTCGCGGACATCAACGACTGGATGACCAACATCCTGGGCGGGATGATCGGCTACGGTCTGTTCGTCCTCGTGACGCGCTCGAAGGCGATCGCCGGATTCGTCGAGCAGTTCCGGTGGCCCGCGCGCGAGCGACCCATCAGCCCCGAACCCGAAGCGGCGGCCGCAGTCCAGGCTTGATCTTCGCTGCCGTACTGGTACGTCACGGCCATCGCGACAGCCCCTCGAGACCCTATTCGTGGCGTGCTGTGCGGTTCGATCTACCCAGTTTCCTCTATGGAAACTGGCTGGTACTGTTTCCATCATGGAAACCGGTAGTGGTCGACTCCCAGGGCGCGATGACGCGCACGCAATGCTCGAAGACGCACGCCGCGCCGAGGAGGAGACGCGGAACCCGCCATTGCCGTGGTGGTTCTTCATCACGCAAGCAGTGCTTCTGGCCGCGATCAGCAGTGCGCAGATGCTCGCCCTGGGGCCATCGAGAGTGGTCACCATCGTCGGACTTGTGGCTGTGGTGGGCGTCGGCATGCGGATGGTCTTCACCAGGCCGGGGTATGGGGTCGTCTGGCCTGATGGTCAGGCGGTCTTTCCCTACATGATCGCGATGATGATCCTGGTCGGTGTTCCGGCCGTGCTCGCGGTGAGTCTCGAGATCCCGTGGCTGTGGATCATCGCGGGAGTGCTGGCAGGGGTGGCGACTCTTGAGATGGGGCGTCGGTACCGCAAGGCATTCGGTCGTGGCTGAGGCGAAGTTCGATCCCTTGATCCATGCCCCGCATCGGCTGAGAATCTGCGCGATCGCACACGCCACCACGCATGTCGAATTCCGTGAGCTTCAGGAACGGCTGGGCATATCGAAGTCCGCCCTCAGCAAGCACATCGCCCAGCTCGTCGATCATGGCTACCTGCGGGAAGAACACCTGACAAGAGGAGGGCACTCACGCCTGCGCCTGTCACTCACAGAGCCCGGACGTCACGCATATCGAGGACATACAGCCGCATTGAAAGAGATCATCGAGGCGGCCGAGTGACCGGAGGATGCCTCAACTTTGCGTTGACGGCTGCGAAAGCGCCCGCCCACCCGCTGGCGACTGCGGCGAACATTGCGCTGGCAGCCGCCATCTGAGCACCAGACGCATCGGCGGCAGCGAACCCGAACCAGACGATCGCAGCGCCCGCGCCGATGGGAGCCATCACGTTGACCAACCGCAACCACCGAAGGCTTGAAACGTCCATTTCTCCTCTTCCACACATCGACTCGAGTGTTCCGAGTGCACCACACACACCGCGACCACACATCCCCCTGAAGGCGGAGATATCGGAGCACAAAGGTCCCGTGGCGTGCTGGGTCGCCGCAAACGCGGCCACCCATCCGCTTCCAGTTCCGGAGCAGGCCCTCGATATCGGTACCGGCTGTCAATGACTAGTCGCGCAAGGCGATGATGGCGTCAGCTACGGGCACATGCCGTTGGTGCTGATCGTCGGTCCAATACCCGAGGAGGTGTAGCGTCGTGGTCCGGAATAGCAACGCTCTAAGCAACAGTTGGCGCCAGTGCTCGATGCCGAAATCGCGGCCCAGCTTCCGTAGGGGATATCCATGCCAACAGACGGCGTCGACCACGGCGATCGCAGCGCCGAGACCGGGAGGACGCCAATACGGGGCCCAGTCGATGACGACGGGAGGGTGCCCGTCGGCGAACATCACGTTGCCTAAGAGGTCTCCGTGGATCACCTGCTCGGGTGCTGCGATCGACCGGCACTCGCTCCCGATTCGCGCAAGGAGACTATCGTTCGGTGACGCCACCTCACCCCAAGCCATCCGGTCAGCTCGACTCCACGGATCCGAGGACGCCTCGATAAAGGACGGGCGAGGTTCCACAGTGATGGCCTCTTGAAACGCCAGCCCCGCCCGCACGATGTCTTCGACCCGCGTTTCGTCTGATTCGCCGGATACCCGCTCCATAGCGTGCCACCCGCCTCGTACCCAACTGCCCTCCTCGTCCATAAGTGGCCGAGGGACACTGAACTCGCTCGATTTCGGCAGCTTGGCCAGTACTCCCGACTTCCAGGTCGTCTCAATAGCATCGCCGGTCGGCCTCAGAACCACGTGACCGGCGCGCCAGGTCAGGCCGCGCCCACCGGGCAGCAAGACCGGCGCTCCCACACCGCCGAATGCGCTGACTATCTGTGGGGACGGGGGACTCGACCGATCCTTTTCCACCATCCCCTCAGTATGGATCTCTGAACGCCTGCCACGCACTCGTCATAACCGTCGAATGGCAAAGGGGTTCGGCTGGGCTGATCCCGCAGGGGCGCACATAGCCCGTGCCCTGGCGGTGCGGCGGGACGGCGAGTGTCGCTTTCGCTGCTGTGGTCCCGGAGCGCGAGATTGTGCTCGATATTCCCGACCTTCGATCGCGGCAGATGGGCTATCTATGTTCCGTCCTCGTGCATATAGGCTTCCCAACCAGCCCTCTGCGAGACGCGGGTATCGAGGCCCACATCACCTAATCGAAACCTCTCTGCGGTTCTTGTGAGTCACCCAACTGACCACCGCGGCGCACACAGCTCCGAGGGCGATCCCCAGGTAAGTGTTTGTGGGAGCGAAAATGGGGCTGAGGTACGACGGGATAGCCGACCCGACGGAGCCTACGGCAAGAATCGCGCTGAATATCCCTCCGATGACACCACCTCGCGAAAAGTAGACGACTGCTGCTATTAGATACACGAACGCAGCGATACATGCCCATGCCCAGATCGAGATGGGTATGAACCACCCTCCGAACAGGGGCCACGACCAGCTGATGAGCCAGATCAGCGACCCCGAAAAAGCTAACCACCGACCAGCTCGCGAGGTGGAGGGGAACACGAGGAGCGTGCCAATGGCAAGAAGCAAGAACCCAAGAAACTGACTGGTGAAGCCAATGAGGATGCTTCCTGGACCCGGCTGGATGAAGAGCGTGGCGACGAGGATCACGCCACCAGCCACCATCCCCACTCCACCGACGACGGTTGCCCGCGGAGTGAAACTGCTGGTTGATGAGGAAAATGTCATAGTTGAACGTTAGCCCTCGCCGTGCAGACAGCACCTCCGAAGAGACAAGGGAGAGAGTAGCTGTTGTGGGTGGAGTAAGAGATCTTGAATTCGGAGAACTCCGGTCCGTCGATGGCCGGTGCGAAGGCCCCCAGGGGGTCGTCGTGTAGCTGCGACCGCCGCGGTTGACGAAGACGAATGGCGTGGAGTATCGCCTATCGAGACGCCTGCGATGGCCGCAGGTAGGCGAGAATCAGACCATGCAACATGAAGCGGTGGGTCCGTCCCACGCGACCACGGCCTTCGACATGATGCTTGTCGATCCGACGTCTTCACTCGGGCGCGCAGTCATTAGACGCTTCTTCGTAGAAATCGTCGGCCGCTATTGGGGCCGGGAAGTGAGCGACGCTGAGGTCGAGCAGGCGATGCTCGATGAGCCCAGCGATGATCTCAGAGGAGATACCGGCTTTCTTGTCATCGTCCGAGATGGAGAGCGGATCGTCGGGTGGGGGTGCGAAGGTCGTCGAGCCGGGGATCGCTGAGTTGACACGGGTGTTTGTCGATGATTCTGTTCGTGGACTCGGCGCGGGCAAGGCGTTGGTGAGGGAGATCGAAACCCTGAGCGCGCGTCGCGGCGTGCATACCCTCCGGTTGACAGTTCGGGATGATCTCGCCGAGGCGCACCGGCTGTATCGTCGGCTCGGCTACACGCCCGTTCGTCCGTTCTCGACGTCGCCCTACGCCGATAATCAACTCGCGAAAGTGCTACTCGAAGCCCGGTAGAGGGCTGCCGAGGGGACACATGCTGGACAAGAGCCGCTGAGCCCCGTGCTCGGCGGCTCTTGCCGTGGGCGACATGGGTCAGGATGTAGTCCGGATGGACGCGGATCCAGTCCATCGTTCCGTCTCACTTCTGAATTCCAGCCACGGTGTCTCTGTTCAGGTGCGCGGGTGGTTGTGGGCTTCGCGGTCTCACTCACGGGTCGCGTGGTGTGGCGTTCTGGCCGTGCGCGGCACTGCGCCGTGTGGCCGCTTCTTCGCAGAGTCCGGACTACTCGTCGAAGCGGGCACCGGCGGGGCGAGCGCTCAGCAGGGTGAAGACGAGGAGCACGAGGGCGCCGATAAGCGGGACGAGGGCGATGAAGAACCACGCGCCACTGCGATCAGCGTCGTGGAGCCGTCGCCAGGTCAGGGCGAGTGCGGGTATGAGGATTCCCGTTGCATAGATCAGAAATACAACGCCGACCGGGCTCGCCAACGCGAACGCGCCGCCGGAGGCGAATGGTGAGAATACGTCAATGGGGCGAGACGTCCACTCTGGGTCGGTCTGTGACCCGACGAGATTGAAGGCCAGGGCCACGAGCACGTTCGCCAGCACCCACCACCAGTACTCGCTCCGGCTGGCCCGTCCGCTGAAAGTCGCGTACTTGCGGAAGAAGCGTGAGACGGCTTGTGGGAACGAGGCTCCGTAGAGAGGCTCGCCGAGGGTGATCTGTGTCGTCGTCATACCAGGAACCTATCGATGGTCGACGACCACCGTGGGAACGCGTGCTCGTGCGGCTACTCTTACTGCGCCCCACTGTCAACGACTATGTGCTCGGGTGGCATCGGGATGATGCTGGAGGTCAGACCGCCGACGAGTGGAGCAGACCATGACGAATCCCGATGCACTCGCGAACAGCCAGGAGTCGCTGCCCGAGAAGCTGGGCGAGGACCGGCACGAATCTGGTCCGGCGAACGTCGCCACACCGGCGGAATCGGATGCACGTGCGCGCATCCTCGAACACCTCGAGGCGCGCGAGGGCGAGGGCGACGGCGAATTGCTGTACGTCGGCGACACCCCCGCAGGTGGCGGCGGCGCGGACTCCGGTGGCGGTGCGACCGTGCGTGTCGACCCTTTGTCCGCGGCATCCGTCCCCAACGAATCAGCGCACAACGGCATTCCGGGCATCGGCACCCGCCGCTCGCGACGCGGCCGTGATTGACACGACCCCGCGCTCGCGCGCGGCCGAGCGACGAATCGACAGAACGTCGTCGCCCGCCGTGACGTCAGAGGTCGATTGGTCCGGGTGAGGGAACCACTGTCGGCAATCCGCCGTCGAGGATTCGCTCAACCATGCCGATAGCGCGGTCGGTGAGGCCGTCACCGGGATAGAAGTCCTCGTAGTGCTCCTCGACCTCCGCCAGCGTGGTGAGGCTGCACAGGGCGAGCAGTTGGCGGATGTCGTCCACGTCGCGCCCCGGGCGATTGGCGCGGAGCTTCATGGCGAGGAGCGCCTCCTTCGAGGCGACTTGGACGACAACGCTGTCGCGGTCGTAGATCGTCTCCCACTCGACGGGTCGCCGCCCGAACGTGGGCACCGAGTCTGCGTTCTCCACCGCGAAGTTGAACCAGCCGGCGCTCCATCCTCGTCGATCCGCCACACGCTCGGCTGCGGCGAGGACGGCGTCATCGCTTCCGGGGTGAATGTGAAGAGAATCGAGGTCTCCAGTGGCGCGCCGGTCGAAGTACCTAAGGACGAGCGCGGCACCGCCGACGAGGCGTATGCCCGCGACTTCACCGGCCGTGTGGAGCTCACCGACGAGGTCACGGAGGCCGGAGATGATGTCGTCGCGATCGAGCGAGTCGCCCATCAGACGCTCGCCAGAGTGTCTCGCCAGACAAGGACGCCACGCTCGAGGAACTCGGCGGGGACATCCGCGGGTGCCGGGATCGGGTCCGCAGGATCGACGTCCAGGGTTCGAGGCTCCCGGAGCTGTCTGTTCGGAGCGTCAACCCATGCGGGAGAGGGGAGTCCCTCCTCGCTGAGGCGAAGATCCACGAGTGCTGCAAGGGCCGCATCCCACACGCGGTCACCAGTCGGCTCCGGCTCGGCGAGGCCGAGGATCCCGCGTACAAGGCCGTGTTCGGAGTCGAGGTTGTCACTCAACTGGATGAGCTCGCGAAGAGCACTGTACTTGTCGCCCGCACGCAGGTACCTACGGATCGCTGCGGCGATGGTCGCCGCGTCGTCCCGCCGCGTAGGCGCGGAATACAGTCGGTGGCCGGTGCCGCTGAGAAAGCGCTCGATGGTGCTGAACTCGGCCTCGCGACCACTTTCGAATCGCGAGACTCGGCCCTGGTCGACGTTAGTTCGTTGGGCGAGATCCTTCTGTGTGAGGCCGCGGCTCTTTCGAGCGGCGCGCAAGAGAACTGATGCGTTCGTCATGTCGCCTCCTCTCAGAAATGTTTTCAGAGCCATATTCTATCGGGTTTTGAGGCCAAGCGGGACCGACGCAGTGGCGCGGCATCCTGAGGGGTCTGGCGATCCGAGGGACGCCCAGGCTTATGGCCCCGCGCTTGCGCGTCGCGTCGCCTGCTCGATCAGCTCCTCGATCGCCACTTCTCCCTCGATGTAGCGATTGGACTCGCTCCAGGACGGCAGAATCCGGCTCCAGCCCAGCAAGGGGCGAGCTCGTCATCGTGTCTGCGGCGAGATCCTGCCGCCGGATGAACTCGAGTGTCTCTTCGGTCGTGAAGGTGTTGCGTCCACGCTCCGCGAGAGCCTCGATCCGAAGCTCCTCCATGCCCCCTCGGATCTCCTGGAGACGTGCGAGACGCGCCTGCTCTTCTGGGTCGGTCACGGTGTCTCCGTTCAGGTGCTCAGGTCGTCGCATTATCAGGAGTCGATGTCGCCGACGTCGCGCAAGCCGGCGAAGCGCTCGACGCCTCTGCCGCCCATGCCGCGGTTGACTGCGAACTTCGGCGGAAACTGCTGCAGGCGAAGATCTTCCTCGGCGAAGTACTGCGTGGTCATCATGGCGAACATGCGCGTGGTGTCGAGGGCGCGGAAACTATCGATCGACAGCACCGATGTCTCCACGCTGCCGGTGAGAAGTCGGTCAAACTGCTTCTGACCGGTCCAGTGCTGGCGGATGCGCTTGGCGTTTTTCGGTTGGCTCCGAACGCACCTCGAGTGACGCCGTCCTCTGTCTCTGCACACGCCGCCGGTGTCGTCTTGTTCTCCACGCCCGTCGTGACCGTGCTCCACGGCACTGGAACGCGGCCAATACGGTGTCCTGATGCGAGGATCCGCGAAGAGCGCGAGCAACGTAGGGATGATCGCTGTGATCCGTGACGGGGCGCTCGTGTGAGGCGGGATCTGCGCCTGCTGCCGATCGCAGGAGCGGTGTGGGTGGCTGCGCTGGTGTGCGTGTTCGTGCCTGCGGCGGCGGTGTGGTGTGCGCTCGTGGGGGTGGGCGGAGCGGTCGTCGTGTGCGGGGTCGTGTTGCGTCGTGCCGATCGCGCGACATCCCGTGCCGCTCTCGCCCTGGTCGTGCTGGCCGGTATGGGCGCTGTCTCGATCGCTGCGGTGTCGGCGATGCCTGCTCGCGACAGTGCTGCGTCGTGGGACGGTCGCGTGGTCGAGGCGACGGGGGAGGTGACGTCGTCGGCGTCGGTGGGTCGTGACGGGCGGTTGTGGATGGAGGTGCAGCTCACGGGCATCGGGTCTCCGGGGCGGATCGGGGGCGTGTCGGCTCCGGTGCGGATCGGCATCGACCCGGCCGACGGCTTCGATCTCGGCGCCACAGTCAGGGTGAAGGGAGAGGCGGTAGCGACGGACCCGGGGGAGAGGTCGGCTCTTGTGGTGTTCGCGAGCACGGCGGCTGTCGAGGTCCCGGCGTCGGGGGTGTTCGCGGTCGCGGCCGAGGTGCGCAGCGCGTTCATCGAGCGGTCGCTGCGGATGCCGGCGCCCGGCGCGGGGCTGCTCCCCGGTCTCGCGGTGGGCGACACCCGGGCGGTGTCGACCGACCTCAACGATGACATGCGCACGAGCGGGCTCAGCCACCTCACCGCGGTGTCGGGGGCGAACTGCGCGATCGTGGTCGGTGCGGCGTTCTGGTTCTCGGCGCTGTGCGGAGCCGGACGCAGGACCCGTGTGCTCGTCGCCGCCGTGGTGCTCTCCGGTTTCGTCATCCTCGTGACCCCCGAGCCGAGCGTGATCCGCGCCGCGGTGATGGCGGGTGTGGCGATGCTGTCCGTGCTGTTCGGGCGGCCGAGTGCGGGCGCCGGACTCCTTGCGCTCAGTGCTGTCGCGATCCTGGTGGTCGATCCGTGGCTGGCGTCGACCCCGGGGTTCGCGCTGTCCGTCGCCGCATCCGGCGCACTCATCCTGCTCTCTCCGTCGCTGACTCGTGGACTCGCGCGATGGATGCCGCAGCCGCTGGCCCTCGCCATCGCGGTGCCGACAGCCGCGCAGCTGGTGTGCGGTCCGATCATCGCGCTGTTCGCGGAGCAGCAGTCGCTCATCGGTCTGGTGGCCAACCTGCTCGCTGCTCCTGCCGCTCCTCTCGCGACGATCATCGGGCTGCTCGCCTGCCTCACGGTTCCCGTACCCGCGCTGGCCGACGTGCTCGCAGCATCCGCCTGGCTTCCCGCTGCATGGATCGCTCAGACCGCGACGATCACTGCCGACCTTCCTCTCGCCCAAGTGGCGGTGGTGCCCGGCATCATCAGCGCTGTCATCGCCGCGGCGCTGAGTTCCGCGGTGGGCATCATGCTCGCCGGTGGGTTCCGCCGCCTGCCGTTCGTCCGCGTCGTCGCAGGCGGGGTGCTCGCCTGCACGCTTGCGCTGGGCGCGGCGAGCGTCGTGCTGGACGGACCCCTCGCCCGCATGACCGCGCCCGATGACTGGGCGATCGCGGCGTGCGATGTGGGCCAGGGAGATGCGCTGCTCGTGCGTTCCTCGGGACGTGTCCTCGTGATCGACACGGGCCCCGAACCCGAGCCGCTGGCCTCGTGTCTGCGCGGTCTGGGCATCGACCGCGTCGATCTCCTGGTGCTCACGCACTTCGACCTCGACCATGTCGGTGGGGTCGAAGCGGTGCAGGGCAGGGTCTCTGTGGTGCTGCACGGTCCGCCGGACACCCGCGGTGACGAGCGGATCCTCGAGCGCCTCGCCGACGGGGGAGCGACGGTGACGTCGGCCGCCGCGGGTGCGCGCGGTTCGCTCGGCGACGCATCGTGGAGCGTGCTGTGGCCCCCGCGTCGTTCGATGGCTGTCTCTGCCGGCAATGATGCGAGCGTGGTGATCGAGGTCGACGGCGGCGGAGTGCCCCGGTCGCTGTTCCTCGGGGATCTCTCGGCGGAGGCCCAGCGGATGCTGCTGCGCGCCGCACACCTGCGGGGACCCTACCCGGTGGTCAAGGTGGCCCATCACGGCAGCGCCGATCAGGACTTCTCGCTGTACGAGGGGCTTCACCCGACGGTCGCACTCTTCAGCGTGGGCGTCGACAACGACTACGGTCACCCTCGGGCCGAGACCCTCGACGCGCTCGAGATGGACGGCGCACGCGTTCTGCGGACCGATGAGCAGGGCCGGCTCCTCATCGGCGAACTCGAGGGCCAGCTGCAGGTGTGGACGCAGAAGCAGCCGCCCTGACCGAGGGCGACGTCGGGGACCCCCGGTAGTCTGGGAGCATGGCTGCCTCTCGTCCTCCCGCCCGCGGCGGCGCCAAGGCGACCAAGATCGCTCAGGTCTCGTGGCGCGATCCGCGACCGGCCCCCGTCGTGCTGGTCTTCGGTCCCGAAGAGGTGTGCGCCGAGCGGGCGATCGCTGGGGTGCGCGACTATCTCCGCACCGAAGACCCCGCACTCGAAGTGAGCGATGTTCGGGCCGACGACTACGCGCCGGGCACGCTGCTGTCGCTCACCTCGCCGTCTCTGTTCGGCGAGCCTCGTCTGGTGCGTGTCTCCGGTGTGGAGAAGTGCTCCGATGCCTTCCTCCAGGAGGCCGTGTCGTATCTCGAACACCCCCAGGAGGGGGCCACGGTCATCCTCCGCCACACCGGCGCCAGCGTCAGGGGCAAGAAGCTGCTCGATGCGCTCCGCGCCGGCACCGGAGAGGGCATCGAGATCCCGTGCCCGGCGATCAAGCGCGACGGAGATCGTGTCGACTTCGCAGCGGGGGAGTTCGCGGCGGCGAAGAAGCGCATCGCGCCCTCTGCTCTGCGCGCTCTCGTCTCGGCTTTCGCCGATGATCTCACCGAGCTCGCCGCGGCGTGTCAGCAGCTGATCGGTGATGTCGAGGGCGACATCACCGAAGAGGTCGTGACCAAGTACTACGGCGGACGCGTCGAGGTGTCGGCGTTCGTCGTCGCCGACACCGCCATCGCGGGACGCTACGGCGAGGCTCTCGTCGCTCTCCGTCACGCCCTCGCATCCGGCGCCGATCCGGTGCCGATGGTCGCCGCCTTCGCCATGAAGCTGCGCACCATGGCCCGTGTCGCCGGCAACCGTGAGCCCAGCCGCCAGCTCGCGCAGCGGCTGGGAATGAAGGACTGGCAGGTGGATCGCGCGCGGCGCGATCTCGCCGGATGGAATGAGCGCTCTCTCGGCATGGCGATCCAGGCGACGGCCCGTGCCGACGCCGAGGTCAAGGGTGCCGCGCGTGACCCGATCTTCGCGCTCGAGCGGATGCTCACGGTCATCGCCACCCGCCAGCCGTTCGGGGAGTGAGCCGCGCCTCTGTCGGCCCTCGAGCCGAGCAGAGCAGAGCAGAGCCGTCTCGATCCGTGCGTCCTGCCGAGCACGCGAAAGAGCCCGCCCCGCGAACGGGACGGGCTCTTGTCACACCCTCAAGCGAGGTGGATCTGCTCAGAGAGCGGAAACCTGCTTGGCGATGGAGGACTTGCGGTTCGCAGCCTGGTTCTGGTGGATGACACCCTTGCTGACGGCCTTGTCGAGCTTGCGGGCGGCAGCCTTCAGGGCAGCCTCGGCTGCGGCCTTGTCGCCGGAGACGACAGCAGCGCGCGTCGCGCGGATGTGCGTCTTCAGCTCGCTCTTCACGGCCTTGTTGCGCTCGTGAGCCTTGTCGTTGGTCTTGTTGCGCTTGATCTGCGACTTGATGTTTGCCACGTGTGGACGCTTTCTGTACGGAGTTGTTAGGAGATGCCGGCAGAAGAAGAGGGCTTCCACACGGCGGTCGTGAGGGAAGAACCCACACGCAAGCCAAGAACCAACTCTACCAGCAATCGGGCGCATCGCCCGACACCGCCTGCGGGAGGATCTGCCGGTGTCGATCCGGAACGTCCCATCGCGCGCGGCCGGGGTCTGGGTGCATGATCATCATGACCGGACACTTTGATCCCGACCCCTGCCGAGGAACCTCATGCGCCCTCCCCACCGTCACTGCGGACATCGATGAGCGCGGCGCGCGGAATCGGGGCGCGGTGGATGACCGTGTTCACCCTGGCGTGGCTGGCGATCTGGACGGTGCAGCTGACACCGGTGCAGCTTCTGCTCCCGCTGCAGCTCAACACCTCTGATGAGGACTGGATCGCCGGAGTCATCTCCTCGGGCTTCGTGCTCGGCATCGGCGGGCTGGCGGGGATCGTGGCGGGCCCCGTCGCGGGCACGCTCTCGGACCGCACCCGCCGTGGACGCCATCGTCGACGCCCGTGGGCGCTGGGCGGGGTGCTGTGCACCTCCGCGTTCCTGATCGTCACGGGGTTCAGCGAGGGGGCCTGGGCCGTCGGTGGCGCCTGGGTCGGCGTCTCCATCGGTGTGGCCGTGTCGTCCGCTGCGTTCACCGCGTTGATCGCCGATCAGCTGCCCTCGACGCAGCGCGGCGCGGCATCCGCTGCCGTCGGATCGAGTCAGGCGGTCGGAATCGTGCTCGGCGTCGGCCTCGTCGTGCTGCTGGGCCTCGGCATCCGCGAGGGATATCTGCTGCTCGCCGCCGTGATCGCCCTGGTCGGGTCGGCGGCGGCGCTGCTCCTGCCCGACCCGCCGGCCCCCGCCGAACCGGCCTCCGTGCGACCCACCACCGAATGGGCCGCCGCCGAGCCCGTGGCTGCCCGGGGCGACCGGCGGCTGCTCGCCTCGCTGCGGGATCGGGACTTCGCCTGGATGCTGGCTGGCCGGCTCGTGACGAACATCGGCAACGCGCTCGGCACCGCCCTGTTCCTCTTCTTCCTCCTGCACGGGCTGCATCAGGAGACGACCGTCGCTCAGGACAACCTTCTGCTCCTGATCGTCGTCTACACGCTGTTCGTGGTTCTCGCGGCGGTGGGTACCGGCATCCTGTCGGACCGCACCGGCGACCGACGCACCCTGACCGTCGCGGCCACGCTCGTGCAGGCGGCCTCAGGCGTGGTGATCGCCGTGGTTCCGACGTTCGAGGCGACGATGGTGGCCGCCGCTCTCATGGGGCTCGGCTACGGCGCGTTCTCGACCGTCGGACTCGCGTTCGCCGCTGATCTGCTCCCGGACGAGAAGGACCATGCGCGCGATCTCGGGATCGTCTCCGTGACGGCTGCGCTCGGACAGCTCATCGGCCCGGTACTGGGGGCGGGGCTCGTCGCACTGGTCGGCGGCTTCTGGCTCGTATTCGTCGCCGCCGCCGTGCTGTCGCTCGTGGGTGGTGCACTCACCGCTCTGGCCCGGCAGACCCGGCGCTGAGCGAATCTTCGCCGTGCGGTCATCCCTGCCCGTGCGAGTGATCGCGTCTCGACCACGGAGATGGTTGCAGTAGAGCACCGGTATTCCGGGACCGATTCGCCCACTTTCCTCTCAGTCCGTGTACCTTCGGCAGTGTCCTCATTTGAATACATACGCATTGTGAAGTGATTACAGCCAGCTGTCTATGGATCACGGAGCGACGAAGGTGAACCCCGTGTCGGATGAGAACCACGATGCCGCGAAGACGCCACCCGGAGCGGACGGCACGCATGAGCGAGCACTGCGGCGCAGTCTGTGGGGATCTCGCCAGTATCGCGTGTGGTTCCTCGGGGACTCGTTGAATCAAGTCGGCACCTTCGTCGGCGCGTTCGCGTTCACACTTCTCGGTTATCAGGTCGCCGGCGATGTCTTGACAGCCGGCATCATCGGCTCAGCATCCGCCGCAGCACAGTGTCTGATGCTTCTGCCCGGTGGCGTGTTGATGGATCACACAGACCGCAGAAGGCTGCTCGTGGCTGCGGCAGCCGTTGCCGCACTCTTCTGGCTGCTCGTCGCCGGGCTCCTGTGGGCGGGCACCATGTCGGTCGCGTTGCTGCTCGCGCTCGCGATCGGAACGGGAGCTGTAGCGGGAGCCTTCGAGAACCTGACCGACGTGATGCTGCCGCAAATCGTCACGGGCGACCTCCTTCCCGAGGCGACGGCCGCCAACGAGGGACGCGACGCCGGGCTGCAGCTCGGTGCGTCACCGCTCTCAGGGCTGCTCTTCGGCGTGCACCCGTCGCTTCCGTTCATCGTGTCCGCCATCGCACGGGCAGGGCAGATGGCCGCGGCGCTGTCCTTGAGAGGCAGCTTCATCCCGGGCCGACAGGCTGGCCTCGCGAGGCCTTCGTGGACCGCGGGGATCCGGTGGTTGCTCCGTTGGCAACAGCCGCGCACACTCGTCCTTCTCATCGCAGGGGTGAACCTCTCGCTCGCGCTGAGCGGAATGACCATCATCCTGAGCCAACAGCAGCTCGGCACACCACCGTGGCAGATCGGGGTGATCCAGACCTTCCAGGGCGTCGGGGTCCTTCTCGGTGCGTTGCTTCTGATGGGGATGCTGCCGCGCCTCACCGGAGCACGCATCATCCGAATGTCCATCTACACGATAGGCATCGCGGTCGGGGCGGCGATGCTCACTCGGGATCCGTGGACGATTGCGATGCTCGGGCTCCTGGCATCGCTTCCCATCATCCCCCTCAACGCTGTGCAGGGGGCGTTTCTCGCATTGCAGATCCCGGACCAGCTTCGTGGGCGCGTCCTGTCTGCAAGCACCCTGGTCACGGCTGTGCTCGTCGCTCCTGCTCCGCTCCTCGCGGGGGCTCTGCTCGACGCCCTCGGCTACGAGGTCGCCATCGGCGTGGCTGCCGTTCTTCTGCTGTCGATCGGCACGGTCGCGCTGCTGTCCCGATCGGTGGGCGCAGTGCCGATGTCGAGCGAGTTCGACGAGTGCGAACCCTTGGGCGAGTCGGACTCCATCAGCTGAATCGCCGCCGCCGCCACAGCCTTCGGCACCGGCGGCAGTTGGTGTCTGCTGACCTCAGCGAGGATCGCCGGCATCGCTCTCGATGGTCGCGATGCCCAGACGCAGCACGGCGTTGAAGATCTGCGGCCGCATCGCGGTGACCAGGTGAGTGGTGCGGGGGACGACGATGAGCTCGGCATGCGGCGCGAGACGGCGGAACAGCGCCTCATTGACTCGCAGCTGATCCCACTGTCCGTTGACGAACCACAGCGGCACATCGATCCTGGACACCGCGGTCGCGAGATCGAGAGCGGCGAGGGCGCGCAGCGCCGTGTCCTGAGTGTCGAGGGCGTAGCCGCCCGCAGCGAAGTCGGAGCGCGTCTCCTCGGGGATGGTCGCCTCGAGGATGCGCGCGGTGATCCACATGCCCCGGTCGGGCAGTCTGTCGACGGCGCGGGCGATCGCGCGGTAGGCCGCCAGCCCGGCGCCGCGGGGGAGTGACGTGCACGACGCGGCGATCAGCCCCGCCACGCGCGGAGCATCGGCACCTCCGACGTAGGCCAGGCAGAGCAGACCGCCCATCGAATGACCGACCAGGAGCACGGGCCCGCGGGCCGCGGCATCGCGCACCGCGACATCGATCGTGTGCAGTGCTTCATGGAGGGTGAAGTCCTCGGCCATCCGCGAGCCGTGCCCGGGCAGGTCCACCGCGACGGCGGGGATGCCCTGCTCGCGGAGAAAGGCGAGCTGCGAGCGCCACATGGTCGCGGACGTGCGGATGCCGTGCACGAGGACGATCTGGACGCTCACGCGTTCAGCATAGAGAAAGCGGGGCCGGTGGATGACCACCGACCCCGCTTCGTAGAGAGGAGTTACTTCTCCCAGCCGACGTTCTCGACCGGAGACACTCCGAAGAGGTCCAGTCCGACGTAGGGCTCGGGGGTCAGGTTGGCGAGGCCGTCCTTGACCGTGGAGATCGAGGGACCGTTGTAGAGCGGGATGACGCCCCAGGTCTCCTTGATGATCTCCGGCTCGAGCTTCATCGTCGCGGCGGTCCAGTCCTCGGCCGTCGTCTGCGACTCGACCTGGTCCTTGATCTTCTCGTCGATCTCGGCGGTGCCGGTTCCCGAGAGGTTCAGGCTGCTGTCGGAGCAGTAGAGCTGGCAGAAGTACAGCGGTCCGAACGGGTCGGAGTCGGTGAACCGCAGCGAGAATCCGTCCCAGTTCTTCGTGCTGAAGTCGGTCGAGAAGTCCGCGGGTGCGCGCTTCTCGATCTGCAGGTCGATGCCGATGGCCTTCTCCTGCTGCTGCAGCGCCTTGGCGAGGGCCTCGATCGTCGGGTCATCGCTGTGAACCGGGTAGACGATCTCGAGCTTGACGCCATCCTTCTCGCGGATGCCGTCTGAGCCCTCGGTCCAGCCGGCGTCGTCCAGCAGCTTCTTGGCGGCGTCGACGTCGAACTTCAGGCCGGCCTCGGAGAACGAGTCCTTGTATCCGTCCTGGAAGTCGTACATGTTCAGCGAGCCGGCGGGAGCTTCCTCGTAGTCGAGGCCGTTCCACGCGATCTGCTTCTGCTGGTCGATGTCGATCGCCATGAAGAACGCCTGGCGTACGGCGATGTCCTTCAGCTGCGGCTTCTCGGCGTCCAGGATGATGATCGTCTTGGCGGTCTGCTGCGAACGGTAGGTCGTGACGTCCTTCATGTCGGCGACCTGTGCCAGGCGATCCTTCGTGTTGGTGCCGACCATGTCGATCTCGCCGTTCTTGAAGGCGTTGATCGAGGCGGAGGCGTCGAGGCCCGTGAAGGTCACCTTGTCGAGCAGCGGTGCGTTGCCCCACCACTTCTCGTTCGGCTCGAAGGTGACGGTCTGGCCGTTGATGTCGAAGTCGGTCAGCTTGTACGGACCGGCGCCCCACTCGGGGTGCGCGTTCTCGATGTACGCCGTGTTGAAGACCTCCGGCGAGTCGACCGCCGGGTTCAGGATGCCGGTGAGGAACGGCATGCTCGGCCAGGCGAACTCGCCCTTGAACGTCACGATGACGTCCTTGTCGGTCTCGCCGGGCTCGACCGATTCGATCTCCTTGTAGCCGTCGGTCGCGCTGGCCTCGTAGGCCTCGTCTTCGCCGCTGTTCGCCTTCCAGGTGGCTGCGAACGCGGTGTAGTCGATCGGCGTGCCGTCGTTCCAGACAGCCTTCTCGTTGACCTTCATCGTGATGACGGTCTTGCCGTCCTTCTCGCTGATGTCCCAGTCATCGAGGTATGCCGGGTTCGCCGAGACTTCGCCCTCGGGCGACATCAGGAACACCTGCGGGTTGTACCACTGGGCGAGGCGCGTCGTGTCAGCGCTGGCGTTGCCGTTGAACGGGTTCATCTGCGGAGTGATCTCGTTGATGCCGAAGTGGACCTCGCCTCCTTCCTTCAGGTTCTCGCGGGGCTGCGGGTTGTAATCCGCAGACTTGGTCTCCTGGGGCTCGTTGCCGCCATCGGTTCCGCTCGTGCCGCCTGCTGCACATCCGCTGATCGCGAGTGCCAGGGCGCCGCTGAGAGCGATAACGCCCATCAGCTTCGTGGTGCCTTTCATGGTGCTCCTTTCGCCTTTCGGCGTAGTCATAGATGGGAGATTAGTTCGCTTTCGCCCGAAAGGCTCGGGTGCACGAGTGAATATCCCGTAACCGTTATCGGACAGTGACCGGGGCAGCTCAGGAGACGAGCGGTCGGGTCGACATCGTCTCCGCATCGAAGACCACGCGCTGACGACTGCGCTCGATGTCGGGGTCCGGGACGGGGATCGCCGACAGCAGCGCTTGCGTGTAGGGGTGCTGGGGGTTGTCGAACACGTCGTCGACATCGCCGTGCTCGACGAACTCGCCGAGGTACATGACAGCGACGCGGTCGGCGATGTGACGGACCACCGAGAGGTCGTGTGCGACGAACAGGTACGACAGGCCGAGCTTGACCTTCAGCTCATCGAGGAGGTTGATGACGCCGGCCTGGATGGAGACGTCGAGCGCGGATACCGGCTCGTCGAGGACGACGATCTTCGGATTCGTCGAGAGTGCACGGGCGATGCCGATGCGCTGTCGCTGTCCGCCGGAGAACGCTCCGGGGAACCGGTCGAGGTGCGCCGGGTTCAGCCCCACGAGGTCCATCAGCTCCTGGACTCGACGGTGAGCGTCTTCTCGCTTGACACCGATGGCGATCATCGGCTCGGCGATGATCGCGCTCACGGTCATACGCGGGTCGAGGGCGCCCATCGGGTCCTGGAAGACGATCTGGATATCGCGCCTCAGCGCTCGCTCCTGCTTGCCGCTCGTGATCGATCCGACGCTGGTGCCGGCCACGATGATGTCGCCGTCGTCCTGCTTGGCGAAGTCCATGATCTGCAGCAGCGTCGTGGTCTTGCCCGACCCGGACTCACCGACGATGGCCATCGTCTCGCCCTCGCGAACATCGAAGGTGAGGCCCTTGACCGCGTGCACCTCGCCGACCTTGCGCTTGAAGATGGCGCCCTTCATCAGCGAGAAGGTCTTGTTGAGATTGCGGACCTCGAGGGTCACCGGTCGCTGCTCGCGCGGAGTGCGCGTCAGGTCGCTCTCGGGGATCACCGGAATGGGGAACACCGGCAGACCGCCGATCAGACCGCCGTCCTCGATCTCGTTCGCACGGATGCATGCGGCGCTGTGCGCGGCATCCGTTCCGGTGGTGACGGGCAGCAGCTCGGGCTCCCGCGTGCGGCACGCGTCCATGACGATGGGGCACCGGTCGGCGAACGGACAGGCGTCCGGCAGATCGATGAGCAACGGCGGGTTGCCCTTGATCGGGACGAGGGGCTGCTTCTCCGACTTGTCGACGCGGGGGATCGCGCCGAGGAGTCCGATCGAGTACGGCATCCGGGTGCGGTGGAACAGCTCCCGCGCCTCGGCGTGCTCGACGGGTTTGCCGGCGTACATCACGATGACGTCGTCGGCGGTGCGCGCGACCACACCCATGTCGTGGGTGATCATGATCACCGCGGCACCCGTCTCGCCCTGCGCCTTCTCGATCAGATCGAGAATCTGCGCCTGGATCGTGACGTCGAGAGCGGTCGTCGGCTCGTCGCAGATGATCAGCTTCGGGTTGTTCGCCATCGCGATCGCGATCACGACGCGCTGACGCATACCGCCCGAGAATTCGTGCGGGAAGGACTTCATCCGCTTCTCCGGCTCGGGAATCCCGACCAGGGTGAGCAGTTCGACGGATCGATCCCAGGACTCGCGCTTCGAGAGGTTGCGGTGCACCGTGAGCGCCTCGATCAGCTGGTCGCCGATCGTGAACACCGGGGTGAGCGAGGTGAGCGGATCCTGGAACACCATCGTCATGCCGTTGCCGCGGATCATCGACATCTGCTTGTCGCTCTTGCCGAGCAGCTCCTGGCCGTCGAAGACGATCGAGCCGGTGACCTTCGCGTTGTCGTCGAGCAGGCCCATGATCGCCAGGGACGTGACCGACTTGCCCGATCCGGACTCGCCCACGATGCCGAGCGTTTTGCCCGCCTCGAGGTCGAAGGAGACGCCGCGCACGGCGTCGACGCGACCCGCTTCGGAGGGGAAGCTGACGCTCAGGTCTCGGACGGAAAGGACTGTGGTTGCAGAGTAGGTGCTCATGCGCGGCCTCCTGCCGCAGAGGTGGGATCGAGCGCGTCGCGCAGGCCATCAGCCACGAGCGCCATCGAGACGGTGAGCATGACGAGGGCGATGGCGGGGAAGTAGAACAGCCACGGCGCGCTGGTGATGCTGTTGGCGCCGCTGCCGATGAGCGAGCCGAGTGACACGTCGGGGATCTTGACGCCGAAGCCGATGAACGACAGTCCGGTCTCGGTCATGACGGCCGCCACGACTCCGAGGGTGAAGTTGATGACGAGCAGCGATCCGATGTTCGGGATGAGGTGTCGCATGACGATCCTCATTCCGCGCACACCCATGTATCGGGCGGCCTCCACGTACTCCCGCTCACGAAGGGAGAGCGCCATGGTCCAGATCACCCTGGCCTGGAAGAACCAGCCGATGAAGATGAGCGCGAGCGCGATGACCCGCCAGTCGCCGCCGGCGGTGTTCGACACCAGCGCGAGGATCAGGAAGGTCGGGATCACCATGAGGAAGTGGATGAGGAGCAGGGTCCAACGCTCGACGCGTCCGCCGAAGTAGGCCGCAGCCGTGCCGACGATGGCCGAGAGGACTGTCGTGCCGACCGACACCGTGACGGCGATCATGAGTGAGCGCTGCAGCCCGATCGACGCCTGAGCGAACAGGTCGTTGCCGGCCGGAGTCGTGCCGAACCAGTGCTCGGCCGACGGCGGGGTGCCGAGGTTCAGGAAGTCGAGGTAGATGTGGTCGTACTTGGCGACCAGAGGCCCGATGATCGAGAAGAGCACGAGGGCGATGAAGACGAAGACTCCGAAGACCGCTGGCCTGTTCCGCATGAAGCGGCGGTAGTAGAGGTTGAAGGTCGACATCCGTTTGCGCTGGACAGCGGCCGGCACCTGAGGCTCATCCGGGTGCAGCGTGGGGTCGATCATTTCCGTGGTCATGTCAGCTCACTCTCACTCGCGGATCGAGGGCGACGACGGCGATGTCCGCGAGGATCGCGCCGATGGCGGTGAGCACGGCACCGAAGGCCGCGACGGCGACCACACCGTGCACGTCGTTCTTGCTGATCGTGTCGATGAAGTACTTGCCCATGCCGTTCCAGCCGAAGATCGACTCCGTGAGGATCGCGCCGGTGAAGACGGTGGGGATCGTGAAGGCGAGCTGTGTGGCCACCGGGATGAGCGAGGGACGGAGTGCGTGCTTGCGGATCGCCTGCTGCTTGGTCAGACCCTTCGCGCGTGCGGTGCGCACATAGTCGGCCTTGATGTTGTCCAGCAGGAGCGAGCGCTGCAGCAGGTGGTAGTTCGCGTAGCCCGTGAAGACGAGCGCGATGGTCGGCAGCGTCAGATGCTGCAGCTTGTCGAGGAGGTAGGGGAAGAAGCCCTCGACCCCCTTGCTGCCCGCGCCCGTCACGTAGAAGACGCGCACACCCACCCACTCGTTGAAGGCGATGGCGAGGAGCACGATGCCGAGCGCCGCGACGACGATCGGGATGTTCATCGTGACGATGGACGTGGCCTGACCGATGCGGTCACCCAGCTTGTACTGGCGCGAGGCGGTGTAGACGCCGAGTCCGATACCGAGCACCGCTCCGAGGATGGTGGCGCCGATCACGAGCTCTGCGGACACCCACATGCGGTAGGCGATCTGGTCGTTCACCGACTGACCGACGGGGCTCTGGCCCCAGTCCCAGCGGAAGAGGATGCCGCTGAACCAGGTCCACCATCGCTCGACCAGCGGGACGGTGTCGCTCAGATTGAACGGCTCCAGCATCCGGGTGATCTCGTCGGGACTGAGCGGGGGGCGTCGTCCGACGTAATTGCTCCGGGGATCCAGGAAGCTCCACGCCAGGAAGTAGGTGACGTTGGTCGCAATCACGATCATGAGCAACCAGCCGACCGCTCGACGCAACAGATACTTGATCAAGGTGATGATTCTTTCTCTTGTTCAGACGCGCTCGGGATCTGCCGACGCAACGCTGAGTCGAAGAGACAGTCAATCACCATCTGCCGATCTGCGCGACGCGACGCCTTCACCTTGTCTGTGACGGAGTCCTACCGCTCACGGGATCCGGTGTCACGGATGGCCCCCGGGCAACCTCGGAAGACTAACACCGGATCTGGTGAATCGGGCATTAGCCTCGCCTCACCGTAGAATCGACGGGACATGTCACCACGCGCTCTCACTCCGCTTCAGCCTGCCGCGACGCCCGCGAAGCAGATCCGCAACTTCTGCATCATCGCCCACATCGACCACGGCAAGTCGACCCTCGCCGACCGCATGCTCCAGATCACCGGCGTGGTCTCGGATCGCGACATGCGCGCCCAGTACCTGGACCGCATGGACATCGAGCGCGAGCGCGGCATCACCATCAAGAGCCAGGCGGTGCGGATGCCGTGGGCCCTTCGTGACGCTGAGGGACCGGAAGAGGTGTTCGCCCTCAACATGATCGACACCCCCGGCCACGTCGACTTCACGTATGAGGTGTCGCGTTCTCTCGCCGCCTGCGAGGGCGCGATCCTGCTCGTCGACGCGGCACAGGGCATCGAGGCCCAGACGCTGGCGAACCTGTACCTGGCGCTCGAGAACGATCTGCACATCATCCCGGTGCTGAACAAGATCGACCTGCCCGCGGCCGATCCGGACAAGTACGCCAAGGAACTCGCCTCCCTCATCGGCGGCAAGCCCGAAGACGTCCTGCGTGTGTCCGGCAAGACCGGCGTGGGCGTCGAGGAGCTCCTCGACCGCCTCGTGCGGGACATCCCGGCCCCGGTCGGCGACGCCGACGCGCCGGCGCGCGCGATGATCTTCGACTCCGTGTACGACGCATACCGCGGTGTCGTCACCTACGTCCGCATGATCGACGGCGGCCTGTCTCCGCGCGAGCGCATCCAGATGATGTCCACGGGCGCGACTCACGAGGCGCTCGAGGTCGGTGTGTCGAGCCCGGAGCCCGTGCCCACGAAGGGGCTCGGTGTCGGCGAGGTTGGCTATCTCATCACGGGAGTGAAGGACGTGCGCCTCTCGAAGGTCGGAGACACGATCACGACGGCGCGCAAGCCCGCGACCGAGGCTCTCCCCGGCTACACCGACCCCAAGCCGATGGTGTTCTCGGGTGTCTACCCGATCGACGGCAGCGACTACGCCGACCTCCGTGAGGCGCTCGACAAGCTCAAGCTGTCCGATGCATCCCTGCAGTACGAGCCGGAGACGTCCGTGGCCCTCGGGTTCGGCTTCCGCTGCGGATTCCTCGGTCTGCTGCACCTCGAGATCATCACCGAGCGCCTGGAGCGCGAGTTCGGCCTCGACCTCATCACCACGGCGCCCAGTGTGATCTACGAAGTGCTCACCTCGGACACGGGCGAGACCGTGACGGTCACGAATCCGAGCGAGTACCCGGACGGGCGCATCGGCTCCGTGTCCGAGCCCATGGTGAAGACCGCCATCCTGCTTCCGAAGGACTACGTCGGAACCGTCATGGAGCTGTGCCAGACACGCCGCGGCGCGCTGCTGGGCATGGAGTACTTCTCCGAGGAGCGGGTCGAGCTGCGCTACATGATGCCGCTCGGAGAGATCGTCTTCGACTTCTTCGACCAGCTCAAGTCCAAGACCCAGGGCTACGCCTCGCTCGACTACGAGCCCGCCGGACAGCAGGAAGCGGACCTCGTGAAGGTCGACATCCTGCTGCAGGGCGACAAGGTCGACGCGTTCAGCTCGATCGTCCACCGAGACAAGGCCTATGCCTACGGCACGCTCATGACGGAGCGACTGCGCAAGCTCATCCCTCGCCAGAACTTCGAGGTGCCGATCCAGGCCGCCATCGGCGCCAGGATCATCGCCCGCGAGACGATCAGGGCGCTGCGCAAGGACGTGCTCGCCAAGTGCTACGGCGGTGACATCAGCCGCAAGCGGAAGCTCCTCGAGAAGCAGAAGGAGGGCAAGAAGCGCATGAAGATGGTCGGCCGCGTCGAGGTCCCCCAGGAGGCGTTCATCGCGGCGCTCTCCGGCGACGTCGAGGGCAAGGACAAGAAGTAGTGGGCTCGCGCGTCGGGCGGGGCTCGGCGCGTGAGGGTGATCGTCCAGACAACGACAAGTAGGCTGGTTCTCATGCGGCGCGGGACTTTCCGAGACGACACGGTGGACTATGCGGCCGTGGGTGCGACCCACGCGCCCGATCTGATGCAGTACCCGCCGGAGCGCAGCCTCCCGGCGGAGAACTCGTGGCGGATCGGGAGCGGCTTCGAGCGGTTCCAGTCCGCGGGCGAGTCGCTTCTCACGTGGACCGCGCAGCGGGCATCCGGACTGAAAGTCGACGATGTGCGTCCGGCACCGGGTCCGGCGTACGCCGGCGTGAGCTTCGACGCGGAGGGCACCCCGATCGCGCCGAGCAAGAACGACGTCGAACAGCGCTTCGATGCCGAGGGCACGCCGTTCGCAGGCCCGGGCATGACCCTGAAGCTGCACGGGCGGGTCGCGGGCATGCGCGCGGATGCCGAGCTGCGCGTCATCTCGGTCACCGAGGAGAAGCGCCGCATCGGCTTCGTGCTGGGCACGGTCGGCGGTTCCGTCGTGCGCGGTGAGGAGTCCTTCGACATCGACTGGCGCGAGGACAACGACGAGGTCTGGTTCTCGGTGCGCGCCTTCGACGCGCCGAACTCCCTGCTCTACCGCCTCGTGCCTCCGCTGGTGAAGCGTCGCCGCCGAGAGCTCTTCTCCCGCTACCTGCGGGCCATCTCGCCGCTCTACGCGACTCCGGTCTGATGGCCGTGCGTCACTGATGCCCGGTCCTCTGCCGCTCGGAGACCCGGCCCCGACCGACGGGCACCTGCCGTCGGATCTCTCCGTCGACCCCGCAGTGCCCTTCTCGGCATACCTGCACGTGCCGTTCTGCCGTGTCCGGTGCGGCTACTGCGACTTCAACACGTACACGTCGAGCGAGCTCCGCGGAGCGAAGCAGGAGGACTACGCCACGACGCTGATCGGCGAGATCGACCTCGCACGACGGGTGCTCGCCGATGCCGGTGCCCTCCGTGCGATGGACACGGTGTTCTTCGGCGGAGGCACGCCCACGCTGCTCCCGCCCGGCGACCTCGCGCGGATGCTCGATGCGGCGACGGACGCCTTCGGGCTGGTGGACGGGGCCGAGGTCACCGTCGAGGCGAATCCCGACACGGTGACGCCGCAGGTGGCGCGCACGCTGGCGGATGCAGGAGTCACGCGCCTCTCCATCGGCATGCAGTCGGCCGTGCCGCACGTGCTGGCGGCGCTGGACCGGACGCACCACCCCGACAACGTCACGACGGCCGTCGCCGCGGCGAAGGAGGCGGGGCTCGCGGTGAGCGTCGACCTCATCTACGGCGCTCCGGGGGAGACGCTCGGCGACTGGGAGGCCTCGCTCGATGCGGCGCTCGCGCTGGACTCCGATCACGTCTCCGCCTACGCGCTGATCATCGAGGACGGCACCAAGCTCGCCCGTCAGATCCGCCGCGGCGAGGTGCCCGCCCCCGACGACGACCTGCAGGCCGACATGTACGAGCTGGCCGACGCCCGTCTCGCCGCCGCCGGTTTCGACTGGTACGAGGTGAGCAACTGGTCGCGGTCCGAGCAGCAGCGGTCCCGGCACAACCTCGCCTACTGGCGGGGCAACGACTGGTGGGGTTTCGGGCCCGGTGCGCACAGCCACGTCGCTGGTCTGCGCTGGTGGAACGTCAAGCATCCCGCCGCCTACGCCCAGCGGCTCGCCGCCGCCGAGTCGCCCGCCGCGGGCACGGAGCGGCCGGACGAGGCGTCGCGCACCCTGGAGCGGGTCCTGCTGCTGAGCCGCATCCGTGAAGGGATCGCGATCGCCGACCTGCCCGCGGAGCGTCGCACGCGCGTCGCCGGGCTGATCGCCGACGGTCTCGTCGACCCCGGCGCGGCGGTGCGGGGCAGGGTGCAGCTCACCCTTCGCGGACGCCTGCTCGCCGATGCGGTCGTGCGCGAGCTCACCGACTGATCCTGCCGGCGGACCGCTATGGCAGCATGTCGAGGGCGTCCGTCCGGCGCTGCGTGACGGTGGAGCTCTCGGTGTCGAACAGGCGCGTGGTCCTCTCCGTGCCGAACTCCGGCCACCCGGGGTTGCCGGTCTTGATGAATGAGATCCATGCTCTGTGCATCTCGTCCGCGAGTCTCTGCGGGGCATCCTGTCCGGCGAGCCGCTGCGCCTCGGGGTCGCCGAGGCGATCGAACACGAAGCCGAGCTCCAGGGCGTGCGCCGCACGCAGGTCGCGGACTCGACTCTGCCATGCGAACTCGTAGACGAACGTGGGTGCGTGACGCGCCAGCGCCAGTCGGGTCAGCGGCGCGCGGAGCATGATGTCGGTGGCGAGCTGGCCGAATATCTCGCCGGTGGAGGCACCGGGGAAGGTCGATCGATAGGCCGCGACCGCTTTTCGCGGGATCCGCAGAGCGAGTCGTGCGAGCAAGAGCTTCGCCTCGCTGATTCCCGCCAGCGCAGCCGGAGGGAACCAGAGTCGGTATTCATCGGTGTTGCTTCCGATGAGCAGGGGCAGGTCCGTGTCGGCGAGCACCTCGTGGGGCGAGCGAGGCAGCGACTCGGCGTCCACGGCGAACTGGAATCCGGGCGCTCCACCCAGCGGAGAGGAGCCGGAGGACTGCTGCCGTCGCGCATGGAGCAGCTTCGCGGGAGATGCTCCGAGGAAGCTCGCGCGGTCGGCCCTGATGCCGAGCCGCTTCGCCAGCTGCGCCGTGACGCGCCCGGCCTTCTTCGCGGTCTGCGCCTCGAGTGGTCCGGATTCGATGATCGCCCGCGAGATCAGCTCCCGCGACGAGGCGACGGCGAGCAGACCGGCGACGATGGCGCCGCCGGCGGATTCGCCCATGACGGTGATCTGCGAGGGATCGCCGCCGAACGACGCGATTTCCTCGTGCACCCAGGCGAGTCCCGCGGCGGCGTCCTGGAGTCCCAGGTTCCGGGGAGCCCCCGTGAGCACCGAGAAGCCCTCGGATCCCAGGCGGTAGTTGATCGAGGCGAACACGATGCCCGCCCGAGCGAACCCGGATCCGTCGTACAGGGGGAGTGCGGCGGTGCCGCGCTCGAGTGCGCCACCGTGGATCCAGAGGACGACCGGTGCACCGTCCGCATCCTCCGGAGCCCAGATGTTGACCGAGAGGATCTCGTCTCCGGGGATCTCGACCGAACCGAGCAGATCGCCGATGGCGCCGGGGTACGGATGCTGAGGAGAGGTCGGTCCGAAACTCACGGCGTCGCGGACGCCCTCCCACGCGGGAGTCGACCGAGGAGCCCGGAAGCGGTCCGGCCCGAACGGGGCGGCGGCGTAGGGGATTCCGAGGTATCGGTGCACCCCGTCGACAGCCTCGCCGCGCACGATTCCGGCGGACACGGTGACCTGCGGCGCGACACTCATACCCGTCATCGTAGGGCGATCAGCGCGGCGCCCGCCTCGGCGGGTAGAATTGGCACTCGAAGTCAGTGAGTGCCAGAGGGAGGGAGTTGCGATGGTCAGTGAAAGAGGCCTCCAGGTTCTCCGGGCGATCGTGCAGGACTACGTCGAGACGCACGAGCCCGTCGGCAGCCGTTCCATCGTCGATCGCTACTCGTTCGGAGTGTCGGCGGCGACGATCCGCAACGACATGGCTCTGCTCGAGGACGAGGAGCTGATCACTGCCCCGCACACGTCTTCGGGCCGCGTTCCGACCGACAAGGGCTACCGCGTCTTCGTCGACCACCTCGCGCAGTTGCGTCCTCTCACGGTCGCGCAGCGCACCGCGATCGAGTCCTTCCTCACGGCTCCGTCCGATCTCGACGATCTCATGGTGCGCACCGTCCGCGTGCTCACCCAGCTCACCGGACAGGTCGCTCTCGCGCAGTACCCGTCGTTCGCTCGCGCGCGACTGACGCACATCGAGCTCGTGGCGCTGGCCCCCAATCGTCTGCTCATCGTTCTGGTCACCGACGCCGGGGGAGTGTCGCAGCGCATGGCTCCGCTGCCGGTCGACGTCGACGAGACCGACATGGCGCTGCTGCGCGCGCGGCTGTCGGCCCTGATCACGCAGCGCGCGGTGAGCGATGCCGCCGATCGGCTGCAGGCTCTGCTCGCCGCGGACGAGCATTCCGACGACGTCGCGTTGCGAGCTCTCGCGGCGATCATCATCGAAGAGCTCGGCGCATTCCGGCAGGAACGACTGGTCATGGCGGGGGCCGCGACACTCGCCCGGCGCGAGCAGGACTTCCGCGGCAGCATCCACCCGCTCCTCGAGGCGATCGAGGAGCAGGTGACCCTGTTGCGGCTGATGAGCGAGATGGAAGCCGACTCCCACGGTCTCGCGGCCAGCATCGGCACTGAGAACGCATCATTCGGTCTGGGCGAGGCGTCGATCGTCGCGAGCAACTACGCCGCGCCCAGCGGCATGGCGCGGGTCGGCGTGATGGGGCCCACCCGCATGGACTATCCGAGCAACCTGGCGGCAGCGCGGGCCGTGGCCCGCTATCTGTCGCGGATGCTCGACGAAGACGAGGCGTCCCGCTGACGCGGGCGCTCACACAACGACACACCTGGAAGGGCCAACGTGGCAGACCACTATGAGGTATTGGGCGTCTCCCGTGACGCCTCCACCGACGAGATCAAGAAGGCCTATCGACGCCTCGCCCGTCAGCTTCACCCCGACGTGAACCCCGGCGAGGACGCGGCCGAGAAGTTCAAGCTCGTCACGCACGCCTACGACGTGCTGAGCGACGACGACTCCCGCCGTCGGTACGACATGGGCGGTGGCGACGGAGCAGCCGGGAACTTCAGCGGTTTCGGCGGTTTCGGCGACATCTTCGAGACGTTCTTCGGCGCCGGTCAGGGCGGCGGACGCGGAGCACGTCCGCGGTCACGACGGGAGCGCGGACAGGATGCACTCGTTCGCGTCACTCTCGACCTGGGCGACGTGGTCTTCGGCGCCCACCGGGACATCGAGGTCGACACGGCCGTGCTCTGCGAGACGTGCAACGGATCGTGCTGCCAGGAGGGCACCTCGCCGGTCACCTGCGACATCTGCGGCGGATCCGGCCATGTGCAGCGACAGGTGCGCAGCCTGCTCGGCAACGTCGTCACCTCTCAGCCCTGCGGCACCTGCGAGGGCTACGGAACGACGATTCCGTACCCCTGCGGCACGTGCGGGGGACAGGGACGCGTGCGCTCCCGCCGCACCGTCTCGCTGGACATCCCCGCCGGTGTGGAGACCGGACTGCGGTTGCAGCTGCCCGGCTCCGGAGAGGTCGGCAAGGCGGGCGGCCCGCACGGCGACCTGTACGTCGAGGTCACGGTCAACCCGCACCCGACCTTCAGCCGCGACGGCGATGACCTGCTCGCGACCCTCGAGGTGTCGATGCCGGATGCCGTGCTCGGCACCGAGACGACGATCCAGGGACTCGACGGAGAGGTCGAGCTGGAGATCCGGTCCGGCGTGCAGTCCGGCGACGTGCTGACGATCAAGGGGCGTGGCATCACGCCTCTGCGCGGCACGCAGCGCGGTGACCTGCGGGTGGGCGTGCAGGTGGTCACGCCTACGAAGCTCGATTCGGCGCAGCGCGCGCTCATCGAGGACTTCGCCAAGAAGACCAAGGCTCCGGGACCCCAGCTGGCGCAGTTCCAGCAGGGCCTGTTCTCGAAGCTCCGCGACCGCTTCCGTACGCACTGATCGGGGCACCGATGGCTCTGCACTTCCTGCTCGCGTCCGCCTCCGACGCCGCGGTCGGCGACGTCGTGACGCTCACGGGAGGCGAGGCCAAGCACGCCGCTGTCGTCCGCCGGCTCCGCGTCGGCGAATCCGTGACGATCGGCGACGGGGCGGGAGTCTGGCTCACCGGCGTCGCCGAGCAGGTCTCGCCGTCATCGGTCGACGTCCGTGTGTCGTCTCGCTCCGAGGAGCCTGCGCCGCGGCCCCGGATCGTTCTGGTGCAGGCTCTGGCGAAGGGCGATCGCGACGAGCTCGCCGTGCAGGCCGCGTGCGAGCTCGGCGTCGACGAGATCGTGCCGTGGCAGGCGGGCCGCAGCGTCTCGCGGTGGGACGGGCCGAAGGCCGTGAAGGGACGCGAGCGCTGGGCGACCATCGTCCGTGAGGCGGCGAAGCAGGCGCACCGCTCCTGGGTTCCGGAGGTCTCGACTCCCGTGACGACGGCCGAACTCGCCGTTCGCGCCTCGACGCAACGGATGCTTCTGCTCGATCCGGGTGCGCCGACGCGCCTGTCGGACCTCGAGCCCGACGACCGTGACCTCGTGCTGGTGGTCGGTCCCGAGGGCGGTATCGCCGACGACGAGCTCGCTCGACTCTCGGATGCCGGCGCGGAGCGGATGCTGCTGGGGCGGACGGTGCTGCGCACCTCGACCGCCGGTCCGGCCGCGATCGCGGTGCTCTCGGTCGCACTCGGCCGCTGGTGACGCGGGCATAGCCGGACGAGAGTATGAGCAGAAGAGTGTGAACGCGAGAGGGTGCGCATCCGATGGATGCGCACCCTCTCGCGTGTGTCCGTCTACGCGGCGGCTCAGGGGACGAGCGGCTTGAGCTCCGCCCAGTCCGCCTGCGTCCTGGCGTGACCGGCGATGACGCCGAGCAGTCCGAGGCGCGCACGACGCACCTGAGGGTCGTCGTCGAGCACCCGCACCTCGCCGAAGAAGCGATCGATGTGCGGCGCGAGGTCCCGCAGGGCGGTCAGGAACGTGTCGATGCCCGCGGAGCCCGCGAGGGCGTCGTCGAAACGACGCACCTCGGCGGCGAACGCCGCGTCTTCGGCGGACCCGCCGTCGGCGATCTCACCGGCGACGTCGGCCGGCGTGATGTTCACGACGCGCAGCAGGGCCTCGAACTCCGCTGTGAAGTTCTCGGAGCCGAGCCAGGATTCGATCGCCTCGATGGCGTGATCCGCTGCACTCGGGCTGTCGACCAGAGGCAGCGCGGCGCGCACGACGGCGATCTCATGCCCCTCGGACGTCAGCTGCTGCGAGTACCGCTTGCCCAGCACGTCGAGGACGGCCGCGCGAACGGCATCCGATACCTCGAGTCCCTGCACGGCGAGACCGGATGCCGCGTGCGAGATGCCTTCAGCGATCGAGATGCCCAGCTCGGGCCGGCTGCGCAGGACGGCGATGATGCCGCCGGCGATCCGGCGGATGCCGAACGGATCGGAGCTTCCTGTCGAGCTGATGCCGACGGTCGTCAGCCCGGTGAGCAGGTCGAATCGATCGGCGAGCGAGAGCACGGCACCGGGCACGGTCTCGGGAAGAGCGGCGCCCGAGAAGCGCGGTCGCTCCATCTCCTCGAGGGCGGTGCTGGTGGCCTCGTCATAGCCCGCGCGCGCGGCGTACTCCTTCGCCATGGTGCCGGCGAGGCCGGAGAACTCGATGACGAGCTGCGAGGCGAGGTCGAACTTCGCGACGGCACCCGCCGAGCGGACGACCGTCGCGGCCTGCGCGTCGAGGTCGGCGATCTCGGCGAACTCCGAGGCGAGCGCCTCGATGCGGCGCGAGCGGTCGAGGAAGGATCCCAGTCGGTCCTCGACGAGGAGCTTGTCGAGCATCAACCGGAACTGCTCGGGGGTCTTCTCGAGGTCGGCGCGCCAGAAGAACTTCGCATCCTCGAACCGGGCACGCAGGACGTTCTCGTTGCCGCCGCGGACCACGGCCTCGTCGAACGGACCGTTGGCGACGATGATGAACGAGTTGCTCAGCGCCCCGTCGACCCAGATCGGCAGATAGCGCTGGTGCTTCTTCATCACCGTCGTGAGCACCGACGAGGGCACCTCGAGGTACTCGGCGCTGAACGAGCCCAGCAGGGGGCCCGGTGCTTCGACCAGGTCGGTGATCTCGTCGATCAGGCCGGCATCGCCCTCGATGTCGATGGTGCCGCCCACGGACGCGGCCAGCTTCTCGGCGGCGTCGACGATGAGCTCGCGGCGAGCATCGCGGTCGAGGATGATGTGCTCGTCGCGCAGGATGCTGTCGAAGTCCTCGAGCGAGGTGACCTCGCGGACGGGCGGCTCACTCGTGCGGAGTACACGGGTGGTGCGGGCGGACGTCACCTGCGAGACGGCGAGCGGGATCTCCACCGTCCCCCAGAGGGCGAGGAGCCAGCGGATCGGTCGGGCGTAGCTGAGCTCGGGGTCGGACCAGCGGATGTTCTTGTCCGCGCGCAGACCGCCCACGACCTGCTCGAACACCGTCGACAGGACCTCGGTCACGGGGCGCCCGGGCAGCGTGCGGGTGACCGCGACATGGCGGACGCCGTTGACGTCGACCTCGACGATCTCCTCGACGGCGGCGCCGTTCTTGCGGAGGAATCCGTTCAGCGCGTTCGTCGGAGCGCCGGCCTCGTCGAACGCCGCGGTCCACCGGGGACCGCGCGCGACGTGCTCGAGTTCGGACTCGACGGAGGGGACACCCGAGATCCGCACCACCACACGGCGCGGCGTGCTGTCGACGCGAAGGTCGTCGAAGGCCAGACGCGTGCTCGCGAATGCCGTCGTCAGCAGCTCGCGCACGGTCACGGTGATCGCGGGGACCTCCGATGCGGGCAGCTCTTCGAGGCCGATCTCGAACAGCACATCCGCGGGGGCCGCATCGGGGGACACGGTGGGCGCGTCGGCGCGGGAGAGGGCCTCGGGAGCCTGAGCGACACCGAGCGGGTGATCGAGCTCGTCGCGGATCTCGACCCACAGACGTGCGCAGTCGCGCACCAGGTTGCGCATCAGCGAGAAGGCCTTGGTGCGCTCCGTCGTGCTCACGGCACCGCGTGCGTCGAGGATGTTGAACGCATGGCTGCACTTGAGGGCGAAGCTGTACGCCGGCACGGGCAGGCGGTTCTCGACGAGCCTGCGTGCCTCGAGGGCATAGGCGTCGAAGAGCGCGCGAGAGGTCTCGATGTCGGCGTCGTCGAGGTAGTACCGGCTCATCTCGTACTCGGACTGGCCGAAGATCTCGCCGTAGGAGACGCCGTCGGAGTACTCGATGTCCTTGAAGTGATCGACGCCCTGGAGCGCCATCAGGATCCGCTCGAGTCCGTAGGTGATCTCCACCGGGATCGGGCTGAGGTTGAGACCGCCGAGCTGCTGGAAGTAGGTGAACTGGGTGATCTCCATGCCGTCGAGCCAGACCTCCCAGCCCAACCCCCAGGCGCCGAGTGCGGGGGAGGCCCAGTTGTCCTCGACGAAGCGGACGTCGTGGGCGTGCAGGTCGACGCCGATGGCCTCGAGGCTCTTGAGGTAGAGCTCCTGCGGGTTGCCCGGTTCGGGCTTGAGGATGACCTGGAACTGGTGGTGCGTCTGCAGACGGTTGGGGTTCAGTCCGTAGCGCGAGTCGTCCGGACGCACGCTGGGCTCGACGTACGCGACCTTCCACGGCTCGGGACCGAGCACGCGGAGCGCGGTCGAGGGGTTCGCGGTTCCGGCTCCGACCTCTGCGTTCAGAGGCTGCATCACCATGCAGCCGACGCCTGCCCAGTACTCCTGGAGCTTCAAGATCGCATCCTGCATGGAGAGCGCGTGCTTCGTCACCTGTACCTCGGTTTCTCGTACACCCTGACATCGGCCGCTGCGGCCTCGTTGCTCGACGGACGGGGCGCGTCGATGACGCCGAGCGGTGGGTGTCTGCCCATCTTAGCCGTCGAGCCCGAGCGATCCACGCGGCGGGGCGGGGATCGCCGCGGCAGGATTCCGCCCGCCGCACGCGGTCGGCGGGCGTCCGTCCGGGCGGCGGCCGACACGCCGCCGCCGCAGGTGGAGCCACTAAACTGGGGGCATGTCAGCCCCCTCCCTGTTCACCCGCATCCTCGACGGTGAGATCCCCGGTGAGATCGTCGCCGAGGACGAGCGGCTCTTCGTCCTGCGCGACATCAACCCGCAGGCAGCGCTGCACCTGCTGGTCGTCCCCAAGCGCGAGTACGTCGACGTCGTCGAGCTCGCGGCCGACGACCCCGCTCTGCTCGCCGAGATGGTCGCGATGGCCGGCCGACTCGCACGCGAGCACGCCGACGGCGACTTCCGACTCCTCTTCAATGTGGGGGAGAACTCAGGACAGACCGTGCCGCACGTGCACGCGCACGTCCTCGCCGGCGACCTTCGGGAGACGAACCTCGTTGGCCGCTGACATCACTCACGACCCGGCCGACGTCCCGTCCGCTCGGGAGACAATCGCGGTGGACGGGGTGGCCATGGTGCGGCTGCTCGGTCCGCAGGACCGCCTGCTGCGGATGCTCGAGAAGGAGCATCCCGATGTGCAGGTCCTCGTGCGCGGCAATGAGATCACGCTCTCGGGCACGGCCGATGCCGTCGCGAAGGCGAAGAATCTCGTGGAGGAGCTGCTGACCATGACCAGAGCAGGCCACGACCTCGCGCCCAGCGACGTCTCGAGCTCGGCGCGGATGCTGCGCACCGAAGACGGTCCGCGACCGAGCGAGGTGCTCGGCGAGGCGATCCTCTCGACGAGGGGCAAGGTCATCCGGCCCAAGACCGTGGGGCAGAAGGAGTACGTCGACGCGATCGATGAGAACACGATCGTGTTCGGCATCGGTCCCGCCGGCACGGGCAAGACCTACCTGGCCATGGCGAAGGCCGTGCAGGCGCTGCAGCGCAAGGAGGTCACCCGGATCATCCTGACGCGTCCCGCCGTCGAGGCGGGGGAGCGGCTGGGCTTCCTGCCCGGCACGCTGACCGACAAGATCGATCCGTACCTGCGTCCGCTCTACGACGCCCTGAACGAGATGATGGACCCCGAGGTCGTCCCGCGCCTGATGGCGACCGGAACCATCGAGGTCGCACCGCTCGCCTACATGCGGGGGCGCACGCTCAACGACTCCTTCGTCGTGCTCGACGAGGCGCAGAACACCACGCCCGAGCAGATGAAGATGTTCCTCACGCGTCTCGGCTTCGGCTCGAAGATGGTCGTGACCGGTGACATCACCCAGGTCGACCTGCCCCAGGGATCGTCGGGACTCCGCCTCGTCACGCGCGTGCTCGACGGCATCGACGACATCCACTTCGCCCGCCTCACGAGCGACGACGTCGTGCGTCATTCGCTCGTGGGTCGGATCGTCGACGCGTACAGCGAATACGACGAGCAGCGCACCGCCCAGCGCTTCGAACGCGAGCAGGCCGCCGAGTTCGCCAACCGCGCCGAGCGCAGGGGCGCCCAGCGCCCAGGACCCCGAGACCGGAAGCCGAGACGAGGCCTCTCCTGATGAATCGAGCTTTCTGATGAATCGAGCACAGTCATGATCGAGATCAACAACGAGTCGGCCATCGACGTCGACGAGACCGTGCTGCAGCGGCTGACGGACTTCAACCTCGCCCAGCTGCACGTGAGCCCCGACGCCGAGGTGGCGATCGTCCTCGTCGACGAGGCGGCCATGGAGGCGCTGCACGTCCAGTGGATGGACGAGCCCGGTCCCACCGATGTGCTCAGCTTCCCGATGGATGAGCTGCGCCCCGGCACCGAGGATCGTCCGACCGCACCCGGGCTGCTCGGTGACATCGTGCTGTGCCCCCAGGTCGCCGAGACGCAGGCGCAGGCTGCAGGCCACACCCTGATGGACGAGCTGATCCTGCTGACCACCCACGGGCTGCTGCACCTCCTCGGCTTCGATCACGCCGAACCCGATGACGAGCGCGAGATGTTCGGACTGCAGAAGGAGCTGATCCAGGGCTTCGCCGCGTCCGAACGTCGCCGATGACCGCCGCCTTCCTGCTCGCCGCGGCCGTGCTGCTGGTCGCGTTCGGCGGCCTGATGGCCGCGATCGACGCGGCCTTCGGCGTCACATCGCGCTCTGACATCGAGGAGATGGGCACGGAAGGGCGCAATGCCCCCCAGCTCACGCGGATCGCCGCGGACCCCGATGCACACGTCAACTCCGTCGCATTCATCCGCGTCCTGACGGAGACGGCCGCCGCCGTGCTCGTCACGGTCGCCTTCAGCATCCTGTTCGACAACATCTGGTGGGCGATGCTCGCCGCGGCGGTACTGATGACCGGCATCAGCTTCGTGCTGGTCGGGGCGAGCCCGCGATCGTTCGGTCGGCACCACGCCGAGGGGATGCTGCGCGCGAACGCTCCGGTCGTCCGCGCCCTGCGCATCATCCTCGGCCCGCTCGCTCAGGGGCTCGTGGTCCTCGGCAACAGGGTCACACCCGGACGTGGCCGCAGCTCGTTCACGTCGGAGGAGCAGCTGTTGAGCATGGTCGACGAGGCCGCGTCCAACGACCTGATCGAGGCCGACGACCGCGACCTCATCCACTCGGTGTTCGACTTCACCGACCAGTTCGTGCGCGCCGTGATGGTGCCCCGGACCGAGATGGTGACCGTCGACGCGACGGCGACGACCAGCGAGGCGATGACGCTGTTCCTGCAGCGCGGCGTCTCGCGCATGCCGGTCGTCGACGACGACGCCGATGACGTCGTCGGAGTGCTCTACCTCAAGGATCTGGTGCAGTTCGCCTTCCGCGACGAGAACGCGTGGCGGGCGGCATCCATCCGGCCGATCTCCCGCCCGGCGACCTTCGTCCCCGAGTCGATGCGTGCCGAGACGCTGCTGCAGCAGATGAAGCGCGACGCGGTGCACGTGTGCCTCGTCATCGACGAGCACGGCGGGATCTCGGGTCTGGTCACGCTCGAAGACCTCATCGAGGAGCTCGTCGGCGAGATCTCCGACGAGTACGATCAGGTGTCGGCCGAAGTCGTCGAGCTGGGCGACGGACGGTACCGGGTCAGTGCCCGGCTGTCGCTGGAAGATGTCGGCGACCTCTTCGGTCTCGAGCTCGAGGACGAGGACGTGGACTCGATCGGTGGCCTGCTCGGCAAGACGCTGGGCCAGGTCCCGCAACCGGGATCGACGGTGACCGTCGAAGGACTGACCCTCACGGGCGGCGCCTCGCGAGGGCGCGGCCGTGGCATCGCGACGGTGTTCGTGGAACGCTCGGCACAGGATGCGGCAGATGCCGCAGAAGAGAGAGACGCACACGATGACTGAGCAGACGCGAAGCGGGTTCGTGACCTTCGTGGGGCGCCCCAACGTGGGCAAGTCGACTCTCACGAACGCTCTGGTGGGCGAGAAGATCGCCATCACGAGTGAGAAGCCGCAGACGACCCGACGCGCGATCCGCGGGATCGTGAATCGCCCGGACGGGCAGCTCGTCATCGTCGACACACCCGGCATCCACAAGCCACGCACTCTTCTGGGCGAGCGTCTGAACGACCTCGTCGAGCAGGTCCTCGGCGACGTCGACGTGATCGGATTCTGCGTGCCTGCGACCGAGAAGGTCGGCCCCGGCGACCGCCGCATCGCGGCATCGCTCGACGGATACCGCCGCGCCAAGAAGATCGCGATCGTCACGAAGACCGATGCGGCCGGCCGCGATGACATCACCGAGCGTCTCCTGGAGGTCGATGCTCTTCGCGAGGACTGGGATGCGGTCATCCCGATCTCCGCTCTCACGAACGATCAGCTGGAGGTGCTCGCCGACGAGGTGCTCTCGCTGATGCCGGTGGGCCCCGCGCTCTATGAAGAGGGCGTCACGACCGATGAGTCGGAGGAGGACCGCATCGCCGAGATGATCCGTGAGGCGGCGCTCGACGGCGTGCGCGACGAGCTGCCGCACTCGATCGCCGTCGTGATCGACGACATCGCTCCCCGCGAGGGCACGGACCTGACCGACGTGCACGCCTCGATCGTCGTGGAGCGCGACAGCCAGAAGGCGATCATCATCGGACACAAGGGCAAGAGGCTGGCCGACGTCGGCCGTCGCGCCCGCGCCGGCATCGAGGACCTCCTCGGCACGAGGGTGTTCCTGGGCCTGCATGTCAAGGTCGCCAAGGAATGGCAGCGCGACCCGAAGCAGCTCGGACGGCTCGGCTTCTGATGGCGATGCACTGGGTCGCCTCATCGTGGAGCGCACCTGAGGAGTGGGATTTCGTCGAGTACGAGGTTCCCCGACCCGGTGTCGGAGAGATCACCATCGAGGTCCACGCGGCGGGTGTGAATCCCGCGGATGCCAAACACGTCGCCGGCCCTCGGCCGGGAGTCGAGCTGCCGGTGGCGATCGGATACGAGGTGTCGGGTGTGATCACCGCGATCGGTCCCGACACGACGATCGGATCCGGACCGGCCGAGATCGGCGACGAGGTGATCGCCTTCCGCGTGAGCGGCGGGTACGCCACGGCACTCACCATCCCCGCCGAGAAGGCGTTCGCGAAACCGACTCCCCTCAGCCACCCCGAGGCCGCGAACCTGCTGCTCGCGGGCACCACGGCGGCCGAGATGCTCGCGGTCACGGGAGCGGCCCCCGGCGAGACCGTGCTGCTGCACGGGGCATCGGGCGCCGTCGGCGTCAGCGTGCTGCAGCAGGCGGCGCTGCGGGGCATCCGGGTCATCGGCACGGCCGGCACGAGTCGATTCGATGTCGTGCGGCACTTCGGCGGCACGCCCGTCGCCTACGGACCGGGACTCGCGGATCGGGTGCGCGCTGCCTCCGAGGGTGCAGCTGTCGCCGCAGCCCTCGACGCGGTCGGCACCGCCGAGGCCGTCGACGTGTCCCTCGAACTCGTCGCCGACCGTGCGCGCATCGTCACGATCGCCGCCATGGGGAGGGCCGAGGCGGACGGCATCCTCGCGATCGCCGGGTCGATGCCCGCGAGTGCGCGGTTCCGCGACGACATCCGCGGCGAGCTGGTGAGGCTGGCGCAGAACGGTGAACTCGTCGTACCGCTCGCCCGCACCTTCCCTCTCGACGAGGCACCCGCGGCGCTCGCCCTGCTCGCCGAGGGGCACCCCGGCGGCAAGCTCGCCCTGATCCCGGCGCGCTAGTCGATCTCGCGCAGCGCCGAGGTGACGAGCACGACGTCGTCGCCGTAGGCGTCGTCGACGGCATCCTGCAGGGAGCCGTCGTCCCAGACGACCTGGACCCAGACGTACCCCCGCTCCGTCCAGACGCTGAGCGCGTCGGTCCCGAGCGTGGTCGAGAGCTCGTCCTGCACCCGGGCGAGGTCGGCAGCGGACGTCGTCCCCTCGACGCCGTTGGCCGGATCCACCGGGGCCACCGAGTCGTAGAGCGCCAGCATGATGGGCGGGTCGGTGATCGTGTAGCGATGACCGTCATACGTGCCGTAGGCCGCGTACATGCCCCAGGTGGCGTCACCACTGGTGTCGTTGCCGTCGACTCCGTCCCACGTCCACCCGTCCACCGGAACGCCCGAGCATTGCGGCGGGTACGACTCGGCGACCGCGCCGAGGCACAGTTCGACGTCTCCCGCGGCGTCGAGCACCATGCCGGTGCCGATCACACGTCCCTCCGGGGGCGTCACGTCGCCCGCGTCCCAGGCGGGCCGTCCGGAGCTGGTCGGGGCCGGCGACGATCCGGGCGCCGCGGAACAGGCGGCGAGGCCGATCATCCCCGAGAGGACCGCTGCGGCGAGAAGCGTACGTCTGCGCGATGTGCTCATACCTGCCAGTGTCGTCACCGACCGCATCGTCTCACGGGTGCTCCGGAGAATCACAGCGATCCTGCTAGCATGGCCGCATGCCTTTCGGCGGTCTGCTTCTTCTTAGCTGCCGCGACGAGTCCTGAAGCTAGGGCCTTCCTCGTCGCGGCGCTTGTGTTGGCCCGTTCACATATCCGACGAAGAGAAGAAGCCCCATCATGCAGAACACTCAGCGCCCGTCCGCGATGCCGATTCACAAGTACCGGCCGTACAACGAGCAGATCACCGTCGACCTGGCGGACCGCACCTGGCCCGACGCCCGCATCACTGAGGCCCCGCGCTGGTGCGCCGTCGACCTCCGTGACGGCAACCAGGCCCTCATCGACCCGATGTCGCCCGAGCGCAAGCGCGTCATGTTCGAGCTGCTCGTCAGCATGGGCTACAAGGAGATCGAGGTCGGGTTCCCCTCGGCGAGCCAGACCGACTTCGACTTCGTGCGTCAGCTCATCGAAGAGAACCTGATCCCCGACGACGTCACGATCCAGGTGCTGACCCAGGCGCGCGAGCACCTGATCGCTCGCACCTATGAGTCGATCGCCGGCGCGAAGCAGGCGATCGTGCACCTGTACAACTCCACGAGTGTGCTGCAGCGCGAGGTCGTGTTCCGCACCGACAAGCAGGGCATCATCGACATCGCCCTCGAGGGTGCACGTCTGTGCCGCGAGTTCGAGAAGACCATCCCCGACACGAAGGTCTACTACGAGTACTCGCCCGAGAGCTACACCGGGACCGAGCTCGAGTTCGCCGTCGACATCTGCAACCAGGTGATCGAGGTCTTCGAGCCGACTCCCGACCGCAAGGTGATCATCAACCTCCCTGCCACTGTCGAGATGGCGTCTCCCAACGTCTACGCCGATTCGATCGAGTGGATGAGCCGTCACCTCGCGCACCGTGAGAACGTCATCCTCTCGCTGCACCCGCACAACGACCGCGGCACCGCGATCGCGGCCGCGGAGCTCGGCTACATGGCCGGCGCCGACCGCATCGAGGGATGCCTGTTCGGCAACGGGGAGCGCACCGGCAACGTCGACATCGTGGCACTGGGCATCAACCTGTTCACCCAGGGCATCGACCCGCAGATCGACTTCAGCGACATCGACCAGGTCAAGCGCACGGTCGAGTACTGCAACCAGCTGCCCGTGCCGGAGCGCAGCCCCTGGGCCGGTGACCTCGTCTTCACCGCGTTCAGCGGATCGCACCAGGACGCGATCAAGAAGGGCTTCGAGGCCATGGCGGCCCGCGCCGACGCCGAGGGCGTCACGGTCGACGACATCGAGTGGGCGGTGCCCTACCTGCCGGTCGACCCGAAGGATCTCGGACGTTCGTACGAGGCCGTCATCCGCGTCAACTCCCAGTCCGGCAAGGGCGGCGTTGCCTACCTGCTGAAGGCCGACCACGCGATCGACCTGCCCCGCAAGCTGCAGATCGAGTTCTCGGGCGTGGTCCAGACGAAGACCGACGCCGAGGGTGGCGAGGTGACGAGCGAGCAGATCTGGTCGATCTTCAACGACGAGTACCTGCCTGCCGCCGACGAGTCCGCCAAGTGGGGACGCTTCGAGCTGCTCGCGACCCAGACCCGCAGCGACATGTCGGGCGACGTCGTGCTCGATGTGACACTGCGCGATGACGACCAGCAGGTCGCCGTCGCCGGCAACGGCAACGGACCCATCGCGGCGTTCATCGAGGTGCTGCGCGGCCAGGGCTTCGACATCACGCTCTACGACTACGTCGAGCACGCTCTCAGCGCCGGTGGCGACGCACAGGCCGCAGCCTACGTCGAGCTGCAGGTCGGCGACCAGCGCCTGTGGGGCGTCGGCATCGACGGCGACATCTCGACCGCATCCCTCAAGGCGATCGTGTCGGGCGTGAACCGTTCGATCCGCACGCGTCAGCAGGAGCTCGCGGCCGTCTGAGCCGTTCGCCCTTCGTCTCGCTTCGCTCGCTCAGGGGGCGGTGCCCTTCGTCTCGCTTCGCTCGCTCAGGGGGCGGTGCTGTTCCCTGAGCGAGGAGCGGAGCGACGAGACGAAGGGCGCCTAGAGGTCGATGCTGGGCTTGATGATAGGGATCACGCCGGTCTCGGCCGCGACCTTGCGGCGGTAGATGCGGCGCTGCTCGGGGAGCGAGACGTCGAAGCTCACGGCCAGGATGCGGATCACCGCGGTCACGACGATCCCGAGCACTGCCGCGAGCGGAATGGGCACGCCGAAGGCGTTCGAGACGACGATGAACGTGCAGCCGGCGCCGGCGGCCACGGCGTAGAGCGAGCCGACGTGCATGATCGCGGTCGGGAGGCCCATGAGCATGTCGCGCAGCACGCTGCCGCCGACCGCCGCACACACCCCGATGAACACGGCGGGGACGGGCGGGATGCCGAAGGCGATGGCCTTGCTCGTGCCGAAGGCTCCGAACATGCCGATGACGACGGCATCGAGCACGACGATCACCCGGTTGAGGCGCGTGAAGAGCCCCGCCAGCAGCATCCCCAGCAGTGCGGCGCCCGTGGCGGTGATCAGATACCAGTTGTTCTGCAGCGTCGCGGGAGTCTGCCCGAGCAGGATGTCGCGGATGAGTCCGCCGCCCATGCCGATCATGATCCCGATGATGGCGACGCCCAACCAGTCGAGGCGCCGCTGCCCCTGGAATCCGGAGGCGAAGAGCGCGCCCTGCACGCCTCCGAGCCCGACGCCGAGCAGGTCCGCCCAGAGCGGAATGATGAAGAGCGGTTCGGTCACCCCTCTATTCTCCCGCACGGAGGATAATCGAACGGTGCCCACCTACCGAGACGAAGCGGTGATCCTGCGCACCCACAAACTGGGTGAGGCCGATCGCATCGTCACGATGCTCTCGCGGCGGCACGGCAAGATCCGGGCCGTGGCCAAGGGGGTGCGTCGTACCTCGTCGAAGTTCGGCTCGCGTCTCGAGCCGTTCATGGTCGCCGACGTGCAGCTCTATCAGGGGCGCACGCTCGACATCGTGCAGCAGGCCGAGTCTCTCGGGTCGTACGGATCGGACATCGCGGCCCACTACGACAGGTTCACGTCGGCGAACGCGATGGTCGAGACCGCCGATCGACTGAGCGACTCCGAGGCCACCCCCGAGCAGTACCTGCTGCTGGTGGGCGGCTTGCGGGCGCTGTCGCGCGGAGAGCATTCGCCGCGCAGCATCCTGGATTCCTACCTGCTGCGGGTCATGGCGCTGTCGGGCTGGGCGCCGTCGCTCGGCGACTGCGCGCGGTGCGCGGCGCCTGGTCCGCACCAGCACTTCGTCGGTCAGCTGGGCGGAGCGGTATGCCCGAACTGCGCACCGGCGGGCAGCCCGAAGGTGGCCGAGCGGACGCTGTCACTGCTGCGCTCCCTGATGGCCGGGGAGTGGGACGTGATCGATGCCGCGCCGCACGTCGACAACGCGGCCGCATCCGGTCTCGTCGCCGCCTACGCCCAGTGGCATCTGGAGCGCGGCATCCGCTCGCTCGCGCACCTCGTCGCCGACCACCCCCGAGAAGGAGCACGGTGAGTCCCAAGCCGTACACGCACAAGGATGCCGTGGCATACCGCCCCCTGGACTGGACGGGCGTGCAGCCGCCCGCGTTCCCGGCGGTTCCCGCGCACGTCGCGATCGTCATGGACGGGAACGGCCGCTGGGCGAATCGCCGCGGACTCAGCCGTGTCGAGGGTCACAAGGCGGGGGAGGAGGTGCTGCTCGACGTGGTCGCCGGCGCCATCCAAGCCGGAGTGAAACACCTCTCGGTGTACGCGTTCTCGACCGAGAACTGGGCGCGCTCTCCCGAGGAGGTGCGCTTCCTGATGGGGTACAACCGTGACGTGCTCCATCGCCGCCGCGACCAGCTCAACGAGTGGGGTGTGCGCGTGCGCTGGGCCGGCCGCAAGCCGCGGCTGTGGGGCAGCGTGATCAAGGAGCTGCAGTACGCCGAGCAGCTCACGCGTGACAACGACGTGCTCACCCTCACGATGTGCGTGAACTACGGGGGTCGTGTCGAGCTCGTCGACGCGATGCGGTCGATCGCCGCGGATGTCGCGGCCGGTCGGGTCAAGCCGAACGCGATCAGCGAGAAGATGATCAGGCGCAACCTCTACGTGCCGGACATGCCCGACGTCGATCTCTTCCTGCGGAGCTCGGGGGAGCAGCGCACCTCGAACTTCCTGCTGTGGCAGGCCGCCTATGCCGAGATGGTGTTCCTCGACACGCTCTGGCCGGACTTCTCGCGCGAGGAGCTGTGGCGTGCGATCGAGATCTACCTGTCGCGCGACCGGCGCTTCGGCGGGGCGATCGACACTCCCTCCGCCTCCTGAGCGCCCTTCGTCTCGGCGCTGCGCTCCTCGCTCAGGGGCCGCGCCGCGAGACGAAGGGCAGCCTGAGCGTGCAGCCACCGCTCGGTCTCGCGGGGGTGCCTGAGCCTCACGATCGTGAGGTGAGGGAAGCGCTCCCATTTCAGCGGCATCTGGGTCGCCCAGAACCGGCGGGTCTTGGTCTGCCAGGCCAGGATGCTCCGTGCAGGGTCACGGGTCGAGAGCACCTGCCAGACAGGCTTCTCGACGTTGCCGTTGTACATCTCGGTGCGCAGCAGACTTCGGCTCAGCGTGCGACGCAGCAAGCGCGCGCGAACGATCGGCCAGGGGTAGTCGAGCCAGACCACCAGTTGCGCGCGCGGCGTGAGGATCTCGTCGGTGCCCTTGCTCGTGTACTGCCATTCGGTGACCCAGCGGTCCTCTGCGGCGAAGGCCCGCACATCGTCGATGAACGTCGGACGCGGCGTCCAGTTCTCCCCGTGATACAGGGCGTCCATCTCATGGAGATCGATGCTCCAGAGCGTCGAGAGTCGGGCCGCGAGCGTGGTCTTTCCCGACCCCGTGACACCGGCGATCAGCACTCGATCGGGGCGGAGCGGAAGCGGGTCGTCGGCGGACAGCATCCGAGACCTCATGATGCCGGCGCCCGCTCGACATGGCTCAGCCAGGCCTCGAGAGCGCGAGGATGATCGAGGCGAACCACATCCAGATGCGGATGCGTCGCTTCGATGCGAGGCATGCGCTCTGACCATTTGGTGCGCGTGTTCTTCTGCCACCGCAGGATGTCGTTCTCGCCGGTCCATCCATCGCGTTCCCACAGCGCCGGTTCGACGTTGCCGTTCCAGAGCGGCGTGCGGAGCAGCCGCCGCCTCAGCGTGCGGGCCAGCAGGCGTCTCCGCGCGATGCGGTACGGATAGTCGAGCCAGATCACGATCTGTGCCCGCGGGGCGAGGATCTCGTCGGTGCCCTTGCTCGTGTACTGCCATTCGGTGACCCAGCGGTCTTCTGCGGCGAAGGCGCGCACATCGTCGATGAACGTCGGACGCGGCGTCCAGTTCTCCCCGTGGAACAGAGCGTCGATCTCGACGTGGCGCAGATCCCACAACCGGGCCACGCGTCGAGCGAGCGTCGTCTTTCCCGACCCGGTGACACCGGCGATCAGCACGCGCTCGGGGCGGAGCGGAAGCGGGTCGTCAGCGGACAGCATCCGAGAATCCTATCCACGGATCGGGGCGGCACCGTCTCCTGAGCGAGAAGACGAAGGGCGCCCTTCGTCTCGCTGCGCTCGCTCAGGGTGCGGGGGAGGTCGCGCTGGATCAGGGAGGTCCGTCCCCTGAGCGAGGAGCGGAGCGACGAGACGAAGGGCGTCAGCCCGCGCCCTTCGTCTCGCTTCGCTCGCTCAGGGTACGGGGAGGTCGAGCTGGATCAGGGGGCGGGGGAGGTCCGTCCCCTGAGCGAGGAGCGGAGCGACGAGACGAAGGGCGTCAATCCGCACTCGACGGATCGCGGTGGCGTCTGCTCCATCCTGGAAGCTCGTCGTAGCGCCCCTCGATGAGAAGGCGCTTCTTGGCTCTTGTCCACCCGTGTATGCGCCGCTCCCACCCGTAGGCATCGTCGATGCGAGCGAACTCAGAACTCCACCCGAGCTCGACAGGACGACGGCGGCGCGTGTAGTCGCACCCCTCGCCGAACTGATGCTCCGCGAGACGCCGTTCGAGGTCGAGCGTGCTTCCGGTGTAGAAGCTCCCATCGCGGCACTGGAGGATGTAGACGAACGGCATCCGAGGACGCTACCGACTTTCAGGCATCGGGAAGGGCGCTGTCCACAGGCCGTGCGGTGCGGGGGTGCGCCCTTCGTCTCGCTGCGCTCGCTCAGGGGGCGGGGTGCGGGGTGCGCTCGGGGGTGCGCCCTTCGTCTCGCTGCGCTCGCTCAGGGTGCGGGGTGTGGTGCGGTCGCTCGCGGTGCGGGGGACGCGACGGAATAGTGGAGACGAGGATGCGGTTGGATGTGAGTGTGACTGAAGCCATCTCGATCGACATCTGGTCCGACATCGCCTGCCCCTGGTGCTACATCGGCAAGCGCAACCTCGAGAAGGGACTGGAAGCCGTCGCCGGAGATGACGACGCTCCGCAGGTGAACATCACCTTCCACTCGTTCGAACTCTCGCCCGACACCCCCGTCGACTTCGACGGCGATGAGGTCGACTTCCTCGCCGGCCACAAGGGCATGCCCCGCGACCAGGTCGAGCAGATGCTCGCGAACGTGACCGGAGTCGCCGAGAAGGCGGGTCTGCAGTACCGGTTCGATCTGCTGCAGCACACCAACACCGTCAAGGCGCATGAACTGCTGCACTTCGCCAAGGCCGAGGGCGTCCAGCACGAGATGGAGGAGCGCCTGATGTCGGCCTACTTCACCGAGGGCAAGCACGTCGGCCGCATCGACGACCTGGTCGAGCTCGCCGGCGACGTCGGACTCAACCCCGACGACACCCGTGAGGCCCTCGTGTCGGGACGTCACCTCTCGGACGTCCGCCAGGATCAGGCGCAGGCGCAGGCCTATGGAATCCAGGGCGTCCCGTTCTTCGTGATCGACGGCCAGTACGGCATCAGCGGCGCTCAGCCGCCGGCCGCCTTCGAGAACGTGCTGCGTGATCTCTGGGCCAAGCGGGGCGAAACCGAGACCGAAGCCACGGCCGTCTAGCGGTCAGGCCCCTTCAGAGGTCGAGGCGGGCCGAGTCGCGGTCAGCGCGTCGAGCCAGGTCTGCTGATTCGCGCCGACGTAGTCGACGACCGCAGCCCAGTAGGAGCCGTGGCTATCCGCGAACATGGATGACCACGGCTCACGGCCGTGCGAATGCGCGGTGGTCAGCAGCTCGAGCATCGCCGCGGCGCGTCGGTGCATCATCAGGGGCAGTCGCGTCCTGAACTCGGCAGAGGCGCCGTAGCCGTCGACGAATGCGCGGAGACCGTCAGCGGCATCCCGAGGCGCGGCTTCGAGGACCGAGAGCGTGAAGGTCTGGGCCGCATAGGCGAGATCCCACAGCCGGGTGCTCGGTGCCGCGGCATCCCAATCGATGAAGACCCATCGGTCTCCGATGACGAGATTCCAGGGCGCGAGATCGTTGTGGCACACGATCTGCGCGTCCGGGGCAGGGATGGCGGTATCCCAACGCGCGTCAGCGGGAGGAGTGAAGGTCTCGCTCGCGTCGTGTATGGCGCGAACCATCCCGCCGACGCGATGCAACCCGTCCGCGCTCAGCGGGCCGCCGTCGATCGCGAGCGGCCCGGGTATGAACTCGACGCGCTGGCGTCCGCGCTCGTCTCGACCGAGCGGCGTCGGAACCTCGACACCTCGATCCTGCACATGCGACATGAAGGCATGGACGCTCGGCGTCGAGGCGCTCCACTGCTTTCGGACGGTGTCGCCGACTCGGGTGACGATCCCGGTCGCGTTGCCGCCGGACAGCGCTCGCTCGTCATCCATGCGCAGACACCATCCCGCCGACAGCAGCGCCCAGGGCCTAGCGGGTCAGGGCGGCTTCGATCGCGCCGACGATCTCGGGGTCGTTCGGCTTCTGCTTGGGCCGGAACCGGACGACCTCTCCGTCGGGGAGCACGAGGAACTTCTCGAAGTTCCACTCGACGCGGCCGGCCTTGCCGCCGGCATCCGGCGTCTCCTTCAGCGTCTTGTAGAGCTCGGTGGCGTTCTTGCCGTTGACCTTCACCTTGTCGTTGATCGGGAACGTCACGCCGTAGGTGGTGGAGCAGAACTCGAGGATGCTGTCGACCGAACCCGGCTCCTGTCCGAAGAACTGGTTGCACGGGAACCCCACGACGCTGAAGCCGCGGTCGCCGTACAGGCGCTGCAGTTCCTCGAGCTGCTCGTACTGCGGGGTCAATCCGCATTTCGACGCCACGTTGACGACGAGAACCACGTCGGCGCCGAGGTCGTCGAGGGTCTTCTCGTTGCCGTCGGCGTCGGTGAAGGGGATGGAGCGGACTGCGGGATCGGTCATATTCACAGCTTAGATCGATGCGCCGAGACCGGCTCCATGTCTGGGAGAATGGAGGGGATATGACTCTCGCCACCGCATCCGCTCGCACCCTTCGCATCGGTCCGATCGCTCTCGACGTGCCGGTCGTCCTCGCACCCATGGCGGGCATCACCAACACGGCGTTCCGTCGCCTCTGCCGCGAGTACGGCGCGGGCCTCTATGTGAGCGAGATGATCACGTCCCGTGCGCTGGTCGAGCGCAACGAGACGACCATGCGTCTCATCCGTCACCACGAGTCCGAGACCCCGCGCTCCATCCAGCTCTACGGCGTCGATCCGCACACGATCTCCGAGGCGGTGCGCATCATCGTCGCCGAGGACCACGCCGACCACATCGACCTGAACTTCGGCTGCCCGGTGCCGAAGGTCACACGCAAGGGCGGCGGGGCGGCGCTGCCGTGGAAGAGCTCGCTCTTCTCGCAGATCGTCACGCAGGCCGTGAAGGCCGCGGGCGATGTGCCGTTGACCATCAAGATGCGCAAGGGCATCGATCCCGATCACCTGACCTTCCTCGACGCCGGCCGGGCGGCGGAGGATGCGGGGGTCTCAGCGATCGCCCTGCACGCCCGCACCGCGAGCGAGTTCTACTCCGGCTTCGCCGATTGGAACGCGATCGGCGAGCTCAAGCAGGCCGTGACCAGCGTCCCTGTTCTCGGCAACGGCGACATCTGGTCCGCCGCCGACGCGGTGCGCATGATGGAGCAGACGGACTGCGACGGCGTCGTCGTCGGGCGCGGGTGCCTGGGGCGTCCCTGGCTGTTCGGTGAACTCGCCGAGGCGTTCGGAGCCGAGTCGCACCCCGTCGATGCGACCCTCGGATTCGTGGCGAACGCCTTCCGTCGCCACGCCGAGCTGCTCGTCGAGTTCTTCGAAGACGAGGACCGCGGATGCCGCGACGTCCGCAAGCACGTCGCCTGGTACTTCAAGGGGTATCCGGTCGGCGGCGACATCCGCACCGGCCTCGCGACGGCGTCGAGCCTCGCCGAGATCGACGACCTGCTCGGTCAGCTCGACCACAGCGCTCCCTACCCCGGTGCGGATGCCGAGGGCCAGCGCGGTCGTTCGGGTCGCCCCAAGCGGCCTGCGCTGCCGGACAAGTGGCTGGAGTCGCGGGAGCTCGCGGCATCGGCATCCGAGATGATGCGAGGGGCGGAGATCGAGAACAGTGGCGGCTGATCCTCAGGCACACACAGCAGGCGGTCGATCGGACGGCTACGACCCCCGTGACGCCGAGCGCTTCTTCGCCGAGACCCATCGCTCGGCCCGCGGTGACTTCGCCCGTGACAGGGCGAGGGTTCTGCACTCCGCAGCGCTGCGCCGTCTCGCCGCGAAGACGCAGGTGCTCAGTCCCGCCAGCACGGCGGACTTCGCCCGCAACCGCCTGACGCACTCGCTCGAGGTCGCGCAGGTCGGCCGTGAGCTCGCGACGGAGCTCGGCGTCTCGGCCGACGTGGTCGACACCGCGTGCCTCAGCCACGACCTGGGACACCCGCCGTTCGGACACAACGGCGAGAGGGCGCTCAACGAATGGGCCGAGCCGATCGGCGGTTTCGAGGGCAATGCGCAATCCCTCCGCATCCTCACCCGGCTCGAGGCCAAGGCCATCGACGATGACGGGCAGTCCGTCGGCCTCAACCTCACCAGGGCGAGCCTCGACGCGACCTGCAAGTACCCGTGGACGGTCGATCACCCGGTCCCCGACCCCGGCGGTCGTCTGAAGTTCGGCGTGTACCCCGACGATGAGGCGGTTTTCCGGTGGATGCGCGAGGGCGCTCCGGGGCGGCTGCGCTGCATCGAGGCCGAGGTGATGGATCTCTCGGACGACATCGGCTATTCGGTCCATGACTTCGAGGACGCGATCCTCAACGGCTACGTCGATGTCGCCCAGCTCTCGGATCCACGTCAGCACGAGGCGCTGATCGACCGCATCCAGCAGTGGGTGGGATACGACTTCACTCGTGACGAGCTCGCCGATGCGCTCTACCGACTCGCGTCGCAGCCGATGTGGCTGGGGTCGTTCGATCGGTCCCGTCGCGATCTCGCCCGTCTCAAGAACCTCACCAGCGACTTCATCGGCCGGTTCGCCCGCGCGGCCGTGTCGGCCACGCGCGAGGCCTACGCGGGACCCGCTCTCGTGCGGTACAACGCGCATGTCGTCGTGCCCCGGGTGATCGAAGCCGAGATCGCCGTGCTCAAGGGGATCATGGGTCAGGCGATCGTGACGATCGACGCTCGCAAGGGCGTGTACAAGGAGCAGCGTCGCGTGCTCAAGCGGCTCGCCGATGCGCTCTGGTCGACGGACGCCCTGTGGTCTGCGGGAGCGGATGTGCTCGAGCCCGCCTTCTCCGCCGACTTCATGGCGGCGACGACGGATGCGGAGCGCGCCCGCGTGATCGTCGATCAGATCGCGAGTCTCACCGACCAGAGCGCGATCGACTGGCACAACAGGCTCGTCGGCGAGATCGATCCGGCCGAGGTCGGCATCTGGACGCCGCGGCACGCCCGACCGGGGGCGACCCCGCACGCACCGCGTCGGGTCGTCGTCGAAGAGGTGGGCTGATGCCCCTCATCCGCCAGGCCGACGTCGACGAGGTCAAGGCGCGCACGAACATCGCCGACATCGTCGGAGAGCGCGTCGCGCTCAAGTCAGCGGGCGTCGGGTCGCTCAAGGGGCTCTGCCCCTTCCACGACGAGAAGAGCCCGAGCTTCCACGTGCGGCCCCAGGTGGGCTACTACCACTGCTTCGGATGCGGCGCATCGGGTGACGTCTACTCCTTCCTCCGCGAGATGGATCACGTCAGCTTCACCGAAGCCGTCGAGCGACTCGCCGGCCGTGTCGGCTTCGCGCTGCACTACGAAGACGGCGGATCGGCACCGGAGACGAGCGGACGCAGCCGCCTGTACGCCGCCAACACGGCCGCGGCGGAGTACTTCCGGGGTCAGCTACTCACCGCGGATGCCGAGGAGGGGCGTCGCTTCCTGGGTGAGCGTGGCTTCGACGCCGGAGCCGCGGCGCACTTCGGTGTCGGCTTCGCCCCCCGTGGGTGGGACAAGATGCTCAAGGCGCTCACGGCGCAGGGCTTCACGCGCGACGAACTGAGCACCGCAGGCCTCGTCTCCACGGGTCAGCGCGGCGTGTACGACCGGTTCCGCGGCCGTCTGGTGTGGCCCATCCGCGACGTGTCAGGGCAGACGATCGGATTCGGCGCCCGCAAGCTGTTCGACGACGACAAGGGTCCGAAGTACCTGAACACCCCCGAGACCCCGATCTACAAGAAGGCTCAGGTGCTGTACGGCCTCGATCTCGCCAAGCGCGACATCGCCCGTGGCGACCCTCGCCGGGTCGTGGTGGTCGAGGGATACACCGACGTGATGGCCTGCCATCTGGCGGGTCTCACTACGGCGATCGCGACCTGCGGCACGGCATTCGGTACCGATCACATCAAGGTGCTGCGCCGCGTCATGGGAGACGACAACGCCTCGGGCGAAGTGGTCTTCACCTTCGACGGTGACGAGGCCGGTCAGAAGGCGGCTCTGAGGGCGTTCACCGAGGATGATCGCTTCAATGCGCAGACGTTCGTGGCCGTCGCCCCGGACGGCCTCGATCCCTGCGATCTGCGACTGCAGCGCGGCGACGCCGCCGTGCGCTCTCTCATGGAGACCAAGCAGCCGATGTTCGAGTTCGCCATCGACCGCAAGCTGAGCGGCTTCGATCTCGCCACCGTCGAGGGGCGGGTCGGTGCCCTGCGTGCCGCGGCGCCGATCGTCGCCGAGATCCGCGACCGCCTGCTGCGCCCCGGCTACGAGCGCGTCCTCGCCCGCCGCCTCGGCATGGATCCGACCGAGGTTCACAGTGAGGTCGAGCGGGCGGCTCGCGGGGGAGCGCAGACGTCGCGCCACGAGACGGTCACCCGGCACGACACCGCATCCGATTCCGGGGCGGGTTCCGCACTCGCACCGGTGACGCTCGCGAGCCTGCCCCGCACCGCCGACGTCGCTGTCGAGCGGGATGCATTGATGGGAGCGCTGCAGTACGGGCACCAGGTCGATCAGGCGCTGCTCGCACGTGCGCTCGGCGCTCCGTTCCGCACGCCGGGTCTCGATGCCGTGCGCGAGGCGGTCGCCGCCGCCCCCGATCGCACCCGATCGGGCTGGGTGACGGATGCCGTGAACTCGGTGCGCGAGCCGTACCGTTCGCTCGCGGGAGAGCTGCTGATGACGCCGTTCCCTGCACGCAACGAAGAGGGTGCGGTCGCATCGACGACCGACCTCGCCCGTCGTCTGATCATGCGGAGCCTCCAGCAGGAGAAGGAGGAGCTGCTCGGTGCCGTGCAGCGGGTGCCGGCGGATTCCGACGGAGGACGCGCGTTGCGGATGCGTCTGAGAGACATCGACGTCGAGCGTCAGCGGTTCACCGAGTCGTAACGGACTCCGTCCTGTGCGGCAGTGCAGGATGGAGGAATGGCCTCTCGCCCCGAGTCGACGAACGCGATCGACACCTCCGACCTCGTGATCGACCGCGTGGGCCACAGCGGCCCCACCCGGGCCATCGACGGTGTCAGCTTCTCACTCGCGCCCGGTGAACTCATCTGCGTGGCGGGTCCGACCGGGTCGGGTAAATCGACGCTCGTCGCCGCGCTGGCCGGTTCGACCGATGCCTCCGTCCGGGTCGTCGGAGGGAGCGCGCAGGTCTGCGGCGTCGACATCCGCCGTCCGGGGCGCAAGCATCGGGTGCTCACCTACCGCACGGGCTTCGTGCCACAGGGGGCCGGTGCCGACCTTCCGCCCCAGCTCACGGTCAACGAGGTGATCGCGGAGCCCATTCTGATGCGCGAGAAGCGCGTGAACACGAAGGCGCTGTCGATCCGGGTCGCGACGCTGCTCGACGAACTGCACCTTCCGCTCGGCACGGCCTCGAAGTTCCCCTACGAGCTCAGCGCCGGGATGCGCCAGCGGGTCGCGATCGCCCGGTCGTTCGTGCTCGAGCCGCGGGTCCTGATCGCCGACGAGATCCTCGCCAACCTCGACCTCGAGGTCAGGCCGGTCGTGTTCGACGCGATCACACGACGCCGGAAGGAACTGGGGATGGGGGCTCTGCTCGTCACCAACGACGCCGACTTCATCCGCGAGCTGAACGCCGAGACGCTCATGCTCCGCGGCGGGCATGTGGTGGCGCGCGGCGTCGGCAAGGACCTGCTCTGGGCGCCGAACGCCGAAGCGGATTCGGGGCTCTGAGCCGGGCCCTGAGCGACACGCCCGATGTGCGGCCCGTGTCACGAGCACGCTCCGGAGTTTGCTAGGATTGACGAGTTGCCCGCGCAGCGGAGCACATTCCTCGGTAGCTCAATTGGCAGAGCAGCCGGCTGTTAACCGGCAGGTTCTTGGTTCGAGTCCAAGCCGGGGAGCCAATGAAAAGCCCCTCTTCGGAGGGGCTTTTCCCTTTCCACCGGAGCTCTGCCGTCGCGGCGGAGCAGGACCGACGCACGAAAGAAGGCCCCGTCGATGACGGGGCCTTCTTTCGTCGATCTGATCAGCGCGCGGCGCCCTTGAGGGAGCCGGTGGTCTGTCCTGCCGGGTCGGTGACGACGCACTGCACGACGCGGTCGTTCAGCTGGTCCCAGGTGTCCTGCGTCGGGGTGATCGGGTACACCTCGAGTGCGGAATCGTCGTACGCGACGCCGATGAAGCTCGTGTACGCGTCGCCGATGCACTCCTGCGAGGCGGTGTCGACGGCCTCTTCGGAGAACTCGCCGTCTTTCATCGTGATCTCGTAGTAGACCTCTTCATCGTGCGGCTGGTCGCAGGGGACGACATCGGCATCCTCGATCAGACCGGAGGCGCTGGCCATCTTGCAGTCGCCGAGCTTGAGCGCGAAGATGTCGATGTTGGCGCTCTCGGTGACCTGTCCGGTGTCCTCGTCGCGATCCGCGTCGCCGGCACCTCCTCCGAGAATGCCGTTCAGTGCGCTGCAGCCGGTCAGAGCGACCGACAGCGCCACCGCAGAACCTGCGAGCGCCAGTGCGCGTCGAGTGCGCATTTTCATCATGATGTCCCCTCCAGAGCGTCGTGGGCGGGCATTCCGATATGCCGCCTCCAGAACGCTATCCGTCCGCGAGTCTGTGATGCAACTCGGAGAAGCCTGTGATTGGGCTGAAAGGCTGTCAGCCTTCGAGATCCTCGACGCCCGGCATCCAGCTGGCGCCCGGCTTGCCCCATCCGCGCTTCTTGGCGATCTTCTGCACGGTCTTCCAGTCGCCGTCCGACAGACGGTCGATGTAGAGGATGCCGTCGAGATGATCGAACTCATGCTGCATGATGCGCGCGCGCCATCCGTCGACGACGATCTCGACCGGGGCGCCCTCGAGGTCGAGCCCCGTCACCCGCACCCGCTCGGAGCGGCGCAGGGGGAATCGCTCGCCGGGGAACGAGAGGCATCCCTCGGACTCGAGCTCGTCATCGGGTTCGCCCGGCTCGAGCGGCACCATCCACAGCTCGGGGTTGATGATGACCCCGCGCCAGGGCTGATCGTCATCGTCGACGTAGGAGTACGTGTAGAGGCGCAGCGGCACCCCGACCTGCGGGGCGGCGAGGCCCACGCCGGGTGCGATGTCCATGGTCTCGAACATGTCGGCGACGAGGACGCGGATGTCGTCGGTGATCTCGTCGACGGGGGAAGCGGGGGAGTGCAGGACGGGGTCGCCCATGATGCGAATAGGAAGAACAGCCACGCCATAACCCTACTCGGCGCATATCCCCGGGTAGGGTCTTAGCGTGAGCATCTCCGTATGGATGACTGGGGCGGACGACGTCACAGAGCAGCTGGTTGGCGTCTTTCAGAACCCCAAGCTGCTCCTCGGCATCCCGCTGGCGCTGGCCGGCGCCGTCTTCATGTCGCTCGGCGCGCAGTACCAGCACCGCGGGGTCGAGAAGGTCGAGCGTCTGAGCGGGGCGAACGGCACCAGCGGTCTGAGCGCCGGCCAGATCAAGGCGCTCCTCACCCGTCCGTCGTGGTTGGCGGGCACGTTGATGCTCGCACTGGCCATCGTGTGCCAGCTCGCCGCGCTCTCGCAGGCTCCGCTGATCGTCGTGCAGCCGCTCGGCGCCATCGCGCTCGTGATCACCACGCTGCTGAACGCGCGGATCTCCGGACACTCACCCACCAGGCAGTCGATCACAGCGATCGTGTGCTGTGTGGGCGGGATCTTCCTCTTCGTCTTCTTCGCCGCCATCTTCGCGACCGAGAAGGAGATCGCCGACACCGAGCTCTTCACGATCCTGGCGATCCTGCTCGTCGTCATCATCGTGCTCGGGGCCTGCTGGCTCGTCCTCCGTCGCCGCATGCGCGCGCTCTTCTACGTCATCGGCGCGGGTATCCTCTACGGCTTCGTCGCGACTCTCGCGAAAGCCGTGATCAACCGGATCGAAGCCGGCAACTTCGAGTGGATCACGGTGATCTGCGTGATCGCCCTGATCGCCGCGGCAGCCGTGGGCGCCTACTTCGTGCAGACCGCGTACAGCTCCGGCCCTCCCGACCTCGTGATCGCCGGCCTGACGGTCGTCGATCCGCTCATCGCGGTGCTCATCGGAATGGTCGTGCTGGGGGAGGCCTCCGCCGCTCCGCCGTGGGTCCTGGTGATCTTCGGCGTCGCAGGGGCGATCGCCGTGTGGGGTGTCGTGGGGCTCGCCCGCTACCACCCGCAGGTGCTGAGCGACAGTCAGGACCTCGGCATCTCCCGGGGCAGCGACGCGAAAGGCCCCGAGGAGCACCCCGAGGCCTGAGCGCGTCAGCGCCGTCGCGTTCGACCGCGTCAGTACGCCGGATCGATGAGGTCCGGCGACACCTCCGAGGCCGCGGCCTCGTCGACGAAGAACACCGTGCGCTTGCGTCCTTTCGCACCCGCTGCGGGCACGTTCGTATAACTGGCCCCTGCGAGCGCGAGGCCCAGTGCCGACGCCTTGTCGGCCCCCGTGAGCACCAGCCATACCCGCTTCGACGCATTGAGCACAGGGCGGGTCAGCGTCACGCGCTCGGGTGGCGGCTTGGGCGAGTCGCGAACGGGGAGTGCGGCCGCATCCGTCACCGTGACCTCGGTACGGTCGGGGAAGAGCGAGGCGATGTGACCATCAGGACCGACGCCGAGGAAGCAGACCGCGAACGACGGCCAGGGGTGCTCGGAGGTACCGAACCTCGCGAGCTCGGCGGCGTAGGCCGCAGCCGCCTCGTCGAGGGTCAGGCCCTCTCCGGAAGCCGCCACCTCGTGCACGTTCTCCTCGGGAACGGCGATGTGATCCAGCAGCGCCTCCCGGGACTGGAGGGCGTTGCGATCGGCGTCGTCGCGCGCGACGAAGCGCTCGTCTCCCCACCAGAAGTGCACGAGAGACCAGTCGATCTGTGCAGACCTCGGGTTGCGGAGGGTCGCTCGCAGCACGGCCCCGCCCATCGATCCGCCGGTGAGGGCGACATGGGCGATCCGCCCGTTTCGCGTGCGGGCGCGCAGCCGGGTGAGGAATCTGTCGGCCACGCTCGTGGCGAGAGCCTCAGGGGTGGCCTCGACCACGACGCGCTTCTCCGCGGACGTTGTCTGCGTCGACATCATTCTCCTGTCTTGGGCGGGCCCAGCTTCTCCCAGCCCTCGGTGATCACTCGACCGTACAGGACGTCGGGGTCGAGCCTGCGCAGCTCCTCGGCGAGACACTCGCGGAGGGTGCGTCGGGGGAGATGCAGGTCGTGGTCCGGCTGATCCGGCTGGGTGAGGACGGCAGCACCCGGCGTCGGGCGCTCGAGCAGGATGTCGCCCGACTCGCGGTGCAGACGCACACCCTTGATGCCCTCCTGCCAGTGCTCCGGATCCTCGTACGACCAGGTGACCGGGACGTCGAGCGCCATCTGCAGCCACGCCGCGAGCAGAGCTGTCGACGGAGAGGCGGAACCGCCTCGGACCTCGACAGCCGTGACCTCTTCGTACGGGGGCTGGTCGAGCACGGCGGCCAGCTGCTCACGCCAGTACGTCAGACGCGTCCAGGCGAGGTCGGTGTCACCGGGGGCGTGCGTCTCCCCGAGGAGCGCGAGCCGATCGCGGACGTCGGGGGCGGTCGCGGCATCCGTGATGCGTCGCTGTGCGATCCTGCCCAGCGGGGACTCCGAGGGAGCGGCCGGTGCTTCCTCCGGCCACCAGGCGACGACGGGAGCGTCGGGCAGCAGCAGCCCGGTGACCAGGCTCTCCTCGTTGCTCGCCGCGTCACCGTAGGCGTGGAGCACCACGACCTCGCTGGCGCCGGCGTCGCCGCCGACGCGGATCTGGGCGTCGAGGTGTGCGTCGCCGTCACCGGTGGTGACGACGATCACGCGCATGGGGTGCTCGCGCGACGCATCGTTCGCCGCGTCGATGGCCGCCTCGGCCACGCCGTTGCGGGCCGAGATGATGAGCGTGAGCACGCGGCCGAGAGCGACCGCGCCGCCCTCTTCGCGCACCTTGACGAGCTGCTTGGCGACCTGGCTCACGGTCGTGTCGGGAAGATCGATGATCATGGGCGTCTCCACACTCGTCCGTCGCGGGCCAGAAGGTCATCGGCGGATGCCGGACCCCAGGAGCCGGGTGCGTACTGGTCGACCGGACCGCCCTCGGCGGCCCAGAACTCCTCCACGGGGTCGAGGATCTTCCAGGAGAGCTCGACCTCCTCGTGTCGCGGGAACAGGGGCGGATCGCCCAGAAGGACGTCGAGGATCAGACGCTCGTACGCCTCGGGGCTCGCCTCTGTGAAGGCGTGTCCGTAGCCGAAGTCCATCGTGACGTCGCGCACGTTGGTGCCGTTGCCGGGCACCTTGGAGCCGAAACGGATCGTGACGCCCTCGTCGGGCTGCACGCGGATGACAAGGGCGTTCTGCCCCAGCTCCGCTGTGTTCGAGCGTCCGAAGAGGTGCTCGGGCGCCTTCTTGAACACCACGGCGACCTCGGTCACACGGCGGCCGAGACGCTTGCCCGTGCGCAGGTAGAACGGGACGCCCGACCAGCGCCGGGTGTCGATCTCGAGCTTGATGGCCGCGTAGGTCTCGGTGGCCGACTCGGGGTTCATGCCGTCTTCGTCGAGGAAGCCGGTGACCTGCTCGCCGCCCTGCCATCCGCCGGCGTACTGTCCGCGAGCGGTCGAGAGCGAGAGGTCGTCCGGCACATGCACCGCGGCGAGCACCTTCTCCTTCTCGGCGCGAAGGTGCTCCGCGGAGAGGCTGATCGGCTCTTCCATCGCGGTGAGCGCGAGAAGCTGCAGAAGGTGGTTCTGGATGACGTCGCGCGCGGCTCCGACTCCGTCGTAGTACCCCGCGCGTCCGCCGACGCCGATGTCCTCGGCCATCGTGATCTGCACGTGGTCGACGTAGTTGCGGTTCCAGATCGGCTCGTAGAGCTCATTGGCGAAGCGGAGCGCCAGGATGTTCTGGACGGTCTCCTTGCCGAGGTAGTGGTCGATGCGGAAGATCGAATCCGGTGAGAACGCGACCTCGAGGGCGGCGTTCAGCTCGCGCGCGGATTCGAGATCATGCCCGAAGGGCTTCTCGATGACGACCCGACGCCAGCGCTCGTCGTCATCGTCGTTCGCACCGACGAGACCCGAGTCCTTGAGCTGCTGCGCGACGACGGCGAACGACTTCGGCGGGATCGACAGGTAGAACGCGTGGTTGCCCATCGTGCCGCGTTCGACATCGAGCTGATCGACCGTCTCGCGGAGCTTGCGGAACGAATCGGGGTTGTCGAACTCGCCGGACACGAACCGGATGCCCTGCAGCAGCTGAGCCCATGTCTCCTCACGGAACGGCGTGCGCGCGTGCTCCTTGACGGCGTCGTAGACGACCTGCGCGAAGTCCTGGTCCTCCCAATCGCGGCGGGCGAACCCGACGAGGGCGAATCCGGGCGGCAGGAGTCCGCGGTTGGCGAGGTCGTAGACCGCGGGCATGAGCTTCTTGCGTGACAGGTCTCCGGTGACGCCGAAGATCACGAGGGCGCTGGGCCCCGCGATCCGGTTGAGGCGGCGATCATCGGGGTCACGCAGCGGGTTGTGCCCGCGCGAGATGGGAACAGACATCGGTGGGAGGTTCTCCTGGCTGTTACTTCTGAGCTGCTTCGAAGAGGGTGAGGACGTCGGCCGAGGTATCGGTGATCGTCAGTGAGACGACCGGACGGCCGTGCTCGGCGAGGACACCGGCATCGCCGGCGGCCTGAGCCTCGAGGAGCTGACCGAACGTGTACGGGCGCTCCGGGATCTCGAGATCGACATCCGTGCGCTCCAGGATCTGGACGTACACGCCCTGTGCGGGACCGCCCTTGTGATACTGACCGGTGGAGTGCAGGAAGCGCGGACCCCAGCCGAACGTGGTCGGTCGACCGGAGTCGGCGGCGACGAGTTCGCGGAGCCCCTGCAGCTGCGGCACGTCGAGACGGTTGACGTAGGCCTGGATGGAGACGTATCCGTCATCGGCGAGCCGTGCCCAGAGTGCGTCGAGCACACCCTCGACGGTTCCGGAGACCGCGAGTGCGGGGTCGGAGACGCGGACCTCGACGCCGTTCTCGACGAACGAGGGCTCGGTCGGCGCGGGGCGCGCGTCGAGCAGTCCGCGAGCGGCGACCTTGGCCGACTCGACGTCGGGCTGGTCGAACGGATTGATGCCGAGCAGATAGCCGGCGATCGCGGTGGCGTACTCCCACACGATGATCTGAGCGCCGAGCGAGCCGCTGACGAGGATCTCTCCCTCGTGTCGCTCGCGGAGGTGGAACTCGTTCGCGTCGTCGACCAGACGGACGACCTGCAGGTCGGCAGGCTTCGCATCCAGCTCCGGTGACACGGGAAGCAGCACCACGGGCAGGATGCCGGTGCCGTCCTTGCCGGTGGATTCGGCGATCAGCTGTTCGATCCAGTCCGGCAGCCCCTTGATGTGCGTGCCGTCGGTGATCAGGCCGAGCTTGTCGCGTCGGGGAGTCGTCGCGGCGATGGCCGCCGCGAGACGGAGAGCGGGGTTGTCGGCCGAATCGATCGCGACCTCGAGCAGCGAGGCCTCGGCCTCGTTCAGGAGCTCGTCGATGTCGGCACCGGCGAGACCCGCCGGGACCAGTCCGAACGCGGTGAGGGCAGAGTAGCGCCCTCCGACGTTCGGGTCGGCGGTGAAGACGCGGTATCCCGCATCCCTGGCCGAGCCGTCGAGCGGGGAGCCGGGGTCGGTGACCACGACGATCCGATCGACGGGGTCGATGCCCACGTCGCGGAAGGCCGCTTCGAAGGTCCGACGCTGCGAATCCGTCTCGACGGTGGAGCCGGACTTCGAGGAGACGACGAGGACGGTCGACTCCAGACCCTCGTCGAGCGCCGCCAGCACCTGGCCGGGAGCGGTCGAATCGAGGATCGTCAGCGGTACCCCGGCGGTCTGGGCGATCACTTCGGGGGCGAGCGAGGATCCGCCCATCCCGGCGAGCACGACCCGCGTCACACCCTTCGCGCGCAGATCGGCGCGCAGCGCCTCGATCTCGGCGACGAGGGGGCGAGACACCGACACAGCCTCGACCCAGCCGAGCCGGATCGATGCCTCGGACTCTGCGGCGGGACCCCAGAGGGCGGAGTCCGCGCCGGTGACGCGCGACGCGATCAGGTCGTGGACCAGTGCGGGCACCGTGTCATCGATCGCGACCCGAGCCGCCCCGGAGGCGTGGATCGCGAAAGTCATCGCTGGGCCTCGAGGCCCTCGGCCACCTGCGTCAGCAGATCGTGCCACGAGTCGATGAACTTCGCGACGCCTTCGTCCTCCAGGACCTGGGTGACATCGGTGAAGTCGATTCCGAGCGCGGCCAGGCCGGCGAAGACCTCGCGAGCCTCCTCGTAGCCACCCGTGATGGTGTCGCCCGTGACGACACCGTGGTCGAAGGTCGCCTCGAGCGTCTTCTCGGGCATCGTGTTGACGACGTCCTTCGCGACGAGCTCGGTGACGTAGAGGGTGTCGGGCAGAGCCGGGTCCTTGACGCCGGTCGATGCCCAGAGCGGACGCTGCGCGTTGGCGCCGAGCTTGACGAGGTCCTGAGCGCGCTTCTCCGCGAACTTCTGCTCGAAGAGCTCGTAGGCGAGACGGGCGTTCGCGAGCCCGGCCTTGCTCTTCAGAGCCTCGGCCTCGTCGGTGCCGATCGCGGACAGACGCTTGTCGGTCTCGGTGTCGACACGCGACACGAAGAACGACGCGACCGAGTGGATGCTAGACAGGTCGAAGTCGGCGCTGTGCGCCCGCTCGAGACCGGTGAGGTACGCATCGATGACCTCGGCGTAGCGCTCCAGGCTGAAGATCAGCGTGACGTTGACGCTGATGCCGGACGCGATGGCTTCGGTGATGGCCGGGAGGCCGGCCTTCGTCGCGGGGATCTTGACGAGCAGGTTCGGGCGGTCGACCTTGGCCCACAGCTCCTTGGCGGAAGCCACGGTGCCCTCGGTGTCGTGTGCGAGGTCGGGGGAGACCTCGATGGACACGCGGCCGTCGACGTGACCGGACTTCTCCCACACGGGGCGGAAGACGTCGAGCGCTGCCGCGACGTCCTGCGTGGTCGCGGCGAAGACGGCCTCTTCGGCGGTCGCGCCGGATGCGGCGAGCTCGGCGACCTGCGCGTCGTACGACGTGTTGTTCTTGTCGGTGATCGCGTTCGCGAAGATCGTCGGGTTGGTGGTGACGCCGACGACGTTGCGGGTCTCGATCAGCTCGGCGAGGTTGCCGGAGGAGATGCGGGTGCGGGACAGGTCGTCGAGCCAGATGCTGACACCGGCTGCGGCGAGGTCTGCGGTGGGGGTGCTCATGCGTTCTCCTTGATGGTCTCGCGTGCGGCCGCGATGACGGCCTCGGTGGTGATGCCGAACTTCTCGAACAGGGTCTTGTAGTCGGCGGAGGCGCCGAAGTGGTCGATGCCGACCGAGCGGCCGCGGTCGCCCACGATGCCGCGCCAGCTGAGGACGGAACCCGCCTCGACCGAGACGCGGGCGGTGACGGCCTTCGGCAGGACCGACTCGCGGTACGCCTCGTCCTGCTCGTCGAACCACTCCAGCGAGGGAGCGGAGACGACGCGCACGTTGATGCCCTCGTCCGCCAGGGCCGCGCGGGCGTCGACGGCGAGCTGCACCTCGGAGCCGGTCGCGATGATGATCACGTCGGGCGTGCCGTTCGGAGCCTCGGCGAGCACGTACGCGCCCTTGGCGACACCGTCGGTGGACGCGAACACGTCACCGGACGCGTCGCTCTGGCCGCGCTCGAACACCGGGATGTTCTGACGGGTCAGGGCGATGCCTGCCGGGCCCTCGTGGCGGCGCAGGATCTCGAGCCAGGCGGCCGAGGTCTCGTTGGCGTCGGCGGGGCGCACCAGGGTGAAGTTCGGGATGGCGCGGAGCGTCGCGATCTGCTCGACCGGCTGGTGGGTCGGGCCGTCCTCGCCCAGGGCGACGGAGTCGTGCGTCCAGACGAAGATGCTCGGGACGTTCATCAGCGCGGCGAGACGCACCGGCGGACGCATGTAGTCGCTGAAGATGAGGAACGTGCCGCCGAAGGCCCGTGTCGGGCCGTGCAGCACGATGCCGTTCACGATCGCGCCCATGGCGTGCTCGCGGATGCCGAAGTGCAGCACGCGGCCGTAGGGGTCGCCCGACCATTCATGGGTCGACCACTCGGCCGGGATGAAGGACTTCGCATCCTTGATCGTCGTGAGGTTGGACTCGGCGAGATCGGCCGAACCGCCCCAGAGCTCGGGGAGCTCGGCGGCGAGTGCGTTGATGACCTGGCCCGACGCCGCTCGCGTCGACACGTCCTTACCGCTCTCGAACACCGGGAGCGCCGAGGCGATGTCCGCGGGGAGCTCCTTCGCCTCGAGGCGGTCGAGGAGCGCCTTGCGCTCGGGGTTCGCGGCGGCCCATCCGTCGAACGAGGTCTGCCAGGCGGCGCGTGCCTCGGCGGCGCGGTCCGCCAGTCCGCGGGTGCGTGCGAGAACGTCGTCGGCGACGACGAAGTGCTCCTCAGGGTCGAACCCGAGGACCTTCTTCGTCGCGGCCAGCTCGTCGCCACCGAGGGCGGAGCCATGGATCTTGCCGGAGTTCTGCTTTCCGGGCGACGGCCATCCGATGATCGTGCGGAGGATGATGAGGGACGGCTTCGAGGTCTCGCCCTTGGCGGTGTCGATCGCTGCGTTGAGCTCTGCGACGTCCTCGACGTATTCGCCGGTCTTCTTCCAGTCGACGATCTGCACCTGCCAGCCGTACGCCTCGTAGCGCTTGGCCACGTCTTCGGTGAAGGCGACGTTGGTGTCGTCCTCGATCGAGATCTGGTTGGAGTCGTAGATCGCGATGAGGTTGCCGAGCTCCTGGTGGCCCGCGAGGGAGGAGGCCTCGCTCGTCACGCCCTCCTGGAGGTCGCCGTCACCCGCGATGACGTAGACGAAGTGGTCGAACGGGCTCGTGCCCGGCTGCGCTTCGGGGTCGAACAGGCCGCGCTCGTAGCGTGCGGCGTAGGCGAAGCCGACGGCGGAGGCGAGACCCTGGCCGAGCGGACCGGTCGTGATCTCGACGCCCTTGGTGTGTCCGTACTCGGGGTGTCCGGGGGTCAGCGAGCCCCAGGTGCGCAGCGCCTTGAGGTCGTCGAGCTCGAGACCGAAGCCGCCGAGGTAGAGCTGCACGTACTGGGTGAGCGACGAGTGTCCGACCGAGAGGATGAAGCGGTCACGGCCGAGCCAGTCGGTGTCGGTCGGATCGTGGCGCAGCACACGCTGGTAGAGAAGATACGCGGCCGGAGCCAGGCTCATCGCGGTACCGGGGTGGCCGTTCCCGACCTTCTCCACGGCATCCGCTGCCAGCACGCGCGCGGTGTCCACCGCGCGCCGGTCGATCTCATCCCACTGCAATTCCGACACTGTGAAGCCCTTCTGCACCTGTTCGAGAGCGACCGGAGAGCACGATCGCAGACCGCAACTCTGATGAGGGGGTGTGTGATGTGCGCCGGTCGCGCGAGTCATTTCAGCATAGCGCCGTGGTGTGACCCGTTACCCCTTCTTACAACGCGTCGCCGGCTCAGGAATTCCATGGCGGGAGGGGCGTGTCGCACCCGCTTGAGACCGGGGGTCGACGTGAACGGGATGCGGTCTCACGAGGATCGGGAGAGTCCCCGCAGCAGGGCGGGCCTGCCCTCTCACGTGCCCTAGACTGGAAAAGCTGTCGTGACGCGTGTGGAGGAGGGGATCGAGATCTCGACGATGTCTGATCAGACCGTTGTGAAGAAGTCCATCGGTCGTACCGTGAAGGCCTACGTCGCCCTCACCAAACCGCGCGTCCTCGAACTGCTGCTGGTGTCCACCGTTCCGGTGATGTTCCTCGCCCAGGGCGGGCTCCCCGACATGTGGCTCGTGATCGCCACGGTGATCGGCGGCTCCCTGAGCGCCGGATCCGCCGCGGCGTTCAACATGTACCTCGATCGCGACATCGACGCGCACATGCACCGCACCGAGAACCGTCCGCTCGTGACGGGAGAGATCACTCCGCGCGGAGCGCTGATCTTCTCCTGGACACTCGCCGTGCTCTCGACCGTATGGCTGTGGTTCACGACCAACTGGCTCGCGGCCACGCTGTCGGCATCCGCCATCTTCTTCTACGTCGTGATCTACACGATGATCCTCAAGCGCCGCACGGAGCAGAACATCATCTGGGGCGGTATCGCCGGATGCTTCCCCGTGCTCATCGGCTGGGCCGCGGTCACCGAGTCGCTCGACTGGCCCGCGTTCATCCTCTTCCTCCTCATCTTCCTCTGGACGCCGCCGCACTACTGGCCCCTCTCGATGAAGTACAAGGACGACTACGAAGACGTCGACGTGCCCATGCTCGGCGTCACGCGCAACGCCTCGCAGGTCGGACTCCAGGTCATCCTCTACGCGTGGGCGACCGTCGCCTGCTCGCTGCTGCTGATCCCGATCGCCGGCATGGGCCTCGTCTACGGTGTGTCCGCCGCGGTCTTCGGCGGCTGGTTCATCTACGAATCGCACCGCCTGTACAACCAGGCGGTGAGGGGGAACGAGGCGCGGCCGATGAGGGTCTTCCACGCCTCGATCACCTACTTGACGCTGATCTTCGTGGCCGTGGCGGTCGACCCGCTGCTTCCGTTCTGACCTTCGTCGCCTTCCGACTCCGTCTCGGTGGTGTCGGCTGAGGGGAGATCCGTCCGCTCGGTCGGCTCCGTCTCGTCATCTGCGTCCGCGGTCCAGTCGATCGGTTCGACGACCACCGGTGCCGGCGTCGGGAGCAGGGCCTGCACCGCGACGAGAGCGACGGCGATCAGAAGGCCGATGACGCCCGCGCCGAGGAGCGCGGCGCCGACCACGACGAGCGACTGTCCGACGTAGACCTCGATGCCCGTCGCGGTGCCGGCGAGCAGGGTGCTGGTCATCGTGCCGAGCTGCCCGGCGATGATCCACCCGCCGACGGCCGCAGACGCGAGCGAGAGCACGAGGAGGAGCCAGAAGCCGATGCTGCGTGTCAGTGACTTGTTCATGCGGGCCACGTTGCACGACGAACTGATGAGCCGCCGATGCCGCAGCTATGCATCCACTGTGCGGGCCGTGACCGATCGCGCCCGTCAGTCCTCTGTGGTGACCGGCGTCTTCAGGTGCAGCACGACCACCGTGTAGGCCGCGGCCGACAGCGAGGCGAGGACCATGTGGATGCCGACGAGCAGCGGCGGAAGACCCTCGCGCGCCTGCCAGATGCCGACGCCGACCTGGACGAGGATCGCGACCACCAGCACGAGCAGCCACCGACGCGGCTCCAGACGCAGCACCCAGGCCGAGATCGTCAGCGCGGCGACGAGCGCGGCGAGGATGTACCCGGGCCACGAGTGCACGTGCGCGAGGACGGTCGCGTCGAAGCCGTGGCGGAAGACGTCGGCGTCACCCGAGTGCGGGCCGGAGCCGGTGGTGAGCACTCCGAACACGATGGTGACCGCGAGGGCGAGACCCGTGACGTGGCTCAGGATGGTGAACCACTTCGGCACAGCGCTCACGCGGGGTCCCGGCACGGCGTACAGCCGCACGAGGAACGCTGCGGTCACGCACACCAGGAGCAGCGACGACACGTAGTGGAAGCCGACGATGAAGGGGTTCAGGCCGGTGAGCACGGTGATGCCGCCCACCAGCGCCTGCGCGACGACGCCGATCAGGACGATCCAGGCGAGGATCACGAGGTCGCGTCTGTCTGTGGTCAGCCTGACGGATCTCACGGTCGCCGCGATCACGATGGCCAGCAGTGCCGCCATCGCGAACGGCGTCGCAGGCAGCGAGAAGAACGACATGACTCCGAAGACGATTCCGGCCGCGACGATACCGGCGGCGGCGAACAGCAGAGCCGAGAAGACCAGGCGACGACCGCCGACGCGTGCGAGCACGAGCAGCAGCACCGCGAGGGCGATGACGCCGACGACGCCGGTCATGACGCGGTTGCCGAACTCGATGATGCCGTGGATTCCCTGATCGGCATAGATCGGCACGAGGGACTCCGGCGTGCACAGTGGCCATTCCGAGCATCCGAGCCCCGAGCCCGTGAGGCGCACGGCGCCGCCGGTGCCGATGATGATCGTCTGCGCGAGGAAGGACAACCAGGCGAAGACCCGCAGCGCACGTCCCCAGAGGACTGCGTGCGTCGACGGCGCGCCGGGGGAGTTCGTGGAGGAGGCGATCGTGGGCTGGGGCATAAGTCTCTCCGAACCGCGCCGGACACGGCGAGCGGCCCTGTCTTCAGGCGGAACCTGTAGAATCGGATTGTTGCGATGAGCGCTGACCGCGCTGATGCATCGTCAACAGTTTAGGCGCGATGGATGCGCCGGTGATGAGGGCCCACCAACGGCACCCGCTCCCGCAGACTCGACGGGGATCAGGTGTGTCGGGGCGGATTACACCGTTTGGGACCTGTGAGGAGAGTGTGTGATGTCGGATGTGCTGATCGACCGCCCGGAGCTTGACGGCCTGGGGGTGTATGAATTCGGATGGCACGACGCGGACGCCGCCGGAGCGATCGCCAAGCGAGGCATCTCGGAAGAGGTGGTCCGCGGGATCTCGGCGCTCAAGCAGGAACCCGAATGGATGCTGAACACCCGTCTCAAGGGGTACCAGCTCTTCGGACGCAAGCCGATGCCCACCTGGGGCGCCGACCTCAGTGAGATCGATTTCGACAACATCAAGTACTTCGTGCGCTCCACGGAGAAGCAGGCGCAGTCCTGGGAGGACCTGCCTGCCGAGATCCGGGAGACCTACGAGCGTCTCGGCATCCCCGAGGCCGAGCGTCAGCGCCTGGTCGCCGGTGTCGCGGCGCAGTACGAGTCCGAGGTCGTCTATCACCAGATCCGCGAGGACCTGGAGGAGCAGGGCGTCATCTTCATGGACACCGACACCGCGCTGCGCGAGCACCCCGAGTTCTTCGAGGAGTACTTCGGATCGGTGATCCCCGCCGGCGACAACAAGTTCGCCGCGCTGAACACGGCCGTCTGGTCGGGCGGATCGTTCGTCTACGTCCCCAAGGGCGTCCACGTCGAGATCCCGCTGCAGGCCTACTTCCGCATCAACACCGAGAACATGGGCCAGTTCGAGCGGACCCTGATCATCGCCGACGAAGACAGCTACGTGCACTACATCGAGGGCTGCACGGCGCCGATCTACAAGTCGGACTCGCTGCACTCGGCGGTCGTCGAGATCATCGTGAAGAAGAACGCCCGCGTTCGGTACACGACGATCCAGAACTGGTCGAACAACGTCTACAACCTCGTCACCAAGCGTGCGGTCGCGCACGAGGGCGCGACGATGGAGTGGGTCGACGGCAACATCGGCTCCAAGGTGACGATGAAGTACCCGTCGATCTATCTGATGGGCGAGCACGCCAAGGGCGAGACGCTCTCGGTCGCCTTCGCCGGACCCGGCCAGCACCAGGATGCGGGCGCCAAGATGATCCACATGGCGCCGTACACGCAGTCGTCGATCGTGTCGAAGTCGATCGCCCGTGGCGGTGGACGTGCCGGTTACCGCGGTGAGGTGCGGGTGGACGCGAACGCGCACCACTCCGCCAACACCGTGCGATGCGACGCTCTGCTGGTCGACACCAAGTCGCGCTCCGACACCTACCCGGCGATCGACATCCGCGTCGACGACGTGCAGCTCGGTCACGAGGCCACGGTGTCGAAGGTCAGCGAGGAGCAGCTCTTCTACCTGCAGTCCCGCGGCATGCCCGAGGACGAGGCCATGGCCATGATCGTGCGCGGTTTCATCGAGCCGATCGCGCGTGAGCTGCCGATGGAGTACGCGATGGAACTCAACAAGCTCATCGAAATGGGCATGGAAGGATCGGTCGGCTAAATGGCGGCCTCGACGACGGCGCCCAGCGAGGCGCAGCATACGAACGCGCACATCGACCCCGCAGCACAGGTCTCGGATGCCGGGTTCGTTCCCGTGCAGACCCGCTCGGAGCGCCCCCACTCGTTCGACCCGGCGGACTTCGGTTCGCCCACGGGCCGTGAGGTGAACTGGAAGCACACTCCGGTGTCCAAGCTCTCCGCGCTGTTCGCGGTCGCGGCGACGGCCGAGGGCGTGGGCTACTCGTTCCGCTCCGGCGAGCAGTACGTCTCGGCACCCCTGACCGCGGGCACCGCGCCTCGTGGTGAGGTCTTCCTCGCTGAGGACGTCACAGCCGCCGTCGCGTGGCAGGGGGCGACCGACGCGTTGCACATCCGTATCCCTCGCGAGGAGGAGGTCGCTGAGCCGATCCTCGTCTCCGTCGAGGGACTCGGGGCCGAACTGCGCGCCGACGCCCACATCGTGATCGAGGCGCTCGAGCACAGCTCCGCCACGGTAGTGCTGCAGCACACGGGTGCCGCCCAGTACTCGCAGAACGTCGAGATCATCGTGCGCGACGGCGCCACGCTCACCGTCATCAGCCTGCAGCAGTGGCAGGACGAGGCCGTGCATGCGTCCGCGCATCAGGCACGGGTCGACGCGGATGCCACGCTCAAGCACTTCGTGATCAGCTTCGGCGGAGGCGTCGTGCGCGTCAACCCGAGCGTGGAGCTCGCCGGAGCCGGTTCCGAGGGGTACCTCTACGGTCTGTCCTATGCCGACGCCGGCCAGCACCTCGAGAGCCAGGTCTACCTGCACCACAAGGGACCGCACACGAAGGGCGACGTCCTCTACAAGGGTGCTCTGCAGGGCGAGAGCGCGCACAGCGTCTGGATCGGCGACGTGCTGATCGGCGCCGATGCGACGGGCACCGACTCGTACGAGGCCAACCGCAACCTGGTGCTCACCGAAGGCGCTCGCGCCGACTCGATCCCGAACCTCGAGATCGAGACCGGGGACATCCTCGGTGCAGGTCACGCCAGCGCGACGGGTCGTTTCGACGACGAGCAGCTGTTCTACCTGCAGGCTCGGGGGATCAGTGAGGAGGAAGCGCGCCGCCTCGTGGTGCTCGGCTTCCTCACCGACATCGTGCAGCGCCTCGGAATTCCCGAGCTGGAATCCGAGCTGCTCGCCGCCATCGAGACCGAACTCTCCGAGGTGAGCGCGTGAGCGCGGAGCGCGTGTGCGGCGTCTCGGAACTCGAGCAGGACATGCCGATCCGCGTCGAGCCGAGCGGTGTCCCGATCACCGTGATCAAGGACGCGGAGGGCGTGATCCACGCCATCGGCGACACCTGCACCCACGGCGAGATCTCGCTGTCCGAGGGCTTCGTCGAGGGCGACACGGTGGAATGCTGGGCCCACGGCTCGGCGTTCTCGCTCCTCACCGGCAAGCCCGGCAACCTCCCCGCTTATGAGCCGGTTCCCGTCTACATCGTCAAGATCGACGGTGACGACGTGCTCATCGACCCGACTGTGACGAAGGAAATCTGATGTCTGTTCTCGAAATCCGCGACCTCCATGTGACGGTCGAGACCGATGCGGGGACCACCCCGATCCTCAACGGAATCACGCTGACCATGAACACCGGCGAGACGCACGCGATCATGGGGCCCAACGGCTCCGGCAAGTCGACGCTCGCGTACACGATCGCCGGTCACCCCAAGTACACCGTGACGTCGGGGTCCATCACGTTCGACGGCAACGACGTCCTCGCGATGTCCGTCGACGAGCGCGCCCGTGCCGGACTGTTCCTCGCCATGCAGTACCCGGTCGAGATCCCCGGCGTGACGGTGACGAACTTCCTCCGCACGGCCAAGACGGCTCTCGACGGTGAGGCTCCCGCGATCCGCGGCTGGACCAAGGACGTCAAGGCGGCCATGGCCAACCTGCGCATGGACCCGAAGTTCGCTCAGCGCAACGTCAACGAGGGCTTCTCGGGCGGCGAGAAGAAGCGCCACGAGATCCTGCAGCTCGAGGTCCTCAAGCCGCAGTTCGCGATCCTCGACGAGACCGACTCCGGCCTCGACGTCGACGCGCTGAAGATCGTCTCCGAGGGCGTCAACCGTGCTAAGGAGTCCACCGGTCTCGGCGTGCTCCTGATCACGCACTACACGCGCATCCTCCGCTACATCCGCCCCGACTTCGTGCACGTGGTCGTCGCCGGCAAGATCGTCGAAGAGGGTGGCCCCGAGCTCGCCGACCGGCTCGAGGACGAGGGATACGACCGCTTCCTCGACCCCGCCGCCCCCATCGAGGCGTAGGCTGATCGGCATGACAGCGACGCTCACCGACGCGAAGTACGACGAGGTCACCGAGGCTCTCAAGGACGTCATGGATCCCGAACTCGGGATCAACGTCGTCGACCTCGGACTCATCTACGATCTCGCGTGGGACGACGAGAACGACGCCCTCGTCATCCACATGACGCTGACCAGCGCTGGCTGCCCCCTCACCGACGTGCTCGAGGATCAGACTGCTCAGGCTCTGGAGAGCGTGGTGGATCGCTTCCGCATCAACTGGGTGTGGATGCCGCCGTGGGGTCCCGAGCGGATCAGTGACGACGGCCGCGACATGATGCGCGCACTCGGCTTCGCGATCTGAGGATGCTCGAGGTCAGGGCTCTGCCCTTGGCGGAGCTCCGCGCGCGCACCAGCGAGAAGTGGCGGGAGTATCCCGCCGACGTGCTGCCGCTGTTCGTCGCGGAGACGGACTTCCCGCTCGCTCCGACGATCTCCTCGGCTCTGCGCCGGGCGGTCGACAGAGGGGACACCGGCTACGTCGCCTCCCGCACCCCGCTCGCGTCGACGTACAGCGACTTCGCGCTGCGGCGATTCGGCTGGCAGCCCGATCCCGCGCGAATGCGCAGCACCGCTGACGTGAGCATGGGGATCGTCGAGATCCTGCGGCGCGTGACGCGACCGGGCGAGCGCGTCGTCGTCACGCCCCCTGTCTATCCGCCGTTCTACGACCTCGTGTCCGAGGCCAGCGCCGAGGTGGAGCGGGTCCCGCTGCGCGACACCGGCTCGTCCTGGGAGCTCGATCTCGACGGCATCCGCGCGGCCTTCGAGAGCGGTGCCACCGCCATACTCCTCTGCAACCCGCACAACCCCACCGGCACCGTCCACGACCGCGACGCGCTCACGGCGCTGGCGGAGCTGGCCGAGGAGTTCGGCGTCTCGGTGATCTCGGATGAGATCCACGCGCCGCTCGCCCAGCCCGGTGCGGGCTTCACGCCGTTCCTGCACACCGGAGCCGCGGCCGCCGCCGTCGGCTATGCGGTGGTGAGTGCGAGCAAGGCGTTCAACCTGGCGGGGCTCAAGTGCGCTCTCATGGTGACCGCATCGGACGCCACGACTGCGGTCGTGCGGGGTCTGCCCGTCGAGGTCGAGTGGCGCACGGGCCAGTTCGGCCTGCTCGCCGCCGTCGCGGCTTTCACGGAGGAGAGCGACCCCTGGCTCGACGGGCTGCTGCGCACGCTCGACGCGAATCGGGTGCTTCTCCATGACCTGCTCGCCGCGCGTCTGCCCGCCGCGCGCTATCGGATCCCGGATGCCGGGTACCTGGCCTGGATCGATCTCACCGCTCTCGGATGGGGGGACAACCCCGCGCGGCGCATCCTCAAGGAGGCCAGGGTCGCCCTGCACTTCGGTCCCGCCTTCGGCGAGGAGGGTCGTGGTCACGTCCGGCTGAACTTCGGCACGAGCCCGGAGATCCTCACCGAGGCCGTCGAGCGCATCGCGACGCTCGTGGATCGATGACCGCGGTCACCTCGACCGTCTCGATCTGGGATCGTCAGCGCCGCTGGGTCACGGCCGGCGCGGTCGCCCTGATCTTCTTCGCGGCGATCGAGGCGCTGGCGGTGACCACGGTCATGCCGATCGTCAGCGACGCCCTCGACGGTCGTGCACTGTATGCGGTCGCCTTCGCGGGGACGCTGGCGACCAGCGTCATCGGCATGGTCGCCGCCGGAGCGTGGTCGGATGCCCGCGGGCCGCGAGGCGCGCTGTACGTCGCGGTGACGCTGTTCATCGCCGGGCTGATCCTGTCGGGTCTCGCGAGCACGATGGAGCAGTTCCTGATCGGTCGTCTCGTGCAGGGGCTCGGGACGGGCGGCCAGACGGTGGCGCTCTACGTCGTCGTGGCCCGGCTCTACCCGCCGCAGCTGCACGGCAGAGTGTTCGCGGCGTTCGCCGCGGCCTGGGTGGTTCCCTCGATGATCGGTCCGTTCCTCGCGGGCGCCGTCGCGGAGTACCTCGACTGGCGCTGGGCCTTCCTCGGGGTCGCCGTGCTCACGGCCGTCGCCTTCCTGACGATCGCGGCGCGGTTGCGAGGCGTCGACCTCGGACGCGGGGAGCCTCAGGATGCCCGTTCCCTCGTCATCCGCCTCGGACTGGCGTTCGTCGTGGCGGTGTGCGCGGTCCTGATCGGCATCAGCGCAGAGATGGCCGTGCGGGTCGGCTGGCCGGTGGCCATCGGCGCGCTCGTGGTCATCTCCGTCGCGCTTCTCCCGCTGCTGCCACGAGGAACGCTGCGCGCCGGGCGAGGACTGCCCAGCGTCGTGCTCATGCGCGGTGTCGTGGCGGGGGCGTTCTTCGCCGCGGAGGCGTACATCCCCTACCTGCTGATGGAGCGCTTCGGCTTCACCGCGACGTGGGCCGGCGTCGCACTGATGCTGGCGGCCCTCGCCTGGGCCGGTGCGTCGCAGCTGCAGGGCCGCTTCGGAGAGCGTCTCGGCAACACCCGCATCACGCTCATCAGCCTCTCGCTGCTGCTCACGGCGCTGGTGTTCGTGCTCCTCGCCGCACTCGGAGCCGCGCCGGCGCTGCTGGTCGTGGTGGGTTGGGGCTTCGCGGGCGGCGGAATGGGACTTCTGTACCCGCGGCTGACGGTGCTCATGATCGCCTATTCCGTCGAGGGGGATCAGGGCTTCAATTCGTCGGCGCTGTCGATCTCCGACTCCACGGGGGCTGCGGTGGTGATCGCTCTGGCCGGTCTGGCCGTCGCGAGTCTCGGCGGCCAGGTCGCAGCATTCGCCGTGGTATTCGCGTTCTGTCTTGCGCTCGTGCTCGTGGCGTCGCTTCCCGGGCTCAGGCTCGGTCACGCCGCGGAGGACGCGACGCGCTGAGTCCGGCGGGTGCCGTCTCGCCGCTCAGCGCGGCCACTCCGAGATCGAAGACACGGTCGAGACCGGCGGTCACGTCGACGGTGTCTGCCGAGGGGAGTGCACCGTGGCTGTCCGCGTGCATGCGCTGCTGTACGAGCGTCGCGTGACCGAGGATGAAATGCAGCAGGGCGACCGATCGCTCCTCGGCGTGCGTCGCGCCTCGGCGCTGCAATGACGCCTCGAGCGCGGACTGGGCGGATGACGATCCGAGTTGCAGTGCATAGGTGCTGAGCACCAGCTCTGCACCGTCGCGGTGACGGAACAGTGCGTCCCGAATGCTGCGCGCCGTCGTCAGCACATCGGCGTCGTCGCGGGGAATGGTCGCGGTGATCCGATCGGCGAGCTCGGCGAGGAGCTCCTGTTTGCTGGAGAAATGCCAGTAGAGAGCGCTCGGCTGCACCTCGAGCTTCGCGGCGATGCGCCGCATCGACAGATCGGCCAGCCCCACCTCGTCGAGGAGGGCGAGGGCGGTGCGTGCGACGCCGGCGCGATCGTGACGCGTCGAGTTGTGCTCGGGGCTCATGACCTCACTATAGTGAACACCGTTCAGGTGAACAGTGTTCAGGAAGGATCATGCGCATGACTCGACACCATGGTGAGGCCGGACGGGATCTCGCTCGCATCGCCGTCTTCGCGGCTCTGATCGTCGTGCTCGGCACGGTGACGGTGCCTGTCCCCGGAGGCGTGCCGATCACCGCGCAGACTCTGGGAGTGATGCTCGCCGGGGCGGTACTGGGTCCTCGTCTCGCGCCGCTGTCGGTGCTGCTCGTCCTCGTCCTCGCAGCGGTCGGACTCCCGGTCCTCGCCGGAGGACGCGGGGGGCTCGGCGTCTTCGTCGGGCCCACCGCGGGATACCTCCTCGGCTGGGTGGTCGGGGTGGTCGTCGTCGGCCTGCTCGTGCATGGCGGACGCATCACCTGGTGGCGGGTCGCGTCGGGCGCGGTGCTGGGGGGAATACTGGCGGTCTACGCATTCGGGATCCCCGTGCAGGCACTCGTGCTCGGCACCGATCTCGTTCCGACCGCACTGTCGAGCCTGGTGTTCCTTCCCGGCGACCTGATCAAGGCGGCCTGTGCGACGGTGCTCACGGTCGCCCTGCGCCGCGCCTATCCGCGCGCTTTCGGAGCGCGGGTTCCGCGCGCGTCGGCCTCGGTCCGTGCGGCCTGAGACGGCTGTTGCCCCCATCGCGCTCGACGACGTGAGCGTCGAGCGCGAGGGGCGGGCCATCCTCCGCGACATCAGCGTCGAGCTCACCGCGGCGACGACGGCGATCATCGGCGCCAACGGTTCGGGCAAATCGACGTTCGCTCGCCTGCTCAACGGACTCGTGCTCCCCTCGACGGGAACGGTGCGGGTGCACGGTCTGGACAGCAGGCGCGACACCGTCGCACTGCGGCGCCGGGTGGGCTTCGTGTTCACGGATCCGCAGGCGCAGATCCTCATGCCGACTCCGGCCGAGGACCTCGCGCTCTCGCTGCGCGGTCTGCCGCGCGCGGAGGTGGCGTCGCGGGTGTCGGCGGCCCTGGCCGAGCACGGTCTGTCCGACCACGCGCAGGTCGCGGCATCCGACCTCTCCGGCGGTCAGAAGCAGATGCTCGCACTCGCCTCGGTGCTCATCACGCAGCCGAGACTGGTGATCGCCGACGAGCCGACGACGCTCCTCGATCTGCGCAATGCCCGCAGAGTGGGCGACCTGCTGCTCGCGTGCGCGGCGCAGCTGGTCATCGTGACCCACGACCTGGAACTGGCGTCGCGCTGCGACCACGCCGTGCTCTTCGAGCATGGCGCGATCCACGCCTCCGGTGCACCGGCCGAGGTGATCGCCGCGTACCGAGATCTGTGCGCATGATCCAGACGTATCGCCATGGCACGAGCGTCGTGCACCGGATGCCGGCCGGCGCGAAGCTCACTGTGCTCGCCGTGCTCGCGCTGACGCTGTCGGCGGTTCCGCGCGGTGTGATGAGCATCATCCTCGCGCTGCTCGCGGTCGGTGTTCTGTATCTGCTGGCGCGACTGCCGGTACGGATCCTCGGCACGGAGATCTGGCGTCTGCGGTGGCTCGTGCTGGTGCTCGGCACGGCGCTGTGGATCTTCGTGTCCCCGCTGACGGCGTGGATCAACACGGGGAGAGTCGTCGCCCTCCTGCTGGCGGCGTCGCTGCTGACGATCACGACGCCCATGGAGCAGCTGGTGGCTGTTCTGCACCGCCTCCTCGTGCCCCTGCGGCGGTACGGCGTGAACCCCGATGCCGTGGCGATGACCATGTCGCTCGCGCTCACCATGATCCCCGTGGTCGCCTCGTTCGCGTCCGACGTCAGGGACGCACACCGGGCCAGGGGGATCCGGATCGATGCACGAGGGGTGGTGCCGCTGCTGGTGCGCACGCTACGCCATGCCGACGATGTGGGTGACGCGCTCGCGGCGCGCGGACTGACCTGAGCTGCCGGCGAGGCGCCCGGCGAACAACAGTGCTCCCACCGTGATCGTCGCGGTGAGCACGGAGGTGCCGGCGACCAGCAGCAGCAGGACGCCGCCGAGTCCGAGAGCGGTCGCCGCCCAGACGCGCGTGCGCGATTCCGTGGGCGACGGCGAGGGGCGCGTCTCCACGCGGGTGAAGACGACGGCGATCAGAGCGGTGAGGACCAGCGCCGATGCGAGCCACAGCGGTCTGCTCGCCCACCACAGCGTGCTGCTCGGCGCGGGGAGTGCGATGCCCGAGGTCGCTGCCCATACGGCAGACATGCCCGCCATGGCGAGCAGCACGGGCATGTGCCACAGGTAGATCGTCATGGTGCGGCGGTTGACGAACGAGGAGAAGGCCGCAACAGCCGGACGCCGGCTGAGGGTTCTGATCCGGTCGCCGAGGAGGGAGACGGCGCTCAGATGCACGACCCCGACGAGCAGCAGGGCGGTGGTGGGCGGGTTGATGTTGGCGATCAGATCGGGGGAGTGGACGCCGCCGACGAACGAGCAGACCAGCGCGATCAGAGCGGCCGCACCGCCCAGGGCCCTCGTGCGTCCGCGCAGGCGGTCGAGAGTCCCGTCTGCGAGGAAGAAGCCGATCTGCTGCAGGGCGAGCCAGACGAAGGCGAGGTTGAAGAAGCCCACGCCCTCGAGTCCCGTCTGCGCGCGCACGGCGTCGACGACCAGCGCCGCCAGAGCGAGCGCGCCCAGCGTCGTCTTCGGCATCGACTCGTGGGCACGCGCGAGAGTCGGGAGCAGGGCCTGGCAGAGCAGGAAGACCGCGAGGAACCACAGCGGCTGGCTGTAGCGGAACCCCGCGATCATGATCACCTCCGCCGGCACGCCGATCGCGCTCAGCACGCCGAGTGCGATCCCCACGACGCCGATCGTCACCACGGCCGGACGCAGCAGCCGGTGCACCCGGCCTGCGATGAAGGCGGATGCAGACGCGCCGCGGTCGCGCTGACGGCGGTACGCGAGCACACCGGCGAATCCGCCGATGATGAAGAACAGCGGCATGACCTGCAGAAGCCAGCTCACCGGGACGATCCATCGGGTGCCCTCGCTCGCGTTGGCGAAGACCGGGGCACCGTCGACGACGGTGACGCCGATCATGATCGCGTGCAGGAGCACGACCCCGACCACGCAGACCGCCCGAAGCAGGTCGATCCCGGTGTCCCGGCCCGCAGGGAGCCGAGACGGCGCGGCGGTGACCCGCGGTGTGTCGACGATGGCCATGGTGTCCTCCTCGGATGGGTGTCCGAGGAGCGTATGAACCCGGTGGCCCGCAGCGGATCACCCTGCGGGGCTGTTCGCACCCCTACCGTGGTGTGATGTCGGCACCGGTGCTCAGGCCGCGGGTTCGACCAGCCCGGCGTCGTACGCGAGGATCACGGCGTGCACGCGGTCGCGCAGGCCCAGTTTCGCGAGCACCTTGCCGACGTGCGTCTTGACCGTCTGCTCGGCGATGAAGAGGTCGGTGGCGATCTCTCCGTTCGAGCGTCCGCGGCCGATGAGCACGAGCACCTCGCGCTCGCGGTCGGTCAACTCCGCGAGCGCGGTCGCCGCCCGGGGCGTGCGCGGACGTCGTCCCGCGAACTGCTCGATCATCCGTCGAGTGACGCTCGGTGCGAGGAGCGCGTCACCGCCGGCGACCACTCGCACCGCGTGCACGAGCTCCTCGGGCAGCGCGTCTTTCAGCAGGAAGCCGCTGGCCCCCGCCTCGAGCGCGTCGTAGACGTAGTCGTCGATGTCGAAGGTCGTCAGCATCAGGATCCGGGGCACATGCGCCGCAGGATAGCCCGGGGCCAGGATGCGGCGCGTGGCCTCGATGCCGTCCACCTGCGGCATCCGGACGTCCATGAGGATCACATCGGGGTCGAGCCTCGCGGCGAGGGTGACGGCCTCGGCGCCGTCGGCGGCCTGTCCGGTGACCCGGATGCCGTCGTGGGCATCGAGAAGGGCGGCGAAGCCCGCACGGACCATGGCCTGGTCGTCGGCGATGAGGACGCTGATGGTCACGGGATCTCCTGAGTTCGTTCGAGAGGCGCGGGGGGATTCGAGGGCGGGAGCAGGACCGGAAGCGTGGCCGCGACCTCCCAGCCCCCGTCGGACTGCGGCCCCGCCGCGAAGTCGCCGCCGAGCAGCTCGACGCGCTCGCGCATGCCGCGCAGCCCGTACCCGCCGCCTGTCGGGTTCACCGGGACTGCCGCAGCCCCGTTGCGGACGCGGATGCGGACGGTGTCGGCGTCGGACTGCACCCGCACGGTCGCCGGTGCGCCCGCGGCATGCCGCACCGCGTTGCTCAGCGCTTCCTGCGCGATGCGGAAGACGGCGATCTGGACGGACGGCGGTGCCTCGGTCACCGCCCCGGTGATCTCCAGACCGATCGTCACGCCCGCGCGGCGCAGGGTGTCCACCAGAGCCGGTATGTCGTCGATGCCCTGCTGCGGTGCGAGCTCGGCGGTCTGATCCTCGGTGCGCAGCACGCCGAGCATGCGTCTCATCTCGGTCAGTGAGGCGCGCGCTGTGGCCGCGATGCTGTCGAACTCCGCTGATGCGGTATCGCCGATCTCCGGCAGCCGGTACCGTGCCGTCGAGGCCTGTACCTGGATCACCGACATGCTGTGCGCGATGACGTCGTGCAGCTCGCGGGCGATGCGGGTGCGCTCCTCGACGAGGGAGCGCCGGGACTCCTCGAGTGCGGAATGCTCGCGCTCCCGGACGAGCTCGGCCGACACCCGCATCCGTCCCGCGACGAGGATCGCCACCAGGAACACCGCCGCGGCGACGGACACCGTGACGATGAGGTCCGCGGTCGCGGTGCCCGCCGTCTCGGGCGTCGCGACGATCTCCGGACGCAGCAGTGGAGCGGTGAGCGACAGGACCGCTCCGATCGCCAGAGGGAACGCTCCGACCCGCGCGCCGTGGACGTAGGTGGTGACCCCGACGAGGAGCACGAAAGCGAGGAGAGCGGGGACCGACCACGGCCAGGGGGACTCGGTCGCGCGCGTCGGGACCACCAGGAGCGGGAGGGTGAACGAGGCCGCGCAGAACATCCCGATGGCCCAGCGGGGGTGCATGACGGACAGCAGCGGCGCCGTGCACACAGCGGCGGCGAGGATGAACGAGAGGGGGAGAGGCGTGCCGTACAACGCCGTCTGGATCGGCACGAGCACCGAGAAGAGAACGATGCCGGCTGCTCCGATGACGGCCAGGACGACGGTGCGACGTGCGATGCGGGGAGCGCGCGCGATGCGCGGCCGTCGACGTGCCATGACTGTCATCCTGCCAGCTGCGCGACCGGGGCGCGCCGGCGTCGGGCGGCCGCGACTCGATCGATGACGACACCGAGGGCGAGCGCGACGACGACACCCACCCCGGCGCTGACCAGGGGCTGCTCCTGCACCCACGAGCCCGCGAGGAGCCCGATCGTCAGGCTGAGCGCACTCCAGCTCGCACCGGCCACGAGACTCAGTGGCACGAACCGTCGCCAGGGGAAGCGCAGAGCCCCTGCCGACATGTTGACGGCGACGCGCCCGACCGGGATGTAGCGGGCGCCGAGGATCAGCGCTGCGGACCGCTGCGACAGCGCCTGCTCGGCATGGGCGAAGGTCGCGACGACGCGGGGACGCCGCATCCACGACCATCTCGTCGTGCCGAGCCTGCGACCGAGCCCGAATGCGATGTTGTCGCCCACGGCGGCGCCGAGGGCGGCGACCAGACCGAGCGGCAGCAGAGCCCACACGTCGCCCGCGGAGGCGAGCACCGCGGCCGCCGCCACGAGGACGGTCTCGCTCGGCACAGGGGGGAAGAACCCGTCGATGACGGTCACCGCGAACAGCACGGCGTAGAGCCAGGGGGAGGCGACGGTCTGCAGGATGAGCTCGTTGATGACGTCCACCTCAGAAGGTTAGGAATCAGAGGGGCGGCGGGTCATCACCCTGGGGTATCGACCGCATCCCCCCACGGAGGTAGATGTGCGGCGACGCATCGACGGAACACTCAGCGGAGCGATCTATACTGGGAGTTTGGCCGCTCGGCCGATTCCCCCTGAATGAACGGACATCCCGCTGTGCTTGCCGTGCACGAACTCGAGATCCGCGTGGGCGCACGCCTCCTGATGGAGAACGTGTCGTTCCGTGTGAGCGACGGAGACAAGATCGGTCTCGTCGGCCGCAACGGCGCGGGCAAGACCACCCTCACGAAGGTGCTCGCCGGCGACGTGCTTCCGGCCGGGGGCAGTGTCACCCGATCCGGGGAGCTGGGTTATCTTCCGCAGGACCCCCGCTCGGGCAATCCCGAGGACCTCGCCCGCACCCGCATCCTCGATGCGCGCGGTCTCGGGCAGCTCAACCTCGGCATGACGGAAGCGGCTCTCGCCATGGGATCGGACGATCCCGTCGTGGCCGACAAGGCGATGAAGCGCTACGCGCGCCTCACGGAGGAGTTCGAGGGGCAGGGCGGCTACGCGGCCGAAGCCGAAGCCGCGTCGATCGCCAACAACCTGTCTCTGCCCGACCGCATCCTGGACCAGCCGCTGTCGACCCTGTCGGGTGGACAGCGTCGCCGCATCGAGCTCGCGCGGATCCTGTTCTCCGACGCCGAGACGATGATCCTCGACGAGCCCACCAACCACCTCGACGCCGACAGCGTCGTGTGGCTGCGGGAGTTCCTGAAGAACTACAAGGGCGGGCTGATCGTGATCAGCCACGACGTCGAGCTCGTCGGCGAGACGGTCAACCGCGTGTTCTACCTCGATGCGAACCGTCAGATCATCGACACGTACAACATGAACTGGAAGAACTACCTGCGCCAGCGGGTGGCCGACGAGGAGCGCCGCAAGAAGGAGCGCGCCAACGCCGAGAAGAAGGCGACGACACTGCAGCTGCAGGCGGCGCGTTTCGGGGCGAAGGCGTCCAAGGCCGCCGCGGCGCATCAGATGATCGCCCGCGCGGAGAAGCTGCTCGCCGGACTCGACGACGTGCGCCAGGAAGACCGCGTGGCGAAGCTGCGCTTCCCGAAGCCGGCCCCCTGCGGCAAGACCCCGATGATGGCGACCGGGCTGTCGAAGTCCTACGGCTCGCTGGAGATCTTCACCGACGTCGATCTCGCGATCGACCGGGGATCCAAGGTGGTGGTGCTCGGACTCAACGGTGCGGGCAAGACCACGCTGCTGCGCATGCTCGCGGGCGTCGACGAGCCGGACACCGGGCAGCTCGAGCCCGGACACGGCCTCAAGGTCGGCTACTACGCACAGGAGCACGAGAACCTCGACGTCAACCGCTCTGTGCTCGAGAACATGGTCTCGGCGGCGCCGCACATCACCGAGATGGAAGCCCGCAAGGTGCTCGGGTCCTTCCTCTTCACGGGCGACGACGTGCTGAAGCCGGCGGGTGTCCTCTCGGGTGGGGAGAAGACCCGACTCTCGCTCGCGACTCTCGTCGTGTCGTCGGCGAATCTGCTCCTGCTCGACGAGCCGACGAACAACCTCGACCCCGCATCGCGCGAGGAGATCCTCGGAGCGCTCGCGCACTACGAGGGCGCCGTGGTTCTCGTCTCGCACGACCCGGGCGCGGTGCAGTCGCTCAACCCCGAGCGCGTGCTCATCCTGCCCGACGGTGTCGAGGACATCTGGAGCCAGGACTACCAGGACCTCATCGAGCTCGCCTGATCCGGCGCCGAGTGTCGTAGGGTCGAACCGTGACGCATGACGGCTCTGACTCCGACGCCCTCCCGTTGAACGACTGGCTGCGAGGGCGGCACGCGCTCACCGGGACTGCTCCGCAGTGGGATCCGGAGGCGCTGCCGGACGATCCGACGGTTCTCTTCGGCGAGTGGCTGCACGCGGCGGATGCGGCGGGCGTGCCGGAGCCGCACACCGCCACGCTCGCGACGGTCGACGCGGCGGGCGTCCCCGATGCGCGCACGCTCATCCTCAAACGCGTGGACGAGCGCGGGTGGGCGATCGCGAGCACCCGGTCGTCGCGCAAGGGCGCGCAGCTGAGCGCTGCTCCCGCAGCGGCGCTGAACTTCTGGTGGCAGCCTCAGGTCCGTGCCGTACGGGTGCGTGGTCGGGTCGAGGAGGCGAGCGCGGAGGAGAGCGCCGCCGACCTCGCCGCCCGATCTCCGGCCGCGCGCGCGGGCGTGGCCGACGGCGACTGGGTTCTCTGGCGCATCGTCCCCGAGCGCATCGAATTCTGGCAGGGCTCCCGCGATCGCCGACACACGCGGGTGGTGTACGTCCCCGACGGTGCCGGCTGGTCCCGGAGCGTCACGGTCGACTGAGCGTCAGCGTCGACGGAGCGGCACGATCGACTCGGCCGCTCACACGCACGGCTCAGACGTACGGACGGGTCAGACGTTCGCGTCGAGCAGCTCGTCCTCGACGTCGGCGTCCTTGTCGCGTCGACGCGGCGTCTTGACGGGGGCAGGTGCGCCCTCGACCTCCTCGCGATGCTTCACGATCTCGGTGCGGATGATGTATCCGATGAACACGAAGCCCATCAAGGCGAACAGGATCCACTGGATCGCGTACGAGAGATGCGGGCCCGGATCGTCGGTGGGGGAGTCGAACCCGCCGAGGGTTCCCTCTCCGCTCGGGTCCTCGCTGACGATCTGACCGTAGGCGCTGGTGACCACATCTCCCCCCACCATCCCGGCGATCGCAGGGAGGTTGATCGTGGGGACCTGGCCCTCGGGAGCACCGCGACCGGATGCCGGGAGCTGCTCGCCAGGGCGCAGGCGGACGATGACCTCGACCTCACCGGACGGCGGGAGAGGCACGGCATCGGGAGCATCGCCCTCGCCCGGCGGCACCCACCCCCTGTCGACGATGAACACCCGCCCGTCTGCATCACGGAAAGGCACCAGCACCTCGAAGGCGCTCGTACCGCCGTGCGGTCGGTTGCGCACCAGCAGCTGCTCGTCGGGGAGGTACTCGCCGTTCAGCACCACCGGGTGCCAGACGTCTCCGGGGTCGAGCGATCCGTCGGCGCCGATGAGGTCGACGAGGGGCACGGGGTCCGCATCGTAGTTCTTCTCGACGAGAGCGATCTGCTCCGCACGGGTCACGTTGCGTTCGAACTGCCAGTTCGACAGGAACGCGCAGGCGATCGCGAATCCGATCGCGATCAGCACGTAGACGGTCCATCGGCCGAGCCGGGTGCTCATGAGGGGACACCATCTCTCACGGTCACGGGGAAGTCCCGAGCTGACAGGTAGTCGTGGAGGAACTCGACGTGCTCACCGCACGCGAGCCAGATCTTCTCCCGATCGGCGGAGTGGATGCGAGGGTTGCGCCACACCACCTGCTTCGAGGCCGCGCTCCGGCAGCCGGCGCGCGAGCACTGCAGTTCGCTCACTCGTCGTCCCGACGCGTCTCGCGGATCAGGAAGACGCCGGGATCCGATGCCTCGACCACGGGAGCAGGACTGGCGGGCGGTGCCGCCTCGATCTGCTGCACCGGGGACTCCGCGGCGGTCTCGGTGCTGTCGCTTCCCGCATTGGCGAACACGACGGCGATGTAGGGGAGAACCGCTGCGCCTGCGGCGAAGACCCACGTGTACCAGCCGTACGGCTGCACGAACATCATCAGCGCGAAGCAGATGATGCGGATCGTCATCGTGAGCGCGTAGCGGCGCACGCGGTGGTCCGCCTCGGCCTGCGGCGACTGCGGCAGTGAGGTGACAGCCGGGACCTGCGACTTGCTCTTCACGATGAGTCAAGCCTACGCCGGTGCGGACGCTCTGGCGCCCCTTCATGCGGCTCAGGACGAGAAGATGAAGGGCAGTGTGAAGGCGCCGAAGAAGACGATGCTGATGATCGTCATCACGATGCCGATGACGAGGAAGGCGACCATGATGTAGCCCATGATGAGGCCGGCGAAAGCCATGCCGCGTCCGCCGATCGCAGGGTTCTGCTTGGTCTGCTTCAGCGCCATGTGGCCCGTGATCACGGCGATGATCGACGCGAGCAGCGGCACGACCGCCCAGAAGAGGACGACGCCCGCGATTCCGCAGATCAGCGACGTGATCGCGAGTCCGCTGGCGGGACGAGCCGCCGGGTACGCGGGGGCGTAGGTCTGATACCCGGGAGCGGCCGAGCCGTACGGCTGCTGCGGGGGTGCGGGGTAGGTCGGGGCGACGGCGTAGGGCTGCGAGGAAGGCGCTCCGTACGGCTGCGGCGGACCGGGGATCGACGGCGCAGCACCGGGGTAGGCCTGAGTCGGCTGGCCCGTCGTGTCCGCCGGATACGGGGGAGCGGGCGGTGCCGGGGCGAACGGCTGCGCGGGAGGCGGGGTCTGCTGCGGGTCTCCCGAGGAAGTGGGGATGCTGTTGTCGCTCACGTGGTGCCTTTCGTCAGGCTCAGCGTTCCAGCACCGAGGTCCCCTGTCAAACGTGCCGCGGTCGCGGGGGAGCATCCTCGATAGAATCGTCCTCGACCAGGCCCGACCCGCAGTGGCCAGATCAGGAGTGGAAATGAGTTCTCGCGTCGTCCTCGTCACAGGCGGCAACCGCGGCATCGGCCGTGCGATCGCCGAACGATTCGTCAGCGAAGGTTTCCGTGTCGCGGTCACGGCTCGCAGCGGCGAGGGTCCGGAAGGCACGCTGACCGTGCGCGCCGACGTCACCGACGCCGCCGCGATCGACGCGGCGTTCAGCGAGGTCGAGCAGCAGCTCGGACCGATCGAGATCGTCGTCGCCAACGCCGGAATCACCAAGGACACTCTGCTGCTGCGCATGAGCGAAGACGACTTCGACAGCGTCGTGGCCACCAATCTCGGCGGCACGTTCCGGGTGGTCAAGCGCGCGTCCAAGGGCATGCTGCGCGCTCGGTTCGGACGCGTCATCCTGATCTCCAGCGTCGTGGGACTGTACGGGTCCGCGGGACAGGTGAACTACTCGGCGTCCAAGAGCGCGCTCGTCGGATTCGCGCGTTCGCTCACGCGTGAGCTCGGCGGACGTGGCATCACGGCGAACGTCGTCGCGCCGGGGTTCATCGAGACGGACATGACGGCGGAACTGCCGGAGGAGACGCAGAAGCAGTACAAGGCGAACATCCCCGCCGGCCGTTTCGCGACGGCCGACGAGGTGGCCGGCGTCGTGACCTGGCTGGCGGGCGACGACGCCGGCTACATCTCGGGGGCGGTCATCCCGGTCGACGGCGGTCTCGGGATGGGGCACTGACCTCAGCGCCGGACGACCGCCGCATCGATGAGGGTCGCCAGACGACTCGGAACCGAGAACTGCGGCCAATGGCCGGACCCGATCCGCACGACCTCGACGTCGTCGATCGCACGGAACTCGTCGGCGTAGGGCCCCCACTCGGCGAGCTCGGACTCGAGGGTCTCCTGGTCGAAGCCGCCCATGAGCATGGTGACCGGAACACGGTGCCGGCCGCCTGAGGCGAGCTCGATCGGATCGGTGGGCACCCGAGCGGGGACGCTGGCGGTGAGGGGTGCGGTGCGGGCGCGTGTCGCCTCATCGAGGTCGTCGACGTCTTCAGCGGGGAAGTGGTTCCAGCCCGGAAACGGTATGACGCCGTCGACGACCTCGAACTCGCTGATGCCCATGCCGGACGGTGGCGGCACCGTGTCGACGAAGACCACGCGCGACACGGCGTCGGGACGAGCGTCGGCGACGCCCCACGCCACGTTGCCGCCGCCGCTGTGACCGACGACCACGACCGGGCCGCCCGCCGTGTCGACGACCGCGTCGACCGCCGCGACGGCGGCCTCGACCCAGTCCGAGATGCCGATCTCCGAGGACTGATCCGCGGGTTCACCCACCCCAGGCATCGTGAGCGGATGCACCGCGTGCCCCGCCCGTTCGAGATCGGATGTGACGTCGCTCCAGCTCGACGCGTCGAGCCAGAGTCCGGGGATGAGGATGATGTCCATGCGGCGACGATAGACCGAGCCGCCGACATCCGCTACGGAAGCAGCGCGATGACCTCGGACAGGTCCTGAGGGCCGACGACGATGCTGGCGGCCGCACGCACCGCGGGCTTGGCGTTGAAGGCCACGCCGAGGCCCGCCGCGGCCATCATCTGCAGATCGTTGGCGCCGTCTCCGATGGCGATGGTCGCGTGGCGGGGGACTCCCAGCTCGTCCGCCCACTCGCGCAACGACGCCGCCTTGGCCGCGGCGTCGACGATGGCGCCGTCGACGCGACCGGACAGGGCGCCGTCGACGACGTCGAGCCGATTCGCGCGCCACCGGTCGACGCCCAGACCCGGAGCCACGTCGTCGAGGATCTCGTGGAAACCTCCGGAGACGACGCCGACGACTCCGCCCCGTGCATGCACGGCGGAGGTCAGCTCGCGCACCCCCGGGGTCGGCTCGATCCGGGCGAGCACTCGCGGGAATGCGGAGACCGGGACCCCCTCGAGGGCGGCGACCCGCGAGCGCAGACTCGTCGCGAAGTCGATCTCGCCGCGCATCGCCGCCTCGGTCGCGGCCTGCACCTCGGCGCGGCGCCCCGCTTCGTCGGCGATCAGTTCGATCACCTCGTTGCGGATCAGGGTGGAATCGGCATCGAGGACGACGAGGAAGCGCGCAGAGGTCACGGCTTCGAGCCTAGCGACAGCGACACCGCCCGGCGGACGACCACGGGATGCCGTGATCGTCCGCCGGGCGGCGTCGGAGGAGCTTTCGGGCTCAGCGTTCGATGAAGAGTCCCTTGCCCACGACCGTGATCCCCGATTCGGTGACCGTGAAGCCCCGAGCGAGGTCTCGCTCGCGATCGACACCGACCGTCGCCCCGTCGGCGAGCACGACGTTCTTGTCGAGGATCGCGCGGTGCACGCGGGAGCCCGCACCGACCCGCACGCCGTCGAAGACGACGGAGTCGGTGATGGTGGAACCGCCGCCCGCAAGGGTCCACGGCCCGACCACGCTGCGTTCGAGGTGCGTTCCGGACAGCACGGACCCGAGCGACACGATCGAGTCGATCGCATTGCCGATGCGCCCCACGGAGTCGCGCACGAACTTCGCAGGCGGGGAGTTGACCGCCTGCGAGTGGATCGGCCACTCCATGTTGTACAGGTTGAAGATCGGCAGGGTCGAGATCAGGTCCATGTGGGCGTCGAAGAAGGAATCGATCGTACCCACATCGCGCCAGTAGGAGCGGTCTCGCGGCGACGACCCGGGGACGTCGTTCTGCTTCATGTCGTAGTAGCCGGCCTCGCCGCGGTCGACGAAGTACGGCACGATGTCGCCGCCCATGTCGTGCCCCGAGGTGGGAGACTCCCCATCGGCCTCGACCGCAGCGATCAGCGCGTCGGCGTCGAAGATGTAGTTGCCCATGGATGCGAGGACCTCGTGCGGAGAGTCCTCGAGTCCCGTGGCATCGGTGGGCTTCTCGAGGAACTGCTTGATGCGACCCGACTGCGTGTCCGCGTCGATCACGCCGAACTGCGATGCCATCGAGATGGGCTGACGGATGCCGGCGACGGTGGCCTTCGCGCCGGACTCGATGTGCGCGTCGAGCATCTGGCGGAAGTCCATGCGGTACACGTGGTCGGCGCCGATCACCACGACGATGTCGGGCTTCTCGTCGTTGATCAGGTTCATGCTCTGCAGGATCGCGTCGGCCGAGCCCGAGAACCAGCGCTTGCCCAGGCGCTGCTGGGCGGGCACGGACGCGACGTACGAGTCGAGCAGCGCGGACATCCGCCAGGTCTGGGAGATGTGCCGGTCGAGGCTGTGCGACTTGTACTGGGTGAGCACGACGATCTGCCGGAGACCGGAGTTGATGAGGTTCGAGATCGCGAAATCTATCAGGCGGTACTGTCCACCGAAAGGCACGGCAGGTTTGGCACGGTCACCCGTGAGGGGCATGAGACGCTTACCCTCGCCGCCGGCGAGGATGATGCCGAAGATCTTCTTTGGAGCGGACATGCACCTACCATAGAGGCGAATCGACCCGCCGAACTAGCATCTGGACAAGTGAGTCACTACCGTCTAACCATGCGCGTCGAGATGATCACGAAGGAATACCCGCCGGAGATCTACGGAGGTGCCGGAGTGCACGTCGCGGAGCTCGTCACGGCGCTGCGACACAGCATCGACGTGCAGGTGCGGGCTTTCGGTTCGCCCCGAGATGAGGCGGGTACGTCCGCCTACCGGACCCCCTCCGAACTCGCCTCCGCGAACGCCGCGCTGCAGACGCTGGGCACGGATCTCGAGATCGTCGCGGCGATCTCCGACGCCGACCTCGTGCACAGCCACACCTGGTACGCGAACTTCGCGGGTCACCTCGCGTCGCAGCTGCACGGCATCCCGCACGTGCTCACCGCCCACAGTCTCGAGCCACTGCGGCCCTGGAAGGCCGAGCAGCTCGGAGGCGGCTACGCGGTCTCCAGCGGGATCGAGAAGCTGGCGTACGAGAACGCCGCCGCGGTCATCGCGGTGAGCGCGGGCATGCGCGCGGACATCCTGCGCAGCTACCCGTCGGTGGACCCGGCGAAGGTCCGGGTGATCCACAACGGCATCGACGTGGAGCGGTGGCGTCCGGTGCAGAACCCCGCGTTCCTCGAGTCCGTGGGAATCGACCCGTCGCGTCCGTCCGTCGTCTTCGTCGGCAGGATCACCCGTCAGAAGGGCCTGCCGTACCTGCTGCAGGCGGCGCGACTGCTTCCCCCGGAGGTGCAGCTGATCCTGTGCGCGGGTGCGCCCGACACCGCCGAGATCATGGCGGAGGTGCAGGAGGGGGTGAAGCTCCTGCAGCAGACCAGGGAGGGAGTGGTCTGGATCGAGCGGATGCTGCCGCGCGACGAGCTCTCCGCCATCCTCACCGCCGCCACCACGTTCGTCTGCCCCTCCGTCTACGAGCCGCTCGGGATCGTCAACCTCGAGGCCATGGCGTGCGGCGCCGCCGTCGTCGGGACCGCGACCGGTGGAATCCCCGAGGTCGTCGCCGACGGCGTGACGGGGCGCCTGGTGCCGATCGAGCAGGTGCAGGACGGCACCGGCACGCCGGTCGACCCCGAGCGCTACGTCGCGGATCTCGCGCGGGTGCTGACAGAGGTGACCTCCGATCCCGAGCGTGCACGCGCGTACGGCGAGGCCGGTCGGGAGAGGGCTCGCGACGAGTTCAGCTGGGGAGCGATCGCCGACACCACGCGCGCGCTGTACGCGGAGCTCACCGCCTGAGCCGATAGGCTGGAGGCATGTCGAGCGCCCTGGAATTCACCGACGTCGTCGTGCGCCGCGAGGGGCGCGACATCATCGATCACGTGACCTGGCAGGTCGACGATGATCAGCGGTGGGTGATCCTCGGCCCCAACGGCGCAGGCAAGACCACGCTGCTCCAGCTCGCCGACACGCTGATGCATCCGACCTCGGGAACCGTCACCGTGCTGGGGGAGACCCTCGGCCGGACCGACGTGTTCGAGCTGCGCCCGCGGATCGGCTTCGCCTCTTCGGCGATGGCCAAGCGCGTTCCGCGCGACGAGACGGTTCTGAACACCGTGCTCACGGCGGCCTTCTCGGTGCTCGGACGGTGGAACGAGGGCTACGAGGACATCGACGAGCGTCGCGCGCTGCGTGTCCTCGCGGACTGGCGCCTCGATCACCTCGCCGAGCGCACGTTCGGAACGCTGAGCGACGGAGAGCAGAAGCGCGTCCAGATCGCCCGCGCGGTGATGACGGACCCCGAGCTGCTGCTGCTCGACGAGCCGACCGCGTCGCTCGACCTCGGTTCGAGGGAAGAACTGCTGGCCCTGCTGAGCGGGTACGCGTCGTCGCCGACGACTCCGGCCATGCTGATGGTCACCCACCACGTCGAGGAGATCCCCGTCGGGTTCACCCATGTGCTCCTCATGCGCGAGGGACGGATCGTGGCCGCGGGCCCGATCGCCGAGACCCTCACCGCCGACGCGCTGACCGAGGCGTTCGGCATGCCGATCGTGCTCAGCAGCGAAGACGGCCGCTACGCCGCTCGCGCAGCATCCTGACGAGCATCTGGTAGGATCGATCCTTGGTGCGTCGTGCACCGCAGACTTCCCTCGTCCCTGGCACAATCCAGGGCAGCAACTAAGGAATCCCATGAAGACTGACATTCACCCCGTGTACAAGGACGTCGTGTTCCGCGACCTCGGCTCGGGCGAGACGTTCCGCACCCGCTCGACGGTGTCCAGCGACAAGACGATCGAGCTCGACGGTGTCGAGTACCCCGTCATCGACGTCGAGATCTCGTCGGCCTCGCACCCGTTCTACACGGGCAAGCAGCGCATCATGGACTCGGCCGGCCGCGTCGAGAAGTTCAACCAGCGCTTCAAGGGCTTCGGCGGCTCGTCCAAGTAAGGACATCGCCACCACGAAGGCCCCGGTTCTCGGAACCGGGGCCCTCGTCGTATCCGGCGGCCGGGCCGGACGGACTCAGAGGTCGATCGTGATGCGGTCGCCGCGGATGCTGTGGGGCGGGTCGCCCGCCACCGGGGCAGGAGCCATGCGCTTCGTCTGACGATCGCGCTCGATGCCGGCGCCATGGGCCGACGGCATCCAGATCGCGTCGAACGATCCGCCCAGTCCACCGCCGGAGCTCTCGTACTTCCGCTCGAGGGGCACGCGCGAATACACGGCCACGATCACGATCACGACCGCGATCACGACCAGGAGCATGATCGCCACGGTCAGAAGCATCCCCACCGTCTCAGCCATGTGTCCAGGCTAGAAGACTCTTCCGCCGCCGGCATCCGCCCACGGGATGATCCTCAGCGGATGCGCCGTCCGTGAGCGAGGTCGATCAGACGACTGAGGACGGGGCCGGAGCGGAGACCGTTGTGCTCGTGCTCGCTCGTCACCCACAGTGCGATTCCCGGGAGCAGCCCCGCGGTCTCGAGCGAGTACTCCAGGGGGACGTAGACGTCGTTCGCGTAGACCGCCGCGGCTCCGGTCGCCCCGGACGCCTCGATCGCCACCCGGTCGTAGAGGCGCGGCCACTCGAACTCGGCGAGCTCCAGTGTCACCTCGCGCCAGGGTCGGAATGCGGGAACCGTCTCGGTCCACTCGCGACGGATGTGCTCGCCGGTGAAGAGGGTGACGTCCTCGCGGAAGTCGTCGGGCTCGACACGCTCGGCCGACCACCGCGTCGCGTGGCCGTCGGCATAGCTCGACTCGTGGAAGGCGAAGTAGAGCGGATTGCGGCCGCTGTACGGCATCGCGTGCATGAGGTCGTGACGGAAGGCGTTCGACCTGTGGTCGCGCTCGAGAAGCGACCACAGCGTCTGCCACCCCTCGTTCATGCCGAGGGCGGACCCCACCGATCGCAGACGCGAGCGGGACACCACTTCACCGTCCGGCAGGACGATGTCGCCGGCATCCGCGTGATCCACCAGTCTGCGCATGCGATCGCGGTGCTCGGGGAACCGACGGTAGTAGCGCTCGGAGGCGTCGCGCATCTTGCTGTAGCAGAGGGCGTAGACGTCGTCCGGGTGTCGGCCGATCGCACTCAGGCCGCCCGTGATGAAGACATCGGCCAGCGAGGCGGCATGGGTCGACAGATATGCGAGCGATGTGAATCCGCCGAACGACTGACCCAGCACGCTCCAGGTGATCGCACCGAGGTGCTCGCGCATCGCCTCGCAGTCGCGCACGATGGCATCGGCGCGCAGGTGGGTCAGATACTCGGCGACGGCGGCCGAGCCCTCGGCCAGGTCGTCGTCTCCGACCGGAGTCGACAGGCCGGTGCCGCGCTGGTCCAGCATGACCACGCGGTAGTGGGCGAGAGCCTCGTCGAGCCAGGGCGGTGCTGTCGACGAATGGAACGGGCGGGGCGCCTCGTGGCCCGGTCCGCCCTGGAGGTAGACGAGGAAGGGCAGCGAGTCGCCTCCGTCGCGGGTCACGACGCGCGCGAAGATCTCGATCGTGCGGGTGTCGGCGGGGTCGTCCCACACGAGCGGGACGGTCAGAGTGTGCTCTTCGACGGCGAGGTCGAGCAGACGATGGATGGTCGTGGTCATGTCACATCACATTCCCGATGTAGGAGTACTTCACGAAGACCTCCGAGGCGATGTCCGCCTCCTGGAGCACGCCCTGCACAGCGCTCATCATGTACGTGGAATCCCACCCCATGTACAGGTGATGGGTGTCGTCGAGCCGGTCCCACTGCCCCTTCCACGCGGTCCCGTCGTAGATCGGTCCGCCGTGCGCGGCGCAGTACGAGACCGCCGCAGCGCGGGTGTCGGTCCACGCACGTCGGAAGACGCGGTTGAACAGATGCCGGACGTCGTAGACCTCCCAGCGCTCTCCGCGGTATTCGACGTACTCGAACTCGCGCTCCCAGCCCGCGGGCCAGCCACGGCGCCGCACGGCGTCGAGGATCGGGGTCAGACCGTCGTCGTCGATCTCGGTGAGCGCGGGCCGCGCCCAGATGCGCAGGAGCTCGGCCGTGAGCCGCACGGTGCGCTGCGAGATCATGGCCGTTCCCCAGGTCTCGGTCGACTGCAGCGCCGCGGTCTCGGGAACCGCGCTGCGCGCATACGCCGAGGTGCGCTTCACGGCGTACGGCTCCCCGAAGTACCGCTCCGACAGGCTCTGCTCCAGCAGCGTCAGGTTGCCGAGCGTGGGCGCCAGCGCACGGTGGGCGTTTCGCTCGTCGTCGGAGTAGTCGATCCATTCGCGCGCTCCGTCGCCCGACCAGCTGTCGCTGGGAACGGTCGGGACGATGTGCTCGACGTCGAATCCGTCCGTGTCCTCGACGCCCTCCAGGCGACCGAGAACGTACGCCGGGTGGGGGAGCTCGCTGTACTTGAGCACCGCGCTGACCCGCTCGTCCGAGGGGGTGATGCGTGCGAAGGCCCTCTCGAGCGCGTCGGGTCCGTCGACGCGCGCACGGCAGAGCCGGGCGACGAGACGTTCATTGGGCAGGTTGACGAGCGTCCGTCGCAGGTACATCGCCTGGATCCGCTCCAGGGTGCGGATCAGCTCGTCACGCGGGATGAGCCCCTTGGCGTGGTCGCTGTAGACGCTCAGGACGAGCGGATAGGAGGCACGACCGAAGGTGTTCACGAATCGCAGCTGCCGCGCGATCTCGGAGTCCTTCTCGAGAGAGGGATCCAGCAGGATGCCGTAGATCTCCGCGTAGTGCCGCCACACCTCGGCATCCGCCTGCAGATGGTCCACGTCGACGCGCGGGAACGACTGTCGGAACGCGCTGTACACCCCGTGCTCGCCGTTCGCGGCGACCTCGCGTCCCGTCGTCATCACGAGGTAGTGCCGCCAGAACGCGGCGATGTTCTCGCCCGCGTGGCGTTCGATGGGAAGCCAGAACCGGGCCTCGACGTCGAGCTGCTCGGTGTGCGTGAGGCCCATCAGGATGTAGTTGTGGATGAGCTCGTGATCGCGCAGCGGTTCGCCCGTCGAGTTCAGGCTCTCGAAGATCTGCTGAGCGTTCGCACCTGCGCCGAGCGTGATGGACACGTGCTCGAGGCGCTGCAGGCCCTGCCAGATCGTCGCCGCCTCATCGGCATGCACCTGGCTGCGGAAGAAGGCGTAGTTGTCGTCGAAACGCGACTCGCGATCGGCGTGGTCGCCCCGATCCAGCACCACCGACTCGTAGAGCTCGGCCCATTCGTCGTGCGGACGCAGCTTCGTCCTGCGGGGATCGTCGGGGCGCACCAGGACGCGGTCCAGTTCCGCGGCGAGCTCGGGAGCGCTGTCGCGCACCGCGTGCTGCAGGGCGGCCACGAGCAGCATGATCGTGGTGATCCGCTGCTGACCGTCGATCAGCACGAGCTCGGTGTCGGCGTCGGAATCGTCGGCGGCCGAGAGGATCGAGCCGATGAAGTGGCGGTGCGACGAGTTCTCGCGGGCGACGGCACGCACATCGGAGAGCAACTGCTCGCAGCCGCCGATGTCCCACCGATACTGCCGCTGATACACCGGGACGACGATGGTCGTGGAGTCCTCTGCGAGCCACTCGATCGTATTGACAGCTGTCGCCTCGACGTTCGTCGCAGTGCTCATGCTGGTGTCTCGTCCTCCCGTAACGCGCGGCGCCGAGGAGTCGCCAGGCGCCCGATTCAGTCTATTCGCTTATTCACGGCGGGCTTCGGCGGCGCTCCAGAGGCGCCCTGTTAGGCTTGCCTTATCAGGGCCTGTTAAAACGTGCTGGCCCCCGATGAGAGGATCTGGTTCAGATCATGGGATACATCAAGTCCGCCGCCCTCGAAGACAAGGGCTTCGTCGTTCTCGACAGCTACGACCAGGAGCTCGACCCCAAGGAGTGGCTCGACATCGAGTACAACGACTGGAAGTCGTCGGGCGACACCCGCTTCGCGCCGCTCGCGAGCGCCAAGGGTGAGATCGAGTGCAACGGCTTCTGGAATCACAAGCCGCCGCGCACCGACAAGGACGGCGTCTGGATCGACTCCCAGACCGCCAAGGCCCCGAACCTGACGCGTCGCGCGCAGGAGCCCGGTGCGAACGTCGGTCGCTGCCGTGTCATCGAGCTGCAGCCCACGCCCTACGGCGAGTGCCTGTACAACCTCCACCAGGATGACAACAACCGTCTGAACCCGGACGGCACCGGATGGGTCGTCCGCGGCTTCTTCAACCTCAGCGACGACAAGGACAGCTTCTTCGTCCTGCGCGAGAACCGCACCGACCCGAGCGTCGAATACCGCATCGCGCTGCCGGCAGGAGCGCAGCTCATCGTCGACACGCAGCGTCTGTGGCACGCGGCGACCCACGTGGGCAGCGAGCCGCGGTACTGCCTCATCACGTCGTGGACCTCGGGCCCCGAGCTCGACGCGTACATCGAGAAGTACAACGGCACCGACGACGTGCCGAACGTCGAGGTCCCGCAGGACGTCCTCGAGGCCGGATACGCCGAGCAGGCCCGTCGCGACGCCGCCCGCGCCGCGTACTACGCGGCGAAGGGCCAGCAGGTCAAGCAGGCCATGAGCGAGGCGTGATTCTCGTCTGACTCCGTGCAGTCAGGCGCGAAGGCCCCGGTCCCCGTGACCGGGGCCTTCGTCGTCGAATCACATGCTTGTGATTTCGACTGGTCTGGGCGAGAATAGGCGCATAACCGCATATTCACGCCAGTTCTCGGTGTTTCAGGTCGTTGGGGAAGACGCACCTGATGAAACGGAGAGATCATGGCGACGGCTTACGCACGCGGAGTGGTTTTCGTCCACTCTGCCCCTCGCGCGCTCTGCCCGCACCTGGAATGGGCGGTCGGACGCGCTATCGGTCGTGCTGTGAACTTCGACTGGAGCGAACAGCCGGTGCTCGACGGTGCTCGACGCGCGGAGTTCTACTGGGACGGCCCGGTCGGCACGGGAGCCGCTCTGGCGACGGCGATCCGCGGCTGGGAGCACCTGCGCTTCGAGGTGACCGAGGACCCGACGCCCCGCAGCGACGGTGGCCGATGGCTGCACACGCCCGATCTCGGCATCCACTATGCGCAGACCGATGCGGCGGGCAACATTGTGATCGGCGAAGACCGCATCCGCTACGCGATGGAGATCGCCGCGGGCAGTGCGACCGAGCTGCAGCGCGAGCTCGACATCGCGCTGGGCTCTGCCTGGGACGAGGAGCTGGAGCCGTTCCGTCACGCCAGCGACGATGCGCGCGTCGTCTGGCTGCACAAGGTGGGCTAGAGCCCGACACAGACCTGGAGCGGGAAGGCGCGAGTATCGGATGCCGGTGACATGTCCCGGACGCCGAGAATGCGAATCCCCGCTCCACATGACGAAGACCCCGTCCCTGATCCAGGGACGGGGTCCTCGTCTGTACTCAGATGACGGCCGCGCGGGGCGCTTCCTCGTCGGACGTCGCCCCTCCGCTCATCACGTGGGACCAGGCGCGGCCCAGACGCTCCATCGCCTCCGTCGTGCGTTCGGGAGAGAGCGTGATGGGGATCCGCAGTCGGCGTTCCAGCACTCCGCCGGTGGTGAAGCGCGGCCCTGGCGGCACGATCAGCCCGTGCCGCCGTGCCGCGAGCGACAGCTCGGTCGATACGGGGGCGCCGAGATCGAGCCAGGTCGAGAGTCCGCCTCTCGTGGGCGGCATCGCGACGCCGCCGAGCGCCCCGAGGCCGGACGCCACGGCCGCCCTGCCTGCGCGAAGGCGCGACGCCACATGGGCGGTGAGAGCCGGCATGTCCTGCAGCAGCTCGACGGCGATGCACTGCTCGAGCAGCGCTGTGCCGAGTTCGAACGAGGGGCGGGTGGCGAGCAGTCGGGAGATGAGCGCGCGGTCCGCGCGGATCCAGCCGATCCGCAGACCGCCCCAGGCGATCTTCGACATGGACCCCACCGTGATCACCTGTGGGCTGTGGGCGGACATGGGCAGGGGAGTCCAGCCGCGATCGATGTCGAGCTCGGCGGTCGTCTCGTCGACGATCACATGCGTCCCCGTGCTCCGCGCCGTCGTCGCGATGCGGGAGCGCTCGGCGTCGCTCATGGTCGCCCCGGTCGGATTGTGGAAGTCGGGGATCAGATAGGCGACGTGCGGGCGGCTCCGCAGGAGGGTGTCGGTGACATGGCGCTCGTCCCAGCCGGTGACCTCGACGGGCGTGGGGAGCATCCGGTAGCCGTACCGGTGCAGCGCCTCGAGTGCGTGCGGAAAGGTGGGCTGCTCGACCAGGGCGCGTTCACCGCGGCGTCCGATCGTGGCGAGGATCAGGTTGAAGGCGTTGACCGCGCCGGAGGTGATGATGATCTCATCGGGATCGGTCTCGACGCCGCGATCGGTGAACCGGGCGGCGACGGCGTCGCGCAGCTCGGGCAGACCACGCAGCGAGTATCCGCTGGTCCCGCGCAACGCCGCGAGGCGAGGCAGCGACCTCACCGTCGCGTCATAGAGCCCCGGAGTCGAATCCATCGAGGCGATGGAGAGGTCGATCGCGTCGTCATCGTCGGGGTCGGCGAGGCGGTGCGCCGTATGCGGCAGCGCGACCCGCGTGCTCCCGCCGTGTCGACGCACCACGTAGCCGTCGCCCTCGAGGAGCCCGTAGACGCGGGTCGTCGTCGATCGGGAGCGGCGCAGTTCGAGCGCCAGGGCCCGTTCGCTGGGCAGCCGCTCCCCGACGGTCAACCGGCCGTCGAGGATCAACGCGCGGATCTGCTCCGCCAGGGATGCGGCGGTGGCGCCGGCGGCGTGCTGCCCACCCAGCTGCTCGACGAGTCGTGAGGCCATACTCCCATGATGCCGCAAAGTGGACTGGTGTTCGCAGGCCACTTTCCTTCGAGTGGTCTGGACTCGTGCGCGTCGCGACAGGCCACGATGGAACGATGCAGCTCCGTTCCCTCTTCCTGCCGATCTCCGCGACCAGTCGACGCGACCTCGTCGAGCGCGTCGTGCAGCTGCTGGTCGGTCTCTTCCTCTACGGCGTCGCGCTGGGGCTGATGGTGCACGGCGGCATCGGGGTGGCACCCTGGGACGTCCTCGCCCTCGGCGTGGCCGGCCAGACCGGAATCGGATACGGGGCTGTCACCGTGCTCGTGTCGATCCTCGTGCTGGTGCTGTGGATCCCGCTGCGGCAGCGTGTCGGGCTCGGCACACTCCTCAACGCCCTGCTCGTGGGGCCGAGCGCCGATCTCGCGCTCGCGCTGATCCCCGAGCCGCCGTCGGTCTGGGTCGGCGCGCCCATGTTCGTGGCCGGTCTCGTGCTCCTCGCGTTCGCGACGGGACTGTACATCGCCGCGGACTTCGGTCCGGGTCCGCGCGACGGGCTCATGACGGGTCTCGTCCGCCGGACGGGGTGGCCGGTGTGGCTCGTCCGCACCCTCATCGAGGGGAGCGTGCTGGCCATCGGGTTCCTGCTCGGCGGCCCGGTGGGTGTCGGCACCGTGCTCTTCGCCTTCGGCGTCGGGCCGTTGGTCGGCTGGTTCCTGCCCTGGACGACGCGGCTCCGCCAGACGCGGTCGCGCCAGCTGGCGCGAGCCTGACGCACGCACACTGACGCACCGACGCACTGACGCACGAGAGCGGCCCCCGGGAATCCCCGGGGGCCGCTCTCGTGCATCGACGTCTGTCGTGCCGCGGTGTCAGTCGGCGTTGGAGAACACGGCGACCGCGTTGTGGCCGCCGAAGCCGAAGGAGTTGCTGATCGCGTACAGCGTGCCCTCGCCGAGAGGCTGCGCCTCACCCGACAGCCTGAACGGCACGGCCGGGTCGGGCTCGGTCATGTTGATGGTCGGAGGAGCGACGCGGTCGCGCAGCGCGAGGAGCGCGAAGATCGCCTCGAGTGCTCCGGTGCCACCGAGCAGGTGGCCGGTGGAGGCCTTGGTCGCCGAGACGGGAATCTCGTCGATCCGCTCGCCGAACACCTTGCGGAGCGCGACGTACTCGTTGGGGTCGCCCACCGGGGTCGACGTCGCGTGCGCGTTGATGTGCGCGACCTGGTCGGCCGTGATCCCGGCCTCGTCGAGCGCCTGCGTGACCGCACGCGCGGCTCCGGTCCCCTCGGGGTCATTGCCGGTGATGTGGTACGCGTCGGCCGTGACGCCGCCGCCGAGCACGTAGCCGTAGATCTTCGCGCCGCGCGCCTTGGCGTGCTCCTCGGTCTCGAGGATGAGGGCCGCAGCGCCTTCGCCCATGACGAAGCCGTCACGGTCGATCGCGCCGGGGCGTGATGCGGTCGCGGGGTCGTCGTTGCGCCGCGAGAGCGCCTGCGCCGAGGCGAAGGACGCCATGGTGATCGGGTGGATGGCCGATTCGGTGCCACCGGCGATCACGACGTCGGCCAGGCCGTCCTGCAGGTGGTGGAACGCATGGATGATCGACTCGGTGCTGGAGGCGCAGGCGCTCACCACGGTCTGCGCGTACGCGCGCGCCTGGAACTGCAGCGAGAGGTTGCCCGCCGCCGCGTTCGGCATCAGCATCGGAACGGTCAGGGGCATCACCCGACGCGGACCCTTCTCGCGCAGGGTGTCCCAGGCGTCGAGGAGCGTCCAGAGGCCGCCGATGCCGGTGGCGAAATCGACGCCGAGTCGCTCGGGGGCGACCTCGGGCTCACCCGCATCCGCCCAGGCCTCACGGGCCGCGATGAGGGCGAACTGCGATGAGGGGTCGAGCCGCTTCGCCTCGTGGCGGGGCAGGACCTCCTCCGGCCGCACGATCGCCTCGGCGGCGAAGGTGACGGGAAGCTCGTACTGCTGCACCCAGTCGTGCTCGAGGGTGCGGGTTCCGGACTGCCCTGCGAGCAGGTTGGTCCAGTTCTCGGGTGCTGTCCCGCCGATGGCGGACGTGGCGCCGATGCCGGTGACGACGATGCGCTTGGTCATGAGTGGTTCCTTAACGGGCGGGTCGAGCAGGGAGAGGGCAAGGCGGAGGATGCCACACCCCGCGGATGCGGGGGTGGCATCCTGCGTGGATTACTCCTGGCCTGCGACGATGAAGGAGACGGCGTCGCCGACGGTCTTGAGGTTCTTGACCTCGTCGTCGGGGATGGTGACGCCGAACTTCTCCTCGGCGTTGACGACGATCGTCATCATCGAGATCGAGTCGATGTCGAGGTCGTCGGTGAACGACTTCTCGAGGGCGACCTCGGAAGCGTTGATGCCGGTCTCATCGGTGATCAGCTCTGCGAGGCCTGCGAGGACCTCATCGTTGGTGAAAGCCATGTGGTCTTCCTCTTTCTTACGGGTTGTATTCGGAACCGTGGAACAGTCTAGGGACAGTCAGGGCGTTGTCAGGGGAGGACGACGACCTGGGCGGCGAACACGAGGCCCGCGCCGAAGCCGATCTGCAGCGCCAGGCCGCCGGAGAGCTCGGGGTGTTCAGCCATCAGTCGGTGGCTGGCGAGCGGGATCGAGGCGGCCGAGGTGTTGCCCGTGGTCTCGATGTCGCGGGCGATCACCGTGGACTCGGGCAGCTTGAGCTGCTTCGCGAACTCGTCGATGATGCGCATGTTCGCCTGGTGCGGGATGAACGCGGCGATGTCGGCCGGCTCGACGCCGGCACGGTCGAGAGCCTCACGTGCGACCTTCGCCATCTCCCACACCGCCCAGCGGAACACCGTCTGGCCTTCCTGGCGGAGAGTCGGCCACGGCACCTCGCCGTCGCGGAACTCGGTCAGGGTGCCGTTCATGCCCACGGCGTCTGCCTTGGAGCCGTCGGAACCCCACACCGCCGGTGCGATGCCGGGCGTGTCGCTCGGGCCGATGAGCGCGGCGCCCGCCCCGTCACCCAGGAGGAACGAGATGCTGCGGTCCGCGGGATCGACGATGTCGGAGAGCTTCTCGGTGCCGATGACGAGCGCGTAGTGGGCGGCACCCGACTTGATCAGCGCGTCGGCCTGAGTGACGGCGTACGCGTAGCCCGCGCAGGCGGCGTTGATGTCGTACGCCGCGGCGGGGTTGGCGCCCACGCGGTCGGCGACGATGGCGGAGACCGAGGGGGACTGCTTCGGGTTGCTGATCGTGGCGACGATGACGAGATCCACCTGGTCGGCGGAGATCCCCGACTTCTCGATGGCCTCGGCGGCGGCGGTGGTGGCGAGGTCGATCGCATCGGTGCCCTTGTCGGCACGCACGCGGGTCACGATGCCGGTGCGCTGGCGGATCCACTCGTCGCTCGAGTCGATCGGACCGATCAGATCGTCGTTCGGCACCGCGTTCTCGCCGCGCGCCGCGCCGTACGAGTAGATGCGCGTGTACGCGGGGCCTGAGATCTGGTTCAGCGTGGCGCTCATGCGGCGTCTCCGTTCAGCAGCGCGACGGCCGCATCGAGGTCATCGGGGGTCTTGACGGCGACGGCGGGGATGCCGCGCAGGCCGCGCTTGGCGAGACCGGTGAGAGCGCCGGCGGGCGCGAGCTCGATGAGTCCGGTGATGCCCTGATCGGCGAACGAGGCCATGCACAGGTCCCAGCGCACGGGGGAGGAGACCTGGTCGACGAGATAGTCCAGCGCCTGCCCGCCATCCGTGACGACGGATCCGTCACGGTTGGTCCACAGCGTGAGGTCGGGGTCGGACGGGGTGATCGTCGAGACGGCGTCGCGCAGAGCGGTCACGGCCGAGGCCATGTACGAGGTGTGGAATGCGCCCGCCACCTGCAGCGGGATGACCCGGGTGCCCTTGACCGGCTCGGTCGACAGCGCGTCGAGCCCTGCCAGCTCTCCGGCGACGACGAGCTGCCCGCCCCCGTTGTAGTTGGCGGGGGAGAGCCCGAGCTCGCTGAGGCGGGTGAGGATCGTCTCCTCGTCGCCGCCGAGCACGGCGCTCATGCCCGTCGGAGTCTGCGCGGCGGCTTCGGCCATCGCGCGGCCACGGATGCCGACGAGTCGCATGCCGGCCTCGGCTTCGATCACACCGCTGCCGACCAGCGCGGCGATCTCGCCCACGGAGTGGCCGGCGATGCCATCAGCCCTGCGCCCGGCGCGCGCCGCGAGAGCATCGGCGGCGATGAGGGATGCGGCGACGATGAGCGGCTGCGCGATCTGCGTGTCGCGGATCGTGTCGGCATCCGACACCGTTCCGTGCTGCTGGAGGTCGACCTCGGCGGCGGCGGAGTAGGTGGCGAGTTTCTCGGCCACCCCGTCCAGCTCGAGCCAGGGGGAGAGGAAACCGGGGGTCTGCGAGCCCTGTCCAGGGCATACGACGACAATCACATCCCCAGTCTGCCAACGATCAGCCCGAAGTGGTGGATGATCCATCACAAGATTCCGAAGATCCCTTGTGTGTGGCGAACAGCGGAACGGCCGCGGCCCGTCGGATTCAGCGCGGGGTGCGACGCAACGGAGGCCGGCGACGCACGTTCTCGGCGGCACCGATCGACCCGAGGATCAGGGCCGTCTGCAGGATCAGCGCTTCGCGGGGCCCGGTGGCGTCCCAGCCGATGACCTCGCTGACGCGCTTGAGTCGGTAGCGCACCGTGTTCGGGTGCACGAAGAGCTCGCGCGCCGTGGCCTCGAGCGATCGACCGTTGTCGAGGTAGCTCCACAGCGTCGTGACGAGATCGGTCGAATGTGCCTGCAGGGGACGGTAGATGCGTTCGATCAGGGTCTGCTTGGCGAGCGGGTCGCCGGCGAGGGCGCGCTCCGGCAGCAGATCGTCTGCGTCGACGGGCCGCGGGGCGCTGCGCCACGCGCGTGCGACGGCGAAACCTGCGAGGGCCGCGCGTGCACTCTGGCTGGCGTCGACGAGGGCGGCGACCGCGGGGCCGAGCACGACGTATCCCGGGCCGAACGACGGCTCGAGTCTCGCCGCGATCTCCTCGAAGCCGAGTTCCTCCTCCTCGTTCTCGGGGGCCTCCTGGCCCTCGATGCGCGCGCGGCCGATCACGAGCACGAGTCGGGAGCCCTGGACGCCGATGAGCACGTCGACCGCGAGCTTGCGGGCGGTGCGCCGCACGAGGTCGACGTCGAACTGCGGCGGTGTCGTGCCCACGAGCACTGCGACCTCGCCGTGACCGTGCCAGCCGAGCGCGGCGATCCGGCTCGGAAGCTCTTCGTCCGCCTCGCCGGTCAGGATGGAGTCCACCACGAGGGCCTCGAGACGGGCGTCCCAGAGCCCTCGGGCTTCGGCGGCCCTCGCGTAGACGTCGGCTGCGGCGAAAGCGACATCGCGCGAGTAGAGCAGGATCGCCTCGCGCAGATCTGCGCCCTTGCCCGCGACGCGCTCCTCGGTCACCTCGACGGTGACGCGGATGAGCTGCAGCGTCTGCTGCAGGCTCACGCTGCGCAGCAGCTCCCGCGGGGCCGCGGCGAAGATGTCGGCGGCGATCCACGGCGTCGAGGTCGGATCCTCGTACCACTGGATGAAAGAGGTGATGCCGGCCTGAGCCACCAGCCCGACCGCAGAGCGGCGGGCTGGTGGCATCACGGCATACCAGGGGAGGGTGTCCTCGAGTCGCTTGATCGTCACCGAGGCGATGTCGCCGGAGATGCGGCGCAACCAGGTGAGCGTCGCGGTCTTATCCATACCGCGCGAAGAGGATCCTGTCACCGATGGTCAGCTCTCGCCACCCGCGTTGCCGCTGGTGCCCGCGTTGACATCGTGCAGGCTGTACTTCTGGATGGCCTGCGCGGCGAGCGAGCGATCGACGACGCCGTCTTCGGCGAGCGACTGCAGTGTGCGGACGACGATCGACGGGCCGTCGATCTTGAAGAAGCGACGCGCCGCGGCACGCGTGTCCGAGAACCCGAAGCCGTCTGCGCCGAGCGTCGCGAAACGCTGAGGCACCCACGGCCGGATCTGGTCCTGGACGGCGTGCATGAAGTCGCTCACGGCGACGACCGGACCTTCGGCGCCCTGCAGCTTCTGCGTGAGGTAGGCCGTGCGCGGCTCTTCCTCAGGGTGCAGGAAGTTGTGCTCGTCGGCGGCGAGGCCGTCGCGGCGCAGCTCGGTCCATGAGGTGACCGACCAGACATCGGCGATCACGCCCCAGTCGTTCTTCAGCAGCTCCTGCGCCTCGAGGGCCCAGGGGAGTCCGACGCCCGAGGCGAACAGCTGGGCACGAGGGCCCTCGCCCTCTCCGACCGAGATGCGGTGGATACCGCGCACGATGCCGTCGACGTCGACATCCTCCGGCTCTGCCGGCATGACGATCGGCTCGTTGTAGAGCGTGATGTAGTACATGACGTTCGGGTCTTCGTGCGCGCCGCCGTACATGCGCTCGATACCGGAGCGCATGATGTGGGCGATCTCGTAGCCGTACGCGGGGTCGTACGAGACCGTCGCCGGGTTGGTCGCGGCCAGCAGGTGCGAGTGACCGTCGGCGTGCTGCAGACCTTCACCCGTGAGGGTCGTACGGCCCGCCGTGGCACCCATGATGAAGCCGCGTGCCATCTGGTCGCCGGCCGCCCACTGGGCGTCGCCCGTGCGCTGGAATCCGAACATCGAGTAGAAGAGGTAGACCGGGATCAGCGGCTCGCCGTGCGTGGCGTACGAGGTGCCGGCCGCGGTGAACGCCGCCAGGGCACCCGCCTCGTTGATGCCGACGTGCACGATCTGACCCTGCGGGCTCTCCTTGTAGGCGAGGAGCAGCTCACGATCGACCGAGGTGTAGTGCTGGCCGTTCGGGTTGTAGATCTTGGCCGTCGGGAAGTACGCGTCCATTCCGAACGTGCGGGCCTCGTCGGGGATGATCGGCACGATGCGGTGACCGAAGTCCTTCGAGCGCAGCAGGTCCTTCAGCAGACGCACGAACGCCATGGTGGTGGCGATCTCCTGCGTGCCGGACCCCTTCTTCGGCAGCGCGTAGGCCGCGTCGCCGGGGAGCTCGAGGCCCACGTGGGTCGAGCGGCGTTCCGGCAGGAATCCGCCGAGAGCCTGGCGGCGCTCGAGCATGTACTGGATCGTCTCGTCCTGGGGCCCCGGGTTGTAGTACGGGGGCAGGTACGGGTTCTCCTCGAGCTGCGCATCCGTGATCGGGATGTGCATGGCGTCGCGGAACGTCTTGAGGTTGTCCAGCGTCATCTTCTTCATCTGGTGGGTCGCGTTGCGGCCCTCGAAGTGCGGACCCAGGCCGTAGCCCTTGACGGTCTTGGCGAGGATGACGGTGGGCTTGCCCTTGTGCTCGGTCGCGGCCTTGAATGCGGCGTAGACCTTGCGGTAGTCGTGGCCACCGCGCTTGAGGTTCCAGATGTCGTCGTCGGAGTAGTCCTTGACGAGGGCGGCGGCACGCTCGTCGCGGCCGAAGAAGTGCTCGCGGACGTACGCGCCGGACTCGGCCTTGTACGTCTGGTAGTCGCCGTCGGGGGTGACGTTCATCAGGTTGAGCAGTGCGCCCTCGGTGTCGCGGGCGAGCAGGTCGTCCCACTCGCGGCCCCAGACGACCTTGATGACGTTCCAGCCCGCTCCGCGGAAGAACGACTCGAGCTCCTGGACGATCTTGCCGTTGCCGCGCACAGGGCCGTCGAGGCGCTGCAGGTTGCAGTTGACGATGAACGTGAGGTTGTCGAGACCCTCGTTGGCGGCGACCTGCAGTTGTCCGCGGCTCTCGACCTCGTCCATCTCGCCGTCGCCGAGGAAGGCCCACACGTGCGACTGCGACGTGTCTTTGATGCCGCGGTTCTCGAGGTACTTGTTCGACATCGCCTGGTAGATGGCGTTGATCGGACCGAGGCCCATGGAGACGGTCGGGAACTGCCAGTACTCCGGCATCAGACGCGGGTGCGGGTAGGAGGGGATGCCGTGCGGTGCGTGCGACTTCTCCTGACGGAACCCGTCGAGCTGGTCTTCGCTCAGGCGTCCCTCGAGGAAGGAGCGCGCGTAGGTTCCGGGCGAGGCGTGGCCCTGGATGAAGATCTGGTCGGCGCCGCCGGCGTTGTCGGCGCCCTTGAAGAAGTGGTTGAAGCCGACCTCGTAGAGGGCCGCAGACGACGCGTACGTCGAGATGTGCCCGCCGACGCCGATGCCGGGGCGCTGCGCACGGTGCACCGTGATGGCCGCGTTCCAGCGGATCCATGCGCGGTAGCGGCGCTCGATCTCTTCGTCACCGGGGAACTCGGGCTCGTTCTCGGCAGCGATCGTGTTGATGTAGTCGGTGGTCGGAACCATCGGCACGCCCAGGTGCAGCTCCTTCGAGCGCTTGAGCAGGCTGAGCATGATCTCGCGGCCACGACCGTGGCCCTTCGCGTCGACGAGCTCGTCGAGCGACTGCTGCCACTCGCCGGTCTCCTCCGGATCGCTGTCGAGGGGGCCCTGGGAATACGGATCCTGGTCGTGCACAGTCACGGGGAGCCTTTCGTCAAGCTGGCAGGTCATGCCAATGAAACGGGAAGCGACGCGGGCAGCCTTGTCGGCTGTGCACAACGCGTGCCGCCCTCAGCCTATCCCCCTTCTACGACATCGGTGCGCATCGCGTCGTCTGTAGGATGTAGTCACCAGGGCCTTTAGCTCAGCTGGTAGAGCGCCACGTTTACACCGTGGATGTCGTCGGTTCGATCCCGGCAGGGCCCACCTAAGAATCACCGGGATCTCCTGAATCCACTCACCTCCCGGGTGCCGCTCGCGGACGCGAGAGTCGCCGGCGAGAGCACCGGTGCGCATGGAACCGGGACTCTGCGGTCACACCCGTTCTCACCCATCGGTGTCGCGGGTGCGGAAGACGAGCCAGGATGCGGCCGCAAGCAGCAGCGCCCAGGTCGCCATGATGAGTCCTCCGGGTATCGGGTCGAGGAGACCGATTCCCGGATAGCCCGTCAGGAGCTGGATTCCCGCGAGATCAGGGAGGAACTTGACCCAGGGGAGGACTCCCAGCAGGGAGAGGGAGAGCCCGAGCACCACGGGCACGAGTACGACGAGTGCCACGACGGGCGTGCGGGCGAGGACTGTGATCGCTGCGGAGATCACGCCGATCAGCGTGTAGTTCACGGCGACGCCGACCACGTTCCATCCCATTCCCGCGGAGAACTCGCCGATCGAGAGCCCCTGTTCACCGAGTGCCGCGTGTGCGAGGAGGACAGCCGCGCTCGTGGCGAGGATGCCGATGAGCACTGCCGTCGTCGCGATCACGGTGAACTTCGCGGCGATCACGCGGCCCCGCCGGGGCGTGGCGGTCAAGGTGGTTCGGAGCTGTCCATCGGCGTACTCGGATCCGGCGATGAGCGCGGCCAGCAGGATGATCAGCGGTTGCCCGAATCCGGCAGTCTCGAATCCGTGCGACTCGACGGGGAACGAGCGCGCCGCGGCCGTCGCGCCGTCGAACGCGAGACCGGAGGCGAGAGCCAGAGCAGGTGGCACGAGGAGCGCGGCGGCGAGGGTTCCCTGAACACTGCGCAGGGTGAGCGCCTTCGTCCACTCGCCGCGGAGGGAGCGGATCATCGATGCCTCACAGGTCTCGGCGGACGAAGGCGACCGCTGCCGCGGTGAGCAGAACCACTGCCCATGCCGTGTGGATGAGGCCGCCGGCGAGCGGGTCGAGATAGATGCCGGAGGCGGGATCGGAGAAGAGGGCCGCCCCCGCCGCAGTCGGGAGATACTTCGCGCCGCCCCATAAGCCGGCGAGGAAGTCGCCGATGCCGATCACGAGCGGCACGACGAGGATGAGCGGCAGGATGGCCGTGCGTCCGAGCACGCCGATGGCGAACGCGATCAGGGCGGTGAGCGTCCATGCGATCGTGACGCCGCCGAGGTGCGCCCAGATCGCAGGATTCAAAGCCCAGGGATCGATGCCGGTGTCGCCCGCCGCGTGCGTGATCACCAGCGTGCCCCACATCGTGAGGAACGCGATCACCGCGACCGTGATCGCGAGCAGCAGCGCCTTCATCAGGAACACACGCAGTCTGTGCGGGGTGGACAGCAGAGTCGTGCGGATCTGTGTGCCGCCGCCGTACTCGCTTCCGGCCCACACCGCGGCGAGGGCGACGACGAGGACGTATCCGATGCCGGCCATCTCGAAACCCTGGTACTCGAGGGGGACCGGTTCGGAGGAGAACAGTCGCGGGTCGTCAGGGGCGACGCCCACGGCGGATGCGGCGTTGGTCCATGCCATCGGCCACGTGCCGAGAATCGCCACGGCCGCGAGCGAGCCGGTGGCGCGAGCGGTGAAGAGCTTCACGGACTCCGAACGTGCGAGAGGGAGCGCGCTTCGCAGAAGACCGCTCATGCCGAGGCCCCTTCCTCGCCTGCGGCACGGTGCTCCGTGTGCTCGTCTGTGAGTGCGAAGAACGCGTCCTCCACGGTGTCATGGACGCCGGTCACCTCAGCGGCGGTGCCCGCCGCGAGCACTCGGCCTCGTGCGATGTCCACGAAGTCGTCGGCGGTGTCCTGCATCTCGCTCATCAGATGGCTGGAGACGAGCACCGTCCTGCCGTCGTCGGCGAGCGAGCGCAAGAAGCGTCTGATCCACCGGATGCCGTCGGGATCGAGCCCGTTCGTCGGCTCGTCCAGCACCAGCACGTCGGGGTCACCGAGAAGCGCGGCGGCGATGCCGAGACGTTGCCCCATGCCGAGCGAGAACCTGCCGATCCGCGTCTTCGCCGCATGACTCAGGCCGGTGAGCTCCAGCACCTCGTCCACCCGCCGCGGGGGAATCGCATTCGACTGCGCCACCCACCGCAGATGCGCCCTGGCGGTGCGCCCCTTGTGCGCACCGGGGCCGTCGAGCATCGCACCGACTCTCCACAGCGGACGCTCCAGCGACCGATAGGCGCTCCCGCCGATCAGCGCCGTGCCGCGGGTCGCGAGATCCAGCCCGAGGAGGATGCGCAGCGTCGAGCTCTTTCCTGCGCCGTTGGGCCCGAGGAACCCGGTGACCCGCCCCGGGAGGGCGGTGAAGCTCACGTCGTCGACGGCAGTGTGTGAGCCGTGACGTTTGACCAGATGGCTGATGTCGATCATGTCCTCCAGCCCACCGCGTCCGGGCGAGGATGTCAGTCTGCAGGAGTCGACAATCGGATGCGTGGGGGTGCCGGCGACATCATCAGGATGCGGGAGTCACCAAGCCGTTCTCGTAGGCGATCACGACGAGCCCCGCGCGGTCGCGGGTCTGGAGCTTCGTGAGGATGCGGCTCACGTACGTGCGCACCGTCGTCACGGTGACGAACAGTTCGGCCGCGATCTCCGCATTCGATCTGCCTCGCCCGATGAGCGTCAGCGTCTCGCGTTCCCGCGCCGTGAGGTGCTCGAGGCGATGGTCCTCGCGCAGAGGAGCGAAGCGTCCGATCACGCGCTTCGTCACCTCCGGGGCGAGCAGCGCGTTGCCCTCATGTGCGACGCGGATCGCGTGCAGCACCTCGCCGGGAGGACTGTTCTTCAACAGGAACCCCGACGCGCCGGCACGCAGGGCCTCGTACAGGTACTCGTCCAGGTCGAACATCGTGAGCACGATCACCCGCGGCCCGCCTGCGTGAGCGACCATGATGCGGGTGGCTTCCAGCCCCGTCATCCGCGGCATCTGCACGTCCATCAGCACGACATCGGGACGCAGGCGCGCGGTGCTCTCGACCGCGGCCTCACCGTCGGCGGACTCGCCGACGACCTCCATGTCGGTGTCGCTGTCGATCAGCATCCGAAGCGAAGAGCGGATCGACGGCTCATCATCGGCGATCAGCACCCTGATCGGCGTCATCCGCGGACTCCCGCCGAGCGTCTTCGCAGCGGCACCGTCGCGGACACCGTGAATCCGGAGGTCGAGGAGGTGAAATCTGCTCTGCCACCCAGCAGCACGGCTCTCTCGCGCACACCGGTCAAGCCGTTCCCGAGGCTGATCTCGCCCCGTGCGCCCTGGCCGTCATCCGCGACGCCGATCGTCACCTCGTCGGAGGAGATGCGGAGCCCCACAGTCACAGAGGACGCCGAGGCATGGCGGACGACGTTCGTCAGCGCCTCCTGAACGATCCGGAGCAGTGTCGTCCGCACATCGGCGGGAAGCGCATCGATGTCGTCTCCCACGTCGAGGTGCACGGACAGACCGGCCTTCTCAGCCGTCCGAGCAACGCCCGCAAGCAGCGAGGAGAGGGGGCTCGACACCACGTCGTCCGGCTCGAGGTCCGACCGCTCCCGCCTCAGGAGGGTGCTCAACTCGGACAGCGAGGACCGCGCATCGCTCTCGATACCGCGGAGCGCTTCGCGCAGTTCGTCGGCGCCGAGTGCGGTGACGTGGGCGGCGACACCCGCATGCACGCCGATCGTACCCAGAGAGTGAGACAGCACATCGTGCACATCGCGTGCCAGACGAAGTCGCTCCTCCGCCCGCGACCGCGCTGCGGCCTCGCGCCGGACCTCTCGTGTCCGCGCGCCCAGCACCCACGCGACGGACAGCACCAGTGCACTCAGCAGCATCCCCCGAGCGCGATCTTCGGTGTCCTCGACAGAGAGGATCGCGGACGCGACCACCACGACGAACGCACCGGCGAACATCCACCACGGAAACCTGCGTCCTCCACGCATCTCGGCAAGCCTGAACACCGCGAATCCTGTCAACACGAACGGATCGGCAGTCACTCCGACCAGCCACGCGAAAGAGGTCGCCGCTGCGGTGACGACCACCGCGAGGACCGGCAGACGCGATCCGACCATGAGGCCGGTGACGGCGATCGCGCCCCATGCGAGCTGAGCCCCGCGTCCACTCGCAGCGTCGGGCGTGACGGTCACCCAGAGTCCCAGGAACACCGCGATCCCGAAGACCAGGGGCGTCAGCCACCGCGACCGAGTCTCGGGATCGCGATCCTCACTCCCGTTCACCCGCGCGAGCGCGTGCGTCGGTGGTCGCGAATGGTGCACGCCGAGAACACGCCGGCTGCGAGCACCATGAAGACCACTGACGCAGGGCTCCACCACACGGGAAGTCGTTCCCCGAACAGCAGTCCGGCGATCCCGAGAACCAGGGCGACTCCCCGCAGGTAGCGGCTCCATGCAGTCATGCGACCACCCTACCGAGGCGCGCACCGCTCGGTCTTCGACCAGGGGCGAGCAGGGTTCTCCGGCGAGAGGTGTACTGAGGGGGCATCCTTCACCCGCTCGGACCGTCGTACGGTGGAGCGCATGGACAACAGAGCCGAGGTGCGCGAGTTCCTCATGACGCGACGCGCGCGGCTCTCACCCGCCGATGTCGGGATGGTCGCCGGAACGAATCGACGCGTCGCAGGTCTCCGCCGATCCGAGGTCGCGATGCTCGCCGACGTGAGCGTCGACTACTACGCCAAGCTCGAACGCGGGGACATCGCGGGCGCGTCTTCCGCCGTGCTCGAGTCACTCGCCCGGGCTCTGCTCCTCGATGAGACCGAGCGGATGCACCTGTTCGACCTCGCTCGCGCGGCCGACGGCATCCCGACGTCGGGGCGCAACCGTCGGCGCGCCACGACGCAGCAGCCCGCCCGCCCGGCATTGCAGCACACCCTCCACGCGATCACCGGCGGCCCCGCGTTCGTCCGCGACCGCCACCAGAACCTCGTCGCCACGAATACGCTCGGCGCAGCGTTCTACGCACCCGTGATCGGCGCGGGCGGGAGGACACCGAATCTGGCGCGCTTCCAGTTCCTCGACCCCGCATCGCGCGACTTCTACCCCGACTGGGACCTGTTCGCCCGGATGTGCGTCGGCATCATGCGCGTCGAAGCCGGACGACACCCGCACGACCGCGTCCTCCAGGATCTGGTCGGCGAGCTCACCACCCGAAGCGACACGTTCGCCCGGCTCTGGTCCGCACACGACGTGAGGACGCACGGGTCAGGCACCAAGCGCTTCCGTCACCCGATCGTCGGCGACCTCACCCTCGTGTACGAAGAGCTCACCGTCACGGCCGATGACGGCCTCAGCCTGCTCATCTACACCGCCGAACCGGGATCGCCCTCGGCAGAACGACTCCAGCTGCTCGCGAGCTGGTCGGCCACGGCTCCCGCATCCGTGAGGCCGCCCGAATGACCGCACCCGATCACGCCGTTCCCTCGACCGTGGAGACCCCCATGACTCTCACCGACCTCCTCGCCGCCCTGAACGCGGGGGAGACCATCACCGGCAACTCCCCGGGACACGCGGTCATGCATGAGACCAGCCAGGAAGCCCTCCGCATCGCCGGTGAGCTGAACAGCGGCTATCACCCGCCCGCCCGTGTCCGAGAGCTCCTCGCAGAGCTGACCGGCGCGGACATCGATGAGACGGTGACGCTCTTCCCGCCGTTCACCGCCGACTTCGGCAAGAACATCACGCTCGGCAGACGCGTCTTCATCAACTCCGGCTGCCGATTCCAGGACCAGGGCGGCATCTCGATCGGCGACGACAGCCTCATCGGCCACAACGCCGTCATCGCGACCCTTCAGCACGGCCTGCAGCCCAGCCGACGAGCCGACCTCATCCCCTCACCGGTCGTCATCGGCAGCAACGTCTGGCTGGGCGCCAACGTCACCGTCCTTCCCGGGGTGACCATCGGCGACGACTCCGTCATCGGCGCCGGCTCCGTCGTCACCAAGGACATCCCCCGCGGGGTCATCGCCGTCGGCTCACCGGCTCGCGTCATCCGCGCCATCGAGGAGCAGTCGTAGCGCACCTCGTACCGCACGGCGTAGCGCACCTCGTGCCGCACGGTGACGGCGCACCCGAACGCCGAACGTCGGGTGCGCCGTCACGCGACAGCCTCGCGGCTACTGCTGGATGAAGGCGAGGATGTCGGGGTTGATGACATCCGCATGCGTGGTCAGCATGCCGTGCGGGAATCCCTCGTAGATCTTGAGGGTCGAGTCGCTGAGCAGCTCGTGCTGCTTCAGCGCGGCGTCCTTGTACGGGACGATCTGGTCGTCGTCGCCCTGGAGCACGAGCACGGGCACGGTGATCGCCGTGAGATCGTCGGTCTGATCGGTCTCGGAGAAGGCCTTGATGCCGGCGTAGTGAGCGAGCGCGCTGCCCGTCATCCCCTGACGCCACCAGTTGGCGACGACGGGTTCGGAGAGCTCCACGCCCTCACGGTTGAATCCGTAGAAGGGTCCGGACGCCACCGCCTGGAAGAACTCGGCGCGGTTGGCCGCCAGGCCGTCCCGGAAGCCGTCGAACACCGACAGCGGAAGGCCGTCGGGGTTGCCGTCGGTCTGCACCATCAGCGGAGGCACGGAAGAGACGAGCACGGCCTTGGCGACGCGTCCCTGCGGCTGCCCGAACTTCGCCACATACCGTGCGACCTGCCCGCCACCCGTCGAGTGCCCGATGTGGATCGCGTCGTGGAGGTCGAGGTGCTCGACCACCGCCGAGGCGTCACTGGCGTAGTGGTCCATGTCGTGACCGGTGCCGATCTGCGACGACCGACCGTGCCCGCGGCGGTCGCTGGCCACGACGCGGTAGCCCTTGTCGAGGAAGTACAGCATCTGGGTGTCCCAGTCGTCCGACGAGAGCGGCCAACCGTGGTGGAACATGATGGGCTGCGCGTCGGGGCTGCCCCAGTCCTTGTAGTAGATCTCTGCGCCATCATCCGTGGTCACGAACGCCATGATCAGCCTCCAGGTTTCTGTCGCCCGAACCGCTCCGGACGACTGTCGATCGCCCCACGTCTGCATCGTGGGAGCGCGCCCACGATAACTCGCGGCCCCGAGCCGGCACCTCGACATCTGTCCAGGATGCGTCGCGCAGATGTTCGACATCTGTTCGGGCCCGACCGGCGCTCGCGCGGTAGCGTCTCCACATGTCGAACGCTCGCATCTCGCACGGTGCGGGATTCTGGGTCGTCGCGTGCGCCTTCCTGCTCGTCATGGCTTACGCGACCGTGCCCACACCGCTGTATCCGCTCTACCAGCAGGCCGACGGGTTCCCCGTCTCGGTCATCACGATGATCTTCGCCGCGTTCGCGGTCGGCGTCGTCCTCAGCCTCTTCCTGCTCGGACACGTGAGCGACTGGATGGGGCGGCGGCGGATGCTGGTGATCGCGATCCTCATCGCGGCGCTCAGCGCCGTGCTGTTCCTGCTGTGGCACGACGTGCCGGGTCTTCTCGCAGCGCGGCTGGTGAACGGCGCGAGCGTCGGCATCCTCACCGCCACCGCCACCGCCCATCTGGGAGAGCTGCGTGCGCAGGCGAGGCCCGACGAGCACGTCATCGTGGCGGCGTCCGTCGCCGGTGCGGCGAACCTCGGCGGGCTGGCATTCGGGCCCCTGGTCGGCGGTCTGTTCGCCGAGTTCCTGCCCGCGCCGCTGATGCTGCCGCACGCGGTGTTCCTCATCGTGCTGCTCGTGGCGGCGATCGCCGTCGCCTGCGTGCCCGAGACCGTGACGCCCCCAGAGGAGCCGCGACGGTATCGACCCCAGCGCATCGCCGCGCCGCCACGCTCGCGGTCGGCGTTCGTCGCCGCAGGTTTCGGCGCCTTCGCGGGCTTCGCGCTCTTCGGACTGTTCACATCGCTCGCGCCGACCATCCTCGTCAGCACCTTCGACGAGCACGACCACCTCGTCGCCGGCCTGACCGCATGCTCGGTGTTCGCCGCCGCGGCCACGGGCCAGGTGGTGCTCGCGCGTCTGCCGCTGAGAATGCAGCTCACGATCGCGGCGGTCTGCTGCGCCCTGGGCCTCGTCGCCGTCGCCGTGGGGACTCTGGTGCCGTCGCTCGCGGTCTTCATCGGAGGGGGCATCGTCGCGGGTGTCGGCGTGGGGCTGCTGTTCAAATCGTCGGTGGCCACAGCCGCGGGACTCGCCGAGCCGGGGCGCCGCGGCGAGACTCTCGCTCTGATCTTTCTCATCGCGTACTGCGGGCTCGCTCTGCCGGTGCTCGCGATCGGCGTGATCCTCACCTTCGCCTCCCAGACGACCGTGCTCCTCGTGTTCATCTCGGTCGTCCTCGTCGCGACGGTCTCGGCGGCGACGGTGATGCGCCGCGCTGGCCTCGATCCGGCGCCGCGCGTTGCGCAGTGATCGTCGCGCCGATACGCTCCGACACTGCACTGTGACAGGCACGCCGCCTCCGATCCGAAAAGACCTGCCAAGCTGAACCCAGCGAGAGGCGGATGTCGTGATCGAACCTTCACCCTTCGGACGGCTGCTGCGGTCGTTGCGAGTGGGGCACAACCTGACCCTCGAAGCGCTCGCCGCCCAGTCGGGGGTGAGCGTGCGAACGATCGGCGACCTCGAGCGGGGCGCGAGCGCGTCTCCGCAGCGACGCACCGTCGACGCGCTGGCCGACGGGCTCGGCCTCGATGCCGCGGATCGGCACGCGTTCCTGCGAGCGGCCCGTGCCCGCCCGCGTGCCCCGCTGCCGGTCGAGGGGCACGGAGCGATATCGCCGCACCGTGTGTTCGACTTCTCGGGTCGCGACGCCGAGATCGATGAGGCGCTGGCGGTCCTCTGCGGGCAGGTGCCCGCGGGCACCCAGCGTCCGGCGCTGATCATCAGCGGAGCGCCGGGCATCGGCAAGACGACCGTGGCGATCGAGATCCTCGAGCGCGCACGAGCGTCGACCGGGCTTCCGGTGGTGTTCCTCGGACTCGACGGATACGGCGCCTCGCCCCTCACACCGCTGCAGGTGATGACCGCTCTGCTGCGTCAGCTTCCCGGGGCCGAGCAGAGGCCGCCCGCGGATCTTGCAGACGCCCGGACCCGGTGGCGGTCCGCCGTGGACCACTCCGCGGTCTCGGTGCTGCTCGACAACGTCGCGAACGAAGCCCAGATCCGCCCGATCCTCTCGATCTGCGCCGGCGATGTCGTCGTCGTGACGTCCCGGCGGAGCCTGGCCGGGCTCGAGGGCGTGCAGCGGGTGCGTCTCGGTCCGCTCCGTCGAGCAGAGAGCATCACCTTTCTGCACCGCCTGATCCCGCAGGCTGTCGAAGACGATGAAGCTCTCGACGAGGTGGCGGGTCTCTGCGACGACGTGCCGCTCGCGCTGCGGGTCGTGGGCAACCGCATCGCCAGTCGGCCCGCCTGGACCGTCGCCGACCTGCTCCGACGGCTGCGGACGTCGGAGGATCGACTGCGCCTTCTGGTCGCCGGTGACCTGGCGGTCGAGGCGGCCATCTCGCTCTCCTACGACGAGCTCGACCCGCGCACGGCTGCGCTGTTCCGCTGGATCTCGCTGATCGACGGGAGGACGTTCGGTGCGCACCTCGCCGCGGCGACGGTGCGCTCTTCCGATCTCTCGGAGGTGGAGGCGCGGCTCGACGACCTCACCGATCTCGGGATGCTCGAAGCGGGCGGCGGAGACCGCTACCGTCTGCATGACCTGATGCGCCTGTTCGGGCGGAGCAAGCTGCATGCCTCGGTGGGCGCGGACGAGGTGTCGCGTCGCCGCGACCACATGCGGTCATGGCTGCTCGGCAGTCTCGAACGCGCCGGCGCGTGGTACGAGCCGAACAGGGAACCGACGACGCTCGCTCGCACGGGGCGCGGATTCGCCGATGCCGAGGCCGCGGCGGAGTGGATCCGCGCCGAGGCCGAGCACTGGTGGCCGGCCTACACGGAGGCCGCGCAGCTCGGCGAGGACGAGACGGTCTGCGACGTCGCCGACGCGCTGCACTGGTACTCGGACATCTGGATGCCGTGGGGCAACTGGCACCGGTTCTACTCGCTCGCGGCGAGCGCGGCGCGGCGCCTCGAGGATCCCGGCAAAGAGGCCGCACAGCTCGGATATGTCGCCTGGGCCGAGATCGTCGAGGTGGGGGACCGGGAGCAGGCGGTCGTCACCGCGCGTGCCGCGCTGGCCGCAGCGCTGCGCGCCGGGGACTCCGCGCAGGAGGGCTGGGCCCAGTACTACATCGGCTGGGCGAGCATGGGCGTGGATCGCCTCGTCGACGCGGATGCGGCGGCTCTCGCGGCCGCCGAGGCGTTTCGCACCGCGGGAGAGACGACGGGTCTGGAGAATGCCCTGGTGCTGTCGTCCATGGTCAAGGGCAAGCGTGGGCAGTACCTCGAGGCGATCGAGGCCACGGAGGCCACTCTCCGCCGGGTGCGTTCCACCGAGACCGCCGACACCCTCACCAGCATCGTCACCCAGTTCGCGGCGTGTCTGGATCTGATCGACGCCTACTGCGCGGTCGGACGGCTGCAGGATGCGATGCGCATCGGAGAGCTGGGCATCGCCATCGCTCGCGAGCTGAAGGACGACACCCGCGTTCTGCTGATGATGCGCCGGCACATCCGAGCGCTCATCCAGGCGGGCGAGGGCGAGGCCGCGATCGCTGAGGCGGATGAAGCGCTGCGCCTTCTGGGTCCCGGCAGCAGCGAGGCGTTCATCTTCGCCCGAGTGCGCCGGGAGGTGTCGTTGGTCGGCACGCCGGGGTCGTCCGCAGCGGACTCGTCGCCGGCATGATCGGCGCAGCCGGGTGCGTCCTCACAATCGGCCGGTCGATTCCCAGAGACGGATGAGCTTCAGCGCCAGGTGCAGGGTGCTGCGTTTCACGCCGTCATCGAGCGCGTCTTTCACGACCGGGGGCATTCGATCGAGCCGGTAGTAGAGGGTCGTGCGATGGAGGAAGAGGATCTGACACGCGGCGACCACGTTGGCGCCGACGTCGAGATACGTCTCGACCGTCAGGCGCTGACTGTCGTCGGTCTGCGAGTAGAGGAAGTGCGCGGCCGGCGAGATGATCCGGAGTGCGCCGGGGTCGGCGGATGCGGTGGCGAGCAGCCGCCATCCGCCGAGTTCGCTCGCGTCGACGGACGGGTGGAACTGGGGGAGTGCGGCCGCGAGGGACGCCGCGATCGCCGCCTCGTCCGCCGCGCTGCGCAGGTCTCCGTCGCCGGTCGCCGGGGAGGCCGAGCCGATTCCGAGAATGCGCAACCCGCGTCTGGTCGCCTCGCGCAGCAGCTCGTCGGTGAGGTCGCCGTCGGAGGGCTGCCCGACGAGGACGACCATGCCGGCCTCGAGCGCGATGAAGTGCGCGGGGACCGGACGCAGATGGGCGAGGTGACGACCGAACGCGATGCGTTCGACCTCCGTGACGGCGGCATCGATCAGCACGGCGCGCACGACGGTTCCCGCGTCTCGGTGCACCCACCTCTGCCGCAGCGCACGGGCGTACGCCTCTCGACGCACCGATTCGTCGGCGTCCAGCAGGTGTGTCATGACGGACTCGCGGTCCGCTCGTGAGGATCCCGAGGTGCGCCGACGAGCCATCCGCACGAGTGCCGATGCCGCGTCGACGGCTTCGAACTCGTTCGCTGTGAGAGATGATCCGTCGCCGAGGTCGATCTCGATGATCGCGACCGCCGTGCCGTCATCGAACACCGGGACCGAGAGCACCTCTGCTCGCGACGCGCCGTCAGACGGCGCGGCCCCGGACTCGGGTATCACGACGCGACGGTTCAGAGAGGATCCGAGCTGCCGCGCGATCTCGCGCTCCGTCGGAGACACGGGGCCGGCTGTGACATCGCTGATCGTCATGGGTTCGCTCCTGTGGGGGGATGGGCTCACCGATCGTTCTGCTCCGGCGATGGTGGGTCGCACCTCGCCGACGTCGAGTACGTCCATGCAACGCCCATCGGCCGGTGCAGTCCAGGAAGAAACCAGGCAGAAAAGGCACCGGCGGTGATCCGACTCCTGTCGGAGGGCAGGACGGGCCGCAGTTCCTAGATTCGTCTCACACGGACGAACGATCGAGGTGGGACATGATCAGAAGCGGCACGGCCGTCGTCGCTGACGATGCCCGTGCCGGGTGGCGCTCCGGGTTCGCGCCGCTGGCCCTTCCTCTCTTCCGTCTGGTGTGGTTGGCGTCGATCGTCAGCAACATCGGGAGCTGGATGCAGACGGTCGGCGCGCAGTGGCTGCTGGTGCAGGACGACAGCTCGCCGTTGCTGGTGGCGCTCGTGCAGACGGCGTCGGCGGCGCCGGTGCTCCTGTTCGCGATCCCCGCCGGAGTCATCGGCGAGTTCCTCAATCGTCGCCTCGTCCTGCTGTGGTCGCAGAGCGTCCAGCTCGCGGTCGTGCTCGGGCTGACCTACCTGACGGCGGTCGGACAGACCACCACGCTGATCCTGTTGGCGTCGACGTTCGTGCTGGGCATCATCTCCGCCATCCAACTGCCCGCATTCCAGGCGCTGGTGCCCGACATCGTTCCCGCGAAGCTCCTGATCGATGCGGCGAGCCTCTCATCGATCGGCGTGAACATCGCGCGAGCCGTGGGACCGGCGGTCGCCGGGCTCGTGGTCTCGCAGTTCGGAGTCGCGGCCGTGTTCCTGCTCAACGCGCTCTCATTCCTCGTCTTCCTGGGCGTCCTGTTCTTCTGGAAGACGTACCGGCCGCCGGCGATCCGGCCGGAGCCCTTCGGCGATGCGACACGCGCGGGCATCCGCTACGTGCGGCATTCGCGGATCGTGCGCGCCATCCTGCTCCGCCTCGCCGTCTTCCTGATCCCCGCGAACGCGCTGTGGGCGCTGCTGCCGACGATCGCCAAGAACTCCCTGGGGTTCTCCGCGAGCGGCTACGGGCTTCTGCTGGCCGCACTCGGAGCGGGGTCGATCATCGGCGCATTCGTCCTGCCGTGGGCGCGCCGGGTCGGTGCCGTCAACGGTGTCGTCCTCGCCTCGTCGGTGGTCTTCGGCGCGGGTCTCGTCGTCCTCGTGGTGTCACCCACCCTCTGGATCACCATCCCGGCGCTCGTGGCGACCGGTCTCGCGTGGATCGGGGTGATCGCCACCATCAACGGGACCATTCAGACCTTCCTTCCCGTATGGGTGCGCACCCGGGGCCTCTCGTTCTATCAGCTGGTGCTTTTCGGGTGCACGGCCGTCGGCTCTGCGGGAGCGGGCATGCTCGCTGCGGTCACGGATCCGGGTCTCGTCGTCGTCGGAGCCGGCGTGCTGTGCGCGCTCGGCGGGTTGTCGCTGCTCGTGCGGCCGCTGCCGGCGACAGCCGGGATGGGGCGCGGGATCGTGGAGGTGCCGGGGATCGACGACCGTCCGCGCCCGGGACACGATGACGACGCGGCGGTGCTGGTCCTCATCCGCTATCGCGTGCGCCCCGAGCAGCGTCAGGAGTTCCTCGCGCTCATACACGGTGTCGAGCAGACGCGTCTGCGCACCGGTGCGCGGGAATGGCACGTGTACGAAGACGTCGACGACACCGGGGCGGTCGTCGAGGCCTACACGGTCGGCTCCTGGCGGGAGCACGTGAGCCAGCACGAGGGGCGCACCACGGAGTTCGACGCCGACGTGATCGCGAAGGCACGAGCCATGAGCGAGACCGCACCCGAGATCACGCACCTGCTGGAGCTTCCGCGGCCTCCTCATCACCGCCGCGCCACCCCCGCTCACGAGTAGACCGCCCGCAACCTGCGAAGAGAGAAGAGAACGCACATGGAACACGATGACCGGTCCGCCTCGCGCTCGGAGTCGCCCAGTCTCGGCGACCCCGACCTTCCGCAGGAGGGGGAGGTGAACATCGCCGACCGCCCGCAGAGCAACACGATGACCGGCCCGCAGAACGAGGTCATCGAGTCGCAGTTCCCGAATCAGATGCACGCACCGGCCACGGACATCAGCACGCAGCCGTTCTTCTGGTCGTCATTCAACATCTCACCCCGCCGGGTGCAGCGCGGCGGATGGGCGCGGGAGCTCACCAAGCAGGACTTCCACATCTCCGACGAGATCGCCGGAGTGAACATGTACCTCGAGCCCGGCGGCATCCGCGAACTGCACTGGCACCAGACCGCCGAGTGGGCGGTCATGACCCGGGGCAAAGCACGGGTGACCACCCTCAGCCGGTCGGGCCTTCCCGCGGTGGAGGATGTGGAGGAGGGCGACCTGTGGTTCTTCCCCGCCGGCACCCCGCACTCCCTGCAGGGCCTCGGCCCTGACGGGGCCGAGTTCGTGCTCGCGTTCGACGACGGCGACCAGTCCGAGTCGAACACGCTGCTGCTGACCGACTGGTTCGCCCACACCCCGCCCGAGGTGCTCGCGAAGAACTTCGGCGTCGCCCAGGAGGTGTTCTCCGACATCCCCCTGCACAACCTCTGGATCTTCCCCGGCGAAGAGCCACCCGCGCTCGAGGTCGACCAGGCCGCCGCGGGCGTGGAATGGGGGATGGAGCCGGTCATCTTCCGGTTGTCGCGATCGAAGCCGCTGTATGAGAACTCCGGAGGCAGCATCCAGATCGCCGACTCGACCAACTACGCGTACTCGGGCACGGTCGCCGCCGCACTCGTGACGGTGCAGCCGGGGTCGATGCGGGAGCTGCACTGGCACCCGAACGCCGACGAATGGCAGTACTACCTGCGCGGCTCCGCCCGGATGACCGTGTTCAACACCGGCCCGCACGCGAACACGACCGACTTCCGCGCCGGCGACGTGGGCGTCGTGCGCAAGAACCTCGGCCACTACATCGAGAACACCGGTGACGACGTGCTGCAGTTCCTCGAAGTGTTCCGCACCGACAGGTACGAGGAGATCTCGCTCGCGAACTGGCTCGCGCACGTGCCGCCGCAGCTCGTCTCCGCGCACCTGAACATCGACCCCGCCGTGCTCGCCACGTTTCCCCGCGGAGCACAGGGGATCACGCCCCTGCCCTGAGCCGGTGCGGGATCAGCCTCCGTCGTCGGCGAGATATCGATGGATGAGAGTGACGGCCATGGCTCCTTCGCCCACGGCTGATGCGACCCGCTTGACGGAGTTCGCACGGACGTCGCCGGCGGCGAAGATCCCCGGCACCGACGTCTCGAGATGGTACGGAGGGCGTGCCAGCGGCCAACGTCGCAGATCGTCGGACCCGAGGTCGACGCCGGTCAGCACGTATCCACGACTGTCGAGAATCACATCGGTGGTCACGGCCCAGTCCGTATTGGGGGCGCCGCCGATGCAGACGAAGAGGTGGGTCGCGGGGAGGCGCGTGATTGCGCCGTCCTGATCGAGGACGATCGTGCGCAGGTGGTCGTCGCCGTCGACGGCGACGACTCGGGTGTGGACGAGGATCGTGACGTTCGGCTGCGCGGCGAGTCGGTTGAGCAGGTATGCCGACATCGTCGTCGAGAGCGACGGGCCGCGGACCACGACCGTGACGTGCGCGACATGAGCGGCGAGGTTCATCGCGGCCTGGCCCGCCGAGTTGGCGCCGCCGACCACGTAGACGTGCTGGCCTATGCACGCTGCTGCTTCGCTGGTGCCCGCGCCGTAGTAGATGCCCGTGCCCTCGAAGCGCTGCTCGCCCTCGAGGCCGAGCCTGCGCCACTGCACGCCCGTCGCGGTCAGCGCCGCGCGGGCACGGATCTCCGAGCCGTCCGCGAGCAGTGCCCGCACGTCATGGTCGCGGAACGTGCGGGCGATCCCGTACCTCATGACGATGAGATCGGCGCCGAAGGCGAGGGCCTGCCGACGAGCGCGGTCGGCGAGCTCCGCCCCCGAGATGCCTCCGGGAAAGCCGAGATAGTTCTCGATGAGGCTGCTGAAACCGGCCTGTCCGCCGACCGCGTCTCGTTCGATCACGGCCACAGCGAGACCCTCGGACGCGGCGTACACGGCTGCCGAGAGTCCCGCGGGCCCCGCGCCGTAGATGATCAGGTCGTACGTCGACTTCGTCGGAGGCTTCACCCACCCCAGCGCCGACGCCACCGCCTCGGGCGTCGGATCCTCGAGGATCGAGCCGTCTGCGAGGACGATGACGGGCAGACGTCTGCCGTTCAGGTCGATGCCCGCTGCGGAGGTCGCTCCCGCGGGAACCATGATCGAGAGGAAGGGCACCTCGCTGCGGGTGAGGTAGTCGCGCAGTGCGAAGTCGTGTCGGCCATCACCGTCGGCGATCAGACGCAGCGGCGGCACGAGATCAGAGTTCTCGGTCATGCGTTCCGGGCGAGCTGCTCCTGCCAGTCCGCAGGCACCCGATCTGCCGGACCGGGTGTCGTCTGCGATGTCGGGTGGCTGCGGGGAGGAGCGAGGAGGGGGCCTTCGAATGCGGTCTCGGTGTCGAAATCCCAGAACCAGTCCTCGCCCGGCTCGAAACTCTGCATCACGCGATGCCCGCTCGCGTGGGCGTGCGCGGTCGCGTGCTTGTGCAGGGAGTCGTCGCAGCACCCGACGTGTCCGCACAAGGCGCATCGGCGCAGATGCAGCCACCACGAGCCGATCTTCTCGCAGTCCAGACAGCCCGGGCCGGACGGCGGCACGTCCTCCCGGATGAAGTCACTGACGTCCCTCATGCTGGATCTCCTGTCGTCGGTGTACCGGCGGGATCATGATGTCGGGATTCCGGCCCGTACTCAAGGGTGCCCGTCGGAGTGCGCCCGGTCGTTCGACAGGCGTCGAAGCCGTGCTCGTCGGCATCCCCTACGTTCGAGGATGTGAGCAGCTCTCCGTCTCGTCGAGTCCCGATCGAATCCCAGAAGGTCGACGCGCCCCTGACGACGTGCGCGACCTTCCTCGTGCTGCGGATCGCCGACGGCGCAGCTGCCGCGGCGACTGTCCGCGACGCGATCAGCGGCATCGACGACATCGTGAAGAACGTGGGATTCCGCGACCTCGATGCGATGCTGTCCTGCGCGGTCGGCATCGGATCCACCGCATGGCCACGACTCACGGCGCGTCGGGCGCCCGCCGAGCTGCACCCCTTCGCGCCGGTGGTGGGTGCCGTGCACACCGCACCCGGCACACCCGGCGATCTGCTCTTCCACATTCGAGCGAATCGTCAGGATCTGGTCTTCGAGTTCGAGAGGCAGCTGCTCGACGTGCTCGGACCGGCCGTGAGCGTGGTCGACGAGACCTCGGGCTTCCGTTACTTCGACGTCCGCGACCTGCTGGGCTTCGTCGACGGCACGGCCAACCCCGTGGGGAACGCCGTCGCCGAATCGACCCTGGTGGGCGCAGAGGACGGCGACAACGTCGGGGGCAGCTACGTCGTCGTGCAGAGGTATCTGCACGACATCGGTCAGTGGCAGGAGCTGACGACCGAACAGCAGGAGGCGATCATCGGCCGGAAGAAGGCCGACAATGTCGAGCTGGACGATGCTGCCGTCGGGCAGAAGTCCCACAAGACTCTCGCGACCATCGTGGTGGATGGCGTCGAACACGACATCCTGCGCGACAACATGCCCTTCGGAAGCCCGGGGTCGTCGGCATTCGGCACCTACTTCATCGGATACTCGCGCTACCTCTGGGTGATCGAGAAGATGCTCGAGAACATGTTCGTCGGCGATCCTCCCGGCGCCTACGATCGGCTCCTGGACTTCTCCACGGCGACGACCGGAAGCACCTTCTTCGCGCCCTCCGCAGACTTCCTCAGCACTCTCGCCGACGGACCGATGCCCGCGTAGCTCTGCGAAGGGCTCCCCCTCGCGAGAGTCACCTCCCGTTTCGGCGCAGAGGCGCGTACCGTCGATATATGGGAAGACTCTTCTGCGGAGCCGCTCAGCCGCCGATCCTGATCGAGGATCGTGCGTTGGCTCATCTCAAGATCGTCCTCACGACGAAGCTGCGCCGCAACTAGAGCTTCACCCTGTCGTGGATCCACAAAGACGGAGAGGCGCCCGGTCGGTCGACCATCTGGCTGCATCCGTCCATTCCGCTGCGCTTCGTGTTCGACGAGACGCAATCGCCGTCTCTGAACCGTCGGTGGATCGAGGCTCTCTCACAGACGCTCAGCAGCACCGGAGGCGTGTGTCTCACTGAGGAGATCATCGACCCGACCGAGGGCGACGAGCCGACAGCGGCCGGCACCGGACCGTGAGATCCCCGTTCACAGGGTGAGTCGTCGGTCGACGATCTGCTGTGCGACATCGTGCAGGCGTGCGCCGGCCGAGCGTGCGTGTCTTCTGAGGACCGTGAAGGCCTCGTCGATGGAGACACCGCGTTGATACGAGAGCGCGCCCTTCGCCTGTTCGATCACTATCCTGCTGTCGAGCGCGTGCTGAAGCTGTGCCGCGAGGTCGGTCTGCTCGCGAAGAGTGCGATGCTGCACCAGGCCGATGGTCGCGAACTCGCTGAGCGCCTGGGCCACGGCCGCATCCTGGTCGGTGAGCACGCCGACCCTGTCGAAGAAGAGGTTCAGCGCACCGAGGCGCTGACCGCGCAGGGCGAGCGGCACGGCGTAGCCGGCGCGGAGGCCGCGTCGTGCCGCGAGGGGTGCGAACTCCGGCCAGCGGTCGGCGCTCGCCCGCAGATCGACCGTCTCCACGACGTGTCCGGAGCGGAAGCTGTCGAGGCAGGGTCCCTGCTCGATGCCCAGCTCCGCCTCCTCCACGTCGCTCGCACGCTCACTGGTCGAACCCAGCACATGCAGTCGTCCTTCACCGTCAGCGAGAACGATCCCTGCATCGACCGCGGGAGTGAAGCGCGTCGCAGCGTCGACCAGCAGGTCCATGGTGTCGACGACGTCGTAGTCCGTGTCGAGCGCATCGGCCAATCTGCGGAGAACGGCTGTCAGATCGTTCGTCGGGTGCGAGTCGCGTCTCGCCTCGAGCGGCATCCGGTCTCCGATCCTCAGCTGTGCTCGGCGGCCCGCTCCGGGGCCGCGGTCTCGGGTTCGCGAACCAGATACAGGCCCGACGGTGCGTTCGCGGTGAACGCGAGGGCCTCGATCCAGTGACGGTTGAGCTCGGGCACCTTGCCGCCGGCGTACTTGAAGACGAGGTTGCACCCCGGATGGATCCAGACGGAGCTGCGACCTCCGCCGACGCTGGCATCCTCCCTCCAGGTGAAGAGGAACGGCTCGCCGCGTCGCAGCTTCGTCGTCATCACGACCTGCAGATGATGCAGTGCGCGGTCATCGATCTCGACCTTCTGATTAGCCTCGTAGACGAACTTCGCCATGGTCAGACTTCCCTCCTGAACATCCTCCCCTCGATTCACACCTACCGCCGTCGGCATAGCGCCGCAAGCCCCTTGCAGGCGCGCGCGAATGCTCGCCGGCGGACCTCTCTCCGCAGATCGACGGCGACGACGACGCCGCCGCCGGGATCCGTGCTCGTGCGCAGGCGGTCACCCCGGCCGCGACGACGGCGTTCGACTCGGATGAGGTGCCCGAGGCCTTCGACGTCGAGTGCCACTCAGGCCTGGTCTGAGTCCGGTGTCGAGATCGAACTAGTCGTCGGCGGACGCCCACTCCAGGCGGGCGAGAGCACCGACCTCGAGAACGTGCCGCCCGTCGACCCGCAGGCACGTCAGCAGCGTGCGCCCGCATCCGCGGCAGAGCAGGATGACTCCGGCCGGATCGAGCTCCGCGACCGCGTCGCCGAGCTCGGCCTCCCGATCGCAGTGCGCGCAGGCAGCTCGAGCAGCCGTCATCTCTCTGCCGAAGACCTCGAGCAGGACCCCGCCGGCGGCATTGCCGTCGACCCTCGTGCGATGGCCGGGGTGAGTAGTGTCCATCAGGCACCTCCGAAGCGCTCGGTGCGGATGCGGTCGGGGGAGTGGCCCGCCGCGACGAGCAGATCTGCGACCGCCTCGACGAAGCCGGTCGGACCGCAGACGTAGACCGACGGCTGCAGTGAGACGGGGAGCGTGCTGGCCGCGATGGTCGCCGCATCCACCCTGCCTGCCGGTCGCGGGGAGCCCGCGGGGGCTGTGCGGCTGTACGCCCAGTCCACGGTGAGGGTCGCGTCTGCGAGACCGTCGAGTTCGGCCGAGTAGAAGGCGTCATCTGCCGAGCGCACCGCATACAGCAGGCGCATCGGTGCCGTGGAGGCCGAGCGTGCGTGCTCCCTCGCCATCGCGAGGAGCGGGACGATCCCGGACCCACCGGCGATGAGCTGCACGGGTTCCGGCTGCTCCGGTGTCCACACGAAATACGCACCGATCGGACCGCGCACCTCCAGCTCGTCGCCGGGGCGCACATCCTCGACCAGGTACGGCGAGACCTCGCCGTCGGGCACTTCGTCGACCGCCAGCTCGAGCACGTCTCCACCACCGGACGACGCGAGCGAATACGAACGCACCGCCTGATATCCGTCTTCTGCGGTCAGACGCACATCGACGTGCTGCCCGGCCAGATTGCCAGGCCAGCGGTCGACCTGCAGGGAGAGCACGCGGCCGTGAGGCGTGGCTCGGCGAACCTCCGTGACTCGAGCGCGCAGCCACATCGGCGACGAGGTCACCAGTACCGCTCCTCTTTCCACGGGTCGCCGTACATGTTGTAGCCGTTCTGCTCCCAGAATCCCGGTTCGTCCTGCTCCAGCAGGTCGAGTCCGTGCACCCACTTGGCGGACTTCCAGAAGTACAGATGCGGGACGAGCAGACGCGCCGGGCCGCCGTGCTCGGCCGCGAGCGGCTCGCCGTCGAACTCGACGGCGACCCAGGCCCGGCCCCCGGTGAGATCGGCGCGCGGGACGTTGGTGGTGTACCCGCCGTAGGAGAACACGCGCGTGTAGTCGCCGTCACCGGCATCTGCGAGCAGGTGGTCGAGCGACACTCCACGCCATCGCGTGCCCAGCTTCGACCAGCGGGTGACGCAATGGATGTCGGTGGTGATGTCCTCGAGGGGAAGGTCGTGCAGCTGCGCCCACGACCAGGTGCGGCGGATGCCGTCGAGCCCGACGACGGCGAACTCCCACGCGTCGGTCGAGACGCGAGGCGTGGGTCCCGCCGAGAGAACCGGGAAGTCCTCGGTGAGGTACTGCCCGGGTGGCAGGCGGTCGTCCGACTCGCGTCGCCGTGCGCCGAAACCCCGGGAGATCACGCCCATCATCGTCCTCCTTCGCCCACGAATCCCGGCGCTCGCCGTGTGGCACCGAGTCTAGGACCGACGGACGCGCCTGTATATCGGCGGGTACGGGCACGGGCTCCTAGGATGGACCGAATGACGGGGTGGACGTGGCAGGCGTGGGTCGGGATCATCGGCGGGGGCCTGATCTTCGCAGCCGTCCTGGTGCCGATACTCGTGGTTCAAGTCCGGCGTTATGGTGCTCTGTCCTTCCGCCGTCTGCTGGGTGCGGCGGGAGTGAGCGTCTACGCGGTCGCCCTCGTGGCGTACACCCTGCTGCCTCTGCCGGAGGTGCGGGCCAACTGCGCAGCGGGCGGTGGGGGCGTGGAGCTGATCCCCGGCCACTCCGTCGGCGACATCCTCAGAGAGACCCAGGGGCTCTCCCTCCTGGGAACCGTGACGAGTCGCGCCACACTGCAGGTGCTGCTCAATGTCGCACTCTTCGTTCCCTTCGGGCTCATCGCCCGGCGGTTCTGGAACCGCGGGCCCGGGGTGTCCATCGTGCTGGGAGCACTGCTCTCGCTCGCCATCGAGTCCACCCAGCTCACGGGTGCATGGGGACTGTACGAGTGCGCCTATCGCGTCGCAGACGTCGACGATCTCATCGCGAACACGACAGGAGCGGCGATCGGCGTGCTCCTCGCTCCGGTGCTGCTGGCCTGGATGCCCAGCGCCCGCAGCCTGAGGGCCACCCGTGCGACCCCGCGACCGGTGACCGTCTGGCGCCGATGGTTCGGCATGATCCTCGACGCCGTCGCGGTGAACATCGCGATCGCCCTGGTCTCCCTCGTCGTGGTGCTGCCGAAGCTGCTGCTCTCCGGCGGAGACGGACCGTCGGTGCCGGACGACGCCTTCGAGGCCGCGATCGTCGCGGCCGGCGCCGCCGTGCTGGTCCTGGTGATCCCCGCGGTCGTGTCCACGGGCGCCTCGATCGGTCAACGCCTGGTCTGGCTGACCCCGGAGTGGTCGGAAGGTCGACGTCCGCTCGCCCGCAGCCTCGCCCGAGCCGGCGTCGTCGGTCTGCCGTATGTCGCGGCGACCGCCCTCGACGGGCTGCCGGAGGCGGTGCCCTTCGCCCTGCAGACCGTCGTGGGCATCGTCGCCATCGTCAGTGCGCTCGTGGTCGCGATCGCGGTGATCTCGGTGCCGTTCACCCGCGGACATCGTGGTCTGTCGGCCGCGCTGACCGGTGCGGAACTGCGCGACTCGCGCAGCTGATCTCGAGGACCCCTCGATCCCGCTCCTCGAGCGGGATGTCAGCCGTGTGAACTTTTTCTTTGAATACGCGTTCTTCGTGCTATTTTCACTGATAAACCAGTTGATATAGCGACGGAGTCACATTGCTGAGCAAATCTGCACTTTCTGCCGACTCCAGCGCACCCCCGGCGCCCGCTGCGTCCGCGGAGAAGCTGGCCAGAGAGAACATGCCGCTCGCGACCTTCCTGGCCGTCGAGAAGGCACGATCGGCCACCCACGTCGACCTCGACGACCTGCTCTCCGCGGCACGCCTCGGGCTCGCCCGCGCGGCGATGACCTACGACTCCTCGCGCGGCATCCCCTTCGGCGCGTTCGCGAGCAGTCAGATCAACTGGGCGATGCTCTCGGAGATGCGTCGGGCCGACCCCGCCGGCGAGCGCGGACGCGACAAGATCGAACGGGTGCGGGTGGCCGCAGACGTGATCTTCGCGCGCACCGGTCGGACGGCGACCGTGGCCGAGCTCGCGAAGGAGTCCGGCCTCGGCGCCGACGCCGTCGCCGAGATGATGCAGCTCGACGAGATGGTGCGCTCGGCCGTCAGCTTCGACGAGCACTTCGACGTCGAGACGGGGCGGCAGGCCGTCGATCTCGCCGACAGCGTGATCCTGCCCGAGCACGCGGTGGAGCAGTCGGAGACGCGCGACATGGTGAACAGGGTCGTCGATGCCCTTCCGGCGGCGATGCAGCACGTCGTGCGCGGCATCTATCTCGAGGACCGCACCGTCAAGGACATCGCCGAGGAGCTCGAGGTCAGTCACGCCTACGTGTCGAAGCTGCGCTCCCGAGGGCTGCTGCTGATGCGCGAGGCGATGGAGGCCTGGGAGGGCGGCACCACGGGCGACCGCTCGACCAAGGCGAAGGCCGGCTTCTTCGAGACCCTCTTCGGTCCCGCGCGCACCGCGGCACCGGCCCCGATCGCTGCGGCGGTCCGTATCGCGATGCCGGCGCGCGCCGGCGCCCTGCTCGCCGCCGTCTGAGCGCGGCGGGAAAATTGCTCCACCGCGGTTACCGCGGCGGCCGTCGTCGCGAATGTCGGTTGTGCAGGTCCACGGACGGACCCGCATTCAGCCCCATAACCACGGAGGAACACTCATGGGTCTTCAGATCGCAACCAACGTCGGTGCACTCAACGCGTACCGCAACCTCTCCATCAACCAGAACGACATGTCGAAGTCGCTCGAGAAGCTCTCGAGCGGTCTGCGCATCAACCGTGCAGCCGATGACGCGGCCGGCCTCGCGATCTCCGAGGGCCTGCGCTCGCAGGTCAACGGCCTGAACGTCGCCGCTCGCAACGCGCAGGACGGCATCTCGGTCATCCAGACCGCGGAAGGCGCCCTGACCGAGGTCCACTCGATCCTGCAGCGCGTCCGCGACCTCGCGGTCCAGGCGGGTTCGGACTCGAACAACGCCGACTCGCGCACCGCCATCAAGACCGAGATCGACACGCTCGGCGAGGAGCTCACCCGCGTCGCGGCGAGCACGAACTTCAACGGGATCAAGCTGCTCGACAGCGCGGCCACGCTGACGTTCCAGGTCGGCGCAGGCTCCGAGGCGGCCGAGGACCAGATCGCCGTCACGCTGACGGACTTCTCGGGTCTCGGTGCCACGATCGGCGGGCTGACTGTGGACACCGCCGCCAACGCGCTGACCACGATCGCCGCGATCGACACCCAGATCACGGCCGTCTCCACGGCTCGCGCCGGTCTCGGTGCGGTGCAGAACCGTTTCGAGTCGACGATCAACTCGCTGCAGGTCTCGGCCGAGAACCTCTCTGCCGCGAAGAGCCGCATCGCCGACACCGACATGGCCGCCGAGATGGTCAGGTACACCGCCTCGAACATCCTGCAGCAGGCCGGTACCGCCATGCTCGCGCAGGCGAACCAGTCGGGCCAGGGCGTCCTGCAGCTGCTCCGTTGAGTCGCTGCGCCTGAGGCGCACAGGGCGCCCGGGTGGAGTCACCTCCGCTCGGGCGCCTTCCTGTAGGACACCTTCGACCGCACCGCACGGAAGACGACCGGGATGAAACTCGACGGACTCGTATCAGGGCTCAAGACCGAAGAGCTCATCAAGGCGATGATGGACGTCTCGGCCATCCCGAAGACGCTGATCACGAACAAGATCGCCGATCGCAACTCGATCATCACGAACCTCCAGTCGCTGAACACCACGCTGCAGGAGCTCGTCACGAAGGCGAAGACCGCGGCATCCGCGACCTCGCTCGCGGCGTTCACCGCCTCGTCATCGTCCGAGACCGTCACGGTCTCGGCGGGAGCGAAGGCCAGCGCCTTCTCGACCGCCGTCGTGGTCGACGCGGTCGCGACCGCCCACTCCCTCGTCACCGCAGCCGCCGGATCGACAGGCTGGGGTGGACCCTTCACCGTCGTCGGATCCGACGGCGAGGCCGTCGAGGTCACCCCGCTGGGCACCGGCGCCCAGGACCTCGCCAAGGCCATCAACGACTCCAAGGCAGGAGTCAGCGCGACCGTCGTGCCCGCGGGCACGGATGCCGACGGCGCACCGCTCTCACGCATCCAGCTCACCTCCGTCGAGACAGGCGCGGCCGGTGCCTTCACCGTGCACCGGGGGACTGCGGCCGAGGTCGCGGCGGGCACCTCCACGGATCTCGGAGCCCAGCCCGGTGCGGCGCTGATCACGCAGGGAGCGGATGCCCGCATCCGGCTGTTCGCGGGAACCGCTGCCGAGCAGGTGCTCACCCACCCCGGCAACACGATCACCGTGGGCGAGGGGATCGAGGTCACCGTCACCGCGGTGAGCGCCGATCCCGTGACGGTCACGGTGGCGCGCGACGCGAAGAAGCAGACCACGACCGCCGAGACCTTCATCAAGGAGATCGCGAGCCTGCTGACCCGCATCGACAAGGGATCGACGGCGACGGTCGGCGGGGTGGGCGAGACGACCACCCTCGGTGTCTTCACGGGCGACAGCACCGTACGCAACCTGCGGGGTGCGCTGGCCAACGCCGTGCAGCATCCGGTGGACGGCATCTCTCCCTCGACGATCGGCATCACCGTCAGCGACAAGGGCGTGCTGTCCTTCGACGCCGAGAAGTTCGCCGCGGCCCTCGCCACTGACGCGGAGGGCACGCAGGAGCTGTTCTCCGGCGTGGCTGCGCGGCTGGAGGGCGTGACCACCCAGTACTCCGACAAGTACGACGGGCTGCTCACCAGTCGCATCACCGGCCAGGAGGACGAGGTCAAGACGCTCAAGACCCAGGTCGAGCGCTGGGATGTCCGTCTCGACCAGCGCCGCGCGACGCTGGAGCGCACCTACGCCCAGCTCGAGGTCCAGCTCTCGAAGCTGCAGTCGCAGTCCTCGTGGCTGACGAGCCAGCTCGCCGGCCTCTCGCCGTCCTCGGGCGACTGACCCGTCCTTCCGACCACCACCCACCGGAGCTCGCACATCATGGCACTCACCTCCCTCGACCGGGCCAAGCAGCAGTACCTGGAGCAGCAGGTCGCGTCCGCGACGCCCGAACGCCTGCTCACCCTGCTGTACGACCGCCTGCTCGTCGACATCGACCGGGCGGCATCCGCGCAGGACGCCGGGGACTGGAACGCGGCGAACACGCACCTCACGCATGCCCAGTCGATCGTCGCGGAGCTGCACGGCTCGCTCACCGACGCCTGGAATGCCGCGGCGGAGCTGCGGGGCGTCTACACGTACCTCACCGGGCGCCTCATCTCGGCGAACGTCTCGCGCGATCGCGCCGCCACCCTCGAGTGCCGTCAGCTGGTGGCGCCCCTGCGCGAGGCGTGGCACGAGGCGGCCGAGCTGACCGCCGCGGCCGCTCCGCGTGTCTCGGCCCTGGGCTGACGCGCGATGACCGAGGCGCTGACCGCCTGGATGGCGGTGCTCGACAGGTTCGAGCGTGCGCTCGACGCCGCCGACGAGACGCTCGACGATCGGCCCCTCGACGCGCCGCCCGGACCCGTTCCCGACGAACTCAGAGAACGGGCCGAGGCCGTGCTCGCGCGGCAGCAGCTGATGATCGGCGCGCTGACGGCGTCGCGCGCGCATGTCGCGCGGGAGATCGCCGCACTGCGTCGGGTGCCGACAGGGCGGCAGGATCGTCCCGCGTACCTCGACATCGAAGGGTGACCGCGAGGGTTACGGGGGAGCATCGGTGTCGCGATAGTCCGCTCCGAGCACGGATCGCTCGACGATTGGCCACGGATCGGCCTCTCCACCAACGTCCGGAGTGCCCCCGTGCTCGAATCCGTCACCTCCTCCGCGCTGATCAGCGCCCTCGACGGGCTGGCGCTGCGCCAACGCTCGATCGCTGAGAACATCGCCAACGTCAACACCCCCGGCTATCGGGCCCAGCGCGTGCAGTTCGAGGACGAGCTGCGCACGGCCGTCGCGAACGGCTCCGGCTCGGTCGCCGCCACGGTCGAGCGGTCGCTTGAGCCCACCCGGCTGAACGGCAACAACGTCAACCTCGACACCGAGACCCTCTCGAACATCGACACGGTGCTGCGTTTCCAGTTCGCCAGTCAGGCGATCGGCGGCCAGGCCTCGTCGATCAGCAAGGCGATCGGTCAGGCATCCGCATGACGTTCGATGCGATCGGCATCGCCGGCACCGGGCTGACCGCGCACCGCAAATGGCTCGATGCGCTCAGTGACAACATCGCGAACGTCAACACCGCGACCCCTCCGGGTCAGGAGGGGTTCCGCGAGAAGTACGTCGCCGTGCAGGCGGGCACGCAGAGCCCCGGGGTGTACGTGGCGGGCGTGGTCGAATCGGAGGCCGAGGGCACACTCGTCTACGACCCCGAGCATCCGTACGCGAACGACGACGGCTACGTGCAGTACCCCGACGTCGAGCTCGGGGATCAGATGAGCATGCTGATCCTCGCGCAGCGCGGCTACGAGGCGAACGCCGCGGTCGTTGACCGCGCGAAGACGACCTACGAGGCCGCGCTGCAGATCGGACGCGGCTGATGAGCGGTCCGATCGACGCGGTGTCCGCCGCCGGTGTCGCGCCGCTGTCGGCGCTGAGCTTCGAGACGGGTCCCGACGCGGCCGGTGCCCCGGCATCCGCCGGTGCCTTCGCGACCTCGCTCACCGGAGCCGTCGAGAGTCTGCAGCAGTTGCAGTCGACCTCCAACGAGCTCGCGGTGCAGGCCGTGACCGGAGACCTGCAGGACATCCACCAGGCGATGATCGCCTCCACCCGCGCCTCGGTGACCCTCGATCTGGTGGTCGCCGTGCGAGACCGCAGCGTCTCGGCGTTCAACGAGATCATGAGGATGCAGGCCTGATGCCCACGATGCTCACGGGCTACTACGACCGCGCGAAGCGGGTCGTCGGCGGCTTCTCTCTGGCCCAGCGCACGATCGCCGTCATCGGCGTCGCGCTGCTGGTCATGGGCGCGGTCGCGCTCGGCTCCTGGCTGACCCGGCCGCAGATGAGCCCCCTCTTCACCGGACTGAGTGCGGGGGATGCGTCGGCGGTCGTCGAGCAGCTGAAGTCCGCCGGCGTCGGATACGAGCTCACCGAGGGCGGGGCGACGATCCTCGTGCCGGACGACCAGGTCTACGCGCAACGCCTCGCGGCCGCATCCGCCGGTCTGCCCGGCGACACCAGCGCGGGATACACGCTGCTCGACAAGATGGGCGTGACGGCGAGCGAGTTCCAGCAGTCGGTCACCTACAAGCGCGCGATCGAGGGCGAGCTCGCCGGAACGATCGGTGCGATGGAGGGGATCTCGACGGCATCCGTGCAACTGGCGATTCCCGAGCAGAGCGTGTTCGTCTCGGAGCAGCAGAGTCCCACCGCCTCGGTGTTCGTCAAGACCCGCAGCGGTGCGTCCCTCAGCGACGAGAAGATCGAGGCGATCGTCCATCTCACGAGCGCATCGATCCCCGGCATGACCCCGGAGGACGTGGCGGTCACGGATCAGGACGGTCGGGTGCTCTCGGCGGTCGGCACCGGTCTCACCGGCAGCTCGTCGAAGCAGGCGACCGAGCACGAGGCGAAGGTCGCGGCCTCGGTCAGCCGGATGCTGGAGACGATCGTCGGCCCCGGCAACGCCACCGTCACCGTGTCTGCCGATGTCGCGAACTCCACCTCCGAGCGGATGGATGAGACCTATTCCGCGCCGGAGGGCGACCTCAGCGCCTCGGAGCAGACGAAGACCGAGACGTACAACGGCGGCCAGGCCGGCGGGGCCGGCGTCCTGGGGCCCGACAACATCGCCGTGCCGAATGGGGGAGACGGCGAGGGGGCGTACGAGTTCGAGGAGACATCTCGCAGCAACGCGGTGAACAAGTCGACCGAGAAGACCGTCACTCCCGCCGGCGAGGTGACCAGGCAGACGGTGAGCATCGCTCTCAACCGCGGGGCGGTGACGGGGGTCACCGCGAACCAGATCGAATCGCTGGTCGCGTCGGCGGCGGGGATCGACGTCGAACGCGGCGATGAGATCGCGGTCGAGTTCGTCGAGTTCACCCAGGCCGGAGCGACGGCGGCGCAGACCGCCCTCGCGGCCGCGGAGGCGGAGAGGGAGCAGCAGTTCCAGCAGGAGCTGCTGCGGTCGGCGATCATCGGCGGCTCGATCCTGCTCGCGGTCGTGATCCTGATCGTCTATCTCGTGGTGCGTCGCCGGATGAAGCGACGTGTGATGTACACCGACGACGGGCCGATCGAGTACTTCGCGACCGTCACCGAGAGCGAGGAGCAGAAGCTCAAGTCCCTCCGGGGGCTCAAAGACGCCGAGGCGATCCCGATGCCCGCACCGACCACCCTGCTGCCCTCGGCCTCGGTGGATCTCGATGACGAGCCCGAGCCCGACAAGGTGCTCGTCGAGCGCCGCCGCCGCGAGATCGATGACCTCGCCAAGCGGGAGCCCGACGCGATCGCCACGGCTCTCGCCGACCTGATGGATGAGGCGACGGTATGAGCCTGCTCACCGAGATGCTCGATGCTCAGGCCGACACCGTGGAGGTGTCGACCGCGTCGCCCCCCATCGCGCCGATGCCGGTGCAGCAGATGACCGGGCTGCGCAAGGCGGCCATCGTGCTGATGAACATGGACAGGGAGGCGAGCGCCGAGGTGCTGCGTCATCTCGGCGAGGAGCGCGCCGAGATGCTGGCGGCGGAGCTCACGCAGCTCGGCGGAGTGGATCTCGCCTCGACCGCCCGCGCCCTCGGCGAATTCCGACGGATCGCCACCGGCGGCTCCGTGCCCTCGCGCGGCGGCCAGGAGCTCGCCACCGGGCTGCTGGAGACCGCATTCGGGCGGGAGAAGGCGGTGGGGATGGTGGGCCGGGTGATGTCGCAGGGCTCTGTGTCGTTCGACTTCCTCAATGCGGCGGATCCTGCCCAGCTCGCCACGATCGTCGAGGGCGAGCTGCCGACGACCGTGGCCGTCGTGCTGGCGAATCTCCGAGCCGACAGGGCTGCCGCCGTGCTCGCCGCCCTCCAGGATCCGCTGCGCACCGACGTCGCACAGGCGATCGCGACGATGGGCACCGCGACGCAGGAGGCGATCTCCATCGTGGCCGACTCGCTGCGCGCACGCACCGGCGTGTTCGCGATGCGGGACAACCATGAGTCGATCGGCGGGGTGCAGCCGCTCGTCGAGATCATCAACCGCTCGGACACCGCGCTGGAGAAGTCGCTGCTCGCGAGCCTCGAGGGACGTGATCTGGCATTGGCCGAGGACATCCGCAGCCGTATGGTCACCTTCGCCGACATCGCCAGGCTCGAGGATCGCGACGCCCAGCGCGTGCTCCGCGGCATCGACCTGCGGATGCTCGCGCTGGCGCTCAAGGGCGCGGACGAGCAGATCCTCGACAAGGTCAAGGGCAACATGACCGAGCGCAACCAGGAGAACCTGGCCGAGGAGACGCGCGTGCTCGGGCCGGTCCGGATGCGGCAGGTCGACGAAGCCCGCGCCGAGATCGTCCGCGTCATCCGCGAGCTCGAAGCCGCCGAGGAGATCACGATCTCCCGCGAGGACGAGGACGAGCTCATCGAGTGAGTGCGTCCGAGACGGATCGAGCCGCCGTGGTTACGGGAGCGGATGACCGTCGCGATAGTTCCCACAGAGCACGGATTGCTCGACCTTCGGGCCACGGACAGGCCTCGTCTTCTGATCCCGAGGTGTCCATCGTGCTCGACTCCGCCTTCACGCCTCTGGCGGTTCCGCGCGTGGGCGAGACTCCGATCGACATCCGCGGCGAGGCCGATCGGGCGCGAACCCGCGGTTACGCCGACGGGTTCGCCGAGGGACGTCGCATCGCGCTCGACGCGGCGGAGCACGAGCAGGGCCTTCAGTGGCAGCGGATGCAGGAGCTCCGGGAGTCCTACCTGCACCAGCGCGGATCGGCACTCGCCGCTCTCGACGCGGCACGGGCGGAATACCTGCGACGGGTCGACGAGGTGAGTGCGCTCTCGGCAGATCGTCTCGAGGAGCTCGCGGTGGACCTGGCCCGGGTGATCCTCGGGGTCGAGCTCTCGGATGCTGCGCGATCCGCGGCCCACGCCCTGCGTCGGGCGCTCGCGGAGGTCCCGGTCGACCGGTGGACCGGGGTGACCTTCAGCACCCGCGACCTGCAGACGCTGCAGGACGACGAGCCTCCGGCCCTGCAGCGGATCCCGGCGACGGCCTCCGACACGGTGGACGCCGGCGGAGCGATCGTCCGCGTCGAGGACGGCGCCGTCGACACCCGCGTCGCCGGGGCGCTGGCACGTGCGAGCTCCGCGCTCCGCGGCGACGACGACCTCGAGGCGATCGCATGAGCGCGGCGACCGCAGCATGGCGGCGTGCACTCGACGCCGCGCGGCCCGAACGCCTCGGCACGGTGACGTCGGTGCGGGGACTCGGAGTCGAGATCGCCGGTCTCGACGGCGCCGTCGGCGACCGGGTGCGCATCGACGCGGGGACTTCGCGAGCGGTCGATGCGGAGATCGTCGCGATCGACGGCACGTCCGCCCGGTGCATGCCCCTCGGCAGGGTCGACGGCATCACCGCTCGGGCTCGGGTGCGTCACGGGGGAGCGCCCCTGCAGGTGCCGACCGGCAGAGCTCTGCTGGGTCGTGTCCTCGACGGGCTCGGCCGCCCCATCGACGGCAAAGGCCCGCTCGGGCCCGGCGCGTCCTTCGTCTCGCTCGATCACGACGCACCCAGCATCATGGATCGCCAGCGCATCGACCGCCAGCTCGGACTCGGCGTACGCGTGCTCGACACCATGACGCCCGTGGGCACGGGGCAGCGTCTCGGACTCTTCGCGGGGTCGGGCGTCGGCAAGTCGTCGCTGATGTCGATGGTGGCCCGCGGCTCGACGGCGGATGTCACCGTGATCGCGCTGGTCGGAGAGCGCGGACGCGAGGTGCGCGAGTTCCTCGAAGACGATCTCGGTCCTGACGGACTGGCGCGCTCGGTCGTCGTCGTCGCGACATCCGATCAGCCGGCGATGGCGCGTCTGCGGTCGGCGTTCGTCGCCACGCGGATCGCCGAGAGCTTCCGCGACGATGCACTCGACGTGGTGCTGATGATGGACTCGCTCACCCGTGTCGCCATGGCGCAGCGCGAGATCGGCCTCAGCGCGGGGGAGCCGCCTGCGACCCGGGGATATCCGCCCTCCACGTTCTCTGTTCTCGCGCGGCTGCTGGAGCGGGCCGGCACCGGCCCGACCGGATCGATCACCGGCCTCTACACCGTGCTCGTCGACGGCGACGATCATAACGAGCCGATCGCTGATGCCGCGCGGGGGATCCTCGACGGGCATGTCGTGCTCGACCGTGGGCTCGCGATCCGCGGGCACTTCCCGGCCGTCGACGTGCTCGGCTCGATCTCGCGCGTCGTGTCGAAGATCACCTCCCCGGCGCAGCGACAGGATGCGGTGACACTGCGGAGCGTGCTCGCTGCCCGCCGCAGCGCCAACGATCTCATCGACATCGGCGCCTATCGGCCCGGTGCGAACCCGCTGGTCGACGCCGCTCTCGCGCACGAGTCGGCGATCTCGGGCTTTCTCACGCAGCGGATGGACGACCTCACCGCGTCCGACGACTCCTGGCGGCAGCTCGCCGCGCTCACCACCGACTTCGGAGGGCTCGCCCCATGACCTTCACCCTGTCCGGACTGCTTCGGGTGCGCGGCGCCCAGGAGCGCGTCGCCGCCGAGCACCTCTCGCGTGCGAGCGCGGAGCGCACCGATGCCGAAGACGCCGTGACCGACGCCGTGTCGAGCCTCTCCGAGATCAGCGCGCAGATCGAGGATCCTCGCGCGCTGATGGCCATGGCCGCGGCGCGTGCCGCAGGTCGCAGCACGCTGAGCGATCTGCAGGCACTCGTCGAGATGCGCAGGATCGAGGAGTCGTCGGCACGATCGGCCCACATCGACGCGCGACGCGAGCTCAAGGGGCTCGAGCGTCTCGAGGACGCTCATCGCACCGAGGCCGCGAGGGTCGACCTCGCGGCGGAGCAGACCGCCCTCGATGAGATCGCCGTGGGCCGCACCACCCGGCACGCGGGGAGCGCCGCGTGAGCGGGATCGACGCGGCGATCGCCCGCGTCGAGGTCATCGAGAGCCGAATCGTCTCGCTCGACCCGGCGGCGCGAGCCGCGGCCGCGCAGGCGCCGACGGAGACGAGCGCCGCGACCGGAGAGACGAGCGCGGCGACCTTCGCGGGCGTGCTCGAGGCGGCGCAGGCGGCATCGGGTGCCCAGACGGCGACACCGGGCGCGACGGCACCGGGCACGGTCTCCGGCACGACACCGGGCGCGACGCCGGGAGCCGTCTCGGGTGCTGCGGATCCGACGACACCCGCCGGCAGCGCCGATCTCGTCGCCGCTCTGCAGACGTTGTTCGCGGCCGGGTCCACCGACTCGGCGGCACTCGGGGGCACCTCGGCTTCACTGCGGACGATCATCGAGATGGCGGGATGAGCGCCGTGAGCCTGCTGGGACCGGTGCCGGGAGTCACACCGGAGCGGGAGGTCGATCGCGGTGCGACAGGCGGCTCGGTCGCGCAGTTCGCATCCGTGCTCTCCGACCAGGACCTTCGGCTCTGCGAATCGCACTTCCGCCTCCGCGAGGAGGACGCGTCGCGTGCTCCTTCCGACAGCGACTCCGAGGGGTCGACCCCGGTCGGTGCGGACACGACGGGAGCGCTGCTGCTGCAGCTCGCGGCGCAACGGGGGTCGTCGGCCGATGCCGTGACGACGCCGCCGGTCGGTGCCTCTACGCCTGCCGACGAAGCGATGACGGTGCCGGAATCGTCCGAGGCGGATGGCGGCGATCTGCCGGCGTCGTCAGTGCCGGTGATTCCGCTCTCGCCGACCGACTCGGCGATGACCGACCCGACGATGACCGAACCGACGATGACCGAACCGACGATGACCGGCACGGCGGGGGCGGCTGCGCCGACCGGCGTGGCCGCGACGGGTGCGTCGACGTCGACCAGCACACCGACGATGATCGGCATCCCGACGACGGCCGGCACACCGGCGACCACCAATGCGGGCGACGTCGGGACCCCGCAGGCCGCGTCGGGATCGGACACCGCGGTCAGACCGGCGGGATCGCGCGGCACTGACGAGACCGCGGTCACCCCGGCAGGGTCGTCGCGCGTATCGGCCGAGGCCACGATGTCGTCCACCGCTCCGGCCACGGTCGCACCCTCCGCGTCCGTCACGGCTCCCGACACTGCGTCCACCTCCGCCGCCCTGGCCTCCACCTCTGCCGCCGTCGATGACACCGTCGACGCCACGCCCAATGCGGCGGCATCGCCAGGCGCGTCGGCCGCGGTGGACGACGCGCCTGCCATCGCTGTCGAGCGCGCTCAGCCCTCCGCCTCGGCGACGCCGACCGCTGCCACGGCACCCGCTCCCGTGCCCTCGACCGCACCGCTCGCCGCCCCCGATGCGGCGGACGCGAGCACTCGGGCCGTGGCGGCCCAGGTGTCGCCGGTCGTCGTGAGCATCGCCCAGCGCCCCGCGGGTACGCATCACCTCACCCTCACGGTGAACCCCGACAATCTCGGACCCGTCACCCTCCGCGCGCACATCAGCGCGGCCGGCGACGTGCAGGTCGAGCTCAGCGGCGCGACCGAGATCGGACGAGAGGCTCTGCGGACCATGCTCGTGGACCTGCGGCGGGATCTGGCCGGTGTCATGCCCCACGCCACCCTCAGCATGGGCGTCGGCACCGGGGCCGAGCCGCCCTCGGACCGCGGAGGCCAGCCGGGAGCCGGGGGAACGGCCGGCGACCCGAGTGCGAGTGAGAGCGATGGGCGACCGAGACAGCATCCGGAATCCGACCCCGGTCGGACGTCACCCGGAGTCATCCCCACCACGACCATCGCCGCCGGCGCGGGTCTCGACATCTTCGCCTGAGAGGACCACATGACCGTCGACGCCGTGGGCGCACCGAGCGCCATCCATACGGGCAGCACCATCGACCCGGCCGCACGCAAGCAGGTGCTGGACGGCGAGGTGTTCCTCAAACTGCTCGTCACCCAGCTCACCCATCAGGACCCGTCGAGTCCGATGGACACCAACGAGATGATCTCGCAGACCACCCAGCTCGCCATGATGGAGCAGCTCACGGCCCTCGCCGACAGCGGTGCCGAGGCGTTCGCCCTGAACATGCGCCAGGCGGCGAGCGCGCTCATCGGCCAGCAGGCCAGCTACAAGGATGCCGACGGCGCGACCGTCTCCGGCATCGTCACCAAGGTGTCGTTCGACGGTCCCATCCCGCAGGTGACGATCGGCGACAAGACCGTCTCCCTCGACGCCATCACCGGCGTCACCACCCCGACCACCCCCGCGGCTCCCGCCCCGGCCGCCCTCTGACCTCCGTCTCCCACAGGAAGAGAGAACCCTCATGCTCCGCTCGCTCTACTCCGGCATCTCCGGACTCCGCTCGCACCAGACCATGCTCGATGTCACGGGCAACAACATCGCCAACGTCAACACGGCCGGCTTCAAGGGGTCCTCGGTGCTGTTCCAGGACTCCCTGTCGCAGCTCGTCGGCAATCCGGGCATCCCCGACGACGAGGTCGGCGGCCGCAACCCCGCCCAGGTCGGACTCGGTGTGCAGGTCGCCGGAGTCCGCACGAACTTCGCGCAGGGTTCCGCGCAGGCGACCGGCCGTGGGGGAGACCTGATGATCTCCGGCGACGGATTCTTCGCGGTGCGCGCGGGAGGGGAGACCCTGTACACCCGCGCCGGGGCCTTCTCGTTCGACCCCACGGGCAAGATGGTCACCGCCGACGGCGCGGTCGTGCAGGGCTGGTCGGCGCAGAACGGCGTCGTCAACACCGGCCAGGCGACGGGGAACATCGTGCTTCCCCTCGACGCGGTGGCGCCGGCGCGCGCCACGACGGCGGCCTCGGTCACCGGCAACCTGCCCTCGACTGCCGCGGTGGGCGACGAGCTCGTGCGCGACGTCAAGGTCTACGACGCGCAGGGCACACCCTCGACCCTGAGCCTGACGTTCACCAGGACGGCCGCGGGCTGGGACGTCACGGATCCCGCCAGCGGTGCCACGGGTGCACTCGCGTTCACGAACGGAGTTCAGGCCGCTCCCGGTCTCACTCTCGTCGCCGGAGCCGTGACCGTCGACCTCGGTGCCGTCACGGGCTACGCCGAGCTGTCGACCGTCGCCGTGTCGGAGCAGAACGGCGCTGCCGCGGGAACACTGAAGTCGTACAGCATCACCGGCGACGGATCGATCGTCGGCACCTTCAGCAACGGGGCGACCCAGACTCTCGGCAAGATCGCGATGGCGACCTTCGCCAACCCCGAGGGACTCGAGAAGGCCGGCGGCACGGCGTACCGGGTGTCGGTGAACTCGGGCGGGGCACGCGTGGGGGAGCCGGGAGATGCGGGATTCGGCGATCTGGTCTCGGGCGCTCTCGAGATGAGCAACGTGGACCTGTCGCAGGAGTTCACTAACCTCATCGTCGCGCAGCGCGGGTTCCAGGCGAACGCCCGCATCATCACCACCAGCGACGAGGTGCTGCAGGAGCTCACGCAGCTGAAGCGCTGAGGTCGTGCCACCGCCTCGGGCCCCGGTCGCCGGGTCCCGAGGCGGTGCCCGTCTGCAGGCAGCCCTGGTTACCCGGTGCGCGTTGCGTCGCGATAGTCGGACGGACCTCCCACTCGCCCGACGCCCGGAGCCTTCTCGATGATCATCGTCACCCGCCTCGACCGCACGCGGTTCGCGGTGAACCCGGACCTGATCGAACGCATCCTCTCGTCTCCCGACACGACCCTGCACATGGTCGACGGCAAGGTGCATGTCGTCGTGGAGTCCCTCGACGAGGTCATCGAGCGCATCGTCGCGTATCGCGCACGCGTGCTCGGGGTCGCGCAGTCCCTGACCACGGGCTCGCTCGCCGCGCAGGATCGGATCTGATCGTGGATCCCGCATTCCTCATCGGCGTCGTCCTGGCGTTCGGCGCCCTGGTCGCGATGATCACGATGGAGGGCGCCAGCTTCGAGGCGCTGCTCATCCCCGCCCCGATGATCCTCGTGCTCGGCTCGACGATCGGCGTCGGCATCGCCAGTCACACCCTGCGCGACACGATCCTCGCGGTGCAGAGTCTCGGACGCATGGTCCGCGGTCCGAAGATGACCCCCGAGGCCGTGATCCCGTTCCTGGTCGGGTATGCCGAGAAGGCACGCGGCGAGGGACTGCTCGCGCTCGAGCAGGAGCTCGACAGCGCCCCCGACGCCTTCACCCGGCAGGCGCTGCAGGCGCTCGCGGACGGCACCGACCCCGAGGACCTGCAGACGGTGATGGATGACGAGATCGCCGCGACCGCGTCGCGCACTCGCGTCGCCTCGAAGTTCTTCGGTTCTCTGGGCGGCTACGCGCCGACCATCGGGATCGTCGGCACGGTCGTCTCGCTCACCCACGTGCTCGAGAAGCTCGACGAGCCCGATCACCTCGGGCCCATGATCGCCGCGGCGTTCGTCGCCACGCTGTGGGGACTCCTGTCGGCGAACTTCATCTGGAACCCGATCTCCGGTCGCCTCGGCCGGATCGGGGCGGTGGAGCTCGAGCGCATGACCCTCGTCTCCGAGGGCATGCTGGCGATCCAGGCGGGAAGCGCTCCGCACCTGCTGCAGGAGCGGCTCGAGGCGCTCTCGACCGTCAAGCCGAAGGCGAAGAAGCCGAAGCGCGAGCAGACACCGGCCGCCGAGGAGGCCCGATGAGCACGGCCCGCCGGACACGCGGCCGCGGGCACGACGACGACGCGCACGACGAGCCCGACGAGCGCTGGGCGGTCTCGTACGCCGACATGGTGACGGTGCTGATGTGCCTGTTCATCGTCCTGTTCGCGGTGTCGAACGTCGACAAGACGAAGTTCGAGCTCCTCGCCAACAGCCTGGCCACCGGGTTCGGGCAGGAGAGCACCGAGGGGGGAGCGGACACCGCCGAGGGCATCGTCGTCCCCGAGGAACTGCAGGACGACGACGGGGTGGTGGATCTCACCGCCAGGGCCGAGGCCGAGTTCGAGTCGCTCGAGCAGCTGCGTGACCGCATGACCGCGTCCCTGGCGACGCAGGGCCTGCAGGACACGGTGCAGTTCGTGATCGACGATCGCGGTCTGCAGGTCGGTCTGGTGGGCGCCGAGACCTTCTTCGCCGACAACAGCACGGAGCTCTCGGCCAAGGCCGATTCGGTGCTCGACGCGATCGGCGACGTCCTGACCACGGTCGACAACCAGGTCAGCGTCGAGGGGCATGCCGACCATCGCGTGTCGGCGCTGCCGTTCCCCACCAACTGGGAGCTGTCCGGCGGGCGGGCGACCCAGGTCGCGCGGTTCCTCGTCGAGCACGAGGGTGTCGGAGGGCCGAGGGTGAAGGCGACGGCGTACTCGGACACCCGCCCGATCGCGCAGGGAGACAGCCCGCAGGCGCTGGCGAGCAACCGTCGCGTCGACATCGTCGTGGAATCGACCGAGGCCGAGCAGGTGCGGGCCCTGATCCCCGCCATCGCTGCCGCGTCGAAGGACTGAGGAGATATGAGCACCACCGCCGAGTCGACCGTCGTCAGCGCACACACCGTGCTCGAGCCGGCCTCCGTGCGCCACCCCGCGTACGACTTCGGCCGTCCTGCACAGCTCGGGCGCGAGAGCACCCGACACCTGGAAGCGGCATTCGAGTCCTTCGCCCGTCTGTGGTCGTCGCAGCTGACCGACAAGATCCGGGTGCGTGCGCACCTCGCGTTCGATCGCGTCGAGCTGATCAGCTACGAGGAGTACTCCGACACCCTGCCCAGCACCACGGCGATGGTCGCGGGCTCCTTCGTCGACCGCGACGAGCCCTGCGTGGTGCAGTTCGGCCTCGACGGCGCACTGCTGTGGGTCGTGCAGATGATGGGCGGCCGCAGCACGGCGCTGCCCGAGCCGCGCACCTTCACCCCGATCGAACTCGCGCTGGTGCGCAATCTCATGGAGGGCACCTTCGAGCACCTGCATGCGAGTCTGGACGCCCTGCTGCCCGGTGCGCCGCGGTTCAGTGCGGTGCACTACAACCCGCAGTACCTCCAGGTCGTCGCCGCGACGGCCGCGGTCATCGTCGCGCGCTTCACGATGCGGTTGGGCGACTCCGAGACGAGTGCGACGGTCATGCTCCCGGCCTCCGCGGTCGTGGACCGCCTCGCAGCCACGGGCTCGGATGCCGACTCGGGGCACTCGGCCGGGCAGACCCTCGAGCAGGTCCGCAGCACTCCGCTGGAGATCACGCTGCGCCTCGCGCCGCTCACGATCGGTGCCGGAGAGATCCTCGATCTCGCGCCGGGAGACCTTCTGCGTCTGCCGCATCCCGAGACGCGACCGTATGAACTCGTGGCAGGGCAGACGCCGATCGGCCTCGCCACACCGGGCAGCAGGGGCTCCCGCCTCACCTGCATGATCACGAGCACCTCCGAGGAGACCCACTGATGAGCACCTTCCACGCCACCGCCGTCGCCGCCGCGATAGCCGGCAGGCTGCCGTTCGCCTTCCCGGTCATCCCGGCGCCGTCCACCGACCCCGGTGCGTCCGGAGACGCGGTCGTCGTCGCGTTCGCCGGCAGCCCGGGTGCCCGCCTGGCGATCCAGGTGGTCGACCCCGCGCGGCTCGAGGACGGCTCGAAGAGCGCGCCGCTGGTCGATCGCCTGCATCCGGTGTTCGAGGCCGCCGTGGCCGTGCTGGGCAGCGGATCGCTGGGCGGGGGCGAGGTGGTCGACGCCGCAGAGGTGTTCACCGATGCGGGCACCCAGGTGTTCGACATGGTCGACGCCGCGGGCAGCGTCGTGGCCAGGGCCGCCGTGCGGATCGACGGTGCGCGGGCCGACGTCGCTCCCGGACCGCAGCGGCTGAGTCGCATCGCCGGCGTCGAGATGGAGCTGGTCGTCGAGATCGGACGCACACGGATGCCGGTGCGCGACGTGCTGTCGCTCGAACCCGGACGCGTCGTCGAGCTCGACCGCGCGGCGGGATCTCCCGCCGACATCAAACTGAACGGCCGTCTCATCGGCCACGGCACCGTGGTGGTCGCCGACGGCGACTTCGCGATCCGCGTGGAGCGCATCCTCGACGGCGCAGAGGCCGTCTGAACGATGGACGACATCCTCATCGCCCTGCGCGCGATCGTCGCGCTCGGAGCCGTGCTCGGCCTGCTGCTCTTCCTCAGCCGTCGACTGCAGAAGTCGCAGGCGAAGGGCGTCAGCCCGCTGTCCGGACTCCTGCCGAAACGTCTGAGCAGACTCGCGGAGCTGCGGCCGACGCGCACGACGGCGCCGCCTCGTGCCCGCCAGGAGAAGATCACGGTCGTCGCGAGATCCGGCATCGGCGCCAGGGCCCAGCTCGTCGTGGCCGAGTTCGGCGGCATCCGCTACGTGCTCGGCGTGACCGAGCACGGGATCAACGTCGTCGACACGCAGGAGGCTCCGCTCCTCGACGACGAAGCGAGCGGACACGAACCGGCGGAGCGCGACGCGGCCGAGACGGACGAGCTGCAGAACGACATCGTCGATCGCGCACTGAAGTCCGTCGCCTGACGTCGAACCGCCTCGACGACGACCTCGCCGTCGAAGGGTTACCGGGAGGGCCCCGCGTCGCGATAGTCGACAGCGAGCACGGATAGCTCGCCCCTCTGGCTACGGATCGGCCACGACACCCACCTTCGGAGTGCCGCCGTGCCCGTATCCGCCGCCGCCGTGCTGCCCGCGCCTCTGCCGCGCCGCGCGCGCCGGGTGTGGGCGATGCTCGCCGTCGCCCTCTGCCTGATCGCCGTGCTGGTGCTGATCGACGCGACCGGGGCTCATGCGACCCCTGCGCTGCTCGCGACCGAGACCGGTGACGGCGACGGCGGTGGCGTGACCATCAACGGCATCAACGGGTCGCCGTCCGACAGCATCATGACGCTGCTCGGCATCACGGTCCTCAGCGTGGCCCCTGCACTGCTGCTGATGATGTCGAGCTTCACGAAGATCTTCGTGGTGCTGGCGCTCACCCGCAACGCGCTCTCGCTGCCCTCGATCCCGCCGAACCAGGTGCTGGCGGGGCTCAGCCTCTTCCTGACCCTTTTCATCATGTGGCCGGTGCTCACCGACATCAACACCGTCGCGGTGAGCCCCTTCACCGACGGGCAGATCGAGTTCGGGCGCGCGTTCGAGCTCGCCCAGGAGCCGCTGCGGAACTGGATGCTCTCGTACACGCGCGAAGAGGACATCGCGCTGATGCACAGGGCGGCGCAGATGGACAACCCGTCCGATCCGTCCGGCATCCCGCTGCTGACGCTCGTCCCCGCCTTCATGATCAGCGAGCTGCGCGCCGCCTTCCTCATCGGCTTCATCATCTTCGTGCCGTTCCTCGTGATCGATCTGGTCGTCGCGAGCGCGCTGATGTCGATGGGAATGATGATGCTGCCGCCGGTGATGATCTCGCTGCCGTTCAAGATCCTGCTCTTCCTGCTCATCGACGGCTGGGGAATGGTCATCACCGCCCTCGTGCAGTCCTACAACGGGGGCGGCGGATGAACCCCGAGGCCGTCATCGACATCGGTCAGGCCGCCCTGATCGTGGGCGCGAAGCTGTGTGCGCCGATGCTGATCACCGCGCTCGTGGTCGGCTTCGCGATCTCGCTGCTGCAGTCGATCACCCAGGTGCAGGAGATGACCATCTCGTTCGTGCCGAAGCTCGTCGCCGTCGGCATCGCCCTGCTCGTGAGCGGGCACTGGATGATCGCCGAGATGATCGCGTTCACGAACGAGATGTTCGCCCGCATCCCCACTCTCCTGAACGGGGGATGATGAACATCCCCCTCGACTTCGGGTGGCTGGAGGCCACGGCACTCGCCTGCGTGCGGATCACCGCCTTCCTCGTGCTCGCCCCGCCGTTCAGCCATGGCACGATCCCGATGCGCATCCGCGCGATGCTCGGGGTGGGGCTGGCCCTCGCCGTCTCGCCCGTCGTGACCGCAGGATACGAACGCCTCGACACCGGCGGGTTCCTGTTCGCGCTCGTCGGTCAGGCGATCACTGGCGCTCTGCTCGGATTCCTGGTCATGGTGCTCTTCAGTGCGATCCAGGGAGCGGGCCACCTGGTCGACACCTTCGGCGGTTTTCAGATGGCGCAGGCGTTCGACCCCGGCATGGCCATCAACGGGGCGCAGTTCACGCGTCTGTTCCAGATGACGGCGATCATGCTGCTGTTCGCCTCCGACGGGTACCAGCTGGTGCTCGGCGGGCTGTTCCGCTCGTTCGACGCCGTCCCGGTGACGGGGATGATCGACCTCAGCACCCCCGCCGAAGCCCTCGTCGGCGCTGCCGGGCAGATGATGCTCAGCGCCGTGCAGATCGCCGGCCCGCTGCTGATCGTGCTCTTCCTCGCCGACGTGGGTCTCGGGCTCGTCAGTCGCGTGGCACCCGCGCTGAACGCCTTCGCGATGGGCTTCCCGATCAAGATCGGCCTCACGTTGCTGCTCGTCGGCTTCGTGTACGCCGCGCTGCCGAGTGTCGTGGCCGTGATCGCCGAGGATGCGGCACGGCTGCTGCTGGGAGTGACCCGATGAGCCAGGCCGAGAGCGGGGAGCGCACCGAGAAGGCCACGGATCGTCGCCTCAAGGAGGCGCGCAGGAAGGGGCAGATCGGGCGCAGTCAGGACTTCACGGCCTGGGTCTGCATCGCCGCGGCGGCGGTCATGATGGTGCCGACGATCGCGTCGGGCACGCAGGTGCTCACCGAGCTGTTCCTCGCGGTGGCGCCGGTGGCGAAGGACCCGAGCGACGGCGCCGCGCTGGACGTCCTCGGCGCGGCGCTCTCGTCGCTCGGCGGCATCATGATGCCGATGCTCGTCGTGGTGCTCCTCGCCACCACGGCGACCGCGGTGGCGCAGGGCGGCATCCACCTGCGCGGTGTGACGATGCGGACGGAGCAGTTCAACATCGTCTCGGGCATCCTGCGGGTGTTCGGCAAGCAGGCGCTCTGGGAGGGGGCGAAGGCGCTGCTCAAGACCGTCGCCATCGGACTCGCACTGTGGATCGTCGTCTCGGGTCTCGTCCCGGTGCTCATGGCGAGCGGCAGCCACAACATCACCTGGCTGCTGGAGCAGGCGGCCGGGGGAGCGGTGGCGCTGCTGCAGGTCGCGGTGGCGGTGGGCATCCTGCTCGCGGCGATCGATGTGGCCGTCGTCATGCGACGCAACCGCAAGCACACGCACATGACCAAGAACGAGGCGAAGGACGAGCACAAGAAGAGCGAGGGCGACCCGCTCTTGCGGTCGCAGCGCCGATCGCGGCAGCTCGCGATGAGCCGGAACCGGATGATCGCCGCGGTCGGCGAGAGCGATGTCGTGCTCGTGAACCCCACCCACGTCGCGGTGGCGCTGCGCTACGAACCGGGTAAGTCGGCGCCGCGGGTCGTCGCGAAGGGCGCGGGCATCGTCGCGCAGAAGATCCGCGAACGCGCGGAGGAGGCGGGAGTGCCCATGATTCGCGACATCCCCCTGGCGCGCGCCGTCCACGCCGCCTGCGAGCTCGGCCGGGAGATCCCCGAAGAGCTGTACACCGCGGTGGCGCAGGTGCTCGCGTTCATCGAGCACCTCAAGCGTCGCGGTACCGCGCGTGGCACGCACACCATGCCGTTCGCCAGCACTCGAGACCGCGGTCTCTGAGCCCCCGTCCCCCGTCGAGAGAGAACGAGAAGCACATGTTCGGTCAGCTGCTGTCCAAGGGCGCCGTGCCCGTCGGTGTGGTGGGCATCATCCTGCTGCTCATCGTGCCGATCCCCACGCCGCTGCTCGACGTGCTCATCGTGCTGAACATCTCGTTCGCGCTGCTGATCCTGCTCACGGCGATGTTCGTGAAGAAGCCGCTGGACTTCTCGGTCTTCCCCAGCCTGCTGCTGGTCGCCACCCTCTTCCGACTCGGACTCAACGTGGCCTCGACCCGCCTGGTGCTCAGCGAAGCGCACGCCGGTCAGGTCATCCAGGCGTTCGGGCAGATCACCATCAGCGGGTCCCTGGTGATCGGCGCCGTCATCTTCCTCATCCTCACGGTCATCCAGTTCGTGGTGGTCACCAAGGGCGCCGAGCGCGTGGCGGAGGTCGGCGCGCGATTCACGCTCGACGCGATGCCCGGCAAGCAGATGGCGATCGACGCCGACCTGAACGCGGGGCTCATCACCGACGTCGAGGCGCGCCGGCGCCGCGCCGAGGTCGCCGCGGAGGCCGACTTCTACGGGGCGATGGACGGGGCGTCGAAGTTCGTGAAGGGCGACGCCATCGCCGGCATCGTCATCGTCGTCATCAACTTCGTCGGCGGCATCATCATCGGCATGGTGCAGCACGGCATGGAGATGGGGGATGCGCTCGAGACATACAGCATCCTCACGATCGGCGATGGTCTGGTCACGCAGATCCCCGCGCTGCTCATGGCGGTGTCGACCGGCATGATCGTCACCCGCGAGAACGCCGAGACCGAGATGGGTCAGGCGGCGGGACGCCAGCTCATGCAGTCCCGCAATGCGCTGGTGATCACCGGGCTGGCCGCGATCGCCATGGGGTTCATCCCCGGCATGCCGCTGCTGGTGTTCCTCGTGATCGGCTCGGTACTGCTGTTCGCGGCGTCGCGCGTGAAGGCGAACGAGGATCGCGATGCCGCCCTCGAGGCCGACGCTCTGCAGCAGGAGGCGGTGGACGCGAGCGCGGAGGGTCCGGAGGAGCTGATGGATCGGATGCGTGTGCATGCGCTGGAGATCTCGCTCTCGCCCGACATCGTGGATCTCGCGTCCGGGGGCGCGGGTGATCTGCTCACCCGTGTGAAGTCGCTGCGGCGCAAGCTCGCCCTCGACATCGGCATCCTGATGCCGCCGGTGCGCACCCGCGACAACATCGACCTGCCGGCGCAGACCTACGCGATCCTCATCGCCGGCGTCGAGGCCGGACGAGGATCCGTTCCCCGCGGCCACGTGCTCGCGATCGGCTCCGGGCTCGAGCAGCTGCCGGGCACGGCGGTCGTCGACCCGGTCTTCGGCCTGGAGGGCAAATGGGTCCCGGCCGAGATGTCGCACGCGGCCGACATGGCCGGCGCGACGGTGATCGACCGAGCGAGCGTCATCATCACCCACCTCTCCGACATCGTGCAGGGGCAGGCGGATCGGCTGCTCTCGCTCGAGGACGTCCGCCAGCTGACCGAGCACCTCAAGCAGACGAGCCCCGCGACGGTGGAGGAGCTCACCCCGGCCGTGCTGTCGCTCGCCGCCATCCAGCGCGTGCTGGCCGGACTGCTCGCCGAGAGGGTGCCGATCAACGATCTCGCCCGGATCTACGAGGCCCTGGCCCTTCGTGGCAAGGCCTCGGCCGATACCGCGGGGCTCATCGACGCGGCGCGCGCGGCGCTCGGACCGGCGATCGCCGCCCGCTTCGCCGAGGAGGGGCGCATCCGGGTCGTGATGTTCGAGCCCATCCTCGAGCAGCAGATGCTCGAGGGCATGAGAGTGGTCGAGGGGCAGCCGCAGATCGTGCTGACCCCCGAGACCACGATGCAGGTCCTCGACAACGTGCGCCGCACCGTCGAGGAGCTCGATCCGTCGGGTTCCGAACCCGTGCTGGTGTGCGCCCCGACGCTGCGTCACGCCGTGCGACGGCTTGTCGCGTCGCAGGTGCGGGGCCTCCCCGTGCTCTCCTACGACGAGGCGGCGTCAGGCGGGCTCGCCACCGATGTCGTCGGCGTGGTGCGCATGACAAACCCGGCGTTGCCCGCTGCCACCCTCTGATCTCGAATTCTGCTCATTTACGAGATGAGTGCGATACATTTGTGCACAGAGGCGCGACCGTGCCCAGCCATGGAAGGCAGACGACGCATGCTGGTACTGACGAGACGCGCCAACGAGAGCATCGTGATCGGCGATGACATCACCATCACCATCCTCGCGGTCACTCCGAGCGGTGTCAGGGTCGGCATCGATGCCCCGCGGGACAAGCGCATCAACCGCGCCGAGATCGTCGTCGCCGTGAGCGATGCCAATCGTGAAGCGCTGCAGGCCGCGGCCGACGAGACGGCCGAATCGCTGCTGCTCGACGTTCTGCGACGTCCGGGCTCCGGCAGCTGAGCGCGAGCAAGGCACAGCGCGAACCACGGATGCCGCACGCGCTCCCCTCTGCGGAGTTACTGGCGCTCCCGGTTGTCGCGATAGTCGGACGTGCGACGGGCTTCCCCCTCGCGGAAACCGCGACATGACGAGGTGACCAATCGTGGCCGCTCACGACCTGAGCATGCAACTGATGCGAGAGCGCGACCTGCTGGAGGTGCTGCTGTTCAAGCTCGACGAACAGCAGATGCTGCTCGCGACGGGACGCAATCGCTGGATCCACCACGCGGCGAACGAGATCGAGCGCGTCCTCGCGGCCATGCCGACGGTCGCTCTCTCCCGTGACACGCTGGTCATCTCGGTCGCCGACGAGTGGGGCGTCCCCGAGGCGACCACGCTCCAGGACCTGATCGATGCCGCGCCGACCGATGCCTGGCGCGAGATCCTGTCGGGACACCTCACGGCCATGGTCACTCTCGCCGACGAGATCGGCGAGATGAAGAAGGTCAACGAGCAGCGTCTGCGCACCGCGATCCGCATCACCCAGGAGACCATCGCCGGGCTCGGCGTCCCCACCGGCGAGTACGACCCGCAGGGCGGTGTCGTCCGCGACGGCGACGCCCGACTGCTCGACACCAGGGTGTGAGGACGATGTCGTCGTTCGCAGGACTCCGGCTCGCCCAATCGGCGCTCAGCGCCGCCCGCGCGGGGATGACCGTGACAGGTCAGAACATCGCGAACCAGACCACGCCGGGATACACGCGGCAGCGGGTCGACCAGACGTCGATCGTGGCACCCGGACAGACAGGACTGTGGCCGTCGGGTCTCGCCGTCGGCGGGGGAGTGGGCGTCACCGGCATCGCCAGGCTCGGAGACGACATCCTCGACGCCAGAGTGCGTGACGCCCTCGCGACCTCCGGGTTCTGGGTGGCGCGAGCCACCGCCGCGAGCCAGGCCGAGGACGTCCTCGCCGAGCCCACCAAGGACGGGCTCGCGGCGAACCTCGACCGTTTCTGGGCAGGATGGTCCGATCTCGCCAACACCCCCGACACCGCGGCGGCACAGGTCGTGCTCACGAATGCCGGCGTGCTCATCGGTCAGATCGCCGCAGGCTACGGCACGATCGCCTCGCAGTGGCGCGACCTGCGCGGTCAGGTCGACAGCCAGATCGCCGACGTGAACGCCGTCGCCGGTCAGGTCGCCGCGCTGAACGGACAGATCCGCGAGGCTCTGCAGTCCGGACGCAACGCGAACGAGCTGATGGATCAGCGCACGGTGCTCGCGCAGCAGCTGTCCACGGCGGTCGGAGCGACGGGCATCGTCGAGGCCGACGGCACTCTGACCCTGCGCGTCGACGGGAACGCTCTCGTCTCCGGCGACAGCAGCAGGTCGCTGGTGGCTTCAGGCCCTCGTGACGTGGCCGACGGCGGACGGGTGGGCATCGCGTGGGCGGACCGCCCCGGCGTGCCGGTGACGGTCACCGGCGGACTCGTCGGCGGGACGATCAGTGCGCTGGCGCCCGCGGCAGACGGGGGAACGCTGGCAGGCGTCGCCGCCGCGTACAACCGCACGGCGACCGCCCTGGCGACCGCCGTCAACGACGTCCACCGCACCGGTGTCACGTCGGCCGGCGCACCCGGGGGCGACTTCTTCGCGCTGTCGGCGACGGGCCCCGCGGCCCTCGGCCTGCGCGTGGTGCCCGTCGGGCTCGCCGACCTCGCACTCGCGGCACCGGGTGCCGGGGCGAAGGACACGACCGTCGCCGACCGCATCGGCGCTCTAGCGACGTCGACGACCGGACCGAGCGCGACGTGGTCGAGCTTCGTCACCGGCTTCGCCGTGAGCGTCGCCGGTGATCTGCAGCGCGCCGACATCGCCGACATGGGAGCTGTCGCCGCGGTCACCGCGCAGCAGTCGAACGCGTCGGTCGACGGCGACGAGGAGACGATCAACCTCCTGACCTACCAGACGGCCTACCAGGCGGCGGCCCGTGTGCTGACAGCCGTCGACGAGGCACTGGACATCCTGATCAACCGCACCGGCCTCGTCGGCCGCTGACTCTGGGGAGAGTGACATGATCGGTCGCATCACGAGCAGCACCATGACGCAGCAGTCGCTGCGCACGCTGCAGACCAACCTCGCCGACCGCGATCGGCTGCAGAATCAGGCCGCCTCGCAGCGCGCCTTCCGGACTCCCAGCGAGGACCCGGCCGCCGCCGCCACGACGCTCGGCGTGCACGGCGATCAATCGCGGGTGGCGCAGTACTCCCGCAATCTGAGCGACGGGATGGCGTGGGTCACCACGGTGGACACGGCCCTCGGCGCGAGCGTCGATCTGCTCAACCGCGCCAGGGACCTCACCGCCCAGGGGGCGAACTCCGGCGCGCTCAGTCCGGCTGCCCGCGAGTCGATCGCGCAGGAGCTCGAATCGATCAGCGCCGAGCTGCTGGCGAAGGCGAACACCACCGTCCTCGGTCGCAGCGTCTTCGCCGGGACGAGCGATGCGGGAGCGGCCTTCGACCCGGGGACGTTCACCTTCAACGGCAGTCCGGGAGACGGCGTGCGCAGGCGGATCAGCGACAACGAGACGGTGCGTGTCGACGCCGACGGCGCGCAGGCTTTCGGGGACGGCGCGAACAGCGTGTTCGCGATGCTCGGAGACATCGCCGCGGAGCTCCGGAGCGGGGCCGAGGTCGGACCACGACTCGCGGACATCGACGCGCGACTCGACGGTCTCGTCGCCGCCCGAGGCGCGACGGGTGCGCGGCAGGTGCAGTTGGAGCGTGCGGCGTCGCAGAACCTGTCGACGTCCATCGACCTCGAGGCTCGCCGTGCCGAGGTCGAGAACGTCGACAGCCTCGAGGTGCTGGTGCGACTGCAGTCGGCCGAACTCGTCTTCCAATCCGCGCTGCAGGTGACCGCCCGGTCGCTGCAGACCAACCTGCTGGAGTTCCTGCGATGACCGCTGCCGCCACCCCCGCCCCCGCTGCTGCCGTCGAGACGACCAGCGCGGTGGAGTTCGTCTCGCCGATGCCCGGGCTCGCCCCGCATACCGCGTTCACCCTGGCCCGGATCGGAGAGGGGAGCGGGCTCTACGCGCTCAGGGCCGCCGACGCCGATGTGCGACTGTTCCTGCTCGATCCGCGCACCGGCTCCTACGGGTACGCCCCGAGCATCCCCGCGGATGCCCGCGCGCTGATCGGAGCCGCCGACGATGCCGAGGTCGCGCTCTTCGTGATCGCGAATCCCTCGTCCGAGGGCATCCGCGTCAACCTCAAGGCGCCCGTCCTCATCCATCTGGACACCGGTCGCGCGACCCAGATCATCCTCGACGACCCCGCGTATCCGGTGCGCGCACTGCTCGCTCCCTGACGCCGCCCGTCGCGCTTGCGCGGAATATTTGCGAATTCACCGCATATACCAAGGAACATCGTCTACGCTCTGAGTGCACAGGCTGGGGTACTGGCAGATCCAGGGGACGGCGCAGAAGAGTGGGGCCTGGGCGTTCCGTGGATGGCTGGTAGGGGTACAGCGCACATCGCTCGGTGACGAGCGACATTCGATGGGACGGATGAAGACATGAGCACATCAAGGACGCTCGAGACGAACAGGGTCAGCAAGCGGGAGTTCGTGCAGAGGTTCGCGCGACGCGGGGGCATCTCGGTTCCGGCCGCGCAGACCGCCTACAACGCGATGATCGACGAACTGCTCGACCTCGTGGGCCGCGGGAACACGGTCACGCTCACCAACTTCGGCAAGTTCTATCCGCAGACGCACAAGGGGCACCGCGTGCAGTTCGCGAAGGGTGAGGGCGACGCCGAGGTCAACGACTACACGGTCCTGAAGTTCTCCGCGACGCGTGAGGTGAACCGGCGCGTCAAGGTGAACGACTAGTCATCGTTATCTGAACGTAAACGAGAATCCCCGACGGTTTCGGCCTCCGGGGTTTTTTCGTGCCTCCGCGGACGTAGCATGTAGTCAGAAACGAAGTCCTGACCTCTGGGGAGTGGTCGTGCTGTGAGTCATCGGGGAGGACTCGCCCCTACGGTGGAAGAGACGGAACCCCCATGACGATGCGTGCGCGTAATCAGCTCGTGGTCGATCACCTGCACATCGTCGGTGCGGCGACAGCCCGCATCGCCGCTCGCCTCACGCAGGTGTCCCGAGAGGATCTCGCCGCGGCCGGAGCGTTCGCACTGGTGCGGGCCGCGGAGAAGTTCGATGCCGGTCTCGGCGTCCCCTTCGGAGCCTTCGCCCGCGGCCGGGTCGACTGGGCACTGAAGGACGAGCTGAGGGCCATGGACTGGGCACCGCGTGCTGTGCGGGCGCACGCCAAGGAGACCACCAGGGTGCGGCAGGCTCTCGCCGCCGCGCTGGGTCGGATGCCATCGGTCGGCGAGATCGCCGCGGCGATGGGCGTGGCCACGGACGACGTCAGAGAGGGGCTCGCCGACGCGGAGCTGATGCTCACCAGCCTCGATGCGCCGAACGCTCCCGAGATCGTCTGGACGGGGTACCTGCCGGAGGAGCTCGTCATCGCCGCGGAGCGGGACGAGTTCCTCCGGCGCGCCGTCGACGCGCTGCCCGAGCGCAAACGGCTGATCGTGCGGGCGGTCTACTTCGAGGATCGCACGGTCACCGAGATCGCCCACGAGCTGGGGGTCTCGCATGCTGCCGTCTCGCAGCAGCGAGCGGCGGCGGTGCGGATGCTCAGGGACGCACTCGAACGGCATGACGCCGATACGCCGCGCTACGACGCCCACCCGCCACGGCCCGACACCGATGCATCTCGGCACGAGGCGCAGACCGCGTCGCGCTCGTCCACATCGACCTGTGACGCCTACGTCGACCGGGTCGTCGCGGGCGGACGGCGATTCACCCGCGCAGTGGTGTCGCACGCCGTCAGCGCCTGAAGGTCGCCGCCGCCCGGCATCCGGGTCGGACGACCGTCAGAATCCGAACCCGTAGGCCGGCTGCCCCACGAGGATCAGCGCCACCGTCGTCGGGTACACCTCGGGCTGCTCGTCCTCGTCGTCGATCAGCTCGAGCTTGTGGATGGGCACGAAGATGCCGCCGTCCGCCTCGAAGAGGAGGTCCCGCGGCACGAAGGTCGCGAACATCGAGCGGTTCGCGTTGCGGAGCTCGAACGTGCGTGCGACGTCGCCGCGTTCGAAGAGGTTCATCTCGACCTCCTCCGCCCACACCTTGCCGTCGGGGAACCTGGCCTCGATGCGGTACGTGCTCGGCTCCACCGCCTTGATGTTGAGGTCCTCCACGATCTCGGCGAAGAGCGTGTCCGGCTGGTCGAGTTCGAAGGCGATCGCCCGCAGGTGGTCGTAGTTCAACCGGGCCCGTCGCGAGAAAAGCGCGACGTTCTCGATCTCGTCGCGGTGGGCCCGCGGCGCCTGGTCGATCAGGTACTGGCGCACCTCGTCGGGGCCCGGGTACTCGAACCGCATGTGGTAGTGGAATCGGCCGGGGCGATTGACGATGTAGGTGCTGACGTCGGCGATGTCGTTCACCGTGACGCAGTAGAGACGCTTGACCGAGGAGAGCCCGTCGAACAGGGGCAGGAACTGATTCTGACGGTTGGTGCCGTCGGCGGATCCGCGACGGCCTGCGGGGAAGGTCTTCTCGAACTCGTCGAAGATGATGAGGCACTCGTCCAGGCTCTCCAGGAACTCGACGATGCCGTCGTTGTCCTCCGAGACGATGACCACCGGCAGACATAGCTCTCTGGCCTCTTCGGCGACCATGCGCAGGAACAGTGTCTTGCCGATCCCCTTGTCGCCCGAGAGCATCACGCCGAGACTGCGGTCGCTGAGCGCGTAGGAGCGGAAGATCTTGTCGACCTTCCTGTCGCGGCCTCCGTACACCCGCTCGGTGCCGACGGTGAGGTCGTCGATCTTGATCAGGCTGAATCCCTCTTTCGAGGTGAAGTGCACCCGGTAGGTGCCGAGGGGGAACTCCAGGTGCGTGCGGACGGCGTCGTCGTAGACGCGCACGTGCCCACCCGTCTCGATGTAGGTGCTGGTCACAGTCCTCCTCCTTCGCTCCCCGTTGTGTATATCGGTTGGGATCGACGGACCGTAAGGCGATCGGGAGAGCAGTTTCCGCAGTAGCCTGTTCGCACGACGGGCGTGGGGACGCTCGGGTCAGGGGAACCGGGGCATGGGTGTACACGAGCGGGGCGAGCAGCCGATCGTCGGCGGGATCATCGTGGTCGTCGAGGCGGCACCGCAGGGGCTGATGCAGTACACGCTGGACCCCGAGGCGCGCACGCCGATCTGGCAGGCCGTGATCATCGCGCACGACGATGCCGTGATCGCCACGGCGACGACGCCGGAGCAGACGGCCGATCTGCTCGTGCGCGGCAGCATCGAGTGCATCAGACGGAGCATCCCCAGCCTCACGGTCGACGGGCTGACGATGCGGCCGGAGGTGGGGCCGAACGACAACGCGCAGATCGTCGCGGCGGGTGAGGCCCGCTTCCTCCGTTCGGAGTGGGATGCCGTCGCCGAGCGGCCCGACTCCTTCCCTCAGACGAGGTAGGCGTCGACGAGGAGTGACCCGCGGATCTCGCGGAGCTCGTCCACGATCCGGTCGACGCCCCGCCGGCCGATGCCGGACATCGGCAGATCGTGCGGTCCGATCGGCTCCAGGGCACCCGTGCGGATGCGGATGACCTCCCAACCCGCAGCCCGGAGCGCGCGGTCCTTGCGCTCGTCGGCCTCCTGTCGTCGTCCGACGTGCTCGAGCCCGTGACGCCCGACCGTGTCGTACTCGATGGCGACTCGCAGCTCGGACAGGAGGATGTCGGGCCACACCTCGGTGTGCCGGAAGAACGGGCGCGACACCTTTACCGCGTTGAAACCGGCGGCGAAGGTGAGACGCTCATGCAGCGCTGCGCGGAGCCTCGCTTCGGATGCCGACGCCGGCGTCGGCGCGCACACGCTCGCGAACGCCTCGCCGGTCGGGAGGTCGGGTGTCTTGCCGCACAGGGTCGAGGGCGTGCGGGCGCGACGGGGAATCGCGCGGGCCTCGCCGAGGACCACCGGCTGGGGGCGGGCGAGCGAGGAGCACTCCGGACACCATGCGGACTGGCGTCGGACCCGTCCCGGCCGCTCGCGCTGTTCGGTGGGTGTCGCGGCGAAGCGGTGTCCGACGCGGCACTCCCAGCACAGCAGCACGTCGGCGGCGAGGGGCACCTGCGAGAGCGCGATGCCGTGATTGAGCTCGGGATGGTACTGGCGGATGAGCTCCGGGTAGGCGGCCCACCCGGCGCGGTAGGTTCCCTTCTCGTAGGGCACGTCGAGTCCGCGCGAGAACTGACGTCTCGCCCACCACGTCGGCACGGAATCAGGCACGCTCGGAACCTACGCGGGGGCGCCGACATCGCCGAAGCGCAACCGGCATGACAGAATCTCGGGGACGGTCGTCGACGGCAGTCGGACAGGGGAGCTCGTATGGCGCAGCGCATCGTGATCAGCGGAGCATCGGGCCTGATCGGCACGGCGCTCGCGTCGTCGCTGAGAGCCGACGGCATCGACGTGACGACGCTGGTGCGGCGCCCGCCCCGGGTGTCCACCGAGGTGCAGTGGGCGCCGGGCGAGCGGGAGCTCGATCCCGATGTGCTCGACGGAGCGGATGCCGTGGTCGCGCTCGGCGGCGCCAGCGTCGGTCGGCTTCCCTGGACGCGGGGCTACCGGCGGGAACTCGTCGAGTCCCGGCTGACGACGACGCGCACGATCGCGACGGCGGTGCGCGCGCTCAGAGACGCGGCTCCGGCGCTCGTCTCGGCATCCGCGGTCGGATACTACGGCTCCGCGCCCGGTGAGACGCTGACCGAGGACTCGCTTCCCGGCGACACCTTCCTCGCTCAGCTCTGCGTCCGCTGGGAACAGGAGGCGCGGCGGGCGGGGGAGCACACGAGGGTGTCGCTGCTGCGAACGGCACCGATCATCCACCGCCGAGGGGTGCTGAAGCCGCTGATCCAGCTCACCCGGTTCGGACTCGCGGGTCCGATCGGTCCCGGTCGTCAGATCTGGCCCTGGATCTCGCTCGACGACGAGGTCCGCGGCATCCGTCACGTGATCGACGCGGGCCTCGAAGGTCCCGTGAACTTCACCGGACCCACGCCGGCCTCGGCGAACGACATCGGCCGGGCGCTGGCCGAGAAGATGCACAGGCCGTTCTGGGTGCCCGCTCCCTCCTTCGCGCTGCGGCTGGCGCTGAGCACGGAGGCCGCCGACTCGCTGCTGCTCTCCGATGCCGACGTGCGTCCGACGGTGCTGGAGGCGTCGGGGTTCGAGTTCACGCACCGCACGGCGCGGCAGGCGGTCGACTCCGCGCTCTGAGGGGCGCGACGCCCGTTCAGACCTGTCGGGAGACTCAGACCTGTCGGGAGACGGGCGAGGCCGGGATCCAGCAGGTGACGCGGTCGCGATAGGCGACGAATTCGGCGCCGAACCGCTGCTCGAGGTCGGCCTCCTCGAGCGGACGGACGAGGGTGTTCCACAGCAGCGAGCCGACGAGCGAGTATGCCACGACCATCCACGACCCCAGCAGCATCCCGACGGCGACTCCCTGCGCGATCCCGGCGACGGCCATGGGGTTGCGCACGTACCGGTAGGGGCCGGTGATGACCAGTTGTCGAGCCATCTGCGACGGCAGCGGCGTCCCCTCGCCGTCGACCGACATCGACACCGCCGACCACACCCCGAGTGCTGTCGCCACGACGAGCAGTACGCCGCCCGCGATGTGCACCGCAGAGGGAGCGTCGATGCGCAGGCCCCACCGTGCTTCGACCACTGCCGCGATGAGGGGGACGACGATGAGGAAGGTCCCCCAGAACACCAGAGTCTGCTGACCGGTGCGTGCCAGCAGTCCACGGGTGCCGACGCGGTCGGCGGGGCGGAATGCGAAGGGACCGGTCACGATCCATTCGACCGGTGCGCGCCCGCACAGGACGACGATCGCCGCGGCGACGCTGGCACCGGCGGCGATCGCCATGAGCAGGGCGCCCCAGCCGGCGAGTGTGGTCGCCGTCGCATAGACGGCCATCCCGAGGGCGACGAGCGCCGTCCACGGCGTGACCACCCACAGCGCCCCGCGCACGCCGGCTGCGGCCAGTGCCGAGCCGCCGACGAAGAGCGGGATGTCGAACGCCGCGATGACCGGGGCGGGGAGGCCGCCGAGCGTGGCGTCGCGCACCTCTGCGGACAGGGCGACGGCCACCCACCACAGCGCACCGCACAGCGCCTGGACGGCGAAGTACACCCGTGCCGTGATCGGAGTGATGCGGATCCCAGCGATGACGGGCATGCCCGCCAGTCTATGAGCGTGCGGCTCAGGACTCCTCGTGGGTCGCCGGGTCGGCATCGAACAGGCGGCCGTCCGCGCGTCCGAGAGCGGTGATCGCGGCGACCTCGTCGGCGGTGAGCGACACCGCGCCCGCCTCGAGGTTCGACTGCTGGTGAGCGAGCGACGAGGCCTTGGGGATCGCGACCGTCTCGCGTGCCACATGCCAGGCGAGCACCGTCTGCGCGGGGGAGATCCCATGCGCCGAGGCGACCTCGCCGATGACCCGCTCCTGCAGGAGTTCCTTCGCGCGTCCCAACGGACTCCAGGCCTCGGTGAGGATCCCGTGCTGGCGGTGGTACGCCAGCTGCTCGTCCTGGGGGAAGTACGGGTGCACCTCGATCTGATTGACGACCGGCCGCACGCCGGTCTCTCGCTCGATGCGCTCGAGGTGCTCCGGCAGGAAGTTCGACACGCCGATCTGGCGCACCGTGCCTCGCTGCTGCGCCTCGACCAGCGCCTCCCAGGCCTGCAGGTATTCGTCCTGGTGCGGGTTCGGCCAGTGGATGAGGTGCAGATCGATGGCGTCGACGCCCAGTCGCGAGCGACTCTCCTCGATGCTGGTGCGTGCCTTCTCGCGGCGGTGGTGTCTGCCGGGGAGCTTCGTCGTCACGATGAGCTCCGACGCCTCGAGGCCGGATGCGCGGACACCGCGGCCGACGGACCCTTCGTTCTCGTAGTTGAAGGCCGAGTCGATCAGGCGGTACCCCGCGCCGATCGCGCCGGCGACGGCCTCCGCTCCGGCGTCGCCGTCGAGGGCGTAGGTGCCGAGACCGAGGGCCGGGAGGGCGAAGCCGTTGTGTGCGGTGAAGTGCGCGAGTGCCGTCATGCCGCCAGCGTACGCTGGAGCGATGACCCCGGCGGAGAGCATGGCGCGTGAAGCCCGCATCCCCGATGATGCCGCCCGATGCCCATGCGGATCGGGCGACGTGTTCGGCGGATGCTGTGGGCCCCTGCTCCGCGGTGCCGCCGCCCCCACGGCGGAGCGGCTGATGCGTTCGCGGTACACGGCGTTCGCGCTGCACGACGCCGAGTATCTCCGAGCCAGCTGGCATCCGTCGACGAGGCCGGCGGAGCTGGATCTCGATCCCGCCCTCGTCTGGCGTCGTCTGCTGATCGTCGATCGTGTCGCGGGCGGACCCTTCGACCGCGAGGGGGTCGTCGAGTTCGAGGCGTTCTGGCGAGAGGGCGACGAGCGCGGGTCGTTGCGGGAGCGCAGCCGTTTCGTCCGCGACGACGGACGCTGGCTGTACCTCGACGGTCGGATCGGGTGATGAGCCGCTCCGTCAGCGACTAGATTTGAGAGCGTGAACGCGAGCCCCGAACACCAGCGCATCCTTCTCGACGTCGCCGATCTCGACCGGCGCATCGCGCAGGCGGAGCGCGCGCGGACCAAGCCCTCCCAGGCCGCTCGGATCGCCGAGCTCGTCGCGATCCGCCAGGAGCAGCTGCGTGAGCTGACCGCGCTGACCGGCACCCGCGACGATGTGCGCACGGAGCTCACCCGTCTGGAGTCCGATGTGAAGCTCGTCGAGCAGCGCCGTGCTCGCGATGCCGACCGTCTCGCCACATCGACCAACCCCAAGGACGCGCAGGCGCTCGAGCACGAGATCGCCAGCCTCACCCGGCGCCAGAGCGACCTCGAGGACATCGAGCTCGACGTCATGGGCCGTGTCGAGGATGCGGATGCCGCGGTCGCCGCGCAGCAGGCGCTGCTCGCCACGACCACGGCGGAGGGCACGGCGCTCACCGCGCAGGCGAAGGCCGACGTGCAGGCGGCGACGGATCTCGCCGCCCAGTTGGCGCGTGACCGCGACGCCGTGACGGCGGCGGTGCCCGCTCCGCTCCTCGCGGAGTACACCCGCAGGGCCTCGAACAGTGCGGGGGCCGCGCTGCTCACCCGCGGCACCTGCGAGGGATGCCGCATCCTGCTCCCGGGAACCGACATCAACGACATTCGCAACGCGCCGGACGACCTCGTCGTGTCGTGCCCCGAGTGCGGCTGCATCCTGGTCCGCACCGACGAGACCGGGCTGTGAGCACCGCGCCGCGCGTACGTAGACGGTGAGCTCGCGGAAACCGATCGAACGCCGGATCGCTCTCGCCGCTCTCGGCTCCGGCGGCGGGGCGTCGCAGTACGCCGCCGTGGAGCTCGACGCCGACGACGCCGAGGCCGGCCGCACCGTCCTGACCGGTGCGGAGATGCCCGACTGGGTCGCGCGGCAGGAGCGCGACGCCCGACCTCGATGGGTGATCCGCAGCGCGCGCGAGATCTACCCGGTCCTCCTGGCAGCCGACGTGCAGATCGGCCGTTCACACGATCTGCTGCTGTGCCATGCGATCCTCCGCGACACGGACACGGTGGCCCGGCCCCTGGCGCCGTCGCCGGCCTGGCTGCGCCGAGACCCCGTCGATGAGGCTCCGGCCCTGTTCGACCTCGCCGACGGCGGCGAGGTCGACGATCCCGTGGCCGAGCTGCTGGAGCAGTATCGGGAGCAGCGTCGCGTCCTGCGCGCGGGGACGGACGGCCGGCTGACTCTGCTGGCCTCCGCGGAATCGGCCGGCGGGTTGATCGCCGAGGAGATGCGCGTCGCCGGTCTGCCGTGGAACGAGGCCGCGCACGACGAGATCCTCACCGAGATCCTCGGCGCACGCCCGGCCGGTGGCGGGCTCCCGAGCCGCATGGTCGCGCAGGGGGAGCGCATCCGCTCGATCCTCGGCGATGCGACTCTGAACCTCGAGAGCCAGCCGAAGCTGCTGAGGGCGCTGCACCGGGTGGGAGTGCAGGTCGAGTCCACCGGACGGTGGGAGCTCGCGCAGCACGACCACGCCGTCGTCGAGCCGCTGCTCGCCTACAAGAAGCTCTCACGTCTGCTGAGCGCCAACGGATGGGCGTGGCTGGCCGAGTGGGTGTACGAGGGGCGGTTCCGTCCGATCTACATCACCGGCGGCGTCGTCACGGGCCGCTGGGCATCGGCCGGCGGGGGAGCGCTCCAGCTGCCCAGGAACCTGCGTGCGGCGGTCCGGGCGGATGAGGGATGGACGCTGGTCGTCGCGGATGTCGCGCAGCTGGAGCCCCGGATGCTGGCCGCGATGGCCGGTGATCGGGCGATGGCCCGAGCTGCACAGGGGAAGGACCTCTACGCCGGCGTCGTCGATTCGGGGGCGGTGGCGACGCGGGAAGAGGCGAAGTATGCCGTGCTCGGTGCGATGTACGGCGCCACGACGGGGGACAGCGGGCGGTTGGTGCCGCGACTGCGCAAGGTGTATCCGCGGGCGATGGCGCACGTCGACAAGGCCGCGCGGATCGGCGAGGACGGGGGAGTCGTCTCGACCTGGCTCGGACGGTCGTCCCCGCGCCCCTCGACCGAGTGGGAGGACATGCAGGCGCGAGCGACGGATGCCGATGCCGACCCGACCGATGTCGCCCTGGCGCGTCGCCGTGCGAGGGATTGGGGCAGGTTCACGCGCAACTTCGTCGTGCAGGGCACGGCCGCCGAGTGGTCGCTGATCTGGCTGGCGGAGATCAGACACCGGCTGCTGAGGCTCCCCGAGGCGCAGCGGCATGCACCGGCATCCGGGGTCTTCGGGTCGCGCGCGCATCTCGCGTTCTTCCTGCACGACGAAGTGATCCTCCATGTTCCGCAGGAGCAGGCGGAGGCGGCGGCCGACGCGGTGCGGGAGGCCGCCGACGTCGCCACCCGGCGGATGTTCGGAGGGTTCCCGATCGAGGTGCCGCTCGACCTGCGCATCGCGGAGTCGGCGGAGAAATAGCGCGGCCTGGTCGTAGACTGGAGCTGCGAATGGGTCGACTGGACGGCCGCGTGGCGGGCAACCGCACCGAGGAACGTCCGGGCTCCTCAGGGCAGGACGGTGGGTAACGCCCACCCGGAGCAATCCGCGAGAAAGTGCCACAGAGAGCAGACCGCCCCGCAAGGGGTAAGGGTGAAAGGGTGGTGTAAGAGACCACCGGGGGCCATGGTGACATGGCCCGCCAGGTAAACCTCGTCCGGAGCAAGGTCAGACAGAGGATGTTGACGCGGCTCGCCGAGTCCTCGGGTAGACCGCTAGAGTGCCACGGCAACGTGTCGCCGAGAGAGATGGCCGTCGAAGGGGCGAAGAACCCCGGAACAGAACCCGGCGTACAGGTCGGCCCATTCGCATCATCCGGCCCGATTCGACGGCGGAGTGACGGATCCTCTGCGCGTCCGAAGATGCGAGACGACAGTCCGAAGGTCCGAGACGCCTTCCCTCGGAATGCGATCCGGCCCGGACACTGGGGGGTCCGGGCCGGATCTCTGTAAACGATGTGTCCGACGACGGTCTGGGGAACCGTGCGCTGTGCGATGTCGGAAGGATCGTTCCCGCACCCGAATGGGGGATCGGGTTGCTTACTGGGAACGTTACTAGGTTACCTAACTAAAGGGAAGTCCGAGGTTCGCAGGGCCTCGCGATCTGATCGTGAGGAGCCCGACCCGGCCGTTCCCCGAGTGGCGGATCAGTCGCCAGCGAGCGACGCTGCGCCGATGATGCCGGAATTGTTCCGGTGGATCGCCGGGACGATCGGGGTCTTGAGATCGAGCAGCGGCAGGAAGTCGCCGGCGTTCTTCGAGACGCCGCCGCCGACCACGAACAGGTCGGGGCTGAAGAGGAACTCGATGTGCGAGTAGAAGGCCTGCAGGCGCTCGGCCCACTCCGACCAGCTGAGGCCCTCGCGCTCGCGAGCAGACGTGGCGGCGAAGGTCTCGACCGACTCGTACTCGCGGAAGTTCAGGTGCCCGAGCTCGGTGTTGGGAAGCAGCACGCCGTCGTTCAGGAACGCGGAGCCGATGCCGGTGCCGAGCGTGGTGAGCAGGGTGAAGCCGCGCACGTCACGGGCAGCGCCGTGCCGGGCCTCGGCGACGCCCGCGGCATCCGCATCGTTCACGAAGACGATGTTGCGGCCGAGTCCGTCGCGGAAGAACTTCTCGGCGTCGAAGTCGATCCATTCCTTCGACACGTTGGCGGCGGAGAGGGTCTTGCCGCGCTTGACGATCGCGGGGAACGCCACGCCCAGCGGAAGCGACGCGTCCTTCACGTCGAGGGTCTTCAGCACGGTCTGCACCGCCTGGAGCACATCCTGCGGAGATGCGCCCGCGGGGGTGGGGACCCTCACCCGGTCCGATGCCATGGTGCCGTGTTCGAGGTCGACCAGACCCGCCTTGATTCCCGTGCCGCCGATGTCGACGCCGATCGCTTTTGCCATGGTCGATAGCTTAGCGACCGCCGCCAGCGCCAGTAGGATCGATGACACACGTATGAAGGGGAACGGCCATGTCGAACGGCGATGAGAAGTACTGGTACAACCTGGAGACCCGTCAGGTCGAGTTCGGCATGATCTCGGCGTCCGCCGACCGTGTCGGTCCCTTCGACACCGAGGCCGAGGCGGCGCACGCGCCGGAGAAGCTGCAGGAGCGCTCCCGCGCCTGGGCCGACGAGGAGGCCGCCGAGAACGGCTGGGACTCCGGTACCGGCACGGGCGCCGAGTGACGATGGACAAGCAGAGGGATTTCGTCCTCCGGACGATCGAAGAGCGCGGCGTCAAGTTCGTGCGACTGTGGTTCACCGATGTGATCGGAACGTTGAAGTCGGTCGCGATCGCTCCGGCCGAGGTCGAGGGCGCATTCGCCGAGGGGATCGGCTTCGACGGCTCGGCCATCGAGGGGCTGACTCGCAGCTACGAGTCGGACCTGCTCGCCCAGCCCGACCCGACCACCTTCCAGACGCTGCCGTGGCGCGGCGAGATCGACCCCACGGCGCGCATGTTCTGCGACATCACGACGCCCGACGGACGCCCCGCCGTCTCCGACCCGCGGCACGTGCTCAAGCGCACACTCGCGAAGGCCGCCGACGCCGGATTCACCTTCTACACGCATCCCGAGATCGAGTTCTACCTGCTCAAGTCGTCGTCGTTCGGCCCTGAGGGTCCCGTCCCGGTCGACTCCGCCGGATACTTCGACAACGTCCCCGGCGGCACCGCACACGACTTCCGTCGGCGGTCGGTGCGCATGCTCGAAGACCTCGGCATCTCGGTCGAGTTCAGCCACCACGAGGGTGGGCCCGGGCAGAACGAGATCGATCTGCGGTACGCGGATGCTCTGACGATGGCCGACAACGTGATGACGTTCCGTACGGTCATCAAAGAGGTCGCGATCGAGCAGGGCGTGTACGCCACGTTCATGCCCAAGCCGTTGAGCGGACACCCCGGAAGCGGCATGCACACGCACATGTCGCTGTTCGAGGGCGAGCGCAACGCCTTCTACGAGGAGGGCGCGAAGTACCAGCTGTCGAAGACCGGTCGGCACTTCATCGCCGGCCTCCTGCGCCACGCCAACGAGATGGCGGCCGTGACCAACCAGTTCGTCAACTCGTACAAGCGTCTGTGGGGCGGTGACGAAGCGCCCAGCTTCGTCACGTGGGGCCACAACAACCGTTCGGCTCTCGTGCGCGTGCCGATGTACAAGCCGAACAAGGGCGGATCGTCTCGCGTGGAGTACCGCGCTCTCGACTCAGCGGCGAACCCGTACCTCGCGTACGCGCTCATGCTCGCGGCGGGTCTCAAGGGCATCGAGGAGGAGTACGAGCTCCCTCCCGAGGCCGAGGACAACGTCTGGTCCCTCAGCGATGCGGAACGACGCGCTCTGGGCTATGCGGCGTTGCCCGCGAGCCTCGACCACGCTCTCGAGTACATGGAGAGCTCCGAGCTCGTCGCCGAGACCCTGGGCGAGTCCGTGTTCAACTACGTGCTCCTCAACAAGCGCAAGGAGTGGGAGGCCTACCGCGGCCAGGTGACCCCGCTGGAGCTGAAGAACAACCTCGAGCTGCTCTGAGCGTCGCGCATGGCCCGTTCGGACGACTCCGTCTCCCTGTCCGCGCTGGCACGGCTCGGCTTCGCCGAGCTCAGTGAGGCGGCGGCCAATCTCGCGGAGCTCGCCGAGCTGCTCGGTCTCGAGAGATCGATGCTGCTCGGCGAGGCCGACGGGGCGGATCCCGACTCCGCGGTGGAGGGGATGCTCCGCGTCGCGCGTCGCGATCCGTCAGCCATCGCCGGGCTGTTCGCCGATCCGCGGGCACGGCGACGCCTCTGGCGTGTCTTCGGTGCCTCGCAGGGGTTCGCCGACTTCTTCCTGCGGCATCCCGGTGAGATCGCGGTGCTGGGCGAGGCAGCGGCCGAGCTCCCGACGGCTCAGCAGCTGCGCGAGCGGATGCTGGACGCCGTCGGCGCGGTCGACGGCTTCGCCGCGTCCGGCGATGACGACGCCGTGGTCACCCTGCGCGTCGCCTACCGCCGCAATCTCGCGGCGATCGCGGCGATCGACCTCACCGTGCACAACCCCGTGCGCATCGTCGGCGACGTCGGCGCCGCCCTCGCGGACATCGCAGGCGCGGCGCTGGAGGCGTCGCTGGCGATCGCCCGGCGTCGACTCTCCGACTCGCTGACCCCGGAGCAGGTCGCCGCGACCCGACTCGCGATCATCGGCATGGGCAAGGCCGGTGCCAGGGAGCTGAACTACGTCAGCGACGTCGACGTGATCTTCGTGGGTGGCACCACCGATGAAGAGGTGGTGTCGGAGGCCCGGGCGATCGACATCGCGACGCGGCTCGCGCGCGAGACGATGCGCGGTCTCAGCGGCATCGAGGTCGAACCGCCCCTGTGGGAGGTCGATGCGGCGCTGCGGCCGGAGGGCAAGCAGGGCGCGCTCGTGCGGTCGCTGGCCTCGCACCTGGCGTACTACGACCGCTGGGCGAAGAGCTGGGAGTTCCAGGCGCTGTTGAAGGCGCGTCCGTTGGCGGGCGATCCTGAGCTCGGCGAGGCGTACGTCGCAGGCGTGCAGCCGAAGATCTTCTCCAGCGCGGCGAGGGAGAACTTCGTCGACAGCGTGCAGCGCATGCGCGAGCGCGTGATGGAGCACATCGACCCCGAGGACGCGCCGTATCAGCTGAAGCTGGGCGCGGGAGGTCTTCGCGACATCGAGTTCACGGTGCAGCTGCTGCAGCTTGTGCACGGCCTCACCGACCCGCGGCTGCGCACGAGGGGGACGCTGGAGTCCCTCGACGCGCTGGTCGAGGGGGGCTACATCGGACGCGCCGAGGCGGCGTCGTTCGCCGACGACTACTGCATCCTCCGGCTGATGGAGCACCGCCTGCAGCTGCGGGAGCTGAGCCGTACCCACCTGATGCCGCGCACCCCCGCAGGGTTGCGGGTGCTCGCGCGCAGCACGGGACTGGGGGAGTCGGGCGAGGCGATCTGGGCACGATGGGAGGGCGTTCGCCGCGAGGTCCGCGACATCCACACCCGCCTGTTCTACCGACCGCTGCTGAGCGCCGTCGCCTCGCTCCCCGAGGAGGAGCGCACGCTGTCGACCGCACAGGCGCACGACAGGCTGATGGCGATCGGCTTCCGTGACCCCGCGGGCGCGCTCCGACACATCGGCGCCCTGACCACGGGGCTCAGCCGCAAGGCGACGATCCAGCGACACCTCATGCCGGTGATGGTGCGCTGGTTCGCCGACGGCAGCGACCCCGACTACGCCCTGATCGCATTCCGCCGGATCAGCGAGCGACTGGGCGACACTCCCTGGTTCCTTCGGATGCTGCGCGACTCCTCCGGTGCGGCCGAGAGTCTCACGCGCCTCCTGTCGTCGTCGCGGTACGTGGGCGAGCTCATGGAGTGGATCCCCGAATCCGTCGCGTGGCTCGACAGCAGCGACCTCCTGCGACCGCGCAGCGGAGCGGCGATCGATGAGGAGGCGCGCGCCATCCAGACGCGCCACCGAGACATCGGCGACGCGCTGCAGGCGGTTCGGGCGCTGCGACGTCGGGAGCTTCTGCGCACCGCGATGGGCGGGGTGCTCGACGTGCTCTCGATCGAGCAGGTCGCGACATCGCTCACCGAGATCACGGATGCCACGATCCAGGCAGCTCTGCGTGCGGTGCGCCGGGAGTTCGTGACCGCGGACGACGAGTCGCTCGATTTCGCCGTCATCGGCATGGGGAGATTCGGTGGCGCGGAGCTCGGATTCGGCTCGGACGCCGACATCCTCTACGTGTACGACGCCAACGGGATCGACCCGCAGCGGGCCCAGGCGCTGGCGACGAGGATCGTCTCGGGCCTGCGCGAGCATCTGACGGATCACCGGGTGCCGCTCGATCTCGACGCCGATCTGCGCCCGGAGGGACGCAACGGTCCCGTGGTGCGCTCGATCGACGCATACGCCGAGTACTACCGCCGGTGGTCGCTCTCCTGGGAGGCGCAGGCACTGCTGCGTGCGCGCGGTGTGGCCGGCAGCGTGACGCTGATCGAGAAGTTCACGGCCCTCGCGGACAGCATCCGCTACCCCGCGCAGATCGATCTGCAGGGCACTCGCGAGATCAAGCGCATCAAGGCCAGGGTGGAGGGGGAGCGGCTGCCGCAGGGTGTGGATCCCCGGCGTCATCTCAAGCTCGGGCCCGGCACCCTGAGCGACGTCGAGTGGCTCGTGCAGCTATTGCAGCTGCAGCATGCGCACGACGTGCCCGAGCTGCGCACGACGTCGACGCTCGGAGCGCTGGACGCCGCCGTGACCGCGGGGCTCGTACCTGCGGAGTCGGCCGATCTGCTGCGCGAGGCGTGGCTGCTGTCGAGCCGCCTCCGCTCCGCCATCACGCTCTTCACGGGCAAGACCAGCGACGTGCTGCCGACCGGACCGAGGGAGCTCGATGCGATCGGCCGTCTGCTGGGCTACCCCGACCGTTCGGCGAGCGTGCTCGACGACGATTATCTCGGCGTGACGCGGCGGGCCAGAAGGGCGTTCGAGCAGCTGTTCTACGGCTAGCCTGATCCCATGACGATCTCGAAGCTCGGTGTGGTGTGGAATCCTTCGAAGCCCGGCGGCGACAAGCTGCAGGCGGCGGTGGCCGAGGTGTTCGGCAGCGACGCCGCGGGCATCCCCGTGCAGTGGTGGGAGACGACTCCCGACGACCCGGGCCGCGGTATGGCTGTGGAGGCGGCGAGCGAGGGCTGCGACGTGGTGATCGCCGCCGGTGGCGACGGCACGGTACGAGCGGTCGCCGAAGGGCTCGCGGGCACGGGCGTCGCCCTGGGCATCGTGCCCCGCGGCACCGGAAATCTGCTGGCACGCAATCTCGATGTGCCCCTCAACGACATCCCCGCCGCGCTGCGGCGCGTGCTCGACGGCGAGTCTCGCAAGATCGACATGGGATGGGTGGAGCACGGCGGCGCCGAGCATGCGTTCGTCGTGATGGTCGGCTTCGGCATCGACGCGCAGATGCTCGTCGAGACGGATGACGACCTCAAGAGCCGGGCCGGCTGGTTGGCCTACGTCGAGGCGATGGGTCGCGCAGTCGCCGGCACAGAGATGATCGACATCCAGTTGACGCTCGACGACGCCGAGCCGGAGGGGCTGCGTGGGCACACCATGCTCATCGGCAACTGCGGCATGGTCCAGGGCGGCATCCGCCTGCTGCCCGACGCCCTGATCGACGACGGTCAGCTCGACATGCTGCTGGTGAGCGCCGACGGTCCACTGCAGTGGCTCGACACCGTGCGCTCCCTGGTGTGGGAGAACGGCGTGCGCCGCCTGTTCGGCGCGGTCGACCAGGCCGTCAGCACCGACTCGACCACCCATGTCGCGGCGCAGCGCATCGCGGTGACCCTCTCGTCGCCTCAGGCGTTCGAGATCGACGGCGAAGAGGTCGGCGAGGTCTCGTCGTTCTCCGTGCGGGTCGACCCCGGCGCGCTCACCGTTCGCTGAGCGTCCCCGGCGGCACGACCTTCTGGTCCTGCGTGGGGAAGACGACCTTCTGCACGATGATGATGACGCTCGCGGCCACGGGGATGGCGACGAGCGCGCCGAGGATGCCGCCGAGCGCTCCGCCCGCCACCGCGGCGATCACCACGAGCGCTCCGGGCACGGCGACGGCCTTGTTCATGATGCGCGGCGAGAGGATGTACGCCTCGACCTGCATGTAGACCAGGTAGTAGCCGATCGCGATCAGCGCGGTCACCGGGCTCTCGATGAGGCACACCAGCGAGATGATGATCGAGGCGCTCAGCGTACCCACGAGCGGGATCATCGATCCGATGAAGGCGACGAGAGCGAGCAGGGCAGGGACCGGGGCCCCGATGATGCTCAGCATGATCAGGCTCAGCACGCCGTTGATCAACGCGAGGCTGGCCTGACCCATCACGTAGCGCCCCACGGCGCCGGAGACGTCTTCGAGGAGCCCGTGGAAGGTGTCGCGCTGGTAGGCGGGAACGAAGCGCGTGGCGACGCGCTTGATGCTCCGCAATGACGCCATGAAGTAGAGCGTCAGGATCAGCACGATGGTGACCCCGGTGAATCCGCCAGCGATGCCCGCGCCGACGGCGAAGACTCCGCCGCCGATGTCGGCCAGGTTGCCGGGGTCCTGCAGGAAGGACAGGATGCCGTTCGCCGCGTCCTCGAACGTCGAACCGAACTGACTGTTGAGATCCTTGAACCAGGCGGCCGACTGGATGTCCTTGACCATCTGGGGGCCGTTGTCGATCAGGTTGGTGATCTGGTCGACGACGATGGGCACGATCGCCAGGATGATCCCGGCGAACGCGAGCACCACCACCGAGACGACGATGGCGACCGCGGCGGGGCGAGGCAGCTTCCGCTCGATGAACGCGACGATGGGGTCGAGCCCGAGGGCCAGGAAGATGGCGACGCCGATGTAGACGAGCACGGTGGCCAGCTGATTGACGATCCCGCCGAGCATCAGGGCGACGAGCACACCCAACGCACCGAGCAGTCCGTACATGAACGGGTTGATGCGGGCGATCGCGGCGGCGGCGGTCTTCGGCTGCGCCGGGGGAGTCTCGGAGGTGAAGACCCTCTTCGGCTCCGATTTGTCGTGCTTACGGCGCATGGCGGCCCCCATCATGATCGAACAGACCACTCAGTTGACCAGTCGCCCGGGGTGAAAGCAAGCGCGACACGGCCGCGTGACACGCCGGTGGGCAGAGAGCGGGGTCAGCGACTCCTGCGCCGCGCGCGGATGTTGAGCCACTGGGAGAGAGCGAGCAGCGCCATCGCCACGACCGTGAACCAGGCGGTCGGTCCCACGACGCCCGTGACGATCAGGATGATGCACGTCAGCGCGAAGAGAGCGGCGAAGACGATCAGGCCGTAGCTGATCCCGATGCGGCGGTCCGTGTCACTCATCAGACCACCCTGCCAGGTGTGCACCTCGATGTCGACCTGTGAGCGATCCATCACCGTGGCAGGGTCCATGCTCCGCGTCGACGGCGCGGTCGCACGGGGGTGCACTGAACCCTCGACATATGTCGAGCAGCCGTCTCCTCCGCACCTTCTAGCGTGCGATCAGGGCGCCCATCAGACGGCGCGAGATCGAGGGGACCCTATGTCGACAGAGCCCGTTCCCGTCGGTCACGCGCATCCGCAGACCGACTCGTTCAGCGCGATCGGGAACGTCTTCTACTTCGTCGCCGATCTCGATGCCGCGGTCGAGTGGTACGCGGCGCGACTGCACCGCCGGCCCACGATTCGAGGGGGAGCGCTGGTCGCATTCGAGCTGGGTGGTTCGCGTCTGACGCTGCACGCCGCGGACGAGGTGAACTCGCCTGGGCCGTCCGGGACGGTGCCGTACTGGACCGTATCCGACGTCGACGCGATCGTCGCGGACTGGACCGCCCATGGGGCACGGACTCATCGTGGACCGAAGACGGTCTTCACCGGCGAGCGGCTGTGTCAGCTTCTGGATCCGTTCGGCAATCTCTTCGCCGTTCGAGAGGAACCGTCAGACAGGGTGGACGAGCACCGATGACCGCCGCAGCCGATGCGACCGAATCCCGCCCCGTCTCCGCGTGGGCGCCCCTGGCCATTCCCGCGTTCCGGGTGCTGTGGTTCGCACAGCTGGGGAGCAACATCGGCACCTGGATGCAGACCGTCGGCGCGCAGTGGTTCCTCGTCGATGCGGCCGCCGGAGCGACTCTCATCGCCCTCGTGCAGACAGCGAGCCTCGCCCCGGCCGTGCTGTTCTCGCTGCCGGCGGGGGTGCTGGCCGATTCGCTCGACCGCCGAAAGCTGCTGATCTGGGGATCGGCGGCGAGCGCGCTGATCGCCGCCGCACTCACGGTCATCGCGTTCTTCGGTGCTCTCACACCGTGGACGATTCTCGGCTTCACCTTTCTGCTCGGGATCACCTCGACACTGACGTCACCGGCGTGGCAGGCGATCCAGCCCGAACTCGTTCCCCGTCCGCTCATCGGTGCGTCCTCGGCGCTCGGCGGAGTCACGGTGAACGGCGCCCGCGCAGTCGGGCCCGCTCTGGCCGGAGTGGTCCTGTCGCTGTTCGGCGCCCCGGTGGTGTTCGGCATCAACGCGCTCAGCTTCGTCGCCGCAGTCGCTGCGCTGTGGTGGTGGAGGCGTCCACCGCAGCTCGGCCTCGACGACCGCGAACCTTTCGGCGCCGCGCTCCGAGCGGGCGTCCGCTACGTCGCATCCGCCCATCTGGTGCGTCGCATCCTGCTGAGGTCAGCCCTGTTCGCTCTTCCCGCCAGCGCGCTGTGGGCCCTGCTTCCCGTCACCGCCACACGGCTGGGCCTCACCTCGAGCGGATACGGGTTCCTTCTCGGCGCGGTCGGCGCCGGTGCCGTGCTGGGCATCTTCGTCCTGCCCGTCGCCAGAAAGCGATTCTCGGACAACGCGGTGATCGGGGTGAGCGCGCTGCTGTTCGCGGTCGGCACCCTCGCTGCGGCGTTCCTGCCCTTCGTCCCGATGCTGCCGCTGCTCGTCCTCGCCGGCGTCGCCTGGATCGGGACGCTCACGGTGCTCAATGCCGCACTGCAGCTGACCCTTCCCCAGTGGGTGCGATCGCGCGGGGCATCGATCTACATCCTCGTGTTCATGGGGGCGATGGCAGTGGGATCCTTCGGGTGGGGCGCTCTGGCCGGCGCGCTCAGCACGGCGATATCCCTGGCGGCGGCCGCGGCGCTGCTCGTCATCGTGGCAGTGAGTGTCGCGTGGCTTCCTCTTCTGCCTGGCACCAGCACCGTGGACCGCACGGTGTCGATGTCGTGGCCCACGCCCACCCTCGTTCTCGACCCGCAGCCGACCGACGGTCCTGTGCTGGTGCAGATCACCTACACCGTGGATCCCGGCCGCGTCGAGCCGTTCCGCGAGGCCATGCGGCTGGTCGAGGCTTCCCGGCGCCGCACGGGCGGGTATCGGTGGACCCTTCTGCGCAGCGGGGAGGAACAGGATGTGCTGCTCGAGTCGTTCATGGTCCCGTCCTGGGGTGAATACCGGCGTCAGCAGACACAGAGACTGACCGGGCGCGATCGTGAGATCCAGGCCGATGCCCGAGCGCATATCCAGGGCGAGCCCCGCGAACGGCACTACTTTCCCGAGTCCCCGCCGTCTCAGGGCGTCGCCACGCGCTGAGACGGAACCACTGCGCCACGGCGCGCGGCCGTGTCGTGCTCACGCACAGCAGAAAGCCCCGGCTTCGATGTGCATCTCTGCGGAGATGTCGTCGAAGCCGGGGCTCGGTGGCCTCGGAGCGCGCTCCTCGATGTCTGTGAATCGAGAACGCGCTACCGGGTGTCAGACGCCGAAGTACAGCTCGTACTCGAACGGGTGCGGGCGCTGAGCCATCGGCAGGATCTCGTTCTCGTACTTGTACGAGATCCAGGTCTCGATGAGCTCCTCGGTGAACACGCCGCCCTCGAGGAGGAACTGGTGGTCCTCCTTCAGCGCGTCGAGCGAGTCGAGCAGCGAGTTCGGAACCTGGGGGATGTTCTTCGCCTCCTCGGGAGGAAGCTCGTAGAGGTCCTTGTCGACCGGCTCGTGCGGCTCGATGCGGTTCTTGATGCCGTCGAGGCCGGCCATGAGCTGCGCGGCGAACGCGAGGTACGGGTTGCCCGAGGCATCCGGTGCACGGAACTCGATGCGCTTGGCCTTCGGGTTCGAACCCGTGATCGGGATGCGGATCGCGGCCGAGCGGTTTCCGGCCGAGTAGACCAGGTTGACCGGAGCCTCGAAGCCCTTGACCAGGCGGTGGTAGCTGTTCAGCGTCGGGTTGGTGAACGCCAGCAGTGCCGGCGCGTGCGCCAGGATGCCGCCGATGTACCAGCGCGCGATGTCGCTGAGCTGGCCGTAGCCGGCCTCGTCGTAGAACAGCGGCTTGCCGTCGTTCCACAGCGACTGGTGCGTGTGCATGCCCGAGCCGTTGTCGCCGTACAGCGGCTTCGGCATGAAGGTGGCGACCTTGCCCCACTCCTCGGCGGTGTTCTTGACGATGTACTTGAACTTCAGGATGTCGTCCGCCGAGTGCACCATGGTGTCGAAGCGGTAGTTGATCTCCTGCTGGCCGGCGGTGCCCACCTCGTGGTGCGAGCGCTCGAGGATGAACCCGGCCTCGATCAGCTTCAGGGTGATGTCGTCGCGCAGGTCAGCGGTCTTGTCGACCGGGCTGACGGGGAAGTAGCCGCCCTTGTACGGGGTCTTGTTGGCGAGGTTTCCGCCCTCCTCCTCGCGACCGGTGTTCCACGCGGCCTCCTCGGAGTCGACCTTGTAGAAGCTCTCGCCGGCGGTGACCGAGTAGCGCACGTCGTCGAAGATGTAGAACTCGGCCTCGGGAGCGAAGAACGCGGTGTCGGCGATGCCGGTCGAGGCGAGGTACTTCTCAGCCTTCTTGGCGACCTGACGCGGGTCCTTGGAGTAGATCTCCCCGGTGCGCGGGTTGTAGATGTCGAAGATCATCACGAGCGTGCTCGCCTCGCGGAACGGGTCCATGTAGGCCGTCGTCACGTCGGGGATGAGCTGCATGTCAGACTCGTGGATGCTCGCGAAGCCGCGGATCGACGAGCCGTCGAACAGCTGACCGTCGACGAAGAAGTCCTCGTCCACGGTCGCAGCGGGGATGTTGAAGTGCTGCTGGACACCAGGAAGATCAGTGAATCGGATGTCAAGGAACTTGACGTCGTTCTCCTTGATGTAGCTCAGCACCTCGGACGAATCTTTGAACATGTACGACTCCTGGATTGCGGATCGATGGCTTCACGGCCATTGTGCACAGTACGTGCGGGGCGTTACTCCACGGTATCCGCTTTGTTTCGAACGTGTTACGCGCCGGTAGGCTTGTGACGTGACGGACGCTGTGAACACGTACCCCGGAGAACGCCTCGGAATGCCCCGGACGGGTACGGGCAGCATCGCCAGACCGGGCCGGCGGATCGGCGCGCTCCTCATCGACTACCTTGCCGCGACGATCATCGCTACGGGGTTCTTGGGCTACGACCAGTTCGCGCTGCCGAGCGAGGCGGGGCTGACCATGTTCGCTCCGATGGCGGTCTTCGCGGTGCTGCAGATCCTGTTCATCCCGACCGCGGGCGGAAGCCCGGGGCACCGCATCCTCGGGATGCGGCTCGTGCGCCTCGATGGCGGCTGGGTGGGGCTGTGGCGTCCGATCGTGCGCACGCTGCTGCTCGTCATCGTGATCCCCGCCGTCGTGTTCGACGCCGACCAGCGCGGGCTCCACGACAAGGCGACGGGGCTCGTGCTCATCCGCGCCTGAGTCGCCGCGTCACTCCTTGCCGCGGTTGCGGCGTCGGGCCTCACGGGGTGCTCGTCCACCGACGAAGGACCGCGCCGGATCGACGAGGTAGCCCCGACGGAGCGCCTCGCGTCCGATGAGCATCCGGAATCCCATCTCGTCGCGATTGCTCAGCGTCACCTCGGCGAGCACTTCGCGGTCGTGCAGACGGATGAGCATCTCGACGACCAGACGCTCCTGGGCATGGCCTGAGGAGCTCCGCACCGCGCGTCGGTCGTGCACCGGAGACTCCACGACCACCGCGTCCTCCTGGCTGTCCTGCCAGGGCTTGACGCGGAAGCGCACCCACGACACGCCGTCGCGCTCGAACTCGTGGATCTCGAACGCATGCAGCGAGGAGGTCCGCGCACCCGTGTCGATCTTGGCCTTGAGCCAATCGACGCCGAGATCAGGCAGGCTCACCCATTCTCGCCACCCGATAAGGGTGTTTGAATGGTGGGACGACTTGTTCACCCGACCATCCTGGCAGGAAATCCCCGTGAAGATCGCAGTGCTCTCCCGTGCGCCGCAGGCGTACTCCACCCAACGACTGCGAGCCGCGGCTCTTCAGCGAGGTCACACCGTCAAGGTGCTCAACACGCTGCGCTTCGCGATCGACCTCACCGCCGACGAGCCCGACCTGCATTACAGGGGCCGCCAGCTCAGCGATTACGACGCGATCCTCCCGCGCATCGGCAACTCAATCACGTACTTCGGCACGGCCGTCGTGCGCCAGTTCGAGCAGATGGACGTCTACACGCCCAACACGGCCAACGGGATCTCCAGCGCCCGCGACAAGCTGCGGGCGAACCAGATCCTCTCCCGCCACAACATCGCGATGCCGCCCACCGCCTTCGTGCGCAACCGCGCCGACGTGCGTCCCGCGATCGAGCGGGTCGGCGGTGCGCCCGTGGTGATCAAGCTGCTCGAGGGCACCCAGGGCATCGGCGTGATCCTCGCGCCGCAGGTGAAGGTCGCCGAGGCCATCATCGAGACACTGCACTCCACGAAGCAGAACGTGCTCATCCAGAAGTTCATCTCCGAGAGCCGCGGCCGCGACATTCGCGCCCTCGTCGTGGGGGACCGCGTCGTCGCCGCGATGCGACGGTCGGCTGCGGGTGACGAGTTCCGCTCGAATGTGCACCGCGGTGGATCGGTCGAGGCGGTCGAACTCGACCCCGTCTACGAGCGCGCGGCCGTGCGCTCGGCCCAGATCATGGGACTCCGCGTGGCCGGCGTCGACATGCTCGAAGGCGAAGACGGGCCGCTGGTGATGGAGGTCAACTCGTCTCCCGGGCTGCAGGGCATCGAGATGGCCACCAAGCTCGATGTCGCCGGTGCGATCATCGACTACATCGCCGGCCAGGTCGCGTTCCCCGAGATCGATGTCCGTCAGCGGCTGACCGTCTCGACGGGCTACGGAGTCGCCGAGCTCATGGTGCACGGTGCCGTGGACCTGGTGGGCAAGACGCTCGGCGAGGCCGGCCTGTGGGAGCGCGACATCACGGTTCTCACCCTGCACCGCGGAGTCTCGGTCATCCCGAACCCGCGCAAGCACGTCGTCCTCGAGGCCGAGGATCGCCTGTTCTGCTTCGGCAAGCTCGACGAGATGCGATCGATGGTGCCCGAGCGTCGCCGCCGCCGCGCCAAGGTGCGTCGGCTTCCGCGGCAGCCGCTGTCGGAGTGAACGACGAAGCGCGGCCGTTCCTCGGATGAGGGCGGCCGCGCTTCGTTCGTCTGCGGTGGTGCGGGATCAGCGCGGGCGCTGTGCCCTGACCTTGGTGGGGTCGATGCCCTTCGGGATCGGCAGCGAGGAGATCGACTGCGACACGGACTCGATGCGGCGGATCACGGCACCCATCGTGGCCTTGTCGATCACCTTGGGCAGCTTCTTGATCGTCTTGGCGAGGTCGGCGATCGCGACGTCGTCGTCACCGTGGCCGATGTAGATGACGGTCACGGGCACGCCGTGGGCGACGCGGGCGGCCTTGCTGCGCTCGTCGTTGACGAGGCGGCTCAGACGTCCGCGCGATCCTTCGCCGACCACCACGACGCCACCGCGACCGACGGCGCGGTAGACCGCGTCCTGAGTCTTGGGGTTGATGCCGACGGGGGTCTCCGACCCCTGCCAGTTGCGGCCGAGACTGGTGCTGAGCACGTGCCCGGTGGCACCGGGCATGCCGTCGATCTTCTGGTACATGGCCGACGTCGACAGCCGTGTCATGAGGAACATCGCGCCGAGGATGCCGAGCATCAGGCCGGAGATGCCCCAGAGGATCAGGGTCCACACCTGGAACGGCGGGATCAGGTACCCGACGATGAGGCCGACGAGGACGCCGAGCACGAGCATCGCGATCTGGGCCCAGGGGAGCCAGGGGTAGATCTCTCTCGTGAATTTGAAGAGGGATTTGATCTGGGAGAAGAACCCCGGACGCTTCTCGGGCGCGGACGAACGGTTTGCCATGCAACAAGAATACCGACTGCGCGGTGCGCGCATGTCGTCGTTCGCGTCAGGCGGATTCCCGGGCCGGGACGATTCCTGCACCGATGGCGGATCCGGACGATTCGATCCCCAGTGCCGCTGCGGGGCCCTTCTGCCGCCGCGGGTGCGATGGGGTGGGGTGATGGCAGTCAGAGAGTCCCGGATGCGCGATGCGCCCCTCGTGCCGGGCGTGCATCGCGTGATCCGTCGGCTCGACGCCGGGGAAGGCCCGTTCGCGGGCCCCCTGGTGGTTCGGGGAGGATCTGCGGCCGTGCTCGTCGACGTGGGGGAGCTCGGCGGCTGGGCGGGCTGGGCGCATGTGGGGGATGAGCATGTCGCCGCGCCGATCGACCTCGCGCGCCGCTCCGACGGCCACGATGCACTTCTGCCCTGGTGCACGGAGCGCGTGGGCGCACTGCTGGGGCGTCGGGTGCTCGCGGAGGCGCCCCTCGCCGCCGGGGAGGTGACGACGATGGTGGCGAGCCTCCTGCGAGGGGTCGGCGAGCTCGTCCGCTCCGATGACGGCGTCTGCACGGGAGAATGGTGGCTCACCGACGACGGGCGTCCGCTCTTCGTGATCGGCGGTGGCGCCGACGCATACGCGGCCACCGCCCTCCTCGTGGAGCAGTTGCACAAGGACTGCTCCGACCGTGCACTGAGCCGACTGCTCGGTCAGATCGTCGAGGGACTGCGGGCCGTCGGCGGCACCGCGCAGATGTCCCCGCGCAGGCTCGAGCGCTGGGAGACCGATCTGCTCGATACCGCGGCACCGCGACCCCTGCAGCGATCGGTGCAGGAACCGGTGCGGGTTCGGGATCTCGACACCGGACGCAGAGTCGTGCCCGACCCCGTCACCCGGCGCGAGGGGCGCGTCGTGGAGGCGGGCCGTTCTCTTCTTCCCGCCGCGGTGCGAGGCACCCTCGTCGCATGTGCGTCGGTGGTGGCGGGCGCGGCCTCTCGAGGTCTCCGGGCGCTCGGCTCCCGCCGCGGTGTCACCGGAGCCGGAGGTCGCTCGGTCACGCCCGACGCCGCGAAGACGCCACGGCGACCCGACCGTCCGCGGGCGCGGCACCTGCGCGCGGTGGCGATGGCCGGCGTCGCCGCCTCCGTCGTGCTGGCGGCCGGGCTCCTGTGGCCGACCGGGGCGACGCAGGGCCAGGACGACCCCGCAGCGAGCCCCTCCGCCGGGGAGGCCGCGCGGGCTGGGGAGCGCGGTGGAGAGCGCTCCTCGAGGCCGGCGACGCCCGTGGCGCCCGACGACGACGCTGACCCCGCCGAGCCGCAGGCGTCGGCAGAGCCGGAGGGAACCGCAGAGCCCGACGTCGATCCGGCGACGTCGGACGATCCGGTGGTCGCCGCACCCGCGGTGCTCGCCGTCTTCCGCGGATGCCTCGCCGCGAGCGATGCCGTGTGCGCCGATGCGGTGGCCGCCGGTTCGGCCGCCGCGGTCTCGACGTTCGGGAAGGTGCTCGGCGGCACTGCGATCGCTGATGACGACCGGCTGATGTTCGCGCCGGTCGACCAGTACGGCGATATCGCGGTGGTCAAGGTCTCATCGCCTGCCGGTACCACTCAGAAGGCCGCGACTGGGGTCCGCCACTGGATGCTCGTGCTCGTGAGGGTCGACGAGAAATGGCTGGTCCGCGACGCCTACGACGTCGCGGACCAGCCAGGGTGATGCAGTGGGTCAGGCTCCGAGCTGAGCGGCGAACTGCGCCGACTCGAGGCGTGCCTTGACGGCGCCGAGGAAGCGAGCAGCGTCTGCACCGTCGATGATGCGGTGATCGTACGACAGCGCGAGGTAGACGTACGAGCGCACGGCGATCGCATCCGCTCCACCGACCTTGACGAGGCCGGGGCGCTTGACGACCGTGCCGGTGCCGAGGATCGCCGACTGGGGCAGGAACACGACGGGGGTGTCGAACAGTGCGCCGCGCGAACCGGTGTTGGTCAGCGTGAACGTGCCGCCGGCGAGCTCGTCGGGCTTCAGCTTGTTGTCGCGGGTGCGGGCAGCGAGGTCGGCGATCTCATGGGCGATCTCGGCGATGTTCTTCGACGCCGCGTCGCGCAGGACCGGGGTCAGCAGACCGCGCTCGGTGTCGACCGCGATCGACACGTTCTCCGACTCCGGGTAGACGATCTGCTCGCCGTCGACCGTCGCGTTGACGATCGGGAAGGCGCGCAGCGCCTCGGCGGCTGCCAGAGCGAAGAACGGCAGGAACGACAGCTTGTCGCCCGTCTTCTCCAGGAACGATCCCTTGACGCTGTCGCGGTACTCCGCCAGCGCGGTCACATCGACTTCGACGACCGTCGTCAGCTGAGCGGTCTGCTGCATGGACTCCACGGCGCGCTTGGCGAGAACCTTGCGCAGACGCGACATCGGCTGGGTCGTGCCGCGCAGCGGCGAGACCTCGAGCGGCGCGGGGGCTGCCGGAGCGGCAGCGGCGGCGGGTGCTGCGCCGGCGCTCTCCGCGGCCTTGAGCACGTCCTCCTTGCGGATGCGTCCGCCGACTCCCGTGCCCGTGACGCTCGCGAGGTCGACACCCTGCTGCGAGGCCAGGCGACGCACGAGCGGCGTCACGTAGAGGTTGTCGTTCTCGGTCGGCAGCGAGAGCTTCTGCTCTGCGGCCGGTGCCGGGGTCGAGGAACCGCCGGCGGCTCCGCCGGTCGCCTGCTCGGGAGCGGCTTCGGCGGGTGCTGCGACGGGGGCCTCGGCGGCGGGACGCTCAGCGGGCTTGTCGACGGGTGCCTCGGAGACGGGAGCCTGCGCGGCCGGGGCCGGAGCGGCGGCCTGGGCAGCGGGAGCCTCGGCCGCGGGTGCCGGAGCCTCGGCCGGAGCGGCTGCGGGGGCCGCACCGGATCCGACGCGGGCGAGGACAGCACCGACGGCGACGGTCTCGTCTTCGGCGGCGACGATCTCCTGCAGCACGCCGGCGACCGGCGAGGGGATCTCGGTGTCGACCTTGTCGGTGGAGATCTCGAGCAGAGCCTCGTCGACCTCGACGCTGTCGCCGATCTGCTTCAGCCAGCGCGTGACGGTTCCTTCGGTGACGCTCTCGCCGAGTTCGGGGAGGACGATGTCCGTGGCGTCGCCCGAGGCGGCGGGAGCCGACGACTCGGCGGGTGCCGCAGGGGCCGGCTCGGCCGGGGCGGCGGGAGCGTCGGTGGCGGGCGCCGGCGCGGCAGGCTCGGGAGCCTGCGATGCGACCGGTGCGGCCTGCGCGGGGGCATCGTCGGACGGTGCCGCGGCGCTGCCGTCGCCGATGCGCGCGAGAAGCGCTCCGACCTCGACGGTCTCGTCCTCGGCGACGAGGATCTCCTCGATCACGCCCGAGACGGGCGACGGGATCTCGGTGTCGACTTTGTCGGTCGAGATCTCGAGCAGGCCTTCGTCCGCCTGAACGGTGTCTCCCACCTGCTTGAGCCAGCGGGTGACCGTACCCTCTGTGACGCTCTCGCCGAGCGGAGGGAGGACGACGGATGTGCTCATGACTGAGTCTCCTTCAAGAAGTTAAATGACGCGTGACTAGCTTAGTGAACTGTTCACCGGTTGGTGTTCAGAGGGCGTGCAGCGGCTTTCCCGCGAGAGCGAGGAAGGCTTCGCCGAGTGCCTCGCTCTGGGTGGGGTGCGCATGGATCAGGGGGGCGATGTCCTCGGGGTGAGCCTCCCACGCGACGGCCAGCTGGCCCTCGGTGATGAGTTCGCCCACGCGATCGCCGAGCAGGTGGACGCCCACGACGGGTCCGTCCTTGAGGCGGACGACCTTGACGAGACCGCCGGTCCCGATGATCTCGCTCTTGCCGTTTCCTGCGAGGTTGTACTCGTAGGCGATCACCGCGTCCGCTCCGTGCGCGGCGACGGCCGCATCCTCGGTGATCCCGACGGAGGCGACCTCAGGGCTGGAGTAGGTCACCTTCGGGATCTGCACGTCGGGGACGTTGACGGGGGAGAGCCCGGCGATCCGCTCCGCGACCGCGATTCCCTGCTGGAAACCTCGGTGAGCGAGCTGGAGGCCCGGCGTGATGTCGCCGACGGCCCACACGCCGGGGACGCCCGTACGCAGATCCTGATCGACGGTCACGAACCCGCGGTCGAGGGAGACCCCCGCCTCCTCGAATCCGAGATCGGCGGTGACCGGACCGCGTCCGACGGCGACGAGCAGGTAGTCCGCGGTGAAGGTCTTGCCGTCTTCGAGCGTGACGGTGACCGACGTGTCGTCCTGCACGGCGCTCTGGTACCGCACGCCGAGCGAGTATTGGATGCCGCGGCGTCGGAACGCCCGCTCCAGGCCCTTGCTCATCGCGATGTCCTCATTGGGGACGAGATGCGGGAGGGCCTCGATGATCGTGACCTCGGTGCCGAATGAGCGCCAGACGCTGGCGAACTCGACGCCGATGACACCGCCGCCGAGCACGAGGACGCGCTCGGGGATGACGTCGAGGGAGAGCGCCTGCTCACTCGTCAGGATGCGTCCGCCGATCTCGAGACCGGGCAGGGTGCGGCTGTACGAGCCGGTCGCGAGGATGACATCGGTGCCGACGTACACGTCGTCGCCGACGCTGACAGACCGGTCCGCGTTGACGCGTCCGGCACCGGCGACCGTGGTGATGCCCCGTGCCTTCACGAGGCCCTCGAGCCCCTTGTACTTCTTCGCGACGATCCCTTCGCGGTAGGCGCGCACGCCCGCGGGGTCGATCCCGTCGAGAGTCGCGGAGATTCCCACATGGGCAGCATCCCGCACGTGCTCAGCCACCTCCGCCGCGTGCAGCAGTGCCTTGGTGGGGATGCAGCCGCGATGCAGGCACGTGCCGCCCACCTTGTCCTTCTCGATGAGGGCGACGGACTTGCCCAGCTCGCTCGCGCGCAGAGCCGCGGCGTAGCCGCCGCTTCCCCCGCCCAGGACGACGATGTCGAAGGTGTGCGTGGTCATGGTCATGCCTCCTTGTGGGATGCTTCGGCGAACGCGATGATCGATCGGACCATCGCCCCGGTCGGGCCCTTGCCGGTGAAGCCGTACGGCGCACCGTTGTGCTCTCCGGATCCCGCGATGTCGAGATGCACCCACGGGATCCGCGGCGCATCCTTCTCGTCGGAGACCCGGCCGATGAAGCGGCGCAGGAACAGTCCCGCGTACGAGGCGCCGCCCATGCGGTCGCCCATGTTGGCGTTCTGCATGTCGGCGATGGGGGAGTCGAGCATCTCCTCCATGTAGGCCGGCAGCGGCATGTGCCAGGCGAGCTCGTCGGCCTTCTCCGCCGCGGACAGGAACTCGGCGACCGCGTCGTCGTCTCCGAACACGCCGGTGTGGCGGTGACCGAGGGCCATCAGGATCGCGCCGGTCAGGGTCGCGACGTCGATGATGAGATCGGGATTCTCGCGGCTCGCAGCGACCAGGCCGTCGGCGAGCACCAGGCGTCCCTCGGCATCCGTGTTGGGGACCTCGACGGTCGTGCCGTCGAGGAGGCGGATGACGTCGCCGGGGCGCAGCGCGCGCCCTGACGGCATGTTGTCGGTGATGCACAGCCAGGCGGTCACCCGCACGGGGAGTGCCAGAGCGGCGATGGCGCGCAGGGCAGCGGCGCTGGTCGCGGCGCCCGCCATGTCGAACTTCATGCCGACCATCGACGCCGCGGGCTTGAGCGACAGGCCTCCGGTGTCGAACGTGATGCCCTTGCCGACGAGCGCGATGTGGCGCGTGGCGTTCTCGGGCGCGTAGTCGAGTCTGACCAGGCGCGGGGGCCGGTCGGACCCCTGGGCGACGCCGAGGATCCCTCCGAAGCCCTCTGCGGCGAGCCGCTCCTCGTCGTAGATCGTCACGGACACGTCGAGGTCCGCGACGCTGTCGGCGGCGCTCTGCGCCAGCTGTGCGGGGCTCTGCCACTCCGCAGGCGTCGAGACCAGGTCCTTGATGAGCGCGACGGCCTCACCCACGGCGACCGCCCTGTTCAGAGCGGCGTCGTCGAGTTCGGCATGCAGGACGACGGCGGATGCACGGGTCTTGCCCTGCTCGCGGCGGTAGTCGTCGAACCGGTAGCCGCCGAGCACGGCGCCCTCGGCGGCCGCATCGGCGAACGCCTCGAGCTCGGGGGAGAGGGCGAGGGCGACGGTGGCGAAGCCGGTCAGGGAGCGCAGCGCTGTTCCGACGGCGTCGCGGACGGCGGCGGCGTCGGGGGCGCGTCCCGCACCGACGACGGCGAACGGGAGGGTGGTGACCTCGGGCGCGTACACACGGGTGAATGCGGACGGCGATCCGGTGAAGCCGATCCCCTCGAGCGATTCGGCCAGCCCGGGGTGGGCGGACAGCGAATCCGTCGAGTCCGAGATGTCGGAGATGACGAGCACTGCGGCGTCTGCAGCGCTTCCGGGGAACTGATCTGAGGTGCGCGAGAGCGCGGGAAGCGTCATACCTCCATCCTAGGGATGGTCGGACGTGGGGACGGCGGGCGGCCTGTTCGCTCTCAGCATGACGGTCGTCACCCGTCGCCGCGATGCGGCTCGTAGCATGGACACATGCCCTTCTCCGGAGAGATCCATGAACGTGTCGCGAACGCGCCGGCAGTGCCGCGCGGGCTGCCCCTTGTGCTGCTCCTGACGGGTTTCACCGACGCGGGCAACGCGGTCTCCGGGCTCATCGAGCACCTCCGCGAGACGACCTCTCCACAGCCGATCGCCGTCTTCGACAACGACGTGCTGCTGGACTACCGGGCGCGTCGCCCGGTGATCTCGTTCGATCAGGATCACCTCACCGAGTTCCGCCCCGCTCGGCTCGAACTGTCCCTCGCGACCGATGCGCTCGGCCAGAAGTTCCTGCTGCTGGCGGGCTACGAGCCCGACTTCGCCTGGAACGAGTTCGCACGCACGGTGGTGGAGCTGGCCGACGAGTTCGAGGTGTCCGGGCTCAACTGGGTGCATTCGATCGCCATGCCCGTGCCGCACACGCGCCCGATCGGCACCACGGTGAGCGGCAACCGCCGTGAGCTCACGGTGGCCCATTCCGTGTGGCGTCCCCGCACCCAGGTGCCGGCGACGGCGGGTCATCTGCTCGAGTTCCGCTTCGCCGAGCACGGTGAGCGGGTCGTGGGCTTCGTGCTCCTGGTCCCGCACTACCTCGCCGAGACCGAGAACCCCGACGCCGTCATCGCGGCGGCGGAGAAGCTGATGGCCGCAACAGGGCTCGTGCTCATCCTCGACGTGGTCCAGGACCGTCGTGAGGACTACCTCGCGCGCATCGACGAGCAGGTGCTCGGAAACGACGAACTGCAGCAGATGGTGCATGGACTCGAGCGTCGCTACGACGCCTACATGGCCGGTCGCGACCCCGAGGACGGCTCGTACGATGAGGGCGGGTTCAACGAGCGCGACCTCCCCAGTGCGGACGAGCTGGCCGCCGAACTCGAGCGATATCTTGCTTCGCGGCCGACCGGCGACGAGGACAAGCCCGGCCGGGGCTGAGCTCCCGGTCGAAACTTCGGCCGAATGCGCCGGCATGCCCGCACGTGTGCGATACTAGGACTCTGACCCGTTGTCAATCGATCTTTTCGGAGATCCGACTTGACAAGGGTCTTACTAGTGTCCGAAATGCTCCGGGGCCTGCGAGCGGCCCCGTGAAAGGCGAAACGTGACTCCTGCCACGACGAAGAAGACCCGGACGAAGAAGACCGCCGACGCTCCCGAGGTCGACGCTCCGGTCGAGGAGACGGTCGAGAAGCCCGTCCCGAAGACCGCCGCGCAGCGGGCGGCCGCCAAGCGCGCGCCCGCGAAGAAGAAGAAGGCGGATGACATCGTCGAAGACGACGAGGCTCCCGCCGCCGCAGAGCCCGAGGAAGATGACGAGGACGCGAAGCCCGCGTTCACCGAACCCCTTCCCACCGGCGCGATCGTCATCTCGTCCAACGACGACGAGGACGTGCCGGTCTACTCGACGCAGATCACCGGCGCGACCGCCGACCCCGTCAAGGACTACCTGAAGCAGATCGGAAAGGTCGCGCTGCTGAACGCGGCCGAAGAGGTCGAGCTCGCGATGCGGATCGAAGCCGGTCTCTTCGCGGAGGAGAAGCTGTCGACGATGACCGCCGCCGAGAAGGCCGGTCAGCTGGGACTCGACCTGCAGTGGGTGGCCCGCGACGGCCAGCGTGCCAAGAGCCACCTGCTCGGCGCCAACCTGCGTCTCGTCGTCTCGCTCGCCAAGCGCTACACCGGCCGCGGCATGCAGTTCCTGGATCTGATCCAGGAGGGCAACCTCGGTCTCATCCGCGCGGTCGAGAAGTTCGACTACACCAAGGGCTTCAAGTTCTCGACCTACGCCACCTGGTGGATCCGTCAGGCGATCACCCGTGCCATGGCCGACCAGGCCCGCACGATCCGCATCCCGGTGCACATGGTCGAGGTCATCAACAAGCTGGCCCGCGTGCAGCGCCAGATGCTGCAGGACCTGGGCCGCGAGCCCACTCCGGAAGAGCTCAGCCGCGAGCTGGACATGACGCCGGAGAAGGTCGTCGAGGTGCAGAAGTACGGTCGCGAGCCGATCTCCCTGCACACGCCCCTCGGTGAAGACGGTGACAGCGAGTTCGGTGACCTCATCGAGGACACCGAGGCCGTCGTCCCCGCCGACGCGGTCGGATTCACGATGCTGCAGCGCCAGCTCGAGCAGCTGCTCGATTCGCTGTCGGAGCGCGAGGCCGGTGTCATCCGGATGCGCTTCGGCCTCGGTGACGGACAGCCCAAGACGCTCGACCAGATCGGTGACACGTTCGGCGTGACGCGTGAGCGCATCCGACAGATCGAGTCGAAGACGATGGCGAAGCTCCGCCACCCGAGCCGCTCGCAGTCGCTGCGGGACTACCTCGAGTGATGCAGGCGAACGAGGGCAAAGCGCTCGAGACCCGCGTCGAGGGCAAGACCTACGCGCGAATCCCGCTGCGCACCAGGGTCGTCATGCCGAACGACGACCTGGACTCCGTCATCGCGGAGTACGCGAAGGATGCGGTGCAGCCGGGCGACCTGCTGTTCGTGACCGAGAAGATCGTCGCGATCACGCAGGGACGCTCGTACCGTCTCGATGAGATCACGCCGCGTCCGCTCGCACGGTTCCTCTCCCGGCATGTGGTGCGCACGTCGTACGGCATCGGTCTCGGCATGCCCGAGACCATGGAGATGGCGTTGCGCGAGTGCGGCACGCTGCGGATCCTGTTCGCGGCCGGCGTCTCGGTGCTCTCGAAGGCGATCGGGCGCAGCGGTGACTTCTACCGGATCGCCGGTGACAAGGCCCGTGCGATCGACGGACCCACCAAGAACACGATCCCGCCGTACAACGAGGCGGTCGTGCTCGGACCCAAGAACCCGCGTGACGTCGCTCTGCGGGTGCAGAAGCTGGTCGGTGGCGCGGTCGACGTGGCCGTGGTCGACATCAACGACATCGGCGGCAACATCCTCGGTTCGACTCTCGACAAGGCCGGAGAGCGCCGTCTCGTGCAGATCCTCGGCGACAACCCGCTCGGCCAGGCGACCCAGTCCACCCCGATGGGGATCGTCCGCGAGGTCTGAGCACCACAGCCGCGATACATGCGAGAAGGCCCGGATGCTCGGCATCCGGGCCTTCTCGCGTCGCGGTCAGAAACCGATGGCAGCCTGGTAGCGCGGCTTGTGTCCGGTGCGGATGCCGGTGACGCTGGGCTTGTTCTCGTACACACCCGCTCCCCAGTTGCCCTCGACGAGCACGGGGCCGTCGGGGGTGACGACGATGTCCCAGCCGACGTACTGGATCTGCGGCACGACTCTGGCGACCTGATCGACGAAGTCCCGGACCTCGTCCATCATCGGCAGCTGGAAGTCGGCGATGGGAAAGCCCGAGTCCGGGTGCGTGACGTGCACGTGGCCGTGCGAGTCGTAGCCGGGTCCCCTCGAGTGCCCGTTCTCGTCGAGCATCGTGTAGAAGCCGCCGAAGCTCATCTGGTCGCTCACCGCGCCCCGGCCGAACTTCTGGGCGATCGCGAGGATGTGCGTCTTCTCGCCGTCGAAGAACGCGGTGATGCGCGTGGTGTTCACCGTTCCCGGGCAGACGGCAGCGAGGTCCTCGTGCTGGCGGATGACCTCTTCGACGAGCACCTGCTTCTTCGCGAGCAGCTGCGCGTGGAACGCCGTCCAGTCGGCGACGTCGGCGGCGTGGTAGCGGTGCACGCCGGTGCCGGCCTGTCCGTGGGTCTCCTTGACGACGATCGTGCCCTGTCGCTCGGTGAAGGCGCGCAGCTCGTCGGCGTTCCCTTCGGTGATCAGCATCCACTCGCGCTTGAGGAAGGCGTCGAAGCGGGCGTCGAACTCTGCCTTGTCATGGAAGAGGTGGCGGTAGTCCGGGTGGTCGTACTGCTGGGAGATCTGATTCGAGACCGGGTGGGTCATGAACGTGTCGCGCTCCGCCTTGGTGAGGATCGCGAAGTCGTAGTCGATGTAGTCCTGGAAGCCGACGTTGTGACGACCGGCGGACCACAGCATGTCGACCACGACGACGGGCACGGCCTTGCCGTGCTGTTCCGAGGCCTCCTTGGCCCTCTCGATCACCGACGCGACGTCGATGCGGCGGGCGCGGTCCGCCAGGTAACGGAGGCGGGGCGCGAGGGAAAAACGTGACATGGGTCTCCAAGGTCGGGGTCGCATCCAGTCTACGGCGGGCACGACTGCCATTCTGGGAGGCCGGAGTTAGGGTGGAAGTGTGTGTGAGAAGACCTCCAGCTCCCGTCCGCGCGCGATGATCTCGCGGGCGGCATTGGCCTCCGCCGCGGCCGAGGCCGTCGCCGCCGGAGGCCGCGTCGCGGATCTGCGCCGAGATGCCTGGGGGCACGGTGTCCTCGCCGTCGCGCACGCGGTCACCGCCGCCGGAGCCTCCGCCGTGCGCGTGGACTACGCCGAGGAGGTCGAGGCGCTGCGCCTGGAGGGCATCGACGCCGTCATCCACGGGGAGGCCGACATCGATCCCTTCCTCCTGTACGGTCTGCCCGATGCCGAGGGGGACCTTCGCACGGCCCCGGTGATGCGCCTGACCGGATCCGTCCTCTCGACGAAGCCGCTCGAACCCGGTGATGCCGTCTCATACGGCTACACCCACCGGGCCGCGCGGGACACGACCGTCGCACTCGTCACCGGGGGATACGCCCAGGGGATCGTGCGCAGTCTCGGCAACGCCGCCCACGTCGAGATCGCGGGCACCGAGCGGCCGATAATCGGCCGTGTCGCGATGGACGTCTGCGTGATCGACCTGCAGGACGCGGGGGAGACGGAGCCCGGCGTCGAGGTCACCTACTTCGGCGGGCGCGGGCCGTCCGCTCCCGCACTCGCCCGATGGAGTGCGGTGACGGGGCTCTCCGTCGCGGAGCTGATCACGGTCGCCGGAGCCCACGCCGAGCGGGGGTGGGAGGCATGAGCCGGCCGGTCCTCGAGATCAGCACCGCGCGATTCGCCGCCAACATCCGGGCGGTGCAGGAGCGCATCGCGCCCTCGGCGCTCATGGTCGTGCTCAAGGACGACGCCTACGGTCACGGACTCGGCTGGGCGGTCGAGGCCGCCCGAGATGCCGGGGTCGAGTGGTACGGCTCGTACGACGTCGCCAGCGGGATCGAGGCCCGTCGGGCGCTCGGAGACACCGGACGGATCCTCGCGTGGGTCACGTCGACGGATGCCGAGATCGACGAGGCGCTGCGTGCGCGGATCGACCTCGGTGTGGGAAGTGCGGAGTATCTGCGGCGGATCATCGCGCGCGCGCATCACCTCGGGCTGCGGGCGCGGGTGCATCTCAAGATCGACACCGGCCTGCACCGCAACGGTCTGCTGCCGTCGGAGTGGGAGGGCGTGCTCGTCGAGGTCCGCGCTGCCGAGACCGCGGGGGAGATCGAGCTCGTCGGCATCTGGAGTCACCTGGCCGAAGCGAGCGACGCGGAGGACGACGAGGCGCAGCGACTCTTCCTCGAGGCCGTAGATATCGCCGAACGGACCGGGGGGACGCCCGAGGCACTGCACCTGACGGCGTCGGCCGCCTCCTGGTGGCGACCGGAGCTGCGCGGATCGGTGTCGCGGATCGGCGCGTTCTGCTACGGGGTCCGGTCGGCGGACGGTCCGGAGCTCGAGGGGATCGAGCCGATCGCGCGCCTCGGTGCGGATGTCGTCGAGATCGTGGAGGGCGACGCGGTGATCGGGGTCGGTGCCTTCGACGGCATCCCTTCGTCTTTGGCGGGCTGCCGCGTCGGGACGCCGCAGGGCCCGCGCGAACTGCGACGCATCGATGCGACCACATCGGTGGTCGCAGGGTGGCCGGGCGCCGCCGTGGGCGATCGGGTGTGGGTGTTCGGCCCCGGGACGCACGGCGAAGACAGCGCCACCACGCTCGCGGAACGCATCGACACGGTCGGCGAGGAGATCCTCACCCGGCTGACGTCCCGGGTGCGCCGCGTGGTCACGCCGTGAGCCGCGTGGTGATGCCTTAACGAGAGCGGGACCCGTCAGAAGACGGGTCCCGAGGCTGATCGATCCGAGATCAGTCGATCAGACGAGCGGTCTCATCGTGCCAGCTCGTCGCGACGCTGCGAAGCTTCTCTTCGTACTTGCGGCCGTGGTGGGCGCAGAAGAGGAGCTCGGAGCCGTTGACCTCGGCGGCGATGTACGCCTGAGCTCCACAGGAATCACAGCGATCCATGGCGGTCAGGCGGAACTCGACGGTGGAGGTCTCACGTTCGGTCGTTGTTGCGTTCATCTCGGTGCCTCCTTGAGTGTCGGGTCCCGGCTGGGCGTGTTCAATACAACCACGCCGTCACTGTGGGCATGCCCGGTTTGCGGCGTGTTTCGCTCAGCGCGTACGCTGCGCACCTCTCTCACCCGTCCGCGGGGAGTGTCGTGGGCGTCGGAGGCCGTGCGGAGAATAGACTCGGACATTGTGACCGCCGAGTATTCCGCCCATCATCTCCAGGTGCTCGAAGGGCTTGAGGCCGTCCGCAAGCGCCCCGGTATGTACATCGGCTCGAACGGATCGCCCGGCCTGATGCACTGCCTCTGGGAGGTCATCGACAACGCCGTCGACGAGGCCGTCGCCGGCAACGGATCGAAGATCGACATCATCCTGCATGAAGACGGAAGCGTCGAGGTCCATGACCGCGGTCGCGGCATCCCCGTCGACGTCGAACCGCGCACCGGACTCACCGGCGTCGAGGTCGTGTTCACGAAACTGCATGCCGGTGGCAAGTTCGGCGGCGGCTCGTACGCCGCGTCGGGCGGTCTGCACGGTGTCGGCGCCTCGGTGGTGAATGCCCTGTCGGAGCGTCTCGACGTCGAGGTGGACCGCGGCGGCAAGACCTACGCGATGTCGTTCCACCGCGGTGAGCCCGGACTCTTCGCCGACAGCGGCGAGAAGCGACCGGATGCCGTGTTCACGCCGTTCCGCGACAAGAGCGAGCTGCGGGTCATCGGCAAGGCACCGCGGGGAGCGACCGGAACTCGGATCCGCTACTGGGCCGACCATCAGATCTTCACGAAGGATGCCGCGTTCCAACTCAACGAGCTGGTGACGCGCGCGCGGCAGACGGCCTTCCTCGTCCCCGGTCTCGAACTCGTCATCCGCGACGAGCGTGCGGCGAACGGCTCCGAGGTCGAAGGTCAGCCGATCGAGACCTCTTACCGCTATGACGGCGGTATCTCGGAGTTCGTCGAGTACCTCGCGAACGACGCTCCCGTCACCGACACCTGGCGCATCCAGGGCGAGGGCACCTTCAAGGAGACCGTCCCGGTCCTGCAGGCCGACGGCCACATGATCGCGACCGAGGTCGAACGTGTCTGCGCCGTCGACATCGCCATGCGCTGGGGCACGGGCTACGACACGACCACGCGGTCGTTCGTCAACATCATCTCCACGCCCAAGGGCGGCACCCATCAGCAGGGCTTCGAGCAGGAGCTGCTCAAGGTGCTGCGTTCGCAGGTCGATCAGAACGCACGACGGCTGAAGGTCGGCGCCAACGACAAGCTCGAGAAGGACGACGTTCTCGCAGGCCTCACCGCGGTGCTCACGGTGAACGTCCCCGAGCCTCAGTTCGAGGGGCAGACCAAGGAGATCCTCGGCACACCGGCCGTGCGCCAGATCGTGGCCCAGGTGATCCGCAAGGATCTCGCGGCCCGCTTCAGCTCCACCAGACGCGACGACAAGAGCCAGGCCACTCAGCTGCTCGACAAGGTCGTCGCCGAGATGAAGGCGCGCGTCTCGGCGCGCGCACACAAAGAGACGCAGCGACGCAAGAACGCACTGGAGTCGTCGACGTTGCCCACGAAGCTCGTGGACTGCCGCACGAACGAGGTCGAGCGCAGCGAGCTCTTCATCGTCGAGGGCGACTCGGCGCTCGGCACGGCCAAGAACGCTCGCAACAGCGAGTTCCAGGCCCTTCTGCCGATCCGCGGCAAGATCCTCAACGTGCAGAAGGCCTCCGTCGGCGACATGCTCTCCAACACCGAGTGCGCGTCGATCATCCAGGTGATCGGTGCGGGCTCCGGACGCAGCTTCGACATCGACGCCGCCCGCTACGGCAAGGTCATCCTGATGAGCGACGCTGATGTCGACGGCGCCCACATCCGCACGCTGCTGCTGACACTGTTCTACCGCTACATGCGCCCGCTGATCGAGCACGGCCGGGTCTTCGCGGCCGTGCCGCCCCTGCACCGCGTGATCGTGATCAACCCGGGGTCCAAGCCCAACGAGACGATCTACACCTACAGCGAGCAGGAGATGCATGCGCTGCTGGCCAAGCTGCGCAAGGCGGGTAAGCGCTGGCACGAGCCGCTGCAGCGGTACAAGGGCCTCGGAGAGATGGATGCCGAGCAGCTCGCCAACACGACCATGGATCGCGGCGGACGCCTGCTGCGCCGGGTGCGCATGGAGGATGCCGAAGCCGCGGGTCGGGTGTTCGAGCTGCTGATGGGCAACGAGGTGGCTCCGCGCCGGGAGTTCATCATCGACTCGTCGGACCGGCTGTCGCGCGAGTACATCGACGCCTGACGTCAGTGCCTGACCTCGACGCCTGACCTCAGCGTGCGGCCGTCATCGCCGCCCTGTACACCGCGAGCAGCGCGTCGCGGTGGGTGTCCTGGGCGACGCGAGTGCGGTGCGCGAGGGCTGCGGCGCTCATCGCGGCGACGCGGCCCGGGGCATCCTGCAGGCTGCGGAGCGCACGCGCGAGTCCGTCGGCATCCGGCGTGGGGGTCACCAGTCCTCCGCCGTCGGGCAGCATCTCGGCCAGATCGGGGTCGGTGACGACCACCGGCAGCCCGGAGGCGAGGCCCTCGAGGATGACCATCGGCTGGTTGTCGAAGTCGAGAGACGTCGAGACCAGCACGTGCGCACGGCGCATGGCATCGAGCACCTGCGACTGGGGCACCGCGCCGTGCACGATGAGCCGCCCGTCCGGCAGGTCGGCGGCGGCAGACGACACGGCACGACGCGCGACGCCGTCACCGAGCATCTCGGCGCTGATCCCCGGAAGCCGACGCACCGCGTCGACGAAGACGGACGGGCGCTTCTCCGGAGACAACCGCCCGCACCACACGACCCGGAGATCCTCGCCGTCGCGCAACTCGCGAGGTGTCGGCCAGCCGACCGCATCGAGCACACTCGCCTCGAGTCCGTTCGACAGGACGGTGAGGGGAGTGCGCACCCCCTGCGCGACGAGCTTCGCGGCGAAGTGGGCGGAGGGCACGATGACCTGGTCGGCGTGGTTCGCCTGACTCACCATCAGCCGCCACATGCGGCGCGCCATCCGAGTCGCCGCGTACGGGGCCGTCGAGTCGAGGCGTGCCTGTGCGTGGCTCATCCGGTGCCGGTGCATCGCGGCGAGCAGCATCGTCGTGACCGAGGGGAGGGGGAGCACCGATCGCGTGTAGACGTCGATGCGCCCGTGCATGGTCTGCACCACGGGCACGCCCAGCGCCCTGGCCGCGTCGAACCCGGCCAGTGCGGCGAACATCTCGGTGTGCACATGAACCAGGTCGATCCCGCGGGCGCGGAGCTCGCGGCGCAAGGACTCCGCCGCGGCCCGCGGGGGCCAGGTGAACGGGTAGCCGTCGGGGGCGAAGCCCCGGGCGGTCGGCAGCCGCACCACGTGCGGGTCGTCACTCTCCGCGGCCAGCGGTGCGAACACGAACACCTCGTGCCCCGCCTGCTCCAGCGCCTCGCGGTGTGCCTTGATGACCGTCTGCACACCGCCCAGCGTCGGCAGGTAGTAGTCGGTGACCATGGCTATGCGCACACGACCACAATAGGGCGGCTAGGGTGAGGGGCATGTCCGGAGCCCGTGTGCTGGTGACGGGGGCGAGCGGGTTCCTCGGCGGGCACGTCGTGCCCGATCTGCACAGGCACGGCTACGAGGTCTTCGCCGCCGGCCGTGACCTGACGGCGCTCGCGCGGGTGGCCGACGAGGCGCATCGGGTTCCCGGCGACCTCGCGTCGCTGCGGCGCCTGGACCTTCCGGTGGACGCCGTCATCCACTGCGCCGCCCTCTCGACGCCGTGGGGTGAGTGGCGGGACTTCCGGTCGACGAACATCGAGGGCACGGGCCACGTCGTGGAATTCGCCCGTCGCAACGGTGTGCGCCGGATCGTGCACGTCTCGTCGCCGAGCGTGTATGCGGCGCCGCGCGATCGACTCGGCATCCGAGAGGGGGATGTCGACCGCAGCAACCGCCTGAACGGCTACATCCGCTCGAAGATCGCCGCGGAGGACCTGCTGCTCGAGGCGCGGGATGCCGGCACGATCCCCGAGCTGGTCATCGTACGCCCGCGCGGACTCATCGGAGTCGGTGATCCGAGCCTCGTGCCGAGACTCCTCGCGGTGCACCGGCGGATCGGGGTGCCGCTCTTCGACGGAGGCGACACCCTCATCGACCTCACCGCGGTCGAGAACGTCGCCGCCGCTCTGCGCCTCGCGCTGCACCGCGGCGATGCCGCCGGGGGCGTCTACAACATCTCCAACGACGATCCCCGACGATTCCGCGACCTTCTCACGACCCTGCTCGGCCTCCTCGGACAGGAGCCGCGGTTCCGTCCGCTGCCCCGGCCCCTCGCCTGGGCCCTGGCCGGTGTTCTGGAGCGGGTCTGCTCCGCTCTGCCCTGGCGTCCGGAACCTCCGCTCACCCGCTACACCCTCACCACCATCGCCTACTCGCAGACCCTCGACGTCTCGCGCGCGAAGGCCGACCTCGGATATCGACCCGAGGTGTCCCTCGACGAGGCGCTCGCCCGGGTCGCGGCGCACATGCCGGGGGAGTCATGACCGGCCGCCTCCGCCACTACGTGTGCGGGAAGACCGTGCACGATGTCGGCGCCATGTTCCACGGGGAGCCTCGGGGACGCCGGGAGTTCCCCTCCGGCGTTTTCCTGTACGACGCTGCGGACGGACGGCGAGTGCTGTTCGACACCGGGTATGCCACAGGGGAGTGGCGCACGGGGTGGCGCGGTGCGGCCTATCGGCGCCTCCTGCCGCCGCAGGTGGACGACGAGGACGACATCGCGGTGCAGCTCCGCGTCGACGGTGTGGATCCGGCATCCGTCACGCACGTCGTGCTGTCGCACCTGCATCCCGATCACATCGGCGGCGTCCGCCGCTTTCCGCATGCGACGTTCGTGCTGAGCGCGGGACACCAGAGGACGCTCGCCGGACCGCGTCTGCGCGACGGGGTTCTGACGGGGCTGCTGCCCGACTGGTTCTCCGGGGCGGAGCGCCGCACTCTCGCCGACGACGCGTTCGTCGACGTCGCGGTGCGGGGCACGGTGCTGAGCGGGCACGATCTTCTCGGCGACGGCTCGTATCTCGTCGTGGACCTCCCCGGCCACGCAGACGGGCACCTGGGAGCCCTGATCGAGGGCCGAGTCCTGCTCGCCGGTGACGCGGCATGGGGGGCGGACCTCCTCGACGCCTCGGGACGACTGCGGATGCTCCCGCGTGCGATCCAGCACGACCCGCAGCGCTACGCGTCCACGGCGAGCACGCTGCGCGGCCTCGCCGCTGCCGGCATCCGCGTCGTCTGCAGCCACGACCCGCTCGGAGCCACGGAGCTGCTGAGCTGATGTCGCGACTGAGGATCCTGCGCGAGTTCGCGGCGGTGCGGTGGTTGCGTCCGCTGCGCACCCGAGCGGCGATCGAGCGGCGTCAGCGGCGCCTGCTGCGCGCGCACCTGCGGTTCCTGCGTCGTCGATCCCGGTACTTCGGAGATCTCCTCGCCATGCGGTCCTTCGCGGACCTCCCGCTGATGGACAAGAGCGTCATGATGAGCCGGTTCGACGACATCAACACGGTCGGTGTCGGCAGGGATGACGCGCTGGCCCTCGCGATCGCGAACGAGCGCGCGCGGGAGTTCGATCTCGACCTCGGGTCCCACTCCGTGGGTCTCTCCAGCGGCACGAGCGGACACCGCGGCCTGTTCGTGGTGAGTGCGGCCGAGCGCGACGCCTGGGTGGGGGCCGTGCTGGCACGAACCCTCCCGCGCGGCGCCCTGCTCGGACACCGCATCGCGCTCTTCCTGCGCGCCGACAACACGCTCTACGAGTCGGTCGGCTCCGCGGCGGTGTCGTTCCGCTACTTCGACGTGTACGCGGACATGGCGGAGAACATCGCGGCCCTGCGCTCCTTCGGCCCGACCATCCTCGTGGCTCCGCCCTCCGTGCTCCGGCTGATCGCGCATGCCGCGGATGCCGGGGAGTTCGACGTCGTCCCGCAGAAGGTCTACGCGGTTGCCGAGGTGCTCGAGGTCTTCGATGCGCAGCGGATCACGCGATCGCTCGGACAGGAGCGTCTGCATCAGCTGTACCAGTGCACCGAGGGGTTCCTCGCGCACACCTGCCCGCACGGGGTCATCCACCTCAACGAGGACGACATCCTGGTCGAGCGGGAGTACCTGGATGCCGAGCGCTTCACCCCGATCGTCACGGATCTGCGTCGTCGTGCGCAGCCGATCGTGCGCTACCGCCTCGGAGACGTGCTGCGCGAGCGCACGTCGCCGTGCCCGTGCGGCACCGCCCTGACGGCGATCGAGCGCATCGAAGGGCGCGAGGGCGACACGCTGATCCTCCGCGGCCTCGACGGCCGCGAGGTGCCCGTGTTCGCGGACGTGATCACGCGTGCGCTGCTGTATGCCGACGGGTTCGACGAGTACCGCATCACGCAGATCGGCGAGTCGCGCCTGCAGATCGCCCTGGACACGGTCGATGATCGGTCTCGGCGCCGCGTGGCGGATGAGGTGGGGGCGCTCGCGCATCGACTCGGATGCGAGCGTCCGGACCTCGAGTTCATCGGATTCGTGCCGGACGGGTCGGTGAAGCTGCGTCGGGTCGTGCAGGGATGGGGGGAGCGGAGATGGTGAGGAACTGCGAGATCGCGGGGTGGGGGACATTCCTGCCCGACCGCACGGTGAGCTTCGGAGGCGAGACGCGATATCGCCTCGACGACGACACATCGCACCTCGACATGCTCGCGGAGGCGTGTGAGCGCGCACTCGCACACGCCGGCGTCCGCGCCGATCAGATCGATCTCGTCCTCGGTGCCTCAGCCGCCGGCATCCAGCCCATCCCGTGCACGGCGGCGCTCGTGCTGGAGAGGCTGACTCTGAGCGGTCGCGCCGCGGCGTTCGATGTGAACTCCACCTGCACGAGCTTCATCACGGCGCTCGACATCGCCTCGCGCTATCTGGACGCGGGGGACCACGAGACGATCCTCGTCTTCGCTGGCGACGTGGGCACACGGTTCCTCAACCCGGAGCAGCGCGAGAGCTTCGAGCTCTTCAGCGATGCCGGCGCGGCTGTGGTGCTGCGCCGTTCCGCGGATCCCGCACGCGGGGTGATCGCGAGCGCACAGCGCACCTGGCCCGCCTACGCGCACGACACGGAGATCAGGGGCGGACTGTCGGGGTCCCCGGCGCAGGTCTACGCGGAGCGGGACCCCGCGGACTACCTCTTCGACATGAACGGGCGCCGTGCACTGCTGGGGATGATGCGTGTGCTGCCGGAGTTCTTCGAGTCGTTCCATGAGAGCGCGGGCGTGTCCTACGACGACGTCGCGCTGTGGGTGCCGCACCAGGCATCCGCAGCACTCGGCCCGATGCTCGACCGCCTCGGTATCCCCGTCGAGCGACGCATCGATGAGGTGCGGCACTTCGGCAACATGGTCTCGTCCTCGGTGCCGTTCATGCTCGCCCGCGCGCTCGAGAGCGGTCGGGTGCGCACCGGTGACACGGTGATCCTGTGCGGCACGGCCGCCGGACTCACCGCCAACATCCTGGCGCTGCGCCTCTGACCGGGCGCGACCGGGCATACCGCGCGCGTGGTCAGACCAGGGTGCGGCCGATGCTGCCGATCACGCCGTCGATGGGCTGACCCGAGGCATCGCGCCTGGCGCCCGCCTCGGGGAGCTTTCGCACGGCACCGGTCGGGTCGACGGCCTGCGCCGGGGTCGGCCCGACCCAGGCGACCGTGAGCCGATCCTCGCCCTTCAGGAAGGAGTGCGCCCGGACGCCGCCCGTCGCACGGCCCTTCGCGGGATACTCCGCGAACGCCGACACCTTCGCTCGCCCCGGTTCCGTTCCCGGGAGGATGCTGTCGGACCCGGAGACGGTGGCGACCACCGCATCCGTGTCGGGGGCCACGGCTCCGAAGAAGAGCACCGTGGACCCTGCACCGAGCTTGATCCCCGCCATGCCGCCGGCGGGCGCACCCTGCGGGCGCACCGCGGACGCCGAGAAGCGCAGCAGCTGAGCATCGGTCGTGACGAACACCAGGTCGGCATCGTCTCGCGCCTCGACGGCTCCGACGACGGTGTCGCCGGGTTTCATGCCGATCACCTCGAGGTCCGGACGCACGGGCAGCGTCGAGGGGACGATCCGCTTCACCGTTCCCTGCGCGGTGCCGAGCGCGATCGGGGTGTCGCTGTCGAAACGGACGAATCCGAGGATCCGCTCTCCCCGCGTCGTGATCCCGAGGTAGTCCCGCAGCGGCGCGCCGGCGGCGAGCTGCACGGACGACGACGGCACCGACGGCAGGTCGACGGGGGAGAATCGCAGCACTCGCCCCTCGGAGGTCAGCGCGCCGATCTCGGCGCGCACCGTCGTCTCGACGGTGGCGAGGATCGCGTCGTGCTTGCTGCGCCGAGGCGGCAGGGAGAGCTCCTGGCCCTCGCCGAGATCCACTCGCACCGCCCGCCCGGTGGTCGACAGGACGAGAACGGTGGGCGCATCCGCGATCTGGAGGTCGACAGCACCCTTCGTCGCGCGAGGCTTGGCGGGAGCGGCGTTCATCAGCAGCGTGCGGCGAGGGGTGCCGTACGCCTCGGCCGCGGCGTCGAGCTCCTTCGCGACCGCTGCACGCAGCAGCACGTCGCTGGCGAGGAGTTCGCGCAGGGCTGCGATCTCGGCGAGAAGGGCATCGCGTTCGGTCTCGAGCTCGATCCGCGAGAACTTGGTCAGACGGCGAAGGCGCAGCTCGAGGATGTACTCGGCCTGCAGCTCGCTGAGATCGAACACCGAACGCAGCCGGGACCGCGCCTGCTCGGAGTCATCGGAGGAGCGGATGACCTGGATGACCTCGTCGATGTCGAGGATCGCGATGAGCAGACCCTCGACGAGGTGCAGGCGCTCTTCGCGCCGGGCCAGGCGGTAACGACTGCGCCGGGTGATGACCTCGAGCCGGTGGGCGACGTAGACGCGCAGCATCTCCTTGAGCCCGAGCGTGCGGGGCTGCCCGTCGACGAGCGCGACGTTGTTGATGCTGAAGGAGTCTTCGAGGGGCGTCAGCCGGTACAGCTGCTCGAGCACGGCCTGCGGGTCGAAACCCGTCTTGACGCCGATCGCGACGCGGAGTCCGTGGTTGCGGTCGGTGAGGTCGGTGACATCGCTGATGCCCTGCAGCTTCTTCGCCTGCACCGCATCGCGGATCTTCTCGATCAGCCGCTCGGGGCCGACCATGTACGGCAGCTCGGAGACGATGATCCCGGTGCGCCGCGGCCCGAGCGGTTCCACCGAGACCTTGCCGCGCACCTTGAGCGCACCACGGCCGTTCGCGTAGGCGTCCTTGACGCCGTCGAGGCCCATCAGGATGCCGCCGGAGGGGAAGTCCGGGCCCGGCACGAACTCCATCAGCTCCTCGGTGGTGGCATCCGGATTCTCGAGCAGGTGCGTGGCTGCGGCGACGACCTCGATGAGGTTGTGCGGGGCCATGTTGGTGGCCATGCCGACCGCGATGCCGCTGGCGCCGTTGACGAGGAGGTTCGGGAACGCCGCAGGCAGAACCGAAGGCTGCTGGAACTGCCCGTCGTAGTTCGGCACGAAATCGACGACATCCTCGTCGAGGTTCTCGGTGAGGGCCATCGCGGGCGAGGCGAGCCGCGCCTCCGTGTATCGGGCGGCGGCGGGACCGTCGTCGAGCGATCCGAAGTTGCCGTGCCCGTCGACGAGCGGCACCCGGAGCGCGAAGTCCTGAGCGAGTCGCACCAGCGCGTCGTAGATCGCGGAATCACCATGGGGATGCAGCTTTCCCATGACCTCGCCCACGACGCGGGCGCTCTTGACGTGGCCGCGGTCGGGGCGCAGTCCCATCTCGGACATCTGGTAGAGGATCCGTCGCTGCACGGGCTTCAGGCCATCACGCGCATCGGGCAGCGCCCGGGAGTAGATCACCGAGTAGGCGTACTCGAGGAACGAACCCTGCATCTCGGTCTCGAGATCGATGTCCTGGATTCGCTCCGGTGCGAGCTCGGCAGGCGGGTTCTTCGGCATGGCCATCCTGAGTGTGCGAAGGCTGAGTTGTGCAAAGACTGAGCGCGTGGGGGAGCCTGTGTCAGACTGGCTCGGGTGTCCCTCATTCTACCGTCCGAGCCTGCCGCCGCTCGGAGCATCGTCGGGGTGGCGGACGACGTGTTCGACGCCCTTCACGGCGACTCCGCGGTGCTGCCGCGCGCCGAATCGGTCGTGCTGGTCCTCGTCGACGGTCTCGGGGCCATCAGTCTGCGCGCTCACGCCGGGCATGCGCGCGCCCTCACGGCGGGTATGGCGAAGAAGGACGTGGCGTACTCGGTCTTCCCTTCGACCACCGCGGCGGCGCTCACCAGCATCCTGACCGGTGCGTGGCCGGGCGAGCACGGCCTGGTCGGATACCGCGTCCGTGATCCCGCGCGGGACATCCTCGTGAACCAGCTGACCGGGTGGGAGTCCGAGGGTCTGGATCCGATGACCTGGCAGGCGGCCCCGACCGTCTTCGAGCGAGCGCGGGGGGAAGGGCGACCGGCATACGCGGTCGGTGTCGCTGCGTATGCCGAGAGCGGATTCACTCGGGCGACGCTGCGCGGAGCCGATTTCGTCGCCGCGCAGACACCCGCGGATCGCGTGGCTTCGGCCTACGATCTGGCCGAGCGGAACCCCGGTGCGCTCGTCTACTGCTATCTCCCCGAGGTCGACAAGGCGGGGCATCGGTACGGCGTCGACTCCGCCCAGTGGGTCGCGGCGCTCGAGGAGATCGACGGCGCCCTGTCGCTCCGCGTGCCCCCGGGGGTCGGCGTCCTCGTCACCTCGGACCACGGGATGGTCGACGTCCCGGCGCACAGGCAGGTCGTCCTCGAGGCGGAGCACCTCGCGGGCGTCCGTCACATCGGCGGCGAGCCCAGGATGCTGCATGTCTACACGGACCCCGAGGCCGATGCCGCGGCCGTCGCCGCGCAGTGGTCCTCGGATCTGCAGGGACTGGCCGATGTGGGCACCAGGGAGGACGCGATCGCCGCGGGGCTCTTCGGGCCGACGATCGCGCCCGCCGCCGCGTCACGGATGGGCGACCTGCTGGTGGTCGCACGGGGGAACGGCGCGGTCTACGACGGCACCGCCGCAGACCAGCGAGGTCGTGGCATGGTCGGACAGCACGGCGGTCTCACCCCGGAGGAGAGACAGGTACCGCTGCTCCGGCTGGGGGCCTTCGCGCGCTGACGCCGCGTCTACTCGTCGGTCTTGGCGCCGAAGACGATCTCATCCCACGACGGCATGGCGTTACGCCGCTTGCGCCGCCCGCCGGTCTCGTTCGTCGGCTCGGCCGGTGCCGCGGGTTCGTCTTCGCGCTCGTCGGACTGATCGCCCTCGAACGCATCGAACAGCGCGATCGGTCCCGTCTCGTCGTCGTCGTCGGGATGCTCGAGAAGAGGGGCCGTCTCGCGCTGACCGCGGCGGCGGCGGAGCGCCTCGAGCAGATCGGCGGTCTCCGGGCTGGTGGTCGCGGATTCCGGGGCCCGTTTCGTCGCGGCGTTCTGCGCGGCGGCGGCGGACCGCTCGGGGATCGCGACGTCGTCGACCTCGCTCTCGGGGGTGGGCACCAGTCGCGGTCCGAACGCGCCGGAGTCGAAGCGGCTGTCGTCCTTGTAGGGCGACGGCTGGCGCTCGGCGTCGACCGCGCGCAACCGGGGGATCAGTCCGTCGGGAAGAGAGCCCTGACGGGAGAGCTGGGTCGCATCCGCGTTGAGCGGCGAGAGGGCGCTGCGGCGGGGATCGAAGCTCCAGCGCGCGTCGTGGTCGACGTCGTTGGCGCTGAACTCGAGCTTGATGACCCAACCGTTCTCGCCCTTCCAGCTGGCCCACCGCTCGGCGGAGGCCTCGACCTCTGCGAGCTTGGCGCGGATGGCGGTGCCGAACGTCGGCTGCGCGTCGGGCTCGACATCGCTGCCGATCAGGACGGGGACGGCGAGTGCCTGACCGATCACGTGCTCGCGCTCGGCGAGGACCGGACCCTCGAAGCGCACGACGTCCTCGACGGCGATGCCCAGCAGCTCGGCGACCTCGGTCGTGGTGAGTCCTGCGCGGATCTGCGCCTGGATGTCGCGCGGGCTCGCGGCGAGGCGCTGCGCGGCCGGCTCGCTCTGCCGTGTGGCGCGGCGGAGCTCACGATGCAGGACGTCGTCGATGGGCAGCGCGAACCGCTCGCCCGACTCGGTCGCGAGTACGAGCAGGCCTGCCTCCGTGCCGACGATGGTGACGTTTTCCATGCGAATGCCCCTCTGATGGGTGTCTGTTCATGGTGTCACGCGGGGCGGGCCCGAGGCGGGAATACTCTGGGCGTGCCGTGAGTTTGCTCTGTCGCACCCACGAGCATTTGCTTATTCCCTCGTGGTCATGCAAACTATGGCCGCCGATTACCCCCGACGGCGCACCACCCACTCGCATGAAAGTGGAGATTCACCACATGGCAACCGATTACGACGCCCCTCGAAAGAGTGAAGACGACTCCGAGTCGATCGAAGCCCTCAAGGAGCGTGTGCCGGACAAGCTCTCCGGTTCTTCGGGAGACGAGGATGCGGACAACCCGTCCAGCTTCGACCTCCCCGGAGCCGACCTCTCCGATCTCGAGCTCGATGTCGTCGTGCTGCCGCCGCAGCAGGACGAGTTCACCTGCATGAACTGCTTCCTCGTGAAGCACCGTTCGCAGCTCGACCACGAGGGAGCCTCCGGCCCCATCTGCAAGGAGTGCGCTGCCTGAGCGCACCAGAGCGAGAAGAAACGCGCCCCGGACCGTCATGGTCGGGGGCGCGTCGTCTTTTCCGAGGGGGGTATCGCGTATGCCCGGGTTCCGCCGCGGCTCTAGGGCCATGCGGAGAGAGCGCGGAGACGGCGCGGAAGAGCTCAGCCCTGCGCGGCGATGATCGCCGCGGCGAGTCGGTCGGGCGTCCTGGTCGAGATCGTCCAGGTGTCGACGGGGTCATCGGGGTCGATGTTCGGCACCACGACCAGACCGTCGATGCCGCCGCGGATCAGGTGCCAGCCGCGTGCAGGAAGCCCCGGGCCGCGAGCCTGGCGGGCGTCCTCGGCGGTCAGGGCGATCGGCACGCCGAGGTGGCGGACCTCGATGTGCGCTCGACCCGCACTCAGCACGTCACCGTCGACCGCGACGACGGGGGTGACCGCGATCACGGCGATCACCAGCAGCGCCGAGACGGCGGCCCCGGCGACCAGAGCGATCGTGGAGCCGGCGGGCACCGCGATGAGCGCGACCATCGGGCCGGCGAGAGCCACCGTCACCAGCAGCCACAGGCTGGGGGACAGTCTCTCGCGGTAGCGGGTGCGCGTGTCGGGGTCGATGTTCTGCATTAGCCTCGGGGGGTGACTGATTCCGTTGATGTCCCCATTATCGCCTCTGTGGTGCCGGGATACGCTCACCCCGGCGACGCGGGAGCAGATCTGGTCGCTGCCGAGGCCGTGCACCTCGCACCGGGTGAGCGTGCGCTGGTCGCCACCGGAGTGCGGATCGCGCTGCCCGACGGATACGCGGCCTTCGTGGTCCCGCGCAGCGGGCTCGCCGCCAAGCACGGCATCTCGATCGTCAACTCGCCGGGCACCGTCGACGCCGGCTACCGCGGTGAGATCAAGGTGAGCCTGATCAACACCGACATCCACAGCGCGTACGATGTGGCCGTCGGCGATCGCATCGCGCAGCTGATCGTGATGCCGGTCACCCGTGCCGTCTTCATCCCGGTCGAGGAGCTGCCCGACAGCATCCGCGGCGAAGGCGGCTTCGGTTCGACCGGCTACCAGGCAGACACCCATTCCCCCTCGGCAGGACAGACCAATGACTGACAACAACGAGACTCCCTCCGCGCCGGCTCCCCACGATCGGGCCTCGCAGGGGCCCTTCGACGACTCCGAAGCGAACCCGGTGCGGCCGTACATCGATCTCGGTGGCATCAAGATCCTTCCCCGCGAGGGGCTCAACCTCCGCCTGGAGGTCGAGGAGCAGTCCAAGCGCATCGTCGCGGTCGGTCTCGACTACGCCGAGTCGTCGCTGCAGGTGCAGCCCTTCGCGGCACCGCGGTCCGGCGGGCTCTGGGACGAGACGCGCGTTCAGCTGCGCGACCAGGTGCGCACCCAGGGCGGCCGGGTCGAGGAGCGCGAAGGCCCTCTCGGCAAGGAGCTCCTCGCCGAGGTTCCTGCGGCAGCGAGCGAGGGATCGGAGCTGCGTCTGGCCCGTTTCATCGGCATCGACGGCCCGCGCTGGTTCCTCCGCGGTGTGATCGGCGGTGCCGCCGCCTCCGACCTCGAGGCCGCGGCCAAGGTCGAGGACCTGTTCCGCTCGATCGTGGTCGTCCGCGGGGGTGCGCCCATGCCGCCGCGCGATCTGATCCCGCTGAAGATGCCCGCGACTCCCGGCTCCGCGTGAGCACGCAGGTCCCCGAGCCGGAGCGCGAGCAGACGGCGTCGGACATCGTGGGCGCGGCCCTCGGCGGTGCGGCACGGCGCGCCGGACTGGATCCGAACGAGAGCAGCGCCACCGGCAAGGTCGTGTGGTCCGCGATGGGCGGCTGGCGCGGCATCCTGGAATCGGTGCTGCCGAGCCTCGCGTTCGTCATCCTGTTCACGGTTCGGCCCGAGCCGCTCATCCTGCCCCTCGGGGTCTCCGTCGGACTTGCGGCGGTGTTCACCGTCGTCCGGCTGGTGCAGAAGTCGCCTCCGTCGGCCGCGATCGGCGGTCTCGTCGCTGCGGCCGCAGCGGCAGCGCTCGCGCTGCTGACCGGGCGGGGCGAGGACAACTTCGTGCCCGGGCTCATCACGAACGCCGTCTACGGTTCCGCCATGCTCGTCTCCGCACTCGTCGGGTGGTCGCTGATCGGCCTCGCCGTGGGCTTTCTGATGGGGGAGGGCACCGCCTGGCGGAGTGACCGGCGCAAGCGCAGGGCATTCCTGTGGCTCGGCGTCGCGTGGGCCGCCCTGTTCTTCGCGCGGCTCGCGGTGCAGCTGCCGCTGTACCTGGCCGGCGACGTCACCGCACTGGGGACCCTGAAGCTGGTCATGGGCCTGCCGCTGTTCGCTCCGCTGATCGCAGTGACCTTCCTGGTCGTGCGGGCGCTGTATCCGCGCGCGTCGGATGCCGGAGACACAGCTCGGGCGTGATAGATTTATCTTGACATCAAGATAAATTGCAGGCTTCCGCTCGCGGGTCGAGCAGAGCAGACTGGTTAGGTCTGCCTTGCTAGCCGCAGGGGCTCGCTGGCGAGCAAGATGGAGGCGCCTGTCGCTCCCATCCGAATAGAAGGAGACGGATTCGTGTCCACGGTGAACAGCTTCGGTGCCAAGAGCACCCTGACGGTCGGCAGCACCGACTACGAGATCTTCCGCATCGACACGGTGCCCGGTTTCGACAAGCTCCCCTTCAGTCTCAAGGTCCTCCTCGAGAACCTGCTTCGCACCGAGGACGGCGCGAACGTGACGAAGGCGCAGATCGAAGCCCTGGGTTCGTGGGACGCCGCGGCAGAGCCCAACACCGAGATCCAGTTCACGCCGGCCCGTGTGGTCATGCAGGACTTCACCGGTGTGCCGTGCATCGTCGACCTCGCCACCATGCGCGAGGCCGTGACGGCGCTCGGCGGCGACGCGAACAAGATCAACCCGCTGTCGCCCGCCGAGATGGTCATCGACCACTCGGTGATCGCCGACCTCTTCGGTTCGGAGAACGCTCTCGAGCGCAACGTCGAGATCGAATACGAGCGCAACGGCGAGCGGTACCAGTTCCTGCGCTGGGGCCAGACGGCGTTCAGCGACTTCAAGGTCGTCCCGCCCGGAACCGGAATCGTCCACCAGGTGAACATCGAGCACCTGGCGAAGGTCATCTACGACCGCGACGTCGACGGCGTGCTGCGCGCCTACCCCGACACCTGCGTCGGCACCGACTCGCACACCACCATGGTGAACGGCCTCGGCGTGCTGGGCTGGGGCGTCGGCGGCATCGAGGCCGAGGCCGCGATGCTGGGTCAGCCCGTGTCCATGCTCATCCCGCGCGTCGTCGGCTTCAAGCTCTCGGGCGAGATCCCCGCGGGCGTCACGGCGACCGACGTGGTCCTCACGATCACCGACCTGCTGCGCAAGCACGGCGTCGTCGGCAAGTTCGTCGAGTTCTACGGTGAGGGAGTGGCGTCCGTGCCGCTCGCGAACCGCGCGACCATCGGAAACATGAGCCCGGAGTTCGGCTCCACCGCCGCGATCTTCCCGATCGACGACGTCACGCTCGACTACCTGCGCCTCACCGGGCGCAGCGACGAGGCCGTCGCACTCGTGGAGTCGTACGCCAAGGAGCAGAAGCTCTGGCACGACGCCTCGCACGAGCCGACGTTCAGCGAGTACCTCGAGCTCGACCTCGGCACCGTGGTGCCGTCGATCGCGGGCCCGAAGCGCCCGCAGGACCGCATCCTGCTGTCCGAGGCGAAGTCGCAGTTCGAGCAGGACATCCTGGCGTACGCGTCGGCATCCACCTCGGATTCCGTCGTCGACCTCGAGTCGAAGCACTCGTTCCCCGCATCCGACCCGGGCTCCGTGCCCGGCGAAGAGGAGCCGGTGACCACCCGTCCGGTGCACATCAACAGCGGCGCCCCGGCGAACGCCTCGAAGCCGGTGCCGGTGACCACGCCGTCGGGGGAGAAATACATCCTCGACAACGGCGCCGTCACTCTCGCGGCCATTACCTCGTGCACCAACACGTCGAACCCCTCGGTGATGATCGCCGCCGGGCTCGTGGCCCGCAAGGCGCTCGAGAAGGGCCTGAAGCAGAAGCCGTGGGTCAAGACGACCCTCGGGCCGGGCTCCAAGGTGGTCACGGACTACTACGAGAAGTCGGGTCTGGACAAAGACCTCGAGGGCCTCGGGTTCTACACCGTCGGCTACGGCTGCACCATCTGCATCGGCAACTCCGGTCCGCTGATCGAAGAGGTCTCCGAGGCCATCAACTCGCACGACCTCGCCGTCACCGCGGTCCTCTCCGGAAACCGCAACTTCGAGGGACGCATCAGCCCCGATGTGAAGATGAACTACCTCGCGAGCCCGCCGCTGGTCATCGCCTACGCACTGGCAGGGTCGATGCACTTCGACTTCGAGAACGATGCACTCGGCAAGGGAACAGACGGTGAGGACGTCTTCCTGAAAGACATCTGGCCCACCCCGGCCGAGGTCCAGGAGCTGGTCGACTCGTCGATCTCCCGCGAGCAGTTCATCAAGCAGTACGCGACCGTCTTCGACGGTGACGAGCGCTGGCGCAGCCTGCCCACTCCGGACGACGACATCTTCCAGTGGGACGAGAACTCGACGTACGTGCGCAAGGCACCCTATTTCGACGGCATGACGATGGAGCTCACCCCGGTGGCCGACATCTCGGGTGCTCGCGTGATGGCGACGCTCGGCGACTCGGTCACCACCGACCACATCTCGCCGGCCGGAAACATCAAGCCCGGCACGCCGGCGGCGCAGTACCTCACCGAGCACGGCGTCGACCGCAAGGACTTCAACTCCTTCGGATCGCGCCGAGGCAACCACGAGGTGATGATCCGCGGCACCTTCGCGAACATCCGCCTCAAGAACGCCATGGTGGCGGCGGTCAACGACGGCCAGGTCGTCGAGGGTGGATACACCCGCGACTTCACCCAGCCGGGCGGCCCGCAGTCGTACATCTACGACGCGAGCATGAACTACCAGGAGCAGGGCACACCTCTCGTCATCTTCGGCGGCAAGGAGTACGGCTCGGGATCGTCGCGTGACTGGGCGGCCAAGGGCACGAGCCTGCTGGGGGTCAAGGCTGTCATCACCGAGAGCTTCGAGCGCATCCACCGGTCGAACCTGATCGGCATGGGCGTCGTCCCACTGCAGTTCCCCGCGGGCGAGAGCTGGGAGTCGCTCGGCCTCGACGGCACCGAGATCGTCTCGATCTCGGGTCTCGAGGAGCTCAACGAGGGTGTGACCCCGAAGACCGTGAAGGTCACGGCCACCCCGAGCGAGCAGTCGCCCGAGGGCAAGCAGGTCGTGGAGTTCGACGCGGTCGTCCGCATCGACACCCCCGGCGAGGCGGATTACTACCGCAACGGCGGCATCCTGCAGTACGTGCTGCGTTCGCTGGTCTGATCGACCGTCGACAGGGGCCCGATTCTTCGGAATCGGGCCCCTGTCGCATGCCGTGCGCGGTGTCAAGGGGAGCGGTCGCTCCGAGCTTTCACGGATGCCCCGAGGTAGGATCGATCAGGCGTCCGAACCGAACGGATGCCGTCTACGGTGCCTATGAGGAGGTGCAGATGCCGATCCTTCCGAGCATCTCAGGACCCCGCGACCTGGACGCACTGTCCGAGGACCAGCTGGTCGAACTCGCGGCGGAGATCCGGGAATTCCTGGTCGAGAACGTCTCCCGCACCGGCGGGCATCTCGGCCCGAACCTCGGCGTCGTCGAGCTCACGATCGCGCTGCACCGCGTCTTCTCCTCACCCGATGACCCCTTCATCTTCGACACCGGGCACCAGTCGTACGTGCACAAGCTCCTCACCGGGCGCCAGGACTTCTCGAAGCTCCGTCTGCGCGGCGGACTGGCCGGCTATCCACAGCGCAGCGAGAGCGCGCACGACGTCGTGGAGTCGTCGCATGCCTCCAGCTCGCTGAGCTGGGCCGACGGCGTCTCTCGCGCCCTCACCGCCACCGGACGAGCGGACCGACATGTGGTCGCCGTGCTCGGAGACGGGTCACTCACCGGGGGAATGACCTGGGAGGCGCTCAACAACATCTCCGACGACAACGACCGCAACCTGGTGATCGTCGTGAACGACAACGGGCGGTCGTACGCACCGACCATCGGCGGCATGTCGCGCTATCTCAACCGCGTACGCACGGCCGCGGCCTACAAGGATCTGCATCACAAGTCCGATCGCCTGTTCCGGGCCTTCGGACCCGTCGGTCGCGCGGTCTTCCGCGGAGTGCGGGGAGGAACCCACGGTTTCCTCTCGCGATTCACGAATAACGAGGCGCTGTACTCCAACCTGGACATCAAGTACCTCGGTCCGATCGACGGACACGATCTGCCCGCGCTCCTCGAGACGCTCGAGCTGGCGAAGTCCTACGGCGCACCGGTGATCGTGCACACGATCACCGAGAAGGGTCGGGGCTACCAGCCCGCACGAGACGACGAGGCGGATCAGTTCCATGCCGTCGGCCGCATCGATCCGGTGACCGGCGAGACGCTCTCGTCGGGCGGCACGGGGTGGACCGAGGTCTTCTCGGACGCGTTGGTGTCGGTGGGCGAGCGCCGTGACGATGTCATCGCCATGACCGCCGCGATGCTGCGACCGACCGGACTCGCCCCGTTCGCGGAGCGCTTCCCCGACCGCGTCTACGACGTGGGCATCGCCGAGCAGCACGCGGTCGCCTCGGCGGCAGGGCTCGCCTTCGGCGGCCTGCATCCGGTCGTCGCGCTGTACGCGACCTTCATGGGTCGCGCGTTCGACCAGGTGCTGATGGACGTCGCACTGCACCGGGCGGGCGTCACCTTCGTGCTCGACCGCGCCGGTGTGACCGGTCCTGACGGCCCCAGCCATCACGGCATGTGGGATCTGGCGATGCTGCAGATCGTGCCGCACATCCGCATCGCGGCTCCCCGCGACGGGGAGCGTCTGAGGGAGGCACTCGATGAGGCCGTCCTGGTGGACGACGCTCCGACGGTCATCCGCTTCCCCAAGGGCGATGTCTCGCCGGAGCTCCCTGCCGTCGAGCGGCTGCATGACGGTGTCGACGTGCTCTCCAGAGGCGAATCCGAAGACGTGCTGCTCGTGGCGATCGGCCCGTTCGCGGCTCTCGCGATGGACGTCGCCGAGCGGCTGCGCGCTCAGGGCATCGGGGCGACCGTGATCGATCCGCGCTGGGCGATCCCGGTGCAGCCGTCGATCGTGAGCATGGCGGCGCGACACCGTCTCGTCATCACGATCGAAGACGGGATCCGCGTCGGAGGAATCGGCACGCGCGTGCGCCAGGTGCTCCGTGAAGCCGGCATCGATACGGCGGTGGACGAGCTCGGGCTCCCGGACGAGTTCATCGACCATGCCTCGCGGGACCAGATCCTCGCAGACGCGGGCCTCACTGCGGCGAAGATCGCCCAGGATGTGGTCTCCCAGGTGTTGGGAACCCGGATCCCCGTCGCGCGTCAGACCGGCGAGACGGGCACGATCGACCTGCCTCTCCGCGAACGCCGCTGATCGCTCGCCGTGGCGGGCATCGATCGCAGGGTCCGCGTGGGGTGGAGACCGCCACACGGGACGAAGCGATGAGCGGTCACGTCGCCGTCCTGTCGAATCCGGCGGCCGGAAAAGGCCGCGCGGTCAGGATCGCGGCCGACGCTGTCGATCGTCTGCGCGCCGGCGGCGCGGAGGTGCGCACCTACACCGGAGCGTCGGCGGCCGAGTCGCGCGAACTCGCCGTGCGGGCGCTGGCGGCGGGGCCCACGGTGTTCGTCGTCGTCGGCGGTGACGGCACCCTGTCCGGCCTCCTCGACCTGCTCTGCGGTCAGAGCGTGCCCGTGGCCTTCGTCCCCGCCGGGACCGGCAACGATCTCGCTCGCGCACTCGGGCTGCCCCTGCGCTCCGCCGCCGCCGCCGCGCTGGTCGCGATGAGCGGCCGCCGCCGCGTGATCGATGTCGGAGAGGTGCGCTCCGGCGAGAGCACCCGGTTGTTCCTCACCGTCGCCGCCCTGGGATTCGACGCCAAGGTCACCGAGCGCACCGATCGTCTGCGCTGGCCGTCGGGCCCGCTGCGCTACTATCTGGCGCTCCTCATCGAGCTCGTCCGTCTTCGCCCGGTGCCCTTCCGGCTGTCTCTCGACGGCGAGCCCGCACGCGATGCGGCGGGGACGCTCATCGCCGTGGGCAATACCGAGAGCTACGGGGGCGGGATGCCGATCTGCGTGGGCGCGACGCCGGATGACGGGCTGCTCGACGTCGTGCACGTCCGGGAGCTCGGTCGCCTGCGCCTGGTGGCGCTCTTCCCCCGACTCCTGCGGGGCCGCCATCTGAGCGCCGCGGAGGTGTCGCATCGCCGGGTGCGTTCGGTCGCGATCTCCGCTCCCGGCCTGGCGGTGTACGCCGACGGCGAGCGGGTGGCGACGGGGGAGTGCACGATCGGCGTCCGCGCCGCAGCTCTCACGATGATGGTGCCGGCATCGGGCGACCACGCCTGACGACCCCGACTCCTCGCTTCGGAGTAGACGCGCAGAGAGACCGCAGCGCCGTGCTCGCCGCACGGCACTGCGGTCTCCGGATCGTTGTCAGCGGTTCTCGATGCCGCGGATCTGCGGGGTGTGGAACTCTCCGCCGAAGGCGCGTTCCGAGGCGCCTTCCCTGTCGAGGTACGGCGACGCGCCGCCGTCGATGAACGGCCAGCCGGCGCCCAGGATCAGGCACAGATCGATGTCCTCGGCCTCGGGCACGACGCCGTCATCGAGCATCAGCTTGATCTCACTCGCGAGGCCGTCCTGCACCCGCCCCAGAATGGTCTCGGCCGAGGCCGGCGTCGTGCCGACTGCGGGCTTGATCAGCTTCTCCGCCTGCTTCGTCCAGCCGGTCACGCGGCCGCCCTTGTCCTTCTCGATCACCGTGTCGAGCTCGGCCAGAGCGTGGAAGTTCTCGTTCGCGTAGAAGCGATCGGGGAACGCGTGCGCCATGGTGTCCTGCACGTGCGCCGCGACCTTCCACCCTACGAGGTCGATGAGCTGGAACGGACCCATCGGGAGTCCGAGCGGCGCGAAGGCCTTCTCGACGTCCGTGATGGGCGTTCCCTCGTACACCGCGCGCGCCGCTTCGCCCATGACCTTCGCGAGCAGCCGGTTCACGACGAATCCCGGTGCGTCGGCGGTGAGGACCGCGTTCTTCCCGAGGTTCTTCGCGACGACGAACGCGGTCGAGAGTGCTTCCTCCGACGTCGTCGGAGTCTTCACGATCTCGATCAGCGGCATCACCGCGACCGGGTTGAAGAAATGGAAGCCGACGAGACGCTCGGGGTGAGCGAGCTTCGCACCGATCTCCTCGACCGACAGCGACGACGTGTTGGTCGCGAGGATGGCGTCCTCGGCGATGACCTTCTCGATCTCGCCGAAGACCTGCTGCTTGACGCCCACTTCCTCGAACACGGCCTCGATGACGAAGTCGCAGTCGGCGTAGAGGGTCTTGTCGGTCGTGCCGGTGACGAGAGCGCGCAGCTTGTTGGCGGAGTCCGTGTCGAGGCGGCCCTTGCCCTCGAGCGTGCCGATCTCCTCGTGGATGTAGGCCACGCCCTTGTCGACGCGCGCCTGGTCGAGGTCGGTGATCAGCACGGGCACCTGCAGCTTGCGCACGAACAGCAGGGCGAACTGGCTGGCCATGAGACCCGCACCGATGATGCCGACCTTGGTGACCTTCTTGGCGAGAGCCTTGTCCGGTGCGCCGACGGGCCGTTTCGCACGCTTCTGCACGAGATCGAACGCGTACATGGACGCCGCGAACTGATCGCCGGTGACGAGCTCGGCGAGAGCCTCGTCTTCGCGTGCAAAGCCCTCGGCCTTGGTGCCGCTCTTCGCCCTGTCGAGCAGGTCGAGCGCGGCGTAGGGAGACTTCGGCACGGTGCCGATCTTCGACTCGAGCATGTTCCGCGCCATCTTGATGGCGATCGGCCACTTGGTGAGGCGTTCGATCTTGCCGGGCTCGTTCCTGCGCTCCACCTTCTTGCCGCCGAGGACGGCGTCCGCCCAGGCGAGCGAGTTCTCGAGGTAGTTCGCCGCCGGGAAGATCGCGTCCACGATGCCGAGGTCGAAGGCCTGCTGCGGCTTCAGCATCCGGTTCTGCTTGAGCGGGTTCGAGATGACGACCTCGAGGGCGTTCTCGATGCCGATCAGGTTGGGCAGCAGGTAGGCCCCGCCCCAGCCGGGGATGATGCCGAGGAAGACCTCGGGGAGCGCGATCGCCGCGGCGGACGCGTCGACGGTGCGGTAGCTCGAGTTGAGCGCGATCTCGAGACCGCCGCCCAGCGCCAGCCCGTTCACGAACGCGAACGACGGGACGCCGAGCTCGCCGAACTTGCCGAGCACCTTGTGGCCGAGCTGCGCGATCAGGCGCGCGTTGTCCCGCGAGCCGACCTTGCTGATGTCCGAGAGGTCGGCCCCGGCGGCCAGGATGTACTGCTTGCCGGTGATGCCGACGGCCTGGATCTCGCCGGCAGCGGCGCGAGCGGCGAGACCGTCGAGCGTCTCGCCGAGAGCGGTGAGCGTGGCGGGGCCCAGCGTGTTCGGACGCGTGTGATCGCGTCCGTTGTCGAGGGTGATCAGAGCCAGCACCTTGCCGGACGCGAGGCGGATGTCGCGCACGGGGGAGTGCGTGATCACCTCGCCGTCGGTGAGGGCCTGGATGGGGGAGAAGTCGACGTTCGCGTACTGTGCGGAGATCGAGTGTGCCATCGGCGCTTACTTCCTCTTCTTGCCGTCGTAGTGCGGGTTCTCCCAGATGACGGAGCCGCCCTGTCCGAGACCGACGCACATGGCCGTCAGGCCGTAGCGCACGTCGGGACGCTCAGCGAACTGCGCCGCGAGCTGGATCATCAGACGTACGCCGGACGCCGCGAGCGGGTGCCCGAGTGCGATGGCGCCGCCCCACTGGTTGACCCGGGGGTCGTCGTCGGCGATGCCGAAGTGGTCGAGCAGCGAGATGACCTGGATCGCGAAGGCCTCGTTGAGCTCGAACAGCCCGATGTCGGCGATCGTCAGCCCGGCCTTCTTCAGAGCCTTCTCGGTCGAGGGGATCGGACCGATGCCCATGATCTCGGGCTGCACCCCCGCGAACGCGAACGACACCATGCGCATCTTCGGCGCGAGTCCGAACTCCTTCACCGCCCCGCCACCGGCGAGCAGCGACATGGTCGCCCCGTCGGTCAGCGGCGACGACGTGCCCGCGGTCACGCGGCCATGCGGGCGGAAGGGCGTCTTGAGTGCGGCGAGATCCGCCATGGTCGTCTGCGGGCGTCGGCCCTCGTCCTCCGTGGCGAGACCCCAGGCGCCGTCGGCGGTCTTGGTCGCGACCGGGACGAGGTCGGGCTGGATCTTGCCGGCCTCGTAGGCCGCCTGCACCTTGTGCTGGCTGAGCATGCCGAACCGGTCGGAGCGCTCCTTGGTCAGATGCGGGAAGCGATCGAAGATGCGCTCCGCGGTCACCCCCATGTTCAGGGCCCCGGGGTCGACCATCTTCTCCGCGACGAAGCGCGGGTTCGGGTCGGCGTTGGCGCCGATCGGGTGGTGCCCCATGTGCTCGACTCCGCCGGCGAGGGCGAAGTCGTACATGCCGACACCGATCGAGGCGCCCATGGTGGTGACACTCGTCATCGCGCCGGCGCACATGCGCTCGACGGCGAGGCCGGGCACGGTCTGCGGAAGACCGGCCAGGATCGCGACGGAACGGCCGAGCGTGAGGCCCTGGTCACCCGTCTGGCTGGTCGCGGCGATGGCGACATCGTCGATGCGGTCCGTGGGAACCGCGGCGTTCCGCTCCATCAGGCCGATGGTCGCCTTCACGGCGAGGTCGTCTGCGCGGGTGTTCCAGTACATGCCTTTTTCGCCGGCGCGCCCGAAGGGGGTGCGCACTCCATCGACGAAGAAGACGTCCGAGATCTCGGCCACTCTGCCTCCAAGTTTGTGCGGTGGCCTCAGTCTATGGAGGGCCGGAAACCGGGAGGAATCGGTTGGATCGAACCTACGAAGCGTCTGCGGGCGTCTCGTCCGGGGTTTGCGCCGCCTCTACAAAGGCGTCGGCGATCTTCTGTGCGGTCTGTGCAATCTGCCAGGGGCGGGCGCCGAGCGCTTCGAGCGCTGCTCCGATGTCCTCGGCGGTCGGGCCCGGCACATCCCAGGCGACGCGACGGAGGTAGTCGGGGGTCAGCAGGTTCTCGGTGGGCATGCCCATCTCCTCGGCCGTCGCCTCCACCACGGGGCGTGCCGCCTTCAGACGCGCATCGGCCTCGGGATTGCGGTCCGCCCATGCGCGGGGAGGAGGAAGAGTGTCGCTCGGCACGCGTTCGCGCGGAAGATCCTCGGTCGAGCGGCCGGCCACCATGGCCTGCCACCACCGATCGATCTGAGAGCGACTCGCTCGGCCCTGGAACTCCTTGGTGCCGGCGAGGGCCTGCTTGCTCTGGGGGTTGGCGAGCACGGCGGCGACCAGCGACCGGTCCGGAACGAGTCGCCCGGGGGAGACGTCCTGGTCCTGGGCGAACGACTCGCGAGCCTGCCAGAGGGAGCGTGCGACGGCCAGGTTGCGAGCCCCGCGCACCTGGTGCAGTCCGCTGAGCCGTCGCCACGGGTCCTCGCGGGGCGGCTTCGGCAGGCGGGTGAGCGTCGCAGCGAACTCTTCGGCGGCGAACTCGGTCTTCCCCTGATCCTCGAGCTCTGCCTGCAGGATCTCGTACACGTCGATCAGGTGCAGCACGTCCAGTGCCGCGTACTCCAGCCACGCGGCGGGCAGGGGGCGGGTCGACCAGTCCGCCGCGGAGTGCTCCTTCTTGAGCGTGATGCCGAGGGCGTTCTCGACCACGGCGGCGAGACCGACGCGCTCATGACCGAGCAGTCGCGAGGCGAGTTCGGTGTCGAAGATGGAGTGCGGCACGAGGTCGAGCTCCCGCAGCGAGGGCAGGTCCTGGCTGGCCGCGTGGAAGACCCACAGCACGTCTCCGATGGCTTCCTGCAGCGGCGAGAAGTCGCCGATCGCCGGCGGATCGAACAGGAAGACGCCGGCGTCGCGGCGGTACACCTGCACCAGGTACGCACGCTGGGAGTAGCGGAATCCGGATGCCCGCTCCACATCGACGGCGACCGGGCCCGAGCCTGCTGTCAGGGCGGCGCAGGCCGCACGGAACTCCGACACGTCGGAGATCACGGAGTATTCAGTCACGTGCTGCCTTTCGAGCGCCGATCACGGCGATGCCCTCGGAACCGGGCGGAAGACCCGCCAGCATCCCGACCAGCTCGACCCAGGCTTCGACATGGGGGGCGAAGGGGCCATCGGGTGTCCAGGACGCCCTCAATTCTATCTGAGCGCCGTCGCCCTCGAGAGAGAGGGTCCCGAAGCCCTTCGACAGCGTCTTGGTCGACGTGCCGGATGCCGAGTGGTAGACCGCTCCACGGGAGTCCAGGGCGTCGACGAGCCAGGACCAGGTGACATCGGCGAGGAGCGGGTCGGTGCCGATCTCGGTCTCCAGCGGGGCCTGGGCGAAGATGACGATGCGCCAGGCGCCGTCCCAGGCGCTGGGGGTGTCGGGATCGTGCAGGAGCACGAAACGGCCGGTGCCGTATGCGGACTCGCCGTCGTCGTCCGGGCGGACGTCAGCGGCGAGCGCCAGCGCATGCGGGGCGAGGCCTTGCGGCGTGGGGATCTCTCGGATCGTGATGTCCGCGCGGAACGCGATATCACGCAATTCGGCCACGGCGTCGTCGAAGATCGTCCCGGCATCGGGGTGTGCGGTCACGGCAACAGGCTAGAGTCAGGAAGCGATGAAGAGTCTCAGGCACGCCGTTGCGCTCCTTGTCCCTGTGCTGCTCGCTCTCGGGGCGGCGATGACCCTGCTCGTGCTGCGCATCGCACGGCGGGTGGTGATTCCGGCGAAACGTCCGGCGGATGCGCGGATCCTCGCTGTCGACACCGGTGCGCAGACCATCGAGCTGTCCCGTACGCGCGACACCGAGCTGCCGGGGCGCTACGGCCTGTTCACCTCGGGCACCTATGGCTACGTCAAGCTCGGTGCGGTGCTCAGCGTCGACGCGACCAGTGTGCGACGCAAGCTGCTGACCGAGATCGAGACCGGCGCTCAGGTCGACCGGGATGCGGCGTTCAGCGGCTGGTACTACGCGACGCCGAGCGAGCTGCACCTGCGATGGGAGAACGTGCTGATCGGGTCGCCCGCCGGCCCCTGCCCCGCGTGGTTCTTCCCCGCGGAGTCCTCGACCTGGGTCATCCAGGTGCACGGACGCGGAGTGACGCGTGCCGAGTGCCTGCGGGCAGTGCCGGTGCTCCATGCGGCGGGATTCCCGAATCTGGTGGTCTCGTACCGCAACGACGGCGAGGCGCCGCGCAGCCGTGCGGGGGCCTACGCCCTCGGGGCAGCAGAATGGCGCGACGTCGATGCGGCGGTGGCCTACGCGCTGCGGCACGGAGCCGAGCGGGTGATCCTGATGGGGTGGTCGATGGGCGGTGCGGTGTCACTGCAGACCGCCGTCAACTCGGGCCATCGCGACCGCATCGCCGGGCTCATCCTCGAATCCCCGGTGATCGACTGGCGGACCGTGCTCCGGTATCAGGCCAGGGAGGCGGGGATGCGGGCGCCCCTTCCGGACCTCGCCATGAGTGCACTCTCGGTGCCGCTGACCGCGCGACTCAGCGGGGCGGAGGACGCCATCCCCTTCGACCGTCTCGACATGGTCGCGAGGGCCGACGAACTGGCGGTGCCGATCCTGATCCTGCACAGCGACGACGACGGTTTCGTGCCGGCAGATGCCTCGCACGCGCTGCAGCGGGCCCGGCCGGATCTCGTGACGATGCCGAGCTTCTCGGTCGCTCGGCACACGAAGCTGTGGAACTACGACCAGAACGGCTGGAACGCCGCGATCACCGGATGGCTGACCGCGCAGGGTTTCAGCGCTTCTGACTGACCTGCTTCTTGGCGCGCATCAGCATTCCGGTCATGCCACCGATCCGCAGCGGCGAGACGGCCTTGGTGAGGCCGATCGACTGCGGGTAGTCGTCGGGGATCGCCAGCACCTCGTCGGCGGTGAGGCCGGAGATCCCCTGCACCAGGATGCTCGCGAACCCGCGCGTCGTCGGAGCCTCCGGCGGAGCGGTGGCGTGCATCGTGACGATGCCCTCGTCGACCTCGACGTAGATGTAGACGGGCGACTGGCATTCGGCCACGCGCTCGCACATCTCGGGATGATTCGCGACGTCCTCGGAGACCTCTGGCAGCTCGTCGGAATACTCCAGCAGGAGCAGTAGACGATCGGCCTCGGGGGTCTCCAGGAATCCGTCGCGGATCTCGGCGAGGGTGTCAGGAACTCGGCTGGTGCTCATCCCCGTCATTCTCCCACGGTCAGAGGGAACCGGGCTCCGAGCCTGTCACGATCGGCACCCGCACCGCGCTGCCCCACTCGGTCCAGGAACCGTCGTAGTTGCGCACGTTCTCGAACCCCAGCAGGTGCGTGAGCACGAACCAGGTGTGGCTGGATCGCTCACCGATCCGGCAGTACGCGACGACCTCGTCGCCGTCCGCGAGTCCGGCGCCGTCGCGGTAGATGGCATCGAGTTCGGCGCGCGGGCGGAATCCGCCGTCCTCCGCCACTGCCTTGGCCCACGGCACGCTCTGGGCGGTGGGGATGTGGCCGGCTCGCAGCGTGCCCTCTTCGGGGTACGCGGGCGCGGTGGTGCGCTCACCGTTGTACTCCTCGGGAGAGCGCACGTCGATCAGCGGGCTGCCGATGTGGGCGAGCACATCGTCCTTGTAGGCGCGGATGACGGAGTCGTCGCGCTCGACGATCGGGTACTCGGTCGGCGTGGGCGTCGGTGCGTCGCGCGTGATCTCGCGTCCCTCGGAGATCCAGCGGTCACGGCCGCCGTCGAGCAGACGCACATCCTCATGGCCGAACAGCGAGAAGACCCAGAGCGCGTAGGCGGCCCACCAGTTGTTCTTGTCGCCGTAGATCACGACGGTGTCGTCGCGGGAGATCCCTTTGCGGCTGAGCAGCGTCGCGAAGCCCTCGCCGTCGACGTAGTCACGCACCACGGGGTCGTTGAGCTCGGTGTGCCAGTCGACCTTCACCGCACCGGGAATGTGCCCCGTCTCGTAGAGCAGGACGTCCTCGTCGGATTCCACCACGACCAGGCCCGGTGTTCCCAGGCGCTCGGCGAGCCACTCCGTGCTCACGAGCCGCCCCGGATCGGAGTACTCGGCGAACTTGGGTGAGGTGGTGTCGAACTCGATGGCCACAGGGATCTCCTCAGACGGTGAGCGGCGATGGTGCAGGGTGGTGACGGCGTAATGTGGAGCCGATACTTCGACGATAGATCCACGCCGTGCGCCCTGCACCCGATTCGTAAGACTTCGACACAGGTGCGCCCCCCGATACAGGACTCTGATGACCGACACGCCCAGCCGCACGGGCATCGTGCACCTGACCGACCGCCAGCCGACCGTCTCCGGTCCGGAGATGCTGGCGAGTCTCGTCCCGCCGCCGCAGTTCGACGGCGCCACCTTCGAGAGCTATCGGGCGGATGCCGCCTATCCCTCGCAGGAGGAGGCCAAGGAGATGCTGATCCGCTTCGCGGGCCCCGGCGCCCCGATCAAGCGCGGCGGGTTCTTCAGCAGGGCGAAGAAGGAACCCGAGGCCAAACCCGGGGTCTACCTCGACGGCGGATTCGGCGTCGGCAAGACCCACCTGCTCGCGGCGATCTATCACGCGATGCCTGCTCGTCGGAAGTACTTCGGATCCTTCATCGAGTACACCGCTCTCGTGGGTGCACTCGGATACAAGAACACGATCGACCTCCTCAAGGGCGCGGATCTGCTCTGCATCGATGAGTTCGAGCTCGATGATCCGGGCGACACGATGGTGATGACCCGTCTCATCGGCGAGCTGGTACCCACGGGCACGAAGCTCGCGGCGACCTCGAACACTCCGCCGAACGCGCTCGGGGAGGGACGATTCGCGGCGCAGGACTTCCTGCGCGAGATCCACGCCATGGCGGACAGCTTCCAGACCATCCGCATCGACGGCGTCGACTTCCGTCAGCGCGCCCTCGACGGTCACGCGGTCGTGAGCGACGACGCCGAGTACGGGAAGGCCGTCGAGACGAGGTCCGCGAGCGGCACCGCGTCCGACGACACCTTCGGCGATGTCATCCGCCATCTCGCTCGAGTGCACCCCTCGAGGTACCTCCGTGTCATCTCCGGTCTCGACCTCGTGGGTCTGCGAGACGTGCAGGTGCTGACGGATCAGTCCGAGGCGCTGCGATTCGTCGCGTTCGTCGACCGGGTGTACGACGCGCAGATCCCGATCGTCGCCACCGGCGTGAGCCTCGACCAGGTGTTCGCCGAGGAGATGCTGGGCGGGGGATACCGCAAGAAGTATCTGCGCGCCATCTCCAGACTCAATGCACTTACACACGCGGATCGCAGTGTCGCGTAACGCGATGTTCACACCCGGGGCGCTCCTGTAACGTCGCCGCAACAAACCTCACGCATTCCGGAAATCGGGCCTCGTCACACTGAAGCTCTCAGTTCCCGAATGTGAGGTTTGACTATGGATGCTCCAGGCAACATCTCCTGGGCGATCACCGCGACCGCCCTCGTACTGCTCATGACGCCCGGCGTCGCCTTCTTCTACGGCGGCCTCGTGAAGGCCAAGAGCGTCGTCAGCATGATGATGATGAGCTTCGGCTCGATCGGCCTCGTCGCAGTGCTCTGGATCCTCTTCGGATTCTCGATGAGCGCTGTCGACAGCCCCACCGCCTTCGCAGGCAACCCCTTCGCCGACATCGGCCTCTCCAGCCTCGCGGCCGGTGAAGGCTCGAACGTCGCTCTGCTCGGCGTCGCCTACGGTGCGACGTTCGCGATCATCACGGTGGCCCTGATCTCGGGTGCCATCGCCGACCGCGCGAAGTTCGGCAGCTGGCTGATCTTCGCCGGCGTCTTCGCCACCGTCGGATACTTCCCCGTCGCCGCCTGGGTCTGGGGTGGCGGATGGATCATGAACCTCGGCACCACGCTCTTCGGCGAGGACAGCGGGATCGGCGTGATCGACTACGCCGGTGGTACCGCGGTGCACATCAACGCGGGAGCCGCGGCCCTCGCCCTCGCGCTCGTCCTCGGCAAGCGCATCGGCTTCCAGAAGGGCATCCTGAAGCCGCACAACGTGCCTCTGACGCTGCTCGGCGCCGCCCTGCTGTGGTTCGGCTGGTTCGGCTTCAATGCCGGTGCGGAGTGGCTGTCTGAGGACATGGGCGGTGTCGGACTCATCGGCATCAACACGCTCGGCGCCACCGCTGCAGCCATCCTCGGCTGGATCCTCATCGAGAAGATCAAGGACGGCAAGCCCACCTCCGTGGGCGCGGCATCGGGTGCGGTCGCCGGACTCGTCGCGATCACCCCGGCGTGCGCGAACCTGACGCCGGGCTGGGCGCTGCTGCTGGGTCTGCTGGCCGGTGTGGTCTGCGCACTGGCGATCGAGCTGAAGTTCCGCCTCGGCTTCGACGACTCGCTCGACGTCGTCGGCATCCACCTCGTCGGTGGGCTCATCGGAACCCTGTACCTCGGCTTCTTCGCCACCGGCACCGGACTGTTCGTCGGCGGCGACGCCCGCCAGCTCGCCGTCCAGGTGATCGCCGCTCTCGGCGTCCTGATCTACTCCTTCGTCGTCGCCTTCATCATCGGCTTCGCGATCGAGAAGACGATCGGCTTCCGCGTCACGAACGAGGACGAGATCGCCGGTGTCGACCAGGTCGTGCACGGCGAGGAGGGCTACGCGCTCGCTGACGCCTGACCTGCCGTTAGGGTGACCGTGTGAGCAATCGCAACGGCATCCTGGCACGACTCGCGGAGATCCTCTTCACAGCACTGGGATCTGACCGGGCGTCTCGGACGAACACTCGTCCGAGACGCCCGGTCTCGCGTCTGCGCTCCACTACCGAGACGCACGGCACCGACACGGTGCGGATCGACCCTTCGTCGGTCGGCGACCTGGTCATCGGCTATGCGCCCCAGCGTGACGGCGCCCCGGATGCCGGCGAGATCATCTGGACGTGGGTGCCCTACGAGGAGAACGACGGCAGAGGCAAGGATCGGCCCCTGCTGGTGATCGGGCGGCAGTCATCCGATCGCGTCTACGCCCTGCGGATGACGAGCAAGCCCCACGACGGTCGGCGCGACTTCCTCTCGATCGGTTCCGGCGCCTGGGACGCCCAGGGGAGAGAATCCTGGGTCGACATCGAGCTGCTCTACAGTGTCCATGAGACGGGACTGCGGCGCGAAGCCGCCGTGCTCGATCGGTCTCGCTACCGGCGCGTCTCCACCGCTCTCACCGGCCGCTACGGGTGGACCGCGGGCTGACCCGCGAGATCGGCGCAGGCACCCGGCTGAGCGCCCACACGGCGGCAGCAGCCACGAGCAACGCGACCAGCAGGGCGGCGACGGTGGTGGAGAGCGACACCACACCGCGCTCGGGGAGCAGGAAGCCGTACGGCACCCATCCGTCTGTGACGCCGCGGCCCAGCACCACGAGGAGCCAGAGCATCGGATAGGGCAGCACCAGCCAGAGCAGACGCCACGGCTGCGGGGGCCGATCGCCCACACGCAGCCAGTCGAGCACCAGCAGCAGCGGGAAGACGGTGTGCAGCACGAGGCTCACCCACGCGGGAGCGCTGCCTGTGCCCGGCACGATCAGGTTGTAGACGAGCGCCACCACGATCATGCAGGCGGTCACCACTGCGCGCGCGGTGGTGAGACCCGCCGGGACGCGGCGTCGACGGAGTCCGAGCAGGCTCGTGCTCAGCAGGATGAGGCACGCGAGCAGGCTCGTCAGATTCGTGAAGTAGCCGAAGAAGTCGAAGAGGCTCGGTCCCTGTCGAGGGATCCCGATGACGTAGGTGAAGACGAGGATGCCGATCACCGCGGCCCCCACGACGCCGCGAAGCGCCGAGACCCGGCGGGAGGGGAGTGCCTCTGTGCGCATCGCCCCAGCCTAGGAGCGCAGTGGAGGCAATCCGTTGCGGCGGGCACTGCGAACAACCTGTGAGTCGCACACAGCGGCGAAATCAAGGAGGAATCATGCGTTTCATCCCCACCAAGGTCCACGGCATCCTCGACTACATCGTCGGTGTGGCTCTGATCGCAGCGCCGTGGCTGTTCGGCTTCGCGGGCATCGGCGGACCCGCCGTGATCATCCCGATCGTGCTCGGCGTCGGCCTCATCGTCTACAGTCTGTTCACCAAGTACGAGTGGGGCCCCTTCGGCTTCATCCCGATGCCGGTCCACCTCGTCTTCGACGTCGTCGCCAGCCTCTTCCTCGCCCTGTCGCCGTGGATCTTCGGCTTCTCGACCGAGGCGCCGAACGTCTGGGTGCCTCACGTCGTCGTCGGCGTCGCCGTGATCCTCGTGGTCCTGTTCTCGCAGCCGCAGCCCGCGAAGGTCAAGGCAGCCCGCGCCTGACGCTCTGCACACTGAAGCCCCGTACGGAACCACGGTCCCGTGCGGGGCTTCAGTTCTGCGATGCGCGGCTCACCCACTGCGCATAGAGCTGCCAGGGGTCGGCCACCGTGCGGAGTCCGGCGATGTGGTTCTCGAGATGCGGCGTGAGCGTGAACCACTCGCCGCCCTCTCGGATGTCCGCGAACTCGCGATGTCGCGCCTGTTCGATCTCGCGTCCTCCGGGTTCGAACGCGAGGAGCTCTTCGTGTCGGATGCTGCCCAGGCGCTGGCGCGGGCGGCGACTCGTGCCGATCTTCACCCGACGCGCGTAGCGGATGTAGTAGACGACCTCGATCACCGGACGCGGGAGATCGGGGTCGGGGGAGTCGCCGTAGCGCCACCCGCACCAGGCGCACATCAGAGCGCCGGACACTCGCACCGCGTCGGCGTGGCCGCACAGGGAGCACGGGCTCGGGAGCTGGAGGGGCGACACCGTCGGGACTCTACCCGCGGCCGCCGACGTCAGACCTCGCCGCGGCGCCGCTTGCGCCCGCGGGGCACCCAGTTCCACCAGGTGAAGTGGTGGTCGCCCTGCTCGACGTCGAACTCCTGCCCGCAGACCGTGCACTCGCAGAGGTAGGTCATCGACCAGCCCGGTTCGCTCGTCGACCGGATCACGATGTGGCCGGCGGCCTCCTCCTTGCGCGGATCGTTCGTGAGGATGCCCGGGTACGCGGCGCACCAGCACTTCCCGTCGCGATACTGCTCGATCTTCGTGAGTGCATGCTCCAGATGCCCGTTGTTGGAGTAGATCATGCCGCCCAGATCGAGCGCGCCCGCCTTTCGTCTGATCCTGGGCAGGGCAGCGACCAGGGGATCGAGTTCTCCGGGGTCCCGGGAACCGATCGTCTGCCAGAGGGCGTGGATCACCCGGCTGCGATCGCCGGAGAGGAAGTCGTCGAGCAGTGTGGTCACCCGGCCAGGCTAACAAGCCCGGAGGGAGACCCCCGACCGACGGAAAAAGCCCCGCACATCGTGGGATGTGCGGGGCCTGTCTGTGGGCGATACCGGACTCGAACCGATGACCTCTTCCGTGTGAAGGAAGCGCGCTACCAACTGCGCCAATCGCCCATACCCGAGGGGTACGTCAACCGATACTACCGGACGCTCGGAGCCGTCGCGCACCACCGCAGCGGACACGCGCGAGATTCGCTCCCGGTTTTGACAGTGGTCGATCATCGGCTAATGTTTCATAAGTGCCCGGGACAACAACCGGGAACAACGCGGATGTAGCGCAGTTGGTAGCGCACAACCTTGCCAAGGTTGGGGTCGCGAGTTCGAGTCTCGTCATCCGCTCAAGTGCAGGGGCCTTCTTCGGAGGGCCTTCCGCACGTGGGGTCAATCCACACGGTGGCGTGGCCGAGCGGCTAGGCACCGGCCTGCAAAGCCGTTTACACGGGTTCGAATCCCGTCGCCACCTCTCACAAACTGAATAGCCCACATGGGCGCGATTGGCGCAGCGGTAGCGCGCTTCCCTGACACGGAAGAGGTCACTGGTTCGATCCCAGTATCGCGCACAACGAAACCCCCGGTTTTCCGGGGGTTTTTTCGTATCTACGGACCGTGGTGGCACCGTACCGCCTCGTTCCGGCGACCGTGCGTCTATGCCCGGATCGTGAGCATGAGTGACGGTGCCCGTCATGTCTGCTATATCTGTCACAAGGGAACTCGGACGAGGTATCGGCGGCAGCTCAGAGGCAGCGGCGACACTTCGCTCGCTGAAATCTGGGGACGCATGCACACTCTCTTTTCGCGCGCGAGCGCAACAGCCGTCATCGCCGCGATCGCTGTGGTCGGCGGCCTGTGGGCTCCGCCGGCGATGGCCGCATCCGGCGAGAGTCGGGGCATCGAGGCTGAGGCGCTGGCATCGGGTGCGACCATCTCGGGCACGGTCACGTCGGACTCCGGTGCGCGCATCGACAGCGGGAACTTCGGATGGATCTTCGCGATCCCCGTCGGTGCCGGAGGAGATCCGTGGGCGCAGGGCGTCGGCTCTCGATGGTCGGTGATCACCGATGGCAGCTACACCATCACCGACCTCCCGGCCGGCGAGTACACCGTGCAGTTCCGTTACGGATGCGACTGCGGTGGGCCCGATGAGCTGCCCGGCGCACCCTGGGTGGAGGAGTTCTATCAGAACTCCCTCGACCTCGCCGGCGCCACACCCGTGCACGTGGGCGCAGATGAAGCCGTGAGCGGCATCGACTTCACGCTCACTCCTCGCGTCCAGGGAGAGCGCCCGCGGATCACGGGAACCCCGGTGGTCGGAAGCACCCTCACCGCGACCACCCAATGGTGGACGTCCGGCACGACCTCGACCTATCAGTGGTACGCCGACGACGTCATCATCGCCGGTGCGACCGCTGCGACGTACAAGCTCACGACTGTGCAGGCGAGCACGGCGATCTCGGTCTCGGTGACCGGGGCGATTGCCGGACATGTGTCGAACGGCGGGACATCGCGGCCGACCGAGAAGGTGCTGCTCTCCGGCTCCCCGTCCATCTCGGGCACCGCTGCAACGGGATCGACGCTGACGGCGAATCCGGGGACATGGACCGCGGGCACCGCCTTCAGCTACCAGTGGTTCGCCGGCAACGTCGCGATCGGCAATGCCACGGCGTCGACGTTCATCCCCACGCCCGCTCAGGCCGACACGCAGATCTCGGTGAAGGTCACCGGAACGCTCGGCGGCTACCCGACTGTCAGTGCGACCTCGGCGAAGACCGTGAAGCTGGCGCGTGCCGGAATACCGACGATCAGTGGCACCGCTGCGGTGGGCTACACGCTCACGGCGTCGCCGGGCACCTGGACCACAGGTACGACCTTCACCTACCAGTGGTACGCCGACGGCACGCTGATCAGCGGGGCGCGGGCCTCCACATTCGTGCCGCTCTCCACTCTCTCGGGGAAGCAGATCTCGGTGAAGGTCACCGGTGCTGTCACCGGGTACCCGACCGCCGCCATGGCCTCGGGCAGGACGACGAAGCTGGCCCTCGTCGCCACTCCGACGATCAGCGGCGCCGCGGTCGTGGGCGGCACGCTGACGGCCGCACCCGGTGCCTGGACCGCCGGAACCGGATTCACGTACCAGTGGTACGCCGGTTCCGCTGCGATCTCCGGCGCCACCGCGAAGACCTACATGCCGACGCCCGCGCAGTCCGGTGCGCAGATCTCGGTGAAGGTGACAGGCACGCTCGCCGGTCACACCACCGTGGCCAGGGTCTCGACCAAAACCCTCAAGGTCCTGCTCGCCGCCACTCCGACGATCAGCGGCACCGCGGTCGTGGGCGGCACGCTGACGGCCGCACCCGGTGCCTGGACCGCCGGAACCGGATTCACGTACCAGTGGTACGCCGGTTCCGCTGCGATCTCGGGTGCCACCGCGAAGTCCTTCACGCTGACGGCATCCCAGTCCGGCGCTCAGATCTCGGTGAAAGTGACAGGCACGCTCACCGGTCACACGACCGTGTCCAAGGAATCGGTGAAGACCCCCAGAGTTCTCGTCGCCGCCACACCGACCATCAGCGGCACCGCAGCCGTGGGCAACACGCTGAAGGTCACGCCCGGCAGCTGGACCCCTGGCACCACATTCACCTATCAGTGGTACCGCAACGGCAGCGCGGTCCCGGGTGGGACAGCTGCTGCGTATCCCGTGCGTCCGACCGATGCGTACGCCACGCTATCGGTCAGAGTGATGGGTACCCGGTCGGGATACGCCTCGGTGACGAAGGCGAGCGTTGCGACCGTGCCTGTGACGGGAAAGGTCTACGGGAACTGCGCCGCGCTCAACGCGGACTACCCTGACGGCATCCGCAAGAACGGAGTCACCACGGACAAGAAGTCCGGGGTCGCGAAGCCTCTCGTCGGCAACCCCTACGAATCGACCTCGATGTACAACCGCCAGTCGATCGCGCGAGATGCCGATCGAGACGGCATCATGTGCGAGCGCTGAGTCGCGCCGCGCGGTGACGACGCTCCGGATCCCGGCTCAGGAGTTGTAGGGCTCGTGCGTGTCTCGACGTCGGTCTTTGCCCTCGTCGATCCACCGTGTGTGCGCCCTCAGGCCGTGGAAGACACCGAAGCGGATCACCAGGTACGCGAGCAGCAATCCGACGAGCAGAAAGATCAGCCAGATCGCGATACCGAGGACAGATGACAGGGCGAAATGCGCGGGGAAGTCCATGGACCGACCGTATCGTGCTGCTCGCCCCGCGCGAGCGCCGGGAGACCTGTGGGTGGACCCGTCTCAGCTCGGCGCAGGCGAGGAGCGCTTGACAACGTCGTAGGCGGCGAGCGCCGCCTTGCGCGTCGCCGCGAGATCGACGATCGGCTCGGTCGGTGCATCCGCTGCCCACTCCGAGATGTACAGCCCCTGCGGATCGAACTTCTTGGCCTGGAGCTCGGGGTTGAACACCCGGAAGTACGGCGCCGCATCGGCCCCGGACCCTGCGACCCATTGCCAGTTGAACGGGTTGCTCGCGCCGTCGGCATCGACGAGGGTGTCCCAGAACCACTCCTCACCGCGCCGCCAGTCGATCAGGAGGTTCTTGACGAGGAATGACGCGGTGACCATGCGCACGCGGTTGTGCATGAAGCCGCTGTGCCACAGTTCGCGCATGCCCGCATCGACCAGCGGGATGCCGGTGTCGCCGCGCTGCCACGCGGCGAGCTGAGCAGGGTCGAGGGGCGGCCAGGGGAACGCGTCGAACTGGCGGCGGAGGTTCACGGTGGCCAGATCGGGGGAGTGGAACACGGTGTGCCACGCGAACTCCCGCCAGCCCAGCTCCGAGAGGAATCCTGCGGCGCCGTGAGCGTCGACGGCGTCGTGCCAGACGGTGAACGGGCTCAGCTCGCCCCAGCGCAGTCGTGGTGAGAGCAGTGAGGTGGCACCGGCGGACGGCTCGTCCCTCGCGCGATCGTACGTGCCGATGTCGTCGCTGAGGAACGACGTCAGCCGGGCCCGTGCGGCGGGCTCGCCGGGCTCCCACGTGTCGCGCAGACCGCCCGCCCAGTCCGGTCGGGTCGGCAGGAGATCCCAGTCGTCGAGGTCGTCGGAGGTCGGCGGTGGCGACACCCCGTCGAGGCTTCGCGGCGCGGCGAGCGGTGCGCGGGGTGTGGGGAGGGCGAGGCAGGCTCGCCAGAAGGGAGTGAACACCGAGAAGTGGGTCCCACCCCCGGTCTTCACCGTCCAGGGTTCGTGCAGCAGGGAACCGGCGAAGGAGGCGACCTCGAGCCCGTCATCACGGAGCGAGGCCTTCAGGGCAGCGTCGATGTCGCGCTCGGCTCCGCCGTACCGGCGGTTCCAGAACACCGCGCTCGCCTCGGTGTCCGCCACGGCCTCGCGGACGACGCGCTCGGCGGGCCCACGCCGCAGCGTCAACGTCGCCCCGAGGTCTTGCAGGCGACCGCTCAGCGAGGCGAGCGAATGGTGCAGCCACCAGCGCGCAGCGCCGCCGAACGGCCGGATCCCGGGCGACTCCTCGTCGAGGACGTAGAGCACGACGATCGGCTCGTCACGGTCGATGGCTGCGCGCAGCGCCGGGTTGTCGGCGAGGCGGAGGTCGTCACGGAGCCACACGATCGAGGGGGAGGACATGGCTCCATTCTCGCCCGCGCGACGGAATCGGCGGGCAGGGGTTGCGTGCCGCGCGCCTCAGCGACTACGACGCCACGGGCGAACAGCAGGAACAGGATCGGGAGCAGTCGCCCACAGTGCCCAGAGCACCAGCAGCGGCTGGAAGAACAGTCGGCCGAAGCGTCGCGCCTCGGTATCGAGACCGGGGGTCGAACGGTGGGTGCGCCACTGGTGCACGTTCCCGGGCAGGACGGCGACGAAGAACGCGGCCGTCGCGACGCCGATGCGTCGTCTCTCCTTCGGCAGCGCGAGGAGCCCGACCGCGAGGGCCACCTCGGCGGCGCCGGAGGCGATCACGATAGCGTCCTTGTCGAGGCGGGTGGCCTTCGTGGCCCAGTCCGGGACGACGACCCGGAAACCTCGGGTGCTCACGAAATGGACGATGCCGATCGCCCCCAGGGCGAGTGCGAGGATCCAACGCGCCAGTGCTCTGATCATCCGCTCACGCTACCCCGGCGCGTCCGAGGGCTCGCTGTTCGCCGGGGCGCGTCGCAGCGGGTCAGTCGACGAGGAGCCGACGATCGGCCTCCCACAGACGGAAATCGTCGGCGATCTCGGGGGCGTGCGTGTGATGAAGATAGTGCTCGCCGTCGAGGGGGATCACTGTTCCGTCGTCGACCTCCGCTGCCTGGCTCTCGTGGAGGTCGATCCAGTCCGGATTGCCGGCATTGTCGGCGACCACGAACAGCAGGACGGGGAGCGCGACGGGAAAGCCGGTGCCCGCGGCATCCGCGAAGTTGGTCCTGATGCGGTTCATCTCGTCGAGGTAGGTGGGGGTGAGCGAGTTCCGGTTGCTGAGCAGCGACATCTGTTCGCGCGCGTCGTCGTCGTAGTCGAGCCCGTCGAGACCGTCGCCGGACGCGTGCGCGACCAGACGGATCAGGCCGAGGTTCTTGGCCGCGGCCAGCAGACCGGTGGGGAAGACCGTGTCCATGTTCGGCTGGCCCGGCACGCTGCTGTCGATCCCGACGAATGCCGTCACCTCGTCGGCGTACCGGTTCGCATATTCGATCGCATACAGGCCCGCGATCGAGTGCCCCATCACCACGTAGCGGTCGACCTCGAGCACCTGCAGCGCCTCGTGGATCTCGTTCACGATGTTGTCGGTCGTCCTCGCGCGTTCGGTGCCGTCGCTCAGGCCGTAGCCGAACGGCTCCACGACGATGACGCGGTGGTCCTGCGCGAGTTCTGCGACCAGAGGCTCGAAGTCGAGGGCCGGCGAGGCGGTGCCGAAGCCGGGGAGCAGGACGAGGTCCTGATCGCCCTCGCCGCTGACGACCACGTTCATCGACCGTCCGTCGACGCTCACGGTCCGACCGTATGTCTCTATCCGGTCCTTCTCCGTCTCGGTCGACACGGCGTTCACCACGGTGGTGGTCGTCAGTCCGACCGCCAGCAGGGTGCCGACGGCCCCGGCGACGATGAGGGCTCTTCTGAGAGACGTGCGCACGATGGCCTTCCCGGCGCGCACGGGGTCGAAGGGGCGGTGCGCGACTGTCCTCCAGCCTGGAGCAGGAGTTCCACCGGCGCGTCAGCCCGCCGTGCACACCTCGGTACCGCGTTCGCAGTACGCGGAAGTCATCCGTCGGGCGGATCCGGGGCGGGCGCACACACGAAATACTGGATGTATGCCGACCACCCGTGCCCGCCGTGACGGGTTTCGGATGACCGATCTCCTCGCCGTCGCGCTGATCGTGTTCTTCGCCGTGCTGCCGTTCCCCGACGAGACCTTCCGGGCCGAGGGGATGCTGCGGATCCCTGCCCTCGCACCGGCCCTGATCATGCCTTTCCGGGGCAGGTGGCCGATCACCGCTCTGGTCGTCAGCCTGGCGTGCGTCGTCGCCGTCGCCGCGTCAGGGTCGATCTCTCCCAGCGCGCTCCTCGCCGTCGCGATCGCCTGCTTCGCGGTGGTCGATCGCCTCGGGCGACGCATCGGGCTGCTCTCCCTCGGCATATCGGTCGCGGTCGCGTTCCTCGCCGACGCCTGGGCGCTCGGCGGTGATCTCCTCGATGCGACGGCGCTGCAGTTCATCCTGATCATCGTCCTGGGTGGCGCCCTGGGGGACACGGCCCGGTCGCGGCGGGAGTTCGTCGCGGCGATGATCGAACGCGCAGAGCGGGCCGAGCGGAGCCGCGACGACGAGGCGCGCAGACGGGTCGCCGAAGACAGGGTGCGGATCGCCCGCGACCTGCACGACGTGGTCGCACATCAGATCGCGGTGATCAGCCTGAACGCAGGCGTCGCCTCCACGTCTCTCGAGACACGGCCCGAGCGTGCACAGGAGGCTCTGGCGACGGTGCGCGACGCCTCACGGACGGTCCTCGCCGACATCGGGGGACTCATGACCCTGCTGCGCGCCGAGCCGGACGACGATGAGGGCGAGCTCCGTCCGCAGAGCGGGCTGGGAGACCTGGAGACGCTGCTCTCCGGATTCCGCGCGGCGGGACTTCGCATCGACCTGCGGGATCCTCACCGCGGATTCGATCTGTCGCCGGCCGGCGATCATGTCGCGTACCTGGTGCTCCACGAGGCTCTCACCAACGCGCACAAGCACGGTCGCGGCGGCACGGCGACCGTCGCCCTGCGTGCCGAGGGCGCAGCGGTGCATCTGACGATCGTGAACCCGGCTGCGGACGACGCCTCGAGTCCTCTCCGGGCAGGACACGGGCTTCGCGGTCTGCAGGAGCGCCTCACGGCGGTCGGAGGCGCCATGCACGTCGGCAGCGACGGCGGGGTCTTCTCGCTCGAGGCGTGGATCCCGACCGAGACGGCCCCGACCTCGTGACGATCTCGGTGCTCGTCGTCGACGACCAGCCTCTCGTGCGGCTGGCAGTGCGTGACATCCTCGTCGACGGCGGTCTTCTCGTCGTCGGGGAGGCGTCGGATGGACGTGCAGCGGTGCGCGCGGCCATCGAGACCGCGCCCGATGTCGTGCTGATGGACATCAGGATGCCGGAGCTCGACGGGATCGCCGCCACGGCTCTGATCCGTGCGGACACGGACGCGTCGCACCGGCCCCGAGTGCTCGTGCTGACGACGTTCGAGGACGACGAGAACGTCGTCGCGGCGCTGCGTGCGGGCGCGAGCGGATTCATCGGCAAGGGGGCCGAACCCGACGAGATCGTCCGCGCCGTGCGCACCGTGCACCAGGGCGAGGCACTGCTCTCGTCATCCGCGACGCGAGCACTGATCGCGCGTGCGGTAGGTCGCGGCGGCGCGCTGCGTTCGGAGCGGTGGGAGGCCGCGCTGGCGCCGCTGACGCCACGGGAGCGCGAGGTTCTCGAGCTCGTCGCCGAGGGGCTCACGAATCAGGACATCGCCGCCCGCCTGACGATCTCGCCGCACACCGCGAAGACCCATGTGAACCGGATCATGACGAAGGTCGCCGCGAGCGACAGGGCACAGCTCGTGATCCTCGCCTACGAGTCAGGGCTCGTGACCGCCGGGGAGTGATCCTCGGCTCGCGGGTCTGCGCCACACTGGGATCCATGACCGTCCTGCGCATCAGCATCCTCTTCGTGCTCGCCGCCGTCGCCGAGATCGGCGGAGCCTGGCTGATCTGGCAGGCGATCAAAGAGAACAGGGGGTGGGTGTTCGCGGTGCTCGGGGTCATGGCGCTCGGCGCGTACGGCTTCATCGCGGCCCTGCAGCCCGATGCGAACTTCGGGCGCGTGCTCGCCTCGTACGGCGGTGTGTTCATCGCGGGATCGCTCGCCTGGGGCATCATCGTCGACGGCTTCAAGCCCACCGTCTGGGACTGGGTCGGCTCGGCGATCGCCCTGGTGGGTGCGGCCATCATCATCCTCGCGCCGACAGCCGCGAACACCGCGACCGAGACGGCGTCGTAGCGGTCAGCGGCCCCCGGGCATGCGAGTAGCCTAGATCCAGACCCAGATGGAGTGTGCAGTGCCTGAAAATGCTCAGCCGAAAGACGGCTTCGCCCTGTTCTCTGACCGTTCAGTCGTCGCGATGCGCGTCAACGGAACCCTCAAGGACCTCGCCGCGACAGTGACGGATGCCGACGAGGTCGAACCGGTCACGATCGACAGCCCCGACGGACTCAACATCCTCCGTCACTCGGCCGCGCACGTGCTCGCCCAGGCGGTGCAGCGGATCAACCCTCAGGCGAATCTGGGCATCGGCCCGCCCATCACCGACGGCTTCTACTACGACTTCGGCGTCGAGACCCCGTTCACGCCTGAGGACATCAAGGCCATCACGAAGGAGATGCAGCGCATCGTCCGCGAGGGACAGCGCTTCGTGCGTCGCGTCGTCACCGACGACGAGGCGCGGGTGGAGCTCGCGGACGAGCCGTTCAAGCTCGAGCTCATCGGTCTCAAGGGCCCTTCGGCAGGCTCAGGGACCGTGGGAAAGGTCGAGGGCGCATCCGTCGAGGTCGGCGAGGGCGAGCTGACGATCTACGACAACACCACCCGCGACGGCGAGGTGGTCTGGAAGGACCTGTGCCGCGGGCCGCACCTGCCCAACACGCGCATGATCGGCAACGGCTGGGACCTGACCCGCATCGCCGCCGCCTACTGGCGAGGCAGTGAGAAGAACCCGCAGCTGCAGCGCATCTACGGCACGGCATGGCCGTCGAAGGACGAGCTGCGCGAGTACCAGCACCGTCTCGAGGAGGCCGCCAAGCGCGACCACCGTCGCCTCGGCAAGGAACTCGACCTGTTCTCGTTCCCCGAAGAGATCGGCTCGGGGCTCTCGGTCTGGCACCCCCGTGGCGGTGTCGTGCGCGGCGAGATGGAGCAGCATGCGCGAAAGCGCCACATCGAGGGCGGGTACACCTACGTCTACACGCCGCACATCTCGAAGGAAGACCTCTTCCTCACGTCGAACCACCTCGTCACGTACAAGGAGGGCATGTACCCGCCGATCGTGATGGACGAGGAGCGCGACGACGAGGGCAACATCACCAAGCAGGGTCAGGACTACTACCTGAAGCCGATGAACTGCCCGATGCACATCCTGATCTACAAGGAGCGTGCGCGCAGCTACCGCGACCTGCCGCTGCGGTTCGCCGAGAACGGCACCGTCTACCGCAACGAGCTGTCCGGCGCGCTGCACGGGCTCACGCGCGTCCGCGGCTTCACTCAGGACGACTCGCATCTCTTCGTCACGCCGGATCAGCTCGAGGGCGAGGTCGCGAAGGTCCTGGAGTTCATCCTCTCGATGCTGCGCGATTTCGGTCTCACCGACTTCGAGCTCGAGCTGTCGATGAAGGATGACGAGAAGTCGAAGTGGATCGGCTCCGACGAGTTCTGGGATTCGTCGACCGATGCTCTGCGTCGTGTCGCCGTGGCCTCAGGCCTGAAGCTCACCGAGGTGCCCGGCGAGGCCGCGTTCTACGGCCCGAAGATCGACCTCAAGACGCGCGATGCGATCGGCCGCACCTGGCAGCTCTCGACCGTCCAGGTCGACCCGAACCTGCCGGAGCGCTTCGAACTCGAGTACATGGACAAGGACGGCCAGAAGAAGCGTCCCATCATGATCCACCGCGCGCTGTTCGGCTCGATCGAGCGCTTCTTCGCGATCCTCCTCGAGCACTACGCCGGCGACTTCCCGGTCTGGCTGTCTCCGGTGCAGGTCGTGGGCATTCCCGTCGCCGACGAGTTCGCCGACTACCTCGGAGAGATCGTCGACACGCTGCGCACTCAGGGCGTCCGTGCCGAGCTCGACGCGTCGGACGACCGGATGCAGAAGAAGATCCGCACGCACACCACCGGCAAGGTGCCGCTGCTGCTGATCGCGGGGGAGAAGGACCGCGATGCGGGCACCGTCTCGTTCCGCTACCGCGACGGCACACAGGAGAACGGCGTGCCGATCGCCGACGCCGTCGCCCGCATCCGTGCCGCGATCGACGCGCACACGCTCGTGCAGACAGCAGGGGACCTGGCGTGACCACAGCCTCGGGGCCGTGGGAGGACGCCGGAGAGTTCGCCGGCGTCCCCGACGAGTTCCAGCGACTGTGGACGCCTCACCGGATGGCCTACATCCAGGCGGGCCCCGAGCCGCTGCGCGAGGAATGCCCGTTCTGCGAGGCGCCGAAGCATCCGGATGCCGAGCGGCTGATCGTCGCCAGGGGCGAGACGGCGTACGTGCTGCTCAACCTGTTCCCGTACAACTCCGGTCACCTGCTCGTGTGCCCCTACCGGCACATCGGCACCTACGACCAGGCGACGCCCGAGGAGGTCGCCGAGATCGGGGCGCTGACCCAGACGGGCATGCGCGTGCTGCGCGAGGTGTCACGCTGCGACGGCTTCAACCTCGGTATGAACCAGGGTGCTGTCGCGGGTGCGGGCGTCGACGGTCACCTGCACCAGCACATCGTGCCGCGGTGGACGTCGGACGCCAACTTCTTCCCGATCATCGCGAAGACGAAGGCGCTGCCGCAGCTGCTCGGCGAGGTGCGTGAGGCCGTCGCGAACGCGTGGCCGGCCTCCGGTCGCTGAGGATCGACCGCCGCGTTTCGTCTCGCTYCGCTCGCTCAACGAGCGGGTGCTCGCCCGTAGGTCGTCGGGCGAGGTGCGTGAGGCCGTCGCGAACGCGTGGCCGGCCTCCGGTCGCTGAGTGTCGGACGCGTTTCGTCTCGCTCCGCTCGCTCAACGAGCGGGTGCTTGCGTTTCGTCTCGCTCCGCTCGCTCAACGAGCAGGTGTCCGTCGCGAACGCGTGGCCCACGCCATGACGCCGTTCAGCGCACCTGTCGTGCGCTGAACTGCATCCGCGGGTTCGCGTAGAACTCCTGCGCCTCGACGAGCCGCAGCTCGCGCGCACCGGACTCGAGGGTCGCGGCGAGCAGGTCGAAGACACTCGAAGCCGTGCGCTCGAGCGCCGTCTTCGCGTCGCCGGTCTCGACATAGTGCGCGGTGAAGAGCGCGGCGGTCACATCTCCCGAACCGTTCGCTTTCATCGGCAGCCGGGGCGTCTGCACGATCCAGGCTCCGGCCGAGTCCGCCACGAGCATCTCGATCGTGTCCTCCTCGCGGTCCGGTCGCTCGACGCTCGTGACGAGGACCGTGCGCGGTCCCATGGCCATGGCCAGGTCGACCGAGGCGAGCGTCGACTCGAGCGTGTCGGGCTCGGTGCCGGTGAGAAAGCCCAGCTCGAACTGGTTCGGGGTGATGATGTCGGCGACCGGCACGACCTTCTCGCGCAGCAGGATCGGGATCGCCGGCGCGACGAAGCATCCGGACTTCGCGTTCCCCATCACCGGATCGCAGGCGTACACGGCGTCGGGGTTGGCCGCCTTGACCCTGGCGACCGCGTCGATGATGACGTCGCCGATGCCCTCGCCGCCCTGGTAGCCACTGAGCACCGCGTCGATCTCTCCGAAGACGCCGCGTTCCTCGATCCCGGTGATGACCTCCCGCACGTCGTCGGGGGCGATCAGCGGCCCGCGCCAGGCGCCGTAGCCGGTGTGGTTGGAGAAGGTGACCGTGTAGACCGGCAGCACCTCGACGCCGATGCGCTGCAGCGGGAAGACCGCGGCGGAGTTGCCGACGTGGCCGTATGCGACGGCTGACTGGATGGAGAGGACCTTCATTCCCCGATCCTTTCGTTCAGGGCGGGAGGAGTCCCGCCGCGGGGGGTCATCGGGTGGCCGCGACGAGGTCGGCGACCAGGGTGGCCGCATCGTCGTCGGACAGGTCATGCACCGTCAGGCGCAGGTGGTGCGAGGGGTCGGCGCGCTCGTCGAGGGCGAAGTCGTCGCCCGTGCGGGCCAGCCAGCCACGACGCATGAGCCGCTCGGCGACCAGACGCGCCGGCTTCGGCAGCTCGAGCCACAGGCTCAGGCCTTCGGTGGGCGCGCAGGCGAGGCCGTGCTCGTCGAGCCGCGCGGCGAACGCGGCGTTCTGCGAGGCGTAGTGCTCACGGGCCGCACCGATCCTCGCGACGACGGACTCGTCCGTCAGCTGCGTGAGCGTCAGTCGCTGGAGCAGATGGCTCACCCACGTGGTTCCCGGGCTGAGTCGCATCGCGAGGCGCTCGTGCGTGGTCGCATCGGTCGCCGCGATGGCGAGGCACATGTCGGGACCGAGGAACTTCGACACGGAGCGCACGAGTGCGAAGCGACGGTGGCGGGGGCCGATCAGGGTCTCGTAGGGGCGCTGCGCGAGCAGGGAGAAGTGGTCGTCCTCGATGATCAGCACGTACGGGTGGTCGGCGAGCACGGCGCGCAGGGCGGCTGCGCGGGCGGGAGTGAGGCTCGCGCCGGTGGGGTTCTGCGCGCGCGGCGTGCAGATGACCGCCCGGATGCCGGCGTCGAGCGCGGCACGCAGTCCCTCGACCGTCATGCCCTCCTCGTCGACCGGCACGGGGACGGCCCGATAGCCGCCGAGGCGGACGGTGTGGATGCTGGCGAGGAAGCACGGGTCCTCGAGGGCCACCGCGTCGTCGCGCATGAGCGCCTGTGCGAGCAGGCGCTCGACGGCGTCGACGGCGCCGCTCGTGACGGTGATGCGGAAGTCGAGCGGGTCGAGATCCTGGGCGATCCACTCGCGCGCCCACTCGTCGAGACCCCGGTCGATCACGGGTTCGCCGTAGAGCACGGGGCGCCCGGCGACGGTGGCGAGAGCCTGGGACGGATCGGGGATCAGACGCGGATCCGGATTGCCGGTGCCCACGTCCCGCAGCACGGTGTCGGAGGCGTACCCCTCCTGCGCGACCGACTCATGACCGGTGATGACCGTACCTGCGCGCCCGCGGGAGAGCACGATCCCGGCCTGCGCCAGCTGGCGGTATGCGGCGACCGCCGTATTGCGGTTCACGCCGAGCGAGGTGGCGAGCTCCCGCACGGGCGGCAGCGGGCTGCCCGCGACGAGCACGCCGCGGTCGCGCAGGTCGCGCACGCTGTCGGCGATGTCCGCTGCGGTCGTTCCGATGATCTGGTCGCTCATTGCTCCTCGTCTCCGATTCTAGGTCGTTACCGACAGTGCTACTGTTTGGCCTAGATCAAACGAGACATCGTTCGACACATCCGAGAATCTGCACACCCTGCACGTCGTGCGTCCCCGACAGGAGTCCCCATGACCGAACAGACCACCACCGGATCGTCGCGCGTCAAGCGCGGTCTCGCCGAGATGCTCAAGGGCGGCGTGATCATGGACGTCGTCACCGCTGACCAGGCGAAGATCGCGGAGGACGCCGGGGCGGTGGCCGTGATGGCACTCGAGCGGGTGCCCGCCGACATCCGCGCGCAGGGCGGCGTCTCGCGCATGAGCGACCCCGACATGATCGACAGCATCATCGACGCGGTCTCGATCCCGGTGATGGCGAAGGCCCGCATCGGCCACTTCGTCGAGGCGCAGGTGCTGCAGGAGCTCGGTGTCGACTACATCGACGAGTCCGAGGTCCTCTCGCCGGCCGACTACGTGAACCACATCGACAAGTTCGGCTTCACCGTGCCGTTCGTGTGCGGTGCGACCAACCTCGGCGAGGCGCTCCGCCGCATCAACGAGGGCGCGGCCATGATCCGCTCCAAGGGAGAGGCCGGCACGGGAGACGTCTCGGAGGCGACCAAGCACATCCGCAAGATCCGTTCCGAGATCAACGTGCTGCGTTCCATGACGAAGGACGAGCTGTTCGTCGCAGCGAAGGAGCTGCAGGCACCCTATGAGCTGGTCGTCGAGATCGCGGAGACGGGTGCGCTCCCGGTCGTGCTGTTCGTGGCCGGCGGCGTCGCCACGCCGGCGGATGCCGCGATGATGATGCAGCTCGGCGCCGACGGCGTGTTCGTGGGGTCCGGCATCTTCAAGTCGGGCAACCCGGCCGAGCGTGCGAAGGCGATCGTCAGGGCGACCACGTTCTTCGACGACGCGAAGGTGATCGCAGAGGTGTCGCGCGGACTCGGCGAGGCCATGGTCGGCATCAACGTGAGCGATCTGCCTGCGCCGCACCGCCTGTCCGAGCGTGGCTGGTAACCCCCGGGTCGGCGTCCTCGCGCTGCAGGGCGACGTGCGCGAGCATGCCGCTCTGCTCGAGGGGCTCGGCGCCGAGGTCGTGCTCGTGCGCCGACCGGAGGAGCTCGGAATCGTCGCCGGTCTGGTGATACCCGGCGGCGAGTCGAGTGTGATCGACAAGCTCTCGCGGCTGTTCGGCATGCAGCAGCCGATCCGCGCGGCTATCGGGTCCGGGATGCCGATGCTCGGCACCTGCGCGGGGCTGATCCTGCTCGCGGACACCGTGCTCGACGGCATCGACGGCCAGGAGTCGTTCGGGGGCATGGACATCGATGTCCGTCGGAACGCGTTCGGACGTCAGGCGGAGTCGTTCGAGACCGACCTCGTCGTGCCTGCGCTCGGTGAGCCGGCGGTGCACGCGACCTTCATCCGCGCACCGGTGGTCGAGCGTGTCGGCGACGGCGTCGAGGTCTTGGCGGCGCTGCCGGACGGCACCGTGGTCGCCGTGCAGCAGGGCAGCCTGCTCGGCACGAGCTTCCACCCCGAGGTCGACGGCGAGACGCGCGTGCACCAGCGGTTCCTCGGCCTCGCCGAGACGTTCCGCCGGTCCCGGGCGGCGACGCACGCCTAAGCGCCCTGCACCAGCGCTCGGATCGCGGACACGGTGCGATCGATGTCGGCGTCGGTCGTCGCCCACGACGACATCGAGCAGCGCTGCGTCGCTCGACCCCGCCATTCGGCGCCGGTGACCGCAGCGGTTCCCTCGTCGAGGATCGCGCGGCCGAGGGCGCGGGTGGCGGCGTCGTCGTCGAGACGGAACATGACCTGGGTGTAGTCGACGTCGTTGACGACGTGCACCCCGGGGATGGAGCGCAGACCTCGAGCCATCGCCGCGGCGTTCGCGTGCAGCCGATCCATCAGCTGCGCGACGCCGGAACGGCCGAGGCTCTTCAGCGCGGCCCAGGCCGGCACGCCGCGTGCACGCCTGGACAGCTCGGGCGTCACATCCCACGGGTCGAGACCGGTGTACATCAGGTAGTCGCCGCCGGTGCGGAACGCGGCGATCGAGTCGGTGGGGTCGCGCACGATCGCCATGCCGCAGTCGTACGGCACGTTGAGGGTCTTGTGCGCGTCGGTCGCCCACGAGTCCGCGTGCTCCATGCCGGCGGTGAGCGATCGGAGCGCCGGCGAGGCGGCGGCCCAGAGTCCGAAGGCTCCGTCGACGTGCACCCAGGCGTCGTGCGCCCGAGCGATCGGGATCAGCGCCTCGAAGTCGTCGAAGGCGCCGGTGTGCACTTCACCGGCCTGGAGGCAGACGATCAGGGGTCCCGTGCCGCTGAGGAGCTGCTGCTCGAGCGCATCCGGCCGCATCCGTCCCTGATCGTCGGAGTCGATCACGATCAGCTCCGCCCGCCCGATCCCGAGAAAGCGCGCCGCGCGGTCGATGGAGCTGTGGCGATCCGCGCCGACGACGACGCGCAGCGGCGGTGCCTCGCGGAGTCCACGTTCGGCCACGTCCCACCCCGCCCTGGCCAGCACCGACTGACGGGCGGATGCGAGACACGTGAAGTTGGCGAGCTGCCCACCGGTGACGAATCCGACGCTCGCCGAGTCCGGCAGGCCGAAGAGGTCCAGCATCCACCGACCTGCGATCCGCTCCATGGCGACCGTGGCAGGTGCCAACGCGGAGGAGCCGGAATTCTGGTCCCACGTCGAGACGAGCCAATCGGCGGCGAGGGCAGCGGGATGGGTGCCGCCGATCACGAAACCGAAGAACCGTCCCCCCGGGATCGCGACGAGACCGGGGTCGGCGCGGGTCGCGATCTCCTCGATGACCTGCGCCGGATCGGTGCCGTCTTCCGGAAGCGGTCCGCCGAAGGCATCCAGCATCTCGTCGAGGCTCGCACGCGGCCACACCGGTCGGTCGTCGAGGTCCTCCAGGAACTCGGTCGCACGGCGGTGGGCGGTGTCGAGAGCACGTGTTCTGTCGTCGAAGCCACTCTGGTCCATGGGTCAGGACTACACCCGCGAGAGAGCGTGCGCCAGACGGATATGGACTGCCCGGGCCGCGCGGTCCGAGGGCAGAGCCTCGTCGCGCGCGAGCGCATCACCGGCAGAGTTCTCCGGGGCGCCGCGCGGGTGTGCGTCGGCGGCGGATGCGACGGGTACGGTGGCGGGATGCGAACGGAACTGGGGGCGACCGGAGTCAGCGCGAGCGGGGGCACAGTGGAACTCGTGGGCAGACGCGGTGCGGACTGGACTCGGATCGCGTCAGCGAGTCGCCCGCTCGCCGAGGCCATCGCCGAGCTCGACACGCCGGACCAGGCCGCCGCCCATGCGGATCCCGCGTACGAACGGTCGATCGCGTCGAGCAGTCCCTCGGCCCCGCGGTTCGCCGTCGGGCAGCAGATCCTCTGGCGATACGGGCGGGTGATCGAGACGGCACGGGTCGTGCGCGATGACGACCGCGGACTCGTGGCGTGGACGCCGTCGGGTTCGGCTCGCCTCGACGCCGTTCCCTCCGGCGGACGGCACCCGCGCGAGGTTCCACTCGCGGAGCGCTTCCTCGTGCCCTGGCGCGCCGTCGAGAGCAGCTGGAGAGGACCGGGCATCCTGCGAGTCGCACCGACCGGAAAGCCGTGGTCGGTGTGGTTCTTCCGGCGCGAGGACGGGACACCCGACGGCGCCTACGTCAACATCGAGCTTCCGCACCGGCGCATCGCCGGCCAGGAGGCGGCCGTGTTCACCCGCGACCTCGTGCTGGATCTCTGGATCGACGCCGAGCACCGCGGCGAGGAGGACATCTGGCTCAAGGACGCGGACGAACTCGACGCCGCGATCGAACAGGGCCGGTTCTCGCCTGAGCAGGCCGAAGCGGTGCGTGTGCTCGCGGACCACGCCGGATCGGGATTCTCCGTCGGCACCGCCTGGCCTTTGGACGACGGGTGGGACGAGTGGATGCCGGACGAGGAAGCAGACCTTCCGCTCGTGCTGCCCGCGACCGCCGCGATGGCCGCCGCGCGTGCACGCTCCGGCACGAGGGGCTCCGAGGGCTGAGTCGCCCGCCCGGACGTCAGCGGGTGCGGCGGTGGGACACCAGCCAGTCGTAGAACTCCGGGTTCTCATACGTCTCGGTCCACGAATCGTGGCCGACGCCCGGATATCGCGTGAACCGCACGTCGGCGCCGACCGACCGGAGCTCCGTCACGATCTGCTCCGTGGCGGAGATCGGCACGACATCGTCGGCATCGCCGTGGAACGTCCAGACGGGCACGTCTCGGATCGGCGCGGCGCTCTGCAGCCACATGCCCCCGCAGATCGGCGCGATCGCGGCGAATCGATCGGGATACCGCACCGCGAGGCTCCAGGTCCCATACCCACCCATGCTGAGGCCTGTCACCGATATGCGCGCCGGATCGATCCGGTGTGCCGCCACGACCTCGTCCAGCAGCCCGGACAGCGTCGAGAGTTCCGCGATCCACTGGCTCGGCTCGGGGCACTGAGGCGTGACGAGCACGAAAGGGAACTCGTGCCCGGCATCCGCCAGCTTCGGAGGGCCGTGCATCGCGGCGAGATCGAGCTCCGAGCCGCGTTCGCCGGATCCGTGCAGGAAGAGCACGAGCGGCCAGCGTCGGCCCGGGTCGGCGTCGTAGTCCGCAGGCAGGTGGATCAGGTACCGCAGGGCATCGGCCGGTGTCTGCTCGCCGTCCCTGACGTCGGAGGAGCGGACGGCTGGGGTGATGTGTCGGGATCTGCGCATGTCTCCATCCTGCGCCACTCGCGCAGTTCGTTAGAATAGACGATGCCCTGGGTGCGAGCTTCTGGGCGGATACGACGAGCGGAGACATATGTCCGGGCATTCCAAGTGGGCCACCACGAAGCACAAGAAGGCCATCATCGACTCCAGGCGCGCCAAGTCCTGGGCCAAGCTCATCAAGAACATCGAGGTCGCCGCCAAGCTCGGCGGGGCGGACCTGCAGGGGAACCCGACGCTGTTCGACGCCGTGCAGAAGGCGAAGAAGACGTCCGTCCCGAAGGACAACATCGACCGCGCGGTGAAGCGCGGAGCGGGCATCGGCGGCGAGGCCGTCGAGTACACCTCGATCATGTACGAGGGCTACGGACCCAACGGCGTCGCCCTGATGATCGAATGTCTGACCGACAACAAGAACAGGGCAGCGGCCGAGGTGCGCACCGCACTCAGCCGCAACGGCGGCACGCTCGCCGACCCCGGCAGCGTCGCGTACAACTTCAGCCGCAAGGGCGTCATCGTGGTCGGCTCCGAGGGGACCACCGAGGATGACGTGATGATGGCGGCCCTCGAGGCCGGCGCCGAGGAGATCGAGCCGCACGCCGAGGGCTTCGAGATCGTCACCGAGGCCACCGACCTGGTCGCGGTCCGCAGCGCCCTGCAGGATGCGGGCATCGACTACGAGTCGGCCGACATCGAGTTCGTGCCGAACCTCAAAGTCGAGATCGATGCCGACACCGCGCGCAAGATCTTCCGTCTCATCGACGCGCTGGAGGACAGCGAGGACGTGCAGAACGTCTTCACCAACTTCGACCTCACCGCCGAGGTGCAGTCCGAGCTCGAGAACGACGACGCCTAGGCGCGCCGAGACGTCGGGACGCGGGGCGACGAATAGCCTGGGGGAGTGACCTCCTCCTCGCTCCGCGTGCTCGGCATCGACCCCGGTCTGACCCGGTGCGGCGTCGGCGTCGTGGATGTCGATCGGGCGCGACGCGGCACACTCGTGCATGTCGGGGTCATCCGCTCGGACCCGGATCTGCCGATCGGCGAGCGACTCGCGATCGTGGCCGCGGGCATCCGCGACGTGCTCGCCGCGCACAGCCCTGACGCCGTCGCCGTCGAGCGAGTGTTCGCGCAGCAGAACACCCACACCGTGATGGGCACCGCGCAGGCGAGCGGCGTCGCGCTGCTGCTCGCGGCGGAGGCCGGCCTGCCTGCAGCGACGCACACGCCGAGCGAGGTCAAGGCCGCCGTGACCGGGTACGGCTCGGCCGACAAGCGGCAGGTGCAGGCGATGATCGCCCGGATCCTCCGCCTCGACGCGCCACCGCAGCCGGCGGATGCCGCGGACGCCCTGGCCATCGCCCTCTGCCACGCCTGGCGCCGCGGGGCCGCGGGGGCTCCGGGCCAGGGGGCGCTCACCCCGGCCCAACGGGCGTGGGCGGACGCGGAGCGTGTCGCTCGAACATATCTACGACCCGGTGCGTAGGCTGGAGCGATGATCTCCTCGCTGCACGGCGCCGTCCTCCACTCGACCGCCGATCAGGTCATCATCGACGTCGGCGGCGTGGGCTTCTCCGTCGCGGTACCCGCGGATGTCGCCCACACAGCGACGGTGGGCGAGAAGCTGCTGCTGCACACCAGCCTCATCGTGCGCGAGGACGCGCTCTCGCTCTACGGATTCGCCGATCGCAGCGAGCTGGAGATCTTCGGTCTGCTGATCAGCGTGACCGGGGTGGGGCCGAAGTCCGCGCTCGGGGTGCTCTCGCACCTCACCGTCGACCAGATCGCCGATGCCGTGACGGGTGAGGATGACGCGCCCTTCCGACGCGTCTCGGGGATCGGACCCAAGACGGCCAAGCTCATCGTGCTGCAGCTCGCCGGAAAGGTGCACCCGGTGGGTGCGGCATCCACGCAGACCACGAGCGGACCTGTCGACGTCGTCGACCAGGTCACCGCGGCGCTGGTCGGACTCGGCTGGTCGGAGAGGGTCGCCGCCGAGGCGGCAGCGCAGACCGCCGCCGAGGCGACCGACGCCGAACGCGACTCCGTGGCGCCGCTGCTGCGACGCACGCTGGCGCTGCTGGGGCCGGCCCGTGTCTGACGCCCGCGACGCCTCGGAGCCCTCCGACGACACCGAGCTCGCGATCGAGGGCGCATTGCGCCCCACCAGCCTCGGCGAGTTCGTCGGGCAGCAGAAGGTGCGCGGTCAGCTGCAGCTGCTGCTCGACGCCGCCCGCATCCAGAACAGGCCCCCCGATCACATCCTTCTGGCGGGACCTCCCGGGCTCGGCAAGACGACGCTCGCGATGATCGTCGCGCATGAGAGCGAGCGGCCGCTGCGGCTCTCCAGCGGCCCGGCGATCCAGCACGCGGGCGACCTCGCGGCGCTGCTGTCGAGCCTGGTCCCGGGCGAGGTGCTCTTCATCGATGAGATCCATCGCATGGCTCGCTCCGCCGAGGAGATGCTGTACCTCGCGATGGAGGACTTCCGCATCGACATCATGGTGGGCAAGGGCGCCGGAGCGACGAGCATTCCGCTGGATCTCTCTCCCTTCACCCTCGTCGGGGCGACCACCCGTTCGGGGCTGCTGCCGAATCCGCTGCGCGATCGCTTCGGCTTCACCGGCCACCTCGAGTTCTACGACGAGCCGGAACTGGAGCAGGTCATCGCCCGGTCCGCTCTGATGCTCGGCGTCGACCTCCCGCACGATTCCCTCTCGGAGATCGCGCGGCGCTCGCGCGGCACACCGCGCATCGCGAACCGGCTGCTGCGACGCGTGCGCGACTACGCGCTCGTGCACGGCGGCGGAGCGGCGACGCTCGAAGGCGTCCGCGCGGCGCTCGAGCTCTACGACGTCGACCCGATCGGGCTCGACCGGCTCGACAGGGCGGTTCTCGAGGCCCTCGTGCGACGTTTCCGCGGTGGTCCCGTCGGACTCAGCACCCTGGCCGTGGCGGTGGGCGAGGAGGGCGAGACGGTCGAGAGCGTCGTCGAGCCGTACCTGGTGCGCATCGGGTTCCTCGGCCGGACGCCGCGTGGCCGTGTGGCGATGCCGGAGGCCTACGCGCATCTCGGCGTGGCGCATCCGGACGGGGCGCTTCGCCTGGATGACCTATAATCGCTGGAGACTTCCCCGATAATCTGCGCGCCCGCTCTCTGGTGCGCGCACCTGAGAAAGGCCCATCCCCGCCATGCCCATGGAAATCCTGCTGTTCGGCCTTCTCGCCGTCCTCGTCGTGTTCATGTTCGTCAACGGCCGCAAGCGCCAGAAGCAGATGAAGGCGGAGCAGGAGGAGAAGGCCACCAAGACCGTCCCCGGCGTGAAGGTGCTACTCCAGGGCGGCATCTACGGCACGATCGTCGCGTACGACCACGAGGACCTCGACTCGCCCGCTCTCGTCGAGATCGCACCGGGCACCGTCATCGAGGTGCACAGCCAGGCGATCCTGCGCATCGTCGAGCCGAAGGACGACGTCGTCGTCGTCGACGACATGGATGCTCCCGCCGTCGTCCTCGACGCACCTGTCGTCGATGGCGCAGCCGCGGTCGAGACCCCCGAGGAGACCCGTCGTCGCCTCGAGCGCGACGCCGACGACAAGTAATCCCCGTTCCGCCGCACCACATCGACAGCCCGGCATCCTCGACCGGCATCCAAGAAAGCTGATCACACGTGGCCACTTCTTCCCCGGTCCGTCACGCCTGGCGGGTCCTTCTGGGCCTTCTTCTGGTGACGGGAGTCCTGTTCGGCGTCAACGCGCTGGGCGTCTATGTCATGAAGGACGCCAACGGCGATCCGGCGAGTTCGTGGGCACCTGAGCTCGCCCTCGACCTGCAGGGCGGCACCCAGATCGTCCTGAGCGCCGAGACCGAAGACGGCGCCGCGCCGTCGGGCGAGCAGCTCGACCAGGCCGCGGCGATCATCCGCCAGCGCGTCGACGCGTCGGGAGTCGCGGAAGCCGACATCACGACCGAGGGCGGTCGCAACATCGTGGTGCAGATCCCCGGTGTCGCCGACCAGCAGACACGCGACCGGATCCAGTCCAGCGCGCAGCTGGAGTTCCGCGCGGTGCTCTACACGGGCGCAGCCGCCACGTCGTTCGTGGGCGAGGACGGCACGGAGACGCCGTACCCGACGCCCGACCCGAACCTCGCGGCCACGCCCACACCGGCGCCGACCGACGGCAGCGACGTGTCATGGATCACCCCGAAGCTCCAGGCGGAGTTCCTGGCCTACGACTGCGCCGCACCGGGGAACGACGCCTCGAAGGGCCCGCAGGATCAGCCGCTCATCGCCTGCGACCCCACGGGTGCGGAGAAGTACATCCTCGGTCCGACCGAACTCACCGGCACCGCGATCGACAACGCGGTCGCCGGCCGCGATCCGCAGTCCGGTGCCTGGACCGTGCAGCTGACGATGAACGCCGACGGCGCCGACGCATTCGGCAAGGTCAGCACGCGCCTGAACCAGAACCGCATCGACGGCCAGACGCCGCGTGACCGGTTCGCATTCGTGCTCGACGGGTCGGTCATCTCGGCCCCGACGATGAACGGACAGATCCTCGACGGTCGTCCGAGCATCTCGGGCAGCTTCACGCAGGAGACGGCCACGACGCTCGCCGATCAGCTCAAGTTCGGTGCGCTGCCGTTGAGCTTCGCCGTGCAGAGCGATGACACGGTGTCTGCGACGCTCGGCACGCAGCAGCTGCAGGTCGGCCTCATCGCGGGTCTGATCGGACTCGCACTCGTGGCGATCTACTCGCTCATCGTCTATCGCGCCCTCGGCTCCGTGATCATCGCCTCGATCGCCGTGATGGCGGTGCTGACCTACATCGTGATCAGCATCCTGGCGTGGCGACTCGGCTTCCGGCTCTCGCTGGCCGGGGTCGCTGGTCTGATCGTTTCGATCGGATTCACCGCCGACTCGTTCATCGTCTACTTCGAACGCATCCGAGACGAGCTGCGCGACGGCAAGTCGATCACCTCGGCGGTGGAGGACGGCTGGGGACGCGCCAAGCGCACGATCTACATCTCCAAGTCGATCAACGTCCTCGCCGCCGTGGTGCTGTATATCCTCGCCGACTCCACGGTGAAGGGCTTCGCGTTCACGCTGGGGCTCACGACCGTGATCGACGTCCTGATCTTCGTCATCTTCACGCACCCGGTGATGCAGCTGCTCGCGCGCACCCGGTTCTTCGGCGGCGGGCACAAGCTGTCCGGACTCGACCCCGAGGCGCTGGGCGCCGTGTATCGCGGACGAGCCCAGTTCCGCTCGGTCGACACGTCCGCGGGACGTGGCGCCAAGAACTCTCGCGCCCGGGGCGAGGCAGAGCGCCGACAGACCATCGCCGAGCGCAAGCGCGCGCAGGCCCTCGCGGGCGACAGACCCACGAACAGTGGAAGTGAGGGGGACGCGTGATGGCTTCCATGAACGAGTTCGGCAACAACCTGTACACCGGGAAGACCTCCTTCCCGTTCGTCGCGAAGCGTCGTCTGTGGTTCATCATCGCGATCGCGCTCGTGGTGGGGTCGGCTCTTGTGCCGCTGATCCGCCCGATCCAGTTCTCGATCGAGTTCACCGGCGGATCCCAGTTCACGGTGCAGGCTCCGGACAGCACCGATCAGGACACCGCGGCGGAGGCGGTCCGCTCGGTGGTCCCCGGCGCCGCTGCCAAGGTCGCCATCGTCAGCAGCACCGACGTGCGAGTGCAGACCGACCAGATGAGCTCCGCAGAGACCCAGCAGGTCGCCAATGCCCTCGCCGAGGCGTACAAGGTCGACCCGGCCGAGGTCACGTCGTCGTTCATCGGCCCGGCCTGGGGTGAGAACGTCACCAAGCAGTCGTTGTGGGGTCTGGCGATCTTCCTCGCGCTCACCTTCCTGATCCTCGCGATCTACTTCCGCACCTGGAAGATGTCGGCCGCGGCCATCCTCGGCCTGCTCGACGTGCTCGTCATCACGGTGGGCGTCTACGCCCTCGCAGGATTCGAGATCTCCCCGGCCGCGGTGATCGGATTCCTGACGATCCTCGCCTACTCGCTGTACGACACCACGGTGGTGTTCGACAAGATCCGCGAGAACACGACGGAAGACGGGGAGAACTCCTCGCGGCTGTTCGGCGAGTCCGTCAACCTGGCGGTCAACCAGACGCTGGTGCGCTCCATCAACACCTCGGTCGTCGCGGCGCTGCCGGTGGGAGCGGTGCTCTTCATCGGCGCCTTCTGGCTCGGGGCCGAGTCGCTCACCGACATCTCGCTGTCGATCTTCGTCGGCATCCTGGTGGCGACGTACTCGACCCTGTTCGTCGCGGCGCCGCTGTACTCGCTCTTCCGTGAGAACGAGCCGCAGATCACGGCGCGCGACTCGCGGGTCCGCGAATCCCGCGAGAAGGCCGCCGTAGAGGTCTGACCGTTCCCGCCCGGCGGGGCCGCACCCCGCAGGGCACGCGTAAGCTGTTGTGATTCGGAGGTGAGCGGATGGCGGAACCGCAGACGTCGTCGCAGGGATCGAGCCTGAGGCGACTGGTTCCCCGCATCTTCTCGCGCGCCCCACGGGTCAACGATCTCGACAACCTGACCCGCACCGTCCGGGCGAACCACCCCAAGGGCGACCTCGCCGTCATCGAACGCGCGTACGCCGTCGCCAAGGAGAAGCACACCGGGCAGCAGCGTCAGAGCGGCGAGCCGTACATCACGCACCCTCTCGCGGTCGCGCAGATCCTCGCCGAGATGGGCCTCGGACCTCGGGCGATCGCGGCCGCGCTGCTGCACGACACGGTGGAGGACACGGGCTACGCCCTCACCGACCTCACCGCCGAGTTCGGCGACGAGGTCGCCATGCTCGTCGACGGCGTCACCAAGCTCGACAAGGTCAAGTACGGCGAGAGCGCGCAGGCAGAGACCGTCCGCAAGATGATCGTGGCGATGTCCAAGGACATCCGCGTCCTCCTCATCAAGCTCGCCGACCGCCTGCACAACGCCCGCACCTGGGGCTTCGTCCCGCCCGAGAAGGCGGCGAAGAAGGCCAAGGAGACGCTCGAGATCTACGCGCCCCTCGCCAACCGACTCGGCATCCAGGCGATCAAGTCGGAACTCGAGGACCTCTCGTTCGCAGTCCTGCATCCGAAGATCTACAACGAGATCCACAACCTGATCGCGCAGCGCACCCCGCAGCGCGAGAAGTACCTCGCCCAGGTGGTCGAGGAGATCGATGTGGATCTGCGGGATCTCCGTATCCGCGGCAAGGTCGTGGGGCGTCCGAAGCAGCTCTATTCGGTGTACCAGAAGATGGTGGTGCGCGGGCGCGAGTTCGATGACATCTACGATCTCATCGGCATCCGCGTGCTGGTCGCATCGGTGCGGGACTGCTACGCCGTGCTCGGCGCCATCCACGCCCGATGGACCCCACTGCCCGGCCGGTTCAAGGACTACATCGCGACGCCGAAGTTCAACCTGTACCAGTCGCTGCACACGACCGTGATCGGCCCGTCGGGGCGGACCGTCGAGATCCAGATCCGCACGCACGAGATGCACCAGCAGGCGGAGTACGGTGTCGCCGCGCACTGGATGTACAAGGAGCGGATGAACGGCGGCAAGACCGAGGTCAGGGCCGCCGACAACGACATGGCCTGGCTCGCGCACATCTCGGACTGGCAGGCCGAGACCGCCGACCCCGGCGAGTTCCTCGACTCGCTGCGGTTCGAGATCGGCGCGAAGGAGGTCTACGTCTTCACGCCCAAGGGGCGTGTGATCGGACTCCCGGCCGGCGCGACACCGGTGGACTTCGCCTACGCCGTGCACACCGAGATCGGTCACCGCACGATGGGCTCGAAGGTCAACGGGCGTCTGGTCCCGCTGGAGTCGGAACTCAAGAGCGGCGATGTGGTCGAGGTGTTCACCTCGAAGAACCCCGACGCCGGTCCGAGTCAGGACTGGCTCGGCTTCGTCAAGAGCACCCGGGCGCGCAACAAGATCCGCGGATGGTTCACCAAGGAGCGTCGAGAAGAGGCCATCGAGCAGGGCAAGGAGGCGATCGCGCGGGCGATGCGTCGCCAGAACATGCCTCTGCAGCGACTGATGAGTCAGGACTCGTTCGCCGAGGTCGCCCATCAGCTGCGGTACGAAGACGTCTCCGCGCTGTACGCGGCCGTCGGCGAGGGGCACGTCTCGACGCAGTCCGTGCTCGAGAAGGTCACCGCGCTCGTCGCCGCGACCGATCCGGTCACCGGGCCCATCGACCTGCCGGGCAGCATGCCGTCACGGGAGCCGCGCGCCGGCGACTCGGGCGTTCTCGTGCGCGGAGCCTCCGACATCCTCGTGAAGGTCGCCAAGTGCTGCACTCCGGTGCCGGGCGATGAGATCGTCGGCTTCGTCACGCGAGGCAGCGGAGTGTCGGTCCACCGCACCGACTGCCCGAACGTCAAGGCGCTCTCGGGCGAAGAGGACCGCTTCGTCGAGGTGTCGTGGGCGCCGACCACCAAGAGCGTCTTCCGCGTGCAGATCCAGGTCGAGGCCCTCGATCGCTCCGGTCTGCTGTCGGACGTGACACGCGTGCTCAGCGAGCATCACGTCAACATCCTCTCGGCGACCGTCAGCACCACGGACGAGCGCCTCGCGATCAGTCGCTTCGTGTTCGAGATGGGCGACGCCGTGCATCTGGATCGGATCCTGAACGCCGTGCGCCGCATCGATGCCGTGTACGACGTCTACCGCGTCACATCGTCATGAGGGGGAGCCGGTCGAGGGTCCCCCGACCGGCTCTCTTGCCCGGCACGCGCCCCATGGTGTCGAGGGCGGAGATCGCCTCGGCCACGAGGTGCGGATCCGTCTGAGCGAGCAGCAGCACCCATCGACGCAGCGATTCGTCGCGGTGCACGCCCAGCGCGAGGTCGACCATCGTACGCACGGGGGTCATCACCGTCACCCCGCCGATCACGAGCACATCCGTGGACCGGAGCGAGGTGTCGTGCAGGGCGACCCGCGCGGTCGACATGGCCCTGATGCGCCGCAGAACCGCCCGCCGCACATGATGACGCGCGGGCGGCGCGTCGCCGGCGCCGTGGATCCACGCGGCCGTCGGGCCCGAGGCCGCGGTGTCGGCCGGCACGAGATCCGCGATCGATGCCGCCCGCGTGCTGGCGTCCTCGACCAGGTCTGCCGGGATGTAGCCCTCGCCGAGCTCGACCACATGGCCGTCGAGCCGCGCCGCGCTGAGTTCGGGGATCGTGAGACGGTCACCGGGCAGATACAGGAACGCGGGATGCATCACGCCAGTCTGGCGCGGTGCATCCCGCGTATCCGCTCGCGCGGATGATCTGTGGAGAGGTCAGCCGCCGAGGGCGTTGAGCCAGGCGCGACGAGCCTCGAGAGCATCCGCTGCGGCCTTGGCCGCCTTCTTGTCTCCGGACTTCTCGGCGTCGGCGAGCTCTGTCTCGAGCTTCTCGATCGCCTCGAGCAGCTGCGAGCTCATGTCGTTCGCGCGTGCCTTCGTCTCGGGGTTGTTCTTCTTCCAGTCGACCTCTTCGCGGGCCTTGAGCGCCTGCTCGATGACACGAAGGCGGTCGTCGAGCGCACGCTCCTTCTCACGGGGGAAGATGCGTCCGATCTCATCCCACTGGCGCTGGATGCGAGTGAGCATCGCACGGGCGCTCTTGATGTTGGACTCGTCGGCGACGGCCTTGGCCTCTTCGAGGAGAGCCTGACGCGCCTCGATCTTCGGGCCGGACTCGGCCTCCTCGGCGGCGCTCTGCTCGGCGCGGGCCGAGTACAGCGCATCGCCGGCAGCCTTGAACCGCGCCCAGAGCGCATCGTCGGCCTTGCGTCCGGCGCGGCCGGCAGCCTTCCATTCGTCGAGGAGGTTGCGGTAGGACGTGATGCCGTCGACGCCGCGCGGCGCCAGCGCCTCGGCGCGCTCGACCAGGCGGGTCTTGGCGTCGCGAGCGGTCTTGTGGGTGTCGTCGAGCTCGGAGTAGAACGCGCGGCGTGCCTTGTCGACCGTGCTGCGAGCGTCGCGGAACCGCTTCCAGAGCTGCTGCGAGACGCCCTTCGACAGACGAGGGCCGTTCTGCTGCTGCGCCTGCCAGGCGTCGAACAGCTCGCCGAGCTCGGCGGTGACCTGCTTCCACTGCACCTTCGAGAGATCGCGAGCGGCGATCGCCTCGGCGCGTTCGACCAGAGCGGTGCGTTCGGCGATGGCCTGGTCGACGAGCGCCTTGGCCTGCGCCGCCTCCTCGGCGGTGGCCTCGGACAGCGACGCGGTGAGGGCGTTCAGGCGCTCACGCAGGCCGGCGAGGTCGCCGACGGCTGCGGCATCCGTCGCTTCGGCGAGCACGTGACCGGCCTGCTTGACCAGGTCTCCGGCCGATGCGCCGCCCGCCTGATGGCGCTGCTCGAGCGTGCGCACCTTGAAGGCGATGTCGTCGTACTTGCGCACGAAGTAGGCGAGGGCCTCGTCGGGGGTGCCGTCGGGGTACTGGCCGACGACGCGCCATTCTCCGTCTTCACGCACCTCGACGGTGCCGTCTTCACTGACGCGGCCCCATTCGGTGCCGTCGCTCGAGGGAGCTGCGGCGGGTGCTGCGGGAGCGGCGGCCGGCGTGGCAGCCCGTGGCGGTGCCGGAAGACGCGGCGGACCGGGTACGGGCGGGCCCGGTACTGGCGGAGTCGGCTTCGTTGGTTCGGTGGCAGACAAGAGTGCTCTCCTTGCGCGGTCATCCCGCGGGAGGGGGGAAGGGACGGGGTTCAGCCTAGTACGCGCACGGCTGCGCTGCCGGGATGCGCGGAGCGGCTCACTTCGGCGTTATCCAGATGTGAGCAGAACGTTCGCTCGGCGTAACGGCGCCCGGACGTTCCGCGAAACACCGGATGCCTAGCGTCGGCTTCACGGACAGAGGAGGGCTCGTGATCGTTCGAGACAGCACATCGGCGGATGTCGTGGTGGTCGGTGCGGGGATGGTGGCGCACCGGTTCGTCGAGAGTCTGCTTCGCTCGGAGGACGATGTCCGGACCGTGACTCTCATCGGCGAGGAGGCTCGCGCCCCCTACGACCGCGTCGGGCTGACCTCGTACTTCTCGGGCACGCACGCCACGGACCTGGAGCTGGATACCGGGGTTCTCGCCGATCCACGCGTCCGATTCATCCGCGACGACCGGGTCACGGGGATCGATCGGGCGGCGCGATGCGTGCGCACGCGGTCGGGCGCACAGCATTCCTACGGCACACTCGTCCTGGCGACGGGCTCGTACGCGCTGCGGCCGGCGGTCGACGGCGCCGAACTCCCCGGTTGCTTCGTGTATCGGACGCTCGACGATGTCGAAGCCATTCGCCGGTTCGTCGAGCGTCGGCAGGCGCAGCTCGGCCGTCAGCTCCGTGGCTCCGTGATCGGCGGCGGTCTGCTCGGGCTGGAAGCCGCCGGGGCCCTGCAGGGTCTGCAGGTCGGATGCACGGTGGTGCAGTCATCCGATCGGCTCATGTCGGCGCAGCTCGACCTGGCGGGCGGGACGATTCTTCGCCGCCTCATCGAGGCGAAGGGCATCGAGGTGCGGACCGGCACGCGCACCACGCGTCTCGACCCCGATGCATCAGGCGCGGTGGCCGCACTGCAGTTCCAGGACGGCAGCATGCACGAGGCGGACATCGTGATCTTCACGGTCGGCGTGCGCCCGCAGGACTCGCTCGCTCGTCTCGCGCAGCTCGACGTGCATCCCACCGGCGGTGTGCTGATCGACTCGCGCTGTCGAACCGTCGACGAGCACATCCTCGCGATCGGCGAGGTCGCCAACTTCGACGGCCGCTCCGTCGGACTCGTCGCCCCCGGCTATGCGATGGCGGAGGTCGCGGCGACTCGCCTGCTCGGCGGCGACGCGACCTTCCCCGGCTACGACGACTCGGCCAAGCTCAAGCTCTCCGGCGTCGACGTCGCGAGTTTCGGCGACGCGATGGCCGTCACCCCGAACGCCCTCGACGTGGTCTACACCGACCCCGTGAACGGGGTGTACAAGAAGCTCGTGCTCTCCGACGACGCGAAGACGCTGCTCGGCGGCATCCTCGTCGGTGACGCCTCCGCCTACGGCTCGCTCCGACCGCTGGTGGGTGCACCCCTCGGCGCCGATCCGGCCGCGTATCTGCTCCCCGAGGGTGGTGCGGACCTCCCCGACAACGAGCTGCCGGAATCGGCCGTCGTCTGCTCATGCTCGAATGTGACGGCCGGACGCATCCGCGAGGCCGTCCACGCCGAGGGCTGCACGGACGCCGCTGCCGTCAAGGCGTGCACGAAGGCCGGAGCCACCTGCGGTTCGTGTCTCTTCGCGGTGAAGAAGATCGTCGGACAGGAGTTGACCAAGCTCGGACGGGCGACGTCCGATGCGCTGTGCGAGCACTTCGCGATGTCGCGCAGACAGCTCTTCGACGCCGTGCGGGTGTCGGAGATGTCGACCTTCAGCGCCATCATCGGGCGCTTCGGCACCGGCCGAGGGTGCGACATCTGCAAGCCGGCTCTCGCCAGCATCCTCGCCGTGCTGGTGGGCGCGCACGTGCTCGACGGCGAGAACGCCTCGCTCCAGGACACCAACGACCACGTGATGGCCAACATGCAGAAGGACGGCACGTACTCGGTGGTGCCGCGCATGCCCGGTGGCGAGGTCACGCCGGCAGGACTCATCGCGATCGGCAGCATCGCGGAGTCGTACGGCCTCTATACCAAGATCACGGGCGGCCAGCGGATCGACATGTTCGGTGCGCGACTCGAGCAGCTGCCGCAGATCTGGCAGCGCCTGGTCGACGCCGGCTTCGAATCCGGCCAGGCCTACGGCAAGGCACTCCGCACCGTGAAGTCCTGCGTCGGGTCGACCTGGTGCCGGTACGGCGTGCTCGACGCGGTCGGCATGGCGGTGAGACTGGAGCTCCGCTACCGCGGGCTGCGTGCACCGCACAAGCTCAAGGTCGGGGTCTCGGGGTGTGCGCGTGAGTGCGCCGAGGCTCGGTCGAAGGACGTCGGCGTGATCGCGACCGAGACCGGCTGGAACATGTACGTCGGTGGGAACGGCGGATTCTCTCCCCGGCACGCCGAGCTGCTGGCATCGGATCTCGACGATGAGGGGCTCATCCGTGCGATCGACCGCTTCTTCATGTACTACATCCGCACGGCGGACCGACTGCAGCGGACGGCCGGATGGTGCGTGGAGCTCGACGGTGGACTCGAGGGGCTGCGCGCCGTGATCTTCGACGACAGTCTCGGCATCTGCGAGGACCTCGACGCCGCCATGGCCGTGCATGTGGACCGCTACGAGGACGAGTGGGCGGCGACCCTCCGCGACCCCGCGAAACTGCGGCGGTTCGAGTCCTTCGTGAACGCGACCGATACCCCGGACCCGTCGCTCGCGTATGTGCCGGAGCGGGGTCAGGTGCGTCCGGCGACCATGGAGGAGCGCAGCGACCCGGCGGTGCTCATCGCAGGCACGACTCTGGAGGTGCGGCGATGACGCTCACGAGTCCGCCGACCGGCCGCCGGGTACGGGTGTGCGCCCTGGATGACCTCGAGGTCGAGCGCGGTCGTGCCGCGCTCTTCGGAACGCGCCAGATCGCACTGTTCCTGCTGGCAGACGGGTCGGTGCACGCCGTGTCTAACCTCGACCCGTACAGCGGTGCGAACGTGATGTCGCGCGGCATCGTCGGGAGCAGGGGCGAGGCGCCGACCCTGGCCTCGCCCCTGCACAAGCAGGTCTTCGACCTGCGCACCGGTGCCTGCCTCGACACGCAGGGCAGGGAGCCCGCTTCTCTGCAGGTGTGGCAGGTGACCGTCGTCGACGGCCACGTGGAGTTCGACATCGAGGAGATCCGATGACCGTGATGCTGGGTGTCAACCTCGCCGGACGCGATGTGCTGCTGGTCGGCGGGGGCCCGGTGGCTGCGAAGCGGCTGCGTCGCTTTCTCGCCGAGGGCGCGAGCGCGCGGATGGTCGCGCCCATGCTGCACGACGACACCGCGCGGCTCGTCGAGCGTCACGAGGTCGCCTGGGAGCCACGGGAGTTCCGTACGGCGGACCTGGACGGCGCCTGGCTCGTGCACACGGCGACGGGGGATCCGCGCGTCGATCGCCTGGTCGCCGAGCAGTGCGAATCGCAGCGAGTGCTCTGCATCAACGCCTCGGATGGCGAGCACGGCTCGGCCAGGCTCACGGCACAGGCGGAGATCGGGGATGTCACGGTCGGCGTCACCAGTACGATCGGCGCCGACCCCCGGCGTTCCGTCGCGGTGCGCGATGCCATAGTCGACCTGACCGGCGACGGCCGGCTGCCGCTGAGGCGCCGACGGACGGCCCGCAGCGGACGGGTCGACCTGGTCGGCGGCGGCCCGGGTCCCGCCGATCTGATGACGGTGCGCGCGCGGCGCCTGATCGCCGAGGCCGATGTGCTCGTCATCGACCGTCTCGGACCGGCGGCCGAGATCACACAGGGGCTCGACCCGGATGTCGAGGTGATCGACGTCGGCAAGCAGCCCGGTCGACACCCCGTCCCGCAGGACGAGATCAACCGCATCATCGTCGCGCGCGCCGCAGCCGGGCGCAGGGTCGTCCGGTTGAAGGGCGGCGACCCCTTCGTCTTCGGCCGCGGCGGCGAGGAGATGCTCTCGTGCCTCGCCGCCGGGATCCCGGTGGATGTGACTCCGGGGATCTCGAGCGCCATCGCCGTGCCGCAGGCGGCCGGCATCCCGGTCACGCACCGAGGCACGGCAGCCGCCTTCCACGTGGTGAACGGACAGGGCGGCTTCGGGCCGGGTACCTTGGAAGCCATGGCTGACACGATGGTGACGACGGTCGTCCTGATGGGTGTCGCCGCTCTCGGACGACTGGTCGAATCCGCACTCGCGCATGGGGTGCCGAAGGATCGTCCCGTCGCGTTCGTCGAGAGCGGTCACACGCCGCAACAGCGCACGACGCGCACGACCCTCGAGCACGCGGTCGAGGATGCGCGCACCGTCGGACTCCGCAACCCGGCCGTCATCGTGATCGGCGACGTCGCGAGCGAACACCTGCTGCTCCCGGCTCCGGCCGTGATCGGAGCTGCTCCGGCGTGACGACCCGTGCCCCGCTTCCACCGGCCCTCGCCGGATGCACCATCGTCGTCGCCGCGGACAGACGCGCGGGTGATCTGGTCTCCGCGCTCGAACGCCGAGGCGGGCAGGTCTACCGCGCTCCTGCGCTGAGCATCATCCCGAACGAGGACGACGATGACCTCCTCGCGCGCACCCGCGACCTCATCGCGGACCCACCGGACATCGTGATCGTGACGACGGGCGTCGGCTTCCGAGGCTGGATCGACGCCGCGCACGAGAACGGTCTGGCCGAGGATCTGGCGGCCGCGCTGGTCGACGCTCAGTTCGTCGCACGCGGGCCCAAGGCGCACGGCGCGATTCAGCAGGCCGGGTTCACGGCGGACTGGGTGGCCGAGTCCGAGACCTCTGCGGAAGTGGGGGAGTACCTCACGGCCGAAGGAGTGGTCGGCCGACGCATCGCGATACAGCACCATGGTGCGGGCGCCGACGGCCTCGATGCACTGCTGGCGGAGCTCGGGGCCGATGTCGTCAGCATCACGGTCTACCGGTGGGGTCCGCCGCCCGACCCGAAGATCGTGCACCGCTCCGTCGTGCAGGCGGGCGCGGGCGAGGTGGATGCGGTGCTCTTCACCTCGGCGCCCGGCGCCGCGGAGTGGGTCAGAGCAGCGGGTCGCGCGGGCACTCTGGATGCGATCCGTCGGCGGGCGGCGGGCGGGAGGCTGCTGCTCGCCGCCGTCGGCCCGATCACCGCGTCGCCGCTCCACGACGCCGATCTGCACACCACCATCGCGGCTCGCGGCAGACTCGGTTCGCTGGTCCGCTGCGTCGTCGATCACTTCGCATCGGGGGCCGCGCGCCAGGTGCGCACAACGGCCGGTGTCATGGAGGTGCGCAGCGGCGGTGTGCTGCTCGACGGTCGCTTCGTGCCGCTGTCCCGCGCGGGCGCCAGTGTCCTGAGCGAATTGTTCGACGCCTCTGGCCGGGTGCTCTCGAGGGAGCAGCTCGGACTCGCGTTGCCGCGCGGTGGCGAGAGCGCTCACGCCGTCGAGATGGCGGTCGCACGGCTCCGCGAGGCGCTCGGGGGAGCGAGCGTGATCCAGACGATCGTGAAGCGCGGCTATCGACTCACGGTGGAGGATCCCGAATGAGCACCCTCATCGCCTGCTCGCACGGCACAGACTCTCCAGAAGGCCGACGTACGGTCGAGGATCTCGTCGATCTCGTACGGCAGCGGATGCCGGGCACACGAGTCGTGCAGGCATTCGTCGACGTGCAGGAGCCGACGGTGGTCGACGTGATCGAGCACGAGCGGGGCCTCGACGACGTCGTCGTGGTGCCTCTGCTGCTCTCCGTCGGCTTCCATACCGCCGTCGACATCGCAGATGCGGTGCGCCCGCACGAGAATGTGCGGCAGGGCGAGCCCCTGGGCACGCATCCGCTGATCGCCGAGGTGCTGGCAGCCCGACTGCGCACGGCGATCGCGGGCGCCTGGCTCCCGGGCGACCATGTCGTACTCGCCGCAGCGGGGTCGAGCAATCCCGCCGCGGTCGCCGATGTCGCCGCGGCGGCCGAGCACCTGGCCCGCCTCATTCCGGCTCCGATCACCATCGGGTACGCCTCGGCCATCGAACCCCGGATCGGGGAGGCAGTGGCATCCGCTCGTCGCGACGGCGCCGCTCGAGTGATCGCCGCAAGCCACGTGCTCGCTCCCGGGTATTTCGCCGGGCTGGTCCGGAAGTCCGGAGCCGACCTGGTGTCTGCGCCACTCGGCGTCGACGTGCGGATCGCCGACGTGGTCGTCGACCGATTCCACACCGCCTGACCATGCCTCCCGGGGCGGCTCTCGCCCACGCACGGAACGGGGGCGGATGCCGACGCATCCGCCCCCGTGCTGCGACTCAGACCCGTGTCGGCTCGAGCTCGGCAGCGGTCGTCTCCCGATCGGCCACCGAGGCGCCGGATGTCGACGCAGCGGTGGTGACGAGACGCGCTCGTCGTCGCATCGCACGCGCGTCGCGGGCGACGCGAGCCTTCGGGCGCCCGTGGGTGAAGTAGATGGGCAGCCCGACGAAGAGGAGACCGCCGACGAGGTTTCCGACGACCGTCGGCAGCTCGTTCCAGACCAGGTAGTCCCAGACGGTGAAGTCGGCGCCCATCAGAAGTCCGGACGGGAACAGGAACATGTTCACGATCGAATGCTCGAACCCCATGTAGAAGAACAGCATGATCGGGAGCCACATCGCGACGATCTTCCCGATCGTGCTGTCCGACACCATCGCCAACACGACGCCCGTCGACACCATCCAGTTGCACAGGACACCACGGATGAACAACGTCAGCATGCCGGCCGCACCGTGATCGGCATAGCCGACCGTCCGACCGTGTCCGATCTCACTGATCGCCTCGCCGACTGCGCTGGGCGCGGTCGAGAAGCCGTATGTGAAGTAGACGGCCATGAGGATCGCCACCAGGAAGGCACCGCCGAAGTTGCCGAGGAAGACGAGTCCCCAGTTGCGCATCAACGATCCGAACGTCGCGCCGGGACGGCGGTCGAGTACCGCGAGCGGACCGAGGGTGAACACCCCGGTGAGCAGGTCGTACCCGAGCAGGTAGAGCATCACGAAGCCCACCGGGAACAGGACGGCGCCGAGGAGCGGCTGACCGGTCTGCGTCGACACCGTCACCGCGAACGCGGCGGCGATCGTGAGCAGAGCCGCTCCCATGAACGCGCGGATGAGCGTATCGCGGGTGGACAGCTGCAGTTTGTATGCACCGGCGTCGACCATTCGGGTGGCGAGCTCGGCGGGCTTGATGTACGACACATGACCTCCACGGGACGTGAGCGGGATGCTCAGCTGGATCGAGCATGGACGAGCGGCGTTTCGAGCGACGACGTGCGACGTTACGTCTGTGGAGCGAACAGCTCACTTCGCGGCGTCAGCGGTGTGAGAACCGCGCAGAGTGAGATCGTTACCGATCTGTGAGGAGATCGTTCGACGCAGGAAACATCGCCCGTCACATTCGAGAAACACCGGCCTCCTATCGTCGCCAGCAGGGATCCATCGAACGGAGCAGTATGTACGACACCATCGTCACTCCTGCCGAGGTCGTGGTGGTCGGCGCGGGCATGGTGGCGCACCGCTTCGTCGAGAGTCTGCTCAGCCGTGCGCAGACGCCGCTGCACGTGACGGTGATCGGCGACGAGGGGCGTCGGCCGTACGACCGCATCGCCCTCGCGGGGATCGCGGCCGGAGGCGCCGCGGGCGATCTCGAGCTGGATCGCTCCGTGTTCGACGACTTCCGTGTGCGGTTCCTGGCCGACGACCGCGCTCTGCGGATCGATCGGGCCGCGCGCACCGTGATGACCCGGTCTCGCGTCGTCGTGCCCTACGACACCCTGGTGCTCGCCACCGGGTCGTACGCGCCGAGGCTCGCGATCGAGGGCGCGGATCTGCCGGGATGCTTCTCCGACCGGACCCTGGACGACGTCGAGGCTCTCGCGCGGTTCGCCGCACACCGACGGCGGTCGCTGGGGCGCCGCCTGCGTGCGGCGGTGATCGGGTCGGGGCCGCAGGGCGCGGAGATCGCCGCGGCGCTGCAGGGTGTCGCCTCGACGCGGGTGGAGCACTCGGAGACGCGCGTCTCACGTCTCGTCCCCGAGGAGTCCGGTGCGGTCGCCGCTCTGCGATTCGACGACGGGGAGACCGAGGCCGTCGACCTCGTCGTGCTCTCCGCGCACCCGCGACCACGCGACGAGCTCGCCCGCAATGCGAACCTGCAGGTCGCCGAGCGCGGAGGCGTGGTGATCGACGACCGCTGCACCACCTCCGATCCGCACATCCTCGCGATCGGCGAGGTCGCCCACTTCGAGGGCCGCTGCGTCGCGAGGGTCGCGCCAGGGTACGCGATGGCCGAGGTCGCGGCGACGCGCATCCTGGGGGGCCACGCCGTCTTCTCCGGTTTCGACCGTCCGTTCGACGTGTCGTTCCCGAGTACCCGGACGACCGGTCACGGCGGCCCTGCGGCAGGGGAGGAGAACACCGCGGTGATCGTGATCGGAGAACTCGCCGAGTCCGGCATGCTGCGGCCCGCATGGACCCGCATCGCGGAGGGGGTCGGATGAGCGCGGCGCGGCCGCTGGAGTCCGCGCTGGCCGGCTGCACCATCATCGTCGTCGCGGACCGGCGCTCCGTCGAGGTCGCGGATGCTCTGGAGCGCCGGGGTGCCGTGGTCCACCGGACTCCCGTTCCGCGGCTCGATGACCGGCAAGACCGCGCCGAGCTCCGCAGCGTGATCGAGCTGGTGATCGCCGAGCCTCCCGACGCCGTGGTGGTGACGACGGGCTCGGGATTCCGCGACTGGGTCGACGTCGCTCGAGAACAGGGACGCTCGGCTCCGCTCCAGGACGCGCTGCGCCGGGCGCGGCTCGTGGCGGCGGGGCCGAGAGCACAGGCGGCGATCCTCCGGACGGGACTCGTCGCGGACTGGGTCGCCGAGACGGGAACGACCGCCGAAGTCGGCGTGCATCTGCGGGTCGCAGGTGTGCGCGGCACTCGCATCGTCGTCCAGCATCACGGCGGCCGTGACGACGGACTCGAGTCGATGCTGCGCGAGGCCGGCGCCGAGGTGAGGGGCGTGGTCGCGCGTCGCTGGGAGGCATCGCCGCGATCGGAGGCGATGCGCAGAACGGTGCTGCAGGCGGCGAACGGCGACGCGGATGCCGTGGTGTTCACCTCCGCCTCCGCCGCTGCGGCCTGGCTCGCGATCGCGGAGGTGTCGGAGACCCTCGGCCGCGTGCGGCGACGGTCCGAGACGGGGCGGCTGCTGCTGGCCTCCGCGGGTCAGGCGACCACGGCACTGCTGAACGACGCCGATCTCGAGCCCTCGATCGATCTGGGCGGTCCGGACGGATCGCTCGCGAATGCCGTGCTCGCGCACTTCGACGACGGGCGGGCGCCGTCGCTGCTCACGGACGCCGGTCGGGTGCAGGTGCGCAGCGGAGGCGTGCTCGTCGACGGTCGGTTCATCCCGCTGTCACGCTCGTCCGCCGCGCTGCTCGACGCCCTGGCCGCCGCGGGAGGTCGGGTGCTGTCCCGCGCGCAGCTCAGCGCCGTGCTGGGCGCCGAGCGCAGCGCACACGCGGTCGAAGCCGCCGTCGCGAGACTCCGCGTGGCTCTGGGCGGCGGCGAACTCATCCACACCGTTGTCAAACGCGGATACCGGCTCGCGGTCATCGAGGACTGAGTCGTGGTGCGCGTCGCCACGCCGTGACGGCCGCGGCGCCCACAGCCAGCGGGCGCGCGTGGTTACTCGACGGGAGCGTCCGACGGAACGTCCGACGGAGCGTCCTCGGGGACGAGGGGATCGCCGGGCAGCGGCGTCTCGGCGGGGGAGACCGTGGGGGAGGGCGAGGGCGCCGGCGGATTCACCTGCGCGTGGACGACCTGGCTGGCGATCGCTCCTGCGACGACCAGCACACCGACGACCACGGCGACCGCGTTGTCCCTGGTGCGACGACGGATGCGGCCGTCGTGCCAGGCCCTGCGGGCCGCGTGGAGGCGTGCGCGCTCCGATTCGGTCCGCGACTGCCGCGTGCTCTTGCCGCGTCCGGCCATTGCGTACTCCCTTGATGGACGTGCCGTGCACATGGACGTGATGTGCACCGTCGCCTGAGAGCCTACCGGCGCGGCATCGTCGCCCCGATCATGTCCGCGGTGTCCCCGCCCCGCGTTAGCCTGGGAAGATGACCTCCGCCGCACTGCTCTCCGGGCAGACGCCCCTCGCCGTGCGCATGCGTCCCGTCTCGCTCGACGAGGTCGCGGGGCAGAAGCACCTGCTGCGGGCGGGCTCACCCATCGTCGCTCTCGCCGATCCCGCGGCGACCTCTCCCGGTGCGGTCTCCATCATCCTGTGGGGTCCTCCCGGCACGGGCAAGACCACGCTGGCGCAGGCGATCGCCCGCTCCTCTGGGCGTCGCTTCGTCGAGCTGTCGGCGATCACCGCGGGGGTCAAGGACGTCCGCGAGGTGATGCAGGAGGCGATCACGCAGCGTGACCTGTACGGGCAGACCACCATCCTGTTCCTCGACGAGATCCACAGATTCACCAAGGCCCAGCAGGACGCGCTCCTGCCCGGCGTCGAGAACGGCTGGGTGCTGCTGATCGCGGCCACCACCGAGAACCCGTCGTTCTCGGTGATCTCGCCGCTGCTCTCGCGATCGCTGCTGCTGACGCTGCAGCCCCTCACCGACGACGACATCGGACTCCTCGTCGACCGCGCGGTGACCGATGCGCGTGGCCTGAACGGTGCGGTGACCCTGGCCGACGACGCGCGTGCCGCGCTCATCCGCCTCGCATCCGGCGATGCACGCCGCGCACTCACCGGTCTCGAGGCCGCGGCCGCCGTCGCCCTCTCGAACGGTGAAGACGGTGTGGTCCCCGCAGCCACGGCCGACGACGTCGCCCAGGCCGTCGACAAGGCGCTGCTGCGATACGACCGCCAGGGCGACGAGCACTACGACGTCATCAGCGCCTTCATCAAGTCGATCCGCGGCTCCGACCCCGACGCGGCCCTGCACTACCTCGCGCGGATGATCGAGGCGGGGGAGGACCCGCGGTTCATCGCTCGGCGTCTGGTGATCTCGGCGTCGGAAGACGTGGGGCTGGCCGATCCGCAGGCGCTCACGATCGCGGTCGCGGCGGCGGATGCGGTCGCCTTCATCGGCATGCCGGAGGGGCGGATCCCGCTCGCCGAGGCGACGGTGTATCTGGCGACCACCGCGAAGTCGAACGCCGCCTACGTCGGCATCGACGCGGCGATCGCCGACATCCGCTCCGGCGGCTTCGGACGGGTGCCGCTGCATCTCCGCGACGCGCACTACCCGGGCGCGCGGCGCCTCGGTCACGGGCGCGGCTACGTGTATCCGCACGACAGCGAATTCGGCATCCTCCCGCAGCAGTACCTGCCGGACGAGCTGCAGGGAAAGAGGTATTACGAACCGAAGAACCTGGGGGCCGAGCGCGACATCTCGGCACGTCTCGAGCGCATCCGCCGCATCCTCGACGGACGATGACGACGATCTGTTAGACTGGATCGGCTCGAAACACAGTTTTCGGGCATCTCCTCGTTCACACCCCACCTTGATGGCGCCCCGGCGTGCGCTCCGAGGCAGAACGCGGGTGATACGTCCGCGAGTCGCGAAAGACGCGACCGCGTCATCGGAAGGATAGCTTCGTGACCACGAAGTCCCAGGACCGCCGCAAGGTGCGCCTCAGCCGCGCACTCGGCATCCCGCTCACCCCGAAGGCCGCCCGCTACCTCGAGAAGCGTCCCTACGCTCCCGGCGAGCACGGTCGCACCAAGCGCAAGGCCGACAGCGACTACGCCGTCCGTCTGCGTGAGAAGCAGCGTCTTCGCGAGCAGTACGGCATCCGCGAGAAGCAGATGCGCAACACGTTCAACGAGGCTCGTCGTCAGGACGGCCTGACCGGTGAGAACCTGGTCGAGCTGCTCGAGATGCGTCTCGACGCTCTCGTCGTGCGTTCGGGCTTCGCCCGCACCACCGCGCAGGCTCGCCAGCTCGTCGTGCACCGTCACATCCTGGTCGACGGCCAGCTCGTCGACCGCCCGTCGTTCCGCGTGAAGCCGGGTCAGCTCATCCACGTCAAGGCCAAGAGCGAGGGCACCGAGCCCTTCCAGGTCGCAGCCGCCGGCGGTCACGCCGAGGTCCTGCCTCCCGTTCCGGGCTACCTCGAGGTCGAGCTCGACAAGCTCCAGGCTCGCCTGGTCCGTCGTCCGAAGCGCGCCGAGGTCCCCGTGACCTGTGAAGTGCAGCTCGTCGTCGAGTACTACGCAGCTCGCTGAGTTCTCTCAGTTCCGCAGAAGGCGTCGGGTCTCACCCGACGCCTTCTGTCGTTTCCGCATACGATGGTTGCACCCGCCTCCGCGGGTCGAGGGCAAGGATGGCGACATGAAGAAAGTGCTGTGGTTCCTGATCGGTGTGATCGGCGGCTTCGTCGCGGCGCACTTCACGAACAAAGACCCGCGAGGTCGCGACATCCTCGCCGAGGTCGACGCTCGATTCAACGAGTTCACCGGGATCATCGGCGAGGCCTACCGCGAAGAGCGGGCGCGCCTCACGGATCCTGCGACGGACTGACCTCCGCAGCCCCTCGGACGCGGCTCCACCGGACCCGCTCCTCCACCCCCGCACGCAAGGACACCCGGCACAGCTATGAACACTGCGGAGATCGCGCAGCGCTATCTCGATTTCTTCGAGAAGAACGACCACCTCATCGTCCCTTCGGCCTCGCTGGTCAGCGACGACCCGTCTCTGCTCTTCACGGTTGCCGGCATGGTCCCGATGATCCCGTACCTCACCGGGGTGGTCCCCGCTCCGCACCCGCGCATCGCCGATCTGCAGAAGTGCATCCGCACGAACGACATCGAAGAGGTGGGACGGACGGCTCGGCACGGGACGTTCTTCCAGATGCTGGGCAACTGGTCGTTCGGCGACTACTTCAAAGAGGGTGCGATCCGCTACGCGTGGGAGCTGCTGACGAGCTCGGAGAGCGACGGGGGCTTCGCGTTCGATGAGAAGGACCTCTGGGTCACGGTCTACGAGACCGACGACGAGGCGGAGTCCATCTGGCGCGACGTCATCGGGCTGAAGCCCGAGCGCATCCAGCGCCTCGGACGCGCCGACAACTACTGGAACACCGGGCAGCCCGGCCCCGGCGGTCCCGACTCGGAGATCTTCTTCGACCGCGGTCCCGCATACGGCAAGGACGGCGGTCCGGCGGTCGACGACTCGAGGTTCCTGGAGATCTGGAACCTCGTGTTCATGCAGGACTTCATCGAGAACATCCGCGGCAAGACCGAGTTCGACATCGTCGGCGAACTGCCGATGAAGAACATCGACACCGGCATGGGGCTCGAGCGCGTCGCGTTCCTCAAGCAGGGCGTCGAGAACATGTACGAGACCGATCAGGTGCGTCCGGTCCTCGATCGCGCCGTGGAGCTCTCGGGGCGCCGCTATGGCGCCGTGCACGAGGACGACGTGCGTTTCCGCGTGGTCGCAGACCACGTGCGCTCGTCGCTCATGCTGCTGTCCGACGGCGTGCGCCCCTCGAACGAGGGACGCGGGTACATCCTGCGCCGTCTCATGCGCCGCACCGTGCGGTCGATGCGCCTGCTCGGCGTCGACGAGCCGGTCTTCCCCGAGCTCTTCGCCGCGTCCCGTGATGCGATGAAGGCCACCTACCCTGTGCTCGAGAAGGAGTGGGCGACCCTGTCGTCCTCCGCCTTCGCCGAGGAGGAGACGTTCCGTCGCACGCTCGCTGCCGGTTCGACCATCCTCGACCTGGCGCTCGACGAGACGAAGAAGGGCGGTGGGGCGACCCTCAGCGGCCCCGAGGCGTTCCTCCTGCACGACACGTACGGCTTCCCGATCGATCTGACCCTCGAGGTGGCCGAGGAGGCCGGCCTCGACGTCGATCGAGCGGCATTCGACACCCTGATGCAGGAGCAGCGGTCACGCGCCAAGGCCGACGCCCGCAATCGCAAGCGTCAGCTCGCCGACGTCTCGGTCTACCGCGAGCTGCGCGCGCTGGGGGAGACCGGCTTCGACGGGTACTCCGAGCTCGAGGTCGATTCGCGGATCCTCGGGATCCTCATCGACGGCCAGACCGCTCGCACCGCCTCGGAGGGTCAGATCGCCGAGGTCGTTCTCGCGGAGACCACTCTCTACGCCGAATCCGGTGGACAGGTCGCCGACAAGGGCGTCATCGTCGGTCCCGGGTACGAGCTCGAGGTGCTCGACGTGCAGCGACCGGTGCCGGGGCTGATCAGCCACACGGTCGAGGTGACCCGCGGCGTCGTCTCGATCGACGACGCCGCCACGACGATCGTCGACGCGGCGAACCGTCGCGCCGCGCGCCAGGCGCATTCCGCGACGCACCTGGTGCACGCGGCGCTGCGCGACACGCTCGGCCCGACCGCCACGCAGTCGGGTTCGCTCAACCGCGCCGGATACATGCGCTTCGACTTCTCGTGGTCGCAGGCGCTGTCGACCGCGACCCGCACCGAGATCGAGGAGATCACGAACAGGGCCGTCAACGACGCCCTCGAGGTCACGACCCGGATCCTCACGCTCGATGAGGCGAAGGAGGCCGGCGCCATGGCGCTGTTCGGCGAGAAGTACGGCGACGTCGTGCGCATGGTCGACATCGGCGGTCCGTGGTCGCGAGAGCTCTGCGCGGGAACGCACGTCGGCACCAGCGCCGAGATCGGTCTCGTCAGCGTCGTCGGCGAATCCTCGGTGGGCGCCTCCAACCGCCGTATCGAGGCACTGGTCGGTCAGGACGCGTTCCGCGAGCTCGCAGCCGAGCGCGCGCTCGTGTCGCAGCTCACCAGCTCGCTCAAGACCCCGCGCGACCAGCTCGCCGACCGCATCGCCGATCTCTCGGCGAGCCTGAAGGCCGCGGAGAAGCGCATCGCGCAGTTCGAGTCGAAGGAGCGTGCCGGCCGGGTTCCTGCCATCGCCGATGCCGCCTCTCGTGCGGGTTCGTTCCGTCTGGCCGCGCAGTCGCTCGGCGAGGTCGACTCGGCCGACGATGTGCGCGAACTGGTGCTCGGCGTGCGCGAGCGGCTCGGCTCCGAGCCGTCGGTCGTCGCCCTCGGTGCCGTGGTGAACGGCCGGCCTGTGGTGGTCGTCGCCACCAACGACGCCGCGCGCGCGGCCGGTGCGAAGGCCGGTGCGCTCGCGAAGCGTGCGGCCTCGGTGCTCGGTGGCGGAGGAGGCGGTCGTGACGACGTCGCCCAGGGCGGTGGAACGGATGCCGCAGTTCTGCCTGCGGCGCTGGACGCCATCGCACAGGAGCTGCAGACAGCGTGAGCGGCTTCCGCCGCGGCGCGCGGCTCGGAATCGATGTGGGACGCGCCCGTGTCGGGGTCGCACGGTGCGATCCGGACGGCATGCTCGCCGTCCCCGTCGAGACCGTGCGTCGCGACGACGCGGCCATCGAGCGGATCGCCGTCATCGCTCAGGAGTACGACCCGCTCGAGTTCGTGGTGGGTCTTCCGGTGAATCTCCGGGGCGACGACACGGCATCGACGACGGATTCGCGCGAGTTCGCCGCCGCCCTGCAGGCGCGGACGGGAGTGCCGGCGCGGCTGGTCGACGAACGTCTGAGCACCGTCACCGCACACGCCGCGCTGAGATCTTCGGGCAGAACACAGAAGAACTCTCGTAGCATTGTGGATCAGGTCGCCGCTGTGGTCCTGCTGCAGCAGGCGATCGACACGGAGAAGAGCACCGGTAACCCGCCCGGAGTCACGATTCCGCTCGATGAGGAGTCCCCCTGAACATGCCCGAACGCGAGAGTGCTTCCCCCCAGCACGATCCGGACGCCCGGCTGGGCGACCTGTTCGAGAACCTTCCCGACCCGACACCGCAGATCCCGACGGTCGACAACACGCCGCCGCCCCCTGGCTCCCGCAGAGCAGCGCGCGAAGCGGCCACGAACGGCGCGACCCTCCCGGCCGACGACTCGGCGCGTGAGTCGGCGAGCGTGCCCTCCGGCGAAGACACCGCCACGCGAGCGTTCCCGGTCGCGGGCGGTTCCGTGGGGACGGAAGACACATCGGCCGGTGCCCCGGCGGCGCGCGATTCCGTGCGCGACACGTCCGCCGGTGCTGCGCAGGCCGACGGCGAGGGCGCACCCTCGTCCGGTCCGTCTCGCAGTGAGGGAACGCCCGGTGCCACCGCGGCTGCCGTGCCCGGCGCGCGCCTCGAAGACCTGTTCCACGCGCCTCCGGAGGATGAGGGCGGCAGCCGCCCACCGAAGAAGAAGCGTCGCAAGGGATGTCTTGTCGCACTGATCATCGTTCTGGCAGTTCTCGGCGGCATCGTCGGCGGCGGTGTCTGGGCGATGAACACGTTCGGTGACAAGATCAGCGACGCCCTCGGCTGGGGCGAGCCCGCGGACTGGGAGGCCGGTCAGGCCACCGGCGAGGTGCTCGTCACCATCAAGGAGGGCGATACCGGGGCTCCCGTGTCCACCGCGCTCCACGAGGCCGGCGTCACGCGCACTGACGAGGTCTTCTACGACTACCTCGTCAAGGAGAACGTCGCCGTCACCTTCTACCCGGGCATCTACCGGCTGCAGGAGAAGATGACGGCCGCGGCCGCGCTGGAGGCCATCCAGAATCCCGACAACAAGCTCGAGCATTCGGCGAGCATCGGCGAGGGGGCGACGATCGAGTCCTCGCTGCCCGCCATGGCCGAGTCGCTCGGCATGCCGATCGAGGAGCTGCAGGCCGCTGTCGATGCCGACCCGGCGACCTACGGCGTCAACGCGCCGAGCCTCGAGGGCTGGCTGTTCCCCGCGGTGTACACGTTCGACCCCGATGCCACGGCGACCCAGGTCGTCCAGCGCATGGTCGATCGCACGAACGAATCGCTGAACGCGGCGGGCGTCCCCGCCGAGGATGCGGAGCGCATCCTGACCATCGCGTCGATCATCCAGCGCGAGGGCCGGACGGCGGACTTCGCGAAGGTGTCGAGGGTGATCCAGAACCGTCTCGACATCGACATGAAGCTCCAGATGGACTCCACGGCGCAGTACGGCTACGGCTCTCTGCACGAGGGAGTGGTCTCGAGTTCGGCGGAGGCCCTCGAGGACCCCAACGACTGGAACACCTACGTGCACACGGGGCTGCCGGTCACTCCGATCGCGAGTCCCAGCGACGCCGCGATCAAGGCGGCCATGAACCCGGAGGACGGCCCGTGGCTGTACTTCGTCACGATCAACCTCGCCACCGGTGAGACGCAGTTCTCAGAGACGTACGAGGAGCACCTGCAGGGCGTGGCGAAGTGGGAGCAGTGGTGCCAGGAGAACCCCGACGGCGGGTGCTCGGCCGGATGACCCGGCGGCACCTCGCGGTCTGGGGAGACCCGATCGCGCATTCGCGGTCGCCCCAGCTGCACGCGGCGGCCTATGCGGTGCTCGGTCTCGACTGGGAGTACACGAGGCGTCGCGTCGACGAGCACGGATTCCCGGGTGCCCTGGATTCCCTCGACGGGTCCTGGCTCGGGCTGTCGCTGACGATGCCGCTCAAGGAGCAGGCCCATCGCGCGGCGCAGGTGCTGGATCGGGCGGCCCAGCTGACCGGTGCCGTCAACACCCTCCTGCTGGACGGATCTCGCCGCGGATTCAACACCGACGTCGGTGGGATCGTCGATGCGCTCGGAGAGCAGCGACTGCACGGCCTCGATCGCGTGCGCATCCTCGGGGCGGGCGCGACGGCCGCCTCGGCGCTGGTGGCGCTCGTCGAGGCCGGTGCGCGGACCATCGAGGTGCGGGCCCGTCGGCCCTCGCGTGCGGTCGACCTGGTCGCGCTCGGTGAGCGCCTGGAGGTCACAGTGACCGGCGCCGGCTTCGACGACGCCGCTACTCCGGTCGATCTCACGCTGGCGACCCTGCCCGGCGGCGCCGCGCTCGACGCCGACACGACCGCGAGGCTGGGCGACACCGGAGGTGCGCTCTTCGACGTCGCGTACGCGCCGTGGCCGTCCGCGCTCGCGTCCGCATGGACCGGGGGTCCGACGATCTCCGGCGAGGGGATGCTGCTGCACCAGGCCGTGCGCCAGATCCGTCTCTTCCACCACGGTGATCAGCACGTCGCACTGCCGTCGGAGACGGCGGTCATCGACGCCATGCGGGCTGCTCTGCGAACCTAGGACGACACGCGGCGCGAACCGAGGCGAAACGCGTGGGAGACTGGAGCAATGCTCCGCGTGCTCACGGCCGGCGAATCGCACGGTCCAGAACTCATTGCCGTCATGGAGGGACTGCCCTCGGGCGTCCCCGTCTCCTCCGAGGCGATCCAGGCCGACCTGGCGCGTCGCAAGCTCGGCTACGGTCGCGGCTCGCGGATGAAGTTCGAACAGGACGAGCTGACGCTCTCCGGCGGCGTGCGGCACGGGAAGAGCCTCGGCAGCCCCATCGCCCTGCGCATCGGCAACACCGAGTGGCCGAAGTGGATCGAGGTCATGAACCCCGAGCCCGTCGAGCTCACCGACAGGTCCCGTGGTCGCGGCGCACCGCTGACGCGCCCCCGCCCCGGGCATGCCGACCTCGTCGGCATGCAGAAGTACGACTTCGACGAGGCGCGCCCGATCCTCGAGCGGGCGAGTGCGCGCGAGACCGCCGCTCGCGTCGCGCTCGGTGCGATCGCACGCTCGTTCCTCGGTGAGCTCGGCATCAGGCTCGTCAGCCACACCCTCTCGATCGGCCCGGTCCGGGTGCCCGAGGGATCTGCGCTGCCCACCCCCGACGACGTCGAAGCGCTGGACGCGGATCCGCTGCGCTGCTTCGACGCCGCGACCTCCGCGCTGATGGTCGCCGAGGTCGATGATGCGAAGAAGGACGGCGACACGCTCGGCGGCATTGTCGAGGTGCTCGCCTACGGCCTGCCCCCGGGACTCGGATCGCACGTGCACTGGGACCGTCGTCTCGATGCGCGTCTCGCCCAGGCCCTGATGAGCATCCAGGCGATCAAGGGCGTCGAGGTCGGCGACGGCTTCGAGACCACGCGTCGTCGCGGGTCCGCCGCGCACGACGAGCTGTTCGCGACCGCCGACGGCATCTCCCGCGGCTCCGATCGCGCCGGCGGCACCGAGGGCGGCATGTCCACCGGCACCGTGCTGCGGGTGCGCGCGGGCATGAAGCCGATCGCCACGGTGCCGCACGCGCTGCGCACGATCGACGTCGCGTCGGGCGAGGACGCCACCGCACACCACCAGCGCTCCGACGTGTGTGCGGTGCCCGCGGCCGGCGTCGTCGCCGAGGCGATGGTCGCGGTGGAGCTCGCCAACGCCGTGCTCGAGAAGTTCGGCGGCGACAGCATCCGCGAGACCCGCCGCAACCTCGAGGGGTACCTCGAGGGGATCCCGGCGGAACTGCGCACCACGCCCGCATCCGAGGCGGCGCTCATCGCCCATGACGAGCGCGGCTGACCCGCTGACGCTGGTGCTGGTCGGCCCGATGGCCGCCGGCAAGACCAGTGTCGGTCGACGCGTCGCGCGCACCCTGTCGGTGCCCTTCGTCGACACCGACAAGCGCGTCGCGTCGGCGCACGGACCCATCCCGGCGATCTTCGCCGATCACGGCGAGGACCACTTCCGCGCTCTGGAGCGGGCCGAGGTCGAGGCGGCTCTCGACGCGCCCGCCGGCGGCGTGATCTCGCTCGGCGGCGGCGCGGTGACCGATGCCGGCACGCGAGCGCTGCTCCGTGAGCGGCCCGTCGTGTTCCTCACGGTGACGCCGGAGGCGGTGGCAGACCGGATCCGCAGCGGAGGCCGACCGCTGCTGGAGGGCGACGACCCCGTCGGTCGCTGGACGCAGATCTTCGAAGAACGACGGAGCTGGTACGACGAGGTGGCGTCCGTGACGTTCGACACGTCGCGCCGCCCCATGCATCGCATCGCCGCGGACATCGCGGCATGGAGGAGAGAACTGAGATGACGACGACGACCATCAGCGTGACGGGGGAGAGCCCGTACGACATCGCGATCGGACGGGGGATCCTCGACCGGGTCTCCGCAGCGCTGGACCCGGGGGTGCGCAAGGTCCTCGTCGTGCACCCGCCGACCCTGGCCGCCAGGGCCGCGGAGCTGCGCGACCGTCTGCTCGCCGACACCGAGAACGGCCCGCGCGAGGTGCTGCTCGCCGAGGTGCCCGATGCCGAGCAGGGCAAGCGCATCGAGGTCGCCGCCTTCTGCTGGCAGGTCATGGGGCAGGCGGACTTCACCCGCTCGGACGCCGTCGTGGGGTACGGCGGCGGCGCGGTCACGGATCTCGCCGGCTTCGTCGCGGCGACCTGGCTGCGCGGCGTGCAGCTCGTGCAGGTGCCCACCACGGTGCTGGGACTCGTCGACGCATCGGTGGGGGGCAAGACCGGCATCAACACCGCCGAGGGCAAGAACCTCGTCGGCGCCTTCTGGTCGCCGCGTGCGGTGGTCGGCGACCTCGACGAGCTGGCGAGCCTCAGCCCGAACGAGGCGACCGCGGGGTTCGCCGAGGTGGTCAAGGCGGGGTTCATCTGGGCGCCGGAGATCCTCGACATCGTCGAGGCGGACCCGGCGCGCGCCGTCGACACGACCACACCGGAGTTCCGTCGTGCCGTGGAGCTCGCGATCGACATGAAGGCGAAGGTCGTCTCCGACGACTTCCGCGAGGCCGGTCAGCGAGAGATCCTCAACTACGGACACACGCTCGGCCACGCCATCGAGCACGCCGAGCGCTACCGCTGGCGCCATGGTGCGGCGGTCTCGATCGGCATGCTCTACGCGGCGGAGCTGTCGCGTCTCGCCGGGCGCCTCTCGGACTCCGCAGCCGAACGGCACCGCACGATCCTGGACTCCCTCGGGCTGCCCACCGGCTACCGCGCCGGCGCCTGGCCGCAGCTGCTGGCGACCATGCAGCGCGACAAGAAGAGCCGTGGCGGGATGCTGCGGTTCATCCTGCTCGACGACATCGCCAAGCCCACGGTGCTGCAGGCGCCCGACGAATCGCTGCTGTTCGCCGCGTATCAGGAGATCGGCGAATGACCAGGCGGATGCTGCTCGTCAACGGGCCGAATCTCAATCTGCTGGGCAGTCGTGAGCCCGAGGTCTACGGCACCGCGACGCTGGACGACGTCGAGCAGCTGACGGCCGATGCCGCCGCCGCCGAGGGCTTCGAGCTGCGCGCGGTGCAGAGCAACCACGAGGGCGTGCTGATCGACGCCATCCACGCGGCGCGCGCGGACTGCGCGGCGATCGTCATCAATCCCGGAGGTCTCACGCACACCTCGGTGTCGCTGCGCGATGCGCTCACGGGCGTCGCTCTGCCGTTCGCCGAGGTGCACATCTCCGACGTCTACGCCCGCGAGGAGTTTCGACACCATTCGTACCTGCACGACGTGGCCGCGGTGCGGGTGATCGGCGAGGGCGTCGGAGGGTACGCGAGCGCGGTGCGGCAGCTCGCTGCGCTCATCCCGTAGAATCGACTGTCGGCCCACCCGTCCATCCGGATGTGAGCGGCCCCCCCCAGACTCGAGAAACGGAAAGCCCAGCGCATGGCATCTACCGCAGACATCAAGAACGGCGTCGTCCTCAGCATCGATGGGCAGCTCTGGAGCGTCATCGAGTTCCAGCACGTCAAGCCGGGCAAGGGCGGTGCGTTCGTCCGCACCAAGCTGAAGAACGTCGTCTCGGGCAAGGTCGTCGACCGCACCTACAACGCCGGCGCGAAGATCGAGATCGAGAACGTCGACCGTCGTGACTTCACGTACCTGTACACCGACGGCGACGGCTACGTCTTCATGGACCAGAGCGACTTCGACCAGATCACCGTTCCGGCCGCCACGGTCGGCGACGCGAAGAACTTCCTGCTCGAGAACCAGCAGGTCACGATCGCACTGAACAACGGCAACCCGCTGTACATCGACCTGCCGGCATCCGTCGTGCTCGAGATCACCTACACGGAGCCGGGCCTGCAGGGCGACCGCTCGTCGGCCGGCACCAAGCCCGCCACGCTCGAGACCGGATACGAGATCCAGGTCCCGCTGTTCGTCGAGGCCGGCACCAAGGTCAAGGTCGACACGCGCACCAGCGACTACCTCGGTCGCGAGAAGTAAGGCGTGAGCGCACGCACGAAGGCGCGCAAGCGCGCGCTCGACATCCTCTTCTCCGCCGATGTCCGCGGCGACGAGCTCTCGGTCACTCTGGCCGCCGAGGCCCGACGCGCGGCGAGCGAACCCGCTCGCGAGGCGTCCTGGCTCTACGCCCGTGAGATCGTCGACGGCATCATCGATCACGGTGACGAGATCGACGAGCAGATCACGACGCACAGCCGCGACTGGAAGCTGGAGCGGATGCCCGCGGTCGATCGCGCCCTGCTGCGCATCGGCGTCTGGGAGATCCTCTTCAACGACCAGGTGCCCACAGCGGTGGCGATCGACGAGGCCGTGGAACTGGCCAAGGAGTTCTCGACCGACGATTCCGGCGCATTCGTGCACGGCGTGCTCGCACGCGTCTTCCGCGCCGCCTGAGCACCGACGGCCACCGCGGCATCCCCGATGTCGGGGGTCGCGGGAAGGATGGGACCATGTCCGCGCCACACGTCGATCTGCGTGATCTCATGCACATCACGGACGTCGGCGGTTACCAGCGCGGTCTCGCGTACTTCCGCGCCGGCAACGTGCTCGATGTCGTGTGGCACGAGGAACTTCTCGAGCTCGAGGGGCACGTGCAGGGCAGCGGTGACGCGCAGTACGTGACCGGGATCGCGTTCGGCTCGTCGAACGGCACCCGACGCATGCGCACGACACGGTGCACGTGCCCGGTGCGCACCGGGTGCAAGCACGTCGTCGCGACCGTGCTCGCGTCGAACGTGCACGAGTACTCCCAGCAGTCCGCCGCGCTGCAGGTGCCGAGCCCGACACCGGTGACACCCCCGCGTGCAGCGGCTCCCGCCTCGTGGCGCAGTCTGCTCGGCGCGTCGGTCGAACGGCTGCCGCAGCAGCTGGCGCTGGGAGTCGAGCTGCGCCACCGCGAGTCCCGGGCAGAGAACCACTGGGGCCCGAGGCCCGTGCGCGCGGCCGTGCCGCGGGACCTCGCACGCCAGGAGGGTGAGCTGCTCCTGGCGATCCGACCGCTCATGCGCAGCGCCCAGACCGGGTCGTGGATCCAGGGCGGCGCAGGGTGGGATGCCGTTCGTCGCGACGCCGCGCAGTTCGGGCGCGAGCAGAACCGCTGGTTCAGCGACCTGCTCAGCATCTCCCGCGATTCGCTCCTCTCCGGGAATGCCGGGGAGTGGCTGGTGCTCGACCAGGTCGAGTCCCCGCTGCTGTGGGGCCAGCTGCGCTCGGGTGCCGAGGTCGGCATCCCGCTGGTGGCGAGTCAGAAGAGCACCTCCGTGCGGATGGCGACATCCGCCGACGTCTCGGCGCGGATCACCCGTGGCGACGACGGCGCTCTGACCGTGGCCGCCGAGGTGCAGGTCGACGACGTCGAGATCCCGGCGGGGGAGTCGCACCCGATCGGACGCACGGGGCTGTACACGGCTCGGTTGGTCGGCGCTCGGATCGAGATCGTGCTCGCCGAGACCGCACTCAGCGAGCAGACCAGGGCGCTGCTCGCGACACCGGCGCCCATCGTCGTGCCGGCGGCCGACGAGCAGGCGTTCCTCAGCGACGCCTATCCGCTTCTCGCGCGCCGCAGCGCGGTGCGGGCGGCGGGCGACCTCTCCCTTCCCGAGGTGCCGGCGCCGGAGCCCGCGCTGACGCTCACCTACGAACGCGGCGACGTGGTCGACTACTCGTTCGAGTGGTCGTACGGCCGCTTCGGCCGCGTGCCCTTCGCCTGGAACGGTGCGGGCGTGCGCGATGCCGAGGCCGAGTCCGCGCTCCGCGCGGGCATCGAGAGCGTCTGGCAGGAGTTCCGCACCACGAACTTCCGTCCCGCCGGATCGCTGCACGACATCGATGCGGCCGCCTTCGTCGCGGAGTGCGTGCCCGCTCTCGAGGCGATCGGCGTCTCGGTCACCTCGAAGGGCACGCGCAAGGAGTATCGCGAGCTGACGGGAGACCCGCAGGTCAAGGTCACGACCGTCGAGACGACCGATTCCGACTGGTTCGACCTCGGCATCCTCGTGACGATCGACGGCAGACGCATCCCCTTCGGCCCGCTGTTCACGGCGCTGAGCCGCGGGCGCAAGAAGCTGCTGCTCTCCGACGGCGGGTACTTCTCGCTCAGCCATCCTGCGCTCGATCGCCTCCGCGACCTGATTGAAGAGGCGGGCGAGCTCGACGAGTGGGAGACGGGTCCGCGGATCAGTCGCTATCAGATCGATCTCTGGGAGGAGTTCGAGGATCTCGCTGACGAGGCCGAGCCGGCGGTGAGCTGGCGCGCCACGGCCGATGGGCTCCGCCAGGCCACGGGCGTGCCCGAGACGGCCGTGCCCGCCGGTCTGATCGCCGAGCTGCGGCCGTATCAGAAGTCCGGCTTCGACTGGCTCGCCTTCCTCTGGCGCCATCGGCTCGGCGGGATCCTCGCCGACGACATGGGGCTGGGCAAGACCCTCCAGCTGCTGACCTTCATCCAGCACACGCGGGAGCAGGGTGAGACACGGCCGTTCCTGGTGCTCGCCCCGACCTCGGTGCTGGGGACCTGGCGCTCGGAGGCCGCCCGCTTCACCCCGGGGTTGCGCGTCGTGGTGGTCGACAGCACCAGCGGCAAGCGTGCGGGGGTGCTTCGGGCCGCGGCGGCGTCCGCCGACCTCGTGGTGAGCTCGTACACGGTCGCGCGGCTCGACGAGGAGGAGTTCCGCTCGATCGGATGGGCCGCGCTCATCCTCGACGAGGCCCAGTTCGTCAAGAATCCGAAGACCAGGCTGCACCGCGCGATCTCGTCGTTCTCGGCCGAGGTGACCTACGCCGTCACCGGCACGCCGATGGAGAACAGCCTCTCGGAGCTCTGGTCGCTGCTCAAGCTCGCCGCGCCCGGCCTGTTCCCGTCTGCGCGGAAGTTCAAGGACCGCTACATCCAACCGATCGAGAAGGGTAAGGTGCCTGAGAACGCCGAGGGCGGCGAGTATCGCGCCCGCCGCCTGGCCCAGCTGCGCCGACGTGTGCGACCGCTCATGCTGCGCCGCACGAAGGAGCTGGTGGCGCCCGACCTCCCCGCCAAGCAGGAACAGCTGCTCGAGGTCGAATTGAGTCCCGATCACCGCGCCCTCTACGACGTCGTGCTGCAGAGGGAACGCCAGAAGGTGCTCGGTCTGCTCGACGACCTCGATCGCCATCGCTTCATCGTGTTCCGCTCGCTCACGCTGCTGCGGATGCTGAGTCTCGCGCCCGCGCTGATCGACGAGGCCCATGCCGAGATCGGATCGAGCAAGCTCGACACCCTGCTCGAACGGGTGCGCGAACTGCAGGCCGAGGGGCATCGCGCGCTGGTGTTCAGCCAGTTCACCTCCTTCCTCGATCTCGCCGCCGCGAGACTCGAGGAGGCCGGCATCCCCTACGCACACCTCGACGGATCGACCAGGCACCGCGAGCGGGTGATCGACGGATTCAAGGCTGGTCAGCAGCCGGTGTTCCTCATCAGCCTCAAGGCCGGCGGATTCGGTCTGACCCTGACGGAGGCCGACTACGTCTTCCTGCTCGACCCCTGGTGGAATCCCGCGGCGGAGGAGCAGGCCATCGACCGCACGCACCGGATCGGACAGACGAGCCAGGTGTTCGTGTACCGGATGATCGCGACCGGCACGATCGAGGAGAAGGTGCTCGAGCTGCAGCGCCGCAAGGCCCGGCTGTTCACCGCGGTGATGGACGACGATGAGCTGTTCGCCCAGTCGCTCACGTCGGACGACATCAAGGGCCTGTTCGACGACAACTGATTTCTCCCGGCCGGGTCACCGCGTCCGCCCAGGACCCCGCCGGTAGAATCGAACGTCTGACTTCAGGAGGAATGCATGCGGATCACGGGACTCGGCCACGCCGGGATGTTCATCGAGACGGTCGGCGGGAACATCATCTGCGACCCGGTCCTCGGCCCCTCGTTCTTCGGCTCCTGGTTCCCCTTCCCCGACAATCGCGGCCTCGACTGGGAGCGGTTCGGCCGTGACGCGGACTTCCTCTACATCTCGCACCGGCACCGCGACCACTTCGACCCTGCGCTGCTCGAGCGCTACATCCGCAAGGACATCGAGGTGCTGCTTCCCGAGTACCCGATCGATGATCTCGAGCAGGACATCAGGGCGCTCGGCTACACGAACATCACGCATGCCCCGGCCGGGCAGATCATCGAGCGCGGCGACCTGAAGATCATGATCACCCCGCTGCGCGCCCCGAGCGACGGCCCGATCGGCGACTCGTCGCTCAGCGTCGACGACGGGACGGGGTCTGTGCTCAATCAGAACGACTCGCACCCGCTCGACCTCGACACCCTGCTGCACTTCGGCAAGCCCGACGCATACTTCACCCAGGTCTCGGGCGCCATCTGGTGGCCGATGGTCTACGACCTGCCGCTCGACGCGAAGCAGAACTTCGCGAAGCTCAAGCGCGATGCGCAGAACAAGCGCGCCATGTACTACATCGACAAGGTCGACGCCCCGCACGTGTTCCCGATGGCGGGACCCCCGATGTTCCTCCGCGACGACCTCTTCGACTTCAACGGCCTCGGGCGCAACGGAGAGTCGATCTTCACCGACCAGAAGCAGTTCCTCGCGCACATGAAGGAGCTGTCGCCCCAGTACGACGGCCACCTGTTCGTGCCGGGCACGGTGGTCACCGTCGCCGGGGGAGAGGTCGCGACCGAGCAGACGCTGTACACCGACCAGGAGCTCTCGCACATCTTCGACGAGAAGTGGGACTACCTCGAGGAGCAGCGCGCGACCCGTCAGCAGGAGATCCGCGACGAGGAGGCCTCGCGAGCCGAGATCATCCCGCCGGCCGAGATGCTCGAGGCGCTCAAGGGCTGGTGGGAGCCGCTGCTGAAGAAGTCGCGCACCATCCGTCTCGGCGTCGGCGGCGCCGTACGGTTCCGGATCGGCGAGCTCGACATGGTCGTCGACTTCCCCCGGGCCAAGGTCCGTGAGTACGCGGGCGAGGAGTGCATCTACTGGTACACGATCCCCGCCGATCTCGTGTCGACCAACATCCGCGACCACGAGATCGACTGGTCGAATTCGATCTTCCTGTCGATGCAGTTCCAGGTCGGGCGCAGCGGCAAGTTCAACGAGTTCCTCACGACGTTCCTCAAGTGCCTCTCGGTCGACCGCATCGAGTACGTCGAGAACTGGTACCAGGAGCAGACCGACCAGACCGAGGACGCCGAGATCGGCGATTGGGTCGTGCAGCGCCGGTGTCCGCATCTGCGTGCGGACCTGACGAAGACCGGCAAGGTCGACGACGACGGGATCCTCACCTGCAGCATGCACGACTGGAAGTGGGACCTGAAGACCGGTCGCTGCCTGTCGACCAGCGGGCACCCGATCCGCTCCACCAAGATCGACGAGGTCACCGACGCCGTGCTCAGCGAGGCCGGGTGACGGTGGTGCGCACCGCACACCGCGACGGCTCCGGGCGTCGCGCGCGCACCTCGCGGCTGGGTCGGCGGGGCACTCTGCGCGGAGCGCGCTGGATCGTCCGCTCGGACGCCTCCCGGCTCGTGTCCATAGCCGCCGAGTTCCTGGAGGCCGAAGGATTCGAGCGTCGCGCCGACGGGTTCGCTGACACGCTCGATTCTCAGGGGTCGGAGTGGAGCGCGGCGGCTCTGGAGATCGGTGACGAAGAGGGCTCGCGCCGCGGCATCTGGAGGAGCCTGTTCCTCGACGACCTGCCGATCCCGCTGCCGCGGGCGCTGCACCACGTCATCCCGCCGACACTGGTGATCGTCGCCTCGCGTCATGTCGCCAAGGGAGTGGCCGAGCTCGTGGTTTTCCCGCACGCCTCGCGCCGCGGTGACTCGGACTACTCGTGGGCGGCGGGTCCGCGCATCGCGAGAGCGCTCGAGGGCATCACCGCCGCGGCGGGGGCAGAGGGCGCCATGCTCTCCCACGAGTCCCTGCGCGCGCTTCCCGACGACGGATCGCCGGCCTCGCAGGCGGTCGTCCGCGACGTGCTGGGGTGGCGCTGAGGTCACGCTAGACTGGGGGCATCAAGCAACCTTTAACACCGTCCTGTGAGGCGGAGAAGGGAGCGGCTGATGAGTGCACGCACCGTCTTGCACGAAGCCGATATCTCGCGGGCTCTGACCCGCATCGCGCACGAGATCCTCGAATCGAACCGAGGGGCTGAGAACCTCGTCCTGCTGGGCATTCCGACCCGCGGCGTCACGCTCGCCCATCGCCTGGCCGCCGCCATCGGTGAGATCGCACACACGACCGTTCCGGTCGGCGCGCTGGATGTGACGCTGTTCCGCGACGACCTCGCATCGCAGCCCACCCGATCGCCGCGCCCGACCGCGATCCCCGCAGGCGGCATCGACGGCAGGACCGTGGTCCTGGTGGACGACGTGCTGTTCTCGGGCCGCAGCATCCGCGCGGCCCTCGACGCACTGCAGTCCATCGGACGCCCCGCCGCGGTGCGCCTGGCCATCCTCGTCGACCGAGGACACCGCGAGCTGCCGATCCGTCCGGACTTCGTCGGCAAGAACATCCCCTCGTCCCGTCAGGAGCGCGTCAACGTGCGCCTCGCCGAGGACGACGGGACCGAGGGGGTGACGATCGAGGCATGAGACACCTGCTCGACACCCGCACCCTCGACCGCGCGACGGCACTGCGCATCCTCGACGTCGCCGAGGACATGTCGGACACGCAGTCCCGCGAAGTCAAGAAGCTGCCGACCCTGCGCGGCAAGACCGTCGTGAACCTCTTCTTCGAGGACTCCACCCGCACGCGCATCTCCTTCGAAGCCGCCGCCAAGCGCCTCTCGGCCGATGTGATCAACTTCGCCGCCAAGGGATCGAGCGTCTCCAAGGGCGAGAGCCTGAAGGACACCGCCCAGACCCTGCAGGCGATGGGGGCCGACGCCGTCGTCATCCGCCACCCCGCCTCCGGCGCTCCGCAGACCCTAGCCACGAGCGGCTGGATCTCGGCCGGAGTCGTCAACGCGGGGGACGGCACGCACGAGCATCCGACCCAGGCCCTGCTGGATGCCTTCACGATCCGCAAGCGCCGCTTCGGCGCGGAGAGCCGGGGGCGCGACCTTCGCGGCGTCCGTGTCGTGATCGTCGGCGATGTGCTGCACTCCCGTGTCGCCCGCTCGAACGTCTGGCTGCTCGCCACCCTCGGCGCGGAGGTCACTCTGGTCTCTCCTCCCACGCTCGTGCCGCAGAACGTGTCGCTGTGGCCCGCGAAGGTCGTCTACGACCTCGACGAGGCCCTCGCCGAGTCGCCGGATGCGGTCATGATGCTGCGCATCCAGCTCGAGCGGATGAACGCCGCGTATTTCCCGACTGAGCGGGAGTATTCCCGGCGATGGGGTCTCGACGCACGGCGAGTGGCCGGTCTGCCGGACGGTAGCATTGTGATGCACCCCGGACCCATGAACCGCGGGTTGGAGATCTCCTCGGAAGCCGCCGATTCGCCACGGTCCACCGTGCTCGAACAGGTGACGAACGGGGTGTCCGTCCGGATGGCGGTGCTGTACCTGCTTCTGGCAGGAGAACGAGACGACGAACGAGGGGGAGACCAGTGAACGAGACCCTCGTCATCACCGGCGCACGGCTTCTCGGCGCGGAGAGCGCCGACATCATCGTCGAGAACGGTGTGATCGCCGAGATCGGCACCGGACTCTCGCGTTCCGGCGCCCGGGTCCTCGACGCCGCCGGGCTCGTCGCACTTCCTGGCCTGGTCGACCTGCACACGCATCTGCGCGAGCCCGGATACGAGGCGTCCGAGACGATCCTCACCGGCACTCGCGCCGCCGCGTCAGGCGGATTCACCGCGGTGTTCGCGATGCCCAACACCTCGCCGGTCGCCGACACCGCCGGCGTGGTCGAGCAGGAGCTCGCCCTCGGCGAGGCCGCGGGCTATGCCACGGTCCAGCCGATCGGCGCCGTGACCGTGGGGCAGAAGGGCGAACGGCTCGCCGAGCTCGGAGCCATGGCCACCTCCCGCGCCCGGGTACGGGTGTTCAGCGATGACGGGTTCTGCGTGTTCGATCCCCTCATCATGCGTCGCGCGCTGGAGTACGTGAAGTCGTTCGGCGGGGTCATCGCACAGCACGCGCAGGATCCCCGACTCACCGAGGGCGCCCAGATGAACGAGGGCACCGTGTCGGCCGAGCTGGGTCTGGCCGGATGGCCGGCGGTGGCCGAGGAGTCGATCATCGCCCGCGACGTGCTGCTGGCGGAGCACGTCGGCTCACGTCTGCACGTCTGCCACCTGTCGACCGCGGGGTCGGTGGACATCATCCGCTGGGCCAAGAAGCGCGGCATCGACGTCACCGCCGAGGTCACACCGCACCACCTGCTGCTGACCGACGAGCTGGTGCGCGGCTACGACGCGCGCTACAAGGTGAACCCGCCGCTGCGCCGCGAGGAGGACGTGCTCGCCGTGCGCGAGGGACTCGCCGACGGCACGATCGACATCGTCGCGACGGACCACGCACCGCACCCCAGCGAGAGCAAGGCGTGCGAGTGGCAGGCGGCGGCGAACGGCATGGTCGGCCTCGAGAGCGCCCTGCGCGTCGTGCACCAGTCGATGGTCCAGACCGGTCTGATCGGCTGGGAAGACGTGGCGCGCGTGATGAGCGCCGCCCCGGCGCGCATCGGCAGCCTCTCCGGGCACGGGACGCCCCTCGAGGTCGGCGCTCCCGCTCACATCGCGCTGTACGACGCGTCGGTCGCCGGCGTCTTCACCGAGTCCGACCTCCACGGCCGCAGCGTGAACTCGCCGTACCTCGGGCGCGACCTGCCCGGTCGCGTCGAGTACACCGTGCACGGCGGACTGCTGACCGTCGACGGCGGCACCGTGGTCGAGGAGCTGCGCGCATGATCCCCAGGGATCTCGCCATCGCGATCATGATCGGGCTGGCCGTCTTCGTCCTCGCCGCGATGTTCTTCGCGTGGCGGCGACGACTCCGACGCGATTCGGGTCTCGCGGCGCCGCTCGGGGTTCCCGAGCACGCGGAGGTCCTCGACCGGCGCGAGGTGCTGTACGTCTCGACGACCCGGCACGAGCAGCCGCTGGAGAGACTGGCCATCCGCCCCCTGACCTACCGGGCGCGGGGTGAGGCCGCGATCACCGACCGCGGGCTGGCCCTCTGCCTCGACGGAGCGCCGACGGTCTTCCTCGGGGCCGCACGCCTCATCGGGGTCGATCGGGCGACCGTCACGATCGACCGTGTGGTCGAGCCCGGGGGCCTGGTGCGGGTCTCGTGGACCGCCGACGACGGCACACCCGTCGATTCCTACCTCCGTCTCACCGACGGGGATGCCCAGAACTTCATCGCAGAACTGCAGCGACTCGTCCCCGCCTCGGGCACCACGGACGACACCGCCGCCCACGACACAGGAGCAACGTCATGACAGCCCTCCCCGAACCCGCCGTCCTCGTCCTCGAAGACGGGACCCGCCACGTCGGTCGCGCTTACGGCGCGCTCGGAACGACGCTGGGCGAGGTCGTCTTCGCCACCGGCATGTCCGGTTACCAGGAGACGCTCACCGACCCCTCGTACGCCGGCCAGATCGTGCTGCAGACGGCACCCCACATCGGCAACACCGGCATGAACGACGAGGACACCGAGTCCCGGCGCATCTGGGTCGCCGGATACATCGTGCGCGATCCCTCGCGCGTGGTGTCGAACTGGCGCGCGAACGCGTCGCTCGACGAGGTCCTCGTGCAGGACGCGATCGTCGGCATCAGCGGCATCGACACCAGGTCGGTCACCCGCCACATCCGCGCCGCGGGTTCCATGCGCGGGGGCATCTTCTCGGGAGACGCGGCGAAGACCGACGCCGACGAGCAGCTGCGCATCGTCCGCGAGGCGCCGCAGATGGCCGGCCGCAATCTCTCGGCCGAGGTCTCGGTGGAGACCGCGGAGGTGACGCCGGCGGTGGGCGAGAAGGTCGGCAACCTCGCCGTCCTCGACCTCGGCGTCAAGCAGGCGACGATCGACAACCTCGCCGCCCGTGGGTTCGAGGTGCACGTGCTTCCGCAGGACGTCACGATCGACGGCATCCGCGCGATCGACCCCGTCGCGGTGTTCTACTCCAACGGCCCCGGAGACCCCGCGGCCTCGGGCGACCACGTCGAACTGCTGCGTGCGGTGCTCGACGACGGGCTGCCGTTCTTCGGGATCTGCTTCGGCAACCAGCTGCTCGGCCGCGCACTCGGCCTCGGCACGTACAAGCTGCCGTTCGGTCACCGCGGCATCAACCAGCCCGTGCTCGACAAGTCGACGGGGCGGGTCGAGATCACCGCGCACAACCACGGCTTCGCCGTCGACGCCCCGCTGGAGGGCTCCTTCGACAGCCCGAACGGCTACGGCAAGGTCGAGGTCAGCCACATCGGTCTGAACGACCGCGTCGTCGAGGGCCTCCGCGCGCTCGACATCCCCGCGTTCTCCGTGCAGTACCACCCGGAGGCGGCCGCAGGCCCCCACGACGCCAACTACCTCTTCGACCGATTCCGCGACATGGTCGTCGACACCCAGAAGGACGCCAAGTAATGCCCAAGCGCGACGACATCAACTCCGTTCTCGTCATCGGCTCCGGCCCGATCGTCATCGGTCAGGCCTGCGAGTTCGACTACTCCGGCACCCAGGCGTGCCGCGTCCTCCGCGAGGAGGGGGTCAGGGTCATCCTGGTCAACTCCAACCCCGCCACGATCATGACCGATCCGGACTTCGCCGACGCGACCTACATCGAGCCGATCACCTGGCAGGTCATCGAGACCATCATCGCCAAGGAGCGTCCGGACGCGATCCTGCCGACCCTCGGCGGTCAGACCGCCCTGAACGCCGCGATCGAGCTGCACAACCACGGCATCCTCGAGAAGTACGACGTCGAGCTGATCGGTGCGAGCTTCGAGGCGATCAACAAGGGCGAGGACCGTCAGGTCTTCAAGCAGCTGGTGCTGGATGCCGGCGCCGACGTGGCGCGCAGCATCATCGCGCACACGATGGACGACCTGCTCGAGGGTGCCGCCGAGCTGGGCTACCCGCTCGTCGTCCGCCCCTCGTTCACCATGGGCGGTCTCGGCTCCGGGTTCGCCTACGACGAGCAGGACCTCCGTCGCATCGGTGGAGCGGGTCTGCGCGATTCCCCGACCACCGAGGTGCTCCTGGAGGAGTCCATCCTCGGCTGGAAGGAGTACGAGCTCGAGCTCATGCGCGACACCGCCGACAACACGGTCGTCGTCTGCTCGATCGAGAACGTCGATCCCGTGGGCGTCCACACCGGCGACTCGATCACGGTGGCGCCCGCGCTCACCCTCACCGACCGCGAGTACCAGAACATGCGCGACATCGGCATCGACATCATCCGCGCGGTGGGCGTGGACACGGGCGGCTGCAACATCCAGTTCGCGGTCGACCCCAGCAACGGGCGCATCATCGTCATCGAGATGAACCCGCGCGTCTCGCGCTCCAGCGCGCTGGCCTCGAAGGCGACCGGATTCCCGATCGCGAAGCTCGCGGCGAAGCTCGCCCTCGGCTACCGGCTCGACGAGATCCCCAACGACATCACGGGTGTGACTCCGGCGAGCTTCGAGCCGACGCTCGACTACGTCGTGGTCAAGGTGCCCCGGTTCGCGTTCGAGAAGTTCCCCGCCGCCGACGCCACGCTCACCACGACCATGAAGTCGGTCGGCGAGGCCATGGCGATCGGACGCAACTACGCGACCGCGCTGCAGAAGGCGCTCCGCTCGCTCGAGAAGCGCGGATCCAGCTTCCACTGGGGCGTCGAGGAGCGTTCGGTCGAGCAGCTGCTCGAGATCTCGAAGGTGCCGACCGACGGGCGCATCGTCACTCTGCAGCAGGCGCTGCGCAAGGGCGCGACGATCGAGCAGGCCTTCGACGCCACGGCGATCGACCCGTGGTTCATCGACCAGATCGTGCTCATCAACGAGGTCGCGGAGATCGTCCGCACGGCCCCGGAGCTCGACGCCGCCACCCTGCGGTACGCCAAGGAGCACGGCTTCTCCGACGCGCAGATCGCGCAGCTGCGCGGCGACGACGAGGCCGAGATCCGCGGCGTCCGCCACGGATTCGGCATCCGGCCCGTGTACAAGACGGTCGACACATGTGCGGGCGAGTTCCCGGCTCTCACCCCGTATCACTACTCGAGCTACGATTTCGAGACCGAGGTGGCGCCCTCGGAGCGCACGAAGGTGGTGATCATCGGGTCGGGTCCGAACCGCATCGGCCAGGGCGTCGAGTTCGACTACTCGTGCGTGCACGCCTCGTTCGCGCTGTCGGATGCCGGGTTCGAGACCGTCATGGTCAACTGCAACCCCGAGACCGTCTCGACGGACTACGACACCTCCGATCGCCTCTACTTCGAGCCGCTCACGCTGGAGGACGTGCTCGAGGTGCTGGACGCGGAAGCCGCCAGCGGCACCATCCTCGGCGTCGTCTGCCAGCTCGGCGGCCAGACCCCGCTCGGACTCGCGAAGGGCATCGAGGCCGCCGGCTACACGGTGCTCGGCACCAGCCCCGCGGCGATCGACATCGCGGAGGAGCGGGAGCTCTTCTCGCAGCTGCTCGATTCGGCGGGCCTCATCGCTCCGCGTCACGGCACCGCCGTCGACGCCGACGGCGCGGTCGCGGTCGCCGAGGAGATCGGCTACCCGGTGCTCGTGCGCCCGAGCTTCGTGCTCGGCGGTCGCGGCATGGAGATCGTCTACGACACGGCGTCGCTGCGCGACTACTTCGTGCGCACCGCCGACGAGGTAGTCATCGAGGAGGGCAAGCCGCTCCTGGTCGACCGCTTCCTCGATGATGCGATCGAGCTCGACGTCGACGCTCTCTACGACGGCACCGATCTGTTCATCGGCGGAGTCATGGAGCACCTCGAAGAGGCGGGCATCCACTCCGGCGACTCCAGCTGCACGCTGCCGCCGGTGTCGCTCGGTCGCACCGACGTCGACCGCGTCCGGGAGGCCACGCTGGCGATCGCCGAGGGCGTCGGCGTGCGCGGCCTGCTGAACGTGCAGTTCGCGATCAGCGCCGGCGTGCTCTACGTCATCGAGGCCAACCCGCGCGCCAGCCGCACGGTGCCGTTCGTCTCCAAGGCGCTCGGCATCCCGATGGCCAAGGCCGCGAGCCGCGTGATGGCCGGATCGACCATCGCGGAGCTGCGCGCCGAGGGCATGCTGCCCGCGCAGGACGGCTCGCGGGTGCCGCTCGACGCGCCGGTCTCCGTCAAGGAGGCCGTACTGCCGTTCAAGCGGTTCCGCACCGCCGACGGCAAGACGGTCGACTCCATCCTCGGCCCGGAGATGCGCTCGACGGGTGAGGTCATGGGCATCGACCGCGACTTCCCGACCGCGTTCGCCAAGAGCCAGGCCGCCGCGTACGGCGGCATGCCGACCTCCGGGACCGTGTTCATCTCGGTCGCCGACTCCGACAAGCGCGCGGTGATCCTGCCGGCGCACCGCCTGCAGCAGCTCGGGTTCACGATCGTGGCCACCGAGGGCACCGCCGAGATCCTCTCGCGCAACGGCATCGCCGTGACCGTGGTGGAGAAGTACAGCGAGACCCAGGAGTCGGGGGCGACCAACATCGTCGACCTGATCAACGACGGCTCGATCGACATCGTCGTGAACACCCCCTCGGGCGGTGCGGCACGGGCCGACGGGTACGAGATCAGGGCCGCGGCGGTCGCGGCGGACAAGGCGCTGTTCACCACGATGGCCGTGCTCGGTGCCGCGGTGAGCGGCATGGACGCGGCGCACGAGGGCTTCCAGGTCAAGAGCCTGCAGGAGTACGCCCTCGACCGGAAGGCCGCGGTGTGAGCATCCGCTTCGGCGAACGCATCCGCACGACCCTCGCCGAGCGGGGACCGCTGTGTGTGGGCATCGACCCCCATGCAGCGCTCCTCGCGGCGTGGGGCCTCGCCGACGACGCCTCCGGCGCGCGGGAGTTCGGGCTGAGGACCGTCGAGGCGGCGGCCGGCCGCGTCGGTGTCGTCAAGCCGCAGGTGTCGTTCTTCGAGCGCTTCGGCTCGTCGGGCTTCGCCGCGCTCGAAGAGGTGCTGGCCGCCGCACGTGCGGCGGGACTGGTCGTGATCGCCGATGCGAAGCGCGGCGACATCGGCTCGACGATGGACGCGTACGCCGAAGCCTGGCTGACGCCGGGCTCACCTCTCGAAGCGGATGCCCTCACGGTCAATCCGTTCCTCGGGGTCGGTGCCCTCGACGGCGCCTTCTCGCTCGCGCAGCAGCACGGAAAGGGCCTGTTCGTGCTCGCCGCGACGAGCAATCCCGAGGCGGAGGCGCTGCAGCGCTCCGTCTCGGAGACGGGACGAGCGGTGTCCGCCGACATCGTCTCGGTCGTCTCCGCCCGCAACGCCGAGCACATCGGCGCGGGGGAGTGGGGCAGCTTCGGCTTCGTGATCGGGGCCACGGTGGATTGGACGGATGCCGGCATCGCGGCGTTCGCCCCGATCGCGCCCATCCTCGCTCCGGGCTTCGGCACGCAGGGGGCGACGCCGTCCGATCTGCACCGCCGGTTCGGGTCCATGAGCGACGCGGTCCTCGCGAGCGAGAGCCGCAGCATCCTCTCGGCCGGGCCAACGGGCCTCGCCGCAGCCATCGACGCGCGCGTCGCAGAGTACAGGGAGGTCGGCTGTGGCTGAGTCTCGTCCGGTTCCCGAGGTCGACCGCGCGGCGGCCGCGCGCAAAGCGGTCGAGCGACGACGCGCCCGTGCGTCGCTCAAGCGCGACCTGACCACGCGGGTCGTCACCCCGCAGACCGTGCTGCGGCGGGCGACGGCGGATCCGGACTCCGTCGAGGGCTCGCTGCGGATCACCGACTTCCTGCTCGCCCTCCCGGCGATCGGCGCGGGAAAGCGCGACCGCATCCTCGACGAGCTGCACATCTCGTCGGTCAAGCGCCTCGGCGGCCTCGGCGTTCGTCAGCGCGCCGCGCTGTCCGGATGGCTCGACACGCGCTTCCCCGTGACGGAGCCCCGGGGCGCGCGCAGCCGGCTGCTCGTGCTCGCCGGCCCCACCGCGGTCGGCAAGGGCACGGTCGCGGCCCACATCCGCGAGCACAACCCCGAGATCCACCTCTCCGTCTCGGCCACGACGAGAGCGCCGCGCCCTGGTGAGGTCGACGGCGTGCACTACTACTTCGTGGACGACGCCGAGTTCGATCGGCTGATCGAGCAGGACGAGCTGCTCGAGTACGCGGTGGTGCACAACCGGTCGCGCTACGGCACGCCGCGTGCACCCATCGACGCCGCTCTGGCCGAGGGCAGGACGGTGCTGCTCGAGATCGATCTGCAGGGCGCACGCCAGGTCCGCCGCGCCGAACCGGCCGCCACGCTCATCTTCCTGCTGCCGCCGACCTGGGACGAACTCGTGCAGCGACTGGTCGGTCGCGGCACCGAGGGCGCCGAGGAACGGGCGCGTCGACTGCGCACGGCGAAGGTCGAACTGGCCGCCCAGAACGAGTTCGACCACCTCATCGTGAACGAGGACGTCGCCGCTGCCGCCGCCGAGGTCGTAGAATTGTCTCTGAGCTCTGCGCGCTGACACGATTTCGGGGATCTTTCCACATCCGGTCCCTGAGCCCGTCGAAGGGTCGCGCGCCCGCTGCACCGTCTTCGCGACGATCCCGTCGCCTGATCAGGAGGTCCCACCATGGCCGGACACCACACCAACGGCATCATCGATCCCCCCATCGACAACCTGCTCGACCGCGTCGACTCGAAGTACGAGCTCGTGATCTACGCCGCCAAGCGCGCGCGCCAGATCAACGACTACTACTCCGACCTCCACGAGGGCAACCTGTTCGACAACGTCGGCCCGCTGGTCGACTCGTCGGTCGAGGACAAGCCGCTCACGATCGCCCTGCACGAGATCAACGAAGACAAGCTGCGCCTCCGTCACGCCGAGTGACGTCCGATGACCGCACCGCCGACCGATGTCGGCGGTGCGGTCCATCATGGGATCACCCCCTCCCGTCTGCCCGATCCGTTCTGGAGCCCCGATGAGCGCGCTGCGTCTGTTCACGTCCGAGTCCGTCACCGAGGGGCACCCCGACAAGATCTGCGACCAGATCTCGGACAGCATCCTCGACGGCCTCCTCGCGAAGGATCCCGGTTCCCGCGTCGCCGTCGAGACCCTCGTCACCACGGGGCTCGTGCACGTCGCCGGCGAGATCCGGACTGAGGCCTACGTCGACATCCCGACGATCGTCCGTCAGGTCGTCAACCGCATCGGCTACACCTCGAGCGACACCGGATTCGACGGGGATTCGTGCGGGGTGAGCATCTCGGTGGGCGAGCAGTCCACCGACATCGCCCATGGGGTCGACAGCGCGCAGGAGCACCGCGACGGCTCGTCCGTCGATCCGCTCGACGGACTGGGCGCCGGCGATCAGGGCATCATGTTCGGGTTCGCCACCAACGAGACGCCTCAGCTGATGCCGATGGCCGCCTGGACCGCGCACCGCATCGCCGAGCGGCTCGCCGAGGTGCGTCGCTCGGGTGCGCTCGGATTCCTGCGCCCCGACGGCAAGACGCAGGTCACCCTCGGATACGAGGGCTTCACCCCGAAGACCGTCGACGCGGTGGTGCTCTCGACGCAGCATCACCCCGACATCTCGCAGGACGAGATCAAGGCCCAGGTCCGTGAGCACGTCATCGACCCGATCCTCGCGACGACGGGGCTCGACCTCGACGACGTCACCTACTACATCAACCCCGCCGGCCCGTTCGTGACCGGCGGCCCGAAGGGCGACGCCGGTCTCACCGGACGCAAGATCATCATCGACACCTACGGCGGCGCCGCCCGTCACGGCGGTGGGGCGTTCAGCGGCAAGGATCCGTCGAAGGTCGACCGTTCCGGCGCCTACGCGACGCGGTGGGTCGCCAAGAACGCGGTCGCCGCGGGACTCGCGGACCGGCTCGAGGTGCAGGTGGCCTATGCCATCGGCGTCGCCCGACCCGTGGGCCTGTACGTCGAGACCTTCGGCACCGGAAAGGTGTCGGACGAGGTCATCACCCGTGCGATCGACGAGGTGTTCGACCTCCGACCCCAGGCGATCATCGATCAGCTCGACCTGCTGCGCCCGATCTACGCGCAGACGGCGGCGTACGGTCACTTCGGTCGCGACCTCCCCGACTTCACATGGGAGCGCACCGACCGCGCCGAGGAGCTTCGTCGCGCCGCGGGCCTCTGAGGGACGGCCCGATGGCACCCCCGCGCTCATGACCGAGAGCCGGCGCATCGCGCGCGTGCTCCTGGACTCCCCGCTCCCGCAGCTCGATCGACTGTTCGACTACGCTCTGCCCGCCGCCCTGGGTGAGGTTCCGCTCGGCGTACGGGTGCGTGTGCCGCTGCGCACCGCGGGTCGTGTCGTCGACGGGTACATCGTCGAACTCGACACCGAAGACGACGCCGACCGTCCTCTGTCGGAGGTCGACAGCGTCGTGTCGACGGTGTCGGTGCTGCCCGCGCGCCTCTACCGGCTCGCGCGGCGCGCGGCGGACCGCGCGGCGGGTTCCGCCTCCGACGTGCTGCGACTCGTGATCCCCAAGCGCCAGGTGCGCGTCGAGAAGGCCTGGACGGCGGACGCTCCGGCCCCGGTCCCCGCAGACGAGCAGCGGGCCGCGGCCGCCCGGGTCGTCGACGAGTACGACGGACTGGCCGCGGTCCTCGACGACGGCACGCGGGCGGCGGTCGAAGCGGTGCCCGTCTCCCGTGAGGGGGTGCAGGGCTGGGCCGCGCTGCTCGCGGCGGCGGCGGTGCACACTCTCGCGGCGGGCCGATCGAGTGTGCTGGTGGTGCCGGACCACCGCGACCTCGACCGCCTGCTCGCGGCGCTCGAGGTGCTCGCTCCCGCAGAGGCGGTGGTGCGGCACGATTCGCGATTGACGAACCCCGACCGCTACCGGTCCTTCCTGCGCACGCTCGAGGACGCCCCGTGCATCGTGGTGGGCAATCGCTCGGCCGTGTACGCCCCGGTGCAAGCAGGTCTCGTCGCGGTCTGGGACGACGGCGATCCGCTGCTCGGCGAACCGCTCGCCCCGTACATCAACGCCCGCGATGCCGCGCTCCTGCGCCAGGAGCAGGAGGATTCCGCGCTGTTGTACGCCGGTCACACCCGCACGACCGATGTGGAGAGGCTCGTCGCACACGGGTACCTGCACGATGTCCGGGCGACACGGCGGGTGCTCCCGCGCGTGGTGCTCAGCACGCCGCAGGAGATGGACGCACCGACAGCGCAGCGGATGCCATCGTCGGCGTTCCTCTCCGCGCGCAACGCCGCAGCCGACGGGCCCGTGCTCGTGCAGGTGTCGCGCCCGGGGTTCTCGCCGTCGCTGGTGTGCGCCGACTGCCGTGCACCGGCCCGATGCGCGCACTGCGGCGGACCGCTGGGAGCCACGCACCGCGGGGCCGTGCCCGTCTGCGCGTGGTGCGGTCGCGGTGCTCGTGCGTGGGCGTGCCCGGCCTGCTCCTCGACGAAGCTGCGTCTGGCATCCTCCGGCAGTGAGCGCACCGCCGACGAACTGGGCAAGGCGTTCCCCGGCATCCGGGTGATCGTGGCCGACAGCGCGCACCCCGTCGAACAGGTCGCCGACAAGCCGTCGCTCGTGGTCGCGACGAGGGGAGCCGAACCGCTGGCCGAGGGCGGATACCGGGCCGTGGTGCTGCTCGACGGGCCGCGGATGCTGCAGGCCCCGGACCTGCGCATCGGTGAGGCGTGTCTGCGGTGGTGGTCGAACGCGGCCGCCCTCGCGGCTCCCGGCGCTCCGATCCACCTGGTGGGCGTCGACGGCGGCATCGCCCGAGCGCTCGCGACCTGGAACCACTCGGGCTTCGCCCGCGCCGAGCTCGCCGAGCGCGCACCGCTGCACATGCCCCCCGCCGCGCGGGTGGCACTGGTCGAAGGGACGGTCGCCGCGGTGGCCCGGGGCCTGGCGTCTCTGCACGATCTCGCTCTGCCGCCCGATGCGGTGCTCGGACCGGTGCCGATCGAATCCGACGACTACCCGCCGCGGGTGCGCGCCCTGGTCCGCTTCGACTACGGCGCAGGACAGCGGGTGGCCTCGACCCTCCGCGCAGCCGTGGTCGCCGAAGCTGTCAGTGCGCGCCGGGGCAAGGGCAAGTCCACTCGGAGCGCGCTCTCGGTTCGCCTCGATATCCTCGACCCAGAGCTCTGAACGCGACACCGCCTCGAACTCACCCGATCTCCACCTGGATCCCTCCGGAGCACCTTCATGCGACTCGTCTTCGCCGGCACACCGTCGGCCGCCGTCCCCACCCTCCGCCGCCTCGCCGGCGAGCACGACATCGCGGCTGTCGTGACGCGGCCCGACGCGCCGTTGGGGCGCAGGCGCGTGCTCACTCCGTCGCCCGTCGCGCAGGCCGCGGCCGAGCTCGGTCTTCCGGTGATCGCGGCTGCCAGGCTCGACGACGCCGTCACGGCGGCGATCGCCGAGCTCGACGCCGAACTCGGGGTCATCGTCGCCTACGGCGGGCTCGTGCGCGAGCCACTGCTGTCGACGCCGGCGAAGGGCTGGATCAACCTGCACTTCTCGCTGCTGCCGAGCTGGCGGGGCGCCGCACCGGTGCAGCGTGCGCTGATCGCGGGGGATCCTGAGCTCGGCGCCAGCGTGTTCCAGCTCGTTCCTGCACTCGACGCCGGCGACGTCTTCGCCGCACGCGTCGTCGACGTCGATGAGGAGGCGACCGCGGACGCCGCCCTCGAGGCGCTGTCGATCGACGGCGCGGCGCTCACCGCCGAGGTGGTCGCGGCGATCGCCGACGGCTCGGCCGTCGCCGTTCCTCAACAGGGGGAGCCGACTCTCGCCCCGAAGCTCACTCTCGACGACGGTCTGATCGACTGGGCCCAGCCGCTGTCGCGGGTGTTCGCCCGCTTCCGCGGCGTGACCCCCGAACCGGGCGCGCACACCACGGTCGACGGCCTGCGGCTGAAGATCCTCGAGGCCGCTCCCTCCGTGGGCGCGGATGCGCTCGAGCCCGGACAGATCGCCGCGACGAAGTCCGCGCTGCTGATCGGCACCGCCTCGGAGCCGCTCGCGGTGACGCGGGTGCAGCCTGCGGGCAAGGGAGCCATGAACGCTGTCGACTGGTGGCGCGGACAGCGCGGCACCGAGGATCTGCGGGTGGGCGCATGAGCGGCCAGCGGGACGACCGCTCGCGACGCGATGCGAAGTCCGACGCCGACGGCACCCGCGGCGGCCGCGGTGGCCGCGGTGGATCCGGCCGCTCCGGGTCCGGTCGGGGCGACGACGCACGCGGCGGTTCGGCGCGGAACGGCTCGACACGGAACGGCTCGGCTCGGGGTGGCTCGGCTCGGGGCAGCTCGGCAGCGCCGCAGCGGACGTTCCAGCCCGCGCGTCGCGTCGCCTACGACGTGCTGCGGGCCGTGTCCGAGTCCGATGCCTACGCCAACCTGGTTCTGCCGCCGACGATCGCCGACGCCGGTCTCACGCCTCAGGACGCCGCACTGGCCACGGAACTCGCGTACGGCACGCTGCGTCGACGCGGCACCTACGACGCGATCATCTCGGCGGCCGCGGATCGTCCCGCGGAGGAGATCGACCCTGCCGTGCTCGACGCGCTGCGACTCGCGACTCATCAGCTGCTCGCCACCAGGGTCGCGTCGCACGCCGCGGTGAACGAGTCCGTGAACCTGGTCGCCGCGCACCAGGGCCGTGGCGCATCCAGCTTCGCCAATGCGGTGCTCCGACGCATCTCGCGTGAGACACCGGGGGAGTGGGAGCAGCGGATCGAGGCGTCCGCCCGGTCGGACGACGAGAGGCTCGCACTCCGCACCGCGCATCCGGTCTGGGTCATCCGAGCACTCCGTCGGGCTCTCGCCGCGGAGGGACGGGTCGACGAGCTCGACGAGCTCCTCGACGCCGACAACGCCTCGCCGGAGGTCACGCTGGTCGCGCTTCCCGGACTCGCCGAGCCGGGCGAACCCCGTCGCCCGTACGCCCCGACGGCCTATGCATCGGCAGGTGGCGACCCGCACCGGGTGATCGCCGCATCCGGGGGCACCGTGCGCGTGCAGGACGAGGGCTCCCAGCTCGTCGCGCTGGCGCTGGCCGGTGCCGCACCGATCGTCCCCGGCGAGCGGTGGCTCGACCTCTGCGCGGGTCCCGGCGGCAAGACCGCGCTGCTGGCCGCGATCGCTCGGCAGCACGACGTGCGGCTCGAGGCCAACGAGGTCGTGCCCACGCGGGCGCGTCTCGTCCGCAACGCTCTGCGCGCCGTTCCCGGCGAGGTGACCGTGCACGAGGAGGACGGCCGCACGTTCGGGACCACGCACCCGGGCGCCTTCGATCGCATCCTCGTGGATGCCCCGTGCACCGGGCTCGGCGCACTCCGACGCCGGCCCGAAGCCCGCTGGCGCAAGTCGCCGGCCGATGTCGCCGACCTCGTGCCGCTGCAGGTCGAGCTGCTCCGCTCCGCCCTCGACGCCGTCGCCCCCGGGGGGATCGTCGCCTACGTCACGTGCTCGCCCCACCTCGCCGAGACGACCGGCGTGGTGCAGGAGGTGCTTCGCGGGCGCAGCGACGTCACCGAACTCGACGCCCGCTCCGTGGTCGCCGACGTCGCGGACGCGCCGATCGACCTCGCCGACGACGGGTCCGGCCGCGTGCAGCTCTGGCCGCATCGTCACGGCACCGATGCGATGTTCCTGGCGCTGCTGCGCCGTGACACGGCCGCACTCCGAGACACCCCGCCCGCCGACGAAGGAGACTAGAGACGTGGACCTGCCCCGCGCCCCGCGCATCAACCCCAGCATCCTGGCCGCCGACTTCGTCAACATGCAGCGTGACCTCGCCAGGATCGCGTCGGCGGACTTCGCGCACGTCGACGTGATGGACAACCACTTCGTGCCCAACCTCACGTTCGGCCCGCAGATGGTGGAGCGGATCCAGGCGACCAGCCCGATCCCGCTCGACGTGCACCTCATGATCACCGATCCGGAGCGCTGGGCCCCCGCCTACGCCGAGCTGGGGGCCGCGAGTGTGACCTTCCATCTCGAGGCCGCCGCAGACCCGATCTCGCTCGCCAGGAGGCTGCGCGACATCGGAGCCCGCGCGGGCGTCGCCATCAAGCCCGACACGCCCGCGGAGGGGTTGTACAGCGTCCTCGAGGAGTTCGACCAGATCCTCGTGATGACCGTGGAGCCGGGTTTCGGCGGCCAGGGATTCATGTCCGAGACCATGCCCAAGCTGCGCGCCCTCGCGGAGGAGGCGAAGCGACGGGGCTCGACCGTCTGGCTGCAGGTCGACGGGGGGATCTCCGACGCGACGATCGAGGAGGCCGCTGCCGCCGGTGCCGACACCTTCGTCGCCGGGTCCGCGGTCTACGGCGCGGATGACGTCGAGGCGGCCGTCACCCGGCTCAGGGACCGCGCCAGAGCCGCTAGCCTGGAATCGTGAAGACTTTCGACGAGCTGTTCGCCGAGCTCAGCGTCAAGGCGGAGACCCGACCCGAGGGATCGGGCACGGTCGCGGAGCTCGACGGCGGCGTGCACACGATCGGCAAGAAGATCGTCGAGGAGGCCGCCGAGGTCTGGATGGCCTCCGAGTACGAGTCCGACGACGCCGCCGCCGAAGAGATCTCCCAGCTGCTCTACCACGTGCAGGTGATGATGATCGCGAAGGGGCTCAGCCTGCAGGACGTCTACCGACATCTGTGAAGCGCTCCGCCCCATTCGCTTCGATCTGAAGGCATCTCATGCTACGCATTGCTGTTCCCAACAAGGGCTCTCTCTCCGAGACCGCCGCCGACATGCTCGCGGAGGCCGGCTACACCGGTCGCCGTGACCCCAAGACCCTCCACGTCGTCGACGGCGACAACGACGTCGAGTTCTTCTACCTGCGTCCCAAGGACATCGCGACCTACGTCGGGTCGGGGGCGATCGATGTCGGCATCACCGGCCGTGACCTTCTTCTCGATGCCCGCATGCCGGGTGCCAGGGAGATCGAGGCGCTCGGCTTCGCCGGCTCCACCTTCCGCTTCGCGGCGCCGTCCGGTCGCTACAGCGATGTCTCCGAACTCGACGGGCTGCGCATCGCCACGTCGTACCCCGGGCTGGTCGACGCGTTCCTCGACGAGCGGGGCATCGCCGTCGATCTCGTGCCCCTCGACGGCGCCGTCGAATCGGCGGTGCGCCTCGGCGTCGCCGACGCCGTCGCGGACGTCGTCGAGACCGGGACGACGCTCCGGCAGGCCGGCCTCGACGTGTTCGGCCCCGTGATCCTGCAGTCGGAGGCCGTGCTGATCGCCGGTCCGCACGATGCCGACGGATCCGAGACCCTGCTGCGTCGCCTGCGCGGGGTGATGGTCGCCCGCCGGTTCGTGATGATCGACTACGACCTGCCCCTCGCTCTGCTCGATGCCGCCGTCGAGATCGCCGAGGGCATCGAGTCGCCCACGGTCTCGCCGCTGCGCGACCCGGAATGGGTCGCCGTGCGCGTGATGGTGGCGCGTTCGCGGGTCAATCCCGTGATGGACGCTCTCTACGCCCTGGGCGCCCGAGCGATCCTGGTCACGGCGATCCACAACGCGAGGCTCTGATGGCGCTCGCGAGTCGCGTCATCCCGTGTCTGGATGTCGCCGAGGGCCGCGTGGTCAAGGGTGTGAACTTCGAGAACCTGCGCGACATGGGAGATCCCGTCGAGCTCGCCCGCCACTATGCGGCGCAGGGCGCAGACGAGATCACCTTCCTCGATGTCACCGCCACGGTCGATGCCCGTGCGACCACGTACGACGTGGTGCAGCGCACGGCGGAGCAGGTGTTCGTGCCGCTGACGGTCGGCGGCGGGGTGCGCAGCGTCGATGACGTGTCACGGCTGCTCGCCGTCGGAGCCGACAAGGTGGGCGTGAACTCGGCGGCGATCGCGCGCCCCGAGCTGATCGGCGAGATCGCCGACCGCTTCGGCGCTCAGGTTCTCGTGCTCTCTCTCGATGTCAAGCGCGCCGACACGACTCCCTCCGGCTTCGTGGTCACCACGCACGGCGGCCGCACCCGGACCACTCTCGATGCGATCGACTGGGCGCGCGAGGCCGCCGAGCGCGGGGCGGGCGAACTGCTCGTCAACTCGATAGACGCCGACGGCACCCGCGACGGCTTCGACCTGGAGCTCGTGACGGTGATGCGCGAAGCGGCATCCGTGCCCATCATCGCGTCAGGCGGCGCGGGCGCCGTGTCCGATTTCGCGCCTGCCATCAAGGCAGGCGCCGATGCGGTTCTCGCCGCGAGCGTGTTCCACACGGGAGCGCTCACCGTCGGCGATGTCAAGGCCGCGCTGCGCGCGGAGGGGGTGCTGGTCCGATGAGCGACGTCGAGCAGCGGATCGCGCAGGTCGCCTTCAACGGCGATGGGCTCGCTCCCGTGATCGTGCAGCAGTGGGACACCGCCGAGGTGCTCATGCTGGCGTGGGTCGACGCCGAGGCGCTGCGCAGGACCCTCACGACGGGACGCGCCGTCTACTGGTCACGTTCCCGTCAGGAGTACTGGCGCAAGGGCGACACCTCCGGGCACATCCAGATCGTGCACGAGGCGCGCCTGGACTGCGACGGCGATGCGATCCTGCTGCGCGTCGACCAGTCGGGCCCCGCGTGCCACACCGGGACGCGCACCTGCTTCGACTCGACAGACCTCCAGGCCGTCGACGGGGGCGCATCCGCATGACCCTCGCGACACGCGGCCGTTCGATCGCGGTATCCGGCTTCCTCCTGTCGGGGGCTGTCGGGATCATCTCGTCGACCCAGACCTGGCTGACCGTAGAGCGGGCGGATGCCGCGGAGGCGATCCTCGTACCCGGTGCGGCGGCCCTCCCGCTGCTCGCGCCCCTGAGCCTCGCCGTGCTCGCACTCGGCATCGCGCTCTCGATCGTCGGCCCCGTCGTCCGTCTCGTGTTCGGCGTGCTCTCCACCGCGGCGGCCCTGTTCCTCGGCTGGAGCACCCTGCAGCTGCTGGTGTCGGAACCGCTGGCCGCAGTCGGCGGCACGGTGACCGAGACGACAGGGCTCGCCGGCAGCGCGGCGATCGCCGATCTGGTCGCGGGGATCGAACTCTCGTCGTGGCCGGTGGTGACGCTGATCGGCTGGGTCGTACTGCTCGCGGCGTCGCTGCTGGTGCTCGTGACCTGGCGTCGCTGGAAGTCCGGCGGACGCCGGTACCGCACCGATGCCGCGCACGTCGAGTCGGCATCGGGTCCCGTCGACGCGATCGACTCGTGGGACGACCTGTCCCGCGGAACCGACCCCACGCGCTGACCCCGATAGACTGAATGAGATCCTGCACGTCGTCCCCCGGAGGAGACCATGACCAACCCGATCGCTGACCCCGGCCACGGACACTCGCCCGCCGCATGGACAGGCGTGATCATCATGCTCGCCGGCTTCACGATCGGCACCCTGGCGTTCTGCCTCGCCGTGTTCAGCCCCGTGTGGATCCCGATCATCTGGGTCGGCGCCGCGATCGTCCCGCTCGGCGCGCTGGCAGGATGGCTCGTCGCCCGCGCCGGATACGGCGTGAAGGGCCCCAAGTACTCGCCGAAGGCGCACTAATGGTGCTCGCCGACCTCACGGCCGGCGCAGTCGCAGACGCGGAACGTCGAGCCCTCACCCGGCCGATGTCCGAGGTGGAGCGCGACGCTCTCGCGCGCCCTGCCGCCAAGGATGCGCTCGCCTTCCTCGCCCCGGCCGACCGCGTCAAGATCATCGCCGAGGTCAAGCGCGCGAGCCCGTCGCGCGGCGCCCTGGCCGAGATCCCCGACCCCGCGCTGCAGGCTTCGCTCTACGAGACCGGCGGCGCCTCGGCGATCAGCGTCCTCACCGAGGAACGCCGCTTCGGCGGCAGTCTCGCCGATCTCGAGGCCGTCACCGCCCGCGTGACGCTGCCGGTGCTCCGCAAGGACTTCATCGCGAACCGCTACCAGGTCCTCGAGGCTCGCGCGGCCGGTGCCGACCTGGTGCTGCTCATCGTCGCCGGCCTCGAACCGCAGGTGCTGCACGACCTGTTCGACTTCATCACCGAACTCGGCATGACGCCGCTCGTCGAGACCCACTCGGCCGATGAGCTCGAAGCGGCCATCGACCTCGGCGCTCCGCTGATCGGTGTCAACGCCCGCGATCTCACCACTCTCGAACTCGACCGCGACCTCTTCGGCCGCCTCGTCGAGCGCATCCCGGACTCCGCGATCAAGATCGCCGAGTCCGCGGTGCTCACCCCCGCAGACGTCACGCACTACCGCTCCGCGGGTGCCGACGTCGTCCTGATCGGAGAAGCCCTCGTCACGGGCGACCCGGTCGCCACCCTCACGAGCTTCCTGGAGGCGTGATGCATCCCACCGAGCGAGCAACGACGGCCGGAGGCAGTCTGCGCGACCAGCACGGACCTCTCTTCGGCGAGTACGGCGGGCGCTACATGCCGGAATCGCTGATCGCCGCGATCGACGAGCTCTCGGCGGCGTACGCCGAGGCGATCGTCGACCCGGCGTTCCGCGACGAGCTGGCCTCGCTGCTGAGCTCCTACGCAGGACGCCCGTCACCGCTGACCGAGGTCGCGCGGTTCGCGGAGCACGCGGGCGGCGCCCGTGTCTTCCTCAAGCGCGAAGACCTCAATCACACCGGATCGCACAAGATCAACAACGTGCTCGGACAGGCGCTGCTGACCAGGCGGCTCGGCAAGACCCGCGTGATCGCCGAGACCGGCGCCGGTCAGCACGGTGTCGCGACGGCGACCGCCGCCGCCCTGTTCGGCCTGGAGTGCACGATCTACATGGGCGAGGTCGACACAGAGCGTCAGGCTCTCAACGTCGCCCGCATGCGTCTGCTCGGCGCAGAGGTCGTGCCCGTCACCTCGGGGTCGCGCACGCTCAAGGATGCGATCAACGACGCCTACCGCGACTGGGTCGCGTCGGTCGAGACCACCAACTACATCTTCGGCACCGCGGCCGGGCCCCATCCGTTCCCCGCGATGGTGCGCGACTTCCAGAAGATCATCGGCGAAGAGGCCCGTCAGCAGCTGCTCGACGAGACCGGGCGACTGCCCGACGCCGTGATCGCCTGCGTCGGCGGAGGCTCGAACGCGATCGGCATGTTCGATGCGTTCCTCGATGACGAGGGCGTGAAGCTCTACGGCGTCGAAGCAGCAGGCGACGGCGTCGACACACCACGCCACGCGGCATCGATCGAACGAGGACGTCCCGGAATCCTGCACGGCGCGAAGACCTACGTGCTGCAGGACGACGACGGGCAGACGACCGAGTCGCACTCGATCTCGGCCGGTCTCGACTACCCGGGTGTCGGCCCCGAGCACTCCTGGCTCGCCGACATCGGCCGCGCGGAGTACATCCCCGCCACCGACGACGAGGCGATGCAGGCCCTGCGCCTGCTCAGCCGCACCGAGGGCATCATCCCCGCGATCGAGTCCGCGCACGCCCTCGCCGGCGCTCTGCGCCTCGGTCGTGAGATGGGTCCCGACGCGGTGCTGGCGATCTGCCTCTCGGGCCGCGGCGACAAGGACATGGACACGGCGGCCCGGTACTTCGACCTGTACGACGCCGAGGCCCTCGCGCACGACGTCACCGAGGAGAGCGCCGCCGAGCAGGCCGCCTCGAAGGGGGAGCCGGAGCTGTGAGTCGCGTCGAACAGGCGATCGCCGCCGCACACCGGGCAGGCCGGAGCGCCTTCGTCGGCTATCTGCCGGTCGGGTACCCCGACCTCGAGACGAGCATCCAGGCGGCCATCGCGCTCGCGAAGAACGGCGTCGACATCATCGAACTCGGGCCGCCCTACAGCGATCCCGTGATGGACGGCGCGGTCATCCAGGAGGCGACCACCGCCGCACTCGCCAACGGGTTCAAGATGAAGGACCTGTTCACCGCCGTACGGGCGATCACCGAGGCCACCGACGTGCCCGTGCTCGTGATGACGTACTGGAACCCCGTCTTCCAGTACGGCGTCGACCGGTACGCCGACGATCTGCTCGCCGCCGGCGGTGCCGGTCTCATCACTCCCGACATCACGCCGGACGTCGCGGGGGAGTGGATCGCCGCCAGCGAGCGCACCGGACTCGACCGCGTGTTCCTCGCGGCCCCCACCTCCACAGACGAGCGCCTCGGCCTCGTCGTGAAGTCGTCCACCGGGTTCGTGTACACCGTGTCGACCATGGGGATCACGGGTGAGCGCACCGAGCTCGACCGTGCGGCGCGCACCCTCGTCGCCCGCCTGCGCGAGCACGGCGATCTGCGCGCCTGCGTCGGCATCGGCATCTCGACCGCCGAGCAGATCGCCGGTGTCTCCGAGTACGCCGACGGCGCGATCGTCGGCACCGCGCTCGTCCGCGCACTGCGCGACGGCGGCATCCCCGCTCTCGCCGAAGTCACCCGAAACCTGGCCTCCGGCACGTCGTCGGCACGCCCCGTACACGAGAACTAGAATCGCAATCATGTCCCTCGCGCTCCACAGCACCTTCACCGGCGTGCTCGCCAGCATCCCGAGCCCTCCCGTCTCGTACATCGACCTCGGCCCGCTCCGGATCCACTTCTACGCGCTCTGCATCATCGCCGGCATCATCGCCGCCGTGCTGCTCACCAACCACCGCCTGACCCGGCGTGGCGCCGAGCCGTGGGTCGTCATCGACATCTCGATCCTCGCCGTGCCGATCGCCATCATCGGCGCTCGCATCTTCCACGTGCTCACCCACCCGAACTTCTACTTCGGCGAGGGCAAGAACACCTGGAACCCGTTCGAACCCGGTTCGGTCTGGGCCATCTGGGAGGGCGGCATCGCCATCTTCGGTGCGCTCATCGGCGGCGCCGTGGGGGCGTACCTGGGATGCCGGTGGACCGGCATCCGCTTCTGGACCTTCGCCGACGCGCTCGCGCCCGGCCTGCTGCTCGCCCAGGCGATGGGCCGCTTCGGCAACTGGTTCAACAAGGAGCTCTACGGTCTGCCGACCGATCTGCCGTGGGGCCTCGAGATCCCCTCCGACAACTCCGCATTCCCTCCCGGCCTCCCCGAGGGCACACTGTTCCACCCGACGTTCCTGTACGAGGTCCTCTGGAACGGCCTCGGCGTGATCGTGCTGCTGTGGCTGAGCCGCAAGGCCACCTCGCTGCAGTGGGGTCGCCTGTTCGCGATCTACCTCATCTGGTACAGCGCCGGCCGCGTCGTCTGGGAGTCGATCCGCATCGATCCGAGCGAGATCATCCTCGGCCTTCGCAGCAACGTCTGGGCAGCGATCCTCGGCATCGTCGTCGGCCTCGCCATCCTCGTCGTCCAGTCGCTCCGTCACCCCGGTCTCGAGCCGTCCGCGTACCAGCCCGGCCGCGGACGGAAGGATCTGGACGCTGATGTAGAATCGCAGAACAATCCCTCCGATTTCGTGGACGTGAGTGAGCCTCCGTCCGAAGAAGTCGCCGCAGGAGCCAGCGCCACAAGCACCGCTCCCACGGACACGGAAGGCACGCGGTAGCCGACCGGTCCGTGCGGACCCCATCACATCCACCCGGCCAATGACGTCCCCGGGTCATCTGCAGATCTGAGGACGGTACTGGTGTATTTTCAGCCTCCCTACGGCGCCTCCGGCGCCTATCCGCCCAAGCAGGGCATGTACAACCCGGCGTTCGAGAAGGATGCCTGCGGCCTCGCGATGGTCGCCACCCTGCGCGGTGAAGCCGGTCACGACATCATCGCGCTGGCGCTGCAGGCGCTGCGCAACCTCGAGCACCGCGGCGCCATCGGCTCGGATGCAGGCACCGGCGACGGAGCGGGCATCCTGACCCAGATGCCCGACGCCTTCCTGCGCGCCGTCACCGACTTCGAGCTCCCTCCGGTCGGCGAGTACGCCGCGGGGCTCGCGTTCCTGCCGCGCGATTCCAGCGAGCGCCGTCAGCAGAAGGCGGGGATCGAGAAGATCGCCCGCGGCGAGGGACTCCGCGTCCTCGGCTGGCGCGAGGTCCCCACGGTCAACGACAATCTCGGCAAGCTCGCCGACGAGGCGCGTCCCGCCTTCGAGCAGCTCTTCGTGAGCGCCGGGGGAGCGACCCACTCCGACGCACCGCTCACCGGCATCGCGCTCGATCGCGTCGCCTACCGGCTGCGCAAGCGCGCCGGTCACGAGCTCGGCGCCTACTTCGTGTCGCTCTCCGCCCGCACGCTCGGGTACAAGGGCATGGTCACGACTCTGCAGCTCGAACCGTTCTACCCCGATCTGCAGGACGAGCGCTTCATGTCGGAGCTCGCCGTGGTGCACTCGCGGTACTCGACGAACACGTTCCCCTCGTGGCCCCTCGCGCAGCCGCTGCGCATGCTCGCGCACAACGGCGAGATCAACACGGTCGGCGGCAACCGCAACTGGATGCGGGCACGCCAGTCCCAGCTCGAGTCCGAGCTGCTCGGCGACGTGGCGCCGCTGCTGCCCATCTGCACCGACGGCGCCAGCGACTCTGCGTCATTCGACGAGGTGCTCGAGCTGCTCACCCTCACCGGTCGCAGCCTGCCGCACGCCATCATGATGATGGTCCCCGAGGCATATGAGAAGCAGTCCGACATCTCGCCCGAGCTGCGGTCGTTCTACGAGTACCACTCGAACCAGATGGAGCCGTGGGACGGCCCGGCGGCGCTGATCTTCACCGACGGCACCGTCGTGGGCGCGACCCTCGACCGCAACGGCCTGCGCCCCGGGCGCTGGACCGAGACCACCGACGGGCTCATCGTGATCGGCTCCGAGACCGGTGTGCTCACGTTCGAGCCGGAGCGCATCAAGCGTCGCGGACGTCTGCAGCCCGGAAAGATGTTCCTCGTCGACACGGCGCAGCAGCGCATCATCGAGGACGACGAGATCAAGCACGACCTCGCGACCCTGCATCCGTGGCAGGAGTGGTTGGATGCCGGATCCGTCCGTCTCGCGGATCTCCCCGAGCGCGAGCACATCGTGCACCCGCCGGCTTCGATCACCCGCCGCCAGCGCACCTTCGGATACACCGAGGAAGAGGTCCGCCTGCTGCTGACCCCGATGGGGCAGACCGGCGTCGAGCCGCTTGGTGCGATGGGCTCCGACACCCCTATCGCTGTGCTCAGCAAGCGCCCGCGCCTGCTGTTCGACTACTTCACGCAGCAGTTCGCGCAGGTCACGAACCCGCCGCTCGACTCGATCCGCGAAGAGGTCGTCACGAGCCTCAAGCTCGGCCTCGGACCCGAGAGCAACCTGCTCAGCTGGGGTCCCGATCACACGCGCACCGTGTCGCTCGACTTCCCGGTGATCGACAACGACGAGCTCGCGAAGATCCGCCACATCGACAAGGCGCTGCCCGACCGCGCCAGTGTCACCATCAAGGGCCTGTACCACTTCGACGTCGGCTCGAACACGCTCGAGAACCGTCTCGTCGAGATGTGCGAAGAGGTCGACGAGGCTATCGCCAGCGGCGCCGAGTTCATCATCCTGTCGGACCGGGACTCGAACAAGGATCTGACCCCGATCCCGTCGCTGCTCATGGTCTCTGCGGTGCACCACCACCTGATCCGCCGCGAGAACCGCATGAAGGTGGGTCTGATCGTCGAGGCCGGGGACGTCCGCGAGGTGCACCATGTCGCGACCCTGATCGGCTACGGCGCATCCGCCGTGAACCCCTATCTGGCGATGGAGACGGTGGAGCACCTCGTGCGCACGGGCTACATCACCGGGATCAGCCCGGAGAAGGCGGTCCGCAACCTCATCTACGCACTCGGCAAGGGGGTGCTGAAGATCATGTCGAAGATGGGCATCTCGACGGTGTCGTCCTACGCCGGGGCGCAGGTCTTCGAGGCCGTCGGTCTGAGCGAGGAGTTCATCGACCGGTACTTCACGCGCACGGAGTCGAAGCTCGGCGGCATCGGGATCGGGGAGATCTTCCTCGAGAACCAGGCCCGTCACGACTACGCCTACCCCGAGGACGAGGCCGCCCGCGCGCACGAGCGGCTGTGGACCGGGGGAGAGTACCAGTGGCGACGTGACGGCTCCCCGCACCTGTTCAATCCCGAGACGGTGTTCAAGCTGCAGCACGCCACGCGCGAGCGCCGTTACGACATCTTCCGCGACTACACGCGGCTCGTCGACGACCAGGCAGCGGAACTCAAGACGCTGCGCGGGCTGTTCCGCCTGCGCACCGGAACCCGCAAGCCGGTGCCGCTGGATGAGGTGGAGCCGGTCTCCGCGATCGTCAAGCGCTTCTCGACGGGTGCGATGAGCTACGGCTCGATCTCCAAGGAGGCGCACGAGACCCTCGCGATCGCGATGAACCGGATCGGCGGCAAGTCGAACACCGGTGAGGGCGGCGAGGATGCCGAGCGACTGCTCGACCCCGAACGGCGCAGCGCCATCAAGCAGGTCGCGTCGGGGCGCTTCGGCGTCACGAGCCTCTACCTGACCGAAGCCGACGACATCCAGATCAAGCTCGCCCAGGGCGCCAAGCCCGGCGAGGGCGGTCAGCTGCCTCCGCAGAAGGTCTACCCGTGGGTCGCCCGCACACGCGGCGGCACCCCGGGCGTCGGTCTCATCTCGCCGCCGCCGCACCATGACATCTACTCGATCGAGGATCTCAAGCAGCTCATCTTCGATCTGAAGAGGGCGAATCCCGAGGCGCGGATCCACACCAAGCTCGTCAGCCAGTCGGGCATCGGGGCGGTGTCCGCCGGTGTGGCGAAGGCGCTCAGCGACGTCATCCTGGTGTCCGGTCACGACGGCGGCACGGGCGCGAGCCCGATGAACTCGCTCAAGCACGCCGGCACGCCGTGGGAGCTCGGCCTGGCCGAGACGCAGCAGACGCTCATGCTCAACGGCATGCGCGACCGCGTGGTGGTGCAGGTAGACGGTCAGCTCAAGACCGGCCGTGACGTCATCATCGGCGCTCTGCTCGGCGCCGAGGAGTTCGGTTTCGCGACCGCGCCCCTCGTGGTGAGCGGCTGCATCATGATGCGCGTCTGCCACCTCGACACCTGCCCGGTGGGGGTCGCGACGCAGAATCCCGCGCTGCGCGAGCGCTTCACGGGAAAGCCCGAGTTCGTCGTGAACTTCATGGAGTTCATCGCGGAGGAGGTGCGCGAGCTCCTCGCGGAACTCGGATTCCGCTCGCTCGACGAGATCATCGGACGTGCGGAGCTGATCGAGGCGGATGCCGCTCTGGAGCACTGGAAGGCCGAAGGACTCGACCTCAGCCCCGTGCTCGAGGGGCCGGCGTTCCCGGCGAGCGAGCCTCGCCGCAGCCGGCGCGCCCAGGATCACGAGCTCGAGAAGCACTTCGACGTCCAGCTGATCGACATCGCCGCCCCGGCGCTCCTCAACGGGGAGCCCGTGGTCGTCGAACTGCCCATCGCCAACACCGAGCGGGCGGTGGGCACGATGCTGGGCCACCAGGTCACATCGCGCCACGGCGCGGCCGGCCTGCCCAGGGGAACGATCGACGTCACCCTGAACGGCACCGCCGGTCAGTCCCTCGGGGCGTTCCTGCCGTCGGGCATCGTGCTGCGGCTCGAGGGCGACGCGAACGACTACGTCGGCAAGGGCCTGTCCGGAGGAGACATCTCGATCCGTCCCTCTCGGGGTGCGCACATCGCACCGCACGAGAACGTGATCGCCGGGAACGTGATCGGCTACGGTGCGACGGCGGGGACGATGTTCCTGTCCGGCGTCGTCGGCGAGCGGTTCCTGGTGCGCAACTCCGGGGCGACCGCCGTCGTCGAGGGCGTGGGAGATCACGCGCTCGAGTACATGACGGGCGGCGTGGCCGTGATCCTCGGCTCGACCGGACGCAACCTCGGAGCCGGCATGTCCGGGGGAGTGGCGTACATCCACTCGCTCGACTCCGGCAAGGTCAACGCGCAGTCCCTGGGCAGCGGCGAGCTCCGGCTCGAGCCCCTGGACCGTGCCGACCTCGAGGTGCTGCGCGGTCTCGTCGCCGAGCACGTGGAGCGGACGGCGTCGCCGCTCGGCTCCGACATCCTGGCCAGGTTCGAGGAGACCGCCGGCCAGTTCACGAAGGTGCTCCCTCGCGACTACGCGGCTGTGCGCAGCATGCGCGAGGAAGCTGTCGCGGAGGGCATCGACCCTGACGGCGACATCGTCTGGAACCGCATCTTGGAGGTGACCGGTGGCTGATCCCAAAGGTTTTCTGAAGGTCACCGAGCGTGAGCTTCCCCAGCGACGGCCGGTGCCCGTGCGCATCATGGACTGGAAAGAGGTCTATGAGCAGGGCGATCAGGCGGTCCTCAAGCGCCAGGCCGGCCGCTGCATGGACTGCGGTGTGCCGTTCTGCCACCAGGGGTGCCCGCTGGGCAACCTGATCCCGGAGTGGAACGACCTGACCTGGCGAGGAGAGGGACGGGCGGCGATCGATCGCCTGCACGCGACCAACAACTTCCCGGAGTTCACCGGGCGTCTCTGCCCTGCGCCGTGCGAGAGCTCGTGTGTGCTGGGGATCAACCAGCCCGCGGTGACGATCAAACAGATCGAGGTCTCGATCATCGACGAGGCCTTCGCCAAGGGGTGGGTGGAGCCGCAGCCGCCCGCCCGCCTCACGGGCAAGACCGTCGCCGTCGTCGGCTCCGGCCCCGCCGGACTCGCTGCGGCGCAGCAGCTCACTCGTGCGGGTCACACCGTCGCGGTGTTCGAGCGCGACGACCGCATCGGCGGACTGCTCCGGTACGGCATCCCCGATTTCAAGATGGAGAAGGGGCAGCTCGAGTCCCGCCTGCGTCAGATGCAGGAGGAGGGGACGCGCTTCCGCGCCGGTGTGGAGATCGGACGCGACATCTCCTGGTCCGACCTCCGGGCCCGCTACGACGCGATCGTGATCGCCACGGGGGCGACCGTTCCCCGCGACCTGTCGATCCCCGGGCGCGACCTCGACGGTGTGCACTTCGCGATGGAGTACCTGGTCGAGTCGAACCACGCGGTCGCCGGCGACAAGGTCCCCGAGCAGATCACCGCCGAGGGCAAGCACGTCATCGTCATCGGCGGCGGCGACACCGGTGCGGACTGCATCGGCACCGCGCACCGTCAGGGCGCACTCAGCGTCACCAACCTGGCGATCGGCGTGCAGCCGGGCACCGAGCGACCCGGGCACCAGCCCTGGCCGATGATGCCCACTCTGTTCGAGGTCACCTCCGCTCACGAAGAGGGCGGAGAGCGGGTCTTCCTCGCCTCCACCGTGGAGTTCCTCTCGAACGACGTGGGCGAGCTTCGTGCTCTGCGCGTCGCCGAGACCGAGTACATCGACGGACGTCGCGTGCCCAAGAGCGGCACGGAGCGCGAGATCCCCGCGGACCTCGTGCTCATCGCGATGGGCTTCACCGGCCCGGAGCAGGACGGCTTCACCGAGGAGACGCTGCCCCAGCTGACCGAGCGCGGAGCGTTCCGTCGCGACGACAGCTACGAGTCCACGATTCCCGGCGTGTTCGTCGCCGGCGATGCCGGACGCGGGCAGTCGCTGATCGTCTGGGCGATCGCCGAGGGCCGTGCGGCCGCGGCGAACGTCGACCGGTTCCTCATGGGGAGCACCGTGCTGCCCGAGCCCGTGCGTCCGCACGAGGTCGCCATCGGTCTTCAGCCCGCGTAGGCTGAACGGCGGCACCGTCGCCTGATTTCCATCCCCCACTACCCTGGAGCATTCTGTTGAGACGCGCGAAAATCGTCGCCACCCTGGGCCCCGCCACCTCCACCTATGAGACCGTCCGTGCCCTCATCGACGCCGGAGTGGACGTCGCCCGTCTGAACCTGAGCCACGGTGACTACTCCGTGCACGAGAACAACTACGCCAACGTGCGTCGCGCGGCGGACGACGCCGGTCGTGCAGTCGCGATCCTCGTCGACCTGCAGGGCCCGAAGATCCGCCTCGGCAAGTTCGAGGACGGCCCCTACGAGCTCGCCAAGGGCGACATCTTCAAGATCACCACCGAAGACATCATCGGCAACAAGGAGATCTCCGGAACGACCTTCAAGGGTCTGCCCCACGACGTCAAGCCCGGTGACTTCCTGCTGATCGACGACGGCAAGGTCCGCGTCGAGGTCGTCGAGACCGACGGGGTCACCGTCACCACCCGCGTGATCGTCGCCGGCGCGGTGTCCAACAACAAGGGCATCAACCTGCCCGGTGTCGCCGTCAACGTCCCCGCTCTGAGCGAGAAGGACGAGGATGACCTCCGCTGGGGTCTGCGCATCGGCGCCGACCTGATCGCGCTGTCCTTCGTCCGCAACGCGGAGGACGTCACCCGCGTGCACGAGATCATGGCGGAGGAGGGCGTCAAGGTCCCCGTCATCGCCAAGGTCGAGAAGCCGCAGGCCGTCGACGCCCTCGAAGGAATCGTCGATGCCTTCGACGCGATCATGGTCGCCCGTGGCGACCTCGGTGTCGAGCTTCCGCTCGAGGCCGTGCCGATCGTGCAGAAGCGCGCCGTCGAGCTCGCCCGCCGCATGGCCAAGCCGGTCATCGTCGCGACGCAGATGCTCGAGTCGATGATCAACAGCCCGGTGCCGACGCGCGCCGAGACCTCCGACGTCGCGAACGCCGTGCTCGACGGTGCCGACGCCGTGATGCTGTCGGGCGAGACCAGCGTGGGGGACTACCCCGTGGTGGTCGTCGAGACCATGGCGCGCATCATCGAGTCGACCGAGGAGCACGGCCTGGAGCGCATCGCCAAGCTCACCACGAAGCCGCGCACTCAGGGTGGGGCGATCACGCTCGCCGCGCTCGAGGTCGCGGAGTTCGTCGAGGCGAAGTTCCTCTGCGTGTTCACGCAGTCGGGCGACTCGGCTCGCCGTCTGTCGCGGCTGCGCTCGCGGATCCCGATGCTGGCCTTCACGCCGGAGCCCGACATCCGCCGTCGTATGGCGCTCACCTGGGGCATCCGGTCCACTCTCGTGGACATGGTCCAGCACACCGACCTGATGTATCTGCAGGTCGACGACTACCTGCTCTCGAACGGCCTCGCCGCCGAGGGAGACAAGGTCGTCGTCATCTCGGGCTCCCCTCCCGGAATCGTCGGCTCGACCAACGACATCCGCGTGCACAAGGTCGGAGACGCCGTGAACGGCGCCGCGCCGATCTACAAGGAAGCCACGGTCTGACCCGCAGCACCGGACGACGGGGGTGGAACGCGAGTTCCGCCCCCGTCGTCGTACCACGCGGCGATGCGCGACCCGCCGCCGCGGACGTATCGTCGAGTGTGCCGCGCATGCGGCCGGTCCAGCGCCGGAGGGGTACATGATCGATCTGGTGCGACGGGCGGGCTGGTGGATCGCCGACTACCTGTACGCCGGATACTGGCAGGTGCGAGCCGCGTTCGACCGCCGCGACGCGGAGTCCTTCTCAGGCGGCGACGGTGTGCCGATCATCATCCTGCCCGGGGTGTATGAGACCTGGCGGTTCATGCAGCCGCTCATCACCGCCCTCCACGACCGCGGCCATCCGGTGCACGTCGTCGACGCCCTGGAGCGCAATCGGCGCCCGGTCCGCGAGGCGGCCGAGGCTGTGACCGGGTTCCTCGATGCGTCGGGTCTGACCGACGTCATACTGGTCGCCCACAGCAAGGGAGGACTCGCAGGCAAGCTCGCGATGGCAGGGCCCGCGGGATTCCGGGTGCGTGCGATGGTCGCGGTGGCCACGCCCTTCGGCGGATCCCGCTACGCGCGTCTCCTGCCCGTGCGGTCGCTGTGGGCGCTCGCCCCGACGCATCCGTCGATCCTCGAGCTCGCCGCGCGCCGTGATCTCAATGATCGCATCGTGTCGGTCTTCGGCCGCTTCGATCCGCACATCCCCGAGGGCAGCGAGCTCGACGGGGCGCGCAAGAACGTGCGCCTCGACACCGGAGGACACTTCCGGGTGCTCGCCGACCCCCGGGTCCTCGCCGAGGTCGCCGCCCTCGCCGAGGGGTAGCGCGCAGCGGTGGCAGGTGCGCCGTCGTCCTCCGGACGACTACGCTGGTGCACGTGCCGTGGCGATCACCGCCTCTGCACCGCGATCATGGATGACCTGACCATCGAACCTGCTGTGGACGACCGCCTCCTCGGCCCGCGTCCGGAGATCGGCGCGCCCCCTGCTGCGTTCCTCCCCTCGCCCGATCGCGACGACGTGGCGCTTCCGGCTCTGCGGCCCGGCAGCATCGGCATCCGCTACCGGCTCAAGCGTCGCTTCCGCACCTACGATGCGATCGCCTGTGTTCCCGCCTACCTCGCCCAGACACGGTCGGACGCGACGGTCCTCGGTCCGGGCGGCGAGCGGATCCACCGCGGAGGGGTCTATGTGCCCGTGCTGGTCGGGGGAGTGGCGGTCGAGGCCACGAACGAGAACCTCGACGCGATCATCAGGGGGAGCATCCCGGACGGCATGATCCTCGCGGATCACCCCGCCGCCGCGGAGCAGGAGTTCGTGCGCTGCATGCGTCCGTCTCTCGACCGGTATCTGCTGATCGACCGGGAGATCTGGATCCGCGCGTCGGTGCAGCCGATCTCCTAGGTCGCCTCCGACCTCGATGTGCCGGCGGTGGGACTCGAACCCACACGCCCTTTCGGACAAAGCATTTTGAGTGCTCCGCGTCTGCCATTCCGCCACGCCGGCTCGTGTGTCGCGACTTCGACTTTAGCGCAGAGCACCCGTGCTCCCGATCGCGCGTCGAGTCATCGGGGACGCCACAGGCGCACTCCACTAGGATGGGTCTGTGACCGAGCAAGAACAGGCAGCCGAGCAGCCCACGTCATCCGCACCCCGACGCGTCGTCGTCGCCGAGGACGAGTCGCTGATTCGTCTCGACATCGTCGAGATCCTCCGCGACAACGGCTTCGATGTCGTCGGTGAGGCCGGCGACGGGGAGACCGCCGTGGCACTGGCCACCGAGCTGCGCCCGGACCTGGTGATCATGGACGTCAAGATGCCGCAGCTCGACGGCATCAGCGCCGCCGAGAAGCTGCATAAGGGCAACATCGCCCCCGTGGTGCTGCTGACCGCCTTCAGTCAGAAGGAGCTCGTGGAGCGCGCCAGTGAGGCCGGCGCCCTGGCGTACGTGGTCAAGCCCTTCACGCCGAACGACCTGCTGCCGGCGATCGAGATCGCTCTCGCCCGCCACGAGCAGATCATCACGCTCGAGGCCGAGGTCGCCGACATGGTCGAGCGCTTCGAGACCCGCAAGCTCGTCGACCGCGCGAAGGGTCTGCTGAACGAGAAGATGGGCCTGTCCGAGCCCGAGGCGTTCCGTTGGATCCAGAAGGCATCCATGGACCGTCGTCTGACGATGCAGGACGTCGCGAAGGCGATCATCGAGCAGCTGGCTCCGAAGAAGTAGTCCGTGCACCCGCTCGACGCGGAGCACGACCTGCGTCCGATCCGTGTCGGTGACGGCGCCGCCCTCGCGAGGGCGTACGCCGCGAACAGCGCGCATCTGTCTCCCTGGGAGCCGCTGAGGGAACCGGAGTTCTTCACCGAGCAGTGGCAGGAGACGGACGCCCGGCGGTGCGTGGAGGAGGCGGCGCTGGGCAGGAGCGCGCGGTTCGTCATCGAGTCCGCCGACGGCGAGATCCGGGGACGGATCAACCTGAACAACGTCGTGCGCGGAGCCTTCTGGAGCGCCGACCTCGGCTACTGGATCGATGCCTCGCGATTGCGCCGGGGACTCGCGTCCCTCGGGGTCGCCCGCGTCGTCGCCCACGCGAGGGACGAGCTGCGGCTGCACCGTCTGCAGGCCGCCACACTGCTGCACAACGCCGCATCGCAGCGGGTGCTCGGCGAGCTCGGCTTCGAGCCGATCGGGATCGCTCCGCGGTATCTGCGCATCGCGGGGGAGTGGCAGGACCACCGGCTGTTCCAGCTGCTGCTGGAGGAGCCGCTCAGCTCGATGCGGGTGCGTCCTTGATCATGTTGGTGATGCGGATCGTCGAGCAGCGCCGACCCTGATCATCCGTCACCACGATCTCGTGCACCGTGATGCTGCGCCCGAGATGCACCGGGGTGCACACGCCGGTGACCACGCCCGAGGTCGCCGACCGCGTATGGGTCGCGTTGATGTCCACTCCGACCGCGAGTCGTCCCGGGCCCGCATGCAGGTTGGCCGCCATGGACCCCAGCGACTCGCCGAGCACCACGTACGCGCCGCCGTGCATCAGCCCGACGGGCTGCGTGTTGCCCTCGACCGGCAGCGTCGCGACGCATCTCTCGGTGGTGAACTCCAGGAACTCCATGCCCATCTTCTGGGCGAGAGCGCCCATACCGCGGGCTGTGGCCCAGTCGAGTCCTGCACTGGTCGCGGTCTCGCTCACGGATCCTCCTCAGCGGGTGTCTGTCGTCCTCGTTAGGCTGACAGGGTGACGGACTCCGCAAAGCCTACCCTCATGGTCGTCGACGGCCACTCGCTCGCCTACCGTGCGTTCTTCGCCCTCCCGGTCGAGAACTTCACCACCAAAGACAACCAGCACACGAACGCCATCTACGGCTTCCTCTCGATGCTCGTCAACCTGATCAAGGCCGAGCAGCCGACTCACATGGCGATCGCGTTCGACACGTCCCGCCATTCGTTCCGCACCGACCAGTATCCCGAATACAAGGCGACCCGGTCCGAGTCCCCGCAGGAGTTCCGCGGGCAGATCCCCCTGCTGCAGGACTGCCTCGCCGCGATGTCGATCCCCGTGCTCACGAAAGAGGGCGTCGAGGCCGACGACATCCTCGCCACGCTCTCGACGCAGGGAGCCGAACAGGGCTACGACGTGCTCGTGGTGTCGGGTGACCGCGACACGATTCAGCTCGTCACCGACGACGTCACTCTGCTGTACCCGTCCGTGCAGGGAGTCTCGCAGCTCAAGCGGTACGACCCCACCACCGTGCACGAGCGCTACGGTGTGCCTCCCGAGCAGTACCCCGACATCGCGGCGCTGGTCGGCGAGACCAGCGACAACCTCCCGGGTGTCCCCAAGGTGGGAGAGAAGACCGCCGTCAAGTGGCTCACCCAGTTCGGCTCGCTCGACGACCTTCTCGAGCGATCGGGCGAGATCAAGGGCGTGGTCGGCGGCAACCTGCGCGACCACATCGAGGACGTGCGCCGCAATCGCCTGCTCAACCGGCTGCTGCGCGACGTCGAGCTCCCCGTCGCGCCCGACGATCTGGCCGTGGCGCCGATCGACGCCCAGGCCGTCCGCGACATCTTCGCGCGCCTCGAGTTCCGCACCCTGCTTCCCCGCGTCTTCGAGGCCGTCGGCGCAGGCGAGGTCGCCGATGATCCGGCGGCCGCCGCCGTGGTGCTGCCGGAGCCCTCTCAGGTCACCGCCGCCGAGTTCGTCGACTGGGTCGACGCCCAGACGCACGACGTCTCCCTGCGCATCCCGCTGCAGGGTGGAGCCCCGACCAGGGTGGGCGCGGCCACCGAGTCCGACCTCCGTGAGATCGACTGGAGCGACGAGGTGGCCGACGCGCTGCGTCCGTGGCTCGAGTCCGGTCGTCCGAAGATCATCCACGACGCGAAGCCGCAGGTGAAGGCGCTTCGTCGTCAGGGCATCCGCCTCGCCGGGCTGGCGTACGACACGAGCCTCGCGGGATGGCTGCTGCGCCCGAGCTTCCCCGACAAGACGCTCGGCGATCTCGTCGAGCGATACCTGGGCGAGAAGCTGCCCGAGGCCGACCCCTCGCAGCTCGTTCCCGAGACCGAGGGTGCGACTCCGGCTCAGGAGGCGTGGTTCGCCCTGCGGGTGGCTACGGCCCTGCGCGAAGACATCCCCGAGTCGGTCGCCACTGTCCTCACCGACATCGAGCTGCCCACCCTGCTCACGCTCGCCGACATGGAGGTCGCCGGCGTCGCGGTCTCGCACGAGGTTCTCTCGACGTTCTCCGGCGAGCTGGCGGCGCGCGCCGACGGGCTGGCGCAGGACGCGTTCGGCATCGTCGGCCGCGAGTTCAATCTCGGGTCCCCGAAGCAGCTCCAGGAGGTGCTCTTCGAAGATCTGCAGCTCCCCAAGACGCGCAAGACCAAGACCGGGTACTCGACGGATGCCGCCGTGCTGGCCGACCTTCAGGAATCGCACCCGCATCCGTTCCTCGGTCTGCTGCTGCAGCACCGCGAGGCGACGAAGCTGCGTCAGATCATCGAGTCTCTCGACACGGCGATCGGCGACGACCACCGCGTGCACACGACCTATGTGCAGACCGGCAGCCAGACCGGCCGGCTCTCGAGCACCGACCCGAACCTGCAGAACATCCCCGTGCGCACCGAGGAGTCCCGCCGCATCCGCAGCGCATTCCAGGTCGGCGAAGGGTACGAGTCCCTGCTCACCGCCGACTACTCCCAGATCGAGATGCGCATCATGGCGCACCTCTCGGGTGACGAAGGGCTCATCGAAGCGTTCAACAGCGGTGAAGACCTGCACCGCTTCGTCGGCGCGCGGGTCTTCGGCGTCGATCCGTCGGACGTCACAGCGGCGATGCGCACCAAGGTCAAGGCGATGTCCTACGGCCTCGTCTACGGTCTGTCGGCGTTCGGCCTCTCGAAGCAGCTGCGTATCGAGCAGTCCGAGGCGAAGCAGCTCATGATCGAGTACTTCGCGCGTTTCGGCGCTGTCCGCGACTACCTGCGTGCCTCGGTCATCACGGCGAAGGAGGTCGGCTACACCGAGACGATCTTCGGGCGCCGTCGCCCGTTCCCCGACCTGGCGAGCCCCAACCGGGTGCTGCGTGAGAACGCCGAGCGTGCGGCTCTCAACGCTCCCATCCAGGGCAGCGCGGCCGACATCATGAAGATCGCACTGCTGCACATCCACGAAGACCTCCGTTCCGAGGGCCTGTCCTCCCGTGCGTTGCTGCAGATCCACGACGAGCTCGTGGTCGAGGTGGCGCCTGGCGAGTGGGATGCCGCCGAGCGGATCGTCCGGGCTCGCATGGGCGACGCGGCAGACCTGAGGGTGCCGCTCGATGTGCAGGTGGGTCGCGGTCGCGATTGGAACGAGGCCGCACACTGACGGTCGGTCTCACGCCGATGCTCGCCTGCGGGTGGGCAGAGAACCGATAGGACGCGCGAGCGGTGTTGGCTACTCTGGAGGGATGACCTCTTCTCCCCGCACTCCGTCTGCCATCGACAAAGTCGCCGACGAGTGGGTCGACACCATCGCGGTGCTGGCTCCGACCCTCGGGACCTACATCGGTCGCGATGACGTCAACGATCGATTCGGTGACCTCAGCCCGGCCGGCCATGACGAGATCGCGGCGGCGACGAGGACGACGCTCGCGCAGCTGGCGGCGCTCGAGCCGGTCGACGCGATCGACGCGGTCACGAAGGCGGACCTGTCGGCGGAGCTGAGCCTCGACCTCGAACTGCACGACGCCGACTGGCACCTCCGCGACCTCAACGTGATCGCCTCAGCCGCTCAGGACGTGCGATCCGCATTCGACCTGATGCCGACGGCCACCGCGGATGACTGGAGTGTCATCGCGACCCGGCTTGCCGCAGTCCCGGATGCGCTGCGCGGCTATACCGAGACCCTGCGTGCCGGCATCGCCGCGGGAGTCACGCCCGCCAGGCGCCAGGTCGTGGAGGTCGCGACGCAGATCGATCGCTACACGGCCGATGACGGATTCTTCGCGGCGTTCGTCGCCGACGCCGCGCCCCAGGAGGGCAACCTGCCCGCATCCCTCGCACGGCTGCTCGCCGACAACTCCGCGGCCGCCCGCGTGGCCTACGACGAGCTGCGCGGTTTCCTCGCCGAGGAGCTCGCTCCCGCCGCAGGAGAGGTCGATGCGGTCGGACGCGAGCTGTATGCGCTCAACTCCCGCCGGTTCCTCGGTGCGACGATCGACCTCGATGAGACCTACGAGTGGGGACGCGACGAGCTCGCGCGGATGGTCGAGGAGCAGACGGCGATCGCCCACGAGATCCTCCCCGGCGCGTCGGTCGAAGAGGCCGTCGCGCACCTCGAGGCCGACCCCGCGCGCAAGCTCGTCGGCACCGAGGCGCTGCAGCGCTGGATGCAGGAGACGAGCGACAGGGCCGTCGTAGAGCTCGGCGCCACGCACTTCGACATCCCCGAGGCGATCCGCACCCTGGAGTGCATGATCGCCCCCACCCAGGAGGGTGGCATCTACTACACCGGTCCGACCGATGACTTCTCGCGCCCCGGCCGCATGTGGTGGTCGGTTCCCGAGGGCGTCACGGAGTTCGACACCTGGCGTGAGCTCACCACCGTGTACCACGAGGGCGTTCCGGGGCACCATCTGCAGATCGCCCAGGCCGTGTACAACCGCACGGAGCTCAACTCCTGGCGTCGTCTGCTCGCCGGCACCTCCGGCCACGCAGAGGGCTGGGCGCTGTACGCGGAACGTCTGATGCAGCAGCTCGGCTACCTCGACGACCCCGCCGATCGACTCGGGATGCTCGACGGCCAGCGCATGCGCGCGGCCAGGGTCGTCCTCGACATCGGCGTGCACCTCGGCAAGCCGCGGCTCGACGGCACAGGCATCTGGGACGCGGACTACGCGCTCGATTTCATGCGCAAGAACGTCAACATGTCCGACCAGTTCGTGCAGTTCGAGGTCAACCGCTACCTCGGATGGCCGGGGCAGGCGCCCTCGTACAAGGTCGGCCAGCGCATCTGGGAGCAGGTGCGCGATGCGTACCAGGCGGAACGAGGCTCCGACTTCGACGTCAAGGAGTTCCACAAGCGTGCCCTCGACATGGGCGGCGTGGGCCTCGACACCCTGCGCACGGCGCTTCTCGCAGGCTGAGGGAATGCGAACGACCCGAATGATGTTCATTCACCTGAATAGAAAGGGCTGACATGGGCATCGAATTCGGGCTGGACACCTTCGGCGACATCACCAGAGGCGCGGACGGCGAACTGCTCACCGCCGCGCAGACCATCCGCAACGTGGTCGCACAGGCGGAGATGGCCGACAGCGTCGGCGTGGACTTCTTCGGAGTGGGGGAGCACCACCGCACCGAGTTCGCGGTCTCGGCACCCGAGATGGTGCTGGCCACGATCGCCGGGCGCACGCAGAACATCCGTCTCGGCACCGCGGTCACCGTGCTCTCCTCCGATGACCCTGTGCGGGTCTTCGAGCGTTTCGCCACGCTCGACGCACTGTCGGACGGGCGTGCGGAGGTCGTTCTCGGGCGCGGCTCGTTCATCGAGTCCTTCCCGCTCTTCGGCTATGACCTGCGCGACTACGACGCCCTCTTCGAGCAGAAGCTCGAGCTGTTCGTCGAGCTCCTCAGGGAGGAGCCGGTGACCTGGTCCGGCACGATGCGGCCGTCGCTCGACGACGCGAACGTCTTCCCCAAGACGGAGAACGGCCTGCGCACGTGGGTCGGGGTGGGCGGCAGCCCCGAATCGGTCGTGCGCGTCGCCCGCCACGGCCTCGGTCTGATGCTCGCCATCATCGGAGGCCCGGCAGGACGCTTCCGCCAGTTCGTCGATCTCTATCACCGGTCGATCGCGTCGTTCGGAACCCCCGCGCACCCGATCGCCGTGCATTCTCCCGGGCACATCGCCGACACCGATGACGAGGCATGGGAGGCCGCATACTCGGGCTTCGAGGCGATGAACAACACGATCGGACGCGAGCGGGGCTGGCCTCCGTACAGCAGGGCGAGGTTCCAGAACGATGTCGGGCCCGCAGGAGCGCTGTACGTCGGTTCGCCGGACCGCGTGGCGGCGAAGATCGCCGACACGATCACGACCCTCGACCTCGGCCGCTTCGACCTGAAGTACGCCACCGGCACGCTGTCGCACGAGGCGATGATGCGCAGCGTGGAGCTGTACGGCTCCGAGGTCATCCCGCGGGTGCGCAGGATCCTCGCCGAGCGCGACTGACACAGCGGCTCGGCGGCGCGAGCACGCCTCTACGATGTAGGAATGGCCAACACCGCGCTGCCGAGCCGGGCATCGATCGCCGGGCGTCTCGACGAACTTCCGTTCACGCGTCGCCATCTGCGACTGCTCACCGGATCAGGCGTCGGCTGGGCGCTGGACGCGATGGATGTGGGGCTCATCTCCTTCATCCTCGCCGCGCTCACCCAGCAGTGGGGGCTGACCAAGACGGATGCCGGGTGGATCGCCTCCGTCGGCTTCATCGGCATGGCGATCGGCGCCACCCTCGGCGGCCTTCTCGCCGACCGGCTCGGTCGGCGTCAGGTGTTCGCGCTGACGCTGCTCATCTACGGGATCGCGACCGGTGCGAGCGCACTCGTCGGGGGACTGGCGGCGCTGCTCGTCCTGCGCTTCCTCGTGGGACTCGGTCTCGGCGCGGAGCTTCCCGTCGCATCGACCTACGTCAGCGAATTCGCGCCCGCGCGCATCCGCGGCCGACTCATCGTGATCCTCGAGGCGTTCTGGGCCCTCGGCTGGACCGCTGCCGCGTTGATCGGCTACTTCGTGATCCCGACGTCCGACGACGGGTGGCGCTGGGCCTTCGCTTTCGGCGCCATCCCTGCGGTCTACGCCCTGATCGTGCGGTGGGGCCTGCCGGAGTCGCCGCGCTGGCTGGCCTCACGCGGACGCATCGCCGAGGCGGATCGCATCGTCTCGACGTTCGAGACGGATGCGGGTGTCGTGCCCGAACCCGCGATCCGCCGTGAGCCGCCGTCGCGGGCGATCGCCGTCACCACCCGGGCCCGCCTGACCACGCTCTGGAACGCCGAGTTCCGGCTGCGCACGCTGAGCCTCTGGGTCGTCTGGCTGTGCGTCAACTTCGCCTACTACGGCGCCTTCATCTGGATTCCCAGCATCCTCGTCGATGCGGGGTTCGATCTCGTGCGGTCGTTCGGGTTCACGCTGATCATCACGCTCGCCCAGTTGCCCGGCTACGCGGTGGCGGCCTGGCTGATCGAGGTCTGGGGTCGGCGGTCGACGCTGTCGATCTTCCTCCTTGGATCCGCGGTGTCGGCGGTGTTCTTCGGCACGTCCACGACAGAGGCGGCCATCATCGCCTCGGGGATGGCGCTGTCGTTCTTCAACCTGGGTGCCTGGGGTGCGCTGTATGCGGTGACGCCCGAGATCTACCCGACCTCGCTGCGCGGCACCGGGGCCGGGTGGGCGGCGGGCATCGGCCGCATCGCCTCGATCATCGCGCCTCTGGCGGTGCCGGTGCTGCTCGTCGCCGGGGGAGCGCCCGTTCTGTTCGCCGTCTTCGGAGCGTGCTTCGTCGCCGCTGCGGTGGCTGCCTGGGGACTCGTCGACCGCAGGGGAGAGGCGCTCGACGACCGGTGAGGCGTCCGCGCACCGCTGGCGGGAATAGGCTGTCGGGGTGACAGACGTGCGCTATGTGGCCATCGGAGACTCCTTCACGGAGGGCGTGGGTGATGTGCTCCCGGACGGCAGCGAACGCGGATGGGCGGACCTCGTGGCCCAGGGGTGGGCGGATGCGTCCGGTCACCCGATCAGCTACGCGAACCTCGCGATCCGCGGCCGGCTGGCCTGGCCCATCGTCGAGCAGCAGCTCGAACCCGCGCTCGCGCTGCGACCCACGCATCTGTCGTTCAACGGCGGGGGCAACGACATGCTCCGACCGCGCACCGATCTCGAGCACATCGCCGATGCGTTCAGCCGCGTGCTGCGTCGATGCGACGAGGAGGGCGTGACGCTGATCCTGCTGTCCGGCGCGAATCCGAGCGGTCAGCTGCCGATGGGCTCTCTCGTGCAGCGCCGCGGGGATCAGCTCTCCGATGCGGTGCTGAGGCGGGTCGAGGGCCGCGATGACGTCGTGCGCGCGCTGAACTGGCCGGACAGCGAGCTGTCCGGCGCGAAGTACTGGTCGGAGGACCGCCTGCATATGAACGCCGCCGGCCATCATCGTGTCGCCGCGCGGGTGCTGCAGGGGCTCGGATTCGAGCCGCCGGTGACGTGGTGGTCGCCGACCTCGCTCGCGGCCGCCGGGCCTGCCGGGATCGCCTACTATCGCCAGTTCGTCGGACCCTGGGTACGACGCCGCGTCACTCGCACCTCGTCCGGCGACGGGCGCACAGCCAAGTATCCCGACTGGGTCGAGCGAGTGCCCGGCGCGTGACCGACATCGAGATGCGCCGCATCCGTGGCGGCTCGGTGACCCTGCACGATGCCCGCCGCAAAGTGGAGCGCGTGGTGAGCGTCGACGACTTCGAGATCGCGGCCTTCCCGATCACCGAGGAGCAGCTGGCCGAAATCCTCCCGATTCCCTCACGCCATCCGCGACGTCCCGCTGTGGAGCTGAGCTGGCTGCGCGCCGTCCACTTCTGCAACGCCGCGTCCGAGTGGGAGGGCTTCGATCCGGTATATCGGTTTGACGGAGAGGTCGTCGCGTGGGACGTGACGGCCGATGGCTACCGTCTGCCGACCGAGGCCGAGTGGGAGTACGCGTGCCGCGCGGGTTCGACGGGTCCGCACTACGCACCGCTCGCGGACGCCGCGTGGACGAGCGCCGACGGCGTCTCGTCCGCCCAGGATGTGGGCTCACGCCTGCCGAATCTCTACGGGCTGTTCGACACCCTCGGCAATGTGTGGGAGTGGTGCTGGGACCTCTTGGATCCCGCGCGCTATGACGACTATCGCGTGTTCCGGGGTGGCGGCTTCGCCGACGACGCCTGGAGCGTGCGGGCATCGGTCCGTCGCGGGGGAGCGCCCCGCACCGCGCAGGACGACGTGGGGCTGCGCGTCGCCAGGGGTGCTTTCGACACGCCGGGCGAAGCTCAGGGGTGGTCGGAGCGCGCGGACCGCGAGCGTGCCGCATTCGACGGCCCTGTGCCGTTCGGCTGGACTCCGCTGCGTCGACCCGGCCGCTGATCGATCAGCGCTGCGGGTCCGGCCACGAGGGAGGCAGGATGATCCTCACCGGTCCATGGGGCGGATGAGATAGCGGCTGGGGCCCGAGGACTCGGCGAATCTGAACTTCTCGTACAGGCCGCTCGCGGTGCTCGCAGCCAGCACGATGCGCTTCACGGTGGACGAGTGCTGCAGATCGTCGATGACGCCCTCGACGATCAGCCGTCCGATGCCCTCGCCGCGCGCCGTCTCGTCGACGAACACATCGCAGAGCCAGGCGAACGTGACGCCGTCGGTCACGACGCGCGCATACGCGACCTGCCGGCCGTCGGCATCCCGAACCGAGTAGTTGCGCGACGCATCGATCGCGGCATCCTGCGTCTCGCGGGTGCGTCCTCTCGCCCAGTACGACTCCTCACTGAGCCAGCGGTGCACCAGGGGGCGATCGATCGTCGCGGTGTCGGTCGAGAAGGAATAGGGCGAAGGCATGAGCGACATCCTACGAGCGGTCAGCGATGCTTCTCGGGATCCAGACCCATGCGGATGCGTGTCCGCTTGCGTTCGATCACGACGAAGACGACGCCGAGTATCCAGAGCGGGATCGGCATCAGGAAGGCGATGCGGAACGCCTCGAACGAGTACGTCTCGGGGGTTCCGGCGCCCTGGACGTCGAGTGCGAGACCGATCAGCCAGATCGCGATCAGCGCGGCGACGAAGCCCCCGGCGTTCGTCACCCCGGTCGCGGTGCTCAGTCGGTGCGACGGGTTGTGGGTGCGCGCATGGTCGAAGGCGATCATGCTCGCGGGGCCGCCGGTCGCGAGCGCGACGGCGAGCACGTAGAGCAGCCAGAGGGGCGCGGGGCCCGGCAGCGCGACAACGGCGATCCATGCGCCCACCTGCACGCCGACCGCGGGGAGCACGAGTGCGAGCGAGCGCTGGTTCGGCAACCGCCTCGACAGGTCGCCGATGATCGGGCCGAGCGCCATGCCGGCGATGACATACACCGAGATGATCCCCGCGGCGTGCGCGGTGTCCAGCCCCTGGGCCGCGGTGAGGAACGGCATCCCCCAGAGCAGGATGAACGCGGTGCCCGCGAACGGCGACGTGAAATGCGACCAGAACGCGAGTCGGGTCCCGGGGTGCGCCCAGGCGGCGCGGATGCCGACGCCCGTGTCGATCGACGAGGTGACGACGCGGATCACGCCCGTGTCGGTGTCCACAGAGACGTCGGCCCCGCGCTCCGCCGGGTGGTTGCGGATCAGGAGCGCGACGAGAATCGTGAAGAGCACCCCCAGACCGGCGATGCTGCCGAACGTGATCGTCCACGAGGTCGCATGCAGGAGTGCAGCGAGCGGGACGAGCGCGACGAGTTGCCCTGCCTGACCGATGATGCCGGTGAACTGGACCATGAGAGGGCCGCGCTGGGCGGGGAACCAGGTGGCGACGAGTCGCAGCACGGCCGGGAAGATCGCCGCATCTCCCGCACCGAGGAGGATGCGGGCGAAGACCGCGACGCCGATGCTCGGGGAGACGGCCATGGTGAGCTGACCGGCGGCCATCAGGAGCATGCCGATCGTCATGATGGGACGGGACCCGAAGCGGTCGAGCAGGATGCCGATGGGGATCTGCATGCCGCCGTAGACCGCGAGCTGCACCACGGCGAAGAGCGCGAGCGTCGAGGCGTCGGCGTGGAACCGGTCGGCCGCCTCGACTCCGACAGCTCCCAACGAGGTGCGGTTGGTGATCGCGAGAACGTAGGCGGCCACGCCCACACCCCAGATGAGCCAGGCCCTCCACCCCGGGTCGGTCACGGGGGAGCGGGGAACCTGTTGCACCCTTCCACGGTACTCCCGGTCGGCGGCGCTCTCGCGCGTTCCGATGCGCGCGACGGACCCTTCCGGATGTCGGATGCCGGGGCTACCGTGGCCGTATGACTCCTGCACCGGTGCATCACTCCATCGACTACGTCGAGCTCGTCGTGAACGACCTCGAAGCCGCGAAGCGGTTCTACGGCGACACCTTCGGGTGGGTCTTCGTCGACTACGGTCCCGCCTACGCCGGCATCGCCTCACCCACCGGCGACGGGTCCGAGGTGGGAGGCCTGCTGCTCTCCGATCAGGCCAGGCCTGCCGGCGGACCTCTGGTCCTCCTCTATTCCGACGACCTCGACGCGACGCAGGCCGCGATCACCGACGCCGGCGGCTCCGTGACGCAGGGCCCGTACGAGTTCCCGGGTGGTCGACGTCTGCACTTCCTCGATCCGAGCGGCAATGAGCTGGGGGTTTGGGCCGCACAGTGATGGCAGGGTAGAGGTGTGACCTCTCCCCATCTCCGAGAGCGCAGGATCGCATGAGTGAGCGCGTCGCCGTCGTCGAGCATTCCGCTCTGTCCGAATCGCACGTTGCGGCGCTGCGCGAGCTGTTCGACAGCGAGTATCGCGTGACGCACGGAGAGTGGGATCCTGACCGTCCGTACGGGTATTCTCCGGCGGACGTGCACACGACGATCTTCCGCGGGAACAGGGCGGTCGCGCACGTAGGATTCCAGCGTCGCGTCATCCGGGTCGGCCGGGCCGAGGTCCGGATCGCGGGAACCGGGGGAGTCCTGGTGCATCCCGACTGGCGCTCCGAGGGTGTCGGCCGTCGAGTGATGTCTCACGCCCAGCAGGCGATGCGTGGCGACGAGCGGGTCGAGTTCGGCTATCTCGGGTGCCGCGACGAGGTCGTCGAGTTCTACGAGCGCACCGGCTGGTCGCGGGTGAACGCGGTGGAGCGTCACGTGTCGACGGTCGACACGACGAAGACCGTGACGTCGTCCGGCGGGCCGATCCTCGTCTTCGCCGCCGTCGCGGACCCCCGCGGGGACGCGCCTCGATGGCCGCTCGGAGACATCGACCTCGACGGCACACCCTGGTGACCGACAGGACGCCTCGTGCTCGGCCGTCGCTGCGGCAGGCGATGAGGATTCCCTGGTGGCCGGACGGGGCCGCTCGATCTCACGTCCGGCCACCAGGCCGCTCGGGGGAGCATCGGGGCGCTCGGATCCCGCCGACGAGCCCGTTCGGGTCAGTCGTTCTGAAGCCAGCTCCTGATCGTCCCGGCGACGCGGTCGAGGTCGGATTCGAGGAGGAAGTGTCCGCCGTCTATGAGCTCGACACGAGCGTGCGGAGCGTCGCGGAGGAATGCCGTGGCGCCGGCGGCGGCGAAGATCTCGTCGTTGCGCCCCCAGATCGCGAGCACCGGCACCTGCGAGGTGCGGAGCCAGGCGTGCACCTCGGGATAGAGGTCCCGGTTGGTGGTGTAGTCGCGGAAGAGCGCCAGCTGCACGTCGTCCTGTCCGTCGCGGGCGAGGAGCGCGAGGTCGTGCTCCCAGGCGTCGGGGTCCACGGTGGTCGGGTCCGGGACGCCGTGGGTGTACTGCCATTCGACGGCGTCCCGGCCGAGGGCGGGACGCAGCGCGTCGCGCGTCTCGGCGGTCCGTTCGGCGCCGTCGGTCCAGATCGGGTTCCAGAAACCGGGCACGAAGCCCTCTTCGTACGCGTTGCCGTTCTGGGAGATGACCCCGACGACGGCAGCGGGGTCGGCGAGCGCCAGGCGCCAGCCGATCGGGGCGCCGTAGTCCTGGACGTAGATCGTGTACTTCGTCACGCCGATGGTCGCGAGGAATCCACTGGTCACCTGCGCGAGGGCCGCGAAGGTGTACTCGAAGTCGTCGACCGAGGGGGCGGAGGAACGACCGAAGCCGATGTGGTCCGGAGCGATGACGCGGTAACGATCGGCCAGCGCGGGGATGAGGTGCCGGAACATGTGGGAGCTGGTCGGATACCCGTGCAGGAGCAGGAGTACAGGGGCGTCGGCAGGGCCGGCTTCACGGTAGAAGACGTCGAGTCCGTCGACGGAGACGGTGCGGTGGTGGACGGTGACCATGGTTCTAACCTCTTTAAGTTGTTTTACTGGTTAGGCAGACGCTAGCATGGATCCATCGCGCCAGAGCGCGCGGGAGAGCCGGGGGAGAAGTGCTGAGCGACGAGGAGCTGCTGCTGAGCCTTTTGAACAGCGCGCCCATGATCGAGGGAAGGCCGACCGACGGCCTCGAGGGGGCGGCCGGGCGAGACCTGGCGCGCACCTGGGGCGGAACGGGATCGGCGAGTGAGCTGGCACGTCTGAGGCGCGCGCGTCAGGCATTGCAGACGCTGGTCCGCGAAGACGAGGGAGCCGCCGTCGGCGAGCTGACCGACATCCTCGACGAGGCCGTGCAGACGCCGCGCATGACCCCGAACGGGGTGGCCTGGGACCTTCGCGTTCCCGACGACCACCGCCTCGCCGTCGAGGCCGTGCTGGCCTGGTCGACGGTGATCACGGAGTTCCCCGATCGCCTCCGAGCATGCGCGAATGAGGAGTGCACCCGTTTCCTGGTCGATCACAGTCGCCCCGGCACCGCGAAGTGGTGCTCCATGGCGGTCTGCGGCAACCGGATGAAAGCACGCACGCACGCACGCCGCGCCAAGAGCTGACCGATGCTGCACACGAGAGCAGGCATCGGCACCGTGTGATCTTCCCCGCCACCATCGGCCCTGAAGGGGGCGAGCAGTTCTCTACTGGGGAGGAGCATTATCAGGCTCGCTATTATGCGGGCGGCATCAGACCGGGGGACGGTAAGCGGAGCTGACGAGCGCACACTCGCCATGTGACGTCGCGGGTATCGACGAAAGGAACGATGATGCTTCGCGGACATCACGCAACTCAGCGCGACCTGTTGCGCGGCATCAGAGGGTGAGGCTCAGCTGCTGTATACCCGTCATCGGCTCTGCATACGGAGCGCCCAGGTGGGTGCGCCGGAGCTGTCTCGTGGATAGTTGAGCTGCGGTGTTGACGAAGCTTGAGACTGGTCCGGCGAGTCGGTGACGGGCCCCTGATGTCGAGGGCGACGAGTACAGTCTGACCCGTGAGCGATTCCTCCGGCAAACGTCGCGTACGCGGTGTGATTGAGAGCGTCAACGGGCGCGCAAATGGTCGCGGTGTCCCCGAACTCAGTCAGGCCGTTCTTCGACTTGAAGACGGGTCAACCCTCGAGGTGCGTATGCCACAACCGCTGGGAGCGGAGCGTAATTTTCGAGCGCTTCCCGTCGCCTTCGACTTCATCGACTTCGGTGTGTGTCCGATCTGCCTAGAGCCAAAACCCCGCAGCCGGGAGCATGTCCCACCCCACTCCGTCGGCGGAAGCGTCATCACGATGACGTGCGAGACGTGTAACAACGAGTTCGGAAGCAAGTACGAGCCGCACCTGCGTAATTGGTACGAGAACGCGATAGGAAAGGTGCGACTCTCGGGTAAAAACCTACCCGGACTCCGAAACGCGGGAGAGTACCTCCTGCGCGAGAACACATCCGGCGGGTTCGTTCTCTTCCAACACGGAAGGCACGACCCGGCGGTCAACCAGATCATTCGAGAACATGAGTTCGAGATGAGCTACGTGCCTATCGACGCAACGCGCTCACATATTGCAGCAGTGAAGACCGCGTACTTAGCCGGATGCGTCGCGCTACGGCAGATCCCGAGAACACCGCACGCTGATGCACTGCGAACTGCACTCCTTTCTGCTCGAGACGTGCCCCGTACCCAAGATCTCACGGTCGACGACACGGTGACATCAATCAAGGTCGCGCGCTCCGCACATCAACCAAACCCGGGTGAAATCGTTCTGATGGCGTTCTCAGACGGATCGGAACCGGCGATGATTATCAGCTTCAATCGCGTCTTCGCCGTGAATTGGCCGCTCGACCCGATTACTGGATTCACTAGGCGTGTGGACTGATGATGGCACGTAACGATCGCCGGGGCGAGAACAAGGGAGCGCCAGTGATGCAGCCCACGGAAATCGTGGAACGCTTCGTGCTGCGTGCGCGGCGGGTTGCCGCGCACTCGCTCTCGCAGTCGAGGGAACGCCTCCAGGCGTTCGCCCACACCATGATCCGCGGCACCATCGATCTAGCGGGCCGCTTTACCGTCGTAGAGGATCTGCCCGATGAGGATCGCAGAGCCTGGCGTGATGAAACACCACGACGCAGCCGCCCGCGAATGACGAGGCGGAGGCATACATGCGTGAACGGATCGGCGTCCTCCAGAACCCGCCTGAGGCACAGTCAGAGACCTATCTGGCCTCGACGATGGTTCGGACTTCGACGCCCACAGGTTCTCCTGAAAACGCAGCTCGCCCCGTAGAGCGTGATCGGGGCTGGTCCCGACAGGTCTGGGGTACCCGCGGGACCACCTGCCGGCTTCGCTGGGGACTCCACCGGCCCAAGGATCGCGATCTTCTGCGATCTCGGCTCAACATATCTTCGGAACAGTCGGGCTCGTCGGCCCCTTGAGCGGTTCTTCGTCGGGGTCTATCATTCCGGCTTCTGCTGCTCGCTCTACGGTGCGGACTGGTCCGCCTGGGAGGATCGAAGAATGCCCGAACCTGTCGATGTCACCAATGCTGATCACTACGTGTGGGGCGAGGTCTCCGACGGGTGGCGACTACTCGACAGCCCCGGGCTGTCGGTGATCGAGGAGCGAGTCCCGGCCGGAGCCGGCGAAGAGTGGCACGTGCACCACACCGCGACCCAGTTCTTCTACGTGCTCGAAGGAACCGCCCAGATGTAGACCGCCGAGGGCGAGGGCGAGCGGGAGAACCACTAGGGAGTTGCGGGTCGCGCCGGAGAATACGACAGCGCGAGTGCTGGAGACGTCGAGTCGTGCCGCACGCCCCGCGAATATCCCTACCGGGATCATGACCGCCGCGAAGGCGGCATAGATCGGAACTGTGGCGAGCAGTGCAGGAAGTTGCCGGCTGACGCCGTAGACCTGGGAAGCGACGACGACGGCGAGCGTGAGCATCATCAGCGGCACCATGGCGGCTAGAGCGGTGTCTCGGAGAGTGCGACCCCAGCGCGTGCGGGAGGCGACGTACTGGGTGAGGCCGGCCGCCATGAGCGGGAGCACGATGAGCAGGAGGAAAGCGTCGACGAAGGGCGCGAGGTCGACCGCGGCGATGAGTTCAGGGCCGACGAACAGCCAGAGGTATGCCGGCAGGAGCAGCATCTGTCCCAGCATGAGGATCGGCGCGGCCGCAAGTAGCCGTTCCTTCGCCCCTCCGGCGAGCCCCGTGAAGACGATCACATAGTCGATGCAGGGCGTCAGCAAGACGAACAGCACACCAACCAACAGCGCCTGATCGTGAGCGACGAACCGAGACAGGCAGAACACGATGACCGGCACGATCACGAAGTTCACGACCAGCACCACGAACAGGAACCGCATCGCGGAAGGCGCGTCCGATCATCGAGAAAGGGACACCGAGGAATGTCGCGTACAGCAACAGCCCGAGAACGGGGTTGATCGCGAGCTCGAGCGGGTGCGCGGCTCCTGGTACCAACAAGCCCAGCACGACGCCCGCAGCGATCGCTGCGAGATAGAGGGCGATCTGATGACGTTCCCACCAGGCGACGAGGTTGCTCACGTTCCCAGCATGTCGACTCATCCGGTCCTGCACGAATCACCCACGCCAGGGCCGGGTTCGTGACAAGGGAAACTCAGGCAAGAAGCGTCGTACGAATCTTCTCGGCCACCGCTTCCCGTAGCGGGCGCACTGCTTCGGCGTCCCAGGACTCGGGGTTGGGGAACGACCACTCCAGAACCTTTCCGCGAGGGGTGGAAGGCAATGTGAGCCCGGGCTTCATCAGGACGATGACGTCGGCGGCATCCAGATCTTCGACCGTGACGGCGCGCGGTACGCGCCCCGTGATGTCCACCCCGAGCTCCGCGACAGTGGCGGCCACAGCCGGGTTCACTTCGTTCGCCGGGGAGAGGCCCGCAGACGTGGCACGAAACCGGTCCCCGGCCAGGTGCTCTAGGAGAGCCGCGCCGAGCTGCGACCGGCCGGCGTTGTGCTGGCAGATGAATAGGACGGTCGGAGTGGTGTCAGTCACGGGTTCTCTTTCAGGGTGAGTCAGCTGGCGGCGAGCCGGGGTGCGAGTTCCGCGATACGGCGCTCCAGCTCGTCGTAGGCGGTGTCGAAGGCGTCATCGGTGCCGATCCGAACAGGGTCGGGGATCGACCAGTGCAGGTGTCCGATGGCGCCGAGTTCTTCGTGGGCGCTGTCGCACACCGTCACCACGAAATCTGAATCGGTCAGGACCGAAGTCAGAGCGCGGGGTGCCTCATCGTGCAGCGCGAGAGTGTGGCGATCGGCAGCGGCGACTGCGCCCGGATCTATCCGCCCCGTCGGGTGCGTTCCTCCCGACGTCGCGGGGATACTGCTGCGGGTCGACCACAACGCCGCGGCGAGCTGCGACCGGGCGGAGTTCGCCGTACAAACGAACACGACGCGATCTGCGCGCTCGACCCGGCCGGGTGTGAGCCCGCGGAGTGCGTTATCTGAGAGGTGAACGTAGCTGCGCCGTCTATCGGCCTCCGAGCGGGACCGCGAGACCATCCCCACCGACTCCAGCACGTTCAGATGATGGGTGACGAGGTTGGAGGGAAGGCCCAACGCCATTCCGATTTCGGTGGGCGAGAGGTCGCCCAGCGTGAGACGATCGACGATCCGCAGGCGAGATGGGTCGCTCAGCGCAGCGTGCTTCGCGGCGCGCGCCTCCACCTGGTCAGTTCGTTCAGTGTTCATTGTCTCAATCTTGACTGAAGTACCCCGTTCGGGTCAAGATGAGCCGACATGAAAACACCTCACCCCGCCCTCGCACGGCCACACCTTCTGCGCCGAGCAGCCGCCGAGTTCCTTGGAACTGGTCTGCTCGTCACTATCGTGGTGGGTTCCGGTATCGCCGCGCAGCGGTTGTCCCCGGATGATGTCGGTCTCCAGCTGTTGGAGAACAGCCTGACCACTGCCCTCGGTCTGACGGTGCTGATCCTGATGCTCGGGCCAGTGTCCGGCGCGCACTTCAACCCCGTGGTGACGGTCGCGGATTGGCTGCTTGGCCGCAGCGCCAGCACCGGGCTTCCGTTGCGCGACGTCGCTGCGTACGTGCTCGCGCAGATCTTCGGCGGCATCGCCGGCACCCTGCTAGCGGGGGTCATGTTCGACACCGGTCCCGGGTTCTCGTCCAACGACCGGGTCACAGGCGGACATCTGGTCGGGGAAATGGTCGCCACTGCAGGGCTCGTGCTGCTGATCTTCGCTCTCGCCCGCACCGGAAAGGGGTCGGTCACGGCCGCCGCGGTCGGTGCGTACATCGGCGCGGCCTACTGGTTCACCAGTTCCACATCGTTCGCAAATCCCGCCGTCACGATCGCCCGAATGTTCACCGACACGTTCGCCGGTATCGCACCGTCGTCTGTTGCGCCGTTCATCGCTGCACAGCTCTTCGGGGCTGCCATCGGCCTCGCGCTGCTGCTCGCCCTCTATCCAATCGCCGCCCGCACGGCCGGCGACGTCGTGGTTCCTCAAAAACTCGAAACCCAGCCCTGAAAGGCATCCTCATGCATCTTGTAGCGATCGGCGGAAGCGACGCCGGAATCTCCACCGCCCTCCGGGCCCGCGAACTTGACCCGTCTGTTGATGTCACTGTCGTGGTGGCCGATGCCTACCCGAACTTCTCGATCTGCGGCATCCCGTACTACTTCTCCCGCGAGGTACAGCCCTGGCAGTCGCTCGCCCACCGCACCCACGCTGACCTCGAAGCCACCGGCATGAACCTCCGTCTGGACACCCTCGCTACAGGTATCGACGTCGACGGCCGCCGACTCACGGTCCGCGACGCGAACGGCAGCGAATCAACGATCGCCTACGACGAGCTCATGGTCGGCACCGGGGCCTCCCCGTCAACCGCGGGCATCGCGGGTCTTGACCGGCTCGGCCCCGATGACGGCGTGCACCTGTTGCACTCGATGGGCGACACGTTCGCGCTCGAGAAGTACCTCGACGAACATCAGCCCGAGACGGCGATCATCGTCGGAGCTGGCTACGTCGGCCTCGAAATGGCCGAAGCGCTCACTGTGCGGGGCCTCCAGGTCACCCAGCTGCAGCGCGGCCCCGAAGTCCTCTCGACCCTCGATCCCGAACTCGGTTCACTTGTCCGCGACGAACTCACCCGACACGGGGTCGACGTCCTCACCGGTACGCGTGTCGAAGCCGTCGCCCGTGACGGCGGCAGGATCACCGTCACCGGCATCCACGACGGAGAGGCGTTCTCCCGTACCGCTGACGTGGTGCTCGTCGTCGTCGGCGTGCGGCCCAACACCAGCCTTCTCACCGCAGCCGGCGCAACCACGGGCGCGGGCGGCGCTGTCGTCGTCGACGAACAGATGCGCACTGGCCTGCCGCACGTGTGGGCGGCCGGCGACGGAGTGGTCACCCACCACCGCCTCCTCGGGATCACCTACCTCCCCCTCGGCACGACCGCCCACAAGCAGGGACGTGTCGCGGGCGAGAACGCGATCGGGGGCGATACGCGGTTCGCCGGGAGCCTCGGCACACAGGTCGTGAAGGTCTTCGACGTCGTCGCCGCACGCACAGGCCTCCGCGACCACGAAGCCACAGCCGCCGGCCTCGCCCCGCACAGTCACACCGCCATCGCGGACGACCACAAGCGCTACTACCCGGGCGCCACGCCCGTCAGCATCCGCATCACCGGCGACACCAATGACGGTCGTCTGCTCGGCGCGCAGCTCGTCGGCAGCCGAGGTGCCGAGATTTCGAAGCGCGTCGACACCTACGCCACGTCTCTGCACCACAGGATGACCGTCGCCGCGATGAGCGACCTTGACCTCTCCTACACGCCCCCGCTCGGCTCCCCGTGGGATGCCGTGCAGATAGCGACCCAGGCATGGGAGCGCGAGGCGCGCTCCCTCTCGCGTGTCTGAAAGAAATGGTGACCACGGCCGGGCACGATGAGTGCCTGGCCGTGGTCATCGTCATCCCGACGTATTGTCCGGGCGTAGCCGCAGGGCCACCCACCAGGCGCAGCGACGACAGATGAACACCCCATCGTCCCCGAGGGCATGCACCTTCTTACGGGGTAAGGATCGCCCGCAGCATGTGCACACCTGGTCGGAGTCAGTTGCCATGAGTGAGGATGGCCTCTCGGATCTGCTCGACCGTCGGGAGACCAGCCAGACCCGCCGGGGTTGCGTAGATGCGGCAGGCTAGGTCGACACTGGGCTCCGCACCAGGGAAGAGGTCTTCCCCGTTCAGGGTGACTGTGGGGGACCCCGAGAAGGGAACCTCCGCTGCGTCCTCCTCAGAGCGGATGAGTCGATAACGCAGTTCTGTTGCCGCGTGGCTCGTTTCTCGGAGGGCCTCGGTGACACGGCGACCGGCTTCGATCCAGCTAGGGCATTCAGCGATGTGTAACAGCTCGATCTTCACGTTTCCAGCATCCTCCTTTTTGGGCGCTCACTCCTGGGGTACATGGGTGATCCCGCTGTCGTCGACGATGAGCATGTCGCCGGTATTGGTGATCGCGATGGCTTGCGCGGTCCCGTGAACGGTTCCGGCCTCTGTCCACTGGGTAGCTCCCGCGGTGGTGACCCAGATCTTCCCACCGTTTCCGACGCCGACGAGCCGTTGATGGTCAGGGGATGCGTTCAGCATGAACAACAAGGGTGCGTTCGGCCAGAGGGCGAACGTGGCCGCGTCGTCGGTGCTGACCTGGAGGCCATCGGGGGTCGCGGCGACGATCCGGCCCGCGGTGTCAACCGCGAAGGAGACGGCGACAAGTGCCGCACCTGTCGCGTTCCAGGTGGATCCTTGGTCGGTGCTGATCTGCAACTGTGTGCTGTCCGAGGAGAGCCCGTATATGGTGCCATCGGGTCCAGCGGTGAGGGCGTGGAAGTCCTTCTCACCGGTGAAGGCGACCGGTTCCCAGGTTTCGGCCCGGTCGGCGCTGCGGATGATGCCGAGGTTGGGGGTGCCAAGTTCGACGGGGGTGTCCGGTCCGGGATGTCCGGACGCGAGCAGTGTGTCGTCGACGACAGTGAGCCCCATGGCGTCGAAGTCCGACCCGGTGACTCGTTGACCGAGTTCGCCGGTCTGGGTCGCGGGGAAGATACCCTCGTGTGTTCCGAGAAGGAATCCATCTCCTTCGGGGTCTGCGACGATGCCGTGAACGTGGGAGAGCGCCTGATCAGTGTGGCCGTCGCCCGTGGTCGCGGTGGTGGCTGCGCAGCCGGCGAGGGCGAGCAGAGCAGCTGTGCCCAATCCGATCAGGTGCACTGACCGCCGACGAGTGGGGGATTTCGAAAGAGTCGCGAGGATGCGCGTGGGAGCGCTGGAAGTGGTGTGCTGACGCATGGCTTGTCCGCATCGTCTGACCGATCGTGTGGCGCGGCTGTGGGGCCGCGCCACACGATGCGGGGTCAGAGAGTTGCGAGAATCTCCTCCATCGTGGTGATCTCGGCCGTCTGGGTGTCGATGATCTTCTGGGCGAGCGAGACGGCGTCACTGTTCTGCCCGTCGTCGACTTCGTCCTGTGCCATGTCGATCGCGCCACGGTGGTGCTCGATCATCTGCTCAAGGAACAACCGGGATGCTTCGGTGCCGGTGGCCGCATCGAGGGCTTGCATGTCCTCTTCGGTCATCATGCCGCTGCCGTGATCCATGCCTTCCATGTCGGAGGTATCGGCACCCCAGTCTTTGAGCCAGGATTCGAGTTTGTCGATCTCGGGCTGTTGGGCCGCTTTGATCTCTTCGGCAAGGGCGGTCACCCGCTCGTCGATGTCGGCCTTTCCGAGGATGGTGTCGGACATGTCCACGGCTTGCGTGTGGTGCTCGATCATCATGCTCGCGAACATGATGTCTGCGTCGTTCGCGTCCGCTGTTTCTGCCGGTGCGGACGAGCTGTTGCTGTGGTCCATGCCGGGCATGTCACCGCCGGAGCCGGCGCTGCCGGCGCAGCCCGTGAGGGCGAGCAGTGTGGTGAGGGTGATTGCGGCGATTGCCGCGGGTCGGATCTTCATGAGTGTTCTCCAAGGGTCGGTGATGACACCCGACGAAAGCCGGGTATTCAGGGTGCGTTGCCCGCGTGGGCGGGCTAAAGCGTCATCACGTGCGACTGATGCAGAGAACCGTGAGGGAAGGGGGAGGGGGAAGGGAGTACGCGCGCGCCGGCCACTGTGCCATCACGACCGCGAGCAGCATGGCCGGTGGGGTGCGCCGCCAGCTGAGGCCGACCCGACCAAGAAGAATGATGGCGACAAGGAGAGCGAGCACACACGCCATCCAGGTCATCGCATCCTGGTCACCACCGCACGTTGCGCACCCCGCCTCCTGCGAAGCAGTACCAGGGGTCACGGCGACGGTGGACGGGGCGGGATGCTGCTCTGACATGTCGCCGGTGTGCGCGCTCACGGTGACGGAGTCGTGGTGCCCGACAGATGTCGCATGCGAGTTGAAGGAATGCATCGCCAGCAGCCCGGCGATGACGCCCACGGCGACGATCAGCACGGTCAGAACGTTGCGGGTGAGCGTGCGCGAACCCCACACACGTTGTGCGACAGCAATCAGCGACATACTCACCTCCCGTTCTCCTAGGGTACGTCCGGGGTCGACGGTTCCCTGGTCTAGTTGCCTGTGACGGCCTCGGGGCGCAGGTCCAGCCGCCGCAGCAGCTGCGCGTTGAGCGCAACGACGATAGTGGACAGCGACATCAGTACCGCTCCCACCGACATGGGCAGCACGAACCCGATCGGGGCGAGCACGCCGGCCGCGAGGGGGACCGAGAGCAGGTTGTACCCGGCGGCCCACCAGAGGTTCTGCTTCATCTTCCGGTAGCTCGCTCGCGACAAGTCGATCACGGACAGCACCGACCGGGGGTCGTCGCTGGCGAGGATGACCCCCGCAGACGCGATTGCGACATCGGTTCCCGCCCCGATCGCAATACCGACGTCCGCCTGCGCCAGCGCGGGGGCATCGTTCACCCCGTCACCAACCATGGCGACCTTTCGACCTTCGCCCTGAAGCTCTTTCACCTTCGACGCTTTGTCCTCGGGGCGTACCCCGGCGAAGTACCGGTCGATGCCGAGTTCGCCCGCCACGGAGGCGGCGACCGCGTCCGCATCACCGGTGATCATGACCACCTGCACACTGCGCTCATGGAGCGCGTCGACCGCATGGCGCGACTCCGAGCGGATCTCATCCGCCAGACGCAGCGCGCCCACAACCTGACCGTGGACGAGCACGTGAAGGATGATCGCACCCTCGTTCCGCCACTCGTCAGCAACGGGCAGCTCCTGCGCATTCTCCTGCTCGAGCATGTACGGGCCACCGACCTGCACGACACGTCCGTCAACGCGGGCACGCACCCCGACAGCGGGGGATGACTCGAAGTCGGTTGAGCGTGGAACGGTGAGCGTCTTCTCTTTTGCCGCGTTGACGATCGCGCGGGCGAGGGGGTGCTCGGAGTCTGCTTCCGCCGCGGCCGCCCACGCCAACAGCTGATCGGCGTCGGTCCCCGTGACGGGGTTGATGGCGGTCACCGCGGGGGTGCCCTTGGTGAGCGTGCCCGTCTTGTCGAACAGAACAGTGTCGACGGTGCGCATGCTCTCCAGCGCGAGACGATCCTTGATGAGCACGCCCCCGCGGGCGGCGCGCTCGGTCGCGATCGACACGACCAGCGGGATCGCCAGGCCCAGCGCGTGCGGGCAGGCGATCACCAGCACCGTGATGGTGCGGATGACGGCGGCGTCGGGTAGGCCAACAACCGTCCAGACGATCGCGGTGATCGCTGCGGCGCCGAGCGCGAACCAGAACAGCCACCCTGCGGCCTTGTCCGCGAGCCGCTGCGCCCGAGACGACGAACTCTGCGCCTCGGTGACCAGCTTCTGAATCCCCGCGAGAGCGGTGTCCTCACCGATGGCCGTGATCTCCACCCGCACTCCGGAATCCGTGGCGACGGTACCGGCAATGACCGGGTCGCCATCGCTGCGGCGCACCGGCCGGGATTCTCCGGTGATCATCGACTCGTCCATGCTGGCCGATCCCTGAACGATGCGCCCATCGGCGGGGACCCGCCCGCCCGGACGCACGACCACGACATCGCCTACCTGCAAGTCCGAGGGCGCGACCGTTACGGTCGTATCGCCGTCGACCTTTTCTGCCTCGTCAGGCAGCAACGCCGCTAAGGAATCCAAGGCCGATGTCGTCTGCGCGAGCGAGCGCATCTCGATCCAGTGACCAAGCAGCATGATCACGATCAGCAGCGCCAGCTCCCACCAGAAATCCAACTCGTGGTGCAGCATGCCGAGGCTCGCACCCCACGACGCCAGGAATGCCACGGTGATCGCAAGGGCGATCAGCAGCATCATCCCGGGCTTGCGTGCACGGAGCTCGCTCACGGCACCCGTGAGGAACGGGGCCCCGCCCCACACATACATCACGGTCCCGAGAACCGGGGACACCCAACCCACCCACGCGGCGTCGGGCAATGGGTACCCGAGCAGCATCGAGAACATCATCGAGAACCCAACCACAGGGGCCGCGAGGACCAGCATGATCCCGAACAACCGCCGGAACTGACCGACATGATCGCCGTGACCGCCGTGACCGCCGTGGCTCGTGTGACCAGCGTGCTCTGGGGGAGCACCGTGGTCGTGGCTCATCGCCGTGTGGTCATGCTCCGTTGTCGGCACGCTGCCGTGATCCTGATGCGCAGTGTGTTCGTGGTGCTGGTCATGCTGGCTCATCGGAAACTCCTTGCTCGGATGCACCCGGATCAGCCGGGCGCAAACGGATAGCGACTCAGATCGGGGAGGTCGCGAGGGTGTAGCCGGCCTCTTCAACCGCAGCCCGTACAGCCGTGGGATCGATAGGGGCGGCGCTGTGGACAATCACGCGGGATGCCCCGCCGGCATTCAGGTCGACCGTGACACCGTCGACACCATCGATGGCGTTCAGCTCATCGCTGACGCTGGAGGCGCAATGCGAGCATGTCATCCCCGCAACCAAGATCTCGGCCGAGACCGGGGCCGCGACAGGCGCGGATGCGTCAACGGATGAAGGGGCAGCGCAGCATGCGCACCCCGCATTCGCGTCCTTCAAGCCGAGTTCGATGCGATCAGTCATGATGTGCTCCTTCGAGTAGACAGACGTAGTAGTTATGAACGGACGAGACGAGCGATCGCTTCGTTGGCCTCGCGGACCTTCGCCGCAGCCACCTCGCCTCCCTCAGCACTTGCCTGAGCGACACAATGAGCGAGATGGTCACTGAGTAGCGACAACGCCACCGTCTCGAGGGCCTTCGTCGCCGCAGACACCTGCGTCAAGATATCGATGCAGTACTTGTCCTCATCAACCATTCGTGCGATACCTCGCACCTGACCCTCTACCCGGCTCAACCGCTTACGCAGATCAGCCTTGTTGCTCTCGTAGCCGTTCACTCCCAAAAAGATACCCCCTAGGGGTATATAAAACAATGCATGCGAGTCTATTCCCGGTCGGGAAGTGTCCGCGGCAAAGGTGACGCATAGGTGATCTGTGTAAGGTTCGAAATATGCGTCGAAGACCCCGCTTTCGTACCGTTCGTGGTGCGGCGGGAATCATGCTCGCTGCGGTGTTCGCCATCGGTCTGAGCGGGTGTGCGCCGGATCCGGTCAGCGATTCCTTCCTCAAGGGTGAGAACACCGGGTATGTGGCCGCCGACGGCGCGATCGTCGAGATCCCGATCGCCGAGCGGAGCGAACCGGTCGCCTTCAGCGGCATCACTGAAACTGGTGATGATTTCGACGGTGCGGACAACGCCGGCAAGGTCACGGTGGTGAACTTCTGGTACGCGGGGTGCGCGCCGTGCCGCATCGAGGCGAAGGATCTCGAAAGCGTCTGGCAGGAATACGGCGGCGAGGATGTAGCTTTCATCGGCATCAATACCCGCGACCAGGCCGACACTGCCCAAGCATTCTCTGAAGAGTTCGGCATCACCTACCCGAGCCTGATCGACGTGAACACGGCCGAGGCGAAACTCGCTTTCTCCGAAGTCGTGCCGATCCAGGCGACACCGACGACTCTCGTGCTCGACAAACAGGGCCGTGTCGCCGCCCGCATCATCGGACCCATCGACGGCACCTCGATCCTCTCGACACTCGTCAAGGACGCTCTGGCGGAGACACCATGAACGCCGACACCATCATCGGGTCCGGCGCGCTCTGGCTCGCAGTCCCCATCGCGATGCTCGCCGGTCTCGTGTCGTTCCTGTCGCCCTGCGTGCTCCCGCTGGTCCCCGGCTACCTCGGCTTTCTCGGCGGGACAGTCTCACCGAGCTCGAAAGGTGACGCGACAAACGCAGCCGCACCTGAGCGCCGACGACTCGTGTTCGGCGTGCTGCTGTTCATCCTCGGCTTCAGCGTCGTCTTCGTTCTCATCACTGCGCTGGGCGGAACGGCTGGCGTGTTCTTCCTACACTGGGGAGACCTGGTCACACGCATCCTCGGGCTCGTCGTCGTCCTCATGGGGCTCGTCTTCCTCGGGTTATTCAGTTTCGCCCAGAGGGAGGTCCGCTTCCACGTCAGCTCACGGGCCGGGATCGTAGGGGCGCCGCTACTCGGAGTGGCACTCGGTATCGGCTGGGCGCCATGCATGGGACCTACATTGGCCGCGATCATCGCGCTTTCATTCAACGCCGGCGACCCTGTCCGGGCCGGCTTCCTTGGCCTCGCGTATTCGCTTGGCCTCGGCATCCCGTTCCTGCTGGTCGCGTTCGGGTTCGGTTGGGCGGCGAAGACGGTCGAGTTTCTCCGTCGTCACATCCGGGTGCTGAATGTCTGCGGCGGCATCCTGCTGATCGTCCTCGGCCTCCTGATGGTGACAGGGCTGTGGACCGACATCATGTCGCGGCTGACGGCGGTGATGGGCAGCGTCATCCTCCCTCTCTGAGATCCCTAGCAAGGATGTCGGGAGTGACGACTGGAGCAGCCCTCTCTACCCCACTGCTCATGTCGACGGCGCTTCGTGATCCCGTGTCGCAGCCTTAGATATAGACGCCGCGGTCTTCCATGAATCGGACGGGGTTGATGTAACCACCATTGATGTAGACCTCGAAATGCAGATGGCAACCAAAGGAGCGTCCAGTGTCACCCGCGTAAGCGATGACCTGGCCGGAATTGACCCACTGCCCCCGGCCGACGACGATGCCACCGGGTTTGATGTGCGCGTACCCGGTGCTGACGCCCCCGCCATGTTGGATGCGGACGTAATTGCCGTAGTTACCGTTGGCGCCGGCGTAGTCCACTGTTCCGGAGTTGGCGGCGTAGATCGCCGCTCCGCAGCCGTTGGCCATGTCCGCGCCGTAGTGGTAGCTCGAGGAGCAGCCCTGCGACCCGCAGATCGGGGTCCGCGGGCCGTAGCTTGAACTTCGGCCGCCCCCGTGGGGCCGAACCCAACCGCCGCTCCCGGCAGAGCCCCCGCCGCCACCGTTGCCGCCACCGTTGGCTGCCGCTTCGGCGGCCTCTCGTTCGCGACGGGCTCGCTCTTCGGCCTCGCGTGCGGCTACACCCGCCTGGTAGCCAGCGACCGTCTGCGTGGTGGTGTCTTTCAGCGCGGCGAGCTGCGCCTGCATCGTCTCGAGGTTCGCGGCTTGCTCGTCGAGCGCGGCCTGTGCGGCGTCGGCCGCTTCTTGTGCGGCAATCATCTTTTGCTCCGCGACCTGCTGCAGCCGGTCCCGTTCGTCGCGGGCGACCTTCGCCTGATCGGTCAGCGATTGGGCGGTGTTGCGCGCCGAGATTGCGTCATCGTAGACCGACCGGTTGTACTCGAGCAGTTTGTCCATGGTGCCCAGGCGGGACAGGAGCTCATCGGCGTTGGCCGCGGAACCGGAGAAGAACAGTTGCAGTGCTGAATCGTCCCCACCGTTGCGGTACAGCTGTGCCGCAACTTGACCGGCCCTTCGCGCAGAGGTTTCGGCAATCGCTGATTGTTCGTCGGCCTGCGCCTGCAGGATCTCGGCTTCCGTGATCGCAGCGAAGTATTCCTGTTGTGCTGCGTAGAACTCGTCGGAGGCTGTGTCAGCGGCCGCCTGGGTCTCGGCGACTTTCTGCGTCAAGGACTGGATCAGCCCTTCGATCCGGGTGATCTCGGTGGCCTTGGCAGCTTCGTTGTTCTTGGCGCGTTGGACATCGTCCCAGCTCGGGTAGGACGCAGCGTACGCAGCTGAGACGCCGGAGCCGATACCGAAGGCAACGAATGCAGCGACGCCGAGGGCGCCGAGTCCGAAAGCGCCACGTCGAGTAACACTCAGCTTCCAGAATGAGTCGCGTTCGGCGGGCGTGGGTGCACACCCGCATTCTTCAGCCGCCTCCGTAGCAGCCGCGGAGACGCGTCGTTCGTTCACTGTGCCCTCTCCTCGAGCTCGGCTTCGTGGATTCTGCTGCCAGGGGCGCGCAGATTGGTCATGCTCGCGTTGCCCGCTGTCTGGTCTATCGTCCGTTCGTGGGGGCGGAAGTCGCGCCGACTCGCCCGTGATCTCTGATCTGTGGCCCATATCTGACGCACCGAACTTGAGTTCGACTGTCCTGACCCGAAGCTCACTCTTTCGGGTCCGTGTGGCCGTCGGCGCTCAACCTGCTGTGTTTTTTCTTCTTCACTTGCCGTACGACAACGGTGGCGGTGATCACTGCGGCACCGATGACAGCAACGGCGATGATGAGCGGGATCGCGATCGAAGCCACCTCGTTCTCGCCTGCGGATGCCACCGGGGCAGGGGTTTCCGCTGCGGGAGGTTCGGTGGTTGGCGCGGCGGAGGGCGACGCCTTTGCGGGTTGGATCCGTGATTGTTCGTTCCCGCATGCTGGTTTGTCCCATCCCAGCCCTGGCTCGACACCGGTGGGAGCGTACGTGAACGTGAAGCTCTCCGAGATGGGGTGACCGTCGCTGGAGACGGCGTTCCACAGCACGGTGTAGACGCCCGGTTCTCCGAGTGCGACCGGGGTGGTGAGGATATTGCGGTCGATGGTGGAGCAGCTGGATTCGTAGAAGAGGCCGTCGGGTCCTTGCACTTGGGCGAAGCTGGCCTGGCTGAAGTCAATGAGTTCCCCGCTGAACGTGAGAGCGACGTCGTCAAGTTGGGTGACGGTTTCGTCTGCCCCGGGCACGGTGTCCAGGAGGTTGTCGTGCGCGAGAGCTGCGGGGGCCGGTGCGGCCACGATTCCCAGTGTGATGAGGGCTAGAAGTGTGCTGGCGAGCCAGCGGGTGCGGTGGGCGGAGGTCACAGGTGTGGATCCTTTCGTACGGCGGGCACGGGGGTGCTACCGGTAGGTCGGTTGTTGCGTTTCGTGTGGAGGACGGAGAAGACCGTGAGGATTGCGAGGGTTCCCGCGATCGTCAAGGTGGCTGCTCCGGCGAGGGTCTGGTCCTGGAGAGGGGTGGGTCCCCACGTTCGTCCCATGGCGCCAAACCATTCCGCGACGATGAGGTCGGAGCGAGTGATCGTGGCGATGCCGAAGAAGGCGGCCAGGCCTGTGAGTGCAGTGAGTGAGGCCAGACGCCACCGCCCCTCGGGGGTCGTGGACGCGTGAAGGGAGAGCGATCGTACGAAGAGGCACCCGGTGACGAGGAGCTGGCTGATCATCCATTCCGCTCCGAGCTGGTCGTAGAGCGACCAGCGGAACAGGTCGGAGTAGTGGATGAACCACAGCGATGTAGCGAAAAGGGACGCGGCGACGACGGGGCGCAGAGCAAACCGTGCCACCGGGTTGTGGGCGGCCCAGAGAAGCCATTCCCGCGGTCCTCGGCTTCCATCGTCCCGTGGATGGATGATCAAGGTTGCGAGGGTGACGGGCGCCGCTGAGACAAGGAGCAAGGGGATTGCGAGGCTGAGGAGAGCGAAGGAGAGGAATCGCATACTGATGAGCGAGTCGTCGTAGGCTGCGAGCGGTCCGCTGGTCGTCCACAGAAGCACCCCCATCCCCGCAATCCAGCTAATCGTGCGCCTGGCTGGCCACGGATACCCGCGGCGCCGTGCGCGTCGGACGCCGACGAGGTAGAAGACGATTCCGAAACCCGCAGCGAGCACCCAGAGCAGGTCGGGGCTCCACGCCGTGAACCATCTCTGCAGCGTGAGTTCGATCGGGACGGGTGCGTCGGTGAGGATCTCCGCGGCGGTGTTCTGCGGCAGCGTGATCGTGTCGGCGGGGGCGGCGGTGCGGGCGAGGGCGGCGGCGGCACCGCTCGCGATACCCATGAAGCCGAGTTCGACGCTCACGATCATCCAGAAGGCGCCACGGCCCTCGCTGGCTTTCGCGAGGAGTCGACGGCGGTAGGCGGCACCCAGGACGCCCATGATCAGAAGAGCGCCGATCTTTGTGAGAAGGATGATGCCGTATGGTGAGGCCAAATCCTCCCACCGGCCGAGGGCAGTGAGCGTCCGCGCGTATCCCGAGACGGCGACGCCGATGAACGCGATGAGCGCCACCGTCGAGTACCGGCGGAGCAGGTTCTCGAGTCCACGCGGAGAGCTGATCGGTCGCGCGACGACGAGCAGGATGAGACCTCCGAGCCATATCGCTGCTGAAATGACGTGCAGGACGAGGGACATGACCGCGGGATCGTGGTTGGCGAGCTCACCTGAATGACCTTGGGTAGCCATGGGTATCAGGCTGATGATCGCAAGCACGGTTGTTATCATCACCGCCCCATAGCTGCGCACAGCGAATGTGAGGACTGTCACGACCGAGGCGAGGATCGCGGTAATAAGCCATGATCGTCCCAGCTCGGTGTCGAGGAGGAAGCGGCCCAGCTGCGCACCGAACTCAGCGCCCAGGCTCACTTGCGGATTGAATGAGGACAGGAAGGTGAGGAAAGCCACCACCCCGCTTGCGATGGTGAGGATGGCGGCGCCGGCAGAGGCTATATCGAGCGCGACGGTGAACGGTTTCTCTCCCGAGGGGAGAGCAAACACCGCCAGTACCAGAGGCCCGAGCATCGCCGCACCGGAAAGATTGACAAACAGCTTCGCGGCCGGGAGTCCCCATCGCACGAGCGCTCCAGGGTCACTGGTGAGTCTCGGTGCAGCGCCTCCACCGATCACGAGCCCGACCACCACAGCGACGAGTGCGGCGACAACGAGAATCGTCGGTCCAACGATCCGGAGAACAACGGGATTCATGGAGTGGTATCTCCCGTCACAGTGCCAGGAGCGTCCGGGTCTTCCGTCACAGGTGCCGTGCATTCACCGGTCTTGGGGAGCTGCTGGATCGCCCCGGCGAGAGATTCAAGAACCGCATCTGCCGACAGGGTGGTCGTGTCTACGTACACCTGGGCAGCTGGATCTCGGCCGTAGGTTGTGAGCCGCAGATTTGGGGTCTCCTCCTCGTCGACGATCCAGTCGACGCCCCCCAAGCTGACACATTGCAGCGTGGTGGGGGCCGGGGGCTCCAACCCGCAGGTGAGGAGCACGCTGCTGGGGGTGCCCCATCCTGCGGTGGCCTGAGCGTCCGTCCACACGCGAGCCTGGTCGCCAATCGAGTCCGGTAGTCGTACGGTGACCTCTGCGCACAGCGGGTCATTCGCGTTTGCTGCGGGCTCGAGGTGAACGGTGGGTGCGCAGCTGCTGAGCACAAGCAGTGCGCACAGTGCTGCGACAGAGGTCAGAATCTTGAGCTTCACAACTTCATCCATCCGTCTTCTTGGGAGTCAGCATGCGATCGCCGCTGTCGGACCGACATGATGAGCAGCGCTAGTACGGTTCCGACACTGAGTGTCCAGCCGAGCCACGGCATCAGCACGACGGCGAGGGTCGTGCCGGTGCGGAGGGGGACCTCGGTGATCTTCGCCGCGGTCGTGTCCACCGCAACCTGAGCCAACACTTTTCCATCGCGGCCGATGACTTGACTGGTCCCGGTGGTGGAGACGTTCACCGCAGTTCTCCCGGTTTCGAGCGCGCGCATGCGGGCGATGGCCAGCTGTTGGAGGTTCTCGTCGGTGCCTCGGAAATCCGCATTGTTGGTCTGAAACACGAACATCTGCGCGCCAGAGGCCACGCTCTGGTGGATGACGTCGTCGTAGATGACGTCGAAACAAATCGCCAGACCGATGGGCACATCGCCAACGTGCACGAGGGGTGTGTTGGAGCCGGGCGTGTACTCGCGTTGTATCAATCCGATGAGGTCGGGGGCGACCGCTTCGTAAAACCAACGGTCCGGGACGTATTCGCCGAAAGGGACGGGGTTGGCCTTGTCGTGGAGCTGCTGCGGCCCGGCGCTGGTCCACAGCATCGTGGTGTTGAACGTGTCGGCTCCACGAGTGGTCGCCGCGTTCACCAGTGCCGGAGCGCCGGCACCCTGCACGAGTCGATCAAGGCGGCCTGCGACGGCGACATCGCGCAGGGGATCGGCGTCGACGGCGCCTTCTGGCCAGACGAGAAGGTCCATCTCACGGTCCAGAAGAGGAGCGGTCGCTTCTTCCTGCGCGCGCATGATGTCGCCTGTTGTCGTGGTGTCGAAGTAGCCGCTGGGCCCGTTGCCCTGCACCCATCCGACGCGCATCATTCCCGCTTGCTCGGTGGGGAACAGAGGGACGGCTATCGCGGCAACGACGATGACCGCCGCTGCTGCTGCTGGCTCCCATCGGCGGAGGATGAGGGCCTCCACGACGCTCGCGCAGACGAGAACCGTCAGGAAGGACAGCCCGGTGGTCCCCACCCATGAAGCGGCCTCCGCGAGCGGGCTCTCGGCGAGGCTGAAACCGACGCGCGCCCACGGGAAACCGGTGTACGGCGTACTCCCCATCAGCGTTTCTCGCAGCACCCACACCCCGGCGACCAGCACGGGAGTGATCGCGCGATACCCGTATCGCGCCCGGGTAGTGGCGACACGATAGGCAAGGGCGATCAGCACGCCGCCGGCACCGAACAGCACGGATTCCAAGCCAGCCAGCGCGACCCACGGGATGGGCCCCAGAAACCGCGACACCCATACCAAGTGGGTGAAGTAGAAGGTCGCGCCGTAGACGAGGGAGATCAGGAACGCCCCGGGGAGAGAACGTCCGCGGAGCGTCCACAGCCCGATGGTTACGCTCACGAAAGTGGCAGGCCACCACCCGTATGCGGGGTAGGCGAGATCCAGCATTCCTCCCGCGATGGCGGACGCGACAATCGCTACGGGAAACGGCACCGCAACAGGCAGGCGCGCGTTGTGCTCTCTGGGATTGCCGCGCCTCGATCGAACGGAGAGGACGCGTCTCACCAACGGGTCAGCGGTCACGGTCATGAGAGCTCAGTTTTTTGAGGTAGGCGTTGTACGAGTCGAGGTCGGCATTCCCGTGCACGTCGGCGTACCGGTCGTCCGCGGCAGCACGAGCGGTGTCGCTGCGGAACCAACGATGCATCACGTAGATCAACATCAGCACGGTCGGGGCTTCACCGTAGGACCATGCCAGAGCGCCGGCTAGCTGCTGATCGGCGAGGGGATCGATGCCTAGCGCCTCTGTGGGGGCGACGAATGAGCCGACCAGGATCGTGCTGGCCATCATGAGGAACACCCCGAAGAACGCGTGCAGCGCGGCTTCAGCAAACACGTCCAGTGCACGCGCACCATGACCCAACCTGACCGGCAGAGGATCGGAGGACAAGATGGGGATGGTGAACAGCATGCCGGCGAGGAGGAACCCGACCTCGAGCGCGACGTGACCCCCGGCGAGAGCGAGGATGACATCGGCAGCACCCGCAAGATAGATGCCGTAGAACGCGAACAGGTACAGCGGGACAGTGGCCCACGGGCTGAGTGCCCATCTCGCGGCCGGGCTTCGAAGAGCACCGTGGGCCACTGTGAGGACTACCCGTCCCGCTCCGTGATGCGGCGTTGCTCGCAGAAGAAGGGTTCCGGGTGAGCCGAGGACCAGTAGCGGCGGCACCATCATCATCAGAGTGAGCTGCTGGAACATGAAAACGGACACCAGCGCCTGGCCATACGTTTCAACGCCCAGACCGGTGACCGCCGCGAGGAGAACGCACCCAAGAAGGAAGCTGACCGTCCGCCACACGGGCCACCGACGCCCGTGCGTCCACAACCGGATCGCTCCGACGAGATACAGCGCAGCGAGAATCCCCGCGACGACGGGTAGCACCGGAAGCGGAATGTCGGCCGGTGCGAGGAATGTCTGCAGAGACGGGGGACTGCTGGGGATCTCGCCGCTCACACGCATGGTCGTGACGCGAAGCTCACGCCGCTCACTTCCGGATCACCTTGATCGTCGCACCCGCTGCCAAGAAGACCACGGCCGCGACGGGCTGTGCTGTGGTCCACACGACACCGGAGAAGGGGAACGGCATCACCGGATTCCAGAGCACGGCGATCGCGAGGAAAACCGGGATCCACCACCAGTGGCGTGCCTGCAGCGCAAACCACCCGACGATCAGCCCGAAAATCGAGGCGATGAAGAGGACGAGCGGTGCCCAGTTCGCCTGGAAGAGCGCCGGGGCCAGGAACAGGATCGCGGCGGCGACGAGGCTGGGGGCCAGGGCATTCCGCTGGTAAGTGGAGGGGACGCGTTCTTTGGGACTCATGGGTGAACCGTTTCTTCGGCGGGTACAGGGTCGACGGGATCGGGGCGGGACGCGGGGTCTGGCCGGCGACGGCTTGTGCGCAGACCCGCGACGATGAGGAATACGGCACCGATGCCGAGAGCGACATCGGCGAGGTTGCCGATGAACAGGTTCCCGTAGGCGAGGAAGTCGGTGACGTGCCCGATCCCGAACGCGGGCGGCGAGAATAAGCGATCGATGAGGTTTCCGATCGCACCGCCCACGATGAAACCGAAACCAACCGCCGACCAGACGTTCCGGGCTCGGATGGCGGCACCGATGAGGACCGCGGTGACAGCGACCCCGATGACGGTGATGACCCATGTGGAACCTTCCCCGAGCGAGAAGATCGCCCCGGGGTTGAAGGCCAGTTGAAGACCGAGCCAGTCACCGATCAGCGGTATACGCGCATCTTGCCGCAACGTGTTCAGAGCAAGAGTCTTGGTGCCTTGATCGATCAGGATGACGATGGCGGCGACGATGAGCATCACGGCCGACCGGCGGACTCGATCACGCATCGGCGTCGTTCTCCGTAGCTGCGGCATCCTTGGCGGCCTGTGCGCGGTCGCGCTGGTGACGCTGGCGCCCGGCCATAACCACTCCCACAACGCCGATCCCCAGAATCAGTGCTAGACCCGAGAGGAAGAACAGGGGCAGCAGTTCGAAAGCGCCGCCGCCGGATGCCGTGCCACCGTATGTTTGCGCGGGTCGGGCCGGTTCCGGCTCCTCGGTTGGGGAGGTTTCAGGGGTGGGGCTTGTGGTCGGAGTGCTGGGTTCCGTGGCCATCGCGGGCGTGACGGTGTAGACATACTCTCCGCTGATCGGGTGTCCGTCGGCGGAGACGGTCTTCCAGCGGACGGTGAAGATGCCGGTTGCGGCGTCCGGGGAGAGGTGTTGGGTGATCGAGTCACCGCTCACCGTCGGCGGGTCGACGGCGACGTTTGCTCCGCTTTCATCGATAACCTCGACGACCGTTGCGTCGTCACCACCGGTGAGGGTTCCGGTGAACATCAGAGAGATCTCGTCGGGGGATCCGTTGATGGTCGAGTCGGCGGTGGGGTACGACGAAACGAAGTCGTCATGAGCGGCGGCCGGAGATGCAGCCCCAAGTACGACGGATGCCGACAACAACAGGGTGGTGAGGACGGCAGTGGTGCGTGCCGAGAGGCGTTTATGCATGGGTGTCGTGCTCTCCGGGGTGGGATTCGGGTTCAATCTGGAAGGTGGAGTGTTCGATGCTCACGGCGAAATGTTCGCTGACGCATTGCTGAAGTGATGCCAGCAGTTCGGCGGAAGCTTCCATCGTGACGGTGTCATCGACCACAACATGGGCGGTGAGCGTGGGGAGGTCGGTCGAGACCTGGGTCGCGTGGAGGTCGTGCACCGCGACCACGTGCGGAAGGGCAAGGATGTGGCGGCGAACATCCTCGAGGTCGAGACCGGCAGGTGTGGACTCCAACAGGACCCGGCCGGATGCTCGCAACAGGATGAGGGTGCGGGGAATGATGAGTAGCGCGATTAAGACGCCCGCGACAGCGTCCGCCTGATACCAACCGAAAACGGCGATGAGGATGGCGCTGGCGATGACGCCGACGGAACCGAGGGCATCGTTGACGACCTCGAGGAACGCGGCGCGCATGTTGAGATTGCGCCCGCGGCCGCTGAACAATACGAGCATGGAGGCGATGTTGGCGACGAGACCGACGATGCCGAAGAACAGCAGACTTCCCGAAGCGATCTCCGGGGGCTCGAACAGCCGACGTACGCCTTCCACGAGCGCGAAGATGCCCACTCCGAGCAGCAGAGCTGCTTGAGCGAGTGCACCGAGCACCTCAGTGCGTTGAAGACCGAAGGTGTACTTGGGAGTCGGGGGACGGTTCATCAGATGCGCAGCGGTGACGGCCATCGCCAACCCGACGACATCGGTGAGCATGTGCGCCGCATCAACGAGCAGTGCGAGGCTGCCTGTGATGATTGCCCCGACTACTTCGATGATGAAGACCGAGGAGGTGATCGCGAACGCGATGACCAGGCGATTGCGGGGAGTGGCGTCACCGATACCGTGACTGTGCCCTGTTTCTGTCATGGTGCTCCTTTATGGCCGTCCGACGATTAGCCGGGCGACGGTCGCCGCTTCACGGCTCGCCCCAGCGAGGGTGTCAGCGTCCGCCCGGGAGTATCGCGGCATGCCAACAGTGAACAGTCCGGGGATGCGTGCACTGACGTGTAATGGCTGCCCGGGGGGCTCCGAATCGGGCAGCCATCCGTCTGCCGGCTCGTACCCGGTCGCGAGGATCAGGGATTGCGGCTTCATGGACGCCCCATCGGCGAACATCACGGTGTCTCCGTTGACCCCCGTTACGGCGGCGGCATGAGTGACGTCTGTCGAAGCTGCGCGGGGGCGTGCCTCGGACATCGGACCCTTACGTCGCAGCCTTGACCAGATGGGCCGCTCTGATGCCCGTGGTGGTTCCGCTCGAGTCGCGAGGGTGACGTCGTGGGAGGACGTGAGTTCTTCAGCAATCTCCACTCCGCTGTATCCGCCGCCAACGATCAACACGCGGCCGGGGGGTATCTGCGCGGGGTCGAGGTACTGGCTGGAATGCAGCACAACACCGGGCACTGCCAGTTCCTGGCGCCACCCCGGTATGCGCGGCACGGCGGCAGCTCCCGTTGCACAGACCACATTTCGTGTTTGCACTTCCCCGGCGGAGGTCGACAGATGCAGCGTGGATCCGTCGCCCAACCGGTTGACTCCAAGAGCTCGTGTGCTCCACACGGTCTTCACACCGATGGCTTTCTCCACCGAAGACAGATAGTCGGACATCTCATCCGCACTCGGATGACGATCTTCATCGCCCGGGAAAGGGAACCCGCGGACGACACTGTGGCGTGCCGCACTGCGCAGTTTCATCGACTGCCACCGTGTGGCCCAGCTTCGTTGACCGGGGGGTGCAGAATCGATGATCACGAAGTCTTTCTGTGGCTCAAGCCCGGAGGACCTGAGCGCGGCGGCTGTCGCCAATCCGGAATGCCCGGCGCCAACGATGATGACGCGACGGTGCGATAGCGAACGCGCCATCATTCAGCACCGTTCACCGCGGCTTCAATGCTGTCCTCCAGGTCGGTCCACGTTTCCAGCACGACAGGCTCTCCATCGATGAAGAACGAGGGGGTACTGCTGACACCGAGCTGCTCACCCTCGTCGAGATCGAACTGGACCCGTTCTGCTGTCGCCGGATCAGCGACCGCATCATCGAACGCGGCCATGTCCAATCCGAGTTCCTCCGCAAACCCCCGGAACAGGTCCGCACGAGACTCTTGAGCCTCACCCCATTGAGGCTGCGTCTCGAACAGGCGGTGATACATGTCTTCCAGCCGCCCCTGCTGCGCTGCGGCTTCGGCAGCGATTGCGGCGTTCTTCGAGTTGAGGTGACCAGGCAGCGGGAAGTAGCGGATCACGTACGTGATCTCGCCATCGAACTTGCCGCGGAGATCCTCGACGAGGGGATAAAACGCACCGCAGGCCTCGCACTCGAAATCGAGGAATTCGACAACCGTCACCGCCCCTTCCCCTCCGTCATCGAGGACATGCGAGTTCTCACGGACGACCTGTGGACCGTCAGCGGTCCCCGTCTCGGGTGCGGCAGCTCGATTCTGATTGACAAGGACGAAGACCAGCGCGACGACCAGCAACACCACGGCGAGAGCAACGGTGACAAGTACCGCTTTCACGGAAGATTTCATAGACACTCCAAACACACACAACGAACGAGGGCGACCAGTGGAGCGCCATCGAAGAGATGGCGCCGCCAGAGTCAGGTCCGCGACAGAGAAAGCTGTGTGAGAGAAGGAGGCAATGCGAACAGGCGCCCCGTCATGGCCGCCAGTGATGGTGCGCGCGGCAAACGTTCGCGAATGTGAGAACCGGGGACGTGCCGGCGGAAGGTCCGCGTGACGATGAGCACCAAGAAGCAGCAGATGATACCCAAGAGGCACCCGGCAACACCGATCACGATGTCGTTTGCGGTATCCCCGGTCACGAATTGTTCGGCGGTCGCGCCGACAACGCTTTCACCGGAACCAGCGGAGTCCTGGCCGACAGAAGGCGTCCCTAGTGACGACGAGGATGTCGTGCTCAGATACGGAGTCGTATCTGTCACGTCACGATGGCCGCCCGGCCATGCTCCGACAACGAGAAGAAGCGCCAGCCCGAGGGCTGTAATGATCTTCGTTATCAGGAACTCGTCGGCTCGGCTAACGCATTTGTGAGCGCGACCGTGGACGACCATGACCTCAGGATGATACCAGCCCCACCAATCAAGTCTTCTTGCGAACCCGTGAGCCACGCGCCCGTTCTACGGGCGAAGCGAGAAAGCCTTGGGACGTCGTCCGCTGAGCCAGCCCATCACCCATCAACTGGACCAGTTCCAACTAACCGCCACCACACCCAACCCGCCCCGATCATGCCCGGAACGATCACCAGCCATCCCAAGTAGAAGTTCTCGGCAGGGCGGCCATACGCGTTACTCCAGAGTGCGATGAGACCGCCGTGCAGCAAGTACAGGGACAACGCCACCTGACCGCACGCGCACAGGGGAACAAAGACAGCACCCCAAAAACGCTCTGCATGCTCCCGCCTCACCGTAGCCCCCAGCACAACGCAGACGTAGACGGCGAACACCAAGCCAATATCCCTCAGAGAGTCCAGGTAGTCCCCCGATAACACCGTGCCGAAGCGCTGCCCGAAACCCCAGGCAAGATACGCCAACAGCGCCACAGCCGCCATGATCCACAACAAGCGATCGCGTTTCAAGCCGTGACGGATCAACAGGGCACCGATGAGGAACACCGGCAACAGGTTGACCACCCGATACTGAGGGCCCAGGAACATCCAGGTCGTGACCTCACGCACGGGCGGCGGCGCGGTGTAGACCCAAATCCAGGTGCGTGCGACGCTCAGCAATGGCTGACTGGCCAGGACAAGGACCGCTGTCGCGGCGATCACGACCGAGCTGCGCAGGAGTAGAAGGGGCGCGCCGAGGATGATGAGCAGCCCGAGATAGCTCAGGATGACCGCCAGCCAGGAGCCCCACGTGGCCATCCACACACCCAGGACGATGAGGAACAGGCCACGCAGAGCCTGTTGCAGCAACGTCACCCCCGCAGCGCCGCCGCGTCTCCACACAAGCTCCGCCGACATGCCCATGACGAGTGCGAAGAGCGGCGACGCGACACTACTGAAGTTCGCCGTGACGAATTGCACCGCCCACGGTGCGTTCGGCACGAACGGAGCAGCGTGCGCGATGAGCATCGCGACAATCGCGAACCCGCGGAGCGCGTCCGGAACCAGAAGACGGCTCATGTCAGAGACGCGTCGAGCTCGCCTGTGCATTCTGGGCGGCAGCGTTCTTTCGGGCTCGAAGACCATGCCCTGAGGGCATTGGCTTGACCGCATAGGAAATAGGTCAGCGGAGACTGTATAGTTCAGCTTATGCTGACCATTGCTTCTCGTCTCGACGTCATGAACCGGCTCGGCCGCGCCATGGCTGATCCTACGCGTTCTCGGATTCTCATGACTCTGCTCGGTGGCCCGAGCTACCCCGCAGTCCTGTCCCGTGAGCTAGAGCTGACGCGCTCCAACGTGTCGAACCATCTCACCTGCCTGCGTGACTGCGGGATCGTTGTCGCCGAGCCTGAGGGCCGGCAAACCCGCTACGAGATCGCCGACCCTCATCTCGCCGCGGCCCTCCTCGCGCTTGTGGATGTGACGCTGGCTGTGGACGAGCACGCGCCGTGTGTGGACTCGGCCTGCACGGTGCCGGGCTGCTGCGGAGCAGGGGCTGACGCGTGAGCGCGGCGTGCGGCTGCGAGCACGAGTCCGCCGCCCCGGCGGGAGAGGAACACGAAGAGGCTGAGCGGCCGTGGTGGAGGGACCGCGGGATCATGGTGCCGGTCCTTTCCGGCGTTGCGTTCCTCGTCGGCCTGATCCTCGAGTGGTCCGGCCTCGAGATTCCGGCGCTCGTGCTGTTCTGGGCCGGTCTGCTGCTGGGTGCGTCGACGTTCACGCCTGGCGCGATACGAAAGCTGTTCAAGGGCAAGCTCGGCATCGGACTGCTGATGACCATCAGCGCCATCGGTGCAGTCGTCCTCGGATACGTCGAGGAGGCCGCGGCTCTGGCGTTCCTGTACTCGATCGCTGAGGCGCTCGAAGACAAGGCGATGGACCGGGCCCGCGGGGGGCTACGGGCGCTCCTGAAGCTCGTCCCGGAAACAGCGACCGTGCTGCAGGGCGGCAACGCTGTGCAGGTGCAAGCGAGAGAGCTTATGGTCGGTCAGGTCATGGTGGTCCGCCCGGGCGAGCGGATCGCAACGGATGGGATCGTCCGCTCCGGTCGCTCCAGCCTGGACACCTCGGCGATCACTGGGGAGTCGATCCCGGTCGAGGTCCAGCCTGGCGATGTTGTGTCGGCCGGCGCGATCAACAGCGCCGGCGCGCTGGAGGTCGAAACGACGGCTGCGGGCACCGACAACTCGCTCACCACGATCGTCGAACTGGTAGAGAAAGCACAGACCGAGAAGGGCGAGCGTGCTCGTCTCGCGGACAGGATCGCCCGCCCGCTGGTGCCCGGCGTGCTGATCCTCGCAGCGCTTGTCGCGATCATCGGTTCGCTGCTGGGCGACCCCGAGGTGTGGATCACCCGCGCGCTCGTCGTGCTCGTCGCGGCCTCCCCGTGTGCGCTGGCGATCTCGGTGCCGCTGACGGTCGTCGCTGCGATCGGTGCGGCGAGCAAGTTCGGTGTGATCATCAAGTCCGGCGCCGTTTTCGAGCGCTTCGGGACGGTCCGGCACGTCGCCGTCGACAAGACCGGAACCCTCACCCGCAACGAGCCCGTGGTCACCGCCGTGCTCACCACGAACGGTGTAACCGAGGTCCAGGCGTTGGCGTGGGCGGCTGCCCTGGAGCAGCACAGCACACATCCTCTTGCCTCAGCAATCACCGCCGCAGCCTCGGGGACACCGGCAGCTGCAGATGTGACCGAGCAGGCCGGCCACGGTATTGACGGCACCGTCGACGGATCGAGAATCACCGTCGGCAGTCCCCGCTGGCTGGACGCCGGCGACCTCGTCGAGCGGGTCGCAACGCTGGAAGAGCAGGGCATGACCGTCGTCATCGTGCACCGCGACGGGTCACCGGTCGCCGCGATCGGCGTCCGTGACGAGCTGCGCCCTGAAGTCTCTGACGTAGTCCGGACACTCACCGGCCAGGGCGTCGGCGTGACGATGCTCACCGGCGACAACGCCCGGACCGCTCGTGCTCTGGCTGCGCAGGCCGGGATCAGCGCCGTGCGAGCGGAGCTGCGCCCGGAGGACAAGGCGACCGCGATCGCAGAACTGTCGAAGGCAGGACCGGTCGCGATGATCGGCGACGGCATCAACGATGCCCCGGCCCTCGCTAGCGCAGACGTCGGCATCGCGATGGGCGCGACAGGCTCCGACGCAGCGATCGAATCCGCCGACGTGGCCTTCACCGGCCATGATCTGCGCCTCATCCCGCGGGCGTTCGATCACGCCCGGCGCGGTCGACGGATCATCAACCAGAACATCATCCTGTCGCTGCTGATCATCACCGCCCTGCTCCCGCTCGCGCTCTTCGGCGTCCTGGGGCTCGCGGCTGTCGTCCTGGTCCACGAGGTCGCGGAGGTCATCGTGATCCTCAACGGCCTGCGTGCCGCCCGCACGCCACGACTGGAAAGCTGATGCTCGCCACCATCGGTTCAGCGATCGGCCTTTTTGCGGCGACGAACATCGACGACATCGTCGTGCTCACCGTGCTGTTCCTCGCCTCCAGTCGAGGGAAACCCCGCCCGTGGCAGATCATCGCAGGCCAGTATCTCGGGTTCATCACCCTGGTCGTGATCAGTGTGATAGCCGCGCTCGGGCTCACGATCGTTCCGGACGAATGGGTCGGGTTCCTGGGTCTGATCCCGCTCGGCATCGGCGTGTGGACGCTCATTCGCGGCTTGCGCCGCAACGGCGACAATGACGACGACGACTCCAAGATCACCGCGGTCGGACTATGGGGCGTCGCAGGGATCACGATCGCCAACGGGGCCGACAATATCTCCCTCTACACGCCAATCTTCCGCACCAGCACCCCAGTCGACGTCGCGATCATGATCGTCGTGTTCCTCATCCTCGTCGCGGTCTGGTGTGCGGCCGGTCGGCTCATCGGCACCAACAAGGCAGTCACCGAAGCGCTGGAGCGCGTCGAGCACTGGCTGGTACCGGCAGTGTTCATCGGCCTGGGCCTGTTCATCCTGATCGAATCTGGGGTCATCGTCCGTCTGATCGAGGTCCTCGCATGACCTCCTCCCGGACAGAGGCTCGCCCGCCCGCTGCGCGCAAGCTGTCGTCGGCACGGCGGTGGCAGCTCACTGGTGGAACGCTCCTGATCGCCGTGGTTGTCGTGCTGATTGATCAGGGAACCAAGGTGTTGGCCGAAGCGACCCTCACCGAGCGCGAGCGCATCCCGCTGATCGGTGACCTCCTGGGTTTGCAGCTCGCCTATAACCCCGGAGCGGCATTCTCGTTCGGGGAAGGCTTCACCTGGGTATTCGCGCTGCTCGCTGTCGCCGCCACCGTCACAGCGATCGTGTTCGCGTTCCGAGTGCAACGCCCGGCGTGGGCGATCGTGATCGGCGCTCTCGGTGGCGCTGCCGCCTCACACGCAGGCGACCGCCTCTTCCGCGACCCCGGATTCGCCCGTGGACACGTCGTGGACTTCCTCGCCTACGGGAACTGGTTCATCGGCAACCTCGCCGACATCGTGATCTTCGCCGCAGCGATCACCGGAGCAGTTTTCATGATCCGCGCAGACGAGGAGAGCACCGAGTGAGATCTCTCGTGCGGTGGTGGGACACTCATCAACTCGCCCTCTACATCGGCGCAATCGCCGTGGGGGCGGCCATCGGGCTGATAACGCCGCAGGCCGCTCCGAGCCTCGAGCACTCGATCGAACCCGCACTGATGTTGCTGTTATTCGCCACTTTCCTCGGCGTCCCGCTTATCGAGGTGAAGCGCGCGTTCCGTGACATCAGGTTTCTGGGCACGGTGCTGGTGGCGAACTTTGTCATTGTGCCGATGCTCGCCTGGGGTCTCTCCCGTTTCGTAGTCGACGACCGGGGACTGCTCCTCGGGGTGTTGTTCGTCCTGCTGACCCCGTGCATCGATTACGTCATCGTGTTCGCTGGTCTCGCGGGTGGTGCTGGCGCGCGACTGCTCGCAGCCGCACCGCTGCTGATGTTGGTCCAGATCCTGCTGCTCCCGGTGTTCCTGTTCCTCTTCGCCGGCGGCGCTGTGCTCGGTGTGGTTGACATCGGCCCATTCATCCGGGCATTCCTGTTGCTGATCGTGGTCCCACTCTCTGCAGCAGCGGTTGTGCAGGCTCTTGCGCGTCGTTATCGGGGAGGGCGGTTTATCGAGAAGATCATGGCGGGTGCGATGGTGCCGCTGATGATGGTGACCCTCGCCGTAGTCATCGGTTCCCAGATCGCCGCCGTTGGATCGCAGATCACCGCGCTCCTGCGTGTAATGCCGCTGTACATCGCATTCGTCGTCCTCGCCGTCGCGATCGGGAAGCTCGCCAGCCGCGTCGCACAACTAGACGTTTCCGCCACCCGCGCGGTGATGTTCTCCACCGCGACGCGCAACTCGCTCGTCGTCCTACCGCTCGCTCTCGCCCTTCCCGCCTCGATGAGCATGGCCCCGCTCGCGATAGTCACGCAAACCCTTGTCGAGCTGGTCGCGATGCTCGTCCTCGTCCGCGTGGTCCCCCTTCTCGCGCGCGAACCACGGCCGAGCCTCGCCTAGCCGCAGCACTGAACTATAAATCGGAGCGGTCGTCCCACCGAAAACGATCGTTTCCGGCGGCTTGGAGGATCGCCCTGGTCAACGTCACGACACGCCGAGGATCGACCCGCCGTAACCCCCTGCCGAAACGCAATAGCACCGAAACCGGTGGTGTAGCGTTTCCGGCTGGCCAATCCGAGCGGGTTCGGCCGAACCTGAAGGCCCACGTCAGTCGCGAGCGTTGAACACCTGGAAGGCGACGCCATCCTCGTGCTGCCAGTGGGAGGCGATGCCGAGCGAGCGCTTCGTCAGCTCATGCCGGAAGGCCTCGATGTCGTCTTCCGTGAAGATCCACGCGTGCTGGGACGAGCGGGCACGGTACTGGGCGAAGGCGCGGATGTTGATCCTGCAGGCGAACGATGAGAAGTCGACGCTGCGGGGGAGAGCTCGCCCGGCTTCGCGATCGACCTGCCTAGGCGAACCGCGGTGGTCGCCGTACTCGGTGCCGGCGCGCATCATCTCGGCGACCATGTCCAGGCCCTTCAGGTGCTCCGGCGTCGGGTACGTGGGTCGCTGCGCGGCCATGAGGGCGTCGTACTCATCACAAAGACGCCGCTGGTCGACGCTGTAGATAGTCCTGAGATCCGAGAACGCGCGCTCGTTGTCGTTGATGACCCTGACGCAGAGCAACCAACTCGCCGGTGTCGTGCGGGGTCGTGCTGTAGATGAGAACCATCGGTGTTCTCCTCGAGGTCGTGTGTGGGGTGAGCGTCGAGCGCAGGTCAGTCGATCTCGCCTGCCTTCAGCGCGCGCTTGATCGCTTTCATCGACCGCCAAGGGCGACCCTTCAGCGCGTCGTCCTGCGTGATGACGAGAGCTCGGATGTGCCGGGCGGTCTTCTTGTCGATCGGTTTCTGTTCAGGCATGGGGCCACTTATTCGGGGTCAGGGTCGGTCGTGACGAGCGGGGTGGAGGCTCGCTGAGCAACTGAGGTTTGTGAGGTTGTAAACACGTAAACCCCGGAATCACGCGGATCGACGAGGACTCCGCATAGTGAGGTTTCTGGGGTTGCGGTCGCCAGCCGCAGTGGCTGTCTGACCGGATCCGTCGCGCGGGGGATGACCGCGGGCACGCCGAGTCCGTAGCGTGAAGCGCATGGATATCGCTTCGATGATCATGGGCGGCTCGATCGTTTCGATCGGGTGGATCGCGTTCTGGCCGTGGGCGCAGCTGAAACGGCTTCGCGAGCTCGAGGGAACTGCAGCCGCAGGTCCGGACCCGGATTAGACCTCGTTCAGAGGCAATGCGCGCTCGGATCCGCTCGGTTGCTGGGGGTCTCCGTCGAAGTGCCCCGGCAATCGAGCGCAGGGGAGCGCACGAAATCCGCGAGATTCCGCGGAAGTCGGATCGGGGGTCATAGGCAGTGCCGACCCGCCGGGGCTTATGACCCCGCGCTGGCGCGCGGCTAGCCTCGAGCGGTCATCCGGCGGATCTGCTCGGCGTATCCGTCGAGGACGTCGAAGATCCCGCGGTGCTGCCAGACGCGGTTGCGTCCTTGGCCGGTGGTTTCGGTGAGCACCCCGCGATCGGTGAGTGTGTCCAGCGCGCGCAGCGCCGCCATCTCGCCGAGTCCGAGCGCGCTCATGAGGTACTTCGTGTTCACAGCCGGCTGGCCCACGAGCGCGGGAAGGACCTTCCAGACCGCAGCGTCGGAGCGGACGCCCTGGAGTAGAGCGCGGGACTCGTCCAGCTGCGCGACGAGATCGTCGACCAGCTGCGTCCCCGTGGACGCGGCGATGCGACTCGCCATGGCGAACTCGCGGATGATCGGGGCAGCGTCGCCGGCTCGGAAAGCGGTCAGCGCCTGGAAGTAGCGCCCGGTGTTCACGAGTAGTCCTGCAGAGATCGGTACGGCGGTGGAGCTGACGAGACCCTTGTTGCGCAGGATCGACTGCGCGAGCGCGCGGCCGGTGCGGCCGTTGCCGTCGACGAACGGGTGGATGGTCTCGAACTGGGCGTGCGCGACAGCGACCTGAACAAGCACGGAGATGTCCTGGCGCTGCACGAATCTGACCAGGTCACCGATCGCACCGGGAATCCGGTCGTGGTGGGGAGCTATGAACTCCGCCTGGCGGGGGCCGGCGTTGCCGGGGCCGATCCAGACCTGTTCTTGGCGGTAGACACCGGCTTCCTGCTCGAGGCCTGATTGGTGGCGCAGCAGAGCGTGGTGCATCTGCAGGATGGAATCCTCGGAGATCTCGTCCGAGAGCGCGAGGGCTGCCTCCATGGCGCGGACGTTCCCGATGACGGTGAGCGCGTTGGCCTTGTCGCCTTCATCGATCTCGGCGAGAGCGAGCTGCTTCGCCGACGTCGTCAGCTGCTCGATCTGTGAGCTGGACGCGGACTCTGTGCGGAGCAGGATCGCGGTCATCGGGCCCAGGGCCGGGTTGTCGGTGCCCAACGTGCGCCGCGCATGCTCGTCGAACGCGACCAGCTGGCGCGTGGCGTCTTCGACGTCAGCGGCATCTTCGCTCGGGACCTGCGGGCTCCAATGAGCGATCGGAGCTGTGACCGTCGCCTCAAAGGGCCCGGTCTGACGCACAACCTCGGCCCGTGAGAACATCCCCGGTGCCCGCGGCTTCCAGTCCAGGGTCTCGCTCGAGATGGCATCGATGGGGATGCGGGTGCTGGGCGAAGACGTGGGCATCACACCATGATACCAACACTTATGAAACTAGGTGTTTGTAGGGGGTGACTCAACCCGCGTCTGGCGCGAAGAGCTATCTGCGGCGAGATCATCTCGCCGGATGAACTCGAGCGTCTCTTGGGTCGTGCAACCGTAGAAGGCGGCCCCGCAACGCTCAACCTGGGTCCTGAAGGCCAGCCGGAGCTGGGCACGACGATTAGCGAGGCGCCCGCGTTCACCGCCTTCTACGACTACCTACGCGCCACGCCCTTGATGACGAGTAAGCCGATGGCTTCTTCCCAGATCAGACGGCGCTTCTTGCTAGATTTGATCGAGCCGCCACGCACGCGCGAAGGGAACCGCGGCGGATTTCATCTGTTGAAATAAAGCTCAGTCTATCTGACATAATGTGCATTATCGGCTCTATCGCGATCACGTCGATCGGGGCCGTCGACAGGCTCGACGCGTGAACGCGCAGAACGTCGTGCAGTGTCACACCGGCACCGACACGATCTCGCTGGCTCGTACCGGTACTCACGTGACCGGCGCGGATTTCTCCGAGCCCGCGTTGCGAGCGGCAGCCGCTCTCGCCGAACGCACTGACCACCGTCCGTCTCGTTGCACCACAACCACGCAACGTGCTGTTCTGCGGTTGCAGTAAACGCATCATTCAGCACCGGCCAGTCGCTCGCCCCCTGTCGACGCGCAAGTGGGGCGTGGATCCGGGATCGATATAGACAGATCGTTCATTTCATGGTTATATGTACTTATCGTTCATATCTATCAGGGAGAGGACCTCATGAGCACATCATCAAGCACCGGCCGCGTCGCACTTGTGACAGGTGGGTCGGGCGGCATCGGTCAGGCCGTCGTGGAACGTCTGGTCGCGGACGGCTTCTCGGTCGCCGTGCACTACGCGGGGAACCGGGTGAAGGCGGACACCCTGGTCGAGAGCATCGTCGCCGCGGGTGGGTCGGGGATCGCGGTCGGCGGCGACGTGGCAGACGAGAACGCAATGCAGACCGCGTTCGACCAGGTGGAAGCCGCGTTCGGTGGCATCGATGTGGTGGTGAACACGGCGGGCATCATGATCCTCACCCCGATCGCCACGCTCGGCCTCGACGACCTCGACCGGATGCACCGCACCAACATTCGCGGCACCTTCGTTGTGTCGCAGCAGGCCGCACGCCGGGTCCGTGCAGGCGGCGCGATCGTGAACTTTTCCACCACCGTCACCCGTACCAGCTTCCCCGGCTACGGCGCCTACGTCGCCTCGAAGGCAGCTGTGGAGGCGATGACCCCGGTCCTGGCGCGCGAACTGCGCGGAAAGGACATCACCGTGAATACCGTTGCCCCTGGCCCGACCGCGACGCCGCTGTTCCTCGACGGCAAGGACGAGCAGACCATCCAGAACCTCTCCAAGGCCGCGCCGCTCGAGCGCCTGGGAACCCCGAACGACATCGCTGAGACGGTCGCGTTCCTCGCCGGCCCCGCCCGATGGGTGAACGGCCAGGTCCTCTTCGTCAACGGCGGACTCGCCTAGCCCACCAGCCGCAACACCACCACCAGGCCATCGCGCGCGTCGATCAGATAGCGCGGACCACGAACAGAAGCGAAGAACGTCATGAGCCAGATCATCGTCATCACCGGAGCTTCCAGCGGTTTCGGCGCCCTCACCGCCCGCGCACTTGCCGACAGCGGCAACACCGTCTACGCGGGCATGCGCGCCACCACCGGACGGAACGCCCCCCAGGTACAGGCAGCCGCCGACTACTCCGCCGAGCACGGAGTCGACCTTCGCGCCATCGAGATGGACGTCAACTCGGAAACCTCCGTCGACGCCGCAATCGCGCAGATCATCGCCGACCACGGACGCATCGACGTCGTCATCCACAACGCCGGCCACATGGTCTCCGGTCCCGCCGAAGCCTTCACCCCTGAGCAGCTCGCCGAGCTCTACAACGTCAACGTTCTCTCCACCCAGCGCGTCAACCGTGCCGCGCTCCCGCACCTCCGCAAGGCCGGCAAGGGTCTGGTGCTGTGGGTGTCGAGCACGTCGGTCAAGGGTGGCACCCCGCCCTACCTCTCCCCGTACTTTGCAGCGAAGGCGGGCATGGATTCCCTCGCGGTCTCCTATGCCGCGGAGCTCGCCCGCTGGGGCGTGGAGACCTCGATCGTGGTGCCGGGTTCGTTCACCAGCGGAACCAACCACTTCGCTCACGCCGGACGCCCCACCGATACGGCGGTGGAGGCCGAGTACGAGGCGAAGTACCCCGGTCTCATCGAACAGGTCGCCGGCAAGCTCGCCGCCCTCGCGCCGGAAGGCGCGGAAGCGTCGCTCGTGTCCGAGGAGATCGCTCGCATCGTTGCCTTGCCCGCCGGGCAGCGGCCGTACCGCGTGCACATCGACCCCGCGAACGATGGCTCTGAGCGGGTCTCCGAGGTTGCTGACGAAGCACGCCGGGAATTCCTCGGCCGCGTCGGCGTCGCTGACCTGCTCTCCATCGTCCAGTGACCTGAAGGCCCGGGGAGACGACCATCCTCCCCGGGCCTTGACAAACCACCAACCCCACAGATCAGGATGACAAGCTATGACCTCCACACGAGTGCCCGCCCCGATCCAGGCCTTCATCGACGCGACCAACTCCGCCGACTCCGCCGCTTTCGCCGCCACGTTCACCCCTGACGCGTTCCTCAGCGACTGGGGCCGCGAATTCCACGGCACGACCGGAGTACAAGCCTGGAACCGCACCGACAACATCGGCGTCCACGCCCACTTCGACCTCATCGACATCACTGCCGGCCCCCAGCCCCAGAGCTACACCGTCACCCTCAAAGTGAGTGGGGACGGGTACAACGGCACCGGCCCGATGCGCTTCGAACTGCGAGGCGACCTCATCGCCCGCCTCATCATAAGCTGACACCTTCGAGCACCCAACGCTCCCCGACAACGCAGGGACCACCATGAGCACCACCACCAGCGGCACTCCGAACCCGGCAACCAACGGAGCAACTCGCCGCGGCCGGGGCCGACGCCCCGCCGAAGACGTCCGCGCTGATGTCCTCCGCACCGTGGGGGAAATCCTGCTCGACGAAGGCCTCGCCGACCTCACGTTCGAACGCGTCGCACGCCAAGCCGGCGTCAGCAAAACCACCCTCTACAAGTGGTGGCCATCCGCGGGGGCGTTGGCCCTCGAGGGGTATTTCCACAGCGTCGAGGTCACGCTGACATTCCCCGACACCGGCGAGATCCGAACCGACATCACCACCCAACTGCGCAGCTTCGTGACGCTGATGACCACCACCCCGGCCGGTCGACTTCTCGCCGAGCTGATTGGCCAGTCCCAAACCGACCAGGACCTCGCGGCCGACTACCGGCGGCTGTACTCCTCCCACCGCAGACGACTCGCCGCAGACCGCTTCACCATCGCGCAAGAAGCCGGACAGATCAGAGCGGGCATCGACGTCCAAGTCCTCGTCGACCAACTCTGGGGCGCCGTCTACCACCGCCTCCTGATCCCCGACGAACCCGTGACCGATGCGTTCGCCATCGCGCTGGTTGACAACCTCTTCGACGGCATCACAGCCCCCTGAACAGAAAGCACGCCCAGGACCACTTACGCCGCCCTGTCGCCCGCGGTACGTCGGGCAACCGAGATCGTACCCGCCTCCACCGAACTCGTGGCCGACCTCAACCAACCCAGCAACCCCCACCGCATCTCCTAGCCACCTCCGGCGAGGCCTGGGTGCACGGCGATCCCCTCACGCGAGTCAGCTTCGACATCGAGGACGGGTTTCGACCGCCGGCCGAAAAGCAACCGCGCACACCCGGAAGCGCCCACGGATGACGATCCGAAGCCAGATCTCGCCACAGTCACCCGAACTCCATCCACGTTCGGTCCCACCCGGCCGAAGTGCTCAAGCGAACGAGTCCGCGCAGCACGTCCCCTCTACGGGAGTCAACGTCATGTCTTCGGTGCAACCGTGCTGATCGAGCTCCCTATAGGTGCGGGCCTGATCTGGGCTGCCATCGAATGGATCGGCTAGGGACGACGGTCGGCAGAGCCACCCTCTCCACAACGTCGAATCCCGTCGCGCTGATTCGTCTATCGAGGAAAGCCGCAGTCACACCGCAACTGCGCACTGACGAATAGTGCTCGCCGTAATGAAGTACTTGCACCAGACCGGAGCACTCCTCCGCGCCGGCCTTCGCCTTCTGCACTTCGACGAGGGCGTACGCTCCCCTGGCGTTTCAGCCCGCGCATGGTGAAGGTTCCGCGGGGCTACGCCTGGCCGGAGGCCGAGCGCGACCTGATCCCGTGCACTTTCACGATCGTCGCGCGCAAGGACTGACCCCGGACTGCAGAGCCCTCACCGCCCGACGTATGCGGCCAGATGTTCGCCGGTCACTGTGGATCTCGCCGCGACCAGGTCTTCCGGACGGCCTTCGAACACCACGCGTCCGCCGTCGTGCCCTGCACCGGGACCGATGTCGATGATCCAGTCGGCGTGCGCCATCACCGCCTGGTGGTGCTCGATCACGATCACCGTCTTCCCCGACTCCACGAGACGATCGAGGAGTCCGAGGATGTTCCGGACGTCGGCCAGGTGCAGCCCGGTGGTCGGCTCGTCGAGCACGTAGGTGTCACCCTTCTCCCCCATCTGGATCGCCAGCTTGATGCGCTGACGCTCCCCTCCCGACAGGGTCGACAACGGCTGTCCGAGCGACAGGTAGCCGAGCCCGACGTCGTCGAGTCGGCCGAGTATCGCCACAGCGGCGGGAATCCTCGCCTCCCCGTCGGAGAAGAACGCCTTGGCCTCGGACACCGGGAGGTCCAGCACTTCGGTGATGTCCTTCCCCGCCAGGGTGTATTCCAGGACCGACGCCTGGAAACGCTTGCCGCCACAGTCCTCGCACGGCGTCTCGATCGTGTCCATGAACCCGAGTTCGGTGATGACCACCCCGGCTCCCTTGCAGGTCGGACACGCGCCTTCGGAATTCGCGCTGAACAGTGCGGGCTTCACTCCGTTGGCCTTCGCGAATGCCTTGCGGATCGGCTCGAGCAACCCCGTATAGGTGGCCGGGTTGCTGCGCCGAGACCCCTTGATCGCACTCTGATCGATCGAGACGACGCCGTCGCGTCTCGAGACCGAGCCGTGAATCAACGAGCTCTTTCCAGAGCCCGCCACGCCGGTGACGACCGTGAGGATGCCGGTAGGGATGTCGACATCGACGTCCTGGAGGTTGTTGGCCGTCGCCCCCCGCACCTCGATGGTTCCCGTGGCGTCGCGGACCGACGTCTTGAGCGTGGAGCGGTCGTCCAGATGGATCCCGGTGCGCGTCCCGCTCGATCTGAGCCCCTCGACCGTGCCTTGGAAGCAGATCTCGCCACCGGCGCTGCCCGCACCCGGTCCGAGATCGACCACGTGATCGCCGATCGCGATGGTCTCCGGTTTGTGCTCGACGACGAGGACCGTGTTGCCCTTGTCGCGCAGGCGCAGGAGCAGGGAGTTCATGCGCTCGATGTCGTGCGGATGCAGTCCGATGGTCGGCTCGTCGAAGACATAGGTGACATCGGTGAGAGAGGAGCCGAGGTGACGGAGCATCTTGATGCGCTGCGCCTCTCCCCCGGACAGCGTCCCGGAGGGACGATCCAGACTCAGATACCCGAGCCCGAGCGTCACGAAGGCCTCGAGGTTCGCGCGCAGAGCCTCGAGGAGCGGTGCGGCTTCGGGCAGCTCCAGGTTCCGCACCCATGCGGCGAGATCGGTCACCTGCATCCGACAGGCGTCCGCGATGCTGATGCCCTCGATCTTCGAGGATCGCGCGCCTTCGGTGAGGCGCGTGCCCTCGCACTCGGGGCAGGTGGCGAAGGTCGCGACGCGCTGGACGAACGCACGGATGTGCGGTTGCAGCGCATCGAGGTCCTTCGAGAGCATCGACTTGGTGATCTTCGGGATCAGCCCTTCGTACGTCATGTTGATGCCCGAGATCTTGACCTTCGTGACCGCGCCGTAGAGCAGCAGATGCTTCTGCTTGTCGGTGAACTCGGCGATCGGCATGTCGGGCGGGTAGAACCCCGAACCGGAGAAGCCCTTCACCATCCATCCGTCGGCCGTGTAGCCGGGGACCATGATGGCGCCTCCGTCGAGCGACTTCGATTCGTCGATGATCTGTGCGAGGTCGAGGTCGGACACCGCTCCCCTGCCCTCGCACCGAGGACACATGCCGCCGAGGTAGATCGCGTCCTTGACGATCTTCTTCTCCCCGCTCGGCCCCGTCATGACGCCACTGGCCTTCTGCGTCGGGATGTTGAAGGAGAATGCGGTCGGTCCTCCGATGTACGGCCGGCCGAGCTTGCTGAAGAGGATCCGCAGCATCGCGTTCGCATCGGTGACCGTGCCCACGGTCGAGCGCGGGTTCGCGCCGAGCCGTTCCTGATCGACGATGATGGAGGTCGTGAGCCCTTCGAGGACGTCGACGTCCGGTCGGGGCACCGAGGGCATGAACCCCTGCACGAACGCGCTGTACGTCTCGTCGATCATCCGTCTCGACTCCGCCGCGATGGTGTCGAAGACGAGGGAACTCTTGCCCGACCCGGAGACCCCGGTGAACACGGTGAGGCGGCGCTTCGGGATCTCGACGCTGACGTCTTTGAGATTGTTCTCGCGCGCGCCCTGAACGCGGATCAGGTCGTGGCCGTCTGCAGCGTGGGTCATGGTCGTCCTCGGGGTGGGCTCGGTGGTCGGGTCAACCGGCCTGGTTGATACGGAGAAGATTGCCCGCCGGATCGCGGAACGCGCAGTCCCGCACACCGTATGGCTGGTCGAGCGGCTCCTGCACGACATCGGCCCCGTGAGCGACGAGGCGGTCGAACAGGGCATCGAGGTCGTCGCTCGCGAGGGTCAGCGCGCCGTAGCTGCCCTTCGCGATCAGTTCGAGGATGGTCCGTCGTTCGCCCTCGGTGATCCCGGGGTCGGTGGCGGGCGGATGCAGCACGATCGACGTCTCGGGCTGCCCCTCCGGGCCGACGGTCAGCCAGCGCAGGCCGTCGTAGCCGACGTCGTTGCGCACCTCGAATCCGAGGGCGTCGCGGTAGAAGCCGAGGGCTGCCTCGGCATCCGTGTGCGGAAGGAACGCGTAGTGGATGCTGATGTTCATGGGCTCAGGTTAGGTGGGTCTCCGGGCGCGGTGCTTCTTGATTCCTGATCGGTCTGATGACGTGCTTGGCATGGACGGTCGGGATGCCGTCGAGGGTGGCGGCGCGTTCACGGTACACCCGGGGTGAGACACCGACCAGCTCGGTGAATCTGGTGCTGAATGTTCCCAGCGACGAGCCCCCCACCGCGACGCAGACCTCGGTCACCGAGAGGTCGCCGCGTCTGAGCAGCGCCATGGCGCGCTCGATCCGCCGCGTCATCAGATACGAGTACGGTGATTCGCCGTACGTCTCCTTGAAGCGGCGGCTGAGATGGCCCGCCGACATGTGCACACCTCTCGCCAGCGCCTCGACGTCGAGGGGCAGCGCGTACTCGCGATCGATGCGATCCCGGACCCGACGCATGACGACGAGTTCGCGGAGTCGTGCATCGTCATCGGCGCTCACGAATAGATACTGTCACGCGACATGTCGGGACACGACGTCCCGCGTCGTCGCGAGGCACTCGACCCCCATGGGGTCCTCTACAGGGATACCCTGTGACCATCGCGCACAGGCAATTCTCAGAAAGGATCCCCCCCCATGACCGATCCGCTCGCCGCAGGAGCCGGTTCCCTCGTCAAGTCCATCCGCATCGTCCTCGCGGTCTCGGGCGTGATCGCCCTCCTGGCCGGCATCGTGCTGCTCGTATGGCCCCTCAAGTCCGCCGTCATCGTCACCGGCATCTTCGCGTCGTATCTCGTCGTCGCCGGTCTCGTCTACATCGGTCTGGCCGTCTTCTCTCGCATCGAGGGCGGCTGGGCCCGGATCGGGCACATCGTGCTCGGCCTGATCTACATCGTGGCGGGCGTGATCGCCTTCGCGAACCTCGGTGTGGCCGCCGCGACCCTCGCGCTCGTCGTGGTGATCTTCATCGGCATCAGCTGGATCGTCGACGGTGTGGTCGCGCTGTCGTTGCTCGGACAGGACGGCTCGCGCGTATGGACGCTGCTCTATGCGCTGCTCAGCATCGTCGCCGGAATCGTGGTGCTCTTCTCGCCGCTCTACGCCGCAGCCGTGCTGTGGCTGGTGCTGGGGGTCTCGCTCGTCGCACTCGGTCTCGTGCAGATCGTCCGCGCGATCACGCTCGGGAAGGATGCGAAGAACGTCGCGGCTGCCCGGAGCGACGCCGCGAGCTGACCCCTCCCCTGCACGATGAGGGCCCCGCCCGATCCGGACGGGGCCCTCATCGTGGTCCTCGGCTCACTCGGAGGCGAATGCGCTCACATCTCCGACGAGACGGGTGTTGTCCGAGGGCACGGCGTCGATCGCAGCGCGAGCCACCTCGGCCGCGAACTCCGACACGTTGTACAGCTTGCCGGCCGATTCACGGCGCTCGGCGATCGCGCCGGGGTTGGCCCGCTCCAGCAGCGTCGCGGTGATGGTGCCCTCGATCATGTCCCCGGACACGACGGTGAAGCCCACCCCCTTCTCTGCGAGTGCGGGGATGCGCTCCCTCAGGGCGTCCTCGCCCGCACGCTTGGAGAGAGCGACGGGCTCGTACTCCGGCATCGTGGGCGTCGTGCGGATGAAGTGCGCCTGGTGGCTGGTGACGAACACCACGCGTGCGCCGTCGCCCAGCAACGGGGTCGCCGCGTCGAGAACGCGCAGCTGGGCGTCGCGGTTCAGGGTCAGCGCGTAGTCGGCCGCCATTCCCGACTCCATGCCGCCCGAGGCATTGAGCACCAGCACGTCGAGGCGGCCGAATTCTGCGGTGACGGCGTCGAACATCTCGGCGACCGACGACGGGTCCGTGAGGTCGGCGCCCACGACGAGCACGCGGCGACCGAGGGCGCGCAGTTCGGTCGCGAGCTTCTCCGCCCGAGGCGCCTTGTTGCGGAAGTTGATGACGACGTCCGCACCGGCCTCTGCCAGATACCGAACGGTGTCGGCGCCGATGCCGCGGGACGAGCCCGTGACGAGCGCGACCTTGCCGTCGAGGGAACCTGCGGGAAGAACGTCGGTCACTGTGACTCCTCTTGATGCGCGAAACGCCGCGATCACGCGGCCTTCCCAGACTACCAAGACCGCCCGCGAGGCCCCCGTCGGCGTCGCACCCGCATGATAGGTTGACGCCAAAGGAGGCCGAATGGACAACTTCGCGACATCCGTCGAGTTCATCGACCAATGGGCATGGATCGGCTGGCTGATCCTCATCGCCGTCTTCCTGGTGATCGAGATGCTGACCCTCGACTTCACCTTCCTGATGCTGAGCTTCGGCGCCGCCATCGGACTGGTGACCGACCTCGTCGGACTGCCGATCTGGGCACAGGTGATCATCGCCGCCGGAGCGGCGGCGCTGTTCATCCTTCTTCTCCGTCCACCGCTTCTGAAGCGGCTGCGGCGCGGTGAGGATCCGACGAAATCGAACGTCGACGCCCTGCTCGACCTCCGCGGCTTCGCGCTGCACGACATCACTCAGATCTCCGGGCAGGTCAAGCTCAGCAACGGCGACACGTGGACCGCACGCGCCGCCACCCCCGTCCCCATCCCGCAGGGTTCCCCGATCGTCGTCATCGCGATCAACGGGGCGACCGCGACCGTCCGCCCCGTCAACGAGTAGGAGTACCCCGTGAACGACGCCTCGTTCATCCCCACCGCGATCCTGTGGGTCTTCGTCATCGCAGTGATCATCTTCGTCTTGGTCACGCTGGCCCGATCCATCCGCATCATCCCTCAGGCCACGGCCGGTGTGGTGGAGCGCCTCGGCCGCTATCACAAGACACTCATGCCGGGACTCAACATCCTGGTGCCGTTCATCGATCGCCTGCGTCCTCTGATCGACATGCGCGAGCAGGTCGTCTCGTTCCCGCCTCAGCCGGTCATCACCGAGGACAACCTCGTCGTCTCGATCGACACCGTGGTCTACTTCCAGGTGACCGACGCCCGCGCGGCCACCTACGAGATCGCCAACTACCTCGGTGCCGTCGAGCAGCTGACGACGACCACCCTCCGAAACGTCGTGGGTGGCCTCAACCTCGAAGAGGCTCTGACCAGCCGAGACAACATCAACGGCCAGCTCCGTGTCGTGCTCGACGAGGCGACCGGCAAGTGGGGCATCCGCGTCGGCCGTGTCGAGCTCAAGGCGATCGACCCGCCGTTGTCCATCCAGGATTCCATGGAGAAGCAGATGCGTGCAGAGCGTGACCGCCGTGCCGCGATCCTCACGGCGGAGGGCACGAAGCAGTCCGCGATCCTCGAAGCCGAGGGTGCACGTCAGGCCGAGATCCTGCGCGCCGAGGGCGACAAGCAGGCCGCCGTTCTGCGTGCGCAGGGCGAGGCGGAGGCCATCCAGAACGTCTTCACGGCCATCCACCAGGGCGAGCCCGACGACAAGCTCCTCGCCTACCAGTACCTGCAGATGCTGCCGAAGATCAGCGAGGGTCAGTCGAACAAGCTCTGGATCATCCCGAGCGAGCTCACCGAGGCGCTCAAGGGCATCGGAAGCGCATTCACCCCCAAGCCCGGCCAGCCGCCGACGAACTACCCGGGCGCGTGACGCACCCGTACTTCGAGAAGGCGCGACACCCCCGAGTCCTCGCCCACCGCGGTCTGATCACCGCGGCGGGCGAGGACTCCGGTGTGTGGGACAACTCCGCGGCCGCCTTCGCCGCGGCACATGCCGCAGGGGCGGAGTACATCGAGACCGACTGTCAGGTCTCCTCCGACGGCGATGTCGTGCTCTTCCACGATGCGACCCTGCTCCGACTCGCCGGCGATCCTCGTGCCGTGAGTGACGTGCGGACGCGGGAACTGGCGCGTATCCTCTCGGAGCACGGCGGGCTGCTCACCGTGGCGGACGCCCTCGATTCCTTTCCCACCACCCGTTTCAACATCGACGTCAAGACCGACGCCGCGGTGGTCGCTCTGGGGCCGATCCTGACGAACCACACGCACCGCGTGCTCGTGACGAGTTTCTCGGATGCGCGTCGACGAGCCACCGTCGCCGCTGTGCGTCGCGCAGGTGCCGCTCTGCCCCCCGCGACGTCCGCGGGCAGCGGCGTGATCGCCACGGTGCGGATGCTCTCGGCGCTCCGCCTCTCCCCCGCGCAAGTGCTTCGCGACATCGATGCCCTGCAGATCCCCGAACGCCACCGAGGTCTTCGCATCCTCACCCCCGCCCTGCTGCGTGCCGCGCGGCGGCACGGTGTCGAGGTCCACGTCTGGACGGTGAACGATCCGGCCGACATGCGCCGGCTTCTCGACGCGGGGGTGGACGGCCTCGTCTCGGATCGCGCAGACGTCGCGCTCGACCTCATCGGCGGCTGAGCGCGCCACGCCGTGGCCCGCCTTCGGCGCTGGGACTCCGCTGTGAATAGCGCCGAGAACGCGCTCCTGTGGATGAAGCGCACAGGCTGGAGCGTTATACCTGACACGACGAGAGGACCACACAATGGCAGATCGCAGCCTACGCGGCATCCGACTCGGCGCCCAGAGCCTACAGAGCGAAGAGGGCGTCGTCTTCATGGAGCGCCGTGAAACCACCTACATCTGTGACACCTGCGCCCATGTCACGAACCTCATGTTCTCGGCGGACGCGGAGCCGCCGCAGACCTGGGAGTGCCGCGCCTGTGGAGCAGAGGCACGCCTGAGCATCGACGGCAAGGCCGTCACGCTCGACGCCACCGACGAGAAGGCCGCGCGCACGCACTGGGACATGCTGCTGGAGCGTCGCAGCCGTGCCGAGCTCGAGGAGCTCCTCGAGGAGCGCCTCGCCTTCATCCGCGCCCGCCGCGGCGCCGGAGAAGACCCGACCCGCGAGAAGATCGGCGCCTAAGGTCGCCGGGCGCGCAGCCACCCGAACAGCAGCACGCCGATCCCGCCCCACAGCAGCAGCTGCTGGATCCACGGTCCCAGGACCACGCCAGCGGTCAGGCCGGAACGCAGCTCGACATCCTCGAGCAGCGCTCCGGCCTTTCCTGCATCCAGGCTCGACACCGTCGAGCCGTCCGGGCGGATCACCTGACTGGTGCCCACCGTCGAGATGTTCACGACGCTGCGCCCCGTCTCCATCGCACGCATGCGCGCGAACGCCAGCTGCTGAAGATTCTCGTCCGTACCGCGGAAGTCCGCGTTGTTCGTCTGCAGGACCAGTACTTCGGCACCCTGCGCGAGGCCGTCGTAGATCACGTCGTCGTAGATGACGTCGAAGCAGATCGCGAGGCCGACGGCCACGCCGTCGACGTCGATCACCGGAGAGTTGGATCCTGGCGTGTAGTCCCGTTGGATGAGACCGATCAGATCGGGGGCGAGGGCGTTGAAGACCGGACGGTCCGGCACATACTCGCCGAAGGGCACCGGATGGCGCTTGTCGTGGATCTGCTCGGCGGTGCCGTCCTGCTGCCACAGCATCGAGGTGTTGTAGTACAGGCCCTTCCGCTCGGTGGGGGCGTTGGCGAGCAACGGGGCGCCGATCCGTGTGGCGACGAGGGACATCCGCCGCGCGAGCGTGTCGGAGCGGAACGGATCGAGGTCCAGCGAGCCCTCCGGCCAGACCAGGAGATCGACGTCCTCGCCGTACAGCGGTTCCGTCGCATCCGTCTGCGCCTGGACGATCGAGTACGGCTCGCGCTGATCGAAGTACCCGCTGGGCCCGTTCCCCTGCACGGCGGCGATGCGCATCGTCCCGCTGTCCGTGGTCGGGAAGAGCGGCGTGAGAAGCAGCACGACCGTGACGATCACCGGGGCGATGAGAGCGGTCGGGCGCTTCCACACCCGTAGGCGCACGGTCTCGATGAGCACCGCGACCAGGAACACCATCAGGAAGCCGAGACCGCTCACTCCGACCCACGATGTGACCGGCGCCAGCGGACTCTCGGCCTGACTCATCCCCAGACGCGCCCACGGGAACCCACCGTAGGGCCAGGTGCCGACGAACAGCTCACGACCGACCCACAGGGCCGCCACGACCGCGGGGAGCATCAGCAACCGCACCGCAGGGTGGGATGACACCCGCGGTATCCAGCGGTAGGCCAGCGTGATCAGGATGAGCGCCAGCGCGGTCAGCATCCCCTCGAGCACGCTCAGCGCACCCCACGGGATCGGACCGAGATAGCGCGAGGTCCATGACACGAGCAGGGCGAAGAAGAGGATGCCGTACACGGCGCCGACGAGCAGCGCTCCCCCGGCCCGACGACCGATGAGGGCGACGAGAAGCAGCGCCGTGGCGGGGAATGCGAGTGCCCACACCGCGACGTCCGGATACGAGAGATCCATCAGGAGCGCTGCTGCCGCGGCCGCGGGAAGCGCGAGAGACAGGGGCAACAGAGGGCGCTGTCGCGCGGGGAGATCGGTCATCTATCCAGTTCTCACATCGAGGAGTACGCGACGATGCCCCTGCGGACTCCGTCGAGCGCGGTTCGAGCGGTACGCGCCAACGTGCCGTCCTCAGCCACGATCGAGAGCTGGTCGAGCAGATCGATGGTCTGCTTGGCCCAGCGCACGAAGTCACCGGCGGCCATGTCCGCATCGACGAGGACGCGGTCGAGCATCCCGCCGCGGGCCCAGGAGTGCATCGCACCGGCGAGCCCGGCAGCAAGAGGCTCGGATCCGGGGAGGTGGTGGTCCTTCTCGAGGTCGTCGAGTTCCGCCCAGAGCGTGGTGGTCTTCTCGTAGGCGGTGCGGAAGGCCCCCCGGGGCAGGTCCCGCTCCCCCGCGTTCGCCTCGTCGCGCCGCGGCTCGTATACGAGACAGCAGGCCATGGCGGCGAGTGACGGCGCATCCAGCGTGTTCCACAGGCCCTGGCGGAGCGACTCCGCCACGAGCAGGTCGCGCTCCCCGTAGATGCGGCGCATCGTGCGTCCGGCATCCGTGAGCGTCGTCACGTCGTCCTCGTCTCGCTGGAGGTAGTCCAGGGTCTCGAGGACCTCGACGACGCGGTCGAAGACCCGCGCGACCGTCCCCGTCCTCGTCTCGATCTGGCGGCGCGTGCGATCGGTCTGGCGCTTGAGCTTCCAGTACCGTTCGGCCCAACGCGCGTGCGCTTCGCGATCGGGGCACCGGTGGCAGCCGTGGCGCTGCATCCTGTTCCGGAGGCTCTGGATCTGCTTCATGCGCTTGTCGCGCGATGCCCGCGGCGCATTCGCGTCCTGGCGGTTCTTCTTCTCGAGGTCGCTGAGCTCACGACGGATCGACGCGTAGTCGAGGAAGTCGCCGTGGTCGCAGACCATCGCCGCCCGGTATCCCTCGAGCGACTCCTCGGCCTCACGGACCTGTCGGGCGAGCCCGACGACCGCACGATCGGCCTGGAACTGTGCGAACGAGGACTCCAGGATCTGGCGCGCGCGCGCCTTGCCGAACAGGTCGATCAGGTTGACGGCCATGTTGTAGGTCGGTCGGAAGCTGGAGTTGAGCGGATACGTGCGGCGCGAGGCGAGCGCCGCGACCGCCTGCGGATCCATCCCCTCGGTCCACTGCACCACCGCATGACCTTCGACATCGATGCCGCGTCTGCCGGCGCGGCCGGTCAGCTGCGTGTACTCCCCCGAGGTGATGGCCACGCGCGCTTCGCCGTTGAACTTCTCCATCTTCTCGAGGACGACGGTGCGTGCCGGCATGTTGATGCCGAGCGCGAGGGTCTCCGTCGCGAAGACGACCTTCACGAGCTTGCGCTTGAAGAGGTCTTCGACGACCTCCTTGAAGGCAGGGAGCAGACCGGCATGATGCGAGGCGACGCCACGTTCGAGGTTGTCCAGCCACTCCCAGTACCCGAGCACTCCGAGGTCTTCGTCCTGCAGTGACCGTGTGCGCTCTTCGACGATGGCACGGATCTCGACGCGCTCCTCAGCGGTCGTCAGGCGCACCCCCGATCGACGCACCTGCTGCACGGCCGCATCGCAGCCGACGCGGCTGAAGATGAAGAAGATCGCGGGGAGGAGGTTGGAGCGCTCGAGCAGACGGATGACGTCGGGTCGATCCATCCGCTCGATGCGTCGCACGTTCGCCGCACGCACGGGACGGCGCCCGCCGCGTGGAGGGCGCTGCGCCTGCCTGCCTGCGTGCCGATTGCTGCGGTACGACTGCGCGTCGCGATTGCTGTCGTAGTTCGAACCGGTGAACGAGCGGATGCGCATCAGCTCCTGATTCACCTGTGCGGTGGCGATGCCCGCGCGGTCGTCGAACAGCGGCAGCAGGTCGTCGCGCACGAGGACGTGCTGCTCCAAGGGCACGGGGCGGATCTCGGAGACCACGACCTCGGTGTCGCCGCGCACGGTGTCGAGCCAGTCGCCGAACTCCTCGGCATTCGAGACGGTGGCACTCAGGGACACGAGGCGCACGTGCGCCGGAAGATGGATGATCACCTCTTCCCACACCGCCCCTCGGAACCGGTCGGCGAGGTAGTGGACTTCGTCCATGACGACGTAGCGCAGGTCGCGCAGCGCGGCGGAATCCGCGTAGATCATGTTGCGCAGCACCTCGGTCGTCATCACGACGATCCGCGCGTTGCCGTTGATGTTGGTGTCACCGGTGAGCAGACCGACGTCGTCTGCGCCGTACACCTCGACGAGCTCGCGGAACTTCTGATTCGAGAGCGCCTTCATCGGCGTCGTGTAGAACGCCTTGTCGCGCGGCGTCTGCATGGCGAGGTGGATCGCGAACTCGCCGACGATCGTCTTCCCGGCGCCCGTCGGCGCGGCGACGAGCACACTGCTGCCGTCTTCGAGCGCATGGCAGCCCTCGATCTGGAACGGGTCGAGGTCGAACCGCTGCCGGGCGGCGAACGCCACCGTCGCCGGGTGGCCGGATGCCTGCCGCGCGGCCGCGTATCGCTCCGACGGAGAGCTCATGCGGTCACTGGCGTGATGCCTGCGGCCTCATCGCGCTTGCGTTTGCGACGATCGAACAGCATCGAGATCAGCGTCGCGGCGAAGTAGAGCACGATCATCGACCCCATCAGCAGCAGCATCGAGAACACATCCGCGGGAGGCGTGGTCACCGCGGCGAACACCGTGCAGACCAGGATCGCGACACGCCAGCCCTTGAGGATGTCGCGGCCCGACACGATGCCGGCGAGGTTGAGCGCGACGAGGAACACGGGGAGGACGAATGCGATGCCGAGCACAAGCAGGAACTTGAAGACGAAGTCGTAGTAGATCGCGTAGTCGAAGAACTGGGCCATCCCCTTCGGCACGAAGCCGGCCATGATCTCGATCACGTGCGGGAGCACGAAGAACGCGACCGTGCATCCGCCGAAGAACAGCGGGACGGCGGCGCCGAGAAAGCCCCAGGTGTACTGGGTCTCCTTCTTCGTGAGGCCGGGCATCACGAATGCCCAGACCTGCCACAGCCAGACGGGCGCGGAGATCAGGAGACCGATCGCGAAGGCGATGCGCATGCGGAGGTCGAAGCCACTCGTCACGGTGGTGAAGTTCAGTCCCGTGTACTCCCGGCCCGCCTCGGCGGCGATGGTCCGGATGGGCACGGAGAGCAGCTCGATGATCGGCTCGGTCACGATGAAGGCGACGATCATGCCGACGACGAGCGCGCCTGCCGCGATGAACAGTCTCTTGCGCAGTTCGACCAGATGCGCGCCGAGAGACATCCGCCTGTCGCGACCGGGGGCCTCCTGGTCGGCGGAATCGAGAGCGGACACGACCTATGCGGATCGAGGAGGCTGACCCGGATCGGTGTCGCGAGCCGTGACCGTGGTGTCTGCGACGGTGGCCGCAGGCGTCGGTGCGACCGGTTCCGCGGCGTCCGTCGCGTCCTCGTTCTTCATCGCCTTCATCTCGCCCTTGAACACCCGGGCGGACTGTCCGAGGCTCTTCGCCAGCGCCGGCAGCTTCGCAGCACCGAAGAGCAGCAGGATGACGGCGAGGATGATCAGCAGATGTGGCCAACCGAAAGCGCCCATGATTCTCCTTCGTCGTTTCGTGCCAGTCTAACCGGCGTTGTCGCCGTCCGGGTGGCGATACAGCGCGAGTCCCGCTTCCGCCCATTCCCGAGCGGCCGTGCGGGCGATCCCCGGGTCCACCACTTCGAGCGCCCCGCCGAACCGCGCGGCGAGTCTCTTGATCCCGCGAGGGTCGGCGAGGTGGAGCCGCGCGGTGACGATTCCGTCGCGGATCTCGACGTTGTCTGCCGTGAGGAAGTCACCCAGGAGCGGCGCGACGCGCTCGGGCACGCGCACGCGCACCTCGCCCTCGTCGTCGACGGCAGAGAACGCCTCGGGGACGTGCTCCCCCGCGTGAGTGATCGGGATCTCGGTGAGTCGCGCATCGCTCACGCGATCGAGATGGAAGGTGCGCATGGCCTCCCGGGTGTGGCACCACCCCTGCAGATACCACTGCGCGTTCGTGATGATCACCTGCACGGGATCGACCGTGCGTGTCGTGGGCGCGGCATCCGGCGCCTGATAGGTGAAGGAGACGGCGACGCCTTTCTGGACGCCTCGGGAGACCACCTGACGGACCTCGTCGACCGCGCTGGGCGCGACCACGACCTCGGCAGGCGCGTCGGCCGCACCGCGGGACAGCTTCGAGATGAGCCCGGAGACCAGGCCGGAGTCGGACACGGCGGGCACGGCGGCGACCATCTGCAGTCCGGCGAGGAGAGCGGCGGCCTCGCGAGCGGTGAACCGCGGAACGCGGCGGAGGGCGACGTCGTTCGTGATCTCGATGACGTCCTCCTCGTCCAGGAGGTCCCAATTGATGTCGAACATCTCCTGCGGCTGCTGCCAGAAACCTGAATCGCCGGGCAGCCCGATCACGGTCAGCTTCTCGACCATCTGGCGCATCTCGGCGGGCGTCACGCCGAACTCCTCGGCGGCCTCGGCGAGGGACACCTGTCCGTGCTCGAGCAGGTACGGGACGAGAGTCAGGTAGAGCCGGACCCTGTCGGAGGCGAGCAGCGGCTTCGGCTGTGCGCTCATCGCGTCGCTCCGATCTCCGCGTTCGTGTCGACCACGGCACGCAGCCGGTGGACGACGGCATCCCTGAGGGCGGCCGGCTCGACCACGCGCACCTCGGGGCCGTACGACGCGATCTCGTCGGCGAGGATGTGCAGGTCGACGAACGGCACGAGGATCCCCTGCGTGGGGGCGGGCCGGGCCCGGCGTCCGAGACGCAGGGACGCCTCGGTTCCCGGTGTGACCTCGAGCAGCGCGGAGTTCTGCGCGGCGACGTCCTGGAGTCCCCGCAGGGCCCGCTCCCCCGCGCCTTCGCGGAGTGCCGCATCGAAGGTCGTGGCGGTGATCCTCACGTCTCCGACGATCCTGCTCAGCAGGAACATCCGGTCCTCCTCGATGTCCACATCGACGCCGAACACGTGCCAGCGCGCCTCGTAGTCGACGAGAGCGAGCGGACGGATGCTGCGTCGGCGCGACGCATCCTCACCGGGCTTCAGGTAGTCGAACGTCACGACGCGGCTCTTCTCGATCGCGTCCTGCAACGGGGCGAACGCGGCATCCCGGGCGGTGATGCGCGGCGCGAACCCGATGATCGGCTCATCGCCGTCGATGCCGAGCGCCCGGATCTTGCGGACGCCGGCCTTCGCATCGCCCGACGCCGACTCCGCACTCCACACACTGCCGGCGAGCTGCAGCACGGCGAGCTCGGCCGGTGTGAACTCGATGTCGCCGGGCAGATCGTATTCCGCCTGCGGAATGCGGTAGCGGGCTTCCCGGAGATCGTGGGGATCGGCCTGGTCGCCGATCGTCTCGACGGGCACGCCGAGGGTCCGGAGCTCGTCCTTGTCCCGTTCGAACATCTTCTCGAGCGCATCGGCGCGCACGCCCGCATGGGCACGCTGTCGATACCCCGAGACGTTGTCGAGGATCTGCTGCTTGGTGAGCCCGATCTCCGTGGCCATGAGCGCCACGACGAGGTTCGTCAGGCGCTCCTCCGCAGGGATACGGGCAGCCATCATGGAGCCGGGACGGGGACGATACCGAGGATGTCGACGACGATGGCGGTGGCGGGGTTGCCGTCGGCGGCGGGCGCGACGACCAGCACCTGCGATCCGACCGTCGCACCGACGAGCTCTTTGGCGGCGAGACCGATGTTCGGCTCGGCCCCCCAGGTGGTGGTGGAGACGGTCTTATCGTCCCAGCCCACGGCCATGATGTTGGTCACGATCGTCGAGCCCTTCTCGACCTTCTCGCCGTCGCCCTTGATGAGCGTCTGCTTCTGGGCGGACGTCGGTGCGGCGCTGTCCGGGATGATCACGCCGGGGGTGCCGTCGGGTGCACGCACCACCGTCGGCATGCCACGGGCGTCGTTGAACTGCGATGCACCCTCGGCACGGGCCCGGTACACATCGAGGACATCGATGACCGCGACGACGTTCTCGTCGTCGGCGAGCCCGAAGGCCTCGACGTTGTTCGGGCCGAAGTCCTCGGGGGTCAGCGTCGCCACGACGCGGCTGCCGCCGGTCGCGCACTCCAGGACCGCTTCGAGTCCCGGGGAGCGCTCGGCCCAGTACGAGATGCTGTGCACACGGCTGGCGTCGCCGTTGTACTCGGACGCGTAGATCTGCTTCCCGTCCTCGCCACCGTAGAACGAGATGTCGAGCACCATCGGCTGCGACGTCGAGGTGAGCACACGCCCGTCGCCCGTCACCACATCGGCGAATCCGGACTCCTTCGCCTTCACCGGCGCGAAGACCTTGACGTCGGGTGCGTCGCCGATGTCGCCCTCGACCGTGACCGAATCCGCGACGGACGCGGTCGATGCCGCGTCGCGATCGCAGGTCGCGCCGGCGAAGGACGGCGCCGCAGCGCATCCTGAGAGAGCGAGGACGGCGAGGCTGAGTGTGGCCAGAACGGCGGACGTTTTACGCACGCGCTCCACTCTATTCCGTCGGGGGCTCGACGTCGCGCGAACCGGAGGCGAGGCGCGCACCTTGCGCGGCCTTGGCGGCTTCGCGGGCTCGCTTGCGGAGATTCTTGTCGTTGATCTCGCGATCGCCGACGGCCCCGGGGGTCCACTGCTCGACATCCGCATCGCCGTAGCTGCTCTTCGAGGCTCGACGCTTGACCTGAGGCGCCACGGCTCCGGGAGCGAGGCGGCGCGCGGTGATGAGGAAGCCGGTGTGCGCGACCATCCGGTGATCGGGCCGGACCGCGAGCCCTTCGACGTGCCAGCCGCGTACCATCGTCTCCGATGCCTCAGGCTCGGTGAACAGTCCGGTGCTGCGGACGTACTCCGCGACGCGCGAGAGCTGCGTGGCGGTCGCGACGTAGCAGAGCACGACCCCGCCAGGGGTGAGCGCGTCGGCGACGACGTCCATGCACTCCCACGGGGCGAGCATGTCGAGCACCACGCGATCGACCGTGCCGTCGGCGAACTGATCGGGAAGGGCCTCCCCCAGGTCTCCGACCACGACGTCCCAGGTGTCGGGTCGCTCACCGAAGAAGGTCTCGACGTTGCTGCGGGCCACGTCGGCGAAGTCCTCGCGTCGCTCGAAGGACACGAGACGCCCCGCGGGTCCGATCGCCCGCAACAGCGACAGCGACAGCGCACCGGAACCCACGCCGGCCTCGACCACGACGGCACCGGGGAAGATGTCCGCCTGCATCACGATCTGCGCGGCGTCCTTCGGGTAGACGATGGCCGCGCCCCGGGGCATCGACATCGCGAAGTCCCGCAGCAGGGGACGAAGCGCGAGGTAGTCGTGACCGGAGCTGTTCACGACGACGGATCCGTCGGGCAGGCCGATCAGGTCGCGGTGGCGCAGCACGCCCTGGTGGGTGTGCAGCTCGCCGTCCTCCCGGAGCGTGACGGTGTTCAGTCGGCCCTTCGGGCCGGTCAGCTGCACGCGATCGCCTTCGCGGAAGGGACCGCTCGGTCGCTGTGGGCCGGTGGGGGTCATCGGGTGGCTCCCGTCATCGTGGATCTGCGGTCGAACAGGTCGACCAGGTCTGCGGCACCCCTGCCTTCGAGGGTGGGCCAGAGCTCGTGAGCGCCGACGCCCTCGAGCGGGACGATGTGCGGCACGCCGAGGGCGACCGCGCCGGAGGCGATACCCGCCCGCAGTCCCGTCGGCGAATCCTCGATGACGACCGCGTCCGCGATGTCGATGTCGAGCAGCGCAGCGGCATGCAGGTAGGGCTCGGGGTGCGGCTTGGGATTGTCGACGTCGTCGCCCGCGACCACGATGTCGAACGCATCGAACTCGATCAGATCGACGACGCTGAGGGCCATGCGACGCAGAGACATCGTGACGAGTCCGGTAGGGATTCCCGCGGATCTGAGGTCCTTCAGCAGCTCGCGGGCGCCGGGTCGGAACGGCACTCCCTGGGTGCGCAGCGAGTGCTGCACTCTGTCGGTCAGGAGCGACACGATCGCCTCGGCATCCATGTCGACGCCCGCGTTCTGCAGGATGATCGCGCTGTCGATCAGCCCGTTGCCGACCAGCTGCAGCGCGTCCTCATGGCTCCAGGTGCCGCCGAAGGACTCGACCAGCGAGGTCTCCGCCGCCATCCAGTACGGTTCGGTGTCGACGAGGGTTCCGTCCATGTCCCAGAGGATCGCGCGGGGCTGTCTGCTCACCGAACCATGTTACCCGCGGCTCCGCCCGCTCCCCGCGCGCTCGGACTAGCCTGGAGGGATGACGAATCCGGATTCGCGAAGGGAGCCCACGATGGATGTCCTCGGTTCACGCATCGTCATCGTCGCCTTCGACGGGTGGAACGATGCCGGAGAAGCCGCCAGCGGTGCGATCGCCACTCTGCGCGAGTCCACCGACTACGACCTCGTGCACTCCATCGACCCCGAGCTGTACTTCGACTACCAGTACACGCGCCCGTCGACGAAGATGGACGCCGAAGGACACCGCCGACTCACCTGGCCCGAGGCCGGACTCTGGCGTCCGCGCAATCCCGGTCCCGGTCCGGAGTTCTGGGTGCTCACCGGTGTGGAGCCGGCGCGGACCTGGCAGTCCTTCGCCGCGGAGTTCATCGACGTGGCCCTGCGCGACGACATCACGGGATTCGTCACGCTGGGCGCCATGCTGTCGGACGTGCCTCACACCCGGCCCATATCGATCTTCGCGTCGAGTCAGAACGAGCAGGTGCGTGAGGCGCACGGTCTCGAGCGCTCGTTGTACGAGGGCCCGGTCGGCATCCTCAGCGTGTTCGAGCACTTCGCCGAGAGCGCCGGCATCCCCACGGCGAGCCTGTGGGCGAGCGTTCCGCACTACGTGGCATCGGCCACGCCCTCCCCGAAGGTCACTCTCGCGCTGCTCGACCGCCTCGAGGAACTGACCGGGGTCGACGTGCCGCGGGATCACCTCCGCACCGAGGCAGCGACGTGGGAGGCGTCGATCGACGCCGCCGCCGCCGACGACGAGGACATGACCGAGTACATCCGCCAGCTCGAGCGCACCAGAGACACGTGGGACTCCCCCGATGCCTCCGGTGACGCGATCGCCCAGGCGTTCGAGCGGTACCTCAAGCGCCGCGGCGACGGTCCCGGCGATCACAAGCGCTGATCGCCGGGAGCGCGTTCACGCCGCGATGACGCCCGTGCCGAGCAGGACCAGCAGCACCGTTCCCAGCAGGATGCGGTAGATCACGAACGGCAGGAAGCTGCGCTTCGAGATGTAGTTCATGAAGAACGCGATGACCCCGAGGGCCACGACGAAGGCGATGCCGGTCGCGGCGAGGGTGTCGCCGAACGAGAAGAACGAGGGCTCGTCCCAGCTCTTGAACACCTGATAGAAGCCGCTGCCGAAGACGGCGGGGATCGCGAGCAGGAATGCGTAACGGGCGGCCGCAGCGCGCTCGTAGCCGAGGAACAGCCCCATCGTGATGGTCCCGCCCGAGCGGGAGACGCCCGGGATCAGCGCGAGCGCCTGGGCGAACCCGTAGGCGATGCCGTGCGGGTAGGTCAGCTGGTCGAGCGTGCGGCGCTTGGCGCCGACGTGGTCGGCGATCCCCAGCAGGACTCCGAAGACGATCAGCATGATCGCCACGATCCACAGCGAGCGGAAGACCGTCTCGATCTGATCCTGGAAGAGCAGGCCGAGAAGCACGATCGGGATGCTGCCGATGATGATCATCCACCCCATCCGCGCATCGGGATCGCTGCGCGGCACCCGCCCGGTGAGAGAGCGGAACCACTGCGCGATGATCCGCACGATGTCTCGCCAGAAGAAGACCACGACGGCCGCCTCGGTGCCGATCTGAGTGATCGCGGTGAAGGCGGCGCCGGGGTCCTCGCCCGAGGGCAGGAAGGTGCCGAGGATGCGCAGGTGGGCGCTGGAGGAGATCGGCAGGAACTCGGTGAGTCCCTGGACGATGCCGAGGATGAGCGCTTCGAACAGGTGCATGGAGGAGCTTTCTGAATCGTGGTGCGCGGGCGACGAGCGGACGCTCAGTACGTGCGCAGCAGATCGGCCAGCACCCGCTGACCGAAGACAAGCGATTCTACGGGTACGCGCTCGTCGACTCCGTGGAACATGCCCGTGAAGTCGAGGTCTGCCGGCAGTCGCAGGGGCGCGAAGCCGTATCCGGTGATGTCGAGCGACGCGAGAGCCTTGTTGTCGGTGCCCGCACCGAGCAGGTACGGGATCACCGGCACCCCGGGATCGCTGCGCCCGAGGGCTGCCACCATCGCCTCGACGAGATCGCCGGCGAAGGGCGTCTCCATGCCGATGTCGCGCACGACGGTCTGGATCTCGATGTCCTCGCCGACGATCTGCTGCAGCTCGGCGAGGACGTCGTCCTCCGTGCCGGGGATCACCCGCACGTCGACCAGCGCCTCGGCGGTCTCCGGGATGACGTTGTGCTTGTACCCCGCCGACAGGACGGTGGGGTTGGTCGTGGTGCGGAAGGACGAACGCAGGAAGGCCTCGGCGGGGCCGGCCGCTGCCGCCAGCGCGTCGGGGTCGTCGACCGAACGACCGGTGAGATCGCTGAGCCCCGCGAGAAGTGCCTCGGTGGTCGGTGTGAGCCTCAGCGGCCACCGGGTGCGGCCGATGGCCGCCACCGCCTCGGACAACCGGGTGATGGCATTGTCGTCATGCAGGCGGCTGCCGTGTCCGGCGCGGCCCTTCGCGACCAGGCGGATCCAGATCAGCGCCTTCTCGCCCACCTGCAGCAGGTAGGCGCGTCTGTCGTCCACGGTGATCGAGTATCCGCCGACCTCGCTGATCGCCTCGGTCGCGCCCGCGAACCAGTCCGGACGGTTCTGCACGACGAGCGCAGAGCCCTCGACACCGCCGTTCTCCTCGTCTGCGAAGAAGGCCAGCACCAGGTCGCGCTCCGGCTGTTCGCCCGCACGCAGGATGTCGGCGACGGCCGTGAGGATCATGGCGTTCATGTTCTTCATGTCCACGGCGCCGCGGCCCCACAGCATCCCGTCCTTCACGATGCCCGCGAACGGGTCGACGCTCCAGTCCTCCGCGATCGCCGGCACGACGTCGAGATGCCCGTGCACCACCAGGGCCGGTCTGCTGCGGTCGCGGCCGACGACGCGGGCCATCACGTTCGTGCGCCGCGGGATCGGCTCGTAGTACTCGACCTCCAGTCCCAGGGACTGCAGGTAGGCGCCGACGTACTCGGCCGCCTCGCGCTCGCCGTTCGCGGTACCGCCGCCGAAATTCGAGGTGTCGAAGCGGATCAGGTCGCTCGCGATGCGGACGACCTCGGGCAGGGACGGATCGGTCATGAGCCCAGGCTATCGAAGCGGCGTGGCGCGCCCGGGCGTCGGCGTCGGTTTCTGACAGCCTCCGAGCTCGTGCTAATGTAAATCTTCGTTCGGCAACGGACATCCAACACCTGCGCGGGTGGCGGAATGGTAGACGCGCTACGTTGAGGTCGTAGTGCCCGTAAGGGCGTGGGGGTTCAAGTCCCCCTCCGCGCACAGTGATGAAGAAGGCTCCCGAGAGGGGGCCTTCTTCTGTTTCCGGGGCCTCTGTCTCCGGGTCCTCTGTCTCAGGGTTGTGCCGAGAGCGGTGACCGCGACCCGATGAGGTCGCGGTCACCGCTCTCGGCATCCGCCCCTCAGACCGCGCCCACCCCGAAGAGCAGGCCGAGCAGATACGTGATCGCGGCGGCGCCGAATCCGATCGCCAGCTGGCGCAGTGCCCTACGCAGGGGCGGCCCCCCGGACAGGATGCCGACCATGGCGCCGGTCGACAGCAGGGCGATGCCGACGAGGACGAGGGCGACGACCACGGCAGTCGCTCCCTGGAGCCCGAAGATCCAGGGCAGGACCGGGATGATCGCGCCGGAGGAGAACAGCAGGAAGCTCGAGATGGCGGCCGTCCAGTCGCTCCCGACGATGTCGGTGTCGTCGCCAGGGTGCACCCGCACCGGCCCGGTGGCCGTGCGACGAACCCCCTCCTGCGCGGCCTGGACGATGCGGCGGGCCCGCGCGAGCGCCTCATCCTGACCGATGCCCCTCGCGCGGTAGACGAGAGCGAGCTCGTTCTCGTCGATGTCGAGGTCGCCGGCGGAGTCCGCGGCGTCATCGTTGGCCTCCGTCGCCGCGAGAAGCTCGCGCTGCGACCGCACCGAGACGAACTCCCCGGCACCCATCGACAGCGCGCCGGCGAGGAGACCCGCCACGCCGCTGAACAGCACGAAACTCGAGCTCACCCCGGTCGCGCCGATGCCGAGCACGAGAGCGAGGTTGCTGACGAGACCGTCGTTCGCGCCGAACACCGCGGCGCGGAACGAGCCGGAGAGTCGACGCCGTCCCCGCGCGGCGAGCCCACGAACCACCTCGTAGTGGACCTTCTCGTCGGCGCGCATCGCCGGAGTCGCGTACTGCTCCTCGTCGTAGGGCGAGCGCGCCTCCGCGCTCTGCGCGAGAGCGAGGACGAAGATCGACCCGAAGCGGCCGGCCATCCAGCCGAGAAGCTGCGACCGCGCGCCCGCTCGCGGCAGTCGTCTCGGCTCGTCACCGAGCAGATCGAGCCAGTGCTGCTCATGCCGGCGCTCGGCCTCTGCGAGGCTGAGCAGGATCTGCTGCTCCTCTCCGGTGCGGCGAGCGGCCAGTCGTCGATACACGTGGCCCTCGGCGCGCTCCTCGACGAGGTAGCGCGCCCAACGGCGTCGGTCGGCGGCGGTCGGTTCCGCGGCAGCGGGTGCTGTCATGGGGGCTCCTGAGATCATCGGGCGCGCGGTCGTGGCGCCCGTTCCACGCTAGCCGCGCGCACCGCGCAATCCCGCGCTGTGAGCGGGATTGCCAGCATTTCGGGGATCCGAACACGACGCGATCCTTCCCCGCGGCGTGCCCCGTCTGCCCGACTCAGGAACGGACGCGCTTGCGGAGCACGTCGATGCGCGACTGGAGCTGCGTCACGGTCGCCTGCGCCACGGCGGGTCCCCCGCAGATGCGGCGCAGCTCCGCATGGACCGCGCCGTGAGGCTCGCCCTTCTGCCGGGCGTACAGCCCGACGAGGCTGTTGAGCAGCTGCCGCTGCTCCTTGAGCGTGCGGTGCAGGGGCGCGGGAAGGGTCGAGGTCTCGGTCGGGGCGGCCGAGGCCTCGCGTGCCTCACGCAGACGGGACTGGCGGGACTGGCGCTGCATCAGCAGCTCGTGCACATGCTCCGGTTCGAGCAGTCCCGGGAATCCGATGAACTCCTCCTCCTCGGGCGTGCCGGGCTCTGCCAACTGACCGAACTCCTGACCCTCGAAGACCACGCGATCGAAGTGCGCGACGGAGGAGAGCGCCTGATAGCTGAACTCCTGGGTCAGCGCGTCCGAGGTCTCCTCCTCGCGATTCGCACTCTCCAGCAGCGAGTCGTCGAGCCCATCGTCATCCGCGGACTGGCGGTCGAGAGCGTGATCGCGCTGTTTGTCCATCTCGTTCGCGAGCCCCATGAGCACGGGAACCTGCGGCAGGAAGACGCTGGCAGCCTCACCGCGCCGCCGCGCGCGGACGAAGCGGCCGATGGCCTGCGCGAAGAACAGCGGCGTCGACGACGAGGTCGCATAGACGCCGACCGCGAGACGAGGCACGTCGACGCCCTCGGACACCATGCGCACGGCGACCATCCAGCGCTGGTCCCCCGCGCTGAACTTCTCGATCCGCTCGGATGCGGTGGCGTCGTCGGAGAGCACGATCGTCGGCTGCTGTCCGGTGATGCTGTGCAGGATCTTGGCGTACGCACGAGCCACCGTCTGATCGGTGGCGAGCACCAGCCCGCCCGCATCGGGCACATGATGGCGGATCTCGGTCAGGCGGCGATCCGCGGCCGACAGCACCGCCGGCATCCACTCCCCTTCGGGGTCGAGCGCGGTCCGCCAGGCCTGGGAGGTGACGTCCTTGGTGTTGTCCTGCCCGAGATGGGTCTCGAGCTCGTCTCCGGTGCTGGTGCGCCACCGCATCTTGCCCGCGTACATGTGGAACAGCACCGGTCGCACGACGCCGTCGGCCAGGGCGCGGCCGTAGCCGTAGTTGTAGTCGGTGCGGGAGATCCGGGCACCGGATTCGTCGGGGTGGTACTCGACGAACGGGATCGGGGCGGTGTCGCTGCGGAACGGCGTGCCCGAGAGGAGCAGTCGCCGCGTGGCGGGTCCGTAAGCGTCGCGGATCGCATCGCCCCAGCTCAGAGCGTCGCCGCCGTGGTGCACCTCGTCGAGGACGACGAGGGTCTTGGCGTCCTCGGTGAGATGGCGATGCACCGAGGGCTTCGCCGCCACCTGCGCATAGGTGACGACCGCGCCGTGATAGTGCCGGGCCGGAGCCCAGTGGCTGTTGCGGAAACGCGGGTCGAGTCTGATGTGGACGCGAGCCGCCGCGTCGGCCCATTGCGTCTTCAGGTGCTCGGTGGGTGCCACCACGATGATGCGGTTGACCTCGCCCATGCGCATGAGCTCGACCGCGAGCGTCAGCGCGAAGGTCGTCTTTCCTGCACCGGGCGTCGCCGCCACGAGGAAGTCCCGCTGGTCGTCGTGGAAGTACTGCTCGAGGGCCTCCTGCTGCCAAGCGCGCAGCTTGTTGGCGGTACCCCACGGAGCACGCTGGGGAAAGGACGGAGAGAGCATCGAGTCAACGATAATCGCTCCCGCCGACACTGCGGCGACGGCGCCGCCGAGACGCGTGCCTCCGGATCAGCGGGGCGTGAGCGGAGTAGGCTCGGTCACTGCGCGAGGGCCACCGCCGTCGCCGCCCGTCCATGAAGGAGAGCCGGATGACCGACCAGGAGCCGATGAGCACCTCGCATGTCGACAACCCCTCGCCCCATCCGTGGCGTCGCTTCGTCGCCGTCGGCGACTCGTTCACCGAGGGCATCGGCGACCCGTACCCCGACGTGCCGGGGATGCATCGGGGGTGGGCCGACCGGGTCGCCGAGGTGCTGACCACCGACGTCGACGACTTCGCGTACGCGAACCTCGCGGTGCGCGGCAAGCTGATCGCGCAGATCGTCGCCGACCAGATCGAGCCGGCGATCGCGCTGCATCCCGACCTCATCTCGATCTGCGCCGGCGGCAACGACGTCATCCGACCCGGTACGGACCCCGACGCGATCGCCCAGCAGCTCGACGACGCCGTCGCGCGTCTGACCTCCACCGGCGCGACGGTGATCGTCTTCACCGGCGTCGACACGGCCTTCAGCCCCGTGCTCCGTCCGTTCCGCGGAAAGGTCGCGATCTACAACGAGAACGTGCGCGCGATCGCCGACCGGTACGACTGCGTCGTCGCAGACCAGTGGGCGCTCAAGGTCGTGCAGGATGCGCGGTTCTTCGACCCCGATCGTCTCCATTTCAACGCGCTCGGCCACCACGAGGTCGCGCGCATGGTGCTGCGTGCGCTCAACGTCCCGAACTCCCTCGAGTCGCTGCAGCCCGAGACCCTGGCCCTTCGCACCTGGCGCGAGGCCAGGTCGGAAGACCTGGGATGGGCGCGTGAGCATCTCGTTCCGTGGGTGCTGCGCCGGCTGCGCCACCAGTCGTCGGGCGACCACATCGTGGCCAAGCGGCCCGACCCCTCGCCGATGTTCCGGCCGGGCACCGACTGACGCTCAGGGTCGACGGCTCAGGTCGTCACGGCCCACAGAGCGACCGCGGCTGCGGACGCCACGTTGAGCGAGTCCACTCCCCCGGCCATCGGGATGGTGACGATCGTGTCCGCCGCATCGATCACGGTCCGCGAGAGTCCGTCGCCCTCCGATCCCATGACCAGAGCGACGCGCTCGGGACGGTCTGCGACGTAAGCGTCGAGTGTCACCGCGTCCTCACGCAACGCCAGCGCCGCGATGTCGAATCCGGCGGCGTGCAGATCGGCTATCGCGGAATCCCACTCGACGATGCGCGTCCACGGCATTTGGAACACGGTCCCCATGCTCACCCGCACGCTGCGCCGGTACAGCGGGTCGGCGCCGCCCGGCGACACGAGGACCGCGTCGGCTCCGAGGCCCGCTGCCGCCCGGAACGCCGCGCCGACGTTGGGTGGTGTCGGTAGCACCTCTAGAACATACATTTAACTGCCAACCTGGGCTCTTCTGATTTGCCTATCGGGCGATAGGCCAGGACAGGTTAGACATAGGCCTTTCGCACGGAGCATGCCCCTTTCGCGAGCGCTTTTGGCTGCGGATGAGATTCGCTCTTCTGGCGTTTTTCGGCACGGGAAGTGCGCACTATCGTCATTGGCCTGACGATGTTCTTCTCGTTCCACTCGCTCGCAGATTGGCTACGTAGCATGCCCGAGTTACTGGGCACTCCCGTCGGCGAAGTGTCGAGCGTCGTCTCGCATGCCTTCGAGTACGTCGAGATTGCTGAGCATGAAGTCTTCGTCGTAGTGGCTTGTGAACCGGAGCTTGTCCATGCGTTTGAGCACGTCGCGATCTTCCAGTGATTCCAGCCATGCGGCAATATCCTTGGCCCTTGGCGCGCTATCCATGGCGGCAAGCGTCTCGACCAGGTTCTGGCGCACAGATGCAGCCTGCAGACGTTCCTGGTGACGTTGGGCTGCGGAGAACGTTGAACCATCGGACAAGGCCTTGCGCTCGTCGGTGTGGCCGACCGCGATGTCGTATCTCGCAGGCAGCACCGACGAGGGCGGGTCCGCTCCTGTGACTAGTCGCGGGACAGCCTGGGTACGCACCCATGAAGCGAGATCCTCGAGTTCCTTCATCAGCACGGGCCAGCGAGTGGTTCCGGGTCTGTTGATGCCTATGGTCGGAAACAGGGCCACCGGGATGCGCGCGCCACGTGGAGTGCGGGCGATCACATCTCCTACTTGCAGCGGAACTTCGGGAAGCCGTTGCACCTCGGCCAACGACGGTGGCGATTGGTCTTCGCGATGGATCGCGGCCAACCGCACGGAAGTGATCGCCGGCGCACGATGCTTGGAGTGGTTGGTGTGCGAAGCCAGCAACGCCATCGGGTGGTCTTTGGGATCCTTCGTTCGCTGATAGGGCTGCAGTCCTTCGATCCGCCGGAGAAGTTCGCTTCCGCGGTGAAGCGACGGCGGACCGTTCTTCTGACGGCGCTTGATCCATTCTTGGAAATCATCGAAGCTCGTTGCGGCCGGCATCTCGACAAGCCGGGCCGTCTTCTCGTCCAGCACCCCGTCGAGATGCTCGATCTCGCCGAAGATGGTGTGCTCGATCGCGTTGCGCAGGGACACCAGTGCGTCTGCCACGAGCAGTGGTACCTTGCGCGGGATCGGAGCCAGGCCTGTGACTACAGTTTCGCTGTACGTGACTACTGGCACCTCGCGGAGCCGGATGATCCCGTCAGGCTGGCGTTGGTACTCGAAGAGAATGCTGGCCGCCTGCGCAATGGTTTCGTCTGCATGCGCGAGGGTTGCTGCGACGCCGATATGGCGGTCAGGTAGCCACTCATACGAACGGCTCATCGGCACCTCCTTGCTGGTTGGTGTATTGAGCATGCGGGCGTTCGGTACCAGGCAGACACGCTGGGTTGTCAACCACACGGATGAGAATCCGGACTAGTTCGGTTCGTCCTCCGAGAACAGCCCCTCGGGCAGCACGTCTGCATGGTGCTCGTGCAGGTACCGCTTGACGTCGATGAGCGAGGCATCGTGCTGCAAGCCACGCTTGTAGTAGAGCAAGCGCTGGTCCGCGGACTCGAGGATCTCTGACCAGCGACGAACCCAGACCCTGTAGCGCAGCGGGGAGTTCGGGTCGAGCTCGGACTCATCGAGCAGCCCCGACTCACGGCCACGCTGGTTGATGTCGCGCCGCACGTCGTTGTTGTAGTCGTTCACGACGAGCACGAAATCCCAGACGGTGTGGGTGCCGGCGAACTGCGGATCCTCGACGATGGCGCGCGCATAGCCCTTGATCTGGCTGGCCTCCTTGTACGACGCGACCACCGATGGGGCCTTCAGCTCCACGACCAGATGCCGCTTCGTCTCGTGCTCGGGTGCGGCCAGCGAGAACATCAAGTCCAGGCGGCCCTGGCTGCCGTCGGTCTTCGTGACCTTCGTAATGGGCTCCCCCTCGCGGCCAAGCATGCTGAGGTGCTGCTCGAGCGCTCGGGTGAGACCTATCTCAGAGCTCATCATGTTGAACTGCTCCCCGAATACCCAGCTCTCGCGCTCCAGGATCTTGTGCAGGTGGTCCCGCTCCTTGACCAGCCCTTTGGCTTCGGGGTTGAAGACGATCTCGCGAAGAGCGCTCAGGAAGTCCAGGCGGTCGGTCACGTCGGTAGTCGCCCGGATGAGCCTTGAGAGCGGCGTGCGCTCGAGCAGCCGATCGAGTTCTTCGCTCTCGCCTTCGGTGAGCCCGACGTACTGGTTCAGGAGCGTCTTCACGCCATCGGGGTTCCGCTGAAGCGTGTCCTTGAGGAGACCCAGCGTCAGCTTCTCCTGGCCGCGGGTCTTGGGTATGTGCCGACGAACAGCGGTCGCGACGACATCGAAAGTCGCTCGCTCAACCGCTTCTTCCTCCGAGGCAGGATCGCCTTCGTAGGGGTAGGTCTTGGTCTCTTTCCAGCGTCCGACGAGCTCGCGACGCTGCTCGGCACGGCGAGCCTCGAAGTGGTCCTCGAGCGTGGAGTCCACGACCTGCATCAGGGATCCGAGCAGGGAGGTCTCCTGCTCCATATCGACGAGCAGCACCTCGTTGGCATGCTCCGTCATGTCCTCCCATAGGACGTAGGCGGCGAAGTTGAAGTCGGCGAAGCGCCTGATCGGGGACTCATCAACCGGAACGCCCTTCTCGTCGCAGAGATAGAGCGCCCGGCCCTTCACATCCCGCCACTCGACGACTTTCAGTGCGGCGCGGCGCTCGGCACCGTCGTAGGACCACTTCAGCTCGTGCGTCGTCTCGCGCTCGATGCTCGCGGCGGGGTCGATCCTTACTCCGTCGTACCGGACTTCGATCTTCGGGAAAGTCAGCAGATGCAGAGCGAGGGCAGCAGCGATGCGCGGCCGGGCAGAGTCGCCTTCGAGCCGGCCGAGCGAGTCGCGGCCTTCAGCCAGGAACTCCGTATAGGTCGGTCCCTGGGCATCCACAGGATCGGGGCCGGAGAAGTCGTTGCGATGGTCAATGGTCGACGACACGCGAGTCTTCTTGAACGCGCCCGTGGCATCCTCACCAACGGTCTCCCAAGTGATGCGGGTTCCCAGCGCGAAGGCGCGCAGACGCCCCTGGCCAAGCCTGCCGTGCAGGGGCCGCTTCTCACGCTCGGTAACGCGCGCCCCGAGCTTCCAGGAGTTCCCCACCCACTTGAAGTCCTGCTCGACGCGTTCCGGGCTCATGCCGAGGCCGTCATCGCGAACAGCGACGCCGACGATGCCGTCCGCGACATTGCGGTTGAGAGTGACCGACACCTCGTTGGCGTCAGCATCAAGGCTGTTCCAGATGAGCTCGATGACGGCCCGGACCGGATCAGTCTCACCAGCGAGACGCTGGACCAAGTCGTTTCCAGCGGTGAGGGTGATCCGAGGCATGACCTCAGTGTGCCAGTTGGCGACGACACGAGTCGCGACCGTGGTCGGGAACCACGATATGCAGACGGTGGCCGCGCCAAGGTGGGCTAGCTCCGCAGAGCCTCTTCGAGCTCAGCCTCGGAGTACCCGAAGGCGTATTCCTCGTCCTTCCCGTGGGAAGCCCAGATGTCCGCTGCTTCGTACACGCTCAGGGACTCATCGCTCCGGTCAGTGCCCTCCTCATCGTCGAGCCCGAATCTGCAGTTCTCGCAGTGCATCTCGGAGTAGACGTACCGCTTGGTCAGGGACGTCCCGCAGCACGGACAAAGAGGGGTATCTCCGTGATAGGCGTCGTTCTCTTCCTAGGACTTGCTTCTGAAAACGTCGAACAACCCAATTGATCACTCAAATCGCTTCGGTAGATCGGCCCGCGACGGGGCACTACAGCTGATCAAGGATGTTCGGATAGTGTCTGCACTTACATCGGATCTAGAACCGGTCGATGGACGGACTGATCGACCACACAGAGAGCCCCGACATTCGACCGCACCTCCGCCGTAAAGTCGCGCCCATAGACGGGGACCAGGGCACAGCTGCTTTGAATGCTCGGCCGACCGAGGCAGAGTACTGGAAGGCGTTCTGGGAGCAGGTGGCGATCATGTGGCTCGAACTGCCGCCCGAGATCCAGCGCGAGTACGCAGAGAAGTATCCGAAGGGCTCGAGTCGTCGTCCCACCCCGGCTTTGCGCGGCGTGCGCTACGAAGGATCCACGCGACGAGGAGAGGCGACGATGATCAGCAGCGTATTTAACAACAGCGCATCCAACTTCGGCAATGCAGCGATGCGGGCGGCCAGCGTTCCTTTGGACGCCCCGGTCGAGGTGAGGCTGGGAGCCGCGGGACCAGGCGAGACCGGCGCGTCTATCGAAGTCACCGGACCCAGCGGATTTCTGAAGCGGATCCCGATCGATGATGCGCGGCTGGCCGAATGCCGGCTGGAGAACGGCGGACCCACGGTGTTGGCGCTGTGCCAGCAGTTCGTCGATGACCTGTCAGCGCTGATCAAGTCGGCCGTACGCGATGCATCGGAGCACGAGTAGAGCTCCACACGCGCCTGGCCGCGGGCAGCGAGCCGAACGGCAGGTAATACACGGAGCCCCAGCGGTTCACCAGGAGTTCGCGTCACCGATCAATAGGATCGAATCGACGACTTCAAGAGAAGTGCCGCTTCGGAAGGGCTGGACCGTGACCGCGACGCAGGAGAATGCAGCCGTGGCGGGCAGCCAGGGCGAGGGCCAGATCGCCCCGCTCATTCTCGGGCTCGCCGCAGTCATCACGGGCCTGATCGGCACGTTCTGGATCGGCATGGCAGGGCTGGTGTGGCGGCCGTGGGAGTTCGGCACGACCTACCACTGGGAAGGCTCCGAGAGCCCGTTGGGCGTGACCGTCGGACTGTTCTTCTTCGCCATCGCAGCGGGGCTGCTGCTCTGGCTTGTAGTGCGGGGCATCTGGACCTGGCGCAAGCGAAGCATTGCCGCGCGGGCCCTTGTCGTGGTGATGCCTCTCGTCGCGATCGCGCTGGTCCTCGCGGGGTGGGCGGTGCTGCTGTCGCCGGGAGCCAGTCAGCCGACATGGGGCCTGTGACTCGCGTCGCCGAAGCTGCGGAACAAGAGCCAGCCTCGACCGGAAGGGACGCGGGTCGGGGTCGTCTCGGCCTGAGCATCACGTTGCTGGTCTGCATTCCTGTGGCGGTCCTGCTGACCTGGCCGCAGGCACTCGCCGCGCAGCGCCTTTTCGGCATCGCACAGCTCATCGCATTCCGCGCCCCGCTGGCACTTGCACTCCTGTGCGTTGCCATCGTCGCTGCAGCGGTGTTCCTGCTGCTCCGACGGCGACCCCGGCTGGTGGCGAGCATTGCTGCGGGGATCGCGGTCGCCACTCTGACCGCAAGCGTCGGGAATGCTGGCGTGCTCCTGGCCCGCGGAAGTTCAGAGACGGGTGCAGCAGGGCTGCCGGACGGCGATCTGACCGTCCTGGTCTGGAACGCCCAGGGTGGGGCAACCTCCCCCGCAGATGTCGCCGAGCTCGTCCTCGAGGTGCAGGCCGACGTCGTGAGCCTGCCGGAGATGGATGAGGATGCTGCCGCCGAGGTCTCGCGCCTGGTCGCCCTCGAGGGCATGCATTTGACGCCAGCGACCACCCGCGCCGTTGCCGGCTCGCTCGAGGAGTCGTGGATCCCGACGTCGCTGCTCGTCGGAGACGAGCTTGGCAACTACGAGCTCGACGAGGCTGCAGGATCGACACCTGGTCTTCCGAGCGGCGTCTGGCGTCCAGTCGATGGAGACGGGCCGGTGATCGTCGCGGCGCATCCGGCACCGCCCCTGCCCGAGAGCATGGACGACTGGAGAGCAGGCCTGCAGTGGATCGCCGGGCAATGCAGCTCGCTCGGATCCGACGTCATCGTCGCTGGCGACTTCAACGCCACGGTCGATCTTCTGGAGCTCGGCAATTGCCAGGATGCAGCCGAGCAGGCCAATGCTGCGGCCACAGGTACCTGGCCATCCACCGTTCCTGCATGGCTGGCTTCGCCGATCGATCACGTCTTGGCCGGCGAAGCATGGTCGGTACTCGATGCCCGGGTCATGGAGCCTTCGGCATCTGGCGGCACCGACCATCGGGCGTTCGTCGCCGTGCTTGAGGCGCGATAGCGCAGTCAACGCGTGGGCGACGGGAGATCGTCCAGGTTCACAGAGGAGAGTCGTCAGCATGGAATCAACGAAGCCGGCCACGCTTTGGGTAGAACCGGAGCCGGCGACGCGCTCTGAGCAGCTCATCTCGATCTCCACCGTCTGCTTGATCGGCGTCGGGATGGTTCTCGCGATCTTTCACTTGTTCCTGATGATCATGGGGCTCGTGCCGATCAACACCGGCGAATGGGGCTTCGCGGACGTCAGCTACCTGGCGCTGACGGCGCTCCTGTCCGTGCTGGTCCTGGTGCACGCCTCGCTAGGAGAGGACGCGCTCCGGCCGCGGACGATGATCGTGCTGTCCAGCGTCATTGGAGGCATCGGAACGCTGATGGCTTTGACCAAAGGCTGGTTGATGCTCATCGGGCTGTTGTACTCGGATGAGACATGGCGGGAGTCCGCCGTTTTCGCTCTGGTAGTGCTGAGCATCGTTCCCTTTGCCCTGCCCTTCGCGAGCGGTGTCATTCTGGCCAGAAATGACTTCGAGCCCGTCAAGTGGCGCGTTCGCGCCGTGTCGATTGCGGTCGGGGCCGCCGCGCTCATCATCACTCTCGCGGCACTGATCCCGCGGTGGGCGCGGCTGGCTGAAATGGGTGTCTGGTAACAGCTCAGGAGTGCTGACCCGTCACGTGCAGCGAGCACTGGCGGCCCCGTGATTTGAGCTCAAAATCAGGGTTGGGACGTCGGGCGGTGCGACGCACGGCCAGAGGTGGCACCGAGACGGTGAACGGGATCTTCGAGCCAAACGTTCCGATCTGCGAAGATCAATCCGTGAGCCTTACGAGCGAGTTGCGAGACGCGGGTTCGCCAGTACGTGCGTATCTTGACGGGATCTCCCCGCGGCTGAGTGGCACCCGCGGTGGCACGCAAGCCGCTTATGCCATGGCCGCGACCTTGGGTCTGCCAGAGCTCTCCGACAGGGATCTTCTCATTCCTGTCCCCCGTGGTGTCGATGCGGCGCGGTCTGGGACAGCATTCGACATCCGCACCCGCCTTGCGTTGGATGGCTTCGACCTACAGGATTCAGCTTCAGCTGCTGGCATTACCGAACTGCCCCGTTTCATCGACGAGATCGAGAATGGGTTGCATCGGGCACGGATACTGACCGAAGCGTTCCAAGTGGCAGAACAGCTGCTGTCCGCGCCTTCGGATGAGGCTGATCTCGACCGCGCATCAATACTGCTCGCTCACTGCGAGCAGTTTTATCGGGCCGGGCCTGAGGCACTGAGCGGTTCTGTAGGCGCATCATGCGACGCCGTAGATGACGGGCTCTCGTTTGCCGCCTCGATCGATCCACTGGCGATCGCGGACATTCGTTCGCTGCTCGTGGCGAACGCATCCCAGATCAACGCCTGGCGCGACCGAATTGCCGACGGCGACCGCTTCGAGCCGAATCCGGGGTTCAGCGGTGCGATGCTGCTGGGCGGAGCTGATGGCGATTGGCTTGTCGGCGACACGCTGATCGACTGCAAGGTATACGCGGAGTTGAGCATTCCCAAGTTGCGCGGGTTTCTGCGGCAGTTGCTCGGGTATGTCATGCTCGATCTCGAAGACGAGTTGGCCGTGCGCAGTGTGGGCATCTGGCTTCCACGGCAAGGGCTCATGCCGATCTGGAGCCTTGAGCGACTGCTCGATGGCGATCCCGATGAGCTGCTGCCGACGTTGCGCGAAGGATTCGTGAACGCGACGAAGCGGAACCAGATCGCCGTTCACGTTCCCGTCTCAGAACGCCGCAAGCTGCAACTGCTGGCAGACAACCGCAACACACCCCATGCGATGCTCCTGGCGCTGGCTCTCGGGGACGACACGGACCTGAGGTTCCGAGTGGGAAGGAATCCCGCGACGCCTGAAGACACGCTGCGAACGCTGGCCGCAGACCGCTACGCGCGCGTACGTGAAGGCGTGGCAATGAACCCCGCGACGCCAAATGAGATACTGTCTGCGTTCGCTCAGGACACGAGCTTGATGGTGCGACGCGCGGCCGCCGCGAACGCAGGCGCATGGCGGCAAGAAGCGACTGGATCGGCTCACAGCATTGAGACGAGCTCGCCAGTCCCCCCTGCAGCAACCGGCACTGTTGCGAACACTCATGACCTGGTGGCGGTGCAGCCAGGGAATCCAGGTGCCTTGGCCCCGCATGCCGTGCAGATTCGCCAGGATCGCGACCCAGCTGATGCGAACCTCGGACTTCTGGAACAGCTGGTCCACCTCTTCATTGGCAACCGCCTTGGCTGGAATCCCGGTCTTCCGCTTCCGCAGGCAAGTCGTGTCTGGGCGGCGATTGCTGACCGGAGGAACGACCTTCCCGAGCGTTTGAAGAACGGACTGCCGAATGAACTGAAGATCTCGTTGATGCAGGACGATCAGCCTGCGCACATTCGGCACATCGTGGCGAACAGCCTTCCCATTGCTGATCTCGCCGTGCGGGAGAAGCTCTTCACCGATAGCGATGCTGAGATCCGCTGGTCCGCGCTCAAGCGGTCACTGCCCGTCCATGATGACGCCATGAGCAAGACCCTTAGCGAGCTTGCCGCTTCCAAATCTGCCCGGCTGACGTTCCGCACCCAGGGGCTCACAGCCTACGAGAAGTGGTGCACGCCTGCGGAGTACAACGCGCAGATGCTGGCAGTCATCGCCTCACACCCGGCAACGCCGCCAGCGATGCTCAGGGAGCTGATCCATGAGAACTCACCCGAAATCTTGACAGCGCTGGCCGGCAATCCAACGCTAGACGCCGTGAGCGTCGACCTTCTGGCCGAGAAGATCCAGTCAGTGCGATCCGCCGAAGCGAGGGAGTGGTTCGCGGGGTCGCAGCAAATGCCCGATGCCGTGATGGAGCGGCTTGCCCGGGATCGTTCAGTTGACGTCCGACTGACAGTGGCCCTGAACAGCACAGCCCCCGTGCCGGCTCTGCAGTTGCTTGCCGAGGACAAGTCCAAGACGATTCGCGTGGCAGTGCTCGCCAACGAGGCGCTTCCTGGCGATCTCGCGGCGAAGCTTGCAGCATCTCTGCTGACCACGGCGAGTGATCTCGAACTCCTGGAGGCGCTGCAGGCGGCAACCTCACGTGGCGACCTCGCACTTCCATACACTTTGGTCGAAGAAGCCCTTGATCGACTGTCGAAGAGCCGCATGCGCCAACCGAACCTCCGATTGGAGGCAGCCGAAGACGCCCGCACCGGAGCAACGACGCTGGTGCGACTCGCCAAGAGCCGCGACGAAGAGGTTCGATGCGCTGTCGCCACTCATTCACATACGCCAGTGAAAATCCTGGAACTGCTGGCGCAGGACGAGGATGCTGAAGTGCGGAAATGTGCGGCACGCAATTCAAACCTCCCGGGCGACGCACTCAACGCACTGTTCCTCGATCCAGACCTTGACGTTCGCATTGCAGCCTTCCGCAATCCTGTCGCCGATACCGCCGAAGACACTGACCCTGCCGAAGTCGGCGCAGTCGAGATCGCTCCGAAACGGACGCCTCCTAAGGTGTCCGAGTTGCATGCGATGGCAGCGAACAAGCGCGCCGAAGTTCGTGCGCAAGTCGCGTACAACCCATTGGCAACGCCCGACATTCTTACGTTCCTCGGCGGTGAGCGTCGAAGTAAGCAGGTTAGGCGTGTCGTCGCGGCCAACCCGAACACGCCTCCAGAGGTATTGCGGCTACTAGCTGTCGAGAATGATGCCGAAACACAGCAGGCTGTCGCGTTCAACGGCGCAACACCGATCGACGTACTGGCGGATCTCGCCGGCCGCAGCTCTGATCTGGCACTTCTGGTGGCGTTGAACCCAGATGCCCCGGCTCAGATTCTCGATGCTCTGGCAGAGGACCGCGACCCGCTGATCAAGTTCGTTGCCGCGGAGGTCCGAGCCGAACGAGTCATCGAAGCAAACCGAGGCCGTATGGCGTTGCGAGCTTCCGAAGAACAGAGTGATTGATCGAGTTCAGGGCTGTTGATGCTTCTTAACGCCCTTCAACCAGGTATCGAGCACGTCGATCTCGGCCTTCAGAGTATCCACGGACGGCGGCGTGTAGTTCAGTTCGGGGTGCGGATCGTGCCTTAGCGCCCAACCAGAGATCCTTGTGTACGAATCGTCATATGTCTTGACGTCGTCAGGCGTGACCCGCCCGATGACGCGCAGCTTCCCGACCCTGACCTCCAGAGACTTGTAGTCGACGAGGGGCTCGGCCAGTACCTGGCTGATGATGCGTTCCCACGTCTGTGACATGTGACCGGCAATTTCCTCTGTCGCCCGTTGGTACTCGGGCTCGGACATACCTTCTTCGTCACGCCGCAGAGCCGCCACTTCTTGCCGAAGGCTATCTACGCGTTGCGCGGCGTCCTGGGCCGTCCAGGGATGCTTGAGGGTCGTAAACCCTGGTCCAATCTTGCGCTTGCGTTCGATACCTCGAGTTGCGAAGGGGACGTTCGCGGCTTCTGCGATCTTGCGGAGCACCATCGTGAAGGCGATGTCATGCGTGAAAATGATGACCTGCCGCTCCCCCGCCAGATCGATGATTCGGTGGGCAACCGCCTCGCGCCGCATGTGGTCAAGCGAAGAAACGGGGTCGTCGAAGACCAACGCAGACTTGCTCGTGTCGAAGTGCACTTCGGTCAGGAATCCAGCGAAGCCGAGCGCGGTTTGCTCACCCTCGGAGAGAACGTCGCCGAGGCGTGCCCCTGCGCGCGCATTCAAGAAGTCGGCTTTATGGAGCAGACCCATACCCTGGCGCGACTTAGTTGCTTTGAAGGTAACCCGCTCCAGTTCGAGTCGGTCCGTCTCGCGTGTGAAGCGATCTCGCGCCTCTTCGGTCACGTACTTCTTCGTCAATTCACCTACTTTGTCGGTGAGGGCGCGTGTATTCGCTTCGGAGAACTTGTCATTGAGCACCGTCAACTCGCGCAGGCGGGCACGTTCCGCCTCGATCTGCAGCCGCCCATCGCGCATCGCAATCTGGTCGCGCAGTCGGTTCTCTTCGGCCTGCGCCTGAGCGAGACGCCCCGCGAATTCAGCGGCGTCGATCGAGTCAGCTTGGTCACGAAGGCCTTTAGCCTGCGCTGTAAACGCGACAGTTTCTGCGGCGATGTTTACGTCCGCCGGTTGCTCGTCCGCGATCATGGCGGCCTGGCGTGCGCGGAAAGCAGCGAAAAACGGCTGGACCCGCGCGGTGACCTCCGGCTCTGACTGCTCGATAGTCGCGATGGCGACCGCGATCGCTTGGTTCTCCACCGGCTGCCGGCCGAGAACCGCGAGAAACGTATCGAGTTCCGCTTTTGCCGTCTCAGCATCCTGGGCTGTCGTGTCGGAGACGAAATCGTGGAACCGCTTCAGCCGTGCGCTGCCTCCGGTGTCGAGCGACTGCTGGCACAAGACGCACACTGCGCTTTCTTCTGCGTGCGGGAAGTCGTGCTCTGGGTAGACGGTAAGTGAGTACTTCTCAGCTGCCTGCCACAGCGCCTTCCAGACCGGTGATCCGATACCGGCAAGCGGCTCGTCTCCGAAGGTGGTCACAGACGCTGCGTCCGCCGCTTCCTGCGCCACCTTCGCCTTCGCACTCAAGTTCTGCAGTTTCTCGTGCACAGCGGAGCCCAACGAGCGGTCGAGGCTGAGTAAGTGCTCAGCGACCAGATCGAGCGCATTGGCCTTTCTGGTCAACTTCTGCTTCTCCTGTGCAGGATCAGCGGTTCGAAGTCGAGCTACTTCCTCGATCTGGTCGCTCAGCTTCTGATCGACGTCGTGGGGGCAAGTGGCGGCCGCAGTGATCTCCGCATCCGTCGTCTTGGCCGTGAGAGCCTTCAGGAAAGTTGCAGCCGATCCTGGATCGACGACCTCGGGAAGTGCTCCTGGCGTACCTTTCTCGGTTTTCCACTTGTCGATGACTCGTCGCACGCCGGCGGTCAGGGTCGAAAGGTCATCAAGAAGTTGCACCGCTGAAGGTCGGTACGAGATCTCGGCTTCCGAGTTGAGGTAGGTGTCTCCGCAGTGCTCGTCGTAGAGGGCAACCCGTCCGAGAGCAGCATCGGCGGTGGACCCGAGGGTCGAGGTGTACTCGGTGTCTGCAACGCGGAACGTGACTTCGCCCGACTGCTCTCCCGGGGATTCAGCAAAAACGTCGGGGAGAATGTCTGCTCGGTGGCGGGCCCGCACCATGGACTGAAGAATGCGCGCGTACCCGGACTTCCCGCTGCCATTGTTGCCATACACGACGGTCAGTCCGTCTGGCGCGAACGTCAGCTCCTGGTTCTCGGCGAGCCGATTGACGTTGGACACGCCCTTGACGGCGACGATCCGCACCGGCTCGTCGTTCGTGCTCTGAGGGATGGTAACCGATGCGAGCCAGCCGCCTTCCGGAGCGACGGGCGGCTTATCGAACAGGCTTTTGGCGATCTCTTCGTACTCGGTCTCGCCGATCGTTTCCCCGCTCGCGATGCGTGCCAGCGCGCGTTGTTGCCACCAGGGTCGGGTAGCGATCCAATCGAGAACGTCTTCGTAAGCGGTCACTGTGTCTCGTTCTGTTGGGGGGCGTTGCCTGGGCAAGATCAGCGCATCATGCTGTTTGCGTCGAGTGCGTCAGCTCCTACGGTTTAGTCGAAGCGTTCTCGGCCAGTTTCAAAGCGTTCGCGGCTTCCTTGACCAGTCCTGGCAGTTCTTCCGTCTTGACCTCGCTGGAATGCTTCGCTGCATCCCGATGTGAGAAACGGGAAAGCACGTTCTTTACGAGCACCGCATCGCCGAGCTCGACTCGTGCCGCCAGTCGGATCCCGTCCGCGGAGTTCGCATAGAACGGAGCCAGTGCCTTGAGGGAGAGAGCGACATCCTCGGCAGTGTCCGCCTCGCGGAAGTGCCTGCCGGCTTCGCGCAGCAGCAATCCGCCGAACGCACCGATGACGACCGCGATCGAGGCACGGAGGATTCCCCCGCCAACGGAGATGTCGAAGTTCTTAATGATGGCTTCGTTGACGATGTAGAAGCCAACGGCCCCTGCGAAAAGAAAAGCCGCCCATGCCCCGAAACGGATCAAGTGCGCGGCGCGACGCTCCCGCTTCGCCCGACCGTACCAGTCGGCGGCGCTGAGGTCGCCGGCTGCGTGTTCGGCAAGCGCCTCGCCGGCCTTAGTTGTCGCCGCGAGCGCGGCGATGCTCGCGAGCGCTTGCGTGTCGTGCTCCAGGTCTGTGGCCTCGCGATCCTTGCGCCAGACTTCGAGTGCTTCTGTCCAGGCATCACGCATGTCGGTATCGGCTGATTGGCTGACCGCTGTGATGGCTTCGCGTTCGGCTTGGATTTCCGTGCGCAGTGTTTGGACCTCGGTCGTGACTTTATCCAGCTCAGCAAGGCGCAGCTTCAGCGATTGCTCGGTCTCTGCGACGCGCTGCTCCAGCTCGCCGAGCCGCTTGTTCCGGGTAATGACTTCCTGGTCGAGGAGCTCGACATAGTTTGCCTTCAGATCCTTGGGCGGTGGCAGCGGCAGCGCGCGAAGCGCTTGTTCTAGCTGCTGGAAAGCATGGCCGTTCTGCTGGCGATACGCGATGAACTGTTGGAAACCGGCAGTGTCGACTGGGAGCTGGTTGAGCGCCGAGCTGAGGACGTCCAACGTGCTGAGATAGAGCGCAGGCTGCCGGGCAGCGCGCGTCTTGAGCGCCTCGTCAAGCCACTCCACGATGTCTTCACGCCATTGCTCGGCCTCGGCATTGTCGAACCTGGCCGCGTTGAGCGACTCCCGCTTGAGCCGCAGAGACTCCCAGACCGCGTGCTTGCTGTACCGCTCGTAGCCCGTCGCCATCACGCCGACCTACCTGTTTCCCTTGGCGCGGTTGAACCACTCGGGGTCATCGCACGGCAACAGGACCACCTTGTCGCGGAACACGTCAGGGTCGTACTCGACATAAGCGTTCATCTCGCGCTCAATCTCGGGTCACTGTGTGTAGAACACGTCGTTCTTCCCAGCTTTCGCCGCATTGAGGCTGGTGGTCCTGTGCGCGGCATTCGTCATGCTAGTTATCGTCCCGTTCACCCTGTTGTTTCGCACCGCTAAGTTAGGCGCGTCTTTCCTCGAAGCGTATCGGCGACCTCGGACATGAGTCCGGAACCCAGCCTGGTGCGTCGGGTGCGGGCTATCTGGTCGCGTAGAACGTCACCGCCGTCGCCGCAGCAACGTTCAGCGAGTCGACCCCACCCATCATGGGAATGGTCACGCGGCGATCGAGTAGGCGGTCAGTTGCTGGTGTGATGCCGTCGCCTTCGGTGCCGAACACCAGAGCGAGCTTCTCGTGATCTTCAGCGACCAGCTCGTCGAGGGTGATCGCTCCCTCCCCCAGCGTCATTCCCGCCACGACGTAGCCGGCGTCTTGCAGCTCGTGGATGCCTGCTGGCCACTCCGGAATCCGCGTCCACGGCACCTGGAACACCGTGCCCATGGAGACGCGCACGGAGCGCCGGTACAGAGGATCCGAGCAAGTTGGCGTCACCAGAACTGCGTCGATGCCGAGCGCTGCAGCGTTTCTCATCGCACTCCCGACATTGGCGTGGTCAGCCAATCCCTCTAGGATGGCGATGCGCGAGCGGGCCCTCCGTGGAGGCCCTGGAACGCGTGTTTTGGAGTCACACACGTTGGTGTGATCGCCGATGTTCTCGAGGACCAGCACCACCGACGCGCCCTCGATCACCTCGCGCACCGACGGCAGCTCCGGGCGATGCATCGACGCGATCGTGCCGCGATGCACGGCGAAGCCGGTCACCGCCTCCGCCACCGCGTCGGGGACGATGTACACGGGAACGTCCAGATCGCCGACGATCGCGCGGATGTCGTCCACCCGGCGCTCCTGCACGAGCACGGAGCGCGGCCTGTGCCCGGCGGCGACCGCGCGGGCGATGACCTTGGTCGATTCGGCGATGTACAGCCCGCCCGAGGGATCGCTGCGGGTGCGCAACGCCGTGTCGGTCAGTCCGCGGTAGTCGTCGAGGCGTCGATCGTCGGCATCCGTCACAGTCAGCAGTTCCACGACTCCAGTCTGTCACCGACGCCGGATCGCCCCGTCGTCCGCACGCTGCCGCCGGGCGTCCGGCGTGCGTGCGCACCGTAGACTCGATCGAGGAGGTCATGTGAGCGTGTCGAACACCGCCGAGTTGTCGGCCACCGTCGCCCGCGCCGCCGAGCTGCTGCGCGGAACGCGCATCGCACTGCTCACCGGCGCTGGTCTGTCGACCGATTCCGGCATCCCCGCCTACCGGGGCGAAGGCGCCCCTGCGCGCAGCAACCCGATGACGATCCAGACCTACCTCGCCGACGAGCGCGCGCGACGTCGCTACTGGGTGGGCGGACATCTGGGCTGGCGGGCCTTCGCGCGGGCGGAGCCGAACGCGGGACACCGCGCGCTCGCGGAGATGGAATCGTCCGGCGTGGTGTCCGGGGTGATCACCCAGAACGTCGACGGCCTGCACCTGCGGGCGGGCAGCTCGCACGTCATCGAGGTGCACGGGACCATGCGCCGCGTGCTGTGTCTGCGCTGCGGACAGGTCTTCGACCGTCGCGACATCGCGGTGCAGATCGAGGAGCTCAACCCCTGGATTACCGTCCCCGAGAACATCGCACTGGCCCCCGACGGCGATGTGCTGCCCGAGACCACCGACGGCTTCGTGATCCCCGTCTGCACGGTGTGCGAGGGGATGCTGAAGCCGGACGTCGTGTTCTTCGGCGAGTACGTGCCGCTCGATCGCTTCCGGGCCGCGGAGTCCCTGCTGCGGTCGAGCACCGCCCTCATCGTCGCCGGCTCCTCGCTGGTCGTGAACTCCGGCGTGCGGCTCGTGGAGCGCGCGCGGCGTCGCGGCATCCCGCTGATCATCGTCAATCACGAGCCGACCAGAGCCGACACCTGGGCCCACGTCACCATCGCGGCGGGCACCAGCGACGTGCTCCCCGCCCTCCAGGAGATGCTCCGATGACCCTCATCACCCTCGTCCGACACGGTCAGACCGACTGGAACCTCGGCCGCCGCATCCAGGGATCGACCGACATCCCGCTCAACGAGACGGGCAGGGCCGATGCCTACGCGGCAGCGGAGCGACTGGCCGACGGGACGCACCACGCGGTGACCTCGAGCCCTCTCGCGCGCGCCCGCGAGACCGCGCAGATCATCGCCGACCGCCTCGGCCTCCCCCTCGGCGACGCCGTCGCGGACGTGCGCGAGCGGGAGTTCGGCGAAGGCGAGGGACTGCTCGTCGAGGAGTATCTCGCGACCTACGGCGACTGGCATGCGGAGGTCCCCGGCGCCGAGACGCTCGACGCGGTCGGCGATCGTGCCCTCGGCGCTCTGCACCGCATCGCGCGCGAATCACGGGAACGCACCGCACCGGTCGCGGAATCGGTGATCGTCGTCGCCCACGGCGGGGTGATCCGCGCGGTGATCGATCGCGTGTCCGGCGGCACCCTGCCCCGGGACGGCGACGTGCTCGCCAACGGATCGGCCCATCGCTTCGAGGTCTCTCCGCACTCGGTGCGGCTGCTCGATCAGTTCGCGCTCGTCTGACGGTTCACGTCGCTCTCGGGCCGTGGTCGGAGGAGCGCCGGCAGGCCGCTCTCACTGTGCTCGCGAGACGACCGATCGTGCGTGCCGGAGCACAGGCTCATCGATCATCCGCCCCTCGAAGCGGAACACCCCGCGCTCGACGACGGCGGCATCCAGCACGGCACGCGCCCAGGCGAGCGTCGCGTCGTCCGGGCGGTATGCGGCACGGATGACAGCGACCTGACTCGGGTGGATGCATGCGGTGGCCCCGAAGCCGGAGGCGACGGCATCTCTCGCTTCGCTCTCCAGCCCCACGATGTCGTCGATGTCGACGTGGACCGCGTCGATCGCCGCCTTGCCGTGCGCACCGGACTCGAGGAGCACCCGCGAGCGGGCGTAGCGGGCCACGTCCCGGTAGCCGCCGTCCGGACGCCGGCTGGACGTACCGCCGAGCGAGGCGACGAGGTCCTCCGCACCCCACATCATGGCGATCACCTGCGGATGCGCGGCGATGCGGGCGGCCGCGTGCACCCCCCGCGCGGTCTCGCACAGCGCGATCAGCGAGAACCGCGGGTCGAACGGCGCGAGGCTCTCGGGGCTCTCCGTCTTCGCCACCATGACGGTGCGGAAATCGGTCTGAGACAGGGTGGCGAGGTCGGACACGAACGCTTCGGTTCCCGGAGCGTTGACACGCACGACGACCCGATCGGGGTCGATGTCGGCGTCGATGAGATTGCCGCGCGCGGTGGCCTTCGCGGCGGGGAGCACCGCGTCCTCGAGGTCGAGGATCACGGCATCCGCCTTGTCGAGCGCGCCGCGGAACCGCTCAGGACGATCGGCGGGGCAGAACAGGAGCGCAGGTCCGAGTCGGAACGTCATCGCGTGCCTCCGTCCGCATCCGGTCGACGGTGCACGAGCACCGTGCGGGTCGCCGTCGCGACGACCACGTCGTCCTGATTCCGACCTGTGTGCGCGATCGTCACGATGCCCTGCCCGGGGCGGGATGTCGATCCCCGGCTCTCCACGATCACGCTCTCGGTGTAGAGGGTGTCGCCGGCGAACAGCGGATGCGGGAACGCGATGTCGCCGAGTCCGAGCTGCGCGACGAGCGTCCCCTGGGTGAGCTGTGCGACGGAGGCGCCGACCATCGTCGACAGGGTCCACATCGAGTTCATGAGGCGCTGCCGGAACGGCTCCTGCGTCTCGGCGAACGCCGCGTCGAGGTGCAGGCCCTGGGTGTTCATGGTCAACGTCGTGAAGAGCACGTTGTCCGTCTCCGTGGCCGTGCGGCCGGGTCGGTGCAGGTACCGCGCACCCACCTCGAACTCCTCGAGATACAGGCCTCGTTGGACGATGTCGTGCGAGCTCATGCTGCCACGCTACCCGGCGAGTCCGAGCGCGCGGGCGATCACCAGCAGCTGCACCTCGGTGGTGCCCTCGCCGATCTCAAGGATCTTCGAGTCGCGGTAGTGACGCGCCACCGGGAACTCGTTCATGAAGCCGTTGCCGCCGAAGATCTGGGTCGCGTCCCTGGCATTGTCCATCGCTGCCTCGCCCGCGACGAGCTTGGCGATCGCGGCCTGCTCCGCGAACGGCTTCCCCGCGTCGCGGAGTCGGGCGGCATGGTGCCATGCGAGTCGCGCGGTGTGCACGCGGGCCCGCATCCGGGCGAGGGTGAACTGCGCGTTCTGCCGGGTGCTCAGGGCGCTGCCGAAGATCGTGCGACTCTTCGCGTACTCCACCGAGGCCTCCAGGCATCCCTCGGCCGCACCGGTCGAGAGCGCGGCGATCGCGATGCGGCCTTCGTCGAGGATGCTGAGGAAGTTGCGGAAGCCGCTCCCTTCCGCGCCCAGGAGGTTGGCCGCGGGCACCCTCGCCCCGTCGAACGTCAGCGGATGCGTGTCCGAGGCGTTCCAGCCGACCTTGTCGTACGGCGCCTCGACGGTGAATCCGGGAGTGCCGTTCGGCACGATGATCGTCGATATCCGCTTGCGTCCCCCCTCTGTGCCCGTGACGGCGGTGACCGTGACGAATCGCGTGATCGGAGTGCCGGAGTTCGTGATGAACTGCTTCGATCCGTCGATCACCCAGTCGTCGCCGTCCCGGCGCGCGGTGGTCCTGGTCGCCCCGGCATCACTGCCGGCTTCGGGCTCGGTCAGGCCGAAGCCCGCGAGGGCGCGGCCGGCGAGCAGATCGGGGAGGAGCTCCTGCTTCTGCTCCTCGGTGCCGAACCGGAACACGGGCATCGCACCGAGGCTGACGCCGGCCTCCAGGGTGATCGCGATCGACTGATCGACGCGCCCCAGCGCCTCGATCGCGATGCCGAGCGCCATGTAGTCGCCGCCCTGACCGCCGTACTCCTCGGGGAAGGGCAATCCGAACAGACCGAGGTCGCCCATCTGGGCCACCACGTCCATCGAGAGCGTGTGCGTGCGGTCCGCCTCGTAGGCCTGCGGGGCGACGACGGTGTCGGCGAAATCGCGCACCATCGCCGCGAGCTCGCGCTCCTCATCGGTCAGCTGTTCGTTCATCGGTTCTCCTCCGTCGTCACTCGGGCGACCGCCTGGTCGCGCCGCACCTGATCGCCCACACCCACCAGCAGCCGCACCACTCCGTCGTGCGGCGCCGTCACCGGGTGCTCCATCTTCATCGCCTCGATCGAGATCAAGGGGGTTCCCGCTGCGACCGACGCCCCCTCGGTCACGTGCACCGCGACCACGCTGCCCGGCATCGGGGCACGGGCCTCGGGCTCCGCGGATGCCGTGCGCTCGTCGCGTGCGGCGAGCCTCCGCCGCATTCGGTCACGCCGCGAGATCGGCCGCAGGCGAGCGGTACGCCCGTCCTCCCCCACCCAGATCGCACCGTCGTCGTCGACGGCCGAGGCGATGCAGCCCTCGGGAGCTCGCGGATCCGAGCCGCTCTCGGCTCCTCCATGGGGCGAAGGCGCGATCAGCACCTCGTCCTGGTCGGTGAGCAGCGACACGGTCCGCACCGCAGTGCGGCTCAGGTCGCGCCATACGGTGCCGGCCCGACGGGAGAGGCCCGCGTCGCGCCCCCGCTCCACCTCGCATCCGAGCGCGAGCGCACCCGCGGCCGTGAGCATGGCCGGCGTCGGCTCCTCGGTGGACAGCGGCAGCAGCGTCTCGATGAGCCCGGTGTCGAGGTCTCCGGCGACGACCCGCTCATCCCGGCACAGACGACGCAGGAACGCGATGTTGGTGTCGACGCCCAGCACGATCGTCGTCCGCAGAGCCTCGTCGAGGCGCCGAAGGGCGGTGGCGCGGTCAGGAGCGACCGCGATGACCTTCGCGATCATCGGATCGTAGAAGCCGGTGACCTCGCTTCCCGTCTGCACCGCGGCGTCGACTCGCACGCCTTCCGGCGGCGCGAACAGCAGGATCCGTCCTGTCGAGGGAAGGAAGCCGCGCTCCGGCGACTCCGCGTACACCCGGGCCTCGACCGCGTGCCCGCGCACGGCGGGCGGCGGGTCGAGCCGTCCACCTGCCGCGACCCGCAGTTGAAGGGCGACGAGATCCAGCCCCGTCACCTCCTCGGTGACGGGATGTTCGACCTGCAGCCGGGTGTTCATCTCGATGAAGAAGACCTCGTCGGGCCGGTCGGCATCGATGAGGAACTCCACCGTTCCCGCGCCCACGTATGAGACGCTGCGCGCCGCCTGGACGGCAGCCTCGAGCAGCCTCTCCCTCGTCGGATCGGGGATGCCGGCCGACGGCGCCTCCTCGATGACCTTCTGATGGCGGCGCTGCAGAGTGCACTCGCGCTCGCCGAGCGCGATCACCGTGCCATGGGTGTCGCCGAAGACCTGCACCTCGATGTGGCGGGGACGGCCGATGAGTCGTTCCAGGATCAGCGCGTCATCTCCGAATGCGGACGCCGCGACACGCCGCGCCGACGCCAGAGCAGCGGGCAGCGCCGCGGCGTCGGCCACGACCTCCATGCCCTTGCCCCCACCGCCGGCGCTGGGCTTGACGAGCAGGGGGAATCCGACCGAGCCGGCCTCGTCGGCGATCTCGGCGTCCGAGAGGCCTCGGGCGTCGAATCCCGGCACCACAGGAACCCCGGAGCGCATCACGTGGTCGCGGGCCTTAGCCTTGTCTCCCATGATCTGCAGAGCATGCGTCGACGGCCCGATGAAGACGATGCCGCTCTCGGCGCACGCGTCGGCGAGGCCGACGCTCTCGGAGAGGAAGCCGTAGCCGGGGTGGATCGCCTGTGCGCCGGTGCGCCGTGCTGCGCCGATCACGGCGTCGATGTCGAGATACGAATCGGCCGCGGGTGCGGCCCCGATCCGCACCGCCTCGTCCGCCTCGTGCACGTGCGGAGCATCGGCGTCCGCATCGCTGTACACCGCGACGCTGTGGATGCCGAGCCGCCGGAGCGTGCGGATGATCCGTCGGGCGATCTCGCCACGATTGGCGACGAGCACGGTCTCGAAGGACGGGTCTTCTGTGGTGTTGTGCATGGTGGTCATGTCGATCACATCCGGAACAGGCCGAAGCGGGGCTCGGGCAGCGGGCTGCGGGCGATGACGTCGAGGGCGAGCCCCAGACGGTCGCGGGTCTCGGCCGGGTCGATGATGCCGTCGTCCCAGAGCCGGGCGGTCGCGTAGTACGGCTCGCCCTGGGTCTCGTACGTCTCTCGGATCGGACGCTCGAACGCGGCGCGCTCGCCCTCGTCCCAAATCTCCCCCCTCGCGGCGAGCTGGTCCTCTTTCACCGTGCCGAGGACGGAGGCCGCCTGCGCACCGCCCATGACGGAGATCCGGCTGGCGGGCCAGGTCCACAGGAATCTCGGGGAGTACGCGCGGCCGCACATCGAATAGTTCCCGGCGCCGAACGAGCCCCCGATGATCACCGTGAGCTTGGGCACCCGGGTGCTCGCCACCGCGGTGACCATCTTGGCTCCGTCCTTCGCGATCCCGCCGGCCTCGGCATCGGATCCGACCATGAAGCCGGTGATGTTCTGCAGGAACAGCAGCGGGATGCCGCGCTGATCGCACAGTTCGATGAAGTGCGCGCCCTTGAGCGCCGATTCGCTGAAGAGGACGCCGTTGTTCGCGACGATCCCGATCGGGTGTCCGTGCAGACGCGCGAAGCCGGTGATCAACGTCGTGGCGTATTCGGCCTTGAACTCGTGGAACGAGTCGCCGTCGACGAGGCGGTCGATCACCTCGTGCACGTCGTACGCCGCGTTCACGTCGACCGGCACGACGTCGTACAGCGAACCCGCCTCGGCGGGAGCGTGGCTCTCGCGCACCTCCCAGGCCGGGTCACCGGGGGCCGGCAGGGTGTCCACGATGTCGCGGAGGATCTCGAGCGCGTGCTCGTCGTCCTCTGCGAGGTGATCGACCACGCCGCTGCGCCTGGCGTGCATCTCACCGCCGCCGAGCTCCTCGGCCGACACGATCTCTCCGATCGCGGCCTTCACCAACGGGGGCCCGCCGAGGAAGATGGTGCCCTGATCGCGCACGATGACGGTCTCGTCGCTCATCGCCGGCACGTATGCACCGCCCGCCGTGCACGAACCGAGCACCGCGGCCAACTGAGGGATGCCCGCGGCCGACATCCGCGCCTGGTTGTAGAAGATGCGGCCGAAGTGCTCCCGATCGGGGAACACCTCGTCCTGCTTCGGCAGGAACGCTCCGCCCGAGTCCACCAGGTACAGGCACGGCAACAGATTCTCGAGGGCGATCTCCTGCGCACGCAGGTGCTTCTTGACCGTGAGCGGGAGGTAGGTTCCCCCCTTGACGGTCGCGTCGTTGCACACCACCATCACGTGACGTCCGTGCACGAGCCCGATCCCTGCGATGACGCCCGCCGCGGGCGCTTCTCCCCCGTACAGCCCCTCGGCGGCCAGCGGGGAGATCTCGAGGAAGGGGCTGCCCTCGTCGAGCAGCCGCGCGACGCGGTCTCGCGGCAGCAGCTTGCCTCGCGCGAGGTGCCTCTGTCTGGACTGCTCCGGGCCGCCCTGCGCGGCCGACGTCAGCCGCCGGCGCAGCTCCGCAGCGAGCTCCTGCTGGGTTGCGGGCATCGTGACGTCCTCCTCGACCCACGGTGCGCCGGCGACATCGCCCTGGCGCACGTCATGCATTCTCGGTTAGTGTGCACTAACCGATGACATCAGGTTAGCGAGGATTAACTGAGATGACAAGCCCCGTCACCGCGCGCGATCGCGCCAAGGCAGAGCGCTCGGACGCGATCCTCCGCGAGGCCGCCCGGCTGTTCGCCCGGAGCGGGTACAACGGCGTGAGCCTCGAGGACATCGGGGCGGCGGTCGGCGTATCCGGCCCGGCCGTCTACCGTCACTTCGCGGGCAAGCAGTCGCTCCTCGGAGCCGTGCTGGTGAAGGTCAGCGTCGACCTCGTCGACGGCGGATCGCGCGTGGCGGCGGAGGGTGCGACGCCCGAGGAGCGGATGCGTGCGCTGATCGAGTTCCACGTGGAGTTCGCCCTCGGCCATGCGGATGTGATCCGCGTGCAGGACCGGGATGTGGCGCATCTCGATGCGCGCGACCACGCAGAGGTCCGGCGCCTGCAGCGCGCCTACATCGAGCTGTGGATCGAGACCCTCTCCCCCCTCATCGACGCCGACGCGGACGAGAGACGACTGCGGGTGCAGGCGTGCTTCGGGCTCATCAACTCGACGCCGCACAGCACCAGGGCGGCCGCCAGACAGCGCTCCGCCACCGCGGCCGTGCTGGCCGCGATGGCGGAATCGGCGCTGCGCGCGGTCACCTGAGCAGCATCGCCCGCCCCGGCTGCTCCAGGACGTCGGCGACGTCGCGAAGGAAGCGCGCCCCCTCGGCGCCGTCCACCAGCCGGTGGTCGAACGACAGGCTCAGCGTCATCATCTGGCGCAGTGCGATCTCGCCCCGGTACTCCCAGGGCTGACGCCGGACGGCCCCGACAGCGAGGATGCCGGACTGCCCCGGGGGAAGGATCGGCGTCCCCGCATCCACACCGAAGACCCCGATGTTGGAGATCGAGAAGGTGCCGCCGAGGAGTTCGGCCGGCGAGGTCCTGCCGGATCGGGCGGTCGATGCGAGAGAACCCAGCGCATCGGCCAGCTCGAGGAGAGTGAGCGTCTGCGCGTCGCGGATGTGGGGCACGATCAGTCCGCGCTCCGTCGCTGCGGCGATACCGAGATCGACGTAGTCGTAGCGAATGATCTCGCCGGACTCCGCGTCCCACCGTGCGTTCAGCTCCGGGGCCCTCCCCAAGGCGAGGCAGACGGCCTTGGCGACGACGGAGAGCGGGCCGATCCGATGACCGGCCAATGCGCGATCCTCTTTGAAGGTCGACAGCAGCTCCATGGTCGCGGTGACGTCGACGGTGTGGAAGACCGTGACATGGGGCGCCGTGAAAGCGCTCTCGACCATGGCGGCCGCGGTGTGCTTGCGCACACCTCGGATGGGCACGCGCGTCTCGCGTCGCCCCTCGTGCAGGGTCGACGCAGGAGGAACGATGTCCTCGATCACCGCGACGCCCGCGACGTCGGGAGCGGTGCCCCCGACGCGCCGCTCGTAGTCCTCGATGTCGTCGCGGGTGATCACACGATCTCCCACGACCGCGGCGACCAGAGCGAGATCGACGCCGAGGCGCTTGGCATACGCCCTCACCGGCGGCGTCGATCGAGGACGCTCGACCGTCGTCTCCACGCTCGCGCGAGGAGCTGCGTCGTGCGGAGCCGCTTCCAGGACGGCGGTGTCCACGGCTCGGTGTGTCGCCGCGGCACGGCGGGCCCGACGGGCGGGTCGGCCCGCGGACGAGGGCGCGGCGCCGTATCCGACGAGGTTCGGCTGCGCCTTCTCCTCCCCCCGTGCCTCCTCGGACGGGGTCTGCGCACCCGGGGCCTCGTCGGATCCCGCGACGTCGAACGCGATGAGGGGCGCACCCACCGGCACGGTCTCGCCCGCCTCCGCGTGCAGCACGGTCACCCTGCCCTCGTAGGGCGAGGGCAGCTCGACCACGGCCTTCGCGGTCTCGACCTCGGCCAGTGTCTGATTCAGTGCCACCTCGTCGCCCGGCGCGACCAGCCACTGCACCACCTCCGCCTCGGCGAGACCTTCGCCGAGGTCGGGCAGTCGGAACTCCGCGATCATGCGTCCGCTCCCGTCAGGCTGTGCGGGCGGTCCAGCACCCGGTCCACCGCATCCAGCAGTCGGTCGAGATCCGGAAGATGGTACTTCTCGAGCTTGGCCGGCGGGTAGGGGACATCGTGTCCCGTGACCCGCAGCGGTGCGGATTCGAGGTACTCGAAGCACCGCTCGGTGATGCTGGCGATGACCTCCGCCGCCACCCCGGCCTCGCGGGACGCCTCATGCGCGACGACGACGCGGCCGGTCTTGCGGACCGACGCCGCGACGGTGCCGTAGTCGACCGGCGACAGGGAGCGGAGATCGACGACCTCGAGCGAGATCCCCTCGTCCTCCGCGGCCTCGGCGGCCTGCAGCGCCGTGGTCACCATCGCACCGTAGGTGATGAGCGTGGCATCCGTCCCCGGGCGCACGACGCGGGCGAGGCCCATCGGCGCGGCATCGGCGAGCGGTGCGTCGAGATCGACCTGCCCCTTGTGGTGGTAGAGCCGCTTGGGCTCGAAGAAGATCACCGGGTCGTCGGACGCGATCGCCTGGCGCAGGCTGCGGTAGGCATCCTCGGGGTTCGACACGGCGATCACCCTGAGCCCTGCGGTGTGCACGAAGTAGGCTTCCGGCGACTCCGAGTGATGCTCGGCGGCACCGATCCCCCCGGCCCACGGGATGCGGATGGTGATGGGCATCCGGACACGCCCCTGCGTGCGGTAGTGCAGCTTGGCGACCTGGGCCACGATCTGATCGAACGCGGGATAGACGAAACCGTCGAACTGGATCTCGACCACCGGGCGATAGCCGCGGAACGCGAGTCCCACGGCCATGCCGACGATGCCTGATTCGGCCAGTGGGGTGTCGATGACCCGCTTCGCGCCGAACTCGTCGAGCAGTCCGTCGGTGATGCGGAAGACTCCTCCGAGCTTGCCGATGTCCTCCCCGAGCAGCACGACCCTGTCGTCGTCGCGCATGGCCTGTCGCAGTCCCGCGCCCAGCGCCTTCCCGAGGGTCATCTCCGTCGCGGCCATGGTCACGCCTCCCCCTCGAACGACGCGAGGTGAGCCGCATACTCGTCGCGCTGACGATCGAGGCCCGAGTGCGGCTCGGCGTAGACACCGTCGAACATGGCGAGCGGCGGACGCGTCACCATGCCGAGGCACTCCGCGCGCATCTCGCGCGCGATCTCGTCGGCGGCCGCCTGGGTCGCGGCCACGTGGTCGTCACCGAGTTCCCCGAGATCGCGCAGGTGCTCCTCCAGACGGGAGATGGGGTCGCGACGCCGCCAGTCGTCGAGCTCCGCCTGCGGGCGATAGCGGGTCGGGTCGTCTGCGGTCGTGTGGGGGCCCATCCGGTAGGTCACGGCCTCGATGTACGCGGGCCCCTTGCCTGCCCGTGCGTGGGCCAGCGCCCACCGCATCGCCGCCATGCAGGCGAGCACGTCGTTGCCGTCGACGCGCACGCTCGGGATGCCGAACCCCGGCGCGCGACCCGCGATCGGATACGCGGACTGCACGCTCACCGGCTCCGAGATCGCCCAGTGGTTGTTCTGGCAGACGAACACGACGGGCGCCCCGTAGGACGCCGCGAAGATCATCGCCTCGTTCACATCGCCCTGGCTGGTCGCTCCATCGCCGAAGTAGGTGACCGCCACCTCGTCGGCCTCGTCATGGAGGATGCCGAGGCCGTAGCCCACCGCATGCAGAGTCTGGGCGCCGATGATGATCTGCAGAGGTGCGACGCGCAGAGCGTCCGGGTCGTGCCCTGCGCCTTCCTCCCCGCGCCACATCCGCACGTAGTCGCCGGGCTTCGCACCGCGCGCGTAGATCACGCCCGTCTCGCGGTAGCTGGGGAACACGTAGTCCCTCGCGGCCAGCGCGCGCGCCGTGCCGATCTGCGTGGCCTCCTGGCCCTGACACGGAGCCCACAGCCCCAGCTGGCCCTGCCGCTGCAGCGCGACGCCCTCCGCGTCGATGCGGCGGAGGATGACCATGTCGCGGTGCAGCGCGCGCAGCTGCTCGGCGTCGACGTCGTCGACGAAGGCGTCGAGTCGGGGGTTCGCGACGCGCTGACCGTCCGGCGCGATCATGCGCTCGGTGAGCTCGAGATCCTGCGCGGTGTCGGCGATCGGGGTGACCTGCGGTGACATCGTCGTCCTCCTGGGTTCGTGGCCGCCGGCTCGGGTTCTCCGCGCAGCCCCGGCCTCATCGCCGGTTCACTCGAGCGTACGTCCGCTCATCACCTCGCTCAAGCAATGGGGATCGGCTTGAGCATGTTGCCAAATATCGGCCCGACCTGCCCTGCTATGGTTTGGCACTATGGCTGGACTCGACCGCATAGATCTCGAACTGCTCGCCGCACTCGCGGATGACCCGAGGGTCACCATCGTCGCCCTCGCCGAGAACCTCGGGCTCTCACGGAACACCATCCAGGCGCGCATGGCGAGGCTGGAGCAGACGGGCATCTTCCAGTCCTACGAGCGCTCGTTCTCGACGGACGTCCTGGGGTTCCCGCTGCAGGCGTTCGTGAGCATCGGCGTGCGGCAGACCGAGCTCCCCCGCATCATCACGGAGCTCGCGCGGATCCCCGAGGTGGTGCAGGCGCACGGGCTCAGCGGATCGATCGACCTGCTCGCACGCGTCGCCTGCCGCGACGCGCGGCATCTGTTCGACACCGACGCACGCATCCTGTCGATCGAGGGCGTCGAGCGCACCGAGACCTCACTGGCGATGGGCGAGGTGATCCCGTTCCGGGTCGCCGGTCTCATCGGCCTCGCGCGACGGGAATCCTGAGGAAGCGGCGGACGGCGCCCGCCGCTTCGGCCGGCGTCTCGTAGTGGATCAGGTGTCCGACGTGCGCGATCTCGACGAGGGTCGCCTCGTCGAAGCGGGTGGCCAGCTCACGCTCGACCTCGATCGGGGTGATGTCGTCGCGCTGGGCGGCGATCAGCAGTGTGGGGGTGGCGATCTCCGACGCGAACTCGCTGACGTCGTGCGACACGCTGGTGACGAATGCGTCGCGCAGCACATCGCGGTCGGCGAAGCGTGAGAAGTAGGTGTCGTGCTGGTCGTGGATGAAGCGGCGCAGACCCCGATCCGAGGTCTTCGCCATCGTGACGCTCATCACTCTGACGACCGCCCTGTTGCGCAGCAGCGCGGTGCCCAGCTTCTCCGGAAGCCGCGCACCCAGGGCGTAGTAGAGCACCGCGAGGCGGGTCATGATCCCCTTCGGCCCCTCCAGGGCCGGAGCGCCGATCGGGTTGACCAGGATCAGCTTCGGCGTCTCCAGGCCGCCCGCCACCGCAGCAGCGGCGACGATGGAGCCGAAGGAATGGCCGAGGATCACGGCGCCGGGCGCGACCGCGTCCGAGAACTCGCGCAGCCATCCGACATACTCGTCGAGATCGTACGTGCGCCCGCTCACCGGAACCGTCTCCCCGAACCCCGGGAGATCCGGAGCGATCACACGGACCTCGGGGAGATACGCGAGGACGGGCTCGAGACCGTGGTGCTCCCCGCGGAAGCCGTGCACGGCGACGATCGTCGTCGCGGCGTCGGCAGGACCGTACGTCCAGTAGGCCGTCGTGCCCCCGCGCACCTCCACCTCGTGACGTTCGACCGGAAGTCGGCTGAGGCGGTCGGCATACGGCGAGGGCACGGGCATGCGTCCAGTGTACGGAGGCCGGGAGCGGCATCCCGTGTCCCTCCGCGCGGATGTCGGAGACCGGATCTACGGTGAAAGCATGCCTCAGGTCTCGTCCCTCCCCCATTGGATCACCCGCGTGGGCGTGTTCGATCTGGAGACGACGGGTGTCGACGTCGAGAACGACAGGGTCGTCACCGCGCACGTCGGCCTCCTCGACGCGGACGGGCGCGAGATCGCCGCGAGGGACTGGCTCGCAGACCCCGGGATCCCCATCCCCGACGGCGCCACCGCCGTCCACGGCGTCACCACCGAGCACGCCCGCCGCCTGGGCAGGCCCGTCGCCGAGGTGGTCGCGCAGGTCACGGGAGCCCTGCGGTCGCTGTTGTCGCAGGGCGTTCCCATCGTCGCCTACAACGCGGCGTACGACTTCTCGCTGCTGGCACACGAGGCCCGTCGACACGGGGTGCTTCCGCTCGAGGACCCCGCACCCGTGATCGACCCGCTCGTCATCGACAAGGCGTACGACAGGTACCGACCGGGCAAGCGCACGCTCGAGGTCGTCGCCGCGCTGTACGCGGTGCCCCTCGACGATGCGCATCAGGCGTCGGCGGATGCGGTCGCCGCAGGTCGCGTCGCCCAGGCTCTGGCCCGCCAGTTCGTCCTCCCCGACACGCTCGACGAGTTGCACACACGACAGATCGGATGGGCGCGCTCCCAGGCCGCGAGCCTCACGGAGTACTTCATCCGGATCGGTCGACTCGATCCTGACGACAGGCTCGACGGCGAGTGGCCCGTGCGGGCACGCCGCGATGCGGAGGAGGTGGATCCGCATGCGCCTGCGCACCGATGACGCCACCCGTGTCGAGAGCACCTGGAAGCAGTACGTCCCGTCAGCCGTGCTCCACGACGTCGACCGTCAGCGCTTCTTCTTCGACTGGCATTCGGCAGATCTGACCGGCGCGAGCGTGGTCCGCTACGACCTCGCCGCGGAGGTGCGCTCGACCGTTCAGCCCGAGAATCAGTTCCTCGTCTGCCGGATCGAGGGCCCTGCCGTGCGCATCCGCTCCGACCGGGCCGACCTCGATGCGAGTCGTCCGTGGATCAGCGACGGCGCCCGAGTCCACTCTCACTGGGAGCGCGGAGCGCGGGTCAGCGCCGTCGTGTTCGAACCCACGTCATTGCAGCGACTCGCCCGCACGATCAGCGGCGACGACACGCTCTCTCTGCACGCATCGGACCTCTCGCCCCGGTCGGCCTCGCTGGCGGCGGCCTGGGATCGGATGTTCACCTACCTCGAGCGCAGCCTGGCGGAGCTCGACGATCACGACGAGCTGCTGCGTGCGGAGCTCGATCGTCACGCGGCCGCGGCGACGCTCGCCACGTTCTCGATCGCTGGTGCGCCACGACGTCAGCGGTCGGCGCAGACGTCGCCGGCACCCGTCACGGTGCGTCGTGCGCTCGAGTTCATCGCCGAGAACGCGCACCGACCCATCACCGTCGACGATGTGGCGACGGCCGTGCACATCTCGACGAGGGGACTCCAGTACGCCTTCCGCCGTGCGCTCGACACCACGCCGGCCGAACGCCTGCGCCAGGCGCGTCTCGACGGTGCCCACCGCGAGCTGCGGTCGGGGGCTCCGTCGACCGTGTCCGCGGTCGCCCGTCGATGGGGATTCTCGCACCCGTCGCGCTTCGCCACGGCCTATCGGGAGAGCTTCGGAGTGCTGCCCTCGCAGACGGTCGCCATGCACGGCCGATGACAGTTCGCGCACGACCTGTTCGCGAACCGCGCGCAGGGAGGCCACGTGCCGGGACACTCGAGTCGCGGGCGAATAGATTCTCGACCATGGGTTACCTCTACTACGGCGGATCGGACCCGATCCGGATCGACGACCGCCCGCTCGCGCATCTCAAGGTCGTCATCGCGACGAAGCTGCGCCGCAACGAGAGCTTCACCCTCACCTGGCGACACCCCGACGACCAGCCTCAGGGTCGCTCCACGGTGTGGCTGCACCCCTCGATCCCCCTCCGTTTCGTCTTCGACGAGGCGGAGGCCACGTCACTGAGCCGCCGGTGGATCGAGGCACTCGCCCACTCGGCGAACTCGACCGGCGGCGTGATGCTCGTCGACGAGCTGCTCGATCCGCCCGAGGACGCGTTGAGCGTCTGACACACCGGCGTGTGCCGTGGCGTCTGACACACCGGCGTGTGCCGTGACCCTCATCCACTGTCAAGTCCCTCGCCGCGCCGCGGCCACGGTGTCAGACTGTAGGCGATGACAGGACGATCGGTATGACGGGTACCCGAGGGGATGGCGAGGCCGTGTGCCGTTCCGACGCCGCACGGCACGGGACCGTCACAGTCGTATCGCGAGGCGAGCCGGCGGTCTCGGTGGTCATCCCCGTGAAGGACGATGCGGCGCTGCTGACGCGCTGCCTGTCGGCGCTCGCCGCTCAGGATCGACCGGTCGACGAGATCATCGTCGTCGACAACGGCTCCTCCGACGACTCGGCCGATCGCGCCAGAGCCGCGGGGGCGCGTGTCGTGCGCTGCGATGATCCCGGGATCCCGGCTGCGGCGTCCGCCGGCTACGACGCCGCCCGCGGCGATCTCATCCTCCGTCTCGACGCGGACTGCGTGCCGGAGCCTGGATGGGTGCGAGCGGTCGTCGGCGCGTTCGCCGCGGACGCGGACATCGCCGCGTTCACCGGTCGAGCGCGGTTCACCGACGGGCCGGCCGCGCTCCGCACGCCGTTGGAGCTGCTCTACCTCGGTGCGTATCGCGCGCTGCTGGGCCTCACGCTCGGGCATCCGCCGCTGTTCGGCTCCAACCTGGCATTCCGCCGCGAGGCATGGGAGTCCGTGCGCGGCGAAGTGCATCGCGACGACCCCGAGCTGCACGACGACCTCGACCTCGCTTTCCATCTCGGCAGGGGGCACCGCATCGGCATGCTGCCGGAGGGCCGTATGGGGATGTCGATGCGACCGTTCACCGATGGCCGGTTCGGCCGTCGGGTGCACCGGGGGTATCGCAGCGTCGTCGTGCATTGGCCCCACGACTTCCCTCCGCGACGGTGGCGACGTCTTGTCACGGAGAGTCTGCGCCGACGTGCGGCGCGGCGGGTGCTCGCATGAGCACTCCTGCGGTCATGGGGCCCGCGTCGGCTCCGGACCTCCACGTGATGTCCTTCAACATCCGTCGCGCGATGGACAGTCCCCTGGTCCGCCGAGCAGACCGGTGGGGCCGGCGCGCCCCGGCCGTCGCGGCGCTGCTCGAAGCGGAGGGCCCGACGATCCTGGGGCTGCAGGAGGTGCGGCCCCAGGCGCTGCGCGTCGTCCGAGAGGCGCTGGGCCCGCGGTACCGGTCGCTCGGTCGAGGTCGCGGGAGACACGGCGACGGCGAGGGCACTCCGATCCTCTACGACACCTCGCGGGTGACGCTGAGGTCGTGGACCCAGCAGGCGCTCTCGGACACGCCCAGCATGCCGGGATCGATCGGCTGGGGCAACCTGATCCCCCGGATCCTCGTGGCCGCGGAGTTCACGGATGTCGCCACCGGCCTGTCTCTGCTGGTCGTGAACACCCACCTCGATCACCTCTCCCGCGCCTCGCGTGCGCACTCCGCGCGCGCCGTCGTGGCGCTCGTCGCCCGCAGCACCGCGCCGGCCCTCGTGATGGGTGACCTGAACGCCGGGGACGGGTCGTCGGCCGTGCGGGCTCTGATCGCGGGAGGGCTGGCGGACAGCTGGAGCGAGGCGGAGACGCGGCTGACCCCCGAGTGGGGCACGTGCCCGGGGTATCGACCTGCCCGCGCCGGAGGACGCCGCATCGACCGGATCCTCGTCACTCCCGGCATCCACGTGCGGGAGGCCGCCATGAACGACCGATCGTTCGACGGCATCCGCCCCTCGGATCACCTGCCGGTGCAGAGTCTGCTCACGATCGTGAAGGATGGCCGATGACTCTCAGAGAGGACTTCCTGCGTCCTCCCCGCACCGCCGCGGAATGGGCGGCGGACGCCCTCCGTGTCATCGGAGTGGTCGCGGTCGGTGTCGCGGCGATCGTGCTCGCGCCGACGGACGTCGGGATCACCGCGCTCGCCCTCCCCGCCCTGATGCTGCCACGGATGCTGGGCCTGCGCGGATGGTTCGATCTGACCACGTGCGTGCTCGTCCTCGCGGCGGCGTGGAGCAACGTGTTCGATCTGTACCGCAGCGTCCCCGGATGGGATCTGCTGCTGCATTTCGCCTGCACCGGCGTGCTCGCGGTCATCGCCGCCGTCGTGCTCACGCGCGCCCGGATCGCGCCGATCACCCGCGGCGACGCGGTGTCGGCTCGTACCCCGCTCGTCCTTCTCCCCCTGATCGCGCTGGCGCTCAGCGCGATGTGGGAGATGGTCGAGTGGCTGGGCCTGACGTATCTGAGCGACGAGATCTTCGTGACGTATCAGGACACGATCGGCGACATGGTCTTCGGCGGTCTCGGTGGTCTGGTCGCGGGCCTCGCACTCGTGTTCGCGCCCGTCGAGCGCGCGGCACGAGAGGCGAGCGATGCAGGCATGGTCGCGTCAGCAGTCGTGCGGGAGTAGGGCGGGCGGGACTTGAACCCGCGATCGTTGGGTTATGAGCCCACTGCCTTAACCAGCTTGGCCACCGCCCCGCGCAGACCAGCCTAGCGGGCCGATGGAGTCAGACCGGTGTGGCCTCGATGTGCGCGCGCACGTGGCGGAGATAGGCATCGGCGTTGTCGCGGAGTCCCACCCTCTCGTCGTCGGTGAGGGGTCTGCGCACCGTGGCTGGTATCCCCGCGACCAGGGATCCGTCGGGCACCTGAGTGCCGCCGAGGACGACGGCACCGCCCGCCACGAGGCACCCTGCGCCGATGACCGCGCCACTGAGCACCACGGCGCCCATGCCGACGAGCGAGCCGTCGCCGATCGTGCAGCCGTGCACGACGGCATTGTGTCCGATCGACACGTCCGCTCCCAGGAGCACGGGATGGTCGGCGTCGACGTGGACCGAGACGTTGTCCTGCAGGTTGCTCCGGGCACCGACGGTGATGGAGGCGGAGTCCGCGCGCAGCACGGCGTTGTACCAGACGCTCGAGCCTGCGGCCAGCGAGACCTGTCCGACGATGCGCGCACCGTCGGCGACGAAGACGTCCTGAGCGATCGAGGGCTCCTTTCCCGGAAGTGCGAGAACGGATGCTCCACGTGCGATGACCATGAGGGGAGACTACCCTCACATCCCAGGAATACCGCGTGTTTCCGGGGCACTAAGCCGAGCCTTCGCTTGCTTGCGGAATGTTTTCAGATGAGTAGCGTTGTCTTCATCAGGTACGAGAAGAGCACTTCAGAGGAGCACAGCATGAGCAAGGTACAGACCGTTCCCACCACCGCCAGCGACCCGACCGTGGCAGCCGCAGCGGCTCAGTTCCTCTCCCCCGTCGTCCTGGGACTGCAGGCACTGACGGTCAACGGCAAGCAGGCCCACTGGCACGTTCGCGGCGCGAACTTCGTCGGCGTGCACGAGCTGCTCGACACGATCGTCGCCCACGCCGGTGACTTCGCGGACACCGCGGCCGAGCGGATCGTCGCCCTGGGGCTCCCGATCGACGCCCGCGTCAGCGCCGTCGCCGCCAAGGCCGGAGCCACCTCGGTTCCTGCAGGCTTCACGCAGTCCGACGAGCTCGTGCGCGCCGTCATCGCCGACATCGACGCGATCCTCGTCGATGTGAAGGCCGCGATCGACGGTCTCGACGAGGTCGACCTCACCAGCCAGGACGTCGCGATCGAGGTCATGCGCGGACTCGAGAAGGACCGCTGGTTCCTCGTGTCGCACATCGCCGCCTGATCACCAGACGTATCGACGAGGGCACCGGGGTCATCCCGGTGCCCTCTTTCGCGTCCGAGTGCCCTCTCTCGTGTCCGGGAGTCTCAGGCGCCGTGCGTGACGCGGCCGGCCACGAGCGTCGCGATGACCGGCATGGCGCGCAGATCCGCACCCGAGGCCTGCAGCGGATCGACGCCGCAGAGGGCGATGTCGGCGAGCTGTCCAGGGCGCAGGGTGGTGCGGACGCTGGCCTGGAGCGCCTGCGCACGAGTGAGTCGCTCCTCCGGATGCCACGCGGCGCGATCGTCATCGGTGCGAGTGACCGCAGCGGCGATCGCCTGCCACGGATCCAGCGGGGCGACGGGGGCATCGGATCCGAACCGGAGCTCGACCCCGGCGTCGCGGAGGGCTCTGAGCGGGTAGCCCACTGACGTCTGCCCGGCCCAGTGCGTGCCGACGAGATCTCGGTCGTCGAGAGCGTGCTGAGGCTGCACACTCGCGATCAGCCCGAGGCGACCGAAGCGGGCGAGATCCGCGTGGCGCACGAGCTGTGCATGCTCGATGGTGCCGGCGGCACCGGAGAGGGTGAAGGCGTCGAGGGCTGCGGTGACCGCGCGGTCTCCGATCGCGTGCACGGCGACGCCGAGACCGCCCCCGGTCGCGGCGGTGAGGAGTTCGGTGAGCTCGGCGGGCGGGACCGTGAGCACTCCGAAGTTCTCCGGATCTCCGGGATAGGGGTGCGAACATGCGGCCGTCCGAGTCCCCAGCGATCCGTCGCTGATGACCTTCAGCGGTCCCACGCTGATCAGCCCGCGAGCGGCCTCCGGCGTCTCCGAGTGCTCATGCGGGTCACCGGATCGCAGTCCCTCGGCGATCGCCCGTGTCAGGTCGGAGGGGTAGATCGCGAAATCCACCCTGTGTGCGGCGAACCCTGCGGCGACGCGCCGTGACCAGGCCTCGGCATTCCAGGCCATGTCGAAGTCGACGAGTCCGACAACCCCTCGCGATGCCGCGCGCTCACCCGCCGCTCGGACGGCGATGTCGGCGCGAAGCGGCTCGACGGCGTTCAGCCGTCGCGAGATCTCGAACGCGTCCTGCTCGCGCAGCATCCCGTCAGGGCTCGAGAACCCCTCGAGCCGCAGCGCGGCGGAGTTCAGCCAGGTGCTGTGCACATCGGCGTTGATCAGGTATGTCGGCACGGTGCCGGTGGCGCGGTCGAGCAGCGCGAGTTCGGGAGCGTCCGGCCACAGCGCATCGCGAAAACCGCTGCCGACCTTGCGACCGTCGGGCAGAGGCGCGGCGGCCGCCATGATCGATGCGGCCTCCGCCGCGGACGATGCCCCTCCGAGCGCGACGCGTTCGGTCGCGAGCGCCCACTGCACCGTGTGCACGTGGTTGTCCCACAGGCCGGGGACCGCCCAGGCCCCGTGTCCGTCGAGGACCTCGCCGGACGTGCCCAGCGCTCCTGCCGGCGCGATGTCCGCGATCAGCCCGTCGTCGAGGAAGATGTCGACCGGCTCGTCGTCGATCAGGAACTCACTGCCGGGGCCCGCGATGCGCACGTTCGCGACGGTGCCGATCCGGGATCCGACGCCGCTCATCCGGCCGCTCCGAGACGGGCCTGATGCGCGCGCCTCATGTCGGCGGCGAGTTCGGGCTGTGCGTACGGCCCGTCGCCCTCGAGATGCGCGATCACCGCCTCGATCGTCTCGGCGTCCTTGTTCTGGCTGAGCTTGCGCTTGGCGACGACGCGCGTCGGTGTGAGGCGGAATCCGACGGTGCCGGCGGCCAGCCGCTCGATGAACGCGGGATCGTTCGGACGCTCCCACATCCGGCGCGGATCCGGCATCCGCGCCTCGAACCGGTCGACGAGCCGGTCCAGCACACGGAGGTTCTCCTCATCGCTCAGGATCTCGGGGACCCCGGCGAGGTGCACGGCGGTGTAGTTCCACGTCGGCACGGCCTGGACGTCGCCGTACCACCCCGGCGAGATGTAGCCGTGAGGCCCCTGAAGGACGACGAGCAGTTCGCGCTCGCCCATGCCGTGGATCCGGTCATCGGGGCGTCCGACGTGGCCCACGATCGTGAGATCGTCCCTCCCGTCGTCGAGCAGCACCGCATAGTGCGAAGACACGAGGCCCTCAGGGCCGTCGCTCACGATCGTCGCCCACGGATTGCCATCGATGACACGACGGATCTCCTGAACGTCCGCAAGCGTGAAACTGGGATTCTGACGCATCCTCCCAGCCTACGGTCGACGGCTCACGCCTGGCAGCGCGGACACCAGTAGAGCTTTCGCGCGCCGATCTCCTCGAGTGCGATCTCGGTGCCGCAGATCCGACAGGGCAGGCCCGCCCGGTGGTAGACCCAGTGCCGATCGTCGCGGTTCGCCATCGCTGCGCGATACTGCGCGGCGGAGAGGTCGTCCATGGTCATCATCTGACCTGTCTCGACGCCGATGGGGAGCAGACGCACCCAGTCGTGCCAGAGCGCACGCACCACGTCCTCCGGAACCTCACGCCCAGGCGTGTGCGGGTTCAGTCGCTGACGGAAGAGCATCTCGGCGCGGTACACGTTGCCGATGCCGCTGACGACGGCCTGGTCCATCAGGAGCAGCGCTATCGCGGTCGGCTTCCGGCGTACGGCGCGGACGAACCGCGCCTCGTTCTCCACCGGATCGCCCACGAGCGGATCGGGGCCGAGCTTGGCGACACTCGCCAGCATCTCCTCCGGGGTCTGCAGCACGCACGCCGTGGGTCCGCGCAGGTCGGCCGCGGTGATGTCGGTCATCAGCCGCAGACGCACCTGACCCACCACCGGCGGCGGCCACTCCAGCCCTTCATCGGCGAGTCCCTTCGTCTGTTCCGACATGCGGACGTGCACGCGGGTGCGTCGTGGTGCGCCGATGGACGAAAGCGAGTTCTCACCCGCCTCATCGAGGATCGCGTCATCCGACGCCGCGCCGTCGACCGGCTCCTCGTCGATGATCGTACCCCGCTGGTTCGTTTGGCCCATGCGTCCGTTCGCGGCGGCGATGGTCAAATCGACGATGATGTCGCCGGCGAAGTCCCAGGCCCCGTAGAGGCCCAGGTGCACCCGGAGCCAGACGTCGCCCTCCGCTTCGAGGAACATCTGCTTGCCGACGGCCTGCACGCTCAGCGCTTCACGCCCGTCGAGGACGGCGGCGCCCTCGGCGAACCGCCCCTGGGGGCTCGAGGCGCTCAGCGCTTTGCCGACGAAGTTGCGGTCGAACTGCCGTGCGATGCGATGTACGGAATGCCCCTCCGGCATGTCAGGCCCGAGGGTCCGGAAGCAGCGAGCCGTCGCGCTCGAAGTCCGCGATCTGACCGATCCGTCGCACGTGCCGCTCGTCGTGCGAGAAGGGGGTCGCGATGAACGTGTCGATGAAGGAGGTGACCTCTTCGAACGTGTGCTGGCGCGCGCCGATCGAGATGACGTTCGCATCGTTGTGCTCGCGGGCGAGCTCGGCGGTCGAAGTGTTCCAGACCAGAGCGGCACGCACGCCCGCGACCTTGTTCGCCGCGATCTGTTCGCCGTTGCCCGATCCTCCGAAGACGACCCCGAGGGTCTCGACGCCCGCAGCCTGATCCGCCACGACGGCCTGGGCCGCGCGGATGCAGAACGCGGGGTAGTCGTCGACCGCGTCGTACTCGATCGGACCATGATCGACGACCTCGTGCCCGGCGCCGCGGAGGTGCTCCTGCAGCTGCGTCGAGAAGTCGAGACCGGCGTGATCGGTGGCGATGTGGATGCGCATGGCATCCATCCTAGAAGCGCAGCCCCTCAGCGGATGCTCACGGGGCGATGCCGGAGGCGGCCGGCTTGAAACCCGCACGCACGTTCTCGCAGCAGCCAGGACGACAGACGTCGAACGCCCCGGGGAGAGAGGTCACGTGCGGTCGCTCCTCGTTGGGGCGCCCCTCGAGGCGCTCCACGATCAGATCGACGATGCCGGTGACGAACGAGGGCGCGACACCCGGCGTCGGGGTACGTGTGAAGGCGAGCCCCGCCTCTTCGGCGGCCTCGGCCGCCTCGGTGTCGAGATCCCAGAGCACCTCCATGTGATCGCTCATGAAGCCGACCGGGACGACCGCGACGGCCTTGCGCCCGCGTGCGGGGAGCTCGCCGATCACGTCGCACACGTCAGGCTCGAGCCACGGCTGCGATGCGGGGCCGGAACGGGACTGGTACACCAGCTCCCACGACACCTCCGCAGCCTCGGGGATGCTCTCACGGACTCTGTCCATGACCCAGGCGGCGACCGCGAGGTGCTGAGCCGCGTAGGCGCCGCCCTCTCCCCAGTCGATGTCGCGGGCGCCGGAGCGCTCCGCATCGGCGGTCGGGATGCTGTGGGTGGAGAAGAGGATCTGGATCTCGGAGGGCGCGATGCCCTGACTCATGAACGTCTCGACGGCCTCGCGCACACCCGTCTCGAAGGACTCCACGAATCCGGGGTGGTCGTAGAACGGACGGATCTTGTCGATCGTCACCGTCTCGCCGAGATTCGTCTCCTCGAGCACACGGGCGAAGTCCTCGCGGTACTGTCGGCAGCTCGAGAAGGAGCTGTAGGCGCTCGTCGCGAAGGCGAGCAGCGTCCGCTTCCCGTCGGCCGCGGCCTCGGTCACGACCTCCTCGAGGTACGGGCTCCAGTTGCGGTTGCCCCAGTACACCGGCAGATCGATGCCCCGGCGGGCCAGCTCGCCCTCGAGCGCCTCCTTCAGGATGCGGTTCTGTCCGTTGATCGGGCTCACACCGCCGAAGTGACGGTAGTGGTGCGCGACCTCCTCCAGGCGCTCATCGGGGATGCCGCGGCCGCGCGTGACGTTGCGCAGGAACGGGATGACGTCATCCTGACCCTCCGGCCCGCCGAAGCCGGCGAGGAGGATCCCGTCATAGGCGACGGGAGTCGTCATATAGGGCGCGCCCGTGGAGGCGGCAGCAGAGGAAAAGCGGACGGTGTTCGGCTCGATCGCGGTCACCCCTTCATTCTTTCACCTCCGGAGAGCGTGACAGGCCGCCGTGCTGGCGTAGGCTGTCAGGGTTGCCGTGGGCGCCAACTGCGCTGGGTTGCGGCAGCATCCCCTCACCCCTGGGAGTACCGCTGTGCCTGGAGAGAACCTCACCCGCATCGAAGCGCAGGAGCGCCGTGACGTCGTCGACACCCAGTCGTACGAGGTCTCGCTCGACCTGACGAAGGGCGCCGAGGTCTTCGGATCCCGCAGCGTCGTGCGCTTCACCGCGACGCCGGAGAGCTTCACCTTCATCGACCTGATCGCTCGCGAGGTGCGCGAGATCTCGCTCAACGGCGAGCAGCTCGACCCCGACGAGGTGTTCGAGGACTCCCGGATCGCCCTCTCCGGTCTGCAGGCCGAGAACGTCCTCGTCGTCGACGCGGACTGCGCCTACACCAACACCGGAGAGGGGCTGCATCGCTTCGTCGACCCCGTCGACGGCGAGGTCTACCTCTACTCCCAGTTCGAGGTCCCCGACTCGCGTCGCGTGTTCGCGGTGTTCGAGCAGCCCGACCTCAAGGCCACGTTCCAGTTCACGGTGACGGCACCGTCGTCGTGGAAGGTCGTCTCCAACTCCCCCACCCCCGAGCCGATCGTGCACGACGACCACTCGGTCGCCACGTGGGGCTTCGAGCCCACCCCCCGCATCTCCTCGTACATCACGGCACTCGTCGCCGGACCGTACGAGTCGACGTTCTCCGAGCTCACCAGCGCCTCGGGTCGCGTGATCCCCCTCGGCGTCTACGGCCGCAAGAGCCTGTGGCAGCACCTCGACGCCGACTACATCTTCGACAAGACGCGCGAAGGCTTCGCGTATTTCGAGTCCAAGTTCGGCGTCCCGTACCCGTTCGCCAAGTACGACCAGCTCTTCGTGCCCGAGTTCAACGCGGGTGCGATGGAGAACGCCGGGGCGGTGACCTTCACTGAGACCTACGTCTTCCGCAGCAAGGTGACGGATGCCGTCAAGGAACGTCGTGTCGTCACGATCCTGCACGAGCTCGCCCACATGTGGTTCGGCGATCTCGTCACGATGAAGTGGTGGAACGACCTCTGGCTCAACGAGTCCTTCGCCGAGTGGGCCTCCACCATCGCCACCGCCGAGGCCACCGAGTGGACCGAGGCGTGGACCACCTTCAACGCCATGGAGAAGACCTGGGCGTACCGCCAGGACCAGCTGCCCTCGACGCACCCGATCACCGCCGTGATCAACGACCTCGAAGACGTGCAGGTCAACTTCGACGGCATCACGTACGCGAAGGGCGGTTCCGTCCTCAAGCAGCTCGCTGCCTGGGTCGGCATCGAGGAGTTCTTCGCCGGCGTCTCGCAGTACTTCCAGAAGCACTCCTGGGGCAACACCGAGCTCAGCGACCTGCTCACCGAACTCGAGGCCACCAGCGGTCGCGACCTGACGACCTGGTCGAAGAAGTGGCTGGAGACCGCCGGTGTCAACACGCTCGAGCCGCTCATCGCCGATGACGCCGACGGCACCATCACGCGTTTCGCGGTGACGCAGACGGCTCCCGCCGACTACCCCACGATCCGCCCGCACCGTCTCGGCATCGGCTTCTATACGCTCGAGAACGGCGCTCTCGTGCGCACGCACTACGCGGAGGTCGATGTCGACGGCGACCGCACCGAGGTCCCGGAGCTCCACGGGCTCACGCGTCCCGATCTCGTGCTGCTCAACGACAACGACCTCGCCTACGCGAAGATCCGCCTCGACGAGAAGTCCCTCGCCACCGCGATCGCGCATCTCGCCGACATCAGCGATCCCCTCGCGCGATCGCTCGTCTGGGGAGCCGCCTGGGACCAGACCCGCGACGCCGAGACCGCAGCCTCCGATTACATCGACCTCGTGCTCGGCAACATCGGACGCGAGACCGAGTCGACGACCGTGCGTACCACGCTCGCCCAGCTGCGCACCGCTGCCACCTTGTACGTCACCCCCGAAAAGCGTCTCGCTGCGCGGCAGAAGATCGCCGACGGCATCTGGGCGCTGGCCGAGTCCGCGGAGTCGGGCAGCGACAGCCAGCTGCAGTTCGTGACCGCCTTCGCCGGATCGCTCGTCACCCCGGAGCACGCCGGCATCATCGGCCGTCTGCGATCCGGCGAGGAGACGCTCCCGGGGCTCGAGATCGACGCCGACCTCAACTGGCAGCTGCTCGTCGGTCTCGCCACGATCGGCGCCACCGACGCGGCCTCCATCGATGCCGCACTCGCGGCCGACAACACCTCGAAGGGTGGCGAGTTCGCCGCCCAGGCCCGAGCGGCTCTGCCCGACGCCGCAGCCAAGGACGCCGCCTGGGAGTCGCTGATCGAGCGCGGAGATGCGCCGAACACCATCGTCCGATCCGCCGCACTCGGCTTCGTGCACCCGGCGGGTGCCGAGGTGCTGCGGCCGTTCGTCGCGAAGTACTTCGACATGCTGCTCCCGATCTGGGAGTCGCGCACGTACCAGATCGCCCAGTATCTGATCGTCGGGCTCTTCCCCACCGCGATCGCCGATGCGGAGCTGCGCGACGCGACGAGGACCTGGCTGTCGGAGAACCAGGACGCGGCTCCGGCACTTCGCCGTCTCGTCCTAGAGAACCTCGCCGACGTGGAGCGCGCACTGTCCGCACAGTCGCGCGACGCCGAGGACTGAGACCCCCCTTTCGATCAGGCCTCTGCGCGGTGTGTCCAGCCCGCGCAGAGGCCTGATCGCTACTCTGGAGGTGATGATGCAGCCATTCCAAGTCACCCCCGAGCCCGCCCCCGCCGACCTGCCGAAATGGTGGGCCAGCACGCTCGATGTCCTCGGCGTCATCGGCGGCAGGGCCCTCAGCGTCGGCATCATCATCGTCGCGTGCGTGCTCATCGCACTCGTGCTGCGCGTGGTGATCCGCCGGGTGGTGCACCGCATCGTCGATTCGGCGAAGACCAAGGCGGACGTCGACGACACCCAGGCGCTGGAGCGCTCCCCTCTCGCCGATATGCGTCTGGTGCAGAGGACCCGCACCCTCGGCACCATCCTGCAGAACATCGTCAACGTGATGCTCGTGGTGATCGCGCTGGTCCTCATCGTGAATGCGCTCGACAACAGCCTGCTCGGCTCGCTCACGCTGCTGACGGCCGCCGTCGGCGCCGGCCTGGGCTTCGGAGCGCAGAACATCGTCAAGGACGTGCTGAACGGCATCTTCATCGTGGCCGAGGACCAGATCGGCATCGGCGATGTCGTCGACCTCGGGCTCGCCTCGGGCGTCGTCGAGTACGTCAGCGTCCGGATCACCCAGGTGCGTGATGTCAACGGAACGCTCTGGTACGTCCGCAACGGCGAGGTGCTGCGCATCGGCAACATGTCTCAGGGATGGGCGCGGGCGATCATCGACCTCGGCGTCCCCGTGGACTCCGACCTCGACCAGGTCGAGAAGCTCATGCTCGAGACCGCGCAGGGCCTGGCCAAAGACCCGAAGTGGCGCACCCGCATCGTCGAGAAGCCCGAGCTGTGGGGCCTCGAGTCGATCGACGGCGATGCCCTGGTCGTGCGGCTCGTGATCAAGGCGCGCGCGAATGCGAAGGACGACGTCGCGCAGGAGCTGCGCAAGCGTCTGCGCACGACCATGCGCGAGCACGCGATCGACTTCCCGAGCATGACGACGGTCGTGCCGACCGGGCTCGACGGTGCGCGCCGGGTGCGCGGGGCCAATCCCCCCAGGACGCGGCCCAATGCCGTCACGGGCGTGCCCGTCATCCCGGATCGCGGCATCTGGCGGCGCAAGAAGACGAACGACGACGGGAGTCCCCAGAAGTGACCTTCTACGACGAAGTGGGCGGTCGAGAGACCTTCGCGAAGATCGTCGCGGTCTTCTACCGGGAGGTCGCACGGGATCCGGTCCTCAAGCCGATGTACCCCGAAGACGACCTCGGGCCGGCGGAAGAGCGTCTGCTGATGTTCCTCGAGCAGTACTGGGGAGGGCCGACCACCTACGGCGAGACTCGGGGGCACCCCCGACTGCGGATGCGGCACATGCCGTTCCACGTCGACCCCGACGCCCGGGACCGGTGGCTTCGACACATGCGGACGGCGGTGGACGAGGCGCAGTTGTCGCCCCTGCACGAATCCACGCTGTGGGACTATCTCGAGCGCGCGGCATATGCCATGGTGAACACATTCGAGCCGTCAGGCATCGGCGCTCCAGCTGAGGGACGATCCCCGCTCGAGACGAGATCACGTCAGGAATCAACGGAGAGCACATGACGACCACGCCCCAGTCCGCCGACGTCCTGGTCATCGGATGGGGGCTCGCCGGTCTCGTGGCCGCGAGCGAGGCGTTGGATGCCGGCCGCCGCGTGATCCTGATCGATCAGGAGCCCCGGACGAACCTCGGCGGCCAGGCCTGGTGGTCCTTCGGCGGACTGTTCCTCATCGACTCCCCCGAGCAACGGCGCATGGGCATCCGCGACTCGCTGGCCCTCGCGACGCAGGACTGGCTCGGCACGGCGGCGTTCGACAGGCCCGAGGACGAGTGGCCGCGACGCTGGGCCGAGGCCTACCTCCAGTTCGCCGCCGGCGAGAAGCGGGCCTGGCTGCGCGAGCGGGGCGTGGGCTTCTTCCCGGTGGTCGGCTGGGCGGAGCGCGGCGGCTACGGGGCGCTCGGCCCCGGCAACTCGGTGCCGCGGTTCCACATCACCTGGGGCACCGGGCCTGGGATCGTCGCGCCCTTCGCCGCGGCGGTGGAGCAGGGCGAGCGCGAGGGACACCTCACGATCCTCCCCCGCCACCGCGTGACCGAGCTGGTCGTCACCGATGGCGCGGTCACGGGGGCCAGAGGGCAGATCCTCGAATCGACTGCGGCCGCGCGGGGCGTCGAGAGCTCTCGGCGAGCGATCTCCGACTTCGAGATCAGCGCCGGGGCGACGATCGTGGCCTCAGGGGGCATCGGCGGGAACCATGACCTCGTGCGGGCCGCCTGGCCCGAGCATCTGGGAACGCCACCGGCGCACATGCTGACCGGCGTGCCCGCTTACGTCGACGGTTCGATGCATGCGGTGTCGGAGGCCGCGGGAGCCCGGCTCATCAACGGCGACCGCATGTGGCACTACGTCGAAGGGATCACCAACTGGGATCCGGTGTGGCCGTCGCACGGCATCCGCATCCTTCCCGGTCCGTCGTCTCTGTGGCTCGATGCCACCGGCACCCGCCTGCCGGTGCCGCTGTTCCCCGGATTCGACACGCTGGGAACCCTCGCTCACCTGCGCGCGACCGGCCATGACCACTCCTGGTTCGTGACCTCGCGCCAGATCGTCGAGAAGGAGTTCGCGCTCTCCGGCAGCGAGCAGAATCCCGATCTCACCGGCAAAGACGTGGGACTGCTCCTGAAGTCGCGACTCGCGAAAGGTCCCACCGGCCCCGTGCAGGCGTTCCTGGACGAGGGCGAGGACTTCATCGTCGAGAACGATCTGGAATCGCTCCTCGAACAGATGGCGGCGCATCCGGGGGGCGAGTTCCTCGACATCGATCACGTCCGCCGCGAGGTCGTCGCCCGGGACCTCGAGATCGAGAACGACTTCACGAAGGATGCGCAGATCGGGATGCTGCGCTCGATGCGCGGGTATCGCGGAGATCGCCTCATCCGTACGGCGGCTCCGCATCGGCTGCAGGATCCCTCAGCCGGCCCACTCGTCGCCGTCAAGCTGCACGTGCTCACCCGGAAGTCGCTCGGCGGGATCACGACCGACCTGGACGGACGCGCCCTCGGGCTCGACGGCGAACCGATCGCCGGCCTCTTCGCCGCAGGAGAGGCCAGCGGCTTCGGTGGCGGCGGCGTTCACGGGTACCGGGCGCTCGAGGGGACTTTCCTCGGGGGATGCCTGTTCTCGGGCCGTCAGGCGGGTCGCGCGGCTTCGGCCTGAAGTGGGTGACCGCCTCGGTCGGTCACTCCGCTGCGCCCGTTCCGCGAACGGCCGTGAGTCCGGTCGCCACCGGACCGCGGGCGAGCACGTGGCCGCGGCGGAACGCGAGCCTGGTCCAGCGGCCGGAGCGCATGACGGGCACGTCCTCCTCGCCGGAGATGAACCCGAACGCATCGGCTGCGAACGCGACGCCGCGCGGCAGCCCGCCGAGATCCTCGTCCGGCTCACCCCAGATCGCGGCGCGGAGGGCGCGGACGGCCTCCTCCCCCGACCCCGGAGTCGCCCCGCGGGCGACGGCGCTGATGCCCCACTGAGCACGCTGGGCGATGACGGACGCGGCGAGGTTCGATTCCGCCTTCCACTGGCCGCGCGGCGGGGCGATCCCCGCCCAAGCCGGTGAGAGGCCCGTCTCCGGCAGGACGAGCGCGCGATCGTCCTGCTCGTCTGCCGTGAGCGCTGCCACGACCACGTCGCACTCGAGTTCGGGATCCGCCTGCACGATGCGCATGGCGAGAACGGTCGGCGTCTGATCGAACAGTCCGTGCGGCGACAGCGCTGCGCCGGTCAGGGCGAGAACGCCTCCGGTGGCCTGCAGTCGCACCCCCTCGTCGGAGATGCGCGTGGCTCGCCCGATGAAGGTCAGGACGTCCTTCGACGTCTCGGGATCGGCGAGGAGGAGCTGGTGCGGCACACCCTCTAAACTATCAAGGTCAGCGGCGGCAGCAGTCGCGGGAAGGACGCCATGACCCCGGACGCACACGCGATCAGCACCGTCGCACAGCTCCTGTCGGTGCTGGACCTCGATTCGACGCAGGCCCGCACGACCGAGGACATCTTCACGGGCTCGTCGCACCCGATGCCCTCGGGGCGGATCTACGGCGGCCAGGTTCTCGCCCAGAGTCTTCTCGCTGCGGAGCGCACTCTGCCCGAGGACCGCGCGGTGCATTCGATGCACGGGTACTTCCTTCGACCGGGCGATGCGAGTCAGGGCATCACGATCGCCGTCGACCGGATCCACGACGGTCGTTCGTTCTCCACCCGCCGTTCTCAGGCGTACCAGAACGGTGTGCCGATCTTCTCGATGATCGCCTCGTTCCAGGACGCCGACCCCGGGGTCGAGCACGCCGTCCCGATGCCCGATGACGTGCCAGGGCCGGATACCCTGCGCCCCGACGAGCAGCGTGTCGAGGGACTGCCGGCGGGCGTGGCGCGGATGCTCAGCGACCGTGCGGCGGATGTACGACACATCGATTCGCCGCTGTTCCTGCCGAGCGACGACTCCCGTGTGCCGCAGCAGGGGGTCTGGATGCGCATGAAGGCTCCGCTCCCCGACGACCAGAGGATCCATCGCGCTGCGCTGGCGTACCTGAGCGACATGACGATTCAGGAGTCGATCCTGCGCGCCCATGGGCTGTTCTGGGGACTTCCGGGGTTGAAGGTGGCGAGCCTCGATCACGCGATGTGGTGGCACCGCCCTGCCCGCGTCGACGAGTGGCTGCTGTATCTGCAGGAGTCCCCGAACTCCCGAGGCGGTCGAGGGCTCGCCCAGGGACGCATCTACACCGAGGCCGGCGAACTCGTCGCCTCGGTGGCGCAGGAGATCATGGTGAGGGTGCCGACGGCGGAGTGACGGCCACCCGCCGGGTCCGCGGAGCGCACACTCGTTCCGAGTCAGCGGAGCGTGCACCCCCGCCGGGTCAACGGTGCGCGTACTCGATCGACGGTCCCACGAAGGGCTCCCAGGCCTCGCGCATCTCCGGGGTGAGCCGGGTCGGTCGCCCGGTGCCCGCATCCACGAGAACGATCACGGCCGTCGAGCGCGCGTAGATGGTGCGCGGCTCGGATGCGGGGTCGTTGTGCACCTCGTAGCAGACCTCGACGCTGGATCCGCCGAGCTTGCCGAACCACATCTGCACCTCGAGTGGTCGACGCTGGTATGGAACTGGCGCGAGGTACTCGATCTCCTGCCGGGCGATCAGGGTGAGCACACCCTCGTCGATTCCGGAGTCGAGGACGGCCGTCGACGGCGCCTGCTCACCGGGCCCCGCACGCCAGAACGCGCGCACGCGCGCCTCCTCGAGCAGTTTCAGCATCGAGGTGTTGTTGACGTGGTTGAACGCATCCAGATCCCCCCAGCGGAGATGGATCGGGATGTGCAGGCGGGGTCCCGGTGTCAGGTCGGTCATCGCTGACTCAGTCGCGAGTGAGCTTGCGATGCGTGGAACGGTGCGGCTTTGCAGCATCCGGACCGAGGCGCTCGATCTTGTTCTCCTCGTAGGCTTCGAAGTTGCCCTCGAACCAGTACCACTTCGCCGGCTTCTCGTCGGTGCCCTCGTAGGCGAGGATGTGCGTGGCGATGCGGTCGAGGAACCACCGGTCGTGTGTGATCACCACGGCGCAACCGGGGAACTCGAGAAGGGCGTTCTCGAGCGAACCCAGGGTCTCGACGTCCAGGTCGTTGGTCGGCTCGTCGAGGAGCAGCAGGTTGCCACCCTCCTTGAGGGTCAACGCGAGGTTCAGGCGGTTGCGCTCACCACCCGAGAGCACGCCCGCCTTCTTCTGCTGGTCCGGGCCCTTGAAGCCGAACTTCGACACGTACGCTCGCGAGGGGATCTCGGTCTTGCCGACCGTGATGTAGTCCAGTCCGTCGGAGACGACCTCCCACAGCGTCTTGTCGGGGTCGATGTTGGACCGCGACTGGTCGACGTAGCTGATCTTGACCGTCTCGCCGATCTTGAGGTCACCGGCGTCGAGGGGCTCGAGACCGACGATCGTCTTGAAGAGCGTGGTCTTGCCGACACCGTTCGGGCCGATGACGCCCACGATGCCGTTCGGCGGCAGGTTGAAGCTGAGCCCGTCGATGAGCATCCGGCCGTCGAAGCCCTTCTCGAGCTTCTTCGCGTCGATGACGATGCTGCCGAGACGAGGACCCGCCGGGATCGAGATCTCCTCGAAGTCCAGCTTTCTGGTCCGTTCGGCCTCGTTCGCCATCTCTTCGTAACGGGCGAGACGAGCCTTCGACTTGGTCTGACGGCCCTTCGCGCTCGACCGGACCCACTCCAGCTCCTCCTTGAGGCGCTTGGCGAGCTTGGCGTCCTTCTTGCCCTGGATCTCGAGGCGCTCGCCCTTCTTCTCCAGGTAGGTCGAGTAGTTGCCCTCGTAGCCGATGAGGCGTCCGCGGTCGACCTCGGCGATCCACTCCGCGACGTGGTCGAGGAAGTACCGGTCGTGGGTGATGGCGATGACGGCGCCCTTGTAGGCCTGCAGGTGCTGTTCGAGCCACAGGACGCTCTCCGCGTCGAGGTGGTTCGTGGGCTCGTCGAGGAGCAGGAGGTCGGGCTTCTGCAGCAGCAGCTTCGCCAGGGCGACACGACGCTTCTCTCCACCGGACAGCGGCGCGATCGCAGCATCGGCCGGGGGCGTACGCAGAGCATCCATCGCCTGCTCGAGCTGGGAATCGAGGTCCCACCCGTCTGCAGAGTCGATCTCCTCCTGCAGCGTGCCCATCTCCGCGAGCAGAGCGTCGAAGTCAGCATCGGGATCCGCCATCAGCATGGAGATCTCGTTGAATCGATCGACCTTCGCCTTGATCGCGATCCCGTCCTGGATGTTCTCCAGCACGGTCTTCGACTCGTCAAGCTCCGGCTCCTGCATGAGGATGCCGACGGAGAATCCGGGCGAGAGCTTGGCCTCGCCGTTCGAGGGCGTGTCGAGACCCGCCATGATCTTGAGGATCGTCGACTTGCCGGCGCCGTTGGGCCCCACCATGCCGATCTTGGCGCCGGGGAGGAACGCCATCGTGACGTCGTCGAGGATGAGCTTCTCGCCCACCGCCTTGCGCGCACGAACCATCGAGTAGATGTACTCAGCCACCGAAAACCGCTCCTTCTGTTGGCGTCGAAGATCGACACTCCAGCCTACCGGCGATTACGGCCGGGACCACCGAGAGCGCTGTCAGGCGAAGGTCGTCACCAGTCGATGGCACGGGTGGTGCCGACGAGGCAACGCCCCTCGGCCAGCTGCGGCAGCACGACCGTCACCGGGTCGCCGGTGGACGGACCCACCTGACCGACCAGGCACTCCTTCTCGCCCCACCGCACGGAGAACTGCAGGCTCTCCGCCGGGTTGCCCACGGTCGTCGAATCCTGCGTCACCTGCATCGCCGAGCGGTCGAAGCCCGCAGCGATCAGCGCGTCGATGTACGCCCGACCCGAGGCCCGCTGATCGGATGCCCAGACCTGGGCCACGATGGCCGAGAAGAGCGGGAGATTGTCATCGGCCGTCCCGTCGGGCACATAGCTCGGTCCCGCCGGCTCTTCGGTGGCGCCGGGGCTCTCCACCGCGGGCGACCGCACGGGATCCGGGGATGGAGTCGGACCGCAGGAGGCCAGAACGAGCATCAGCATCGTCGTGGCGCCGACCACGCCGAGGACGCGGCTTACGTGGGAGTCCGATCGTCGAAGCACGAACCGAGTCTAGGGTGCGCGTCCGCAAGCGTGCGCCGAGTGTGTCATCGCTCGGCCGCCGCCTCCTCCTCGTGTTGGCCGTTCGGGGTGTAGTCGGCATCGTCCGCCGACCACGGCGTCTGGATCTCGCGTTCCTCGTGCTCGGCGGATCCCTCCCCCGCGACTTCGTCCGCCTGCCCGGCTCCGGCGGTGCCGCGGGAGACCTGCTCGGGCGACGTCGACCGCGCGCTGCGCCGATAGGCGGTCGTCCCCCAGCGAAGATCGTGCCCGATGACCTCCGCATCGATGTCGACGCTCGTGCCCTGCTTGCCGTTGTTCTCCCATGTGCGGATCTTCATCCGCCCGGTGACGATCACGCTGTCCCCGGAACGGAGCGAGGTCTTCGCGTTCTCCGCGAGCTGCCGGAACGCGGCGACGGAGTACCAGTTCGTCCCCACGTCGATCCACCTCTGCGTCGCCTCGTCGAAGCGTCGATGCGTGCTCGCGAGCCGGAAGTTCGTGACGGGGATGCCGCCTGCCGTCCGCCCCTGCGTGGGGTCCGTCGCGACGTTTCCGACGATGGTGACCGTGTCGTGCATGATGCCTCCTCTGTGGCCCGGGACTGCCCCGGATCGATCCAGAGTGCGTCAGGTCGAGGCAGCGTTCCGCGGTCGAACACACGACGACGGGACAACCTCGTGAACCCATGAATCGTGCAGAAGAGGCGGTCTCGTCCGCCGGTCCGCCGGGCGAATCGTAATGTCGGTGGTCGATCGTATGTTCGAGGAATGAGAGGAGATTCCATGTCCGACACCCTGACCACGTCCCTGCCCGAGGTTCCCTACGCGACCCCCCGGCTGTCCAGTCCCCGAACGCACCTCGTGCGCGCGTCCGACCACCTCTGGCGTGTGCAGGGCGACGACGGCCGAGTCCTGGGGCATCTGCGCCTCGTGCCGCATCCGCTCGGCATCCGCTATCGCGCGGAGCGTCTGCATCTCGCCACCGCGACGTTCCGTCTGGTGGGCGACTTCTGGAACCCTGATGACGCGGTCGCCGCGCTCCGAGCCGGGTGATGACCGCCGACCGCGCAGCTCACGACCGCGAAACCGCGGAGGAATGGTGCCCCCGGCAGGATTCGAACCTGCGACCAAGAGATTAGAAGGCTCCTGCTCTTTCCCCTGAGCTACGGAGGCGCACGCATCCAGCGTACCGTCCCGGGCTGCGATGTCGGAGCCGTCGATAGGATGGCGAAATGGTATCTGCCTCAGAGAACGACCGCCTCGTGTGGATCGACTGCGAGATGACCGGCCTCGATCTCTCCATCGATGAGCTCGTCGAGATCGCGGTGGTCATCACCGATTTCGAACTGCGACCGGTCGACCCGGGTTTCCAGGTGGTGATCCGCCCGAGTGCGGCGTCGCTCGAGAACATGAACGACTTCGTCACGAAGATGCACGAGACCTCGGGACTCATCACCGAGATCCCTGACGGCGTCTCGCTGGCCGAGGCCGAGGAGCAGACCCTCGCCTACATCAAGCGATTCGCCCCCGTGGAGCGCAAGGCACCCCTGGCAGGCAACACGATCGGCACCGACCGCATGTTCCTCGCGAAGTACATGCCGCAGGTCGACAACTGGCTGCATTACCGGAACGTCGACGTCTCGAGCATCAAAGAGCTCTCGCGTCGCTGGTACCCGCGGGTCTTCTTCCAGGCCCCCAGCAAGGACGGCGGGCATCGCGCCCTCGCCGACATCCTCGAATCCATCCGCGAGCTGCGCTACTACCGCGAGGCGGTGTTCGTCGACGAGCCCGGGCCGTCGAGCGACGACGCCCGCGACATCGCGACGCGCACCGTGTCAGAGTTCACTCTCAACATGTAATAGACTCGTCTGGTTGCCAACTCCGGTTGGCACATGGTGGGTATAGCTCAGCTGGTAGAGCGCTGGCTTGTGGTGCCGGATGTCGCGGGTTCGAGTCCCGTTACTCACCCCACAGCGAGAAGGCCCGGGTCCGAGACCCGGGCCTTCTCTCGTATCACCTCTGATTTCACGTCGCCCGTCGGCGGCACTCCCGAAGCTCGCCCATAGGATTGTCTGATGTCCCTCGCCGTCTGGTTCTCACTCCTGACAGCGTGCGTGGTGATCAGCTTCACGCCGGGCGCGGGTGCCATAAACACCATGTCCAATGCTCTCAACCAGGGCTGGAGACGTGCGATCTGGGGCATCATCGGGCAGCAGCTCGCCCTCGTCGTGCACGCGGCCATCGTCGCCGCAGGTCTCGGGCTCATCGTGTCGCGGTCTGAGGTGCTGTTCACGGTCATCCGCTATGCCGGCGCCGCGTACCTCGTGTTCCTCGGGGTCCGGCTGATCCTCGCCAAAGCGAGCACACCGGATGCAGTCGACCAAGAGACGGTCGATCTCCGTGAAGGACACTGGCCGATGATCAGACGAGGCTTCTGGGTGAATCTGCTGAACCCGAAGGCGATCGTGTTCTTCCTCGCGTTCATCCCCCAGTTCATCCGTCTCGATCAACCACAGCTCCCCCAGTACCTCGCTCTCATCGCCACCGTGATCGTCGTCGACGTCGCGGTGATGTGGGGCTTCTTCGCCGCGGCAGCGCGGCCGTTCCGCAGGCTCACTCGCTCGTCCCGCGGACAGCGCATGCTGAACTCGGTCTTCGGTGTGCTGTTCATCGCCGTCGCCGGGCTCCTCGTCTTCCTGCACTGACGCCGGCCACGCGGGCGACATCGGCGGGCAATAGGCTGAAGACGATGGAGATGGATGCTGCCCCCTTCGAAGAACTCGTCGTCGACGAGCTCGATCGTCTGCCCGATGAGATGGTCGACGGCCTCGAGAACGTCGTCTTCGTCGTCGAGGACCGACCGGAGGACGGAACCCTCGACCTTTTCGGGCTCTATGACGGTCTGGCACTGACAGAACGCACTCAGTACGGGTCGGGCGAGCTTCCCGATCGGATCGTCGTCTACCGCGAGCCGCACCTCGCGGCCTGTGACGACGAGGACGAACTCCGTGACGAGGTGCACACGACTCTCGTGCACGAGATCGCGCACTTCTACGGAATCGACGACGACCAGCTGCATGAGTGGGGGTGGGCATGACGCCGCTCGCCACGCCGGACCTCGACGAGACCACGGATCTGTCCGCGGCACCCCTTGAGCCCTGGGAGGTCGTCGTGTGGAACGACCCGGTCAATCTGATGAGCTATGTCGTCAGGGTGTTCCGCACGTACTTCGGATACTCGGTCGAGCGAGCCACGCAACTGATGCGCTCGGTGCACCATGACGGTCACGCGATCGTCGCGACCGGGCCCCGCGAGACCATGGAAGTGCATGCGCAGGCGATGCACGACTACGGACTCTGGGCGACCGTGAGGAGATCGGCCGCATGACGGGCGACATCGTGCACATCGAGATGGCCAGGGTCGAAGGTGCTCAGCTGGCCCGCCTCGTCGATGACCTCCGCGACCTGGTCGGGGCCGGCCGCGACCTCACCGATCCCGCCATCGATCGTCTCGTGCCCGATCCGTACCCCGAAGATGTCGACGCCTCACGCTCGTTCCGGGAGACGACGCGTGACGATCTGCTGGACCGCCGCGCCCTCGACGCCGACACGGTACGCGCCGCCCTCGATGCTCTCCGAGCCGACCTCGATGCGATCACACAGTCCGAAGCGTTCGAAGAGCACGTCATCGAGATCCCGGAATCGGACGTCGACGCGTGGATGCGCACTCTCACGTCGCTGCGACTCGTGATCGCCGCGCGATTGGGCATCGAGTCCGACGAAGACCACGATCCGGACGATGCGAGGTTCGGAGTCTACGACTGGCTCGGATACCGCCTGGAGCTCATCATCGAGGCCGCCGACGAACTGCTCTGACTCGGGCGCGCCCTGGTGTCATGGCACTTCAACGACGCGCGTCGCGAGGCCCCGTGGATCGTCGAGGACGATGTGATCTTGCTCCTGCGCCGCCCAGCGATCCCAGTGCGGCCGATAGGTGTCACCGTCACGTCGCAGCGCCCGTGTCTTGCGTCCGCTCTCCCCCGACTCCAGCCAGATGGCCACGTCGGCGATCGCGGCCGTCGCCGGCGTGAGTATCCCGCTGCCCTCCACGATGACGCCGAGGGCGGGATCGACCGCGTGAGTCTCGGCCTCCGTGCCCGCACCCCAATCCCAGCGCTGCCAGGACCCGAGGCACCCGCGACCGTGCGGCCGGAGAATCCCGTCGAGAGCGCGCGACACGCCCTCCTCCAGCCCATCCCACCCGGGGTAGAGGGAGTCGAGAGCGATCAGCTGCACGCGTCCCGCGATCGGCCACCGCTCGACGAGCGTGCGGGCGAGCGTGGTCTTGCCCGCCCCGCTGCGGCCATCGATCAGGACGACCGGGTTCGACGCGGCGAGGGCGCGCACGTCGGCGATGATCGACGTCGCGGCCAGCTCGAGAGCGGCCGCGACGGGATCGTCACTTCTTGAGGGCACGGATGATGCGAGAGAGAGCGCGTCCTGCGGTCCAGACGAACGGGATGGCGACGACGATCAGAGTGACGATGTTCGGCTCGAACCTGAGTCCTTCCTCACGGCGCACGTAGACGCCGACCGGCACGGACACACCGCCACCGCCGCCACCCTCTGCGCCGTCGCCGCTGCCTCCGCCGAAGCCTGAATACGTGAACGCGACCGGAGTGATGCTCACGCCGTCGACATCCAGCGTCTCGCCGTACGCGCTCTTCACGCCGAACGACGCCGTCTGCTTTCCGAGTTCCAGTGCAATGTTGGGCATTCCCCCACGCTAGCCCAGTCGACGCACGGTCGAGGGGTCAATCCACTCCGTGCGCCTTCGGATGCTGAGCAGACCCCCGGCCCTCGCCTCGGCCGATGTGGCGCGCCCGACCGATCATCGCCGACCCGAAGCGAGCCACGGCGTCATCGACCGCCCCCTCGACCCGACGCCAGTCCTCGTCGTCGTCCCAGAGACCGAAACCGCCCCTTCCGGCGGGCCGCAGCTTCTCCGCCCGCACACCGACGAGCCGCACAGGGTCACGCCGGTCGATCTGGTCGAAGAGCGCCTGAGCGGCCTCGCCGATCCGCTGACTCACCGCTGTGGGCTCCGGGAGCGTCAGCGAACGGCTGAGCGTGCGGAAGTCGTCGAAGCGCACTTTGATGGCGACGGTCGACGTCTCCCATTCCGCCCTGCGCAGTCGAGCGCCCACCCGATCGGCGAGACGAAGCAGCTCCGCCCGAAGGTACGAGCGATCGGTGACATCGGTGTCGAACGTCTCCTCATGACCGATGCTCTTCTCGATGCGCTCGGTCTCGACGGAGCGAGCGTCTTCGCCGCGGGCGAGTTGCGTCAATCTGGTGGCCAGAGCGGGTCCGACGGCTCGGTCGAGCACGGGGCGCGATGCGGTGCGGATGTCGCGGATCGTGCGGATGCCGCGCCCCTCCAGTGCCTCAGCGGCCTTCGGGCCCACGCCCCACATCGCGCGGACCGAGCGTGGATCGAGGAACGCCTGCGTGTCGGCTGCGGCGACGACGAGCATGCCGTCCGGCTTCGAGACCGTGGAGGCGATCTTGGCCACGTGCTTGGTCGCGGCGACCCCGACGCTGCAGGTGATGCCGACCTCATCGTGCACGCGCTCGCGCACCAGCTGAGCGATCCGGGCGGGACTCCCCCACAGACGGCGCACGCCGCGGACATCCAGAAAAGCCTCGTCGACCGACAGCGGCTCGACGAGAGGGGTGAAGGACTCGAAGATCGCCATCACCTGGCGCGAGACCTCGTGGTATCGAGGGAAGTGCGGGGGCACGATCCTCGCCGAGGGGCACAGGCGCAAGGCCTGAGACACCGGCATGGCGGCGCGAACTCCGTAGCGGCGCGCCTCGTAGGACGCGCTCGAGACCACGGACCGACCATCGGGCGCTCCGATGATCAGCGGCAGCCCACGAAGAGTCGGGTCGTCGAGCACCTCGACCGCGGCGTAGAACGCATCCATGTCGACATGGAGGATGCTCGTACCTGCATCATCGGCGTCGGCGGGCGAGACGATGCGCCCTCTGCCATCACCGTGTCCCATGAGACCATTGTCCCCCGGACCTCCGACATGAGGCCCGGGGGACCCGGTTACTGCGCAGCGCGCTCGAGAACGAGTTCGCGGACGCGCGCGGCGTCGGCCTGGCCCTTCATCGCCTTCATCACGGCGCCGATGACGGCCCCGGCGGCCTGCACCTTGCCGTCCTTGATCTTGGCGAGCACGTCGGGCTGTGCAGCCAGGGCCTGGTCGATGGCGGCGATGAGCGCTCCGTCGTCGGAGACCACGGCCAGACCGCGGCTGTCGACGACCTCTTGCGGCGTGCCCTCGCCGGCGATGACGCCCTCGAGCACCTGGCGTGCGAGCTTGTCGGTGAGGGTCCCCGCATCGACGAGCTTCTGCAGGGCGGCGACGTTCTGCGGCGAGATCAGCTGCGCCGCATCCTTCTCCTGCGCGTTCGCGAGGCGGGTGATCTCACCCGTCCACCACTTGCGCGCCGAGGCCGGTGCGGCCCCGGCCGCGATCGTCGCCTCGACGACATCGAGCAGGCCGCCGTTGCGCACATCCTGGAACTCCAGGTCGGTGAACGCCCACTCGGCCATGAGCCGACGGCGACGAGCCACGGGCTGCTCGGGCAGCTGCGCGCGCAGCTCCTCGATCAGCTCGGGCGCCGGCTCCACCGGAACGAGGTCGGGCTCAGGGAAGTAGCGGTAGTCGTCGGCATCCGACTTCGGACGACCGGGCGAGGTGGTGCCGGTGTCCTCGTGCCAGTGACGTGTCTCCTGCGTGATCGTGCCGCCGTCAGCGAGGATCTGCGCCTGGCGCTGGATCTCGTAGCGGACGGCACGCTCGACCGAGCGCATCGAGTTGACGTTCTTCGTCTCGGTGCGAGTGCCGAGCTTCTCCTGTCCGCGCGGGCGCAGCGAGACGTTGGCGTCGCATCGCAGGTTGCCGCGCTCCAGTCGAGCCTCGGAGATCCCCAGGCTGCGCACGATGTCGCGGATCGTCGCGACGTAGGCCTTGGCGACCTCGGGGGCGCGGTGCTCCGCACCGAAGATCACCTTCGTGACGATCTCGACCAGCGGGACACCCGCGCGGTTGTAGTCGACGAGGGAGTACTCGGCGCCCTGGATGCGGCCGGTCGCCCCACCCATGTGCGTGAGCTTGCCGGCGTCCTCCTCCATATGCGCGCGCTCGATCGGGATCTGCACGATCGTGCCGTCTTCGAGCTCGACCTCGACGGATCCCTCGAACGCGATCGGCTCATCGAACTGGGAGATCTGATAGTTCTTGCCGAGATCCGGGTAGAAGTAGTTCTTGCGCGCGAAACGGCTCGACGGAGCGATCGAGCATCCGAGCGCGAGGCCGAGGCTGATCGACGAACGGATCGCCGTCTCGTTCACGACGGGGAGCGCCCCGGGGAGGCCGAGGTCGACGGGAGCGATCAGCGTGTTCGGCTCGGCGGCGTGGTAGAGCTCGTTGGCGGGATTCGGCGCGTCCGAGAACATCTTCGTGTTCGTGTTGAGTTCGACGTGCACCTCGAATCCGAGGACGGGCTCGAACAGTTCGAGGGCCTTGTCGAAGTCCATGAGCTTGGCGGCGGCCATCAGCGGTTCCCTCCTGCGAGCTGGGGTGCACGGGTGAGGAGCGGAGCCCCCCACGAATCGACCAGCAGCGTCTCGACGGCAGCACCGACCCTGTAGAGACGGGCGTCCTGCCGCGCCGGCGCGATGAACTGGATGCCGACGGGCAGACCGTCGTCGGAGGCGAGACCGCTCGGGATCGAGATGCCGGGCACTCCAGCGAGGTTCACCGGGATGGTCGTGATGTCGTTCAGGTACATCTGCAGCGGGTCGTCGATCTTCTCGCCGATCTTGAACGCCGTGGTCGGCGCAGACGGCGTCGCGATCACGTCGACCTCGGCGAATGCGTTGTCGAAGTCCTGCTGGATGAGCGTGCGGACCTTCTGCGCGCTGCCGTAGTACGCGTCGTAGTACCCCGCCGACAGTGCGTACGTGCCCAGGATGATGCGACGCTTGACCTCGTCGCCGAAACCGGCGTCTCGCGTCGCCGACATGACGTCTTCGACGGTGGGGTTGCCGTCAGGAGTGACGCGGAGACCGAAGCGCACGGAGTCGAACTTCGCGAGGTTGCTGGAGGCCTCTGCCGGCAGGATCAGGTAGTACGCGGCCACGCCGTACTCGAAGTGCGGTGCGCCGATCTCGACGATCTCCGCCCCCTGCGCCTCCATGAGGGCGAGTGCGCTGCGGAACGACTCCGCGACGCCGGGCTGGAACCCGCTGTCGGGCAGCTCACGGATCACTCCGACCTTGAGCCCCTTGAGCACGTCTCCACGAGCGCCCTCACGGGCGGCATCCGCGAACGACGGCCACTCCTCGCGCAGCGACGTGGAGTCCTTCGGATCGTGTCCGCCGATCGCGTCGTGCAGCAGGCCCGCGTCGAGCACTGTGCGGGTGACCGGACCGACCTGGTCGAGGCTCGAGGCGAGGGCGATCGCCCCGTAACGGCTGACACCGCCATAGGTGGGCTTCACGCCGACCGTTCCCGTGACGTGTGCAGGCTGACGGATCGAACCGCCCGTGTCGGATCCGAGCGCGAGAGGCGCCTCGAAGGCGGCGACGGCCGCGGCGGACCCGCCGCCGGACCCGCCGGGGATCCGGTCGAGATCCCACGGGTTGCGGGTCGGACCGTACGCCGAGTGCTCCGTCGACGACCCCATGGCGAACTCGTCCATGTTGGTCTTGCCGAGAGGGATGAGTCCGGCCGCACGAGAGCGGGCGACGACGGTGGCGTCGTACGGAGAGCGGTAGCCCTCGAGGATCCGCGACCCGCTGGTGGTCGGCTGGTCGGTCGTGACCAGCACGTCCTTGATGGCGAGGGGGACGCCGGCGATCGGGCCGAGCTGCTCCCCTGCCGCGCGTCGGGCGTCGATGTCGGCCGCCGCGTCGAGTGCGCCCTCGTTGACGTGCAGGAAGGCGTGGACGTCGCCGTCGACGGCCGCGATGCGGTCGAGGTGCGCGCGGGTCGCCTCGACGCTGGAGATCTCGCGGCTCGCGAGCTTGTCGGCGAGTTCGGCCGCGGTCAGACGGATGATGTCGCTCACTGTTCTTCTCCCAGGATCGCGGTGACGCGGAAGCGGCCGTCGGCCTGGTCCGGTGCGTTCTGGAGGACCTGCTCATGCGTCAGGGTCTCGCCGACCACGTCGGGGCGGTAGACGTTGCTCAGCGGGATCGGATGGCTCGTCGCGGCGACCTCGGGGCCTGCCACCTCCGACACCTTCGCGATGTTGTCGACGATGGCGTCGAGCTGGCCCGTGAGCCGGGTCACCTCGTCGTCGTTGAGCTGGATGCGCGCGAGCACGCCGAGATGGCGTACGAGTTCAGGGGTGATTTCAGACACGCTTCCAGTGTAGTCAGCGGTCCTGCCGTCGCCCCGCCGTGAGCACACCCCCACCCCTATGCTGAGCTGGTGAGCTCGTTCCAGCCTCCTCGTCCGTGGGTCGACAGCTACGCCGCAGGCGTCCCCGAAGACCTCTCCCCCGTGTCCGGATCGCTGATCGACATCGTCGCCGCGTCTGTCAGGGATTACCCCGACGCCCCGGCGCTGCAGTTCTTCGGGCGGGAGACCACCTACGCGCGGATGCAGGACGCGATCGACCGCGCCGCCGCGGGACTCCGCGATCTCGGTGTGCGTGCGGGCGATCCTGTGGCGATCGTCCTCCCGAACTGCCCTCAGCACATCATCGCGTTCTACGCCGTGCTGCGGCTCGGCGCGGTCGTGGTGGAGCACAACCCGCTCTACACCCCGCGAGAGCTGCGCAAGCAGTTCGAGGACCACGGGGCGAAGCACGCGATCGTGTGGAACAAGGTCGTCGCCACCGTCCAGGAGTTCCCCGCCGACCTCGCGGTCACGAATCTGATCTCGGTCGATGTGACGCGGGCGATGCCGCTTCTCACCCGCGTCGCACTCCGGCTGCCTGTGGCCAAGGCCCGTGATTCTCGCGCGGCGCTGACCGCGCGCGTCCGTGGCACCGTGACGTGGGAGACGCTGCTGCGCTCCGCACCGCTCCCCGCCACGCACCCCACTCCCTCGACCGACGATCTGGCGATCATCCAATACACGTCGGGCACGACGGGCACGCCGAAGGGCGCGGCGCTCACGCATCGCAATCTGCTCGCGAACGCGGCGCAGTCCCGTGCCTGGGTGCCGTCGATCCAGCGCGGCAAGGGCTGCGTCGTGTACGCGGTGCTGCCGATGTTCCATGCGTACGGCCTGACGCTGTGCCTGACCTTCGCGATGTCGATGGGAGCGCGTCTCGTGCTCTTCCCGAAGTTCGACCCCGACCTGGTCCTCGACGTGATGAAGAAGCATCCGGCGACGTTCCTGCCCCTGGTGCCGCCGATCGCCGACCGCCTGCTCATGGCCGCGACGGAGCGGGGGGTCTCCCTCGACGGCATCGAGGTGGCGATCTCCGGGGCGATGGCACTGCCGCACGATCTGGTGGTGCCGTTCGAGGCCGCCACGCACGGCTTCCTCGTCGAGGGGTACGGGCTGAGCGAGTGCTCCCCGGTGCTGATGGCGAATCCGGTCGCGGACAACCGGGTCCCCGGCACCGTCGGCCTTCCGCTCCCCGGCACCGAGTGCCGGGTGGTGGATCCCGAGAACCCGAGCGTCGACGTCGACGAGGGCGCTCCGGGGGAGCTGCTCGTGCGCGGCCCGCAGGTGTTCTCCGGCTACTACGGCAAGCCCGAGGAGACCGAGGCCGTGTTCATCAACGGCTGGTTCCGCACCGGCGACATCGTGACGATCGACCCGGCGGGGTTCATCCGGATCGTCGACCGCATCAAGGAGCTCATCATCACGGGCGGATTCAACGTGGCCCCGACCGAGGTCGAGAACGCCCTGCGACAGCATCCGCTCGTCGTGGATGCCGCGGTGGTCGGGCTCCCCAGCGAGCACTCCGGGGAAGAGGTCGTGGCCGCGATCGTGGTCGACGGAGCGGCGGATGTCGATGTCGAGGCCATCCGCGAGTACGCCCGCAGCATCCTCACTCCGTACAAGGTGCCTCGACGTGTCTTCGTCGTCGACGAACTGCCGAAGTCTCTGATCGGGAAGGTGCTCCGGCGCCAGGTCAGGGAGAGGCTGCTCGCGCTCAGCGCCTCCTGAGGGCGGCCTCACAGGCATCGGATCTAGGAAGGCGCTACCCTTGGTCAGTGACTCCTGAAGACGCTGTGCCCACTGACGCCCCCGAGACCCCTGGATTCGAGGAGCTCGGCATCACCGGGCCCGTCCTCAAGGCCATCAAGGACCTCGGCTACGAGACCCCCTCCCCCATCCAGGCCGCGACGATCCCGACTCTCCTGTCCGGACGCGATGTCGTCGGCATGGCGCAGACCGGAACGGGAAAGACCGCGGCCTTCGCGCTCCCCGTGCTGGAGCGCCTCGACGTGTCGCAGAAGACCCCGCAGGCGCTGGTGCTCGCACCGACCCGTGAACTCGCCCTGCAGGTGTGCGAGGCCTTCGAGTCGTACGCCTCGAAGATGAAGGGCGTCCACGTCCTCCCCGTCTACGGCGGCCAGGGCTACGGTGTGCAGCTGTCCGCGCTCCGCCGCGGCGTGCACGTGATCGTCGGCACCCCCGGTCGCATCATGGACCACCTCGCCAAGGGCACGCTCGACCTGTCCCAGCTGCAGTACCTGGTCCTCGACGAGGCCGATGAGATGCTGAAGATGGGCTTCGCCGAGGACGTCGAGCAGATCCTCGCGCAGACGCCCGAGGAGAAGCAGGTCGCCCTGTTCTCGGCCACGATGCCGCCCCAGATCCGTCGCCTCGCACAGAAGTACCTGCGCGAGCCCGAAGAGATCAGCATCAAGTCGAAGACCGCGACCGGCACGAACATCACCCAGCGCTATCTCGTGGTGTCGTACGCGCAGAAGGTCGACGCGCTCACCCGCATCCTCGAGGTCGAGAACTTCGACGGGATGATCGTGTTCGTCCGCACGAAGAACGAGACCGAGACGCTGGCCGAGAAGCTCCGCGCCCGCGGATACTCCGCTGCGGCGATCAACGGCGACGTGCCTCAGGTGCAGCGCGAGCGCAGCGTGAACCAGCTCAAGGCGAGCAAGCTCGACATCCTCGTCGCGACCGACGTCGCAGCCCGTGGGCTCGACGTCGAGCGCATCAGCCACGTCGTCAACTTCGACATCCCCACCGACACCGAGTCGTACGTGCACCGCATCGGCCGCACGGGCCGGGCCGGACGCACCGGCGACGCGATCAGCTTCATCACGCCGCGCGAACGCTACCTGCTCAAGGCGATCGAGAAGGCCACCAGGCAGCAGCCGACCCAGATGCAGCTGCCGAGCATGGACGACGTGAACACGACGCGTCTCGCCCGGTTCGACGATGCGATCACGGCCGCCCTCGGCGACGACGCGCGCATCGAGAAGTTCCGCGACATCATCGCCCACTACGTGCGCAACCACGACGTGCCCGAGGCCGACGTGGCCGCGGCTCTCGCAGTGGTCGCGCAGGGCGACACACCACTGCTGCTCGATCCGTCCGACGACGCCCTCTCGAAGGCCGTCGAGTTCGACAACCGTCCTCCGCGTGAGAACAGCAGCGGCCGCGGCGATCGGCGCGAGACCCGTGAGCCGCGTGAGCGTCGCGGGCGCGGTGACTACGCGCCGTACCGCATCGAGGTCGGACGCCGTCACCGGGTCGAGCCGCGTCAGATCGTCGGCGCGCTCGCGAACGAGGGAGGCCTCGGCCGCGATGACTTCGGAGCGATCAACATCCGCCCGGACTTCACCGTCGTCGAGCTGCCCGCGAACATGGACTCGTCGGTGCTGGAAAAGCTGAAGGACACCCGCATCTCGGGACGTCTCATCGAGATCAAGCCCGACCGCGGGCCCGGGGCGCGCCGTAATGACGGCCCTCGTGACGGTGCGCGTGGCGGGTTCGAGCGTCGCGACGAGCGTCCGCGCTACGACCGTGACGAGCGTCCCGCTCGGGGCGACCGCGACGAGAAGCCGTTCCGCAAGCCGCGACACAAGGCCTGACCGCCTGCCGCAGCCGCTGTGCAGATGACCCTCGGGCTCAGCCCGGGGGTCATCTGCGTGCGAGCTTGGCTGCGACGTCGAGAAGCGATTCCGGGCGCGCGAGCAGCGCGCGCTGCTCGGGATGCGCGATGAGATGCCGAAGCAGTCGGTGCGCCCCGTCGACCGTTGGCGCCCAATAGCCGCCGACATGATGGCGGCTGAGTGGCGCTGTGGTCGGCTCGCCCCCTATCGTCACCTCGATCGATCCGTCGTCGGGGTCGAGATCGAGACTGTCGAGAGTCAGGAACGTCAGTGCGCCGATCACGAGGGTGCTGACGAGGCCGGGCAGCCGGAAGCGCGTGGTCGGCACGTCGAGCATCACGCGATCGATCTGCGACCAGGCGACCGTCCCGGTGTTCTCCGTACCCCTGCGGAACAGCACCGCATCCGGCGTGAGCCGGAGGTGGTGCCTGCCGGGATCGCCGATGGCCAGCGCGCCGGGAACGACGATCAGCGGTCCGTAGCGCTTCATCCGAGCGCGTCCGGCCCTTCGGTCACGAGGATGTGGAACTGCGCCGCGTCGAGGATGCGGATGCCGAGTTCCTCTGCTCTGCCGAGCTTCGAGCCTGCCCCCGGCCCCGCCGCCACGAAGTCCGTCTTCTTCGAGACGCTCGACGCGGCCTTACCGCCCGCCTTGATGATGGCCTCTTGCGCGCCGTCGCGGGTGTAGCCGTCGAGCGACCCGGTCGCCACGATGGTGAGTCCCTCGAGCACACCGCCCTCGACGACCGCCGCGCCGGGCCCCGGGTGCCCGGGGGTCGACCACTGCACGCCGGCTTCGGCCCATCGCCGCACGATCTCCTGATGCCAGTCCACGTCGAACCAGGCGAGCAGCGAGTCCGCGATGATGCCGCCGACCCCTTCGACCGCCGCGAGCTCTTCACGCGACGCCGCACGGATGGCGTCGAGCGAGCCGAACCACTGCGCGAGCGCACGCGCGGCGACGGGGCCGACGTGACGGATGTTCAAGGAGACGAGAAGACGCCAGAGATCCTTCGTCTTGGCCTTCTCGAGCTCCGCCAGCAGCGTGAGTGCCTGGGACGAGGGCTGAGGACCCTCGAGGCCGGACTTCTTCTCGGCCGCGGTCGGGTTGCGGCGGAACGGCGCCCTGGTCTTCACCAGTCCGTCGTCGTCTTCCTTGGGGAGCCCGGTCTCGGCATCGCGCACGAACAGCTCGATCGGCACGATCTCGTCGAGGGTCAGTGCGAACAGCCCCGCCTCGGTCTCGAGAGGGGGTGTGACGGGTGACGTGGGCTGCGTCAACGCCGCCGCCGTGACCTCGCCGAGCGCCTCGATGTCGAGAGCGCCGCGGGATCCGATGTGCTCGACGCGCCCGCGCACCTGGGCGGGACATGAGCGCGCGTTCGGGCAGCGCAGATCGATGTCGCCCTCCTTCATCGCACGCAGCGGCGTGCCGCACTCGGGGCAGTCGACCGGCATCACGAACTCCCGTTCGGTGCCGTCGCGCTTCTCGACGACCGGTCCGAGGACCTCGGGGATCACGTCGCCCGCCTTGCGCAGCACGACCGTGTCGCCGATCAGCACGCCCTTCGCCTTCACGACGTCTTTGTTGTGCAGTGTCGCCTGTCGGACGACGGACCCCGCGACGTGCGCGGGAGCCATCACGGCGAACGGTGTGGCACGCCCCGTGCGTCCGACGGAGACGACGATGTCGAGGAGCTTCGTCTGCACCTCTTCGGGCGGGTACTTGTATGCGATCGCCCAGCGGGGCGCACGGCTGGTCGTGCCCAGTTCATCATGCAGTGACAGCTCGTCGACCTTCACGACGATGCCGTCGAGCTCGTGCTCGATGTCATGACGGTGCTCTCCGAAGTACTCGACGAACGCCGCGACCTCGTCGATGCTCGTGCAGACCCTGGTGTGCGGGCTCGTGGGCAGCCCCCACTTGGCCAGCTGCTCATAGACCTGGCTCTGCGCAGCGACCGGCGGATCAGGCCAAGCGCCGATGCCGTGCACGTAGAGCGCGAGGGATGCGATCCGCAGCATCCCCGCTTCGAGCTCGAGTCCGTCCTTCTTGTCGATCTGCTGACGCAGACCGCCGCTCGCCGCGTTCCTCGGATTCGCGAACGAGGGGAAGCGCCGGGCCGCCGCGGTGCGAGCCTTCTCTTCGTCGAACGGCTTCTTCGCCCCGCCCCGTGCCTCCCAGCGAGCGAGCGCGTCGGCATAGGCCCGTTCGCGGAACGTGGCCTGTGCGGCGTTGAGCCGTTCGAAGGCGGCCACGGGTATGAACACCTCTCCCCGGACCTCGACGATCTCGGGGTGCCCCTCGCCGCTGAGCTCCCGGGGGATCTCGGGCAGACGAAGCGCGTTCTCGGTGACGATCTCGCCGACCCGGCCGTCGCCCCGCGTCGCGGCCGACGTCAGTATCCCGTTCTCGTAGCGCAGATTGATCGCGAGTCCGTCGATCTTGAGCTCGGTCAGCCAGTCGACATCTCGTCCGGCCGCGGCGCGCGTCTTCGCGGCCCACTCACGGAGCTCGTCGATCGAGAACACGTTGTCGAGGCTCAGCATGCGCTCGGCGTGCTCGATGGTCGCAAGCCCTGTCGCTTCGGCCGCGCCCACCATCTGGGTGGGAGAATCCTGACCCTGCAGCTCCGGATGCAGCCGCTCGAGCTCTTCGAGCCGGTGCATCCAGCCGTCGTAGGTGGCGTCGTCGACGACGGAGGTGTCGCGCCCGTAGTACGCGTCCTTCGCCTCGAGGATGCGAGTGGTCAGCTCCTCGGCTTCGATACGGGCGTCTTCCAGCGAGATGTTCTCCGGCACCACCCCAGTCTACGAGCGGCCACCGACATCCCGAGGGAGGCGCTACGCGTCGACCGGCACCGCCGATACCGTGCGGTCGATCGTGAACTGACCGAGCACGCGGGTGCCGACATAGAGCACGGCGGTCTGCCCCGGTGCGACGCCGTTGAGCGGCTGCTCCGGCTCGACGCGCACGCCGTCGGACGACACGAAGGCGCGGGCGGGCTCGGGCTCGGCGTGGGCGCGGATCTGCACCTCGCACTCGAACTCCGACTCCACGGGAGCCGCCCCCGCCCAACTGAAGCGTTCGCCCGAGATCTCGCGGATCGCGAGCGCCTCCTTCGGGCCGACGACGACCGTGTTCGAGACCGGTCGGACTTCGAGCACGAATCGCGGCTTGCCGTCCGACGCCGGGACTCCGAGCTTGAGACCGCGGCGCTGACCCACCGTGAACGCGTGCGCACCCTCGTGCGACCCCACGATCTCGCCCGTGCGATCGACGATCTCACCCGTCGCCGTGCCGACCTTCTCTGCGAGCCAGCCCCGGGTGTCGCCGTCGGGGATGAAGCAGATGTCGTGGCTGTCGGGCTTCTGCGCGACCGTCAGTCCGCGATCCGCGGCCTCCGCTCGCACGACGGCCTTCGAGGGCGTCGTGCCGAGCGGGAAGTAGGTGTGGGCGAGCTGCTCGGTCGTCAGCACTCCGAGCACGTACGACTGATCCTTCGCGTTGTCGGCCGCACGGTGCAGCTCGAGGCCGGCCTCCGTCGGGATGAGGGTGGCGTAGTGCCCCGTGCACACCGCGTCGAAGCCCAGCTCGATCGCGCGCTCGAGGAGGGCGGCGAACTTGATCTTCTCGTTGCAGCGCATACAGGGATTCGGGGTGCGCCCTGCCTGATACTCCGACACGAAGTCGGCGATCACGTCTTCGCGGAAACGCTCGGAGAAGTCCCACACGTAGAACGGGATGCCGAGGAGATCGGCCGCACGTCGGGCATCCAGCGCGTCTTCGATCGTGCAGCATCCTCTGCTACCGGTGCGCAGGGTGCCGCCGGCACGCGAGAGAGCCAGGTGCACGCCGACGACGTCGTGACCGGCGTCGACGGCGCGGGCGGCCGCGACGGCCGAGTCGACGCCGCCACTCATGGCCGCAAGTATCCTCATGCCCCCAGTCTACGAGCGCTCGGCTGAGCCGGAGCCGGATGCGCGCGAGTACGCATCGGCGATGGCGTCGAGCACCGCAGCGATGTCGTCATCGCTCGACGTGCGCCCGAGGGAGAACCTGAGGACGCTGCGCGCGTCCTCTTCGCTGCGTCCCATCGCCATCACCACGTGCGACGGCTCCGCCACTCCCGCCTGACAGGCGGATCCGGTCGACGCAGCGATGCCGGCCATGTCGAGCAGGAAGAGCAGGCTCTCGCCGACGGCGCCGGGAAAGAGGAGGTGTGCGTTGCCGGGGAGCCTCTCGTGAGGGTCGCCCAGGAGCCGCGCCTGCGGCACGCGGTGCAGGGTGCCGTCGATCAGACGATCCCGCAACGTCTGCAGCCGCGAATGCTCGGCCTCCCGCTCGGCCTCGGCGAGCTCCAGCGCGACGGCGAACGCCGCGGCACCGGCGACATCCTGGGTCCCCGCACGCAGACCACGCTGCTGCGCGCCTCCGCGCAGCAGCGCGGCGAGACGGGCCGTGCGTGCCGCGACGAGCGCGCCCACTCCGACGGGGGCGCCGATCTTGTGGCCGGCGACACTCATCGCGACGAGACCTGCGGCGTCGGGCGCGTCGCCGCGCAGCCCGCGGAACGAGAGCGGGACATGCCCGAGCGCGGACACCGCATCGAGGTGCAGCGGGACCCGCGCCGCGGCCGCCGCGGCGGCCAGCGCGGCCGCGTCGTTGATCGTCCCCGCCTCGTTGTTGGCGATCAGCGCGGTGGCCAGTGCCGCCCCGGGCAGTCGAGCGGAGAAGACGCCCAGATCGATCGCGGCCGTGCGATCCACCGGGACGGAGCGCAGGGTCGCCCCCGCCGCGAGCAGCGCCTCGACCGTGTCCACGGTCGCATGGTGCTCGGCATCCGGCATCACGATGGCATCGGTGTCCACGGGGCGCGCATGCCAGAGCCCCTGCACCGCGAGGTTGATCGACTCGGTGCCCCCGGACGTGAAGACGACCTCGATGGGATCGCAGCCGAGCACTGCCGCCGCACGCTCGCGCGACTCCTCGAGAAGGCGCCGCGCGTCCTGGCCCGCGCCGTGGGTGGACGACGCGTTGCCCACCGTCTCGCTCGCGGCCAGCCATGCGCTCCGCGCCTCGGGGCGCAGCGGTGTGGTCGCCGCGTGGTCGAGATAGTGCTGCATCCCTCCACTCTCCCGCATTTCTGGGGCTCCCGGCTCGCGGGCACCCCGGCGCACCCTGTCCTGGCACCATGGCCCGGACCTCTAAGGTGTACTCATGCCCGCGAACCGAGACTTCACCGTGCCCGGCGGTCCTGTACTCGACGACCTCGGCGTCCGCCTCCACGACGGCGTCGGCACGCTCCGCGTCTGGTCGCAGAACGCCTCGTCGATCGAGCTCGTCGTCTTCGACGCCACGGACCTCGACTGGGTGGTCGATCAGGCGACGCTCGAGCGACTCCCCGGCGGTGTGTGGGAGGTCACGACGGAGCTGCTGCAGCCGGGCACACGCTACGCGATCAGGGTCGGCGGCCCCCACGGCCCCGGCAACACGTTCAACCCCGAGACCCTGCTGCTCGACCCCTACGCCCGGGGTCTCGCCCAGGGAGACGGGTACGAGGAGTGGCGGTCGGTGGTCATCGTCGACGGATTCGACTGGGGGCAGTCGGCGAAGCCGCGCATCCCCCTCGATCGCACGGTGATCTACGAGGGACATCTCAAGGGACTCACCAAGCGGCAGCCCGATGTCCCGCCGGCCCTGCACGGCACCTACGCGGGTCTCGCCCACCCGGCGATGATCGAGTACTTCCACGAGCTGGGCATCACCTCGATCGAGCTGCTCCCGGTGCACGCCTTCGTGCCCGAGCCCCGTCTGCTCGAACGCGGCCTCACGAACTACTGGGGGTACAACACCCTCAACTTCTTCACCCCGCACAACGCCTACGCCACCGAGGATGCCCGCAAGGGCGGCCCCGAAGCCGTCCTCGCCGAGTTCAAGGGCATGGTCAGGCTGCTGCACGAGGCGGGCCTCGAGGTCATCCTCGACGTGGTCTACAACCACACGTCCGAGGAAGGACTCGGCGGACCCCGTTCGAGCTTCCGCGGCATCGACAACGCGGCGTACTACCGGCAGGACGCCTCGGGCGCCTACATCGACACCACCGGATGCGGCAACACGCTCGACACCTCGACCGACGCAGGCGCCCGACTGGTCCTCGACTCGCTGCGCTACTGGGCCGAGGAGATGCAGATCGACGGGTTCCGGTTCGACCTCGCGGCGGCGATCGCCCGTGACTCCGCGCACACGTACACCCCGGATCATCCGCTGCTCACCGCCATCGCGAACGATCCGATCCTGAAGGACACCAAGCTCATCGCCGAGCCGTGGGACGTGGGCATGGGCGGCTGGCAGACGGGGAACTTCCCCCGCGGCTGGATGGAGTGGAACGACCGCTACCGCGATCGCGTGCGGAACTTCTGGCTGAGCGACATCGACTACGCGCGCCGCGCCTCCGCCCCGGTCGGGGTCGGCGGGTTCGCGACCAGACTGGCCGGATCCTCGAACACCTTCGCAGACGAGCGCGGTCCGCTCGCCAGCATCAACTTCGTCACCGCGCACGACGGCTTCACCCTGCACGACCTCGTGTCCTACGACGTGAAGCACAACGAGGCCAACGGCGAGCACAATCGCGACGGCGCCGACATGAACCGCGCGTTCAACCACGGGATCGAGGGCCCGACCGACGATGCGACCATCCTCGCCGCTCGCCGCAAGGCCCTGCGGAACCTGCTGGGAACGCTGCTGCTGTCGGCGGGCATCCCGATGCTCACGGCCGGCGACGAGGTCGGACGCACGCAGCGCGGCAACAACAACGCCTATGCGCAGGACTCCGCGATGACCTGGCTGAGCTGGGAACCGGAGCCGTGGCAGGACGACCTGCGCGCGCACGTCGCGCGGCTGATCCGACTGCGATCGGAGAATCCCGCCCTCCGGCCCAGCCGGTACGCGCGTCTGGGCGAGCACATCCCCAACGCCTCCGTCATGGACTGGTTCGACCAGAACGGCGAGACGATGGAGAGCGAGCAGTGGACCGACCCCGGCAACCGCACGCTGCAGTACGTCGCGGCGTCGACGCCCGATCGCGAAGAGGCGAACCGGATCCTGCTGATCGTGCACGGCACGGAGTCCCCGATCGACGTGCGACTGCCGGAAGACCTCGAGGATGCGACGCGCTTCGTGTCGTTGTGGTCGAGCGCCGACGAGCGTCCGAGCACCGTCGAGGAGACCTTCGCCCCCGGGCACATCCTGCCCATCCCCGGCACCTCGATGCGACTGTTCCGGGTGGAGTGACGTGCGGCGCGCCGGAGCCGTCGGCGCGCTACCCGCTGTGCGTCCGGGGCGGTACATTCGGGGAGTGGCCGCACGTACAAGCAGCATCCGTCCGAATGCTCTCCGGAGCCCGTCTCAGATCCCGCTGCGCCCCGTCGGCGCCGTATCGGATGGCGAGGGCCTCCGCACGACGAGGATCCCGCTGCTGGATGCCCGCCCCCGCGTCCCCGAGGGATTCCCGCCCAAGGCCGTGGTCGGCGAGGTCGTGCCGTTCAGCGTCGTGTCGTTCCGCGAGGGCCACGACATCATCGGGGTGCACCTGCGTCTGACCGCGCCGGACGGCGACGAGAGTCTGCACCATCTCACGCCGCTGCTCGACGGCACCGATCGGTGGGCCGCCGACGTCGCCATCGACGTGCAGGGAGACTGGTCCTTCCGCTTCGAGGGATTCGCCGACGACTTCGCGACCTGGGCCCACGCCGCCGAGCTCAAGGTGGCGGCAGGTGTGGATGTGCCGGTGATGGCCGCTCTGGGCGCCCAGCTGCTGTCCCGCGCCGCTGCGGAGAAGGACCGGCCCGCTGCGCAGCGCAAGAGGCTGGCCGGCGTCGCCGCCTCGCTCGCCGACGGAGACGCCGAGACGACCATCGCCGTGTCGACCGACCCGGAGCTCGCGCACATCTTCGCCGACCGGCCGCTGACCTCCCTGCGCTCCGTCTCTGCCCCGCACCGTCTGCTGGTCGAGCGCACCGCGGCGGGCGTGGGTGCCTGGTATGAGTTCTTCCCGCGCTCCGAGGGCGCGCGCCGGCTGAAGGACGGCTCGATCAAGAGCGGCACGTTCCGTACCGCGGCCAGGCGCCTGCCCGCGGTCGCGGCGATGGGCTTCGACGTGATCTACCTCGTTCCGGTGCACCCGATCGGCGTGACCAACCGCAAGGGACGGAACAACACGCTCACCACCGAGCCCGCCGACCCCGGCTCGCCGTATGCGATCGGCGCCGCAGAGGGGGGTCACGACGCCATCCACCCCGACCTGGGCAAGCCCGCCGACTTCCGGGCGTTCGTGCGTGCCGCTCGGGCGGAAGGGCTCGAGGTGGCCCTCGACCTGGCGCTGCAGGCCTCGCCAGACCACCCGTGGGTCGCAGAGCACCCGGAGTGGTTCACGACGCTGCCCGACGGTACGATCGCGTTTGCGGAGAACCCTCCGAAGAAGTATCAGGACATCTATCCGCTCAACTTCGACAACGACCCTGAGGGCATCTACCGCGAGATGCTGCGGATCGTCCAGCACTGGGTGCGCGAGGGCGTGAAGATCTTCCGAGTCGACAATCCGCACACCAAGCCGTTGCAGTTCTGGGAGTGGCTGATCGCCACGGTGAACGCCGTGGATTCCGACGTCATCTTCCTCGCCGAGGCGTTCACCCGCCCCGCCGTCATGCGGGCGCTGGCCGCCGTCGGATTCCAGCAGAGCTACAGCTACTTCACGTGGCGGAACACGAAGGCGGAGCTCGAGGAGTTCCTCTCCAGCGTCTCGCACGACACCAGCGACTACATGCGGCCGAACCTGTTCGTCAACACCCACGACATCCTCACCGAGTACCTGCAGTTCGGCGGGAGGGCCGCCTACCGCATCCGCGCGTGCATCGCCGCGACGGCCGCCCCCGTGTACGGCGTGTACGCGGGGTACGAGCTCTTCGAGAACGTCGCCCGCCCGGGCTCCGAGGAGAACATCGACAACGAGAAGTACGAGTACAAGGTCAGGGACTGGGAGGGTGCCGAGGCGGCGGGCGACTCACTGGCGCCCCTGCTGCGCCGGCTCAACGAGATCCGCGGTGCCCACCCCGCGCTGCGTCAGCTGCGCAACCTCTCGGTGCACTGGAGCGACGACGATGCCGTGCTCGTCTACAGCAAGCATCTGGACGCCGCGTTCACCGGGACCGGCTCCCCCGACACGATCCTCGTGATCGCCAACGTCGACCCGCACTCGGTGCGTGAGACCACCGTTCACCTCGACACCACCGTCTGGGGTGTCGAGCCTGGCGAGCCCTTCGAGGTCGAGGATCTGCTCACCGGAGCTGTCTGGACCTGGGCCGATCACAACTACGTGCGCCTCGACGCCTTCGCCGAGCCGGTGCACATCCTGAAGGTGAGGAGCCGAGCATGAGCCACGCAGAAGATACGACGACGACGTCGGAATGGACCGCGGTCGCGGCGGGGGGCCACCACGACCCGCACGCCGTCCTCGGCTCGCACCCGGCAACCGATGCGAGCGGACGCACCGTCACCGTCATCCGCGCACGGCGGCCGCTGGCCGAGTCCGTCGCAGCGGTGTTCGAGGACGGCTCGCGCCTGCAGCTCGCGCACGTCGCAGAGGGCATCTGGGAGGCTCAGCATGCCGGGGCACCCGTCGCCTACCGTCTCGCCACGGCCTATGCGGGAGGCGAGGAGACACTCGCCGGAGACCCGTACCGGCACGGACCCACGCTCGGAGAGCTCGATCTGCATCTGATCGCGGAGGGACGCCACGAACGGCTGTGGGACGCACTCGGCGCCCACCCGCGCGTGGTCGACGGGGAGTCCGGTGTGGCGTTCGCCGTCTGGGCTCCGAACGCGACCGCGGTGCGCGTCGTCGGCGACGTCAACGGGTGGAGCGGCGAGTCCCACGCGATGCGCTCGATGGGCGGAAGCGGGATCTGGGAGCTGTTCGTCCCCGACCTCGCTGCGGGCACGACCTACAAGTACGAGATCCGTACCAGAGACGGTTCCTGGATCTTCAAGGCGGACCCGATGGCGCAGGCCGCGCAGGTCCCGCCGGAGACCGCCTCGGTCATCACGCAGTCGACGTACGCCTGGTCGGACGGTGCGTGGATGACGCGGCGTGCGGCGACGCACGCGGTCGCTCAGTCGCTCTCGGTCTACGAGGTGCACCTGGGATCCTGGCGGGGTGGTCTGAGCTACCGCGATGCGGCGGATCCGCTGATCGAGCACGTGACGGAGACCGGCTTCACCCACGTCGAGTTCATGCCTCTGGCGGAGCATCCGTTCGGAGGATCCTGGGGCTACCAGGTGAGCGGGTACTACGCCGCCACGAGCCGTTTCGGCAGCCCCGACGATCTGCGATACCTGATCGACCGCCTGCATCAGGCGGGCATCGGCGTGATCATGGACTGGGTTCCTGGGCACTTCCCCAAGGATGCCTTCGCACTCGCCCGGTTCGACGGACAGCCCCTGTACGAGCACCCGGATCCGCGCCGCGGCGAGCACCAGGACTGGGGCACGCTCATCTTCGACTACGGCCGCGCCGAGGTGCGGGGCTTCCTGGTCGCGAACGCACTGTTCTGGCTCAGCGAGTTCCATGTCGACGGGCTCCGTGTCGATGCCGTCGCATCGATGCTGTACCTCGACTACTCGCGCAACGACGGTGAATGGGAACCGAACATCCACGGCGGCAGGGAGAATCTCGAGGCCATCCGGTTCCTCCAGGAGGTCAACGCCACCGCATACCGCGTGCACCCCGGCGTGCTGATGATCGCGGAGGAGTCCACCAGCTTCCCCGGTGTCACCGCCCCGACCGATCACGCGGGTCTGGGGTTCGGGTTCAAGTGGAACATGGGCTGGATGAACGACTCGCTCCAGTACATCGAGCGCGATCCCATGTACCGGGCGCACCACGAGGGCGAGATGACCTTCTCGTTCGTCTACGCCTTCGGCGAGAACTATCTGCTGCCGATCAGCCACGACGAGGTCGTGCACGGCAAGGGCAGTCTCGTCTCGAAGATGCCGGGCGACCACTGGCACAAGCTCGCGAATGTGCGAGCGTACCTCGGCTACATGTGGGGGCACCCCGGCAAGAAGCTCCTCTTCATGGGGCAGGAGTTCGGGCAGCTCGGCGAGTGGTCCGAGTCCCGCGAACTCGACTGGTGGCTGCTCGATCAGCCCTCGCACGCACAGCTGCAGGACTTCGTCGGCGAACTCAATCGCGCCTATCGCGCGCAGGCGCCGCTGTGGGAGCGCGACAGCGACGGATCCTCGTTCTCGCGCCTCGGGGCACCGAGCTGGGATCCGAACGTGATCGCGTTCGAGCGTCGCGACGCGCACGGCGGTCGGGTGGCCGTGATCAGCAACTTCGCCGGCCTGGAACGCAGCGGATACCGCCTGACCCTCCCCGGAGCCGGGGTGTGGCAGGAGATCCTCAACACGGATGCTGCCGCCTACGGCGGACGCGGCTCGGGAAATCTCGGGATGGTCGTCGCTCATGACGACGGCGACGGCGTCGCGTCCACGACCATGACGCTGCCCGCGCTGTCGACGATCTGGCTGCGCTACGAGGGAGAGCCGCACGTCCCGACGATCACCCACGGGTGACCGTCTGCGCCGCGCGGACGCTGATCGGCAGATGCCGAGTGCCGACCGCGCGGCGAACGCCTCAGAAGAGCAGTGACGTGAGCCTGTTGCGCGCCATGACGACGCGGGGGTCGGTCACGCCGATGAGCCCGAAGAGCTCGACGAGCCGCTCGCGCACCGGCGTGCGCTCGTCCGACGGCAGCTGAGCGAAGAGGTCCAGCAGCCGACCGAAGGCGTCGTCGACGTGTCCGCCGGCGAGATCGAGGTCGGCGACGTCGAACTGCGCCGCGATGTCCAGCGGACCCGCTGCCGCCGCGGCCCGTGCATCCTGGAGGTCGAGCTTCTGGACGCGCTCCAGCAGGCGCACCTGCCCCAGTCCCGCGATGGCATCCTCGTCGCGGGGGTTCTCCGCGAGCGCCTTCTCGTAGGCGACGATCGCGGCCGCGTAATCGCCCATCTCGATCGCGGCGAACGCCTCCGCGTGCAGCGGCGGCATCGGCGGCTCTTCGGGCACGTCAGCCTGCTCGGAGGGCGCTCCCACATCGAGCGAGCCGGTGACGCCGTTCTGCGCCGCGAGCTGCAGGAGCTGCGCGAACACCTCGCGCACCTGCTGCTCCGGCACCGCTCCGGTGAACATGGGGACCGGCTGACCCGCGATCAGCGCGACCACCATGGGGATCGACTGCGCACGGAACCCCTGAGCGAGCTGCGGGTTGGCATCGACGTCGACTTTCGCGAGCAGCACCTTGCCGCCGAGCTCGCGCGTGACCTTCTCGATGATGGGGCTGAGCTGCTTGCAGGGTCCGCACCACTCCGCCCAGAGGTCGACGACCACCGGAACGGTGCGCGACAGCTCAAGGATCTGGCCGAACGATTCGTCCGTCGCGTCGACGACCACATCGGCCATGGGCGCCCCTGTCTGAGGCTGCGCGCCGGGCGCGGGAGCCGCGGGACGATTGCGGAGGGAGGAGAGGTCGACAGCACCTCGGAGAGCGGCGGGAGACATTTCGGTCACTTGATCACCTCGACGGAGAGAAGGTCCTGGCGCACGGCGAGAAGCCGGATCTGCTCAGAGGAACCCTGGGCGGGGACGGAGAAGAACAACTGGAATTCGTACTTGGTGGTGACGCCCTTGGCGGACTCGGTCACCCCGGTCAGCGCTTTCGCCTGGGCGTTGTCGCCGAAGCGGATCACCGCATCGGCGGAGGTCGGCGTCACCGACTCGGTGTCGATGAGCGAGACCGCGACGATCGCACCGCTGTCGAGCGTGGCCATCGACACCGGCGCGGGATCCGCGGGCACGATGTCGAACGAGGTCTGGCTGGTCTCGGCCGCGCCGTTGTCCGCCAGGTTCTGAACCACAGACTGTCGGCTGTCGCGGATCGACTGCGCGAGGTTCTGCGAGAGCTCGTCGAACTGTCCGTACGACGCACTCTGCTCGCCCTCGTCGACCGCATCCGCGAACATCGTCGCGAGGTCGGCGGGTCGGATGCTCAGGAATGCGGAGTCGTCGGGGATGAGCGACGTGCCGAGCCAGGCTGCGGCGACCTTCGGGAAGGCGGCGTCCGCAGACATCTCGGCCATGTTGTCGACCTTGTAGTTCGACCACGGGTCCTGCTGCGTCATCGTCAGGATGACCGGCGGGATCGTGTCGTCCCCGCTGCTCTTGGACAGCAGCAGCACGGTGCGCGGCCAGCGGTCGGTCGCCTCGGGGAGCACGACCTCGACCTCATCGGTCGGGATCGCCGCGGGAGGGGTGGTGTCGGGCAGAGCGGTGCGCAGCGCGTACTCGGTCGTGCGAGCGGTCAGCGCCGGTCCGTCGAGCCTCGTGGCCGCCAGATCGATGTCCATCGCGGCATCCGCGTCGGACAGCGTGGCCGAGACCTCCTGCAGGATGCGCTTCGCCTGCGCCTCGGTGACGGCCGGCGGCTTCTGGTTCTCCGGCGCGATGATCGTCGCGGTCGGCGACGGCGACGGGGTGCCCTCACCGAATTGCGGCCAGGACTGGGCCGAGCACCCGGTCGCGATGAGCGCGGTCAGAGCGATCGCCGGGATAGCCAGCAGACGTCGCCGGCGTGCCGGCGCGGATGCGCGCCGCTCCGACGTGCGGACATCGCTGCCGGACGTGTCGCTGCCGGGCGTGGCCGACGCGTCCGCGGGCTTCCCATCCGGTGCCGGAGCGTCAGTCGCCGAGGTGTCCGGCGCGGGCGCCGACGGCGTCTCCTCGATCGCCGCGCGCTCCGCCGGCGGAAGCTGTGCGATGTCGATGGGCTCCGTGGGGGGAAGAGGGCCAGGGCCCTTGCGGCGCGGACCGCGACCGCGGCGCTGATGGCGGATCGCCAGGACGTAGAGGACGAGGCCGACGAGGAGCATCGCGGCTCCGGCGGAGAGCAGCGGCCCCGCGAGCGGCGTCGACGTGTCCAGCGGCCAGGAGACCGCGATGTCCTCGGGTGCGTCTGCGGTGCCGTCGCGCGCGATGATCACGCTCACGCCCTCCGGGAGCTGCATGTCGGCGATGAGCGAATCGGTGTCGGTGAAGGAGTCGAGCCAGAGGTCGGAGCCCACAGGGCTGCGTCCGGTCGTGGTCTCCGCCGCCGGAGCCTCCTCCGCGGGAGCCTCCTCGGTGGTCGGCGTCTCTTCTGCCGCAGGGGTCTCCTCGGTGGCGGGAGTCTCCTCCGTGGCAGCGGACTCCTCGGGTGCGGGAGTCTCCTCCACCGCAGGGGTCTCCTCCGGGGCCGGGGTCTCCCCCGCCGTGTCACCTCCGTCATCCTCCGGCTCTGCGGCTTCGACGAACGCGACGTCGATGTCGCCGTCCGCGCCGACCGAGGCGTGGTTGTACGACGAACCGGCGAGCCACGCCTCTATGTCGGCGGTCCTGCCATACGCCGCGAAGATGTCGCCGTCACCACGGACGAGGAGGGTCTGAGCGCCCGGGTGCTCACGCAGGACGTCGCCGTCCAGCAGCACATACGGGGCGGGTTCTTCCACGGCGACCGCCGCCTCCTGGGTCGACGGACCCATGAAGATGGTTCGCTGGGCTATGCCTGCAGCGATCAGTCCCGCGGCCAGCACGAAGGCCACGACGGCCCATACGAAACGCACGAATAGTCTCCTCACACGACGCGGGCGCACACCCGAGTCGCAACACTCGACGTTTCAGACTAGCGAAAGCTCCTGAGTGTTGCCCACGAGGGCATGCCTCACCCGGTCGCGCGGCACGTCGTGTCGGCGAGTCCCGGTGCGCTCGATAGCCTTGCAGCACCCGTATTCCCGAGGAGCCGCGATGAAGATCCACAACCCGTTCCGCACCGCCCTGGTGGCGACGCTCGGCGTGGGACTCGGCATCCTGCTGATCGGCAGCGTCGAGAGTCTGTCGACCGTGCTGCTCTATGTCGGCACCGCCCTCTTCCTGAGCCTGGGACTCGATCCGCTCGTCTCGTTCCTCGAGCGCAAGAAGCTGCCCCGCTGGGTCGCGGTGCTGATCACGATCCTCGGCGTCCTCAGCATCTTCGCCGGCATCATCCTGATCGTCATCCCGGTGCTGGTCGACCAGATCTCGCAGCTCATCGCCCAGATCACGGTCCTCGTGCAGCGCGACACTCTGCTCGCCGACCTCCGACAGTGGATGGTCGACACCTTCCCGAACCTGAAGGTCGACGAGGTGTTCGCCTACGTCTCGAACTGGCTCGAGACCAATCTCGCGCAGATCGGCGGATCCATCGGCCAGAGCGTTCTCGCGGCGAGCGGCGCCGTGGTCAGCGGGCTCTTCGGCGCGTTCATCGTCCTCATCCTGACGATCTATCTGACCGCCTCCACTCCGTCGCTGAAGCGCGCTGTCTACCAGCTCGCCCCCGCGTCGAAGCGGGAGCGCTTCATCGACCTGGCCGAGCAGATCACGGACTCCGTCGGCTACTACGTCATGGGGCAGGTCACGCAGGGGGTGATCAACGGCATCCTGAGCATGATCTTCCTCACGATCATCGATGCGCCGTTCCCGGCCGTGCTCGCCGTCGTCGCCTTCTTCTTCTCTCTGATCCCGCTCGTGGGAACACTCACGGGTTCGACGATCATCGTGCTCGTGTGCCTGATCCCGGGCCTCGGCTCACCGGCCACCGCGATCGCCGCGGCGGTCTACTACCTCATCTACATGCAGATCGAGGCGTACGTGATCTCGCCGCGCATCATGAGCCGGGCCGTCTCCGTGCCTGGCGCGGTCGTCGTGGTCGCGGCGCTCGCGGGTGGAAGCCTGCTGGGCCTTCTCGGCGCTCTGATCGCCATCCCGGTGGCAGCGAGCATTCTGATCCTCTACCGCCAGGTGCTGATCCCGCGGATGAACGAGCTCTAGGCCGACGGCCACTCGGTCGGCAGCGGGAGCGCCGTCGGATTCACCGCTGCGACGATCTCCGTCAGCACGCGGCGCGTCTGGCTCTCCCCCACCCACAGGTGCTTGCCGCCCTCGACCGCGATCAGTGTGGCGTGCGGGATGGAGGCGAAGCGCTCCCGGGCCTCGGGCGGGCGGAGGTAGTCGTCGAGCTCAGGCACGAGGACGACCACGTCGACGTCCGAATCCGCCCACGCCGCGACCTCTGCGGCTGTCGCACGGTGCAGCGGAGGCGAGAGGAGGATGATGCCCTCCACGTCGTGCTGGCGCCCGTACTTGAGCGCGAGCTCTGTGCCGAACGACCAACCGAGCAACCAGGGACGAGGCAAGCCGCGTTCGCGCACGAAGTCCATCGCGGCGGCCACGTCGAACTGCTCCGCCGCTCCCCCGTCGAACGCCCCGTCGCTGGTGCCTCGCGGCGAGGTGGTGCCCCGAGTGTTGAAGCGCAGCACGGCGAGGTCCGCCAGTGCCGGCAGACGTGCCGCCGCCTTGCGGATGATGTGGGAGTCCATGAAACCACCGGCGGTGGGCAGCGGATGCAGCGTGACGAGCGTCGCCACCGGACCCGACGATTCCGGCATCGCCAGCTCGCCGACGAGGCTCAGCCCGTCGGCCGTCTCGAGGACGATGTCCTCGCGTCGAGCCGGAAGCTCGAGAGGTCCACGAATCTCGATGCTCATGCGATCCTCCAACAGTGTGTGTGCCAGTGTCGCCGGGAGGCGAGATCTGCCGCGTCGCCCAGTACGCCATCGGCGCGCCAGACGACCAGGTGGGCCCTGCCCGGCGCGACGGTGCGTCCGCACCCCGGGCAGATGTATTCCTTGAGCGCCTGTGCCGCCGACACCGGCTGCACAGTCCACTGCGCGCCGCGGCGCACCTCGGAGCGCTTCCAGGAGGCGAGCAGGCGGTCGAGCGAATCCTCGGCGTCCGGGCGCGACGGACGGCGTCTGCGGGAGCGGGCCATGACGGCCGCTCACCACCAGTGGTTGTTCGTCCAGAACGCGTGCGCGCCGGCCCAGCTGCCGTACCGACCGGTCGCGTAGCCCGTCGCCCACCGGAGGTTGTCGACAGGGTCGTAGCCGTTGCCCGGCACCTTGCTGCAGGGGAGAGCCTGGACGAGACCGCAGGCACCCGACGACCTGTTCGTCGCGTTCGGGTTCCACCCGCTCTCGCGCGAGACGATGTAGTCGACGTAGCCCCAGTCGGACTCGGCGATCCCGGCCGCAGCCATCCACTCCGCAGGGGCGCCGCCGCCGGTGTAGAAGAGCGGTCCGCCGCCTCCCGAGCCCGAACCGGAGTCACCGGAGGAGGCTGTCGAGGGGGTGGGCGTCGGAGTCGGCTTCGGGGTGACGTACACCGAGAAGGTGCCGCGCTGGATCGGAGCGATCTCGGCGCCCTCGACGGTCACGGTGAGGTTCTGCGTCTCGGTGAGCGCCGCCGCGTATGCGGATTCCGGCCCCTCGGCCAGGGGCTGCTCAGCCAGCGCCACACCCGTCGGAGCGACCATGGCGGCGGCGAAACCCACGACCGCCAGAGCGCTGAAGAACCCGACCACACCACGTCGACGACTGCCCGAGCGCGCCGAGAGAGTCGCTGATGCAGGCATCGGCGAGACGTCGTCGCGGAGGGGGGTCATGTCGTTTCGGGAGTTCACGATAGAGGGGAGTCTACCCGGTGCGCTCCGAAGAGGCCACGAGAACGCTCAGCGAACGGCCAGGATCACGTCGACGGCCGCGTCCAGCAGGGCATCGACCTGCTCCTCGCGGTACCCGCCCCGCTGCATCCGGAACGCCGCGGACCGCAGCTGCTCGGCGGTCAGCGGCTCTCCGTCACGGAGATACCGGGCGATCCGTCCGCTGACGTGGTCGACCTCGTCGATCCGGTAGCCGAAGGTGAGCACACCGGTCCGCGCGAAGCGGTGCTTCGCCGGGCGCGCGAGATGATCGAGGATGACCTGAGCCTCGTCTCGGGCCTGCTCCACCCAGGCGCCGGCCCCCGCGGAACGCACGGCGCGTTCGCGGGCGCGTGCCGCCAGAGCGTCCTCCACACGACCGAGTGCGGCGTCGACCTCGGCGACGACGTAGCCGTTCTTGACCAGGGGGAACGAGGCGACGCGCACGTCGGCGGCACTGAGGTCGTCGCCGTCCGCTTCGAACGCCGTCCGCGCTGCGGCGAGGAAGGTGTCGACGGCGGCGCGGTGGTATCCGCGCACTCTGCCGCTCGTCACCGAGAATGCCGGAGGCGCCTGTTCGGCACCGTCAGCGACCCGTTCGACATCGTCAACCATCAGAGCACCGTCCAGGAGGAGAAGAGGAAGTAGAGGCAGAGAGCCGGGATCGTCGACGGCAGGATGCTGTCGAGGCGGTCCAGCAGTCCGCCGTGGCCGGGGAGCCAGGAACTCATGTCCTTGATCCCGAGATCCCGCTTGAGCATGGACTCGCCGAGGTCGCCCAACGTCGCGGACAGCAGGATCGCTGCGCCGAAGATCACGCCGATCCACCAGGGAAGGTGCAGCAGGAAGAGGGCGAGGAGCACTCCGGCCGCGACCGACGCGACCACGGCACCGGCGAAGCCCTCCCAGGTCTTCTTGGGGCTGATCTTCGGAGCCATCGGATGCCGTCCGAAAGCGAGGCCGGCCGCATACGCGCCCGTGTCCGCGGCCACGGCGATGGCGATGAAGCTGAGCACCCACCACTGCCCGTCCTCCTGCTTGAGGAGGATCAGCGCGATGGCGGCGAGGAACGGGACGTATATCTGCACGAAGCCGCCGATGACGACGTCGCCGAGCACGTCGCCGTACGTCCGACCGTCCGCGGCGATCATCTGCCCGACCAGGCGCCAGACGATGACGAAGGCGACGGCGAGGAACAGGACGATCCAGACGAGCCACAGATCGAGGAAGAACGCCGACAGCACGATCATCGTCGCAGCCGCGAACTGCGGCGCCACGTCGATCCGACGTCCTGAACCTCGCAGCGCCAACGACAGCTCGTAGACGCCGAGCAGTGCCGCCGCCAGAGCGAAGGGCACGAAGAGCACCTTGATGAAGAGCAGCGATGCGAGCAGCGCGGCACCGAACGCCAGGCCGATCAGGATCGCGAGGATCAGGTCGCGGCCCGTGCGCTCCTTGATGCGCTCGTTGGCCTGATCGAGCTGGCCACGGGCATTCGACACGTGCGTGCCCAGCTCATCCCTGGCCGCGCGCCACTGCTCCCTGATCGCGTTGTGATCGGCGGTGTCCAGCGAAGACGGGATCGAGGAGGAGGGAGCCGCCGGAGCGGAGACCGCGGGTGCGGGCGGCCGGGGCGGCACCACTGCGGGGTCGAACGCCGGGAACGCCCCGTCCTCGAGGGGTCCGCCGCCACTCGGGGTCGCCGAATCGCGCACCTCGCGGCGCATCGGCGGCGTATCGGTGTCGTCAGCGGTGGGATCGTCGGACATGCCGCCTACACCTCGAGGAGCTCAGCCTCTTTGCGCTTGAGTGCGTCGTCGATCAGGTCGACGTGCTGGCGCGTGAGGGCATCGAGCTCCTTCTCCCCCCGAGCGATCTCGTCTTCACCGAGTTCGCTCTTGAGAGCATCGAGCTCGTCCTTCGCCTTGCGGCGGATGCCGCGGACGTGGACCTTCGCGTCCTCGCCCTTGGTCTTCACGAGCTTGACGTACTCCTTGCGACGGTCGGCGGTGAGCTCGGGCATGGTCACACGCACGAGATTGCCGTCGTTCGTCGGGTTCGCACCGAGGTTGGGCATGTCGCGGATCGCCTGCTCGATGCTCTTCAGCGCCGACTTGTCGTACGGCGTGATGATGAGCGTGCGCGCCTCCTGGTTCGCCAGAGAGGCGAGCTGCGAGAGCGGAGTCGGCGTCCCGTAGTAGTCGATGAGCACCTTCTGGAAGAGCTGCGGGTTGGCGCGGCCGGTGCGGACCGTGGAGAAGTCCTCCTTGGCGGCCTCGACGGCGCGCGCCATACGGGAGGTTGTTTCAGCGAGGACATCCGCGATCACGGTGACTCCTATCGTCGGGGTGTTCTGAAATTCTATCGGTCGCGGACGCCGGGCATCCGCAGGCACTCAGGACGTGACGAGAGTTCCGATGGGCTCTCCGAGCAGTGCGCGCGTGACGTTGCCCGCGGGCTCCATGCCGAAGACGCGCATGTCCATGTTGTTGTCCATGCACAGGCTGAACGCGGTCGAGTCGACGACCTTCAGACCGCGCTGCAGAGCATCACGGTAGGTGACCCGTTCGATGCGCTCGGCATCCGCGTGCTTGTTGGGATCCGCCGTGTAGATCGCGTCGACGCCGTTCTTGGCGACGAGGACCTCCTGTGCACCGATCTCGAGGGCACGCTGCGCGGCGACGGTGTCGGTGGAGAAATACGGAAGCCCTGCTCCTGCGCCGAAGATCACGACGCGTCCCTTCTCCATGTGGCGCTCCGCGCGGAGAGGGATGTAGGGCTCAGCGACCTGCGTCATCGAGATCGCGGACTGCACGCGCGTCGGCGCACCGGCCTGCTCGAGGAAGTCCTGCAGCGCGAGGGCGTTCATCACGGTCCCGAGCATGCCCATGTAGTCCGCGCGACCACGGTCCATGCCGCGCTGGCTGAGCTCGGCGCCGCGGAAGAAGTTGCCGCCGCCGACCACGATGGCGATCTCGACACGATCGACCGCCGCGGCGATGTCGCGCGCGATCTGGCTGACGATGTCGGGGTTGACTCCCAGCTGGCCGGCGCCGAACGCCTCGCCGGAGAGCTTCAGAAGTACGCGACGGCGTCCAGTGCCTTCGGTCATGGGGGTGTTCCTCTCGTCCCGATTCAAGATAGTGCCTTGTGGGCATGAAGAAGGGGTTCGGATCTCGTTGATCCGAACCCCTTCGACTCTGCTACGCGCCGACCTTGAAGCGCGCGAAGTCCGTCACGGTGATACCGGCGTCCTTCGCCACCTGGGCGACAGAGAGCTTGTTGTCCTTCGCGTAGTCCTGCTCGAGCAGTGCGACCTGCTTGATGAACGCGGAGACGCGACCCTCGACGATCTTGGGCAGTGCCGCTTCCGGCTTGCCCTCGTTGCGGGAGATCTCGGTGACGATCACGCGTTCCTTCTCCACGGCGTCAGCCGGGACGTCCTCGCGGGACAGGTACGACGGGTTCGCGAACGAGATGTGCTGGGCGATGCTGCGAGCGGTCTCGGCATCGTCACCCGAGTAGGCGACGACGACACCGATCTGCGGCGGCAGGTCCTTGCTGGTGCGGTGCAGGTAGACCTCGACATGGTCGCCCGAGATGGTGCGCACGCGGCGCAGCTCGACCTTCTCGCCGATGATCGCGGCCTCTTCCGAGATGACCTGCTCGACGCTCTTGTCGCCGGCGGGTGCGGCCAGAGCCGCCTCGACCGAGTCCGCCTTGACGGCGGCGACGGCATCCGCAACCTTCTCGGCGAGCGTGATGAAGCGCTCGTTCTTCGCGACGAAGTCGGTCTCGCAGGCGAGCTCGATGAGCGTCACGGCGCCGTCCTGCTCGCGAGCGACGACGAGTCCCTCGCTGGTGGAACGGTCGGCACGCTTCGCGTTGCCCTTGGCACCCTTGAGACGCAGGATCTCGGTGGCCTTTTCGACGTCTCCGTCAGCCTCCTCGAGCGCCTTCTTGGTGTCGACCATTCCGGTACCGAGCTGCTCACGCAGCGCCTTGAGGTCAGCGATGGTGAAGTTGGCCATGTGTGGTGGCTCCTTGCTTCGTAATGTGTGGTGGTCGCGGGATTACTTGGCGTCTGCGGCCTCGGCGGCGGCGACCTCGGAGGTCTCCTCACCGGAAGCGGCGGCGATCGCCTCGTCGTGAGCCTCGGCACCGGCCGCGTCAGCGGCGGTCTCGTCGGCGGCCGGCGTCTCGACGACGGCAGCCTCATCGGCGGCGGTCTCGACGGTCGCGGCGTCCGCGGACTCCTGGACGGGAGTCTCGAGAAGCTCCTTCTCCCAGTCGGCGAGCGGCTCGGCGTCACCCGTCTCGGGGTTGTGCTTCTGCTGCAGACCCTCGGCCGCGGCATCCGCGATGATGCGGGTGAGCAGCGAGACGGAGCGGATCGCGTCGTCGTTACCGGGGATCGGGTACTGGAAGTCGTCCGGGTCGGCGTTCGTGTCGAGGATTCCGATCACGGGGATGCCGAGCTTCTTGGCCTCATCGATCGCGAGGTGCTCGCGCTTGGCGTCGACGACCCAGATGGCCGACGGCGTCTTGGTGAGGTTGCGGATTCCGCCGAGCGACTTGTGCAGCTTGTCGAGCTCACGCTTCTTGAGCAGGAGCTCCTTCTTCGTGAAACCGCTGTTCGCAGGGGTCTCGTAGTCGAGCTCCTCGAGCTCCTTCATGCGAGCGAGTCGCTTGGAGATCGTCTGGAAGTTGGTGAGGAGGCCACCGAGCCAGCGCTGGTTCACGAAGGGCTGGCCGACACGGGTCGCCTGCTCTGCGAGGATCTCCTGCGCCTGCTTCTTGGTGCCGACGAAGAGGATCGTGCCGCCGTGGGCGACGGTCTCCTTGACGAAGTCGTAGGCCTTGTCGATGTACCCGAGCGACTGCTGCAGGTCGATGATGTGGATCCCGCTGCGCTCGGTGAGGATGAAGCGCTTCACCTTCGGGTTCCACCGACGGGTCTGGTGTCCGAAGTGCACGCCGCTGTCGAGCAGCTGGCGGATGGTGACCACAGCCATGGTCGTCTCCTTGTTCTGACGCGGTTCTGCGCCGTTGAGGTTGTCAAGTCGATCGGAACGATCGAACTCCCTGGTACCCGGCGCACACCCGCCCGCCATGAGGCGAGACCTGTGGGAGTGGATGCCACGACCGAAGTCGCTGTGGGCACGCGTAGTCACCTCGAGATCGAGGTGCTCCTCCAGCATACAGGACGCGCAGCCCGCGCACCCGCTCTGCACCGAAGGCGTATCGACCGTATGGCGCACACCTGCCGGGGAGATCACGGGCGACGCGAGGCGCGAGCGGACGGGAGCGCACAGGATGATCCGATGCGAACCCACCCGCCCATGCGCGCACCGATGATCGTCCTCGCCCTCCTCCTGGTTCTCGTCTCGATGGGCGGTCGCGCGGATGCGTCCGTGATGACGGCGACGCGGGCGCGCAGCATCCTCGAGGGCGCGGATCCGGCTCCCGACCCCGTCCATCCCCGTTGGGACTGGCCGCTCGAAGGGCCCCGCGACGTGACGTCGCCGTATCGGGCACCCGCCCACGAGTACGGAGCCGGGCACCGTGGCATCGACGCGATGACGTCGGCCGGCGCCGAGGTCCGCGCACCGGCGGAGGGTCGGGTCGCCTTCCGCGGGTCCGTCGTCGACAGGCCGCTGCTCACCATCGAGCATCCCGGAGGGTATGTGTCGACGTTCGAACCGCTGATCTCGACCTGGCACCCCGGCGACACGGTGGCCGCCGGCGATGTCATCGGGACCGTCGCCGTCGGCGGCCATGCCGTGGCAGGCACGCTGCATCTCGGGGTCAGATCGCACGGGGTGTACATCGACCCCCTGCTCCTGTTCGGGTCCGTGCCGAGAGCGGTGCTCCTCCCCTGCTGCGACGGGCCGTGACCCGTGAGGGTCACGCGCGGGGGTGCGCCAGGCGGTACGTGGCGGTGAGGCGCTCCGCCGAGACGTGCGTGTAGATCTGCGTGGTCCCCAGGCTCGCGTGTCCGAGGATCTCCTGCACCGCGCGCAGGTCGGCCCCGCCGTCGAGCAGGTGCGTGGCCGCGGTGTGCCGCAATGCGTGGGGCCCCACCGTGTCGGCGCCCACGAAGGGGGCGAGCACCTCGGCGACCAGAGTGTAGACCGCGCGGGGTCCGATGCGGCCCCCACGACTCCCCAGGAACAGCGCGGCGGACGGGTGGGCGGCACGGGCGAGGAGCGCCGGGCGACCCCGGGTGAGATAGGCGCCGATGGCATCACGAGCGGGCACCCCGAACGGGACGACCCGCTCCTTGGCGCCTTTTCCCAGCACCCGTGCAGTGCCACGATCGAGGTCGAGGTCGTCGACGTCCATGCCGCACAGCTCCGAGACGCGGATGCCCGCGCCGTAGAGGAGCTCGAGGACACCGTGGTCGCGCAGCGCCGTCGGCTCACCGGACTCCGCCGCCTGCCGCTGGGTCTCGAGGAGTGCCGTCATGGCATCTTTCGAGGCGACGGTCGGCAGCGTCCTCCCCCGCTTGGGCGCGATCAGACGCAGGCTCGGATCATGCGTGAGCACCTCCTGCTCCACCGCCCAGCTGAAGAAGGACCGAGCGGCGGCGGCGCGACGGGAGAGAGTCGAACGGGCGTCTCCTCGCTGCGTGGCCGCCCACAGCCAGTCCCGCAGCGTGTCCAGCGTGATCTGCTCCAGAGAGAGACCGGGCGCGGACGCGCCGAGGTCCCGGAGGTCGGACCGGTAGGCGCGCACGGTCGCCGAGGACAGCCGACGCACTCGCTCGAGATGGTCGGCGAAGGCATCCACTGCCGCCGGGAACTCCATGCGCCCCAGCTTGCCGGTCCTCCTGCCGCCATGACGTCAGCCGCGCCGCCCGCGCTCCCCGCCGGACACGGCCAATCTGCCGGCACCACGGGCACTCGACCGCTCATCGCCGATCGCTGTGCCCGCTCAGCCACCCGCCGTCGGTGCGACGGGCATCGCCCTCCAGCTCGAGGAGGCCGAGAAGGGCGCTCACGCGCGTGGGTGCCAGGCCCGAGCGTCGGGCCAACTCGGTGACGGTCGACGGCGTGCGAACACTCAGCGCGTCCTGCAGACGCCGTCGCTCGGGGTCGACGCCCTCACCGCCCTGCGCGCCACCCTGCGGTCGACCCGCGACGCCCCACAGCTCGCGGATCTCCTCCGACGTCGTCACGCAGCGCGCATCGTATTCACGGAGCAGCCGGTGGCAGCCCGCCGATGCGGCGGATGTCACCGGCCCCGGCACGGCACCCAGCGGACGCCCCAGTGCGGCGGCGTGTCCGGCGGTGTTGAGCGAGCCGCTGCGCCACCCCGCCTCGACGACGACGGTCGCATCAGCCAGCGCAGCGATGAGCCGATTGCGCGCGAGGAACCGCCACTTCGTCGGCGCCGTGCCGCAGGGGACCTCGCTCACCACGGCCCCCGTCTCGACGATGCGCTGCAGCAGTTGTCGATGCCCCTGCGGATAAGCGCGGTCGACTCCGCCGGCGAGGAATGCGATCGTGCGACCCTCGACGCCGAGGGCAGCCCGATGCGCGGCGCCGTCGATCCCGTACGCGCCCCCGGAGACGATGACCGCGCCGGAGCCGGCCAGCTCGCCGGCGAAATCGCCCGCCAGCATCTCTCCGTAACCGCTCGCGGCGCGCGCCCCGACGATCGCCACGCGAGGTTCGGCGGAGAGCAGCGATGCGTCGCCGCGCACCCAGAGCACCATCGGCGCATGCACGCCGAGATCATCGACGGCCCGCGGCCACTCGGAATCGCCGGGTATCAGCAGTCGGGCCCGAACATCGCCCGCGGCTCGGACGGCATCGGCCACTGCGCGGACCTCTGCGCGCACCCGCCATCGCGCCCGCCCCTCGGCCAGAGCCGAGGCGGCTCGCCCAAGGGTGGAACCCACACCCTCATCGAGAGCGGCCCTCAGCGCCTCCGCAGCGCCCAGCGCCTCCACCAGCGCACCCGCGACGCCGTCGCCCGGCTCTGCGATGACGGACCACGCGACCCTGGCCAGCGCGTCCTCGTCACCGCCCGCGCCGCGGACCGCCGCCATCGCCGAGACGAGTCCCCGGTCGCTTCGCAGCTCGTCGATCATGACCCGAAACCTCGCTTCAGATACAGCGCGCGTCCGACCTCGTCGGGCCCCGGTCGCACCGCCCCCTCCAGGTCCGCCATCGTCCACGCCAGTCTCAGCACGCGGTCATAGCCGCGGAGCGTCAGCGTGCCCCGCTCCAGTGCGCGGTCGAGCGGAGCCCGCGCGGCCGCCGCGATCCTGATGTCGGGCTGGCGCAGGCGCGCGCCCGGCACGTCTCCGTTGCGTCGCCACGGCGTCCCGCGCCACCGCTCGGTCGCACACTCCCGCGCCTCCAGAACCCGACGCCTGGCGACCTCGCTGGTCAACGCCGCCCGATCGCCGGTCATCGCGCGGCTCGCGGACACGCGCGCGACGCGCAGTTCGATGTCGATGCGGTCTCGTAGCGGCCCCGACAGCCTCGTCGCATAGCGCCTGATCGCGAGCGAGGGACAGAGACACTCGGCACCGCGCACGCCGTAGTTGCCGCACGGGCACGGATTCAGTGCCATGACCAGTTGGAACCGGGCAGGGAACAACGCGGTCATTCCGGATCGACTCACTTCGATGGCTCCGGTCTCGAGCGGCTGCCTCAGCGCGTCGAGCGCGACCCTCGAGAACTCCGCCGCCTCGTCGAGGAAGAGCACGCCTCTGTGGGCTCGCGAGATCGCCCCGGGCCTCACCACCCTCGATCCGCCGCCGACGAGGGCTGCCACTGAGGCACTGTGGTGCGGGGCCTCGAGGGGTGGCATGACGCTGAGACTCCGCACGGACTCGCCGGAGAGCGAGCGGATCGACGCGACCTCCAACGACTCCTCTTCGGAGAGCGGGGGCAGGATGCCGGGGAGCCTGCGAGCCAGCATCGTCTTTCCCGCCCCCGGAGGCCCGCTGAGGAGCAGGTGATGTCCTCCGGCGGCGGCAGCGACCAGAGCGTTCACCGCATCCTCCTGCCCCACGACATCGGCGAGGTCGAGGTCAGGCGCCTCTTCGACCACGGGGGCTGCCACGGGCACGGGGTCGGCGTCCAGAACCTCGATGTCGGCCCCGTGCCAGACGGCGACCTCCGACAGAGTGCTGGCGGAACGCACCTCCACCCCGGGGACGAGACGGGCCTCGGCCTCGTTGGCGCGAGGAACGATCACGGTCTCGAATCCGGCTCGAGCAGCCGCGAAGACCGCGGGCAGGACGCCGGGTACAGGGCGCAGCCGGCCGTCGAGACCGAGTTCGCCGAGGTGCACCGTGCCCGCGATGGCACGGGTGGAGAGCGATCCCCCCGCAGCGAGAGCGGACACCGCGATGCTCAGGTCGAATCCCGACCCCTGCTTCGGCAGGCTCGCCGGGGAGAGGTTCACGGTGAGCCGCCGCCGCGGCAGATCCAGAGCGGAGTTCTTGCACGCGTTGTGCACGCGCTGGACGGCCTCGGCCAGCGACTTGTCGGGCAGACCGATGATCTTGAAGTCGGGTGTCTGATTCGAGAGGTCGGCCTCGACCTCGACGAGGTGTCCGTCCACCCCGGTGAGCGCGACAGCCCAGGTGCGGGCCGTCGTCACGACACATCCTCGAGGTGCTCGATCGTGCCGTCAGCGGGGTCGCCGACGATGCCGATCGCCTCGACGCGTATCGTGCGTCCTCGCGCCGTCTCGGGATGCGCGGCGGCCCAGGCGTGCGCGAGCTGCCAGAGCCTGCGCGCCTTGCGGGCATCGATCGCTTCGAGCGGATGCCCGAAACCGATCGTCCGCCGCGTCTTCACCTCGACGATCGCCAGGATCTCGCCGCGCACAGCGACGATGTCGATCTCTCCCTGTGGACACCGCCAGTTGCGGTCGACCACCTCGTAGCCGGCTTCCGTCAGATGACGGACCGCACGCTGTTCACCGTCTCTGCCGAGTTCGTCTTTCGCTGCCATGAGCACAGCGTCTCGTGCGCGAGGGCCCGTCGACGCTCCCGATCGCTCGATCCCCCGGCCGCTGAGGATAACCCGTCAGGGCGCTGCATCGGGCAGGAGAGATCACTCTCCGTCGAGCGACAGTTCCTGGGGGATCTCGAACTCGCGGCGCTGCAGCTCCTCGACGTTGACGTCCTTGAAGGTGAGCACACGGACGGCTTTCACGAAGCGGTCTGCCCGATAGATGTCCCACACCCAGACGTCGCTCATCGAGATCTCGAAGTAGAAGTCGTGCTCGGTGTCGCGCCGCACCACATTGACCTCATTGGCCAGGTAGAAGCGTCGCTCGGTCTCCACGACGTACTGGAACTGTGCGACAACATCGCGGTACTCGCGGAACAGTGCCAGCTCGAGCTCGCGGTCGTAGTCGTCGAAGGCTTCCTCATCCATGATCACTCCATCCTAGAGTCGGCGGCGGAACCATGACGCACTGCAGCTCAGAACAGGGTCGGCGCATCCGCAATGGCCCAGGACGCCCGGTGGTGCGGAGACAGCCCGAGAGTCCGGATCGCATCCCGGTGCTCCAGGCTCGCATACCCCTTGTTGCGATTCCACTGATAGGCGGGATGCCCGTCGTGGAGCTCCGCCATATACGTGTCGCGCGCCACTTTCGCGATCACCGACGCCGCCGACACCGAAGCGCAGTCGCGGTCCGCCTTGATGACGGGTCGCACGGTCAGCGGCGTGGGATGCACGGCCGAGAGGTAGTCGTGATTGCCGTCGAGCAGCACCAGCGCCCCCTCGGCGGCGATCCCCTGAGCGAGCACGCCCTGCACGGCCCGCGACGCGGCGAGTCCGAGTGCCCGCATGATGCCGACCTGGTCCACCTCCGCGGCGCTGGCCCAGCCCACACTCGAGGCCTGCACCCAGGCGGACGCCCGCGCGGCGACATCGGGGCGTCGCTTCTCGGTGACGAGCTTCGAATCCCGCAGTCCCTCGGGAACACGCCGACGGGCACCCGCGGCGTCCATCACCGCCGCCCCCACCGCGACGGGGCCCGCGAGCGCACCGCGTCCCACCTCATCGAGGGAGATCACGATCTCGCACTCGCGCAGCAGACGACGCTCGAGGGCGAGCGTGGGAGCCGCGACGCTCATTCCGGGTCCGGGACGCCGTTGAAGATGTCGTGGTGCCCGTCGATCGGGCCGAGGCGGTCGAACGGCCACGTGGTGAGGAATGCCTTGCCGACGACGTTGTCGATCGGCACGAATCCCCCGGACGGCAGATCCTGATGCGCGCGGGCATCGCGCGACCGGTCGCGATTGTCGCCGAGGAGCCACAGAGAGCCCTCCGGGACGACGACGTCGAACGGCTCGTTGGACGCGGCGGTGTCGCCGTCAGGCAGGTTGAGATAGCTGAGCTCGTCGATCGGCGCACCGTTGATCGTGATCTGACCGAGCGCGTTGCAGCACACGACATGGTCGCCGGGAAGACCGATCACCCGCTTGACGAGGTGGTCCTGGGAGTCGGTGGCCGAGATGCCGACGAGGGTGAGCACCCAGTCGACGGCCTCGATCAGCGGAGGCTGCGCAGGCGTCTGCGGCTGGCCGTCGAGCCACCCGCCCGGGTCCTTGAACACCACGACGTCGCCCCGTTCGTAGGGCGTCCAGCGCGGGGTGAGCTCGTCGACGAGGATGCGGTCGTCGACGATGAGCGTGCGCTCCATCGACGCCGAGGGGATGTAGAACGACCGCACGACGAACGTCTTCACGACGAACGACACGAGCGCGGCGATCACGACGATCACCAGCACGTCGCGCAGGAAGACGAGGAAACCGCGGCGTCGTCCGGTGGACGGCGTGGATGCGGTCGCGGAGTCGTTCGTCATCAGGTTCCTTCACTGTCTCGCACCGCTCGGAGACGGCAGTATCAAGGGTCGCACACCCCGGGGAGAACACAGCACCCCGGGACATCGTGTCCCGGGGTGCTGTGGAGAACCTGCGCGTCAGTTGAAGCGCTTCTCCTTGATCTTGGCCTTCTTGCCCCGCAGCTGGCGGAGGTAGTACAGCTTCGCGCGACGCACATCACCGCGGGTGACGACCTCGATGTGGTCGATCACCGGGGAGTGCACCGGGAAGGTACGCTCGACGCCCACCTGGAAGCTGATCTTGCGAACGGTGAAGGTCTCGCGCACGCCATCGCCCTGGCGGCCGATGACGACGCCCTTGAAGACCTGGATACGCGAGCGGGTGCCCTCGGTGATGTTCACGTGCACGTTGACCGTGTCACCGGGGTTGAAAACGGGAACGTCGGTACGCAGCGATGCTGCGTCGACGGCGTCGAGGATCTGCATGATCGTCTCTCTCTGCACTCGCCTCAGGTCGGATGCATGATGTAGGAAGGAATAAGAACGATGTGTGCTGAACGGCGCCTAAGCGTCCGCGGGCTCCCCTGGGGCAGAGCCGGTCACGGCACAAACATTCATTCTGCCACGGATGACGCGTGCGACCAAAACGTCGCCGAGCCGTCGCCGAGTCGGGGCTCAGGCCCGCTCGTCGCTCTCGCGCACCACGATGACCTCATGCGCTCGGGTCGCCGGTGCCGGTTCATCCACACCCGGCACGGTCGACCAGGCGATCGTCTCCCGGAAGCGCGCGCCGTTGCCCTTCGCCTCGCTCCACAGCTGCCAGAGCTGCAGCCAGACCAGGCCGATGCCGACCACGACGGCCGCGGCGAGCAACCATCCGAACGCGCCGTCGATGAAGCATCCGACGGCGATGGTCAGTCCGTGCCAGACGGTGAACCCCGCGACGTCCCACCAGGACACTGCGCGCTCGGCGCGCACCGACGGACGCGATCGCGTGAGGAGGGTGAGGAAGAGCTGTCCGACGAACACCGACGGCACCGCGATGAACAGCACCCAGAGGATCGCCCACCCGCCCTGGAACACTCCCCAGCCGATGAACAGCCACAGGGGCAGCAGGAAGGCCGAGGGGATCAACCACCGGAAGAACGCCTGACGCAACCTCATGCCTCGATGCTACGACCCACGGGGCGGTCGGCACTCGGTGTTCGCTGAGAGCGGGGCGGGATGCTCGTGCGGTCCCGTCTCGGCGAACGCCGGAACCGCACGGATCGACGAGAATGGAGATGACGAGAGGACACCCCCGATGATCGAACTGCGCACACCTGCCGAGATCGACGAGATGCGCGCCGCGGGCCGCTTCGTGGCCGAGACGCTGGCCACCCTGCGCGAGGAGACGAAGGTCGGCACCAATCTGCTGTCGATCGACCGTCGCGCGCACGATCTGATCCGGAAGGCAGGCGCGGAGTCCTGCTACATCGACTACCACCCGTCCTTCGGAGCGAGCCCCTTCGGCAAGGTGATCTGCACGTCGATCAACGACGCCGTGCTGCACGGACTCCCCCACGACTACGTGCTGCGAGACGGCGATCTGGTCTCCCTCGACTTCGCCGTATCCGTCGACGGCTGGGTCGCGGATTCGGCCGTGTCCTTCGTGGTCGGGACCCCGCGGGACGAGGATCTGCGGATCATCGAGACGACGGAGCGTGCGCTGGACGCCGCCATCGCCGCCGCCGTGGTGGGCAACCGGATCGGTGACATCTCGGCCGCCATCGCCGCGATCTCGCACGGCGAGGGCTATTCCATCAACACCGACTTCGGCGGCCACGGCGTCGGGCGCATCATGCACGGCGATCCGCACGTGCCGAACGACGGCCGCGCCGGCCGGGGATTCCCGCTTCGAGAGGGTCTCGTGTTCGCACTCGAGCCCTGGCTGCTCGAGACGACGGACGAACTCGTCACCGACCCCGACGGCTGGACGCTGCGCAGTGTCGACGGCTCACGCGGAGCGCACTCCGAGCACACGGTCGCCGTGACAGCCGACGGGCCGATCGTCCTCACCGACCGTTCCTTCCTCGGCGTCGACTGAGACGTGCCCGACCCTCTCAGAGGCTCCGGTACAGATAGACGTCGGTGACGACCGGAAGGTCGAACTCCGTGCGGCCGTGCGTCTGCGGGTCGGCATCGAGCACGGCCTCGATCTGCGCGGACATCTCCGCCCTGGTCGCGTCGTCCGCCACCAGGAACGTGCTGACCGTCGACCAGCGCTTCAGGTAGGCGTCACGGCGGATCCTCTCCACCCACCGGATCTGCTCTCGCCGGACGAACTCGAATCCCGGCAGCTCCTCGCCGGCGCTGCTGGTGGTGTCATCCGACGCGGCCACGGCGGGGTGCGCGATCCGGTGCGCCGCTCGATCCCAGGGGCACTCCGGATCCGAGTGGTTCCAGATCAGCCCGAGCGCTCCCCCGCTGACGAGGACCCTGGCGATCTCCGCGCAGGCCGGTTCCCGGTCGAACCAGTGGAAGGCCTGCGCGACGGTGACGAGGTCGATCGATCCCGACTCCACCGGGATCTGCTCGGCGCTGCCGAGCATGGCATCGACGTCCGGGAGCTTGGAACGCAGCACGGAGATCATCGCCGGGGAGGGTTCGACCGCACTGACACGCTCCGCCCTGTCGGCGAGCAGCTCCGTGAACTTGCCGGTGCCGGCACCGAGATCGAGAGCGGCGCGCACGGGGTGGGGACAGAGCACATCGACCGCCGCCGCGGGAAACCCGGGGCGGTACCGGTCGTACTCGGTCCCGATCAGCTCGAAAGACTTCGCCAGCACCTCATCAGCCATGGTGCGACGCTATCAGCGCGAAGGAGCGGACCTCTCTAAGAGGGGTCGTCGGGCAGCAGGTCGGGCCGCCGCCGACGGGTCCGCTCGATCTGCTGGTCTCGGCGCCAGGAGGCGATCACGCCGTGGTTGCCGCTGAGCAGGACATCGGGAACCGCTCGCTCCCGCCAGACCGCCGGCTTCGTGTAGGAGGGGTACTCGAGCAGACCGTCCTCGTGGGACTCCTCCACCAGGCTCTCGGGATTGCCCACCACGCCGGGTATGAGCCGACCGATCGCCTCGATCATCGCCATGGTGGCGACCTCGCCCCCGTTGAGCACGTAGTCGCCGAGGCTGATCAGGCGCACCTCGCCTCGCGACGCTGCGTACTCGAAGACCCGCTCGTCGATGCCCTCGTAGCGGCCGCAGCCGAAGATGAGGTGATCGCGGGTGCTCAGATCGCGGGCCGTCGCCTGGGTGAACACCTCGCCGGCGGGCGAGGGGAAGATGATCGTCGGCGCGGTCGTCTCGACGGACTCCGGCGGCGTCGTCAGCTCGTCGATCGCGAGTCCCCACGGCTCGGGCTTCATGACCATGCCCGCCCCGCCGCCGTACGGAGTGTCGTCGACGGTGCGATGGCGGTCCGAGGTCCAGTCGCGCAGATCGCGCACGCGCAGGTCGAGGATGCCGGAGCTCTGCGCCCTGCCCAGCAGCGAGAGTGTCAGACCGTCGAAGTACGACGGGAAGATCGAGAGGACGTCGATGCGCACGGAGGAACCGTACCCGCGGTCACTCGGATGCGTCGGAGCCCTCGGGCTCCCCCGCATCCGCGGTGTCGGGAAGCTCTTCGAAGAGCCCGGGAGGGGGCGTCACGATGACCCGCCCTGCCGCGACGTCGACGGTGGGGACGATCGCCTTGACGAACGGGACGAGGATCTCGGCCTCGCCGGCGCGGACGATCAGCAGATCCTGTGCCGGGAAGTGCTCGACGCGGGCAACCTTGCCGATCACGACGTCGTCACGGAACACGTCGAGCCCGACGAGCTGGTGGTCGAACCATGCGTCGTCCTCGACCTCGTCGACGTCCTGGTCGATCCAGAGGATGGCCCGGACGAGCGTCTCGGCACCCTCTCGGTCGTCGACGTCGTTCAGGAAGACGACAGGATTGCCGTTCATCACGCGGTACTCGCGGACGGTGACGGTCTTGCCGTGCCACGGAGATGCCTCGGGCACCTGCAACGTGAACTCGGCACCCGGCGTGAAGCGTCGCTCCGGGTTGTCGGTGTACAACTCCAGCTTGAGAGCGCCTTTGAGGCCATGGGCCTTGACGAGACGCCCGACGCGCAGCTGGTTCTTGCCCTGGTTGCGATCCTTCGCAACCACGTCAGTCGTCCGCGACATCGACGCGGACGCGACGCCCATCGGCCAGCGCCGAGACGAGCGTACGCAGTGCCTTCGCGGTGCGGCCGCCGCGCCCGATCACGCGTCCACGGTCATCGGGGTGCACACGCACCTCGAGGATGTCGCCTCGCGGCGATGTGGAGGCGTTGATACGGACATCCTCAGGGTGATCGACGATCCCCTTGACGATGTGTTCGAGCGCGGCGGCGAGCACGACGGATTACTCTGCGTCGGCGGCGGGAGCCTCAGCGGCCTCCGCGTCGGCCTTGGCGGGAGCCTCCTCAGCGGGGGCCTCCACCTTCTTCTCGGCCTTGGGCTTGACGACGGACTTCTTCGACGAGTCGATCTCGAACGGAACCTTGGGCTCCTTGACCTTCAGCGTCGACTTGGCGTTCTTGTCGCCCTTGAACTTGCCCCAGTCGCCCGTGATCTTGAGCAGAGCGGCGACCTGCTCGGTCGGCTGTGCGCCGACGGAGAGCCAGTACTGCGCACGCTCGGAGTCGATCTCGATGAACGAGGGCTCCTCGGTGGGGTGGTACTTGCCGATCTCCTCGATGACGCGACCATCGCGCTTGGTCTTCGAGTCGGCGACGACGATGCGGTAGTAAGGCGCGCGGATCTTGCCCAGGCGCTTGAGACGAATCTTGACAGCCACGATTCTCCTGAATTGTGTGGAAGGTGACGAACCGATCGCCTGGAGCGTGGGGTGCACACCCGGCGGAAGCTCAAATAGGAGGACGAGCGCTGGATAGAGGGTCGAGCACGTCGTCCGACCTTCTATTCTGCCAGATCCCCGGCTCAGGAGCGAAACGCGGCGACACGGTGGGTGCCGTGTCGCCGACGACGCGTGTCAGACTGTGCTCGTGAAGCTCGAATTCGCGCCGTCGGCGCGGTCCACCGTCGGCCTGGAGTGGGAGATCATGCTCGCCGATCCGGTGAGCGGCGATCTGGTCGGACGCGCGCCCGAGCTCCTCTCCGCTCTCGAGGCGGAGAGCGCCCACGAGCGCCACACGGTGACCGGCGAACTTCTCACCAACACGATCGAGGTGACCAGCGGGATCGGCGATTCGGTGGCCCACGCGGTCGACGACATCGCCAACGCGATCGCCGCGGTCCGCTCCGCCACGGATCCCGCCGGGATCGAGCTGCTCTCCGCCGGAAGCCACCCGTTCGCACAGTGGTTCGATCAGGCGGTCACCGACAAGACGCGCTATCACACGCTGATCGAGCGCACCCAGTGGTGGGGCCGCAACATGATGATCTGGGGCATCCACGTCCACATCGGCGTCGAGGATCAGCGCAAGGTCATCCCGATCATCAACGCCCTCGCCGCCTACCTGCCTCATCTGCAGGCGCTGTCGGCATCCAGCCCGTTCTGGGCGGGCGAGCGCACGGGTTACGCCTCGAACCGCGCGCTGGTGTTCCAGCAGCTCCCGACGGCCGGCCTGCCCTGGCCGCTGCAGGACTGGTCGGAGTACGAGTCGTACCTCGACGACATGGTGCGCACGGGGGTCATGGCCGATGCCACAGAAGTGCGGTGGGACATCCGTCCGGCACCGCGGTGGGGCACGATCGAGGTGCGCGCGTGCGACGGCCTCTCGTCGCTGCCCGAGCTGGCCGCGGTCGCAGCACTCGTACAGGTCCTCGTGGAGCATCTCTCGCGTCAGATGGACGAGGGGCGCTCCCTCTCCCGGATGCCGGCGTGGTTCCACCGCGAGAACAAGTGGCGTGCCGCACGGTACGGACTCGACGCGCGCGTGATCGTGGATGCCGACGGCACCCAGCGCCCGGTGCGAGAGCATCTCGTCGAGATCCTCGAGGAGCTGGCTCCGATCGCGGTCGAACTCGGGTGCGTCCGGGAGTTCGGCAGCATCGGCACGATCCTGAGCGACGGTGCCAGCTACGAGCGCCAGCTGACCATCGCGAACGCGACCGGCGGCGATCTCCGCGCGGTGGTGCAGCATCTGATCAGAGAGTTCCGCACCGGCCCGGAGTCATCGACGCAGGAGCCGTAGTCCTCAGTCGTCGAGGAGTCGGCGCGCGAGCCCCTCATCGAGGACGACGTCGGTGACGAGCTCGGCCGCGATCGCCGCGCGCAGACTGACGAGCTTGGGCACGCCGGAGACCACGCACACCCGCCGTGGCACGCGGCGGAGCCGGTCGAGTCCCGGGCCCGTCGCCCGGGCATTGACGCGGATGTCCCGCCACGACCCGTCCGCACGGAAGAACACGGTGGCGACGTCGCCGATCGCGTGGTCCTCGCGCAGACTGCGGTAGTCGTCGCGGCTGAGGTAGCCGCCGACATACACGCGGCTCGGCACTTCGGCCGCGGGAGAACCGAGGCTGAACACGGCGATGTCCATCTTGGACTGCAGATCGAGCACCCGACGCGTGCTGCGCTCTCGCCACATCGCCTCCCGGGTCGACGGGTCGTCGAAGAACGCCGGCACCGGGAACTGCTGCACCTGCGCTCCGAAGGCGCTGCCGAATCTCTGCAGGATGTCGCTGGAGTACTCCACGCCGCTGGTCTGCGTGTTGCCCGCGCCGTTGAGCTGCACGAACGTGGTGTTGTGGGTCTCCTTCTGGGTGAGCCCCCTGCTGACCGCGCTGATCGTCGACCCCCAGGCCACACCGACGATCATGTTGGAGTCCACGAACTGCGAGAGCAGGCGCCCCGCCGTCAGGGCGACGCGGTCGAGGCGCTCGACCTCGCTGACGATCTCCGGGATCGGCACGACGTGCGCGACCACGTGGTAGCGATCCTTGATGTGCTGTTCCAGCATCCCGAGCCGTTCCAGCGGGGAATTGATGCGGATGTCGACGAGCCCGCTCTCCCGCGCGAAGCTGAGCAGCCGCGACACCGAGGATCGGGACGTCTTCAACTCCTTGGCGATGACCTCCATCGTCTTGTCCTGCATGTAATAGAGCTGCGCGGCGGTGAGCGCGGCGATCAGCTTCGCGTCGCGGAATCCCGCGTCGGACTGGCTCATGACGACCTCCTCCCCTCGATACTTGCACATATGTGCAGCTGGCTTGCGCGTAACGGGCGCATGGGTCGAAGCTGGGTGCAAGCAGAGAGAGAAGGGTCGAAGATGATCGAGTCGACACACTCATCACCGGAACGCGCCGAAGTCCGCGCGGTCCGTGAATCCGGACGTACGACCGTCCTTGTCATCGGAGCCGGCATCAACGGCATCTCCACATTCCGAGATCTCGCCCTTCAGGGCGTCGACGTCGTGCTCGTCGAGCGCGGGGACTTCGCCTCGGGTGCATCCGCCGCGTCGAGCCACATGATCCACGGCGGCATCCGCTACCTGGAGAACGGCGAATTCCGACTCGTCCGCGAGTCGGTCGAGGAGCGCAACGGCCTGCTCAAGATCGCTCCGCACTACGTCAAACCGCTGCAGACCACGATCCCGATCTACTCCACGTTCTCGGGCATCCTCTCGGCGCCGCTGCGCTTCCTCACGCACAAGAGCGGGAAGCCCCAGGAGCGCGGTGCGTTCCTGATCAAGATCGGTCTCACGATCTACGACACGTTCTCCCGCGATGGCGGCACCGTGCCGCGTCACCGGTTCCTCGGACGCAAGAAGTCGCTCGCCGAGCTTCCCGCGATCGACCCGAACATCAAGTACACGGCGACCTACTACGACGCCTCGATGCACGATCCCGAGCGCCTGGCCCTCGACGTCCTCCAGGACGGACTCGCCGCGCACCCGGGAGCGGTCGCACTGAACTACGTCGAGGCGATCTCGCGCGACGGAGCGAACGTCGTGCTCCGCGACCGCGAGAGCGGCACGGAGTTCCCGATCACCGCCGACGTCGTCGTCAACGCCTCGGGTCCGTGGACCGACCTCACCAACGACGCGCTCGGCACCGACACCCGCTTCATGGGCGGCACCAAGGGCTCGCACATCGTGCTGGATCACCCGGAGCTGCTCGAGGCGACCCGCGGACGCGAGATCTTCTTCGAGCACTCCGACGGACGCATCGTGCTCATCTACCCGCTCAAGGGCCGCGTGCTCGTCGGGACCACCGACATCGACGCCGACCCGCGCGAGGTCCCGGTGTGCACGGAAGAGGAGATCGACTACTTCTTCGACCTCATCCACCATGTGTTCCCCGAGATCGATGTGACGCGCGAGCAGATCGTCTTCAACTTCTCCGGCATCCGCCCGCTTCCTCGCCATGAGGACACCGCACCCGGTTTCGTATCCCGTGACTACCGCATCGAGGTCGACGAGAAGGGCGCCGCCCCGCTCGTCAGCCTCGTCGGAGGAAAGTGGACGACCTTCCGCGCTCTCGGCGAGTCCCTGTCGGACGTGGTCCTCGGACTCCTCGGACGCACCCGCACGGTGTCGACCGCCGGTCGCGCCATCGGTGGCGGCCGAGACTTCCCTCGCACCGAGAAGGCGCGTCGGATCTGGATCCAGGAGAACCTGCCCGGCGCCGGAGATCGCGCCGAGCGTCTTCTCGCCCGGTACGGCACGCGCGCCGCCCAGGTCTGGGCCCACATCGAGCAGGGCGAGGACGCACCCCTCGCCGGCGGCGACCTGTCCACCCGTGAGCTCGCCTGGATGGTCGAGAACGAGATGGTCGCCCGACTGCAGGACGTGATCCTGCGCCGCACCAGCATCGCCTTCACCGGCAATGCAGACGCGGATGTGCTCGAGGAGCTTGCAGACGCGCTCGCTTCTCTGCTCGACTGGGACCGGGCACGGCACGATGCCGAACTCGAGCAGACGCGACTGCTCCTGAACGAACGACATGGACTCCAGATCTCGTCTCGCGCACGCGGCTGACGAGAGATCCGAACGCCGCCCTCCACGCGGTGTAACTCCCAACAAGTGCCGGGGCTATGGGGCCCCGGCACTCAAGAAAGGTCAATGAAGACATGACTGATGTGAATCTCGGTCTCTACTTCCTGTCGGAGTTCGTCGGCACAGCGATGCTGATCCTCCTGGGTTGTGGTGTGGTCGCGAACGTCGCCCTGGCGAAGAACAAGGGCTTCGGCGGCGGCTTCCTGATGGTCAACTGGGGATGGGGCCTCGCGGTCTTCGTCGGTGTCCTCGCCTCCGCGTACTCCGGTGCGATCCTGAACCCCGCCGTCGGCATCGGACTCCTGATCGGCGGGAAGATCGACTTCTCGCAGTTCGCCGTCGCCACCGGCGCCGAGCTCCTCGGTGCCATCGTCGGTGCGATCCTCACCTGGCTCGCCTACAAGCAGCACTTCGACGAGGAGCCCGACGCGGCGAACAAGCTCGGCGTCTTCTCGACCGGTCCCGCGATCCGCTCCTACGGATGGAACCTGGTCACCGAGGTGATCGGCACCTTCGTGCTCGTCTTCGCGGTCTTCGCGTTCGCCGACTACGGCGTCGCGGACATCGGCACCCCCGGAGGCCTCGGACCGCTCAGCGCTCTGCCCGTCGCCCTCGTCGTGGTGGCCATCGGCGCGTCGCTCGGTGGACCGACCGGATACGCCATCAACCCCGCACGTGACCTCGGTCCTCGTATCGCGCACGCCATCCTGCCGATCAAGGGCAAGGGCTCCAGCGACTGGTCCTACTCGTGGGTCCCCGTCGTGGGTCCGCTGATCGGTGGAGCACTCGCCGCTCTCGCCGCCCCGGTCCTGCTGAACCTCGCCTGATCCGAACCTGACTTCAAAGGAGAACACCATGGCTGACTACATCCTCGCCATCGACCAGGGCACCACCTCGAGCCGCGCGATCATCTTCGACAAGAAGGGGAGCATCATCGCGACGGGCCAGAAGGAGCACGAGCAGATCCTGCCCAAGGCCGGGTGGGTCGAGCACGACGCCTCCGAGATCTGGCGCAACGTGCAGGAGGTCATCGGTCTGGCGCTGAGCCGCGCCGACCTGACCCGCCACGACATCGCCGCGGTCGGCATCACCAATCAGCGCGAGACCGCGGTCGTCTGGGACAAGACCACCGGCAAGCCCGCCTACAACGCCATCGTCTGGCAGGACACCCGTACTCAGGCGATCGTCGACCGCCTGGCGGCGGACGGCGGCGTCGAGCGCTTCAAGCCCATCGTCGGCCTCCCGCTCGCGACCTACTTCTCGGGAACCAAGATCGCCTGGATCCTCGAGAACGTCGACGGAGCCCGCGAGAAGGCGGAGGCCGGTGACCTGATCTTCGGCACCACCGACAGCTGGGTGCTCTGGAACCTCACCGGCGGCGTCGACGGCGGCGTGCACGTCACGGACGTCACGAACGCCTCTCGCACGATGTTCATGGATCTCGAGACGCTCGAGTGGCGCGACGACATCCTCGAGGCCTTCGGCGTTCCGCGCTCGATGATGCCGGAGATCCGCTCCTCCTCCGAGGTCTACGGCGCCGCAGAGGACTCCTCGCTGCTGCGCGAGACCCCGATCGCGGGCATCCTCGGTGACCAGCAGGCGGCCACCTTCGGCCAGGCCGCATTCCAGCAGGGTGAGAGCAAGAACACCTACGGCACCGGCTGCTTCCTGATCTTCAACACGGGCGAGGAGATCGTCCACTCGAAGAACGGTCTGCTCACCACCGTCGGCTACAAGCTCGGCGACCAGCCCACGCACTACGCGCTCGAAGGCTCGATCGCCGTCACCGGGTCGCTGATCCAGTGGCTGCGCGACCAGCTCGGGATCATCTCGTCCGCTCCCGAGGTCGAGGAGCTGGCCGAGAAGGTCGAGGACAACGGCGGCGTGTACATCGTGCCGGCCTTCTCCGGCCTCTTCGCCCCGTACTGGCGTCCGGACGCGCGCGGTGCGATCGTCGGCCTCACCCGCTATGCGAACAAGAACCACATCGCGCGCGCCGCTCTGGAGGCCGTGGCCTTCCAGACCCGCGACGTGCTCGACGCCGTGAACGCGGATGCGGGCGTGGACCTCACGGAGCTCAAGGTCGACGGCGGCATGGTCGCCAACGATGCGCTCATGCAGTTCCAGGCGGATGTCCTCGGTGTCCCGGTGGTCCGCCCCGTGGTCGCTGAGACCACCGCCCTCGGCGCGGCGTACGCCGCCGGGCTCGCCGTCGGGTTCTGGAACGGTCTCGACGACCTCTCCGCGAACTGGCAGGAAGACCGCCGGTGGGAGCCGTCGCTCGATGCGGACGAGCGCGATCGCCAGCTGCGTCTGTGGCGCAAGGCCGTCGACAAGTCGATGGACTGGGTCGACGACGACGTGAAGTGACCTCAGTGTCGTGAGGGAGCGGGCTCGGAGGATTCCTCCGGGCCCGCTTCGTCATCCGGGGCACGCTTCGTCAGCCGAGACCCCTGTGCCGCTCCCGGTCCGGGTCGACGTCTCCAGCGCGCGGAGCAGCGCGGATGTGACGCCGCGCGGCGAACGGGCGTCCCACGCCGCGTACTCGATCCGCTCGGGCCCGTCGACCAGCGCGACGGCGACCACCTCGGACGAGGCGGAGGCGACCACTCCCGGCGCCAGCAGCGTCACGGCGACGCCGGCGCTCACGAGGCCGAGGATGAGCGCGGCGGAGTCCGCCTCGAAGGCGACGTCGCGGGGGATCCCCGCCGCGGCGAACGCCGCGTCGCTCTGTGCGCGCCCCGAGGTCCCGGAGGGGAAGTCGGCGAAGGTCTCATCCGCGAGGTCTGCCAGGCGCACGCGCCGACGCGCTGCCAGCCGGTGCCCCCGTGGCACCGCAGCCACGAGCCGCTCCCGGGAGAGCTCCCGCACGGCGACCCCCTGCGGCTCCGCGTCCGCTCGCAGACCGAGCAGTGCGGCATCGAGCTCGCCCCGGCGCAGCGCCTCGACGAGCGCGTCGCTGTTGCCGACGGTGAGCTCGACCCTGACGTCCGGATGGGCGGAGCGGAATCGCGCGATGAGCACGGGCACATCGAGCGCAGTGACGGTGGGGATGATGCCCAGTCGGAGCGTGCCCACGACCCGCCCGCCTGTCGAGGTCGCCGCCTCCCTGGCCGTGTCGGCCGCGGTGACCGCGGCGCGCGCATGCAGGAGGAAGGCCTCCCCCGCCTCGGTGACGCGCACGCTGCGACTGGAGCGGACGAACAGCCGTTCTCCGAGCTCGCGCTCGAGGGCTGCGACCTGATGACTGAGTGCGGACTGCGTCACGAAGCACCGCTCCGCCGCGCGTGTGAAGCTCTGCGTCGCCGCGACCTCGATGACGTACCTCAGTTGCTGCAGCTCCATGTACACATGATCTCTCGTCATGACTGTGGTGACAACCATGCATTGGACTCATCGACGCAGAGATCGCACGCTGGAGGGATGAACCGCACCACGACACTGCTCCTCACCGCGCTGGCACCCCTCTCCTGGGGCACCACCTACCTGGTGACGACCGCTCTCCTCCCCGCGGGTCATCCACTTCTGGCGGGTCTGCTGCGATCCCTCCCCGCGGGCCTTATCGCTCTCGCGATCGGAGGGACGCTGCCACGGCGGGGCTGGTGGGCCAAAGCGCTGATCCTGGGCATCCTCAACATCGGCGCCTTCTTCGCGCTCCTGTTCCTCGCGGCCGAGCGCCTGCCCGGAGGTGTCGCGGCCGCCGTCGCCGGCGTGCAGCCGCTGATCATCCTCGCGCTGGGTGCCCTGGTCGTACAGGAGCGCATCCGCCCGACGACGGCGACCGCCGCCGTGGTGGGCGCGGGCGGCGTGGCTCTGATCGTGCTGGGACCGGCGGCATCGCTCGACCTGCTCGGCGTGCTCGCGGCGATCGGGGGCGTGACCGCGACCGCGCTCGGAATGGTCCTCACCAAGCGCTGGGGTCGGCCGTCCGGCGTCGGACCGGTCGCGTATGCGGGCTGGCAGCTGACCGCGGGCGGGCTCTTCCTGCTGCCGCTCACCCTCATCTTCGAGGGTCTCCCCCCGGCGATCGACGGCACCGCGGCCCTCGGCTACCTGTGGCTCGGGAGCGTCGGCGGCCTGCTCGCGTATACGCTCTGGTTCCGCGGCATCCAGCAGCTGCCCGTGATCGCGCCGGGGTTGCTCGCGCTGCTCTCCCCCGTGGTCGCAGCGATTCTGGGCACACTGGTCGCCGGAGAGAGGTTCACGCCTGTGCAGACGGTCGGCCTCGCGCTGGTCCTGCTGGCTCTCGTCGCGGGACAGCTCGGAGCACTGCGCCGCCCGCGTGCCTGAGCGTCAGCCCTTGCCGAACAGCTTCTGGATCTCGGCGAGGTCGGCTTCGCTGGGCGCCTTCGCACCACCGAGGCCGAAGCCCGATCCCGTCGGGGTCGAGGACGGTGCGATCCCGGCGTTCTCGGCGGCGCGCTTCGCGGGATTGCCCGAGCGGGATGTTGCCGCGGACTTGCCCTTCTTGCCGCGCTTCGACGATGCTCCCGGCTTACCCATCCCGGGCATCGATCCCATCCCCGGGATGTTCGGCGTGCCGCCGCGGGCGACGGTCTTCATCATCTTGGCCGCCTGGTCGAAGCGCTGCACGAGCTGGTTGACGTCCGTGACCGTCATTCCTGAACCGCGCGCGATGCGCAGTCGACGAGATCCGTTCAGCACCTTCGGGTTGCGGCGCTCGCCGGGCGTCATCGACCGGATGATGGCCTCGGTGCGATCGATCTCACGCTCGTCGAAATCGTCGAGCTGCTGCTTCATCTGCCCCATGCCCGGGAGCATCCCGAGCATCTTCTTCATCGATCCCATCTTCTTCATCTGCTGAAGCTGGTCGAGGAAGTCTTCGAGGGTGAACTGCTCGGTGGCGAGCTTCTCGGCCATCTTGACGGCCTCTTCCTCATCGAAGGCCTGCTGGGCCTGCTCGATGAGGGTGAGGATGTCGCCGAGGTCGAGGATGCGACTCGCCATACGGTCCGGGTAGAAGGGCTCGAGGTCTTCGAGTCGCTCGCCGGTCGACGCGAAGATGATCGGGCGTCCGGTCACCGAGGCGACGGAGAGCGCTGCGCCACCGCGCGCGTCACCGTCGAGCTTGGACAGCACGACGCCGGTGAAGTCCACGCCCTCCTGGAAGGCCTTCGCGGTGTTGACGGCATCCTGACCGATCATGGCGTCGATGACGAAGAGGACCTCGTCGGGATCCGTGGCCTTGCGGATGTCCGAGGCCTGCTTCATCAGCTCGGCATCGACGCCGAGACGACCGGCGGTGTCGATGATGACGACGTCGTGCTGGTGGCGACGCGCGTGCTCGACGCCGTCGCGCGACACGCGCACCGGGTCACCGACGCCGTTGCCGGGTTCGGGGGCGTAGATCGTCGCGCCCGCCTGCTCGGCCACGACCTGCAGCTGATTGACGGCGTTCGGACGCTGGAGGTCGGCGGCGACGAGCAGAGGCGTGTGTCCCTCCCCCTCGAGCTGCTTCGCGAGCTTGCCGGCGAAGGTAGTCTTTCCCGAGCCCTGCAGTCCCGCGAGCATGATCACGGTCGGCGCGGTCTTGGCGAACCGCAGGCGGCGCTGCTCGCCGCCCAGGATCTGGACCAGCTCCTCATTGACGATCTGCACGACCTGCTGCGCCGGGTTGAGTGCCTTGTTGACCTCATCGCCCAGTGCCCGCTCACGCACCTTCGCGGTGAATTCCTTGACGACGACGAGTGCGACGTCGGCATCGAGCAGTGCGCGACGGATCTCGCGCACGGTGCCGTCGACGTCGGCCGCCGTGAGCTTTCCCTTCGTGCGCAGATTGCGGAAGGTCTCGGTGAGCCGATCGGAGAGCGTGCCAAAGGTAGCCATGGTGACACCGAGTTTACGCGACTCGCAGACACATCACGGCGCGGGATGCGCGCGAACGCGGTCAGCGCGTCAAAGCCCGCCAGGGCAGTGCGTCGACGGCTCGCACCGCGTCATCGAACCTCTCCGAGACGGTGCCCCGACCGGCCCCGCTCTCCGCCCAGGCCCGCACCGCTGCGAGGACGGCCGCCGACCAGGTCGCGGCGACGATGTCGGCGGAGACCGGAGTGACGCCGGATCGCAGTGCGAGGTCACGCAGCGCCGCAGACAGCCGCGCCTGGCGCAGCGCAGCATCCTGCACCAACTCGTCGTCGAGCCCCATCGCCGAGGCGTTCGTCATCGCGAGAGCGAGACTGTCGGGTGCGAAGTCCGCGACCAGAGTCGTGAGGATGCGCCTGACCTCGCTTCCCTGACGATCCTGCGGCACGGCGCTCAGGTCCTCGACGGCTCCGGCGATCCGGTCGTCCAAGCCCGACCACAGCACGTCGCTCTTCGAGGAGAAGTAGTTGAAGAAGCTCGACCGGCTCACTCCCGCCCGCTGGGTGATGTCGGCGACGGACGTCGCGTCGTAGCCGCGCTCGAGGAAGAGCTCACAGGCGGCATCGGCCAGCGTCTCGCGGGACGAGGCCCTCGGGCGTCCGGCGCGGCTCGAGCTGATCATGCTCACACGCTACCGCGCGCCGCGTCGCCGCGACGCGGATCGCAGTGAGGGGTATTGTTAGACGCAATCCATCTATCCCGAGTGGGAGTGACATGACCACGCTCGACATCCTGACTCCGCGCCTCGCGCCCGACTACGTCCCCTATCCCGAGGGATGGGATCTGCAGCGCCGCGTGCATGCCGACGTGGTCGCGGGCGATCGCCCCGACACCCTGATCCTGCTGGAGCACGAGGCCGTGTACACGGCGGGGAAGCGCACGGAACCACAGGAGAGACCTCACGACGGCACGCCCGTCATCGATGTCGACCGAGGAGGGAAGATCACCTGGCACGGTCCGGGGCAGCTCGTGGGATATCCGATCGTCCGTCTTCCCGAGCCGATGGACGTGGTCGCCCATGTCCGCCGCCTCGAGCGCCTGCTGATCGACGTGCTCCGTCCGCTCGGAGTCGACGGGTATCAGGTCGACGGCCGCAGCGGCGTCTGGGTGCGTCGCCCCCTCTCGGAGGACAAGGTCGCCGCGATCGGCGTGCGCGTGCAGCAGGGCGTCACCATGCACGGCTTCGCGATCAACTGCGACAACAGCCTCGCCGGCTTCGGGAGCATCATCCCCTGCGGCATCACCGACGCAGGCGTCACGACGGTGAGCGAGGTCGTCGGAGCGGACATCTCCCCCGCCGACGTCGTCGACGCGGTGTCCACCGCCTTCCTCGCCGAGTACTCGACCCCCCACCACGCAGGAGTTGCCGCATGACCGCCGCACCCGAGGGACGCAAGCTCCTCCGCCTCGAGATCCGCAATGCGGAGACCCCGATCGAGCGCAAGCCCGAGTGGATCAAGACCAAGGCGAAGATGGGACCCGAGTACACGGCTCTGCATTCGCTGGTGAAGAGCGAAGACCTGCACACGGTGTGCCAGGAGGCCGGCTGCCCCAACATCTTCGAGTGCTGGGAGGACCGGGAGGCGACGTTCCTCATCGGCGGTTCGCAGTGCACGAGACGCTGCGACTTCTGCCAGATCGACACGGGGAAGCCGGATGCCTACGACACCGACGAGCCCCGCCGCGTCGCCGAGAGCGTCGCGCGTATGAACCTCCGCTACGCCACCGTGACGAGCGTGGCCCGCGACGACCTCCCCGACACGGGCGCATGGCTCAACGCCGAGACCGTCCGCAGGATCCACGATCTCAACCCGAACACCGGTGTCGAGCTGCTCGCCAACGAGCACAATGCCGATCCCGCCTTCCTCGGCCAGATCTTCGACGCGCGTCCCGAGGTGTTCGCGCACAATGTCGAGACGGTGCCCCGCATCTTCAAGCGCATCCGTCCGGCGTTCCGTTACGAGCGCTCCCTCGATGTCCTCACGCAGGGACGCAACGCGGGCCTGATCACCAAGTCCAATCTCATCCTCGGCATGGGCGAGGAGCCGGAGGAGGTGGTGCAGGCGCTGCACGACCTGCATGACGCCGGGTGCGACATCATCACCATCACGCAGTACCTGCGCCCGTCGCCTCGGCACCTGCCGGTGTCCCGCTGGGTCAAGCCCGCCGAGTTCGTGGAGTTCAAGGAGGAAGCGGAGCGGATCGGGTTCCTCGGCGTGCTCGCGGGTCCGCTGGTGCGCTCGTCGTACCGCGCGGGCCGCCTGTGGGCCCAGTCGATGGTGTCGAAGGGACGGGAGATCCCTCCGCACCTCGCGCACATCGCCGAGAGCGCCGACCTCGGGTTCGCTCAGGCCGTCTGAGCACCGGCGTCCGTCATACGGAGTCCCGCCGGTGCCGACCGCTCAGTCGGCGCTCATCACCGACTGCACGCTGCCGTCGGAACCGAGGTTCACGAGCAGCACATCGTCGGTGGTGCCGGCGTCGAGTGCGTACTCGAGCACCGCGAACGGCTCGGATCCCCCGTGCTCGTCGGCCAGGATCGTCATGCTCATCAGCCGCAGCGATCGGATGATGTCGACGGCGGCATCGCCGCTCACATCGACCAGCACCTCCTCCAGCTCGTCGCCGTACGCCTCCTGCTGCTGCAGGATGTACTCGGTCACCTCGCTGGTGCGATCGTCGACCTCTGCGAGCATCCCGCGGCGGGAGGTGTCATCGACGCTCTCCAGCCCGGCGATCAGCGATGCCGCGATGTCCAGGGCGTCGGTGGAGACGTCGTCCTGATCGGGGGCCGTGAGATCGACGGTGACGCTCTGGTCGCCGAGCTCCACGGTCTCCGACCAGAAGATCGAGCCGTCGGGTCCTGACGACAGGAGTCCGAAGTAGTCGTGTTCGATCGCCATAACGCTATGAAACCAGCCTCGTGCTCGCGGCGGTAGTCCCGTCGTCAGCCGACGAGCGACTGGACGAAGACATGGGGGGTGAATCCGGTGAGGTCGTCGATTCCCTCGCCCTGTCCGAGGAGCTTGACCGGGATGCCGGTGCGCTCCTGGACGGCGAGGACGAAGCCCGCTTTGGCGGAGCCGTCGAGCTTCGTGAGGACGAGTCCCGTCACCCCCGCGTGCTCGAGGAACGCCTCGGCCTGCATGACGCCGTTCTGCCCGGTGGTGGCGTCGAGGACGAGCAGGACCTCGCTGATCGGAGCCTGCTTCTCGATCACCCGACGGATCTTGGTGAGCTCGTCCATCAGTCCGCCCTTGGTGTGCAGCCGACCGGCAGTGTCGATGATCGCGATCTCGATGCCTTCGCGCTTGGCGTACTCGATGGTCTGGAACGCGACGGATGCCGGATCCTGCCCCTCCTGCTGCGGGCGCACGATGGCCGCGCCGCCACGCTGAGCCCAGGTGGCGAGCTGGTCGACCGCGGCCGCGCGGAACGTGTCCGCAGCGCCGACGACCACGCTGCGCTGGAATCCGCGGAGGAACTTGGTGAACTTTCCGATGGTCGTGGTCTTGCCGACCCCGTTCACTCCGACGACGAGCACCACGGCCGGGCGTTCGGTGAGCTTCAGCGTCGTGTCGAACTTCGCGAAATGCTCCTCGAGAGTCTCACGGAGCATGCGCTGCAGATCCTGTGGATCGGTCGTGCGGAAGCGCTCGACCTTCTCGCGCAGCTCGTCGACGACGCGCTCGCTGATCTCCGGGCCGAAGTCGGCCGTGATCAGGGCCGTCTCGAGGTCCTCCCACGTCGTCTCATCGATCGTGGGCTTGACGAACATCCCGCGCAGTGCTCGGGTGAGGGACCAGGACTTCTCCGCCATGGGTCCAGCCTACGGGTACCATCCTGAGATGCCTCCCGAACACGTGTTCGTCCATGGCGCCGGACGGCGTGGCACGGACGCATGGCCGAAGATCGACGCCGCGGACGGCGACTTCGTCTCGTTCACCCCCGACAGCGCGATCTCCACGCAGGTGAGCGAGCTCCTGTCGGCACGAGCGCACGCTCGAACGCTCTTCGTCGCTCACTCCATCGGCGCGGTGCCGACCGTGCTCGCCGCAGCTCACCTCGACGTGGCCGGGATGGTCCTCGTCGAGCCGGCCCTGTACGACATCTCCCGCGGGCACGCGTCCGTCGAACGCCACATCGCGATCGTCACCGAGGCTCGGGCACTGGCTGCAGCCGGTGATCTCCGTGGGTTCTGGATGATGCTGCGCCCCGCCATGTTCGGAGGGTCCTTCCGGCCCGAGCAGTGGGACGCCGAGCAGGCCCTCGCGCAGCGCTGGGCTCGGACAGCTCTTCCCTGGGGCCACGGAGTGCGCGAGCGGATGCTGCACGGCATCCCGACCCTGGTCGTGACCGGCGGCTGGAACGACGAGTACGAGCAGATCGCCGCCGACCTCGCGCGTGGGGGTGCCACCCACGAGATCCTGAGCGGTCATGGGCACAGGCCGCAGGATGCCCCGGGCTTCCGCGAACTCGTGAGCAGGTTCGCCGCAGATCTCCCGCCGAACGATCCCGCACAGCGGCCCCACCCTGAGCACAACTTCGGATGACGGAGGCGGCGCGCCGGGTATCCGAGTCTCCGGCCGGCGTGGCGCGACACGGCATCCGAATCCGCCCGGGCGGGGCGGATCCACGCCCGAGCGGCAGGCGAAGGCGTGCAGCGGCGCGTCGACCTGCGGATGCCGCGTCAGACGGCGGCGCGGTCTCCGACACGCTGTCCGACGACGGCGGAGACGCCGTCCTGGCGCATCGAGACGCCGTACAGCGCATCCGCGATCTCCATCGTGCGCTTCTGGTGCGTGATCACCAGAAGCTGCGAGCTCTCGCGAAGCTGCTCGAACACCGTCAGGAGCCGACCGAGGTTCGCGTCGTCCAGAGCCGCCTCGACCTCGTCGAGGATGTAGAACGGGCTCGGCCGCGCTTTGAAGATGGCGACCAGCAGCGCCACCGCCGCGAGCGACCGCTCACCACCGGAGAGCAGCGAGAGCCGCTCGATCTTCTTGCCGACCGGTCGCACCGAGACCTCGATGCCGGTGGTCAGCATGTTGTCGGGATCGGTGAGAGAGATGCTGCCGGAACCACCGGGGAAGAGCAGCGGGAACACTTCGCCGAACGCCCGTTTGGTGTCCTCGAAGGCGCTCGCGAAGATGATCTGCATGCGCTCGTCGAGGTCGGCGATGATGGTCAGCAGATCCTGGCGGGTCTGGGTCAGATCTGCCAGCTGCTCGGTGAGGAAGGCGTGCCGCTGCTCGAGGGCCGCGAACTCCTCCAGCGCGAGCGGATTGACGCGACCGAGCTGGGCGAGCTTGCGTTCCGCGTCGGCGAGTCGACGCTGCTGGATGCGGCGATCGAACGGGATCGCCGAGTCGTCCGCGTGATCCTCTTCGCTCGGCGCGGCGCCGGGGTCGCGAGGAACGAGCTGGTCCGGACCATATTCCGTAACGAGAATATCTTCGTCCAGCGCGAGCTCCGAGGCGACGCGCTCCAGGAGGCTGTTGAGGTGGAGCTTCTTCTCGTGGATCTGCAGTTCGAGTCCATGCACGCTCTCGGTCAGCCCGGCGAGACGCTCGCGCAACGACGACTCCTGCGCTCGCAGCGCGGTAAGCTCCTCGTTCTGCGCCGATCGCGCAGCCTCCGCCTCCGCCAGCACGACTCGCGCCTCGGTGACGGAACGATCTATCGAGTCCAGGATCCGCGGCAGCTCCGATGCGACGCCGGCGGCGGATTCGCGCTGCGCCCTCCTGATGACAGCACGGCGGGCGGCCTCGGCCGCGGCATCCCGCTCCTGTTCGCGCTGTCGCTCCAGACTCGCGACCCGCGACTGCGCCGCGCGCACGCGCTCTCGCAGCGTCTCGATGTCGAGTCGCGCCCGCACCTCGGCCTCCCGGGCGAGTTCGAGCGTCTCCAGAAGTCCGTCGCGAGCGGATGCATCGAGCACAGGGCGCGGCGCCGATACCGCAGCCTCCAACTCGGCCTTCGTGGACTCCGCCTTCGCCGCGGCGTCTTCGACCGCCGTCTGCGCCTGCTCCATACCGGCCTCGAGGCGCTCGCACTCGGCGACCGCCGACTCGTGCGTCACCGTGATGCGGTTCACCTGCTCGGCGTGACTGGCGAGCGCTGCGTCGTGCTCGCGCAGAGCCCGCAGCGCGTCCTTGGCGTGTCGACGAGAGACCTCGACGGTCTCGTTCGCCTCCTCGCGCGCCTCGCGCAGAGTGTCGACGATCACCTGCACCTCAGCGAGCCGGTCGTTCGCGGCCTCACGTTCAGCCGCGAGCTCGAGTCTCGATCGCTCGCCGCCAGACCCGGTGCGCAGAGTCTGCGCGGTGACGACATCGCCTCCGGTGGTGACGATCGTCGTGGTGGTGTCTTCGGTGGCATCGAGTGCGGCGCGGGCGCTGCGAGCCGCGTCCAGCCCGTCGGCGATCAGCACGTGCGAGAGGATGCCGAGCACCCCCTCAGGTGCGGTGACCGTGTCGACCGCGGGAGTCACGCCATCGATCTCGGGGAGCTGGACCACAGGGCTCGGAGCATCGGCCACCACGAAGTCGACCACTCCCCTGCGCTGTGTGGCCGCATCATGGGCGAGGGAGAAGGCGTCGGCGGAATCGCCGACCAGAACCCCCTCGGCGAGCGGGCCGAGGACCGCGGCGATGGCCGCCTCGAATCCGGCTCTGACCTGCACGGAATCGCCGACCAGACCACGGATGCCGCGACCGCCGGCCTTGACGATCTCCGCCGCGCCGCCGGAGATGGCCAGTGCGCTGCCGAGTGCGGCGGACTTCGCGGTGAGCGCGTCGACTTCGCGCTCCGCCGCGTGCAGCCGCTCGCGCAATGCCTCGCGCTCGGTCTCCGCAGCCGTCGCAGCGCGCTGCGCGGTCTCGTATGCGGCGGAGTGCTCGGCCGCCGTCCCCTCGGGTGCCTCGGTGTCGTCGATCGCCTCGAGCGCCTCCGCGGCCTCGCGTCGCCGGTTCTCGGCAGCCTCGAGCGCGTTCTGCTGGCGGAGCACCGCTCCGCGCACAGCCGCCAGAGCAGATGCCGCAGCATCCGCCGTGCCCCGCAGAGAGCTGATGCGCATGTCGTAGGCCGAGACCAGAGCGCTCTGCTCGGCGATGTCGACGTCGAGGGTGTCGAGTTCGGCCCGCGCCAGCATGACCTCCCTGCTCGCCGCCGTCGCCGCTTCCTGGGCATCGCCGAGTCCGGCCGAGATCTCGGTGATCTCGTCCTTCGCCTCATCGATCGTGCTCTGCGTCACGGTGACCGAGGTCACGGCCGCGTCGTCCTCCTCGGAACCGAGGAGCGCGAGTCGCTGATTCGCGAGGGTGTACAGCCCGCGCATCCGCTCCTGAACCTGTTCGAGCCCGAAGGCGACCCCGCGTGCCTGGTCGACCGCGACGGAGTTCTGGTCCTGTTCGAGCCGCGCGATGCCGGCTCGAACGGCCTCGGCCTGATCCGAGAGCACCAGACGCTCGGTGTGACGCTCGTGCTCCGTGCGGGTGTGGTCTGCCAGAGCGGTCCGGAGCGCGACGACGTCGTCGGCGAAGATACGGGCTTTGGCGTCGCGGACCACGGCGGCGATCGTCGCAGCTTCTCTGGCCACCTCGGCCTGGCGCCCGAGCGGCTTCAGCTGGCGGCGGATCTCCCCCGCGAGGTCGCTGAGGCGTGTGAGGTTCGTCTCCATCGCATCGAGCTTGCGGAGCGTCTTCTCCTTGCGCCGCCGGTGCTTGAGGATGCCTGCGGCTTCTTCGATGAAGCCGCGTCGGTCTTCTGGGGACGCCTGCAGCACGGTGTCGAGACGACCCTGGCCGACGATGACGTGCATCTCGCGCCCGAGCCCGGAGTCGCTGAGCAGTTCCTGCAGGTCGAGCAGGCGACAGGTCTCCCCGTTGATGGCGTATTCGCTCGAGCCGCTGCGGAACAGCGTCCTGCTGATCGTCACCTCTGCGAACTCGATGGGCAGCGCGCCGTCGCTGTTGTCGATCGTGAGCTGCACCTCGGCACGCCCCAGCGGCCCCCTCGTCGAGGTACCGGCGAAGATGACATCCTCCATCTTGCCGCCGCGCAGGGTCTTGGCCCCCTGTTCGCCCATGACCCAGGCGAGGGCGTCGACGACGTTGGATTTGCCGGATCCGTTGGGCCCGACGATGCAGGTGACACCCGGTTCGAAGACGAAGCTCGTGGGCTGCGCGAAGGACTTGAACCCCTTGAGGGTCAGGCTCTTCAGATGCATGCGCGTACCGCGCTTCGGGGGTGGATCACGCCCATACGCTACCGGAATCACGCGGCAGGACAGGCATCCCGCGCTGGCCATCGGTGAACTCGATGCCCTCGCGACACGCCGACCGGACACGCCTGTGCTTGACGGACACGCCCGGGTGTCGCTACCGTAACCTGCGGATCGCCACACGAAAGGAGGTTACCGATGATGATCACAATCACTGCACAGGCCACTGGCCTCGCCGCGCCGTTCGCGCCGCGTCTTGCGCATTCGGTAGCCGCCGGCGTCCACACCAGCTCTCTCTCGTAGAGCCGAGGACCCCGCGCGCCGCCATCCGCTGCGCACCGCCCGTCTCGGGCATCCTCTGACGTGTGTCCGCACGCCCACCCTCTGCTCCGCCTCGGAGCACGGATCCCGCCGCATCCGGCGGTCGCGCCTTCGGCGCGACCCGGATCGCGCACCGCTGCACCGCGCCCCCGCTCCGCGTCGACGGCGCCCGTGCTGCTCCCCGCACCACACACACTCGAAGGACCATCGTGAACACGACGTTGCACCGCAACCTCACCCACCCGCCCGATACCGAGGACCAGCTGGTCCTCCATCTCCCCGCTCCCGACGAGCTGCGTCGTCTCGCGCTCGCGGATCGTCTGTCACTGCGGATCGGCCTCTGGCTGCTCCAGCGGGCGCAGCGACCGCGTCGCGAGCGGCGTGTCGCACCGCCCGCGGCGTACGACTCGCTCCATCTCGACCGCCGGGAACGAACCCCCGCCGAAACGTTCGCCCTGCTCACCTACGACCTGCAGCGTCAGCTGCGATGACCTGGAGGCCTCAGATGAGCATCTCTCTGATCGAGGACGCGACGCTGCATCCGCTCGTGCTGCCGGCACGGGCGGATGCCGCGGACGCGGCCGAGTTCCGCGAGCTGTCCCGTGTCCGCAACGAGGTGTACCGCGAGTTGACGGGGCGCACCGAGCAGGACCTCACCCCCGAGGCGCTGCTGCCTCTGCTCCGCTCCCGGGCGGAGCGGACCACGGTCGCGTGGATCGTGCGCGACGCCGGCGAGATGGTCGGTCGCGCGGTGGTCGACATCCCTCACGAAGAGGGGTCGAAGGTCGCCATCGCCTCGATCGAACTGCATCCGCGGGTCTGGGGTCGCGGTATCGGGACGGCCATCCTGCCGCACCTGGAGGCTGTCGTGCGCGCGCACGGTCGCACCGTCATCCAGAACTGGACCGAGCAGCAGGCGAGCGACGGCGCACGGTTGGAGGCGCGCACCGGGTTCGGAAGCGTGCCGGACGACCATGTCGCGCGGTTCCTGCTGCGCCACGGCTTCACCCTCGAGCAGGTGTATCGCGTGAGCCGTCTCGACCTGACGCCGGATGCGCGCGCTCTCGCGGCCTCGCTTCTCGAGGAGGCGAAGGCGCATTCACCGGGCTATCGAGTGCGACAGTGGATGGCACCCACCCCACCCGAGCATCGGGACGGCTACGCATGGCTCAAGTCGCGCATGTCCACCGACGCCCCGTCGGCGGATCTCGAATCGGACGAGGAGGCGTGGGATGCGGAGCGCCTGATCGCGGGTGAGGCGCGTCTGGCCGAGATGGGCCAGGAATTCCAGGTCACGGTCGCACAGCACCTCGAGACGGGTGCGCTGGCGGCTTTCACCGAGCTCGGCATCGGCCCCGACCGCACGGGCACGACGCATCAGGACGACACTCTGGTCCTGAACGAGCACCGTGGCCACCGTCTCGGCCAGCTGGTGAAGTGCGCCGCGATGCTCTCGTGGATCGACATCGCACCGGAGTCGACGGACATCATCACCTACAACGCCGAGGAGAATCGGCCCATGCTCGCCATCAACGAGGCCATGGGCTTCACAGCCATCGCCTATGAGGGCGCCTGGAAGAAAGACCTGACATGACCACCATCGAGATCGCACCGACCATCTCGCCGCTGACCGTTCCGAGCTCGCTCGACGACGAGGATGCCGCGGACTTCCGCGCCTACGCGGACCTGAACCGGCAGATCTGCGACGAGACCGTCGGTCTCCCGGACCTCGCCCCTGACGCCGCTCAGCTGCTGGCCGGATGGCAGGACGGGACCGACACCCTCCACACGGGCTTCGTCGCGCGGCGCGAAGACGAGATCGTCGGCATGATCACGATCGACTACGCCCAGGAGGAGGACGCGCACGCCGCGGAGGTCGACCTGATGGTGCCCGAGCGGTACTGGGGGCAGGGAGTAGAAGACGCCCTGCTCGCTCTGGCCGAGACCGAGGCACGCGCCCACGGTCGCTCGCTGGTGCAGATCTGGTCGCTGCACCGCCCCATCGAGAAGGAGCGCATGCTCGCGCCGCGAACCGGGTGGGGGCGCATCCCGGCGATCCCCCTGTCCGACCTGCTGGAGGCACGCGGGTACGAACTCGAGCAGGTCGAGCGCAACAGCGAGTTCGACCTCCGCGCAGACCCGGCGCCCCTGCGGGCGGCGAGGCTGGCCGCGGAGTCGGCCGCCGGTGAGGACTATCGCGTCCTGCAGTGGATGGCGCCGACTCCCGCGGAGCTCCGCCCCGGATATGCGGCGATCCTCGCTCGTCTCTCGACGGATGCGCCGAGCGGCGACATGGACTTCGTGGCCGAGGTGTGGGACGCCGACCGTGTGGAGCGCCGGGAGCGACGCCTCACCGGAGCCGGGCAGGCGCTTTCGATCGTGGCCGTGCAGCACATCCCCACCGGCGACATCGTCGCCTACAACGAGCTGCTCATCGGCGCGGACCGCACCGGAGTGACCCATCAGTTCGGCACACTGGTCTCGAGCGCGCACCGAGGTCGCCGTCTGGGCGCACTGGTGAAGACCGTGAACCTCCTGCACTGGCGCGAGGTCATGCCCCGGTCGTCGACGGTCTCGACCTTCAACGCGGAGGAGAACCGTCCGATGCTGAGCATCAACGAAGCCCTCGGTTTCGTCCCGGTCTCGTACTCGGGCGCGTGGCAGAAGCGGCTGTGAAGGTCATCCGATCGGTGTACTCGGCACGAGGCGGATCATCCGCCTGACCGATGCACCGATCGGGTGCCTGCAGCGAGGCTGGACACATGAACAACTCCGTCCTCGACGCGCACGCTCTGACCAAGACCTACGGCGAGACACACGCTCTCGCCGGAGTGGATCTGTCCATCACACGCGGCGAATCCGTCGCGATCATGGGCGCATCCGGCTCGGGTAAATCCACCCTGCTGCACGTGCTCGCCGGCATCATCGTCCCTGACACCGGAACCGTGACGTACCGCCCCGCGACCGGCGCGGCGATCGAGCTGTCCGCTCTCGGCGAGTCCGCACGCTCGCGTCTGAGACGGGAGCGGTTCGGCTTCGTCTTCCAGCAGGGCCTGCTCATCCCCGAGCTCACCGCCGTCGAGAACGTCGCGCTCGCCTCGATGATCAACGGCGTGAAGCGAGCGGATGCCGTGACTCACGCGGCCGCCTGGCTCGCGGCGCTCGGTCTCGCCGGAATGGAGGATCGCCGCATCGGCGAGCTATCCGGCGGTCAGGCCCAACGCGTCGCGATCGCGCGCGCACAGGCGACCGGCGCCGATCTGGTGTTCGCCGACGAGCCCACCGGCGCCCTGGACTCGCATACCTCGCAGGAGGTGATGGACGCGCTCCTGTGGTCGACGACCGGCCAGGGACGCACCCTGCTCGTCGTCACCCACGACCCTGAGGTCGCCGCACGGTGCTCCCGCATCGTCGCGGTCCGCGATGGGATGGCCGCGTCCTCGGGGGTGTCCGCATGAACCCGAACGTGCTCGCGTTGCTCCTGCGTCCCACGAAGGAGCAGACCGGTGTCGTGGTGCTTCCCATCGTCGCCTTCGGCGTGGTGACCGCCCTCGTGCTCACCGTCGTCGGCGGCGCTCAGTCGTTCTGGGGATGGACCGACGACTTCGCCCCGATCTATCAGGCGCTGGCCGCGATCGCTCTCGTACTGCTGGTGGTGCCGCTGACGACCCTCGGCGGCGCCGCGGCCCGACTCTCCGCTCGTCGGCGGGACGAGCGGCTCTCCACCCTGCGTCTGCTCGGCGTCACGCCGATGGGTGTGGGGGTCGCCACGGTGATCGAGTCGGTCGTGGTCGCCGCTGCCGGTGCGATCATCGGGGTGCTCGCCTACCTCCTGATCTCACCGCTGATCGGACTGATCCCCTTCCGTGGTGCCTCCCTCGGCCTCGACGCGGTGCTGCTGAACCCGGCGGGCGTCGCAGCGGTCGTCGGCGGCATCCTCGTCGTCGCCGCGGGAAGCTCCGCCCTCGGACTGCGGCGCGTGATCATCTCGCCGCTGGGCGTGCGGTTGCGGGCGACGGCCGCACCCGTGCACTGGATTCGTGCCGTCCTCGGCGTCGCGGCCATCGTGGTCGCATTCGCCGTGGTGAAGGTCTTCCCCACGGTCGCCGGACTCGCCGTCACGATCATCGTGCTCGCGATCACGTTCGCGCTCGCACTCGCGGTGCTCAACGTCATAGGACCGTGGGTGCTCAAGATCACCGCGTCGCGACACCTGCGTCGAGCGCAGACACCCGAGAGGCTGCTCGCCGCGCGCATGGTGCTCGACGCGCCCAAGGCTGCCTGGCGCCAGGTCAGCGGAATCGCCATGGCCAGCTTCATGGCCGTGTTCGCCGGAACCGGCGTCTCGCTGATCAACGCGATGGGCAGCGAGGCCGCCGCGGCCTCCGACGCCGCGCTCGCCGCCGACATGCGCACGGGGCTCATCATCACGCTCGTCGGCTCGTTCCTGATGGTCGCCGCGTCCGTCGGGGTGAACCAGGCGTCCGCTGTTCTCGACCAGAGAGAGCTGCACCAGAGTCTGCACCGACTCGGTGTGCCGGTCTCGACCGTCGACCGTGCCCGTCAGCGTGCGATCATGTCGCCGCTGCTGATCACCGCCCTCGGTTCCGCCCTGTGCGCGGCCGTGCTCGTATTCCCGCTGCTCGGCATCGCGCTGATCGTCGCCCCGGAATCCCTGCTCACGATCGGCGGAGTCCTTGCGCTCGGCATCGCGGTGGTCTGGGCCAGCACCCGGGCGACCGCGCCGCTGCTGGGCCGCTCGTTCCGCGCTGTATGACGCCGTGTGCCTCATCCCCGCAGGACGAGGGCGCAGATCCGAGGTGCGAGCGAGCGCTCAGCGGCGTCGCTGGCACCTCGGGCAGTAGTGGCTCGAACGGTTCATGAACGCCTCGCGGACGATCAGGGTGCCGCATCGTGGGCACGGCTGGCCGCCCCGCCCGTACGCGTTCAGGGAGTGCGCGAAGTAGCCGGCCTGGCCGTTCACGTTCACGTACTGCGAATCGAAGCTCGTCCCGCCCTCGGCGAGTGCCTTCGCCAGCACGATCCTGATCTCGGCGAGCAGCCGCTTCACCGCCGCGGTCGAGAGCGCGTCGGCGGGAGTCTCGGGGTGGATGCGCGCCGCCCACAGCGACTCGTCGGCGTAGATGTTCCCCACGCCGCTGATGACCTGCTGGTCGAGCAGCACCCGCTTGACGGCACTGCGGCGGCGTCGCAGCGCGCGCACGAAGTCAGCGTCGTGGAAGAGCGGATCGACGGGGTCCCGCGCGATGTGCACGACCTGGGTGGGGATGCGAGATGCGCCGTCCGGCACCAGACGATCGACGGCGAGCGAGCCGAAGGTGCGCTGGTCGGCGAAGACGATCGCGAGCTCGCCGTGCTGAGGATGCTCGACGAAGATGCGGATCCGCTCATGGCGTTCGGCTGCGGCATCCGGCGAACGCAACAGCATCTGTCCGCTCATGCCCAGGTGCGCGATCAGCGCGTCATCGTCGGAGTCGAGCGGCAGCCAGAGGAACTTGCCACGCCGCTCGGCTCCGGAGAACGTACGGCCCTCGAGACGGGACGCGAAGTCGGCCGCGCCGGCGACGTGACGGGTGAGAGCCCTCTCATCGAGGACCGAGACCGCGGTGATCGTCGATCCCGTGGCCGCCGGAGCGAGGCCGGCTCTGACGACTTCTACCTCGGGAAGCTCAGGCACGCTCGTTCAGCAGTCGCCACGCGCTGAGCGCAGCAGCCATCTCGGCGGTCTTCTTGCTGCTGCCCTTGCCGGTCATCACGACATCGCCGACGACGACGGTCGCGAGGAAGCGACGGTCATGATCGGGACCGCTCGCCTCGACCGAATACACGGGCGGGGGTGAACCGGCGCGAGCCGCGAGCTCCTGAAGACTCGTCTTCGGGTCCATCGCGGCGCCGTAGCGCTCGGGATCGGCCAGCAGCGGTGCGGTCAGTCGCAGCACGAGCTCGGTCGCGGCGTCGGGGCCTGCCGACAGGTACGTCGCCCCGATCACGGCCTCCATGGTGTCGGCGAGGATCGAGTCCTTATCGCGTCCGCCGGTCTGCTCCTCGCCCCGCCCCAACCGCAGGTGACTGCCGAGGCCGATGGCTCGTGCGACCTCCGCCAGGGCGACGGTCGACACCACGCTGGCGCGCCGCTTGGCGAGCTCGCCCTCGTCGAGCGTGGGGTGCGTGGTGAAGAGCATCACGGTGACGGCCTGGCCGAGAACGGAGTCGCCGAGGAACTCCAGGCGCTCGTTATGAGGGATGCCCCCATGCTCGTACGCGTAGGAGCGATGGGTGAGAGCCAACTCCAGAAGCTCCGCGTCGATATCGACGCGGAGCTTCTCTGGGAGAGGTCTCGTCCCCTCAGGGACCTTCGTCACAGTAGTGAAGTCGCGACTCAGACGTCGGCGACCTTGCGACCCTTGTACTCGAGGAACAGCTCGGTGCCCTGCGAGTCGGTGACGACCTTCGCCTGGTGCGGGCGGCTGTAGACGACCTGGCCGTTCTCGATGGTCTTGACGAGCGCGACGGGCGCCGCCTTCCACTGCGCGCGGCGCGAGCGGGTGTTCGAACGGGATACCTTGCGCTTCGGGGGGTTACCAGCCATGACTAGCTCTCTTCTTTCTCGGCGGCACGAGATTCATCCGTGCCGTCTTGGTCTGTGATGTTCTGGAGCGCACTCCATCGAGGATCGATGGGAGCGGCCTGCTCCGTTCCGGTGCTCTCGGTCAGCCTCTCGCCCGTTTCCGGGTCGAGACCCGGGCAATCCGGCTGACACACCGGCTGAAAAGGAAGTGCCAGTACGGCAGCATCCCTGACCAGAGTTTCAAGATCCACGTGGTCGTCTTGAACCTCGAAGTCAGTTTCTTCCTCACCAGGATACGCGAAAAGCTCCTGGAACTCGACTTCGACGGGCCGGGTGATGTCGATGAGGCAGCGACCGCACACACCGGAGTACTCCGCATCGGCGGTTCCGGACACCAGGATGCCCTCGTGGACGGACTCCAGACGGACGTCGAGGTCGAGGTCGGACCCGGCCTCGAAGGCCACGATCCCCTCTCCCCAGCCGTCCTTCAGGGTCACCGAGAACTCGTGCTCGCGCATCTCGCCCGGTCTACGGACGATGTCGCGGACGGGCAGGACGAAAGGACCATTCATTCGGGAACGCACCCCGCAATGGTACCGGCTCTCGGGCGGCCGAGGCTGGTTCCGTGCTGAGCGCGACAGCGCCCGGCGATGTCTTAGATGCCGCGGGAGCCGGTGTCGAGGAACGCGGCGACGGCCGGCGGTACGAACGGCGACACGTCGCCGCCGAGACCGGCGACCTGTCTCACCAGCGAGCTCGACACGAGCGCGTGCGCGGGGTCGGGCAGCAGGAAGACCGTCTCGATGTCGGCGAGGTGACGGTTCACGATCGCCATGGGCGATTCGTAGGCGACGTCGATCTGCGAGCGGATGCCCTTGACCAGCACTCCTGCGCCCACGTCACGCGCGTAGTCGACCAGCAGGCCCATGCTCCACGATCCCACCACGACGTTGTCACCGATGCCCTCGTCGGCGATGGACTGCTCGATCAGCGACATGCGCTGGGCGATCGGGAGCATCGCCTCTTTGCCGGGGTTGTGCACGACGAGCACGTGGAGTTCGTCATACAGCTTCGCCGCGCGACGGATCACATCGAGATGACCCAGGGTCGGCGGATCGAAGGAACCCGGGACGACAGCGATCCGACTGCTCATTCCCCCAGCCTAAAGCACGCGGCGCGGGGGTCAGTTCTTGGCGAGTGCCGCGCGGTCATCGTCGGTCACACGCCGCTCGATCGCCGATCGCAGACCCGAGTTGGCCACGAGATCGGGATCGGCGGCGAGGATGCTCTCGGCGAGCTCCCGCGCCCTGAGGATGAGTCCGGAGTCCTTGACGACGCGCAGCAGCTTCAGCGACGAGCGCACACCCGCCTGCGCGGCACCGAGCACGTCGCCCTCGCCGCGGAGCTCGAGATCCACCTCGGCGAGGGCGAAGCCGTCGAGGGTGGCGGCCACCGCATCGACCCGTTCGCGGGCGACCGAGCCGGATTCCGCCTCGGTCACGAGCAGGCAGAGACCGGGAACTCCGCCTCGACCCACGCGGCCACGCAACTGATGCAGCTGCGACACGCCGAACCGGTCGGCGTCGAGGACGATCATCGTCGACGCGTTCGGCACATCGACGCCGACCTCGATCACGGTGGTCGCCACCAGCAGATCGATCTCTCCGCGGGCGAAGGCCTGCATCACCGCGTCCTTCTCGTCCGAGGGCATGCGCCCGTGCAGCACGGCGCGCCGCACGCTTCCGAGCCGCGGGTGCGTCGCGAGCGCCTCGTCGAGCTGCACCACGCCCCACCGGGGACCTGTGGCCCCCTCCGGTTGCGCGAGCGGCTGCTCGCCGGACTCTGCCGTCTTCTTCGCGGTGTCGATCGCGGCGCAGACCGCGAACACCTGCCGCCCCTGCGCGATCTCCTCGGCAGCCCGGTCCCAGACCCGGTTGAACCACCCCGGGTGCTCCGCGAGCGGTGCGACGAACGACTCGATCCCCGCTCTGCCCTTCGGCATCGTGCGGATCACCGAGGTGTCGAGGTCGCCGAACACCGTCATCGCGACGGTGCGAGGGATGGGCGTCGCCGTGAGCACGAGCGCGTGCGGACTCGATCCCTTCGCGCGGAGCGCCTCGCGCTGCTCCACGCCGAAACGGTGCTGCTCGTCGACGACGACCAGACCGAGATCCGCGAAGGTCGTCTTCTCACCGAGCAGGGCGTGCGTGCCGACCACGATCAGCGCCTGACCCGACGCCACCCGCAGTGCCGCCTTGCGGCGCTCAGCCGCCGGCATCTGCCCGGTCAGCAGCGTCGGCATGACCGACGGCGCGAGCTGGGGTCCGAGCATCTTGGCGATCGAGCGCAGGTGCTGCCCGGCGAGCACCTCGGTCGGTGCGATGAGCGCCGCCTGACCACCGGACTCGGCGACCTGGAGCATCGCGCGCAGCGCCACCAGCGTCTTTCCCGAGCCCACCTCGCCCTGCACCAGCCGGTTCATCGGCCAGGACCCGACGAGGTCGTCGGCGACCTGCGCTCCCACCGTCTGCTGATCGGGGGTGAGGTCGTAGGGCAGGGATGCGTCGAATCGCTCGAGCAGCCCTCCGGGCCTGGCAGGTCGGGCCGTCGCCGAGAGCGACCGCACCGCATCGCGCTGCTGCAGCAGAGCGGTCTGCAGCGTCAGCGCCTCGTGCATGCGCAGGGTGCGCACCGCGGGGTCGATGTCGTTGCGCGTCTTGGGGCGGTGGATCAGTTCGAGCGCCTCGCGAGCCGTCAGCAGCTCCTCGCGCGCCCGCACGTCGTCGGCGAGCGGTTCGGGGACGTCATCGACCGCATCGAGGACACGAGCCACGAACTTCGCGATCTGCCAGGTCTGCAGGGTCGAGGTCGCCGGATAGATCGGGATGAGCACCGCTGCTCTGGCATCGGCGCGGCGCCGCGCGGCGTCTTCGTCGTCGAAGAGCTCGTATTCCGGATGCGCGAACTGCGTCATTCCGTTGAACTCGCCCACCTTGCCGGAGAACACGCCACGGCGCCCGACCGCGAGGTCGTCGGAGCGCCATTTCGCCGCAGCCAGGTTCTTCGCGAAGAAGGTCAGCGACATCTTGCCGATGCCGTCGCCGATGACCACGTCGACCATCGCTCCCCGACGGTTGCGCATGGCCCGCGCACTCGACGACAGCACCTCGGCGACGATCGTCACGGTCTCACCGATCGGGAGCTCCCGGATCGGCGTGAGCTCGCCGGGGTCGGCATACCGTCGCGGATAGTGCGAGAGCAGGTCGCCGACCGTCTTCATGCCGAACGCGCGACCGAGGGTCTTCGCCGGTGTCGCGCCGAGCGCGTCCTCCAGCGACGAATCGAGCGTGAGCGACATGCTCCGAGTCTAGGAGGCGGCGCCGACACGACGCGCACCGCGGCTGTCGTATCGTGATCAGGTGACGAGGATCATCGCGGGCAGGGCGGGAGGCGCGCGACTCGACGTGCCCTCGTCGGGAACACGACCGACCAGCGACCGCGTGCGGGAGTCGCTCTTCGGCGGTCTCGACTCGGCCGACGTCATCTTCGGCGCACGCGTGCTCGATCTCTACGCCGGCTCCGGGGCGCTGGGGCTGGAGACCCTCAGCCGTGGAGCCGCGAGCGCCGACCTCGTCGAGCAGGGCCGGACGGCGGCGGGGCTCATCCGACGGAACGCCGCGACGGTCGCCAAAGCGGGACTCCCCTCGGGCCGCGTGCACCAGAGCAGCGTCCGCGCGTTCCTGCAGCGCGCGACGGGACCTTACGATCTCGTCTTCTCCGACCCTCCCTACGACCTCGACGACGCGGCGATGACCGCCGACCTCGTGGGTCTGGCGCCGCTGCTCGCACCCGACGCCCTGGTGATCGTCGAACGGGCCCGCCGTTCCACGCCGCCGGACCTCGACGCTGCCGGGCTCGAGCTCATCCGCGAGAAGTCGTACGGCGACACCACCCTGTGGTGGGCGCAGCCGGCGGCCCGCGCAGACTCCGCTCAGCCCGACGCCGAGTCCCAGTCGCGGTAGGGATCCCAGCCCGAGACGTCGACAGGGGCGTCGTCGACCAGCAGGTCGTGATCGCCACGCGCACGCACCTCGCCGATGATGCGGAATCCCGCGGGCAGCGCCCCCGGTGGGAACGCGGCCAGCAGGGCATGATCCTCCCCGCCCGCGAGAGCACGCAGAGGATCGTCGCCGAGCATCGCCGCGTCGAGGGCGATCGTCACCTCGGATGCCGCCGCCATCCGTCGCGCGTCGAGGGCGAGACCGTCGGAGACGTCCATCATCGCGGTGGCGCCGGCGGTCGCCGCGAACGGACCGAGCCCGATCGGCGGGGTCGGCCGGAGCTGCGCCTGCAGCGCCGCTCTCTCTCCGGAGCGGAGGACCGACACGTCGACGGGCACCGGCACCCCCGTGCCCGCCTCGCGGAATCTGCCGAACAGGACCGACAGTCCGTGCGCGGCGTGGCCGAGCTCCCCCGCGATCGCGACGATGTCCCCGATCCGCGCGCCCGCTCTCGTCACCGGCGCGCGTCCCTCGAGGTCGCCGAGCGCGGTCACCGCGACCGTGAGCACGTCGGAGACGGTCAGGTCTCCCCCGACCACGGCGCACCCCGGGGCGAGCGCTGCGCAGGCCTCGCGGAAGCCGTCGGCCAGACGCTCCACGAACGACAGCCGCAGGTCGCGCGGGATCGCCAGCGCGACGAGCAGCGCGGTGGGACGGGCACCCATCGCCGCGACATCGGCGAGATTGACCGCTGCCGCCTTCCAGCCGAGGTCGTACCCCGACGACCATGCGAGACGGAAGTCCGGGCCGTGCACGAGAGTGTCGGTGGTGGCGACCACAGATCCCGACGGGGCGGCGATGACCGCCGCATCGTCGCCGGGGCCGAGCAGCGTGTGGCTGCCGCGTGCGGTCCGCGACAGGATCGCCCGCAGGATCTCCCCCTCGGAGAGGTCACCCAGCAGAGGATCGGCGTCGCGAGGTCGGGAGGACATGGAGTCAAAGGTAGCCTGGACACATGCCCCGATCTCGTCGTCTCGCCGTCGTCGCGGCTTCTGCGGCCCTCGTGGCGCTGCTCTCCGGATGCTCGACCACCGTTCATCTCGAGCCGGCCGACGACGCCGACAACCCCGCCTGCGCAGAGGTGTCGGTGCTCCTTCCCGACGCCGTCGGCGATCTCGACCGCGTGTGGACCGACGCGCAGGCGACCGGCGCCTGGGGCGACCCGACCGTCGTGCTGCGCTGCGGAGTCGAGCCCCCCGCTCCCTCCGCCGAGGTGTGCACCACCATCGGCAACGTCGACTGGCTCGTCCTCGACCAGGAGGAGGAGCGTCAGCGGCTGGTGACCTACGGCCGCGATCCGGCTATAGAGGTCATCATCCGCCGCGGCGAGGAGATCGATTTCCGCACCGTGGTGGAGCGGCTGTCGACCAGCATCCGCGCGGGTCTCGCACCCGCCACGGCACGGTGCACCGACCGCATCCCCACCGACGAACAGAGCGAGCCCGCACCCGAGGGGTGAGCTCCGACGCTCAGCGGCGCAGGCCCGCCTCGATGAGCTCGGTGATCAGGTCGCCGTAGCTCAGGCCCGACGCCACCCAGCACTTGGGGAACATCGAGATCGGAGTGAATCCCGGCATGGTGTTCAGCTCGTTGACGATGAGCTCCCCTGATGCGGTGAGGAACATGTCCACCCGCGCGAGCCCACGCCCGTCGACCGCTTCGAAGGCGCGGATCGCGGTCTCCTGGATCAACGCGATCTCGGACTGCTCGAGCTCGGCGGGGCATACGACGTCGACGCCGTCGCCACCGAGGTACTTGCCCTCGAAGTCGTAGAACCCTCGGGAGGTCAGCACGATCTCGCCGGGCAGTGACGCGCGTACGCCCTCGGCCCCTTCGAGCACGGCGACCTCGATCTCGCGACCCACCACACCCGACTCGATGAGCACCTTGTCGTCTTCGGCGAACGCGATCGCGAGAGCCGCGTCCAGCTCCTCGGCCTGCGTCACCTTCGAGACGCCCACGCTGGAGCCGGCCCGCGCGGGCTTGACGAACAGGGGAAGACCCAGCTCGACCGCCTGCGAGCGGATGCGCTCGGCATCCTGCTGCCACTGACGGGCGCGCACGGTCAGCCCCGGGGCCACCGCGATACCGGCCGCGCCCAGCGCGATCTTCATGAAGTGCTTGTCCATGCACAACGCGGAATCCAGAACGCCACCGCCCGCGTAGGGCACCTCGAGGGTGTCGAAGTACCCCTGGATGGTTCCGTCCTCGCCGTGCGTGCCGTGCAGGATCGGCAGCACGATGTCGATCTCGCCCAGATCGTCGGTGGTGCCGTCGGCGCGCACGACGCGCAGAGTGCGGTCCCCGCCCGGCTCCGGCCAGCGCACCCGCGTGCCGTTGTCGGCCACCTCGGGGAGATGCGCGGCATCCAGCGGGAACTTCGCCGGATCGTCGTCCTCCAGCACGAAGGCGCCCTCGCGGGTGATCCCCACCGGGATCACGGCGTATCGGTCGCGATCAATCGCGCCCAGCACCCCTCCCGCCGTTGCGGAACTGATCGAATGCTCGCTGGAGCGCCCTCCGAAGAGCACCACCACCGTCTGCTTGTCCATGGTTGGTCCTCTCACCCTGCGGGGTGTCGTCGTCCGTCGTCAGGTGGGGTGCGATGTCGCGCGGGTTCATCTTGCCGTCGAGCACCATCTTCACCTGCTCGACGATGGGCATGTCCACTTCGGACTCACGAGCCAGCTGCAGCACGGGCGCGACGGACGCGAGTCCCTCGGCCGTCTGCTGCATCTGCTTGACGACGTCCTGGAAGCTGTATCCCTGGCCGAGCAGGCGCCCGGCCGTGTTGTTGCGGCTCAGCGGCGACTGGCAGGTGGCGATCAGATCGCCGAGCCCCGCCAGTCCCTGAAGCGTCTCGGGGTGGGCGCCGTTCGCCACCGCGAAGTCCGTCATCTCGACGAGGCCTCGCGTGATGATCGATGCCTTCGTGTTCTCGCCGTATCCGACGCCGTCGACGATGCCGATGGCCACGGCGATGAGGTTCTTCAGCACACCGCCGAACTCGGTGCCGATGACGTCGGTGTTCACGAACGTCCGGAAGTAGCTGTTGCGGGCAGCCCGTGCGACCTCCTCGGCCGTCTCCCGACTGCGCGAGGAGATGACGGCGGCGGTGGGCTGCTCCCGTGCGATCTCCAGCGCCAGGTTGGGCCCCGAGGCCACGGCGATGCGGTCGGGGTCGCAGCGCAGCTCCTGCTCTATGACCTGGCTCATGCGCAGTCCGGTCGTGCGCTCGACGCCCTTCATCAGGCTGACGATCTTCGCGTCGTTGTCGGCCAGCAGCGGGCGCAGCGCCTTGAGGTTCTCGCGCAGCGACTGGCTCGGCACCGACAGGTACACCTGATCGACGTCCCGCAGCGCGATGGCCAGCTCGTGCGTGGCCGCCATGGTGCGGGGCAGGTTGATGCCCGGCAGGTAGCGCGAGTTGCGCTTGGCCTCGTCGATCTCGTGCGCGAGCTCGGCGCGCCGGGCCCACATCGTGACCTGGGCACCACCGTCGGCGAGGATCTTGCCGAACGTGGTGCCCCAGCTCCCGGCACCGATGACGGCGACCCTCGGTCCCGTCGGCACACCGCGTTTAGGAGTCAAGGCGACCCGTCTCCTTCTGTCCGTGCGTCGAGGGGTTCCATCGCTCCGCCGGCGCCTTCTCGTCTCGCAGCTCCTCGAGGAGCACGGTGATCGCGTTCATCAGGCGGGTGGTCGCCTCGTTCAGCGCCGAGGCCTCGCCCGCACGCCCCTGCAGATCCGACACGTCGACCGGATCGCCGATGACCACCTCGACCCGCTTGCGCAGCGGCCACAGGCTCAGGCCCTTCTGGTAGCGGCCCATGATCTCCTGAGCGCCCCAGTGCGCCATCGGGATCAGCGGGATGCCGTCCGTCAGCGCCAGCCGCACCGCACCGGACTTGCCGCGCATCGGCCACAGGTCGGGGTCGCGCGTCAGCGTCCCCTCCGGGTAGACGATCACGCCGCGTCTGTGCTCCACGAGCTCCGCCGACTGCTTGAGCGTCTGCTTCGCCGCCGACGCGGACGACGACCTCGCCACCGGGATCATGCCGGTGGCCCGCAGTGCCGCACCCAGCACCGGGACGCGGAACAGGCTCTCCTTCGCCATGAAGCGCGGAGCGCGGCCGATCCGCCACACCGCCACGGCGACGATGAGCGGATCGAACTCCGAGTAGTGATTGGGGGCGAGCACGTACGCGCCGTCCTGCGGAAGCTTCTCACCGCCCCTGATGCGGATCTTCGCGATCAGAGACACGATCGGCACGATGATCGCCGCCAGCGGCCAGAACACGCTGGGCCGCGTGGACTCCGGCGAGCGGGAACCCATCGCGGTCACCGGATGACGTCGAAGTCGGCACCCACGGCGTCGAGCTTGGTGAGGAACTTCTCGTAGCCGCGGCTGAGGATGTCGACGCCGGAGACCCTCGACTCGCCTTCGGCGGTGAGTGCAGCGATCACGTGGCTGTATCCGCCACGGAGATCGGGGACGACGATGTCTGCGGCGTGCAGCGGCGTCGGTCCGGTGATCACGGCGGCCTGCTCCAGATCACGGCGGGGCACACGACGAGGGCCGTCCTGCAGACCGCGCGGGTGCACGACGATGTCGGCCCCCATCTTGACCAGCGCGTCGGTGAAGCCGAGTCGGTTCTCGTAGACGGTCTCGTGGACCACCGAGCGGCCGTTCGCCTGAGTGAGCGCGACCACGAGAGGCTGCTGCCAGTCGGTCATGAAGCCGGGGTGCACGTCGGTCTCGACGACGACGGGCTTGAGCTCGCCGTCACGACGGAAGAGGATGCCGTCCTCCTGGATGTCGAACCATCCCCCCGCCTTGCGGAACACGTTGAGGAAGGTGAGCATCTCCTGCTGCTTGGCGCCGCCGACGAAGATCTCGCCGTCGGTCGCCAGCGCGGCGGAGGCCCAGGACGCGGCCTCGTTGCGGTCGAAGATCGAGCGGTGGTCGTATCCGCGGAGCTTCTCGACGCCCTCGATGACGATGACGCGGTTGGGCTCGTAGGAGATGATCGCGCCCATCTTCTGCAGCACGGCGATCAGGTCCATGATCTCGGGCTCGATGGCCGCGTTGCGCAGCTCGGTGGTGCCCTCGGCGCGGACGGCCGTCAGCAGGACCTGCTCGGTCGCTCCGACGCTGGGGTACGGCAGGTGGATGTTCGCGCCGTGCAGGCGCGCGCCACCGGTCGACAGGCGGATGCCGCTCGGCAGCTTCTCGACGATCGCACCGAACTTGCGCAGTGCGTCGAGGTGGAAGTCGATGGGGCGGTCGCCGATGCGGCAGCCGCCGAGGTCGGGGATGAACGCCTGTCCGAGACGGTGCAGCAAAGGACCGCAGAAGAGGATCGGGATCCGCGACGCACCCGCGTGCGCGTCGATCTCCTCGAAGTGCGCGGACTCGACGTCGCTCGGGTCGAACACCAGCGCGCCGGGCTCATCGCCGTCGGACACCCGCACACCGTGCACCTCGAGCAGCGAACGCACCACAGCGACATCGCTGATCGCGGGAACATCCCGAAGGGTGCTCACCGTCTCGCCGAGCAGTGAGGCCACCATCGCCTTGGTCGCGAGGTTCTTCGCGCCCTTGACATCGACACGGCCGCGCAGCGGTCGTCCGCCGCGGATCGCGAGGACGTCTCCGGTCAGTGGGGGGACTCCGTCCGCAAGAGCGTCGCGCACAGGTGTGGTCATTCGGAGCCTCACTTCATTCAGGGAATTCGGGGCGGGGTCGCCCTCGGCTCCCCCTGCCCCGCCGTTCACTGAACGGGGAGGGTCCGGGGCCGCCACGACTCGCGACGGGCCTCGAACTGCGCGATCTTGTCTTCGTTGCGCAGCGTGAGCCCGATGTCATCGAGCCCTTCGAGGAGCCGCCATCTAGTGTAATCGTCGATGCCGATCTCAGCCTGGACGTCGCCGATCGACGCGGTGCGCGCCTCGAGGTCCACGGTGATCGATGCCCCGGGCTCGCGGTCGATCTCGGCCCAGATACGGTCGAGATCCTCTTCGGAGATGGTCGCCGCGAGAAGGCCCTGCTTGCCGGAGTTGCCACGGAAGATGTCGGCGAAACGGGGGCTGAGCACGACGGCGAATCCGAAGTCGCGCAGCGCCCACACCGCGTGCTCCCGGCTCGAGCCGGTGCCGAAGTCCGGTCCGGCGACGAGCACGGAGGCCCCCTGGAACTGCGGCTGGTTCAGGACGAAGTCGGGATCCTGACGCCATCCGTGGAAGAGCGCGTCCTCGAAGCCGGTCTTGGTGACCCGCTTGAGGAAGACGGCGGGGATGATCTGGTCGGTGTCGACGTTCGAGCGCTTGAGAGGAGCGGCGACGCCGGTGTGCGTGGTGAACTTCTCCATGGTCAGACCTCCGCCATCTCGTGCAGATCGCTGGGACTCGACAGTGTGCCGCGGATCGCCGTCGCCGCGGCGACCAGAGGCGAGACCAGGTGCGTGCGACCGCCCTTGCCCTGCCTGCCCTCGAAGTTGCGGTTCGAGGTCGATGCGCAGCGCTCCCCCGGCGCGAGCTGATCCGGGTTCATCCCGAGGCACATCGAGCAGCCGGCGAACCGCCACTCGGCGCCGAAGTCCGTGATCACCTTGTCCAGGCCCTCGGCTTCCGCCTCGAGACGAACGCGCGCCGAGCCGGGGACGACCATGACGCGCACGCCGTCGGCCTTCTTCCTGCCCTCGACGATGGAGGCGAAGGCGCGCAGGTCCTCGATGCGACTGTTGGTGCAGGAGCCCATGAACACGGCGTCGACGGGGACCTCCTTCAGCGGGGTGCCCGGTGCCAGGTCCATGTACTCCAGCGCGCGCTGAGCCGCAGCGCGCTCGTTCGGGTCCGCGATGTCAGCGGGATCGGGCACGGATGCCGACAGCGAGCTGCCCTGACCGGGGTTGGTGCCCCAGGTCACGAAGGGCTCCAGCTCGTCGGCGTCGATGAAGACCTCCGCGTCGAAGGTCGCGCCCTCGTCCGTGGGCAGCGTGCGCCAGTAGGCGACGGCGTCGTCCCAGTCCTGCCCCTTCGGGGCGTGCGGGCGCCCCTTGAGGTACTCGAAGGTCGTCTCGTCGGGCGCCACCATGCCGGCGCGGGCACCCGCCTCGATCGACATGTTGCAGATCGTCATGCGCCCTTCCATCGACAGCGCACGGATCGCGCTGCCGCGGAACTCCAGCACGTATCCCTGGCCACCGCCGGTGGTGATCTTCGCGATGACGGCGAGGATGATGTCCTTCGCGGTGACGCCGGGGCGCAGCGTGCCGTCGACGGTGATCGCCATCGTCTTGAACGGCTTCAGCGGGAGCGTCTGTGTCGCCATGACATGCTCCACCTCGCTGGTGCCGATCCCGAAGGCCATCGCCCCGAAAGCTCCGTGGGTGGAGGTGTGCGAGTCGCCGCAGACGACGGTGATGCCCGGCATGGTGAGCCCGAGCTGCGGTCCGACGACGTGGACGATTCCCTGCTCGGCGTCGCCGAGCGAATGCAGGCGCACGCCGAACTCGGACGCGTTGCGACGGAGGGTCTCGATCTGCGTCCGGCTGGTGAGGTCAGCGATGGGCTTGTCGATGTCCCAGGTCGGGGTGTTGTGATCCTCCGTGGCGATCGTCAGATCGAGCCGCCGGAGGGGACGACCCTCGGCACGCAGGCCGTCGAAGGCCTGCGGACTCGTCACCTCGTGCACGAGGTGCAGATCGATGTAGATGAGGTCCGGCTCGCCGTCCTCGCCCTTCACGACGAGGTGGTCGTCCCAGACCTTCTCGGCGAGGGTTCTCGGGCGGACAGAGGCGGAGTCTGCTGCGGGGCTGTTCATTGCGTTTCTCCTGAAGCTGGCGGTTCGGCCCACGATGGACTCCGCGACGAGGAGGGGCTCAGAACGAGTTCTCGTCGCGGCAGCTAAGAAGGAGCACGATCCGCATGACGTCAGATTACCACCGCTTCCGCACCCCGCGTCGCCGCGTGACACCCTACTGACACGAACCTTCGAGAGGCACCAGCATGACCGACGAGTCCACCGGCTTCGCCACCAGAGCCCTCCACTCGGCCAGGAATCAGACGGCCGCGACATCTCGGGCGACCCCGATCTATCTGACCGCGGGTTTCGAGTTCGAGGACTTCGACCACGCGGCCGACCACTTCGGCACCGGCAGCGGATTCGGATACACCCGTACGGGGAATCCCACCATCCGTGCGGTCGAACGTCAGCTCGCGGCCCTCGAGTCCGGCGTCGACGCGGTCCTCGTCGCGAGCGGTCAGGCCGCCGTCGTCACCGCCCTGCTGACGGTCGCCGGGGCGGGCGATCACATCATCTCGTCGACGCACATCTACGAGGGCAGCAGAGGTCTCTTCCTCGACAATCTCGCGCGACTGGGCATCGAGACGACCTTCGTCGACGACATCGGCGACCCGGACGCCTGGCGCGCAGAGATCCGCCCGAACACCCGCGCGCTCTTCGCGGAGTCGATCGCGAACGCCCGCAACGACCTTCTCGACATCGCCGCGATCAGCGCCGTCGCCGACGAGGCGGCGATCCCCCTGATCGTCGACAACACGCTGGCCACCCCGTTCCTCGTGCGTCCGCTGGAGCAGGGGGCCTCGATCGTCGTGCACTCGGCGTCGAAATTCCTCGCCGGGCACGGATCGGTGCTCGGCGGCGTCATCGTCGACGACGGACGCTTCGACGCCACCGCAGCCGGGCACAACGCCCCGCACCTCGTGCTCCCCGGTCGCGGCGGATTCCCCAGCGTCGCCAGCCGGCACGGCGGCGCGGCGCGCATCGCCTACGCGAGAGAGTCCGTCGCCCCGCGTTTCGGCGCCTCACCGTCTCCGCTCAACGCCTTCCTGATCGGCCAGGGCGCCGAGACGCTCGGACTCCGGGTCGAGCGTCAGTCGCGGAATGCGCTCGACGTGGCGCGATGGCTCGCCGCCCATGACGAGGTCGAGAGCGTCGACTATCTCGGGCTGGAGGGGCACCCCCATCACGCCCTCGCGGAGAAGTACCTCGTCGGCGGCCACGGCTCGGTGTTCACCTTCACCCTGCGAGGCGGGCTCGACGCGGCGCGCTCGTTCGTCGACGGCGTCGGGGTGTTCACCCACATGACCCACATCGGCGATGTCCGATCGCTGGTGCTGCACCCCGAGACGACCAGTCATTCGCACCGCAGCCGGCAGGAGCGCGATCTGCTGGGCGTGCGACCGGGAACGCTGCGGCTGTCGATCGGCATCGAGGACGTCTCCGACCTGATCGCCGACCTCGATCGCGTGCTCCAGCCGGCGCGGGAGGTCGCGGCATGAGCCGGCTCCAGCACTTCGGCTGGTTCCTCGCCCGCGGCTTCGGACCGCAGGGCTGGGGCCTGCCCTCTCTGGACTGGGATTACGACTGGACGAGACCCGACATCTACCAGGAGGCGGCCCGCACCCTGGAGCAGGCGGGATTCGATCTGGTCATCATCGAGGACGCCCCCTCGCTCGGGTCCCCCTCGACCATCGACCTGCGGGTGCGGCACGCGTTCGGCGGACCCAAGCACGACCCGCTGCTGCTCGCGCCGTACCTGTTCCAGGCCACGCGCCACCTCGGCGTGGTCCCCACCGTGAACCCGGCGGCCTACCTGCCGTACACGGCGGCCAGGCAGTTCGCCACGCTGCAGCATCTCAGCGGCCATCGTCTGGGACTCAACGTCGTCACCGACACCGGGAGTGCGCGTCACTTCTCCGCCGCCGCGCAGCTGGGGCACGATGCGGCCTACGACCGTGCCGAGGAGTGGCTCGACGGAATCCGGGCGCTGTGGGGAAGCTGGCAGGACGGCGCCATCGTCGAGGACCGCGCCACGGAGGTGTTCGCGGACGGATCGAAGCTGCACGCCGTCCGCCACCGCGGCGAGCATTTCGCCTTCGACGGACCTCTGAACGCCGTGCCCTTCACCGACGGAGCGCCGGCGATCGTCTCGCCCGGAGGATCGGGGCGGGGACTCGGCTTCGCCGGCGCCCACTCCGATGTGCAACTCGCGCTGGCTCCTCTGCACGAAGCCTCGGTCCGCGCCTACCGGGCCAAGATCCATGATGCGGCGATCGCGGCGGGTCGCAGACCCGACGACATCAAGATCCTGTTCGCGATCCAGCCCGTCATCACGGCCTCGGCCGAGGAGGCGGACCGGATCGTCGCGGCCTCCGCGCACCCGGACGACGAGGCGCTGCGGCAGATCGCCCGCAAGCAGTCGAGCGATCTCGAGACCGACCTCACCGCCCTGGATCTCGACCGGCCCCTCGACCCCTCGTTCTTCGGCGAGCACGTCTCACGGGGCAGCATCCAGCGCCTGCTCGGCGACCGCGGCGACGACGCGCCGCTGCGCGCTCACCTCACGGCTCTCGCCCGCACAGGGCGTCTCTCCGACCGCTCCGGTTTCGTCGGAACCGCCGAGGAGTTCGCCGACCTGGTCGAGGAGCTCGGCGAGTGGGGCAACGACGGTGTTCTGCTGTGGGGCGACTTCCACCCCGTCACCCTGCACCGCACCCTGGACGAGCTGGTGCCGGTGCTGCGCCGACGGGGCCTGCTCCGTCGCGACCACGTCGACGGCGGACTGCAGGCGAACCTGCAGGCCTTCTGAGACAGGGGCGAGTCCGGGGGCTACCAGCCCATCGAGCCCGGCCCGCCCTTGAACGGACCGACGACGGAGGACGTCACCCAGCCGCCGTAGAACCCGCCCGGCTGCGGGACCACGACCTCACCGCCCACCGTGCACTCGTCCATCGGCCCCGCGTAGACCGCGACACGATCGCTCAGCGCCTCGAATCCAGGGGTGGGATCCGGGTAGTTCCAGGCGGCGCCCGCGGCCACAAGACCTCCGCCGCGCACGTCGAGGTAGCGCGCGGCCCCCTTGAACTCGCAGAACGACGAACCGGGAGCATCGGCGAGCGCTCCGTCGATGAAATCGGCTATCGGCAGGTAGTACACCGGGGGATGACTCGTCTCGAGCACCCGCATCGCAGCCCGGGTGTCGGCGACGAGCACGCCGCCGAGGCGGATGGTGACACGCTCGTCCACCTTCTCGATCCTCGGAGGTCGCGGATAGTCCCAGACGGATTCCTGGCCGGGAGACGGGACGATGGGACTCGGTCTGCGCATCTTTTCACTGTACGTCTCGCAGTGTTGACTGGGGTCATGGCCGCACTACCGATGTTTCCCCTTGGCTCGGTGCTCTTCCCGTACACCCCGCTTCCGCTCCGCGTGTTCGAGCCGCGCTATCTCACGATGATCGGGCACCTTCTCGACGAGGAGGATCCTCAGTTCGGTGTCGTGCTCATCGAGCGGGGCCAGGAGGTCGGCGGCGGCGACCTGCGCAGCGGCATCGGCACGATGGCGAGGCTCACGAGCGTCTCGGCCGATGCGGACGTGCTGCATATCGTCGCTGTCGGCACCACGCGCTTCTCGATCGACGAGTGGGTCGATGACGCGCCCCATCCCCGCGCGGCCGTGACGCCGCTGCCCGAGCTGACCTGGGACGACGCCCTCACTCCCCTGCGCACCCTGGCCGAGTCGACCGTGCGGCGGGTGCTCGCACGCGCCGACTCGCCCTGGAGTGCCGACACCGACCTCGCCGACGACCCTCTCGCCTCGTCATGGCAGCTCGCCGAGATCGCCCCGCTGGGCGACTACGACCGTTACACCCTGTTGCGATCTACCTCGCTCGGCGCACTGCTGCGCCAGGTCATCGACCTCACGCTCGAGGCTGAGTCTCTGTGGACAACCGGGTGAGGTGCCGCTGACGCATGGCGAGGAACAGCGGGAACATGAAGGCGAATGCCGTCACCCCTGACGCGACCACGTACAGCCAGCCGTGTCGCATGCCGATCCGTCGTGCCTCGACGATGATGAAGATGCTTCCGGCGATCGCCGCGACCAGGAGGTCGATGGTGATCGACGACACGGCAGGGCCGCTGCCGACGAGGTCACCGATGAAGTCCACCATCTGCGTGATGGCCAGGACGTTGAACGCCCAGGTGCCGACGAGTCCCGCCACCGCCAGGACGAGGTAGACGACGGCCATCGGTGTCCAGTGACGCATCACGATGCCCTCACTCCACCGGCTGGTCGAGCCGCTTCGCCGCCCGCTTGTCACGGGACGACGCGATCAGGCTCGCGACCGTCGCGACGGTCATCGCCGCGACGATGACGCCCAGCGAGACCATGTTGTCGATGTCGGGCACCCACTCCACATGCTGGCCGCCGTTGATGAAGGGCAGCTCGTTCTCGTGCAGGGCGTGCAGGATCAGCTTGATGCCGATGAATCCGAGGATCACGGCGATGCCGTAGTGCAGGTAGCGAAGGCGGTCGAGCAGATCACCGAGCAGGAAGTAGAGCTGGCGCAGCCCCATGAGGGCGAAGATGTTGGCTGCGAAGACGAGGAAGCCGTTCGTGGTGATCTCGAAGATGGCCGGGATCGAGTCGATCGCGAAGATGAGGTCTGTCACGCCGATCGTGATGAAGACGATCACCATCGGGGTCCACATGCGCGTGCCGTCGACCGTGGTGCGCAGCTTAGATCCGTCGTACGTCTCGCTGATGTCGATGCGGCGGCGCAGCAGGCGGACGATGAAGTTCTCCCGCTGCACCTCGCCGTCGTGGTCGCCCTCCGGCATCGCCTGCTTGATCGCGGTGTAGATGAGGAACGCACCGAAGATGTAGAAGATCGGCGAGAAGTGCTCGACGATCGTCACGCCGACGAGGATGAACGCGCCGCGGAGGACCAGCGCGATGATGATGCCGACCATCAGCACCTGCTGCTGCAGGCGCCGCGGCACAGCGAACTGCGCCATGATCAGCACGAACACGAAGAGATTGTCGATCGAGAGGCTGTATTCCAGCGCCCAGCCGGTGATGAAGTCGCCCGCATTGCGCCAGCCGCCGACGTTCCCCAGAAGCACCGCGAAGAGCAGCGCGAGTCCGACGTAGAACACCACCCACAGGGTCGACTCCTTCGTCGAGGGGATGTGCGGGCGGAGGCGGATCAGGAGCAGGTCGCCGAGCAGGATGATCGACAGGACGATCATCGAGGTGATCTCGAACCAGAGAGGGATTTCCACGGGCGTGCTTGACCTTTCGGAGGGTCGGGAGTTGATCGAAAGTCTCTCCCACGCACGAAGTGCGTCGCATTACCGGAGCAGCGATGTCGATGCTCGTGATGACGGCGGATGCGCTGACGGGATACTCCCTCTCGCGTCGCCAATGCTAGCCGAGCGCGGAGCGTTCGGGTGCACGCTCTCACAACATGACGCACCACCGGCAGCCGCGAGGAACATCTCGTCGACCATCTGAGACGATGAGGCATCCGCCGACACTTCCCGGGTGAGAGACACCGAACGGAAACAGGATGCCCGTGCAGACGAGTGATCAGAGATGGGCGGCTCAGGCCGCGGCCGGCGACGAGAGCGCGTTCCGCGAGCTGTACCGCCTGCACGTACGCCCGGTCTACTGGATCGCCCACGGCATCCTCGGCTCCCCCGCCGACGCCGAGGACGTCACCCAGGAGACCTTCGTGACCGCCTGGCGCAAGTTGCCGGACCTCGAGCTGCGGGGAGAGTCGATCCTCCCGTGGCTGGCCACGATCTGCCGGTTCCAGGCCGCGAACCGTCTGCGCCAGCGCCTGCGGGATCGGGCGCACACGACAGAGGCCGTCGACGAGACCCTCCCCTCGACGATCAGCGTCGAGGAGCAGGTGATCACCGCGGCGATGGCGGCGAGGATCGCGGCTGAGGTCGGAACGATGAGCGACCTCGACCGAGAGATCTTCCGACTCTGCGCAGCGGAGGGCTACGCGTACCAGGCTGCCGCGGAGGAGCTGGGCGTGAGTCACGCGATCGTCCGGAACCGTCTCTCCCGAGTCCGCACCCGACTGCGCGGTGCCGTGAAGGAAGCGAGCGACGCATGAACGACCACACACCCCACGACGACCTTCCCGAGCTGTCGGATGCCGCGGCTTCGCGCATCGAGGCCGCCGTGTTCGACGAGATCGCCGCCCGGCGTCCCCGGCCGACCCCGGCCGCGGCCCGAGCGCGGGCCCGCCGACGCGGATGGCTGACGGGCACCGGGGTGGCCGCCGCCTTCGTGGTGGGCGTCCTCGTCACCCCGCCGATCCTCGGCATCGTCGGCGGCAGCGCGTCCAGCACCGCCGACGGGGGCGGGATGCCCCCCGGCGTCGCCGTCGACACCTCCCGCTCCGGCAGCGTCGACCAGAGCGCCTCCGATGCGGCCCCGGAGTCGACAGGGGTGGCGCCCGCTGCCGACGATGCGGTGGACCGCGAGATCATCGCGACGGCCAACGCCACCCTCGAGGTGAAGGACATCGCGGATGCCGGGGCGGCGATCGCCGCCCTCGCGGAGAAGCACGGCGGCTACGTCGAGAGCACCGAGATCGGCAAGAGCGAGGCGACCGACGACACCTCCGCGCCCGCTCCCGTGGATCCGGGCTACGGGTGGGTCAGCATCAGGGTGCCCTCCGCAGACCTCACCACCGTGGTCGACGAGCTCGCGGAGACCGGCGACGTGCTCACGTCGTCGATCTCGAAGCAGGACGTCACCTCCGAGGCGATCGACCTCCGCGCGCGGGTCGACGCGACGTCCGCGTCGGTGCAGCGGCTGACCGAGCTCATGGCGCAGACCGGGACGGTCGCGGAGCTCATCGAGGCCGAGGTCGCGCTCACGGACCGACAGGCGCAGCTCGAGTCCTACCAGCAGCAGCTCACCGCCCTCGAGGATCAGGTCTCGATGTCGACTCTGCAGGTGCAGCTCACCCGCACGGCTCCCGCCACGACCGCCGACCCCGCCGGGTTCGCCGACGGCCTGTTCGCCGGCTGGAACGGCCTCGTGGTGTCGCTGAACGCCCTGGTCATCGCACTCGGCTTCGTCCTCCCCTGGCTCGCACTGGGTGCCGTCGTCCTCCTCGCGATCTGGGTGATCCGACGAGCACGTCGCGCTCGCCGCACGGTCGGGGTGCCTGCCGCCGAGGAGTTCTCGGAGTGAGGCTCCCCGGGCCGGGAGCCGTGCACCGCTAGAGTCGTCGGCATGAGCAGCGCCGCCGCAGTCTCGACGCCTCGCACGGCCCCGCAGGGCCGCGACCTCACGCTCGATCTGGCGCGGGTCACGTGCGTGCTGCTGGTCGTGTTCGTGCACATCCTCTTCACCGGGGTCGGGCGCGCGCCCGACGGATCGCTGCTCATCGAGCGGACGGTCGAGGCGCAGCCGTGGTTCACGGCCGCCTCATGGGTGGCGAACATCATGCCGCTGTTCTTCGTCGTCGGCGGGTACGCGGCACGCGCCGGCTGGCGGTCGGCGGTCGCCCGCGGCGAGTCCGCAGACGTGTTCGTGCGCGTGCGCCTGCTGCGGCTCGCACGCCCCGCGCTCGCACTCTTCGTCTTCCTCACCGCAGCGCTCGGCGCCGCCCGACTGATCGGGCTCGACCCCGCCCTCGTCGACGTGGTTGCCATCGGCATCGGATCGCCGCTCTGGTTCCTGGCGGCGTACATGATCGTCCAGGCCCTGGCCCCGACGATGATGGGCCTGCACGAACGCCACGGCATGCACGTGCTGATCGTCCTTCTCGCGGGCGCCGTGGTCATCGACACGCTCCGCTTCACGGTCGTGGGCGGGATGCTCGCGATCCAGCCGATCGCGGGCACCGGCTACGGCCTCGGTCAGGAACTGTTCGGCATCCCCAACATCGTGTTCGTGTGGCTGTTCGCCCAGCAGCTCGGGTTCTTCCTGTTCGACGGGTGGTTCGCCGCGAGGCGGGACTGGCAGCTGATGCTGCTCATCGCCGCCGGATACGCCGCGCTCTGGGGCCTGGTGTCGCTCGGCGGCTACTCCTGGAACATGCTCGGCAACCAGTGGCCGCCGACCGCGGCGATGGTGATGCTCGCCGTCGTCCAGGCATCCGCTCTGACGCTTCTGCGTCGTCCTCTCACTGCGCTCATGCGGACCAGGGCGGCCCAGGGCGCGGTGTTCCTCATCGGCTCCCGCCTCATGACGATCTACCTCTGGCACCTGCCGGTGATCATGATCCTCATCGGCATCCAGCTCCTGTTGCCGCTCCCCCTTCCCGCGCCGGGGAGTCCGGCCTGGTGGTGGACGCGACCGCTGTTCCTGCTCGTCGTCCTCGGAGCCGTGTGGGCGCTCTCGCTGTGGCTGGTGCGGTTCGAGAAGACCCCGCCGGCCGGAGTCGCCCGTCACCCGAGCGCCGGTGCGACCGTCGCCGCCGTGCTGCTCTTCGTCACTCCGGTCGTCGGGATCACCGCGTACGGACTCGACTTCCCGCTCGCGGCGGCGGCGCTGATCGGGACAGCGGCTGCGCTGCGACTGATGTCGACGACCCGCTCAGCCTTGCGCTGACCTACAGAACCGGGTCGGGCCCCGCCCGGAGAACGGAGGGAGACACCCGGAGATGACGAAAGCCCTCGGCGAACCGAGGGCTTTCGTGTGTTGTGTGACCCCAGCGGGATTCGAACCCGCGTTACCGCCGTGAGAGGGCAGCGTACTAGGCCGCTATACGATGGGGCCGTCTGGCGGAACGTTTCCGTGCCGCGACAACTGTTCAAGTATGCCATGACGATTATCGCGCCGCCAAATCGAGCCGAACTCCATCCGAATCCCGGGCGTGGCGCACGCGCAAGGGGTTTGCCAGCGCCGTCGCGAAGGAGTTGACTCGTCTCATGCGCGTCACCAAATTCGAACATGCCGCTCTCCGCATCCAGCAGGGCGACGACATCCTCCTCATCGATCCGGGCTCGTTCACCGCTCCGCTGAACGACCTCGGCGGGCTGGTCGCCCTCGTCATCACGCACGAGCATCCCGATCATTGGACCCCCGAACACCTCGACCGCATCCTCCGAGCAGCCCCCGGCACGCCGATCTATGCGCCCGCCGGCGTCGCGGCCGCCGCCGGCGGCTACGAGATCTCCGTGGTCGCTCCCGGAGACACGGTGGAGGTCGGTGCGTTCACCCTGCGGTTCTTCGGCGGCACCCACGAGGTGATCCACTCCTCGCTCCCCACGGTCGACAACGTGGGCGTGCTGGTCAACGACACGTTCTACTACCCCGGCGACTCCTACGCGGTACCCGAGGGGGTCGAGGTCGGCACGCTCGCCGCCCCGCTCGGCGCACCCTGGCTGAAGGTCGGCGAGGCTATGGACTACGTGCTCGCAGTCGCGCCCCGTCGTGCATTCGGGACGCACGACATGACGCTGTCGGTCGCGGGAAAGACCATGCACCGCCAGCGCCTGCAGTGGGCCACTGAACAGGGCGGCGGAGAGTTCTCGGTCCTCGAACCGGGCGAGTCGCTCGACATCTGAGCATGGCGGACTCCCCCGCCGCAGAGTATCCGGTCGACGAGGTCGCCGTGCGGGCGCTGCTCCGCACGGCGGCGCCGCGCCTGTCCGAACTCCCCCTCCGGCTCTTCGCCGAGGGCTGGGACAACGCGATGTGGCGGCTCGGCTCCGAGCTGCTCGTGCGCCTGCCGAGACGTGCCCTCGCGGTGCCTCTCATCGCCAACGAGCACCGTGCACTGGCAGAGATCGGGCCGGTGTTGGCGGCGCTCGGCATCCGCACTCCGATCCCGGTGCTCGCCGGCGAGCCGACCGAGGCGTTCCCCCGACCGTGGTCGATCATCCCCTGGATCGATGGCACGACCGCGCTGCGGTCATCACGAACCGTGAATTCCCGCTGGGCACCGCGGCTCGCCGCATCACTTCTCGCCCTCCATGTACCGGCACCCGCCGATGCGCCGCGTAATCCCGTGCGCGGTCGCGCCCTGAGCACACGGGAGAGCGCGATGCGCCCTCGGCTCGACGCGCTCCCGACCCGCTCGGCGCTGCGACAGGCGTGGGCCGATGGTCTCGGGGCGCCGCCGAGCGTCGAGCAGGTCTGGGTGCACGGCGATCTGCACCCCGGCAACCTCCTGGTTCGCGACGGGTCGCTCGCAGCGCTCATCGACTTCGGCGACGTCACATCGGGAGACCCCGCCTACGACCTCGCGTCGGCATGGATGCTCTTCGACGCGCCAGGCCGCGCCGAGTTCCGAGCCTCGACCGGCTCTCGCTACGACGACGCGACCTGGGTGCGCGCGCGAGCCTGGGCCGCGTACATCGCCCTCGTCCTCCTGACGCAGAGCGACGATCGACCGGACCATCTCGCCGTGGGTCAGAGCACCGTCGCAGAGCTCGAGGCGGACTGAGCCTGCGCCGCTCGCACACGGATGTCCCGGGCGAGATGATCACGCTGCTCGATGACGATCCGGCGAAGGGCGGCCGGGGCGTCGTGGTGCTCGTCGAGCCACGCGTCGACGCGCTGCAGCGTCGGCATCGCGGGGAAGAGCCCAGCGACCAGGCGTCGCGCCAGCTCGATGCTCCGCGAACGCCACGCGTGCAGGATGCGGTCGAAGTACTCCTCGTCGAAGCCCTCGACGAGATCTCGGCGGCCACCGGCACGGAACCCGGCGATCTCGGCATCGAGGTGATCGTTGCTGAGGCCCTCGTCCGTCCAGGCGGCGTGCCAGGCGGCGGCTCGCACCGTCGCATCTGGTCGCGCGGCGAGGGCCCGACGCGCGGCGGTGCGGCCGCTTCCGGTGTCGTCACGCTGCAGCTCGTGCTCAATCTCGCTCGATCCCGCGTGCCCCGTCGTCGCGAGCGCCGTCAGCAGCTGCCACCGCAGGTCCGGGTCGACGACGAGCCCCTCGGGCACCTGGCCGTCGAGCATCGCGCGGAGATCATCGACACGCACGTCATCGAACGCCGATGCGGCCGCCACCGCACGCGCCCAGGAGAGCTGCGCGTCGCTGCCCGCATCCGCCGCGTGCAGCGCGCTCCAAGCGGCCTCCACCCACTGCCTCTGCTCGTGCTGCCTGTCCTCGTCCGTGACGTAGTGTCTGACGGCGAACAGCGCATTCGCGAGCACACCGCCCAGGAGGCCGATGTTCGTCTCCCCGGGCGCGTGCGCTCGCACGATCGAGGTGTAGCGGGTCGCCGCCAGCTCGCCGTCCCGTGTCGCGTTCCACAGCGACGACCAGATGACCGCGCGCGCGAGCGGATCCTCGACATCGGACAGCAGGTCGTGGACGGTCACCAGTGACGCCTCGTCGAGGCGCACCTTGGCGTAGGTCAGGTCGTCGTCGTTGAGCAGCACGAGATCGGCGTCAGGGAATTCGACCCGAGTGCGCTCGTCGTGGATGTCCAGCGCGATCTGCTCGCGGCGGACGACCCGGCCGTCCACGTGCTCGTAGAACCCCACGCGCAGGCGGTGCGGTCGCGCATCGCTCTGCACGAGCACCGTCGCCCCGTCGGCATCCCGCTCGATCCACAGTGTCGACACGCCGGTCGTCTGCAACCAGGCTCGCGACCACTCCGACATGTCGCGACCGGATACCGCGCTGAGTTCGACGAGGAAGTCCTCGAGCGTCGTGTTGCCGAACGCGTTGGCGGCGAAGTAGCGACGCGCTCCCTCGAAGAACGCCTCATCGCCGACGAACGCGACGAGCTGCTTGAGCACGGCCGCACCCTTCGCGTACGTGATGCCGTCGAAGTTGAGTTTCGCCGCCTCGAGATCGGTGATGTCCGCGACGATCGGATGCGTGGTGGGGAGCTGGTCCTGCTGATAGGCCCACGCCTTGCGGTTCGCGGCGAACTTCACCCATGCGTCGTGGAAGCGGGTCGCGACGGCCGAGGCGTGCGATCCCATGTAGTCGGCGAAGGACTCCTTCAGCCAGAGATCGTCCCACCACTTCATCGTCACGAGGTCGCCGAACCACATGTGTGCCATCTCGTGCAGGATCGTGTTCGCCCGCGCCGCGCGCTGGGCCTGGGTCGCGGCCCCTCGCGAGAGATACGCCTCGGTGAAGGTCACGAGACCCGGATTCTCCATGGCTCCGAGGTTGTACTCGGGAACGAAGATCTGGTCGTACTTGCCCCACGGGTACGGGGAGGCGAACGACTCGTCGAAGAAGTCGAGCCCCTGGCGGGTGACCTCGAGGATCTCATCGGATTCGAGGTACGGCGACAGGGACCGACGGACGAACAGCCCGAGCGGGATGTGCTGCTCGCCGCGCCGCCACTCGCCGTCGACGCGGAGATAGGGGCCGGCCGCGACCGCGGTGATGTAGCTGGAGATGGGGAGCGTCGGGGCGAACTCGACGCGCTGCACGCCGACGCCGACGTCCACGACCGCGGCGGTCTGATTCGACAGCACCTCCCAGCCCGACGGCGCGTCGACCACGAACGTGTAGGGCGCCTTGATGTCGGGCTGCTCGAAGCAGGCCATCACCCGCCGGGAGTCGGCGGGTTCGTACTGCGTGTACAGATACGTCCGGTCGTCGACCGGGTCGTGGAAGCGGTGCAGCCCCTCACCGGAGCGGCTGTACGCGCCGACGGCCTCGACCCGGACGGTGTTGACGCTCGCGAGGCCGCGCAGCGCGATGCGGGCGCCGTCGTAGACGATCTCCTGCTCTGCGCCGTTGACGACGAGGCGCGTCACGCTCTCGCCGATGAAATCGAGCCACGTCGTCTCGACCGTCGAGGCGAACTCCAGCGTCGTCGCCGTCGGGAATCCGCTGCGGGCCCGCTCGGGCGCTCCGGTCAGATCGAGTTCGACGCGGATGCTGCGGACCGAGACCGCAGCGGATCGCGCGGCAGTCTCCTCTCGCGTGAGGTTGGCTGTGTCCATACCCCCATCCTTTCATCTGGCTCCCCAGACGATTCCCCCCGTCACGGATGCGACCAGCACCACGACGAGCACCGCGTACCCGGCGAACGTCAGATACCCCAGCACCAGGCCCGCGATCGCCATGCCGCCGCCGCCCTCATGTCGCGCGCGGATCTGCGCCAGAGCGATGTGACCGAGGATGATCGGGATGATGGCGAAACCGCAGATCCCCAGCACGAGGGTCGCGATGGCGAGACCGTTCGTGCGCGACGGCGGTGCGGGCGAGAGCGGGTGCGGCGGGTACGGAGTGGTCATGCCGTCAGCGTAGGAAGCGGATCGCGGCAGGTGGTCGCCAGGGTGTCGCAAGGCTGTCGCAGTCCTGCGACGCTCTGCGTTGCATTGCGCAACATGAAGGTTTACAGTTGCACTATGCAACAAGAGCACGACGCGGATGCGCGAGGAGCGGACAGTGCGGCGGTGCTGCGATCCCTCCTCGCCATCACCCGCCGAGGACTGGTGGACGCCCGATCCGGCGAGACCCGACTCTCGATCACCGATCAGTCGATCGTGATGGCGATCGCCGACACCCCGGGGATCCGGTCCATCGACATCGCGCAGATGTTCCGGCTCAACCGCTCGACGGTGTCGCGGCAGCTCTCCTCCCTCATCACGCTCGGGCTCGTCCGCGAGGCGCCGGGAACCGCGGGGCGCGGTCGCCCCCTCGAACTCACACCAGACGGCGAAGACGCCTTCCGACGGACGCTCGACACGCTGCAGGACGTGATCGACACCCATCTCGCTCGATGGTCGGATGCCGAGGTCTCGCGCTTCGCGCACGACCTCCAGCGCTTCGACCGCGGCGACGTCACATCGTGACCACGGCCCACAAGGCCCCCACAGAAGGAAGAGAAATGAAGAACATCACCGTTCTCGGCACCGGCGTCCTCGGATCGCAGATCGCGTTCCAGACCGCCTTCCACGGCTTCGACGTCGTGGCGTACGACATCGATCAGGCCGCGCTCGACCGCGCGGCCGAGCGGTTCGACGCACTCGCCGCACGATACGTCGCAGACGGTGTGGAGAATGCCGCAGGCGGCCGAGCGGCGGCGACCATCGCCCGCATCCGCCTCACCTCCGACCTGACGGATGCCGCTGCCACCGCCGACCTCGTCATCGAGGCGGTCCCCGAGAACCTGGAGCTGAAGCAGAACATCTATCGCACGCTCGCGGACGCTGCGCCGGAGACGACCATCTTCGCGACCAACTCCTCGACTCTGCTCCCCAGCGCACTCGCCGCGTCGACGGGGCGCCCCGATCGGTTCCTCGCCCTGCACTTCGCCAACGAGATCTGGTCGCACAACACCGCCGAGGTGATGGGAACTCCCGAGACCGACCCGTCGGTCTACGACGCGGTCGTCGCGTTCGCGGCGGAGATCGGCATGGTCCCGATCCCGATCAAGAAGGAGAAGGCGGGCTATCTCCTGAACTCCATGCTCGTGCCGTTCCTCGAAGCCGGGGCCGGACTCCTCGTCGACGGCATCGCCGACCCCGAGGCGATCGACGCGACCTGGCGGATCGGCACCGGAGCGCCGGCCGGCCCGTTCGAGATCTACGACATCGTCGGTCTCACGACGGCCTACAACATCTCCCGGATGGGCGGCGAGAAGCAGCAGCGCTTCGCGCAGCTGCTCAAGGAGCAGTACATCGACAAGGGCAAGCTCGGCGTCTCGACGGGCGAGGGCTTCTACACGTACCCGCGCGCGAACTGACCGGAACGACCGGACGCCGCAGACGGTGTCACCGCGCGAGCAGCTTGCGGATGGCGGTCTCGGGCGACACGGAGAGGTCGAGCAGCCGCCCTCGGGCGTACAGCCGGAACACCTTCGGGTCGATGTAGCTCCCCCTGGCGACCGCGATGGTGTTGCCGAGCGCCGAGGCCGTGGCCTGCACGGCCAGGCGCTCGGCTCGCCGCCGCTCGTTCTTGGTCTCGAGGCGTCCGATCCGCGCGAGGGCGTCCGCGGCGAGGATCGTGCCGTGGAGGGTGCGGAAGTCCTTCGCCGTGAACGCGGACCCGGCGACCGTGCGCAGGTAGGCGTTGATCTCCCCCGATGTCAGTCGGACTCGACGCCGCCCCTTGCGATACGCCAGAAGCGTCTCCCGGGGCGAGCCCACGGCGAATTCCGACAGGGCCTCTGCGAGCGGACCGTCGGTGATCTCGATCGAGGCGAGCTGCCTGCTCTTGGCCGGGAACTCGAGCGAGACCGTGCTCCCCTCGATGCGTACGTCACGGCGCCGCAGCGTGCTGAGCCCCCTGCTGCCGTGCTTGACGAGGTATCGCTCCGAGCCGATGCGCAGCGCACCGTCGTCGAGCAGGCGGAAAGCCACGGCGAGGGCGCGCTCCTTCGACAGGCCGGGCTCGCCGATGGCACGCGTGACCTTCGCCCGCGCCGCGGGCAGCGCCGCGGCGAGCTTGAGCGCGCGGGCGAACTTGCGCTGATCGCGACCGGTGCGCCACAGCGGGTGGTAGAGGTACTGGCGTCGGCCCGCATCGTCGGTGCCGACGGCCTGGATGTGCGCGAGCGGATCGGCCGCGATCCACACGTCGTGCCACCGCGGCGGGATGACGAGATCGTCGATGCGCTCGCGGTCGGCCTCGACGACCGGCTGACCCGCGGCGTCGAGATAGCGGAACCCCGACCCCGATCGCACGCGACGGATGCCGGGGGTCTGCCCGGGCACGACTCGGGTGAGTGCCATGGTCTGCTCCTGCCTGCACCGCCGCTGCGGCGCCGTCCTGCGGAATACCGTCATTACGATGCCCGCCCCCGGCGCACCTCGGGAAGGGTGTGGCGCCGACCGCATCCGACCTGCTAGGCGCGATCGCCGGATTGTCGACCGCGGCGCAGGTCTGCCATCCTCTGACTATGACGATGTCGCTCGAGGACTTCCACGCTGCCCTGGTCAGACCCGATCTGAGGGCGACGCTCGGACTTCCGCTCACCGACCTCGAGGCGCAGCAGGTCGCCGGCGACCCCGCATCCACGCAGAGCTGGCACGCGTACTGGCTGTCGATCCAGCCGTCCCCGGCCGCCGCTCCCCCGCCGCCTCCCGCGTACGCCGTGTCTGCGCCGTACGCTCCGCCCGGATCCGAGAGCGCCCCTGCCGCGGATTCGCAGCCGACGATCCCGATCCACGACACCGTCCCCGCAGCGCGGGCGGATCAGGTGTTCGCGGCACCCGCCGGTCAGGCCTACGCGGCGACGCAGCCGTACCCCGGGTACGACCCCGCGTACGGGGCGGCTCCCGGATACCCGGGTCATCTGCCCGGTCCCGACGGCCAGCCCGTGAAGAAGAAGCGGGTGGGCCTGTGGGTCACCCTCTCGGTCCTCGGCGCCCTGTTCGTCATCGCGGCGATCGTGGTGGTCTTCGCGTTCACGACGGCGCGGCATTGGACCAAGACCGACGTGCCGGAGCAGCCCGAGACCTTCCACAGCGAGGAGTTCGAGACCGGGCGCTACGACGTGGCGATGGATTCGACGAACCCCTGCACCGTCAATCAGGACTGGACCGACTGCACGGACCTCATGGCCGCCACCTACACCGCCTCCTGTGTCGGCGTGGAGCTCACGGAAGCCGCGACCGCCCTCTGCACCGAGTACAGCGGCGCGATCGACGAGATGAGGGCGCAGGACGGCGACGGCTACTACGTGGCCACCCTGGGCACCTACGGCACACTCAGCCGCACGCCCGAGATCGACACGAGGCAGGTGTCCAACGACGACTACCGGCCCGCCGAGACGCACGAGGCCGTCTGCTACCTCGGCTTCCTCGGAGAGTGCGAATAGAAGCCGGGCGCGGAAACGACGAAACCCCCGCCTGAGCGGGGGTTTTCGTCTTGCTGGGGTACCTGGACTCGAACCAAGAACAACGGAACCAGAAACCGCCGTGTTGCCAATTACACCATACCCCAAGGGCGAAACCGGAGCCTCGCACCGAGAGTCAAGCCTACCCGAGCCACGGCCCTAATGCCAAAACGCACCGACCGGGCCGGGCGCGTCGCCCTCCGATCCGTCTCCCGCGCTGTCATTCCGTCGCGAAGACGACGAGAGGGCGGGCGCCCGTCGGCACCCGCCCTCTCGGCCATCCGCTCTGCGACTCAGCGGGCGAGGAACGCGGACAGCGCCCGCAGGCGCCGCAGCGACTCGTCCTTGCCCAGCAGCTCCATCGACTCGAACAACGGCGGCGAGACCCGACGACCCGTGATCGCGACGCGCGGGGGTCCGTAGGCTATGCGCGGCTTGAGCTCGAGCTTCTCGACCAGAGCCTCGGCGAGAGCCTCCTGGATCCTGTCCGGGGTGAACTCGTCGACCGGCTCTAGCGCCGTGGCGCACGCCTCGAGCACCTCGGCGGCGTTCGCCGGCAGGCCCTTCAGCGCATCCGCGTCGTACGACACCTCGTCGGTGAACAGGAACCCGACCATACCGGGCACCTCCCCCAGCAGCTGCACACGCTCCTGCACCAGCGGCGCGACGCGGAATGCCAGCACCAGCTGCTCGTGCGTCGGCTCGTCGAAGAGTCCGGCGGCGGCGAGGTACGGGATGGTCCGCTCGGCGAAGTCCTTGCCGTCGAGCGCCCTGATGTGGTCGCCGTTGATCGACTCGGCCTTCTTCTGGTCGAAGCGGGCCGGGTTCGGGTTGACGTCGACGATGTCGAAGGCGGTGGTGAACTCCTCGAGCGAGAAGACGTCCCGGTCATGGCTGATCGACCAGCCGAGGAGTGCGAGGTAGTTCAGCAGCCCCTCGTGGATGAACCCGCGGTCGCGGTGCAGGAACAGGTCGGCCTGCGGGTCGCGCTTGGAGAGCTTCTTGTTGCCCGTCTCCCCCAGCACCAGCGGCATGTGCGCGAAGCGCGGGACGAACGTCGTGACGCCCGCCTCGATCAGCGCGGCGTACAGCGCGAGCTGGCGCGCGGTCGACGGCATCAGGTCCTCGCCGCGCAGCACGTGCGTGATGCCCATCAGCGCATCGTCGACCGGATTGACGAAGGTGTAGAGCGGGATGCCGTTCGGGCGCACCACCACGAAGTCGGGGAACGATCCCGCGGGGAAGGTCACCTCGCCGCGGATCAGGTCGACGTACGTGAGGTCCTCGTCAGGCGCCTGCAGTCGGAGGGCCGGCTGGCGACCCTCCGCACGGAACGCGGCCTTCTGCTCCTCGGTCAGGGTGCGATCGAAGTTGTCGTAGCCGAGCTGCTTCGCGCGACCGTTCGCCTCGTTGCGGGCGTCGATCTCCTCGGCGGTCGAGTAGCTCTCGTAGAGGGCACCGGTCGCGAGCAGCTTGTCGATGACGCCGCGGTAGATCTCGTGACGCTCCGACTGCCGGTACGGCGCGTGCGGGCCACCGACCTCGACGCCCTCGTCCCAGTCGATCTTGAGCCAGGTCAGGGCGTCGACGAGCTGGCGGAAGCTCTCCTCGCTGTCGCGCGCGGCGTCGGTGTCTTCGATGCGGAACACCATCTTCCCGCCCGTGTGGCGCGCGTACGCCCAGTTGAACAGGGCCGTGCGGACCATGCCGACATGCGGCAGTCCGGTCGGCGAGGGGCAGAAGCGGACGCGGACGTCGGTGCCACTGGCGGTCGTGGTGAGGGGGTGCGGGGTAGCCATATCCCTCCGATTCTAGTTGCCGCGAGTCGTCGCGACCTGCCCGTCCCACGGAGGTTCGCGAGTGCCCGCCTCCCGTCACGGCGGGTCACAGATGCTCACCCGGCGTCACACCCCCTCACCCGGGGTAACAGCGCTCGGCACAGCGGCATCGTGCTCCTATCGTTGCCGCATCGACCAACCGGAAGGGGAAAGACGTGACGATCACGGATGCAGTGACCACAGGGCTCGGCGACCGCTGGCGCGAGAGCGCACGGCCGCAGACCACCGACGAATGGCTCGGCCGCGCTCAGGAGGTGGCCGACATCCTCGCGGTGGATGCCGTCGAGAGGGACCGCGCGAACAGGACGCCCCACGCCGAGGTGCAGCTGCTCAAGGACTCCGGCCTGGTCACGCTGCTCGGCCCTCGAGCGCACGGCGGCGCCGGCGAGACGTGGGAGACGGCCTATCGGGTGATCAGAACGGTCGCTCGCGGGGACGGGTCGATCGGACAGGTCCTGGGGTACCACTACCTCTGGGCATGGGCCGCGCGGCTCGTGGGGACGGAGGAGCAGATCGCGGCCGTCGAAGAGCTGTACACCTCGAACGCCTTCGTCTTCGGCGGGGCGGTCAATCCGCGCGATTCCGACCTCTTGATCCGAGAGGACGGAGACGACCTCGTCTTCTCGGGGCGCAAGTCGTTCTCCACAGGTGGCCAGATCTCGGATCTCACGGTGCTCGAAGGAGTCCTCGAGGGCACCGACACGCACATCTTCGCCATCGTCCCCACCGCTCAGGACGGCATCGTGTTCGCAGACGACTGGGACAGCCTGGGCCAGCGCCTGACCGAGTCCGGCTCGGTGCAGATCCGCGATGTCCGCGTGCCGTGGGCTGAGGCGGCGGGCTTCGTCGACAGGCAGTTCCGGCCGCTGACCTACAACACCCTCAACGTGCCGACGATCCAGCTCGTGTTCGCGAACTTCTACCTCGGCATCGCGCAGGGAGCGCTCGAGACGGCCTCCGCATACACGCGCACCCGCACGCGCCCCTGGCCGTACGGAGGAGACGACAAGCAGCACGCGACCGACGAGTGGTACCTGCTCGAAGGCTATGGCGAACTGGCGTCGACGCTCTGGGCCGACGAGGCACTGCTGGACGCCGTCGGCGGCGAGATCAGCGCCGTGCTGCACGCCCCACGGGAGGAGCTGACCGCTCGCCGACGCGGTGAGATCGCGGTGCGTGTCGCGGCGGGCAAGCTGCGGGTCGTCGACGACGGGCTGACGGTCGCCACGAAGGTCTACGAGCTCACGGGTGCTCGGGCGTCGGCGAGTTCGGTCGGCCTCGACATCTTCTGGCGCAACCTGCGTACGCACAGCCTGCACGATCCGATCGCGTACAAGAAGCGCGAGGTCGGCACGTTCGTGCTGAAGAACGAGGTACCCGAGCCGACCTGGTACACCTGAGCGACGGTGGGCGCGGTCGCGTCCGCGCCCACCACGCCCTTCACCGTTTCGCGCGTCCGAGCGGCGAGAGCACGACGATGGCCAGGACGATCACCGATGCGGCGATGCCCAGTCCCGCGTACTGGAAGTTCGAGAGCACGACCCCGGCGAGCACGGCACCTGCTGCCGCCGACAGGCTCATCAGGGAATCGCTGCGCCCCTGCCGTCGCGTGCGGACCTCGGGCGCACTCGACTCGGTGAGCAGCGCCGCTCCCGCGACCGTCGCCGCGCTCCACCCGAGTCCCAGGAGGATCAGCGCTACCATCACGCCCCACTCCTGATCGTTCACGAGCACCGCGAAGGCGAGAGCCCCGCCGAGCAGCAGCTGGCCGAGCAGCACCACGCGCAGTCGCCCCCACCGGTCGGCGAGGATGCCGAACAGCGGCGACAGCGCGTACATCCCGCCCACGTGCAGGGCGATGGTGATCCCGACCAGCGCCGAGACATCGGCCGGCGTGGGAGCCATGCCGTGCGCACCATGGGCCATGTGGGCGAGGTGCACCGGCGTCATCGCCATCACCGAGGCCATCACCACGTGCGAGCCCGCGACGGCGAAGATCGCATAGCGAGCGACCACGGGGCGATCGGCGACGGCCACACCGGTCGCCGCGACGGCCGCCGTGGCGAGTCGCTGCGCGGACAGCAGCGGATCCGGACGCAGCGCGACGAGATAGAGCACGAGCGCGGCGCACTGCGCGACGAAGGAGAAGGCGTACGAGCCGGTCTGCGGCGGCATGCCGATCGCCTCGCCGACGATCTCGCCGGGGCCGAGCAGAAGCGGGCCCGCCACACCGCCGATGGTAGTCGCCCACACGACGATCGAGAGATCACGCCCGCGGTGCTTCGCTGCCGCGAGGTCGGTGGCGGCGAAGCGGGACTGCAGGTTGCCGGCGTTGCCGGCGCCGATCATGAGGATGCCGACGAGCAGCAGAGGGAAGACCCGCAGCGATGCGGCCAGGATCACCACGGCGATGCCGACGAGGGCGAACATGTTGCCGAGAGTGAGCGCCCGACGACGCCCGACCCGCGCCGCCAACCGGGCGAGCGGGATCGCGCACAGTGCAGCCCCCAGGGTGACGGATGCCGTCGCGAGGCCCGACAGCGCGTCGTCGCCGGACAGGTCGGCCGCGAGCAGTGCGCCGAGCGAGACCGTCGCACCGAACGCGATCCCCCCGAGCACCTGCCCGATCGACAGGACGAGGACCGTACGCCGCTGGACCGCGGCCTGCTCGGCCACGGTCAGAGCGGCATCGGTCATGACGCGCGTGCGGCGTCGCGCACGGTGTTGCGCAGGATCCCCAGTCCGGTGATCTCGACCTCGACGGTGTCCCCCGCGCCGAACTCGCCGACACCGGCGGGCGTGCCGGTGAGGATGACGTCGCCGGGCAGCAGGGTGAACACCGCCGACGCGTGCTCGATGATCGCCTCGACGGAGTGGATCATGTCCGACAGCGGCGCCTTCTGACGCACCTCGCCGTTGACGCGGGTCTCGATCGTCGCCTCGGCCGGGTCGAAGTCGGTGCTGATGGTCGGCCCGAGCGGGCAGAACGTGTCGAAGCCCTTCGCACGCGCCCACTGGCCGTCCTTGCGCTGCAGGTCGCGGGCGGTGACGTCGTTCGCGATCGTGTAGCCCAGCACATGGTCGAGCGCATCGGCCTGGCTGACGTTCTTCGCGACCTTGCCGATCACCACCGCGAGCTCGCCCTCGTACTCGGTCTGCTCCGAGATCGCCGGGCGCACGATGGCGTCTCCCGGTCCGATCACGGACGTGTTCGGCTTGAGGAAGAGCAGCGGCTCCTCGGGAGCCTCTCCGCCCATCTCGGCCGCGTGGTCATGGTAGTTCTTGCCGACGCACACGATCTTCGAGCGAGGGATCACCGGGGCGAGGATCACCGCATCCGCGATCGGCACGCGGTCTCCCGTGGGCTCGTACCCGGCGAAGAGGGGGTCGCCCGAGAGGACGACGAGGTCGGTGTCGTCGACGATCCCGAACAGGATGGCGTCGTCGTGGCTGAAACGGGCGATCTTCATATGACCAGCCTAGCCAGCCGCACGGACGACGAGACCCCGCCGTGCGCGTGGGGCACGGCGGGGTCTCGGGGATGATGCGGAAGTCAGGCGTCCAGACGCAGAAGCCAGCCGTGGGTGTCGTCGCGGCGACCGTACTGGATGTCGGTGAGCTCCTCGCGAAGCGACAGCGCGAGCTCGCCGAGCGGCTGCGGCTCGTCGAAGCCCTCGCCGACCAGCGCGCCGATCGGCGTCACGACGGCGGCGGTGCCGCACGCGAAGACCTCGACGATGTCGCCGGAAGCGACGCCTTCGCGCCACTCGTCGATCGAGATGGGTCGTCTCTCGACCGTGTAGCCGCGGTCCTCGGCGAGCTGCAGCAGGGAATCGCGCGTGATCCCGTCGAGGATGCTGTCGGACTCGGGGGTCACGATGCGGCCGTCCTTGAACACGAACACCACGTTCATGCCGCCGAGCTCCTCGACGTTGCGCTTCTCGTCGAGGAACACGACCTGGTCGCAGCCCTTCGCGCTGGCCTCGCTCTGCGCGAGCAGGCTGGAGGCGTAGTTGCCCCCGGTCTTGGCCTTGCCGGTGCCGCCCTTGCCTGCCCGGGCGTAGTCCTCGGAGAGCCAGATGCGCACGGGCTTCACGCCGCCGCTGAAGTACGCGCCCGCCGGGCTCGCGATCACGTAGTACGCGACCTTCTGCGCGGCGCGGACACCGAGGAAGGCCTCCTTGGCGAACATGAACGGACGCAGGTAGAGGCTCTGGTCGGCTCCGGAGGGCACCCATCGGCCATCCACCGCGACGAGCTCGCGGAGCGACTGGATGAAGTACTCGGTGGGCAGTTCGGGCAGTGCCAGCCGACGCGCACTGGCCTGCAGACGTGCGGCGTTGCGGTCGGGGCGGAAGGTGTGGATCGAGCCGTCCTCGTGACGGTAGGCCTTGATGCCCTCGAAGATCTCCTGACCGTAGTGCAGCACGGAGGCTGCGGGGTCGAGCGGGATCGGGCCGTACGGCTGCACGCGCGGACGATGCCACCCGCCCTTGACCGACCAGCAGATGTCGACCATGTGATCGGTGAACACCACGCCGAAGCCCGGGTCCTCGTGGACCTCGGCGACGCGTGCGGGCGTGGCCGCGCTCAGATTCTTCCTGACCAGGAACTCCAGCGGAGTCGTGGCGGTCTCGGCATCGATGGTCGTCATCTCGTCATCCATTCCTCGTGCGGCGCGCAACCTCGCGCGGGTCCAGCCTACGCCCGTCGTTCAGAGCAGTGCGGTGATCGCGGAGCCGACGTCCGCCGTGGTGCGCGCACCCGTGCGGGTGGCGATGTCCGTCTCGACGGCGGCGCTCACCCGCGCCGCCTCGGCGGTGAGGCCGAGATGGTCGAGCAGCAGGGCCACCGACAGGATCGCCGCGGTGGGATCCGCCTTCTGCTGACCGGCGATGTCGGGGGCGGAGCCGTGCACCGGTTCGAACATCGACGGGAACGCACCGTCCGGGTTGATGTTCCCGGAGGCCGCGAGACCGATCCCCCCGGTGACCGCGCCGGCGAGATCGGTGAGGATGTCCCCGAACAGGTTGTCGGTCACGATGACGTCGAAACGCGAGGGGTCGGTGACGAGGAAGATGGTCGCGGCATCCACGTGCAGATAGTCGACCGTGACGTCGGGGTGCGCGGCGGCGACCTCGTTCACGATGCGCTGCCAGATCGCCCCGGCGTGCACCAGCACGTTGGTCTTGTGCACGAGCGTGACCTTCTTTCCGCGACGCTCGGCGAGGTCGAACGCGTAGCGGACGACCCGCTCGACCCCGAAGGCCGTGTTGACGGAGGTCTCGTTCGCCACCTCGTGCGGTGTGCCCGTGCGGATCGCCCCGCCGTTGCCGACGTAGGGCCCCTCGGTGCCTTCGCGGACCACGACGAAGTCGATCTCGCCGGGGTTCGACAGCGGTCCCGGCGCGCCCGCGAACAGCTTCGAGGGACGCAGGTTCACGTAGTGGTCGAGTGTGAAACGGAGCTTCAGGAGCAGTCCGCGCTCGATGTTCGCGTCCTTGAGGCGCGGGTCGCCTGGCGTGCCGCCCACCGCGCCGAGCAGGATCGCGTCATGACCGGCGATCGCCTGCAGGTCGTCGTCCGTCAGGGTGTCGCCCGTCTCGAGATAGCGGGCAGCGCCCAGCGAGAAGCGGGTCTTGTCGAAGGTGACCTCCGACGACGCGGTCACCGCGTCGAGCACCTTCTCGGCCTCGGCGACGACCTCGGGGCCGATTCCGTCGCCGGGGATGACCGCCAGCTTCACGACACGCGACATGACTCTCCTTGCACCGGGATGGACCGGCTCGCGCGCGGACGGATGCCGAGCGGGCCGGTCCTCCCAGCGTACTGGTCAGTGCGTGGGGGCCTTGCGCAGTGTGACGGCCGCGATCGCGCCGGCCAGCACGACCAGGCCGGCACCGATCAGCGAGGTCACCATCACTCCGGAGCCGAACGCCGCGGATGCCGCCTCCCACAGTGCCGTCCCGAGAGCATCGGGAAGTCCCTGCGCGGCGGTGTACGCCCCGGCCAGTGTCTCCTCGGCGGCGCGCGCGGCGTCGGCGGGCACGCCCGCGGGCACGACGAGCGCTCCGCGGTAGAACGCGGTGATAAGACCGCCCAGCACCGCGGTACCGAGGACCGCGCCGAGCTCGTAGGCCGTCTCGGACACCGCGCTCGCGGCGCCCGCCTTCTCGGCCGGGGCGCTGGAGAGGATGAGCTCGTTCGAGATCGTCTCCGCGCCGCCGATCCCGATGCCCAGCACGACGAAAGCGATGATCAACGGCGCGACGCCGTGATCGGAGGTCGTGAACGCCACCAGCAGGTATCCGGCCAGCGAGAACACGAGCCCCACCGGCACGAGGATGTGCGGGCGGACCCGCCGCGAGATCGGCACCACCGAGAGGCCCGCCACGATCATCGCCAGCATTCCGGGCACGAGCGCGGCACCCGCGGTCATCGGGGAGAGACCGAGCACGAGCTGCAGATGCTGCGACACGAAGTACAGGAAGCCGACCAGCGCGACCACGCTCAGCAGGTTCACGAGGATCGCTCCGGAGAACGACCCGCGACGGAAGAGGGCCATGTCGAGCATCGGCACGTCGGCGGAGAGCTGACGCCGCACGAAGAGGTAGCCCATCACGACTCCGAGCAGCGCCCAGGCGCCCGCGGTGAGGCTGGGACCGTCGACCGCCAGCGACTTGATCGCGTAGACGATCGGGATCATCGCGGCCATCGACAGCACGATGCTGACGAGGTCGATGCGGCCGGGGTTCGGGTCACGGCTCTCGGGCACCAGCAGCGGAGCGGTGACGAGCAGCGGGATGAGCACCGGCACGGCGATGAGGAACACGGAGCCCCAGTCGAAGTGCTCGAGCAGGAAACCCCCGACGATCGGGCCGAGGGCCGATCCCGCCGAGAACGCCGAGGCCCAGACCGCGATCGCCAGTCGCCGCTGGTCGCGGTTGCGGAAGATCGACCGCAGCAGCGACAGCGTCGACGGCATGAGCATGGCGCCGAAGAGGCCGAGCAGCGCGCGGGCCGCGATCAGCAGCCCGGCTGTCGGGGCGAAGGCCGCCAGCGCCGACACGGCAGCGAAACCGGTGGCGCCGATGAGGAGCATCCTGCGGCGACCGAAGCGGTCCCCCAGCGTGCCCATCGTGACGAGGAGCCCCGCGAGGACGAGCGGGTACACGTCGATGATCCACAGCTGCTCTGCGCCGGTGGGGGCGAGCGCGATCGAGATCTCGGGCAGCGCGAAGCTCAGCACCGTGTTGTCGACCGACACGAGGAGCACAGGCAGCATCAGGACTACGAGCGCGGCCCAGCCGCGGGCCCCGACGCGGGGGGCATCCGTCTCTGTCATCGGGATCGACGCAGTGCGGGACATGGAACACCTCTCAGGAACGTGACGGCCTGATTACTAAACCGTCCAGATGGTATAGTAACAGAATCGTCATCTCCACGCGTTACGGTGAAGGACGACGAACAGAGGACCCCCATGCCCCGACCGCCCCTGGCCCGCGAACGTGTGCTGGACGCATTCGAGTCGATCGTGATCGAAGACGGCGAACGCGCCGCGACGCTCGAGGCCACCGCCCGCGCCGCCGGGGTCTCGAAGGGTGGCCTGCTCTACCATTTCGCCTCGAAGGACGATCTGGCCGCAGGCCTGCTGGAGCGACTCGACGCCCTCACCACCACCGACCTCGAGCGGATGACGACAGCCGAAGAGGGACCCGTCGCGTACTACGTGCGCACGTCCGTGATGGAGGACGACGCACTGGATCGCGCCCTGATCGCCGCGACCAGGCTCGCCCAGGGCGGCTCGGCCCCGGCCGCCGACGCGCTGCGCAGGAATCGCGACCGATGGGAGGACACCATCCGTCCCCATGTGCGGGATGCGGCGAGCCTCGACCTCGTCATGCTGCTGAGCGACGGCCTCTACTTCAACAACTCGCTCGACGTGCACGGACCGGAACGACTGGTCCCCCGCAGCGACGAGCTCTCCGACCTGATCGCGCTCGTGCTGCGCGCGACGGCACCCTGACGCACGGCCTCACACGCAGAGAGCGGGAAGGCCGCCTCTCGGCCGCCCTCCCGCTCCGCTGATGCAGGGACTCCCCCGCTCAGACCTCGGTGATCTCGATCTGACGGAACAGGTCGGCGTCGATCGAGTCGCGCACGTCGTCGAGCAGCTCGTCTGAGACGGGCGAATCCAGCGTGAGGACGCTGAGCGCCTGGTCTCCCGCACCGAGGCGCGAGATCTGCATGCCGGCGATGTTGATGCCGGCCTCACCGAACTTCTGCCCGTACACGGCGACGATTCCCGGACGATCGGTGTAGAGCATCACGACGTGGTGCTTCTCGATCGGCAGCTCGAGCGCGTGGTCGTTGATGGCGACCAGCTTCTCGGACTGCTTCGGACCTGTCAGGGTGCCGGAGACCGAGAGCTGCGACCCGTCAGACAGCGCTCCGCTGAGGGTGATCACGTTGCGGTACTCGTCGCTCACGTCGTCCTTCAGCAGACGCACGGCGATGCCGCGCTGCTCGGCGAGCAGAGGCGCGTTGACGTATGAGACCGTCTCGCTCACGATGTTCGTGAAGACGCCCTTGAGGGCCGCGAGCTTGAGCACGCTGACGTCATACTCGTTCAGCTCGCCGTGCACCTCGACGTCGAGGCTCGTGAGCGGCGAGGTCGAGAGGGCGGCGAAGATCTGTCCGAGCTTCTCGACGAGCGAGATGCCGGGGCGGACGTAGGGGTCGATCACGCCGCCGGCGACGTTGACGGCATCCGGCACGAGGTCGCCGCCCAGGGCCAGACGCACCGAGCGGGCGACGGACACGCCGGCCTTCTCCTGTGCCTCCTCCGTGCTGGCTCCGAGGTGCGGAGTGACGACCACGTTCGGCAGGTCGAGCAGCGGACGCGCCGTGCCGCCCTCGGCCGGGGGCTCGGAGGTGAACACGTCGAGACCCGCGCCGGCGATCTCGCCCGCGACGAGGGCTGCGTGCAGCGCCTCCTCATCGATCAGCCCGCCGCGAGCGACGTTGACGACGAACGCGGTCGGCTTCATGGCTGCGAACTGCTCGGCACCGATCATGCCGGTGGTCTCGGGGGTCTTCGGCATGTGGATCGTCAGGAAGTCGGACTCGGCGACGAGCTCGTCGAGCGACAGCAGCTGGACGCCCAGCTGCTGCGCGCGCGCCGACGTGACGTAGGGGTCATAGGCGACGACACGCATGTCGAACGCGGCGAGACGGGCCGCGACGAGAGCGCCGATGCGACCGAGGCCGACGATGCCGACGGTCTTCTCGAAGAGCTCGGCGCCCGTGAAGGAGCTGCGCTTCCAGTCGCCGGCCGCGAGCGACGCGTGCGCGGCAGGGATGCGGCGGGCGAGGCTGAGGATGTGTCCCACGGTGAGCTCGGCGGCCGAGACGATGTTGGAGGTCGGGGCGTTGACCACCATGACGCCCGCGGTTGTCGCGGCCTTGATGTCGACGTTGTCGAGGCCGACACCCGCGCGGGCGACGACCTTGAGGTTCGGCGCATGGGTCAGCGCCTCCTCGTCGATCTGCGTCGCCGACCGGATGAGCACGGCATGGGCGTCGGCGAGCGCGGCGAACAGCGCCTCGCGGTCGGTGCCGTCGACGTTGCGCACGTCGAAGTCGGGACCGAGGGCCTCGATGGTGGCAGGAGAGAGAACTTCGGCGATGAGCACGACGGGCTTCGGCACAGGGATCCTTCGGGGCAGCGCGACAGGGGGCCGATGCGCCGCACACCATGGGGGCGCGATCACGTCAACTGTACCCGAGGGCTCCGGCTGCTCCGTGCCGTATGACGGGGGCGGTCAGGGGGCGACCGTCACCAGATCCGACATGTTGAGGATGCTGTAGCCGATCAGGCTCAGCCAGAACACCGCCACCACGCCCAGACCCGCGAGCAGGACGAGACCGAGCTCTGCGGCGCGGCGGCGCCTGCCGATCACGTAGGCGAACACGAACACGAGCGCCGGGAAGACCACTCCGAAGCCCAGCGTCAGCCAGCCGACGCCGGTGAGTCCGCTCTGCGCCATCGAGACGAGATGCGCCACGGCGTTCCAGATCGCGTAGGCGTAGAAGAGGCCCGCCAGTCCCAGCACGAGAGCGCTGAGCCACTTCGGCGACGGCGAGGAACGCGGCGCGTCGATCTGCTGCGCGGTCATGATCCGATCACCCCCACGGTCACGAAGGGCCAGGGCACGAGAAGCACGACCCCGAGGAGCAGGAGCGCGACGCGGATCCAGCCTGCCCTCGCGCGGGTCAGCACCCACACGGCGAGGAACCACAGCGCGGGGGCGGCGACGGCGAGCACGAACCACGGCACGTACATGGCATCGGCGACGATCAGATTGGCGAGAGGCTTGAGCCTCATGCCGCCCACGACCCATCCGATGCTGTAGAGCAGGTAGACGCCGCCGATGACTCCGAGAGTCAGGAGCATCCCCGTGCTGAGCGCTGGACGCTCGTCTTCGTCCTCGTTCTGGGGGCGCCCGACGTCGGCGCTCCCCCTGCCGACGGCATTCCATCCCTCGGGCAAGGTGGGGTCGTCGGCGGGGCGCTCGCTCGACGCAGTCGCAGCAGACCCCGAGGGCGTCCGCGCGGGCTTCTTCCGAACAGGCTCCCCACGAGCACTGCCCTCATCGCCATCCCAGCTCAGCGCATCGTCGGAATCGGAATTCATGCCCCCAGCGTAGAACACGTCGTCCACTATGCTCAGGGCATCCGGGCCACCGGGGCCCGCGTCCGGAGGGATCACCGTGGCCGAGCAGAGCAAGAGTGACGAGTCGTCGGACCCGACCGACCAGGTCCGGGATCCGTCCGCCGGATGGATGCCGACCGCCGCGGCGCGGTCGACGGCGACCACCTACCGCTGGATCGCCGTCGCCGTCTGGGTTCTCGCGATCGCGGCGGAAGCGGTGGCCATCTTCTGGCTCCTGCGTCAGCGCGAGTTCGTCGGTGCCGACGGGACTCTCGTGCGCGATCCCGACACGGGACTCCTCGAGGCGCAGGGCGCCACCGCGCAGTTCCCGCAGTGGGCCTTCATCGCACTCCTCGTGCTGCTCGTCGTGATCGCCGCACTCGCGATCACCGGCTCGATCCTCTGGAAGAAGGCGAACCGCCTCGACCCTGCGCGTCGGGCGGAGACCCTGCGGTTCTTCGTGCAGAACCAGCTCGGCGCGATCATCGCGATCATCGCCTTCCTGCCGCTGATCATCCTCATCTTCCTGAACAAGGACATGGACAAGGGCCAGAAGGCCACGGCAGGCATCGTCGGCATCGTGCTCGCCGTGATCGCCGCGGTGATCGGCGTCGACTTCTCGCCGCCGTCGGTCGAGAAGTACACGGCCGATCAGTCGGCGGTGATCCAGCTGCTCGGCGAGGACGAGGTGGTCTGGGTCGACGGCGGATCGGTCTACCACGTGTGCGACAGCGTCTCCGACATCCAGACCGGAAGCGAGAAGCGCACCGGAACGACCGCGCAGGCGGTGGAGGCGGGCAAGATCCGCCTGACGCTCAAATTCGCCTCCGAGCTGAAGGCCTGCGGACTCGCCGTGCCGCAGAACGCCGACGAGATCGAAGATGCACTGCGCGAGATCCAGGGCGGGGCGGTGGACACCGTCCTCCCGGCGCCCGTGTGGACGAACGGGGAAGACGCGCCTCCCGTGATCGACGACGCTCCGGCCGAGTAGCACCGCCGGACGCGGTCGTGCGGACGACAGAACGGGCACCCCCGAAGGGATGCCCGTTCTGTCGTGCGTGAGTCGTCGGATCAGCGTGCGGCGCTGCCGTCGACGTAATCCTCATCCTGCTGCTTCCAGGCGAAGAGCGAGCGGAGCTCCTTGCCGGTGGCCTCGATGGGGTGCGTCTCCTCCTTGGCACGCAGCGCGAGGAACTCCTCCGCGCCGTTGTCCTGGTCGTCGATGAAGCGCTTGGCGAAGGCGCCGTTCTGGATGTCGGCGAGGATCGCCTTCATCGACTCCTTGACCTCGGGGGTGACGACGCGCGGACCGGAGACGTAGTCGCCGTACTCGGCCGTGTCGGAGACCGACCAGCGCTGCTTGGCGATGCCGCCCTCCCACATGAGGTCGACGATGAGCTTCAGCTCGTGCAGCACCTCGAAGTACGCGATCTGCGGCTGGTAGCCCGCCTCGGTCAGCGTCTCGAAGCCGGCCTGCACGAGGTGGCTGACGCCACCGCACAGCACGGCCTGCTCGCCGAACAGGTCGGTCTCGGTCTCTTCGGTGAAGGTGGTCTTGATGACACCCGCACGGGTGCCGCCGATCGCCTTCGCGTACGACAGCGCGGTCGCCCAGGCGTTGCCCGAGGCGTCGCGCTCGACCGCGATGATGTCGGGGATGCCACGGCCGGCGACGAACTCGCGACGAACCGTGTGGCCGGGAGCCTTCGGAGCGACGAGGATCACGTCGACGCCCTCGGGGGCGTCGATGTAGCCGAAGCGGATGTTGAATCCGTGCGCGAACGCGAGGGTCTTGCCCTCGGCCAGGTTCGGGGCGATCGACTCGCTGTAGATCGTGCGCTGGTGCTGGTCGGGCGCGAGGATCATGATGAGGTCGGCCCACTGGGTCGCCTCCGCGACGGTCTTGACCGCGAAACCGGCCTCCTCCGCCTTCGGCGCCGACTTCGAGCCCTCCTTGAGGGCGATCGCGACCTCGACGCCCGAGTCGCGAAGGTTCTGCGCGTGCGCGTGACCCTGCGAGCCGTAGCCGACGATCGCGACCTTCTTGCCCTGGATGATCGACAGATCGGCGTCTGCGTCGTAGAAGATCTCGGTGCTCACTGGTTTCTCTCCTTGATTGGGTGTTCGTGTACGTGTGTGATGTCTGATCAGCCGCGCAGGACGCGCTCGGTGATGCTCTTGCCGCCGCGACCGATCGCGAGGAGCCCCGACTGGGCGATCTCCTTGATGCCGAAAGGCTCGAGGGCCCGCAGCAGCGCATCGACCTTGCCCCGATCGCCGGTGACCTCGATCACGAGCGCATCGGATGCGTAGTCCACGACGGAGGCGCGGAACAGGTTCGCCACCTCGATGACGTTCGACCGCGTCGCGTTGTCGGTGCGCACCTTGACGAGCATGTGCTCGCGCTGCACGGACGTCGGGAAGTCGAGCTCGACGATCTTGATGACGTTGATCAGCTTGTTGAGCTGCTTGGTCACCTGCTCGAGGGGCAGCTCATCGAGGTCGACGACCACCGTGATGCGCGAGATGCCGGGCACCTCGGTGACGCCCACCGCGAGCGAGTCGATGTTGAAGCCGCGACGGGCGAAGAGCCCTGCGACACGGGTCAGCAGACCCGGGGTGTTCTCCACGAGGAGGCTCAGCACGTGAGTCGACATGGTCAGTCCTCCTCGTCGAAGGCGGGCGCGTGCTCGCGGGCGTACTGGACGTAGCTGTTGCTGACGCCCTGCGGAACCATCGGCCACACCATGGAGTCGGCGCTGACCACGAAGTCGATGACCACCGGACGATCGTTCGTCTCGAGGGCGAGCGTGATCGCGGCGTCCACCTCCTCCTCCTTCTCCACCCGGATCGCGAGGCAGCCGTAGGCCTCGGCCAGCTTCACGAAGTCGGGGATGCGCACGGTGCCGTGGCCCGTGTTCAGATCGGTGTTCGAGTGACGGCCGTCGTAGAACAGCGTCTGCCACTGGCGCACCATGCCCAGCGAGGAGTTGTTGATGATCGCGACCTTGATCGGGATGTTGTTGATCGCGCAGGTCGCGAGTTCCTGATTGGTCATCTGGAAGCATCCGTCGCCGTCGATCGCCCACACCGTGCGGTGGGGCTCGGCGACCTTGGCGCCCATGGCCGCGGGAACCGAGTAGCCCATCGTGCCCGCTCCCCCGGAGTTCAGCCAGGAGTTGGGGCGCTCGTACTTGATGAACTGGGCCGCCCACATCTGGTGCTGACCGACGCCGGCCGCGTAGATCCCCTCGGGCCCCGTGAGCTCTCCGATGCGCTGGATCACGTGCTGGGGTGCCAGCAGACCGTCGGTGGTCGGCGCATACCCGAGCGGGAACTCGGTGCGCAGCCCGTCGAGGTACGACCACCACTCCTCGGTGTCGGGAGTCGTCGTGCTCGTCGCGGTGCGGAAGGCGGACTCGAGGTCGACCATCACGTCGCGGACGTCGCCCACGATCGGGACGTCGGCCATGCGGATCTTCGAGATCTCGGCGGGGTCGATGTCGACGTGCACGACCTTCGCGTTCGGTGCGAACAGCGCGGCCTTGCCCGTCACGCGGTCGTCGAACCGCGCGCCGAGCGACACGATGAGGTCTGCTTCCTGCAGCGCCAGCACGGCCGGGACCGTGCCGTGCATTCCCGGCATGCCGAGGTGCTGCTGGTGGGAGTCCGGGAAGGCGCCGCGGGCCATCAGGGTCGTGACGACCGGTGCGTTGGTCGTCTCGGCCAGCGCGAGCAGCTCCTTCGACGCGCGGCCGCGGATCACACCGCCGCCCACGTAGAGCACGGGCTTCTTGGCGTCGGCGAGAAGAGCGGCCGCGGCCTGGATCTGCTTGCCGTGCGCCTTGGTCACCGGTCGGTAGCCGGGCAGGTCGATCTTGGCGGGCCAGATGAACGGCGCGATCGCCTGCTGGGCGTCCTTGGTGATGTCGACCAGAACCGGTCCGGGACGCCCCGTGGAGGCGATCTCGTAGGCGGCCGCGATGGCACCGGGGATCTCGGACGCGTCCTTCACGAGGAAGGAGTGCTTGGTCACCGGCATCGTGATGCCGACGATGTCCGCCTCCTGGAAGGCGTCCGTCCCCATGAGGGTCGAGAACACCTGCCCGGTGATGGCCAGCAACGGCACGGAGTCCATGTACGCGTCGGCGATCGCGGTGACGAGGTTCGTGGCCCCGGGGCCCGAGGTCGCGATGCAGACGCCGACCTTGCCGGAGGAGGAGGCGTACCCCTCTGCGGCGTGCCCGGCTCCCTGCTCGTGGCGGACGAGGATGTGACGGAGGTCCTTCGCGTCCATGAGCGGGTCGTAGACGGGGAGGATGGCGCCGCCGGGAAGCCCGAAGACATCGGTGATGCCGAGGAGCTCGAGCGTACGGACCACGGCCTCGGCGCCTGTGATCTCCGGCGCGGCCGACTTGGGTGCGGGGGGCCTCGGCACAGCCGAGACGGTGTCAGCAGTCATGAGATTCCTTCTGATGGTCTGGTGGCGACGTCGGAAGCCGGAGGCCGACGCGGATCAGCCGGTCGTCGCGCCTTCGGCGGCGGACCGCACCAGGCGCGAGTACTTGGCAAGGACGCCACGGGTATAGCGCGGGGGTAGCGGCTCCCAGCCAGAACGGCGGGAGGCGAGCTCCGCCTCGTCGACGAGTAGGTCGAGAGAGCGAGCTGCGATATCGACCCGTATCAGATCACCATCGCGCACGAAGGCGATAGGACCTGCGTCCACCGCTTCGGGTGCTATGTGGCCGATGCACAGGCCGGTTGTGCCGCCTGAGAATCGTCCGTCAGTCAAGAGTAGTACATCTTTTCCGAGCCCTGCGCCCTTGATGGCCGCGGTGATCGCGAGCATCTCGCGCATGCCGGGTCCGCCCTTCGGACCCTCGTAACGGATCACGATCACGGTGCCCGCCTCGATCTCGCCGTTCGCCACGGCATCCATCGCCGCGCGCTCGCGCTCGAAGACCCGTGCGGGGCCTTCGAAGACCGCGGCATCGAAGCCCGCGGTCTTGACGACGGCGCCCTCAGGAGCCAGCGAGCCGTGCAGGATCGTCAGGCCGCCGGTCGCGTGGATCGGGTTGTCGAAGGTGTGGATGACCTCGCCGTCGATCGGCTGCGGGTCGAGGTCCGCGAGGTTCTCCGCCAGAGTCTTGCCGGTGACGGTGAGGGCATCGCCGTGCAGCAGCCCCTCGTCGAGCATCGCCTTCATGATCACCGGGATGCCGCCGTGGCGGTCGACGTCGTTCATGACGTACTTCCCGAACGGCTTCATGTCGGCGACGTGCGGCACCTTGTCGCCGATGCGGTTGAAGTCGTGCAGCGAGAGGTCGATCTCCGCCTCACGGGCGATCGCGAGCAGGTGCAGCACCACGTTGGTCGAGCCGCCGAGTGCCATCGCGAGGGCGATCGCGTTCTCGAACGCCTCCTTGGTGAGGATGTCACGGGTCGTGATCCCCTGGCGGAGCAGGTTGACGACGGCTTCGCCCGAGCGGTGCGCGAAGTAGTCGCGACGCCGGTCGGCCGCGGGCGGCGCAGCCGATCCCGGCAGGCTCAGACCGAGCGCTTCGGCGACGGATGCCATCGTGTTGGCGGTGTACATGCCACCGCAGGCGCCCTCGCCGGGGGCGATCGCGCACTCGATGCGCTTGAGGTCCTCTTCGCTCATGAGCCCGGCGCGGCAGGCGCCGACGGCCTCGAACGAGTCGATGATCGTGACGTCCTTCTCGGTGCCGTCGGAGAGCTTGACCCACCCCGGAGCGATCGATCCCGCGTACAGGAACACGCTCGACAGGTCCAGACGGGCGCTGGCCATCAGCATGCCGGGGATCGACTTGTCACAGCCGGCCAGCAGGACGGATCCGTCGAGCCGCTCGGCCATCATCACGGTCTCGACCGAGTCGGCGATGACCTCGCGCGACACGAGGGAGAAGTGCATCCCCTCGTGTCCCATCGAGATGCCGTCCGACACGGAGATGGTGCCGAACTGCAGCGGGTAGCCGCCGCCCGAGTGCACGCCTTCCTTGGCGCCCTGCGCCAGACGGTCGAGGCTCAGGTTGCAGGGCGTGATCTCGTTCCAGCTGGACGCGATGCCGATCTGCGGCTTGTCCCAGTCCGCGTCTCCCATGCCGACGGCACGGAGCATGCCTCGGGAGGTCGTCGCTTCGATGCCGTCGGTGACGACACGACTGCGGGGCTTGATGTCGATGGGCGCGCTGCTGGAGGGATCATGCGAGGACATGACGGAAGTCTATTCCCGCCGAGAGGCGCGCTCGTCCGCGAGCGCCTCCAGAAGCTGGGCCATCTCTTGTGGATTCCCCACACGGAGCACGGCGGCGCTGTCCCCCGGGCCCACGCGCACGCCGAGATCTCCGTCGGTCAGCACCCGCATCGCGTCCTCGTCGGTGACGTCGTCGCCGGCGAACAGGATGCCGGTCGCATCGAACCGCTCGCGGAGGGCCGCCATCGCGGCATCCTTGCCCTCGGTGCGCGACGAGAACTCGAGCACACGGTGTCCGGCGCGTCGACGCCAGTGCGGGAAGCGTTCGGCGACGAGCGCGTCGATCTCGGCGAACACCTCTTTCTCGACCTCCCCGGTCGCGGTGCGGGTGTGCACGCCCATCCCGAACGTCTTGGGCTCGAACTCGGCGCCCTCGTGACGATCGATGATGGGCCGCGCAGCCGCCCACAGCTCCTCGCGGTCACCCTCGGCGGTGTCCGGCCCCGTCGCGTCGGCCTCGCCCGTTCCGGGGAACCAGTACTGGGCGCCATGGGAGCCTGCGAGAGCGATGGGCGAGTCGTCGGTGTGCTCCGTGATCTCACGGAGGTCGTGCATGCTGCGCCCCGAGACGTAGGCGACGATCGTGTCGGGCATCGCCGCGAGTCGCGCGACCTGGGCCGCCACCTCCGGCAGTGCGCGTGCCGCCATCGGGTCGGGGACGAGCGGTGACGCCGTGCCGTCGAAATCGAGGGCGACGACGAGTCGCGGCGTCGCGGCGATCGCACGAAGCGCCTCATCGGCGGTTCCGGGGGTCCAGGTACGGGTCACAGGGTCTCCAATCGAGGCGGGTCCCTCCAGTATGGATGCCGCGGTCAGGACCCGCGGACCTCCGCGAGCGCACGCAGGAACGACGACGACCAGGCGTTCACGTCGTTCTCGAGCACGCGCCGACGCAGCGACCGCATCCGCTTGCCCTGCTCCGACGGAGTCATCTCGACCGCCGTCATGATCGCGTCCTTGAGGCCCGCGATATCGTGCGGATTGACCCGCACCGCCTGACGCAGCTCGTCCGCGGCACCGGTGAACTCGCTGAGCACGAGCACCCCGCGGTTGTCCGCCCTGGTCGCGACGTACTCCTTCGCGACCAGGTTCATGCCGTCACGCAGCGCCGTCACGAGCATGACGTCGGCGGCGAGATACAGCGCGACCATCTCTTCACGCGGGTAGCCCTGATGCAGGTAGCGGATGGCGGTGTGGCCCATCGTGTCGTGGTCGCCGTTGATCCGGCCCACCGCGAGCTCGATCTCGTCCCGCAGGTGCACATAGGCGTCCACCCGCTCCCGACTCGGACTGGCGACCTGCACGAAGGTGATGTCCTCGACGCTCAGGATGCCGTCGTCGAGCAGCTCCCCGTAGGCCTTGATGCGGTGCCGGATGCCTTTGGTGTAATCGAGTCGATCGACGCCGAGCAGGATCTTCTTGGGGTTGCCGAGGCTGGCGCGGATCTCGGCCGCACGAGCCCGCACCTCGGGGCGTGCGGCGAGTTCGAGGTACGGCTCGGTGTCGATGGAGATCGGGAACGCCTTCGCCAGGGCGGTGCGCGTGCCGCCGTCGGGCGTGGGAACGGCGACCGCGGATCCCTTGACCTCGTGGCGCAGCCGCCGCCGCACGGCGGTGAGGAAGTACGTCGCGTCCTGCGCGCGCTGGAAGCCGATGACGTCGGCGCCCAGCAGACCGGTGAGCACCTGGTCTCGCCACGGCAGCTGCGCGTACAGGCCGTGGGCCGGGAACGGGATGTGGTGGAAGTAGCCGATCGTCACGTCGTCCCGCAGCTCGCGGACCATCTGCGGCACGAGCTGCAGCTGGTAGTCGTGCACCCAGACCGTGGCGTTCGGCGCTGCCACGGAGGCCGCGGCCTCGGCGAAGCGCCGGTTGACCTTGACATAGGCGTCCCACCATTCGCGGTGGTACTGGGGCGGCGCGATCACATCATGGTACAGCGGCCAGATCGTGTCGTTCGCGAAGCCCTCGTAGTAGTCGGCCACTTCTTCCGCGCTGAGCGCGACGGGCACGAGGTCGATGCCGTTGATCTCGAAGCGGTCGAGGTGCACATCCGGCTGGCCGGGCCATCCCACCCACGCGCCGTGCGCAGTGCGCATCATCGGCTCGAGGGCCGCGACGAGTCCGCCGGGCGACGTCCGCCACTCTTCCACGCCGTCGATGCCCACGACCCGGTCTACGGGCAGTCGGTTGGCGACGACGACGAATTCTGCGTCTGACATGGCGAGATCTCCTGACGCTGGAAGGTGTGCTTCTCAGGCTACCGAAGCTCAGACCGAGGCTACGCGAGGTTCGGCGGCGCTCAGTCGCCAGTTGACAAGCCCCGCCGCGAACGCTACCGACGCGGCGATGATCGGGAGCACGAGCGCACTGGTCGTCCCTGCGCTCTCCGCGAGCTCTCCCGCGACCGCGGCCCCGAGCGACTGGCCGACGACGATGCCGGAGCCGAGCATGGTCATCACCGTCGCGGAGCGACCGAGCGGACTGCGCGCGGCCCCGAAGCTGTACTGGGTGACCAGGGTCGGGCCGATCCCGATCCCCATGATCGCGAGGGCGAGCATCATGAGCTCCGGGGTGTCGACGCGCAGCAGGAGCAGGCTCCCCCCGAGCAGGATGCCGGAGAACGCCAGCCAGCGCGCCCGCAGCGAGAACCGAGCGGGAAGCCAGGCCACGCCGAGCGCGAGGATGGCGGAGCCGACCCCCATGACCCCGTAGAGCAGGCCCGCCTGCTCGGGGGCGCCGCGGTCCGCCATGAAGGAGGTCAGCGCGGTGAGCATCGTCCCGAAGAACATGCCGACGCCGAGGATGCCGACGACGACGATGAGCACGCGCGGGGTGAAGAGCTCCGAGACCGCGGACGGCGCTCGTCCGTCGACGCCACGGTGCACCGAGACCACGCGTGCGCTCGGGTGCAGGGCGAAGGCGCCGACGAACACCACCGTCAGAGCGGCGGCTCCGATGAGCGGCGCCCAGGGCGCGAGCACGGAGGCGAGGATGCCGACGAGGAAAGGTCCGAAGACGAACACGGTCTCGTCGGCCGCGGACTCGTACGCCATGGTTCCCGATACCGTCCGGGGGCGCACGGCCTCCGGCATGCGGTCCGCGATCATCGTCACGAGCCGCGACCGCGACATGGGGGCGACCTGCGGTGCCGTCGCCCCGATGCCGAACGCGGAGACGAGGACCAGCGCGTCGGCCGCGCCCGTGTAGACGACGAGCGTGAAGACCACGAGCATCGCGCCGTTGGCGAGGGCGAGGATCAGCAGCACCGTGCGCTGGCCGAACCGGTCGGCCGCGGCGCCGAGCAGCGGACCGAAGCATGCGGTGCCGAGGCCCACCGCGGCGGAGGTGAGTCCGCCGAGCGACAGGGAGCCTCGCGCCGAGACGACGACCGTCAGGACGCCGACGACCATCATCGCGAACGGGAGGCGGGCGATGAACGCGATCAGGAAATAGGGAAGGCCCGCGATGCGGAGCAGTCCCGGCCCCTCTGCGGTCGAACGGGGTGAGCGCTGCGGGGTGGGGGTGACGTGACTCATCGTGGCTCTCGCGCGTCCGCGGACGCGGGGTCGGGTGCCGCCGCTGTCCGCCGGAGTGCCGGCGGCCGGTAGATACACGGATTGCGGCCGCGGACCAGCCGCGACTCCCCCATGATAGCGCGGCGATCCGAACGACGGCTGGGCGAGCGCTGCCGCATGCCAGGCGCGTCGCCCGGTTGTCAAGCAGGAGCGTCGACGGACTCGGCCGGGTAGCGTGAGGGTATGAACTACCTCACGGGTACCGGACTCCTCGGATCTCTCATGACCGGGGCGAACCTGCTCCGCGGCTCTCGCGAAACGAAGCTGACGTGGCGGTCCGCTCTCGCCTGGGTGAGCTGGGGCATCACGATGGCCCTCGCGATCGGCGCCGCGATCGATACGCGGCGCGCCAAGCAGGGTCGCCCGGTCTCGCCCGACTCCCCCGTCTACGCGAAGCAGCAGAAGCAGCAGGAGAAGGACGCGAAGAAGGGCATCAAGCCGATCAAGCGCTGATGCTCACCGGGTGAGGATCAGCGCCTCCCCCTGACCGCCGCCTCCGCACAAGGCCACCGCAGCCGTCCCCGCTCCCCGCCGCGCCAGTTCATGGGCGACGTGGACGACCAGTCGCGTCCCCGACGCGCCGATCGGGTGACCGATGGCGATGCCGCCGCCGTGGATGTTCACGATGTCGCTCGACAGCCTGAGTTCCGTCTGCGAGCGCGCGACGACCGCCCCGAACGCCTCGTTGATCTCGACGAGGTCGAGATCGGACGGCTCGATCCCCTGCTTCTCGCAGGCCCGCTTGATCGCGCGCGCGGGCTGCGCCTGCAGGGAGTTGTCCGGCCCCGCCGTCTGACCGCTGGCGCCGACGGCCACCAGCACAGGCCATCCGTGTCGATCCGCCGTCTCCCTGGTGGTCACCACGACCGCGGAGGCCCCGTCGGAGATCTGCGACGAGTTGCCCGCGGTGATGGATCCGCCTTCCGTGAAGGCCGCACGAAGCGTGCCCAGCGACTCGACCGTGGTGTCGGGACGGATGCCCTCGTCCGCCGTGACCGTCAGCGCCTCGCCCCGGCGCTGCGGCACCGAGACGGGAACGATCTCGTCGTCGAAGACCCCGGCGGCCTGCGCGGACGCGGCCCGCTGATGCGACAGCGCGGCGACCTCGTCCTGCGCACGGCGGGTGAGGTCGAAGCGGGCGTTGTGACGCTCGGTCGATGCCCCCATGCTCTCCTGGTCGTAGGCGTCGGTCAGGCCGTCGTACGCCATGTGGTCGAGAACCTCCACGCTGCCGTAGGTCCATCCGTCGCGCGAGCCCATGAGCAGGTGCGGTGCGCGGGTCATCGACTCCATGCCGGCCGCGACCACCACGGTGGCGTCTCCGGTGCGGATCATCCGTGCCGCGTCGATGATCGCCGTCAGCCCCGAGAGGCAGACCTTGTTCACCGAGTGCGCGGGGACGTCCCATCCGATGCCCGCGCCGATGGCCGCCTGCCTTGCGGCATTCTGCCCCGAGCCTGCGGCGAGCACCTGCCCCACGATCACGGCGTCGACGACGTCGGGCGGCACGGATGCCTGCTCCAGCGCGCCGCGGATCGCGAGGGCTCCGAGCTGCACCGCCGTGAAGCTCGCCAGCTGTCCCTTGAGGCGCCCCTGCGGGGTGCGGGCGGCGGCGACGATCACGATGTCGTGGTCGGCGGCCGGGTTCGTGGACCGGTCGGTCGATGTCATCTTCAGCTCTCCGTGTTCGTGTTCGTGTTCGTGTTCAGCAGGTCATCGGCGATGATCAGGGGAGGTTCGGTCGCGTCGACGACCTGCTCCACGCTCACGCCCGGTGCGGTCTCGACGAGCACGAGCCCTTCGCCGGTGACGTCGATCACGGCCAGATCGGTGATGATCCGGTCGACGACGCCGCGACCTGTGAGCGGCAGCGAACAGGAGTCGACGATCTTGGCGGATCCGTCCCGCGCCACATGCTCCATGAGGACGATGACGCGAGCGGCCCCGTGCACGAGGTCCATCGCACCGCCAGGACCCTTGACCATCTTCCCCGGGATCATCCAGTTCGCGAGGTCGCCCGTCGCCGACACCTGCATCGCCCCGAGGATGGCCGCGTCGATCTTGCCGCCTCGGATCATCCCGAAACTCGTCGCCGAGTCGAAGAACGCCGCCCCCGGACGCACGGTCACGGTCTCCTTACCGGCGTTGATGAGGTCGGGATCCACGGCGTCCTCGCGCGGATACGGGCCGACACCCAGAATGCCGTTCTCGGACTGCAGCACCACGGTGACCGCGTCGGGCACGTGATTGGGGACCAGCGTGGGCAGTCCGATCCCGAGGTTCACGTACGACCCGTCCTGCAGTTCTGCTGCCGCCCTCGCGGCCATCTCGTCTCGGGTGAGAGCCATGTCAGGATCCTTCCGTGGCGACCGTACGTCGCTCGATGCGCTTGGGGATGTCGCGGCCCACCTCGACCACGCGGTGCACGAACACACCGGGAAGATGGATGCGATCGGGGTCGAGCTCCCCGGGTTCCACGAGCTCCTCGACCTGTGCGATGCAGATGCGTCCGGCCATCGCGGCGAGCGGGTTGAAGTTGCGTGCAGCCTTGTTGAAGACCAGATTGCCGTGCCGGTCGCCGGCCAGCGCGTGCACGAGCGAGAAGTCCGTCGTGATGGCCTCCTCGAGCACATACTCCCGCGGCCCCTGGCCGTTGTCGAAGGTGCGCACGTCCTTGACGGGCGAAGCGACGGCGACGGACCCGTCGGGTGCGTAGCGTCGAGGCAGCCCGCCCTCGGCGACCTGGGTCCCCACCCCGGTCTGCGTGAAGAAGGCGGCGATACCCGATCCGCCCGCCCGCAGCTTCTCCGCGAGCGTGCCCTGCGGCGTCAGCTCGAGCTCCAGCTCGCCCGAGAGGAACTGCCGCTCGAACTCGCGGTTCTCGCCCACGTACGACGAGGTCATCTTGCGGATGCGCTGGGCGGCGAGCAGCACCCCGAGACCCCAGTCGTCGACCCCGCAGTTGTTGCTCACCACGCTCAGATCCTTCGTCCCCTGTGCGAGGAGCGCCTCGATCAGCGCGATCGGATTGCCGGAGAGCCCGAACCCGCCGACCGCGAGCGAGGAGCCGTCCGAGATGTCGGCGACGGCGTCGGCCGCAGAGGCCCAGTGTTTGTCGATCACGCGTGCTCCTTCGAAGGGTGGCTGTCTCCAGCATCCCTCCGCACCGCGCGATCGGGAAGAGCGCCGCTTGCGATGTGGGCGTATCTCCCCGTAGCGTCCACATCATGGACAAACCAGCCCAGGTCGTTCCCGGCACGCAGGCGATCGCCCGAGCAGCGAGGCTCCTTCGCGCGGTCACGGCGAGCGGCGCGGACGGTGCCTCGGTGGTGGACCTCGCGCGCACCGCGGACCTGTCGCGGTCCACCGCGCACCGGCTCCTGTCCGCCCTGCGCGTCGAGGGGCTGGTCGACCGCGACGAGGTGAGCGCCCGATGGATGCCCGGTCCCGAGCTGTTCCTGATGGGGTCGGTGGCGGCGACCCGCTACGACGTGACCGGACTGGCGCGTGACATCGTCCGCTCGCTCGCGGTGAAGACCGAGGAGAGCGCGTTCCTCTCGGTGCGCCGCGCGGACGAGACGGTGTGCCTCGTGCGCGAGGAGGGCTCGTTCCCGATCCGCTCCTTCGTGCTGAGCGAGGGCGTGCGGTTCCCCCTCGGCGTCGCCAGCGCCGGACTCGCCATCCTCGCCTTCCTGCCCGACCACGATGTGGACGCATACCTGGAGCGGCATCCGGAGCTGGAGAGCACATGGGGTCGCACGCACGGCACGAGCGCCCTGCGCACTCGGCTCGCCGAGACGAAGGAGCGCGGATACGCCGTGAACCCCGGCCTGATCGTGGAAGGCAGCTGGGGACTGGGCGCTGCGGTGTTCGACCGGACGGGTCGCCCGGAATGGGCGCTGAGCCTCACGGGCGTCGGCTTCCGGTTCGGACCGGAACGGATCACCGAGCTCGGACGCATCCTGCTCGCGCACGCGCACCAGCTCTCGGCACGGATCGCCGGCGCGCGACGCTGAGCACGATCACCGCCGAATCCAATTCATACCATCGGGTATATACTTTCTGGTATGCAACGTCAGGATGTCATCCCCTCCCTCGTGCTCTCGGGATACGCGCTCGGACGCATCGCCGCCCAGGACGCGGGAAACGACGCGCCCGCCGCCCAGTGGCGGGTACTCAATCTGCTGGAGCGATCCGGGCCTCGACGGGTGGGTGAGCTCGCCGCGGCCGCACGCACCACGCAACCGGGCATGACACGACTCGTCGGCGTCCTGGAGCGCGACGGTCTGGTGCTCCGCTCCCCCGTCGCGGAGGATTCTAGAGCGACCGCGGTCGCCATCACCGAGGCGGGATCGGACGCACTGCAGGCATGGCGCGCAGAATTCCGCGACACGCTGGCCCCGCGCTTCGCCGAGCTGGCAGACGAGGACTGGCGCATTCTCACGCGCGCGGCGGAGATCCTCGCCGCGCACACCACGAACGACCCGACAGGAGCAGCACAGTGAGCACCGCCACCCCCTCCGTATGGAAGCAGCCGGCACAGGTCTGGGCCGTGGCGTTCGCGTGCGTGGTCGCCTTCATGGGCATCGGCCTGGTCGACCCGATCCTCCCGGCGATCGCCGAGTCCCTGCAGGCGAGCCCGTTCGAGACCGAGCTGCTATTCACCAGCTATCTCGCGGTGACCGGGCTCGCCATGCTGGTCACCAGCTGGATCTCCTCGCGCATCGGCGCGAAGAAGACCCTGCTGATCGGACTCGCGCTGATCGTGGTCTTCGCTCTCTTCTGCGCTCTCAGCGGCAGCGTCGACGCGGTCATCGGTTTCCGTGCAGGCTGGGGGCTGGGCAATGCGCTCTTCATCTCCACCGCCCTGGCGACGATCGTCGGGGCGGCCTCCGGCGGCAGCTCGGCGGCGATCATCCTCTACGAGGCCGCCCTGGGCCTCGGCATCGCGATCGGGCCCCTGCTGGGCGGTCTGCTCGGGGAGCAGAGCTGGCGCGCGCCGTTCTTCGGAGTCGTGGTGCTCATGGCGATCGCCTTCCTCGCCGTGCTCGTGCTCCTGCGGGGACCCGGCGAGAAGCGCACCCCCGTCGCCTTCTCCGCGCCCTTCAAAGCCCTCGGGCGTCCCGCCCTCGCGGTGCTCGCCACCGCGGCGTTCTTCTACAACATCGGGTTCTTCATCCTGCTGGCGTTCTCGCCCTTCCCCCTCGGGTTCGGGGCGATGGGCATCGGCTTCACCTTCTTCGGATGGGGCCTCGCTCTCGCCATCACCAGCGTCTGGGTCGCACCGATGCTCATGCGTCGGATGCCGCGCACCCGGGTGATCCTCCTGGTGCTCCCGCTCCTCGCGCTCGATCTCGTCGTCGCCGGCCTCCTCGTCGAGTCCGCGGTCGCGCTGGTCATCTGCATCGTGATCGGCGGTCTGCTGCTCGGAGTGATGAACACCGTGCTGACGGAAGCCGTCATGGAGGCGACGGACCTCCCCCGGTCGGTGGCGTCGTCGGCGTACTCCTCGGTGCGCTTCCTCGGTGGCGCGATCGCCCCGCCGCTCGCAGCGGCACTCTGGCACGCGTTCAGCGCCACCGTCCCCTACCTGGTGGCGGCGATCGCGGTGCTGGTGGCAGCGTTGACGATCCTCCTCGGCAGGAAGACGCTGGCGCACATCGACGACGAGCCCGAGGACCCGGCCGCCGAAGATGCCGCGGCCATCCTGGTGGGCGATGCCGCATGAGGCGAGGACGCAGCCTGTCTACTGCTTGACCGTCACGGTGATCTCGGCGCTTCGCCGGTCGCTCTCCTCGTCGGGCACGGCACCGCGGAACCGGTACTCGAACTCGATCACCGTGGTGCCGAGTCCGACCGGAGCGAAGCGATAGCGGAACTCGCTCGGCGCGCCGACCTCCCCGTCCTCACCGAGATAACGCGAGTCGGCGGCACCCGGATCGAGGACGGCGGGATCCGGTTCGCGCGTGATCACCCACTCGTCGCCGACCGTGGGATTGATCTCTCCGAAGTCCACGACCAGCGCCGAACCGGGCGCGAGCGTCACGGCTGACGTGGTGTAGTCGACGGTCTCCGAAGAACCGGCGGCGCACCCCGTCAGCACCAGCGCGAGCAGCGCGCAGGCGAACACCGCCCCACCCTCGATAATCCGTCGCCGCATCGCCACCCCTTCGCGTGTGCCTCAAGGTAGCGCACGCGTGCGGCTCCGGGCAGCATCGCCGTGAAAGCAGAAAAGCCCCGATGACTGGCGAGAGTCATCGAGGCTGATCCGTGCACCCCCTCGGACTTGAACCGAGAACCCACTGATTAAGAGTCAGTTGCTCTGCCGATTGAGCTAGAGGTGCGTGGCCCGGTTTCCCCGGCCGAGGAATTACATTACCAGCCGACGGTCGCGGTGCGAAATCGAGCCTCCTCCTCCGGGTCCGCCGCGCGTGTCGCAGCGTGTCGAAGGGCTCGCGGTCGCGAAGGGTCGGGCGACTATCCTGGACGGGTGACTGCCTCCCCCAGCGCCGACCGCCGTTCCCTCGACCTCGATCTCGCCCTCGCGCTCCGCCTCGCCGACGCCGCCGATGCGCAGTCGCTTCCCCGGTTCGACAGCCCCGACCTCAAGGTGTCGACCAAGGCCGACCGCTCCCATGTCACCGACGCCGACCTCGCGACCGAACGCGCCATCCGCGCGATCCTCGCGACCGAGCGACCCGACGACGGGATCTTCGGCGAGGAGTTCGGTGCGGAGGGCAGCACGCACCGCCAATGGATCATCGATCCGATCGACGGCACCGCGAACTTCCTGCGCGGCGTGCCGCTGTGGGGCACCATGATCGCGCTGGCCGTCGACGGCGTGCCGCAGGTCGGTGTCGTCAGCATGCCCGCCCTGGGGCGCCGCTGGTGGGCCTCTGCGGGCGCCGGGGCCTGGACGGCGACGGACGCCGAGCCGCGCCGCATCCGCACCTCCGCCGTGTCGTCTCTCGATGACGCCAGCGTGAGCTTCCAGAGCATCACCCAGTGGGCGCAGTCGGGGCACCTCGACCAGCTGCTGACGCTCGCCGACCGCGTCTGGCGCGACCGCGCCTACGGGGACATCTACGCCTACATGCTGCTGGCTGAGGGTCGTATCGACATGGTCGCCGAGTTCGGCGTCAAGGAGTACGACGTCGCCGCGGCCGTGCCGATCGTGCGCGAAGCCGGCGGACGGATGACCGGATTCGACGGCACCGAGACGATCTCCGACCTGTCGACACTCGCCACCAACGGCATCCTTCACGATGCCTTCCTCGAGCTCCTGCACGACTGAAGAAAGCGCATGATGAAGAACCGCAAGATCTCGGCCGCCCTGGGCGCTCTGACACTGGCCGTCGTGCTCGCGGCGTGCGCCGGCGCTCCGGATGCCGCCGCCACCCCGGCGTCGCCGTCGCCGGCGCCGTCCGCCGAGGCGAGCACGGAGCCGAGCCCGACGCCGCCGCCTGCGACACCGACCGCTCCGACGTGTGACACGATCGTCTCCGCCGGCACCGTGAAGTTGCTCACCGACGCGGGATGGACGTTCCAGGAGAAGGAGTTCGTGGTCGGCGGAGTGCCCCTGCCCGACGGTCTGCTGTGCTTCTGGGCGGACTACACCGTCGCCTCCGACCACGGCCAGCTCTACGGATGGTCGCCCATCTCGGCGGAGGACGCGACCGAGGCGCAATCGTCGCTGCTGGCCGCCGGCTGGACCCGCGAGGACGGGGATGACGGCATCTACATCACCGAGAACCCGCAGTACTCGATGGGTACGGACACGGAGGGTTACGGCATGACGTATCTCTTCGGTGACGGATGGGTGAAGTTCGCGGACACCCGGCAGAGCCTCATCCTCATCGAGTGGGCCGGCTGACCGCGACGCCCATCCGGATCGACGGTGCGATCGGCGAGAACGGCCTGCGCACCGTCGTCACCTCTGTGACGTGTCCAGCACCTCGTCGAGCAGCATGATCCCGCCGGTGGAGTTGACCGACTGCATGAGGTCGTCGACCCACTGCGGGTTGAGTTCCGGCTGTTCGGGGTCGTCGAAGGTGAACCGGAGCGGGATCGACGGGTGGATCCAGATGGTGGAGCGTCCGCCGGCATCGCCATCGGGATGCCGCCACGAGAGCGTGAAACTCTCCTGCCGGCGCAGCTTCGTCGCGATGACGATCTTCAAGTGCGCGAGCGCCCGGTCCTCGATGTGGATCGGGACATCGGACGCACCGTAGAACAGCGTGGCCATTCCCCCAGAGTACTGACTGGTCGCGGCTCCGAGGACGGTTGCGACCGCCACGTTCCCGCCGCAGGTCCGGTGTATCGTCGCTCGCATGGCCTCTGGGTTGTCGGACATCGCGAGAGAGCTCTACGTCACTCCGCTCGCAGAGTTCATCGCCGCACGCAATGACCGCGCCGCAGACACGTCTGACTCGACACTCGCCGCCGAGATCCGCGCACTGAAGAAGCCCTCGGTCGCCGCGTGGATCGTCAACGTGTTCGCGCAGGAGCGTGCCTCCCAGCTGAAGGAGGCGCTGCACCTCGCCGACGAGCTGCGGGAGGCTCAGGAGGACCTGGACGCCCGCGCGCTCGCGCAGCTGGGTCGCGACCGACGAGCGTTGACCAACCGGCTCGCCGCGGCTGCGGCGGAGCTCGCCGAGACGCGAGGAGAGCGTGTCACAGCCTCGACCCGTGAGGCGGTGCACCAGACGATCACGGCCGCGTTCTTCGATCCTGTGGCCGCCGTCGCGGTCGCCTCGGGCCGGCTGCTTCGTGAGCTGGAACCCTCGGGCGTCTTCGACGAGGGCGCGGACGCCCTCGTCGGCGGTGGCGCTCCGGAGCTGCCGGATACCGCTGCCGCACCGCGCGATGAGGTGAAGGCACGCCGCGAACGGCGGGAGGCCGAACGCGCCCTGCGTGCCGCCGAACAGAGCAGGGAGCGAGCGGTGCGCGACGCGGCATCGGCGGACCGCAGCCTGCGCGCCGCGTCTCTGCGCGTCGAGGAACTGGATCGCCGGGAGCGCGAACTCGAGGCAGAGCTCGTCTCCATCCGCCGCGATGCGACGCGAGCCCGAGCCGCGCTCGAGGAGGCGGATGCGGAGCAGGCGGCGCGAGCGCGCTCCGTGGAGGATGCGGAGGCGGCGGTCGAACACGCGCGCCGCGGTATCGAGGATCCGCCTGGAACCTGACCCGCGAGCCTGATCCGGCCGCACGCCCGCCGCGATGCCTTCGTGGACATCGAAAAGGCCCGCCTCCCCAGTGGTTGCTGGGGAGGCGGGCCTCTTTGCTTGTGACAGCGACCTGGTGGAGCTGGGGGGAATCGAACCCCCGTCCAACGCTGAGACTCCACGTCTTCTCCGGGCGCAGTCTGTGCAGACGTTCTACTCGGCTCCGACCTTTGTCACAGACACCTAAGTCGACAAGCCCAGCCTGGGAAGAGTCCCACGTGACGTCCAGACGCCATCACGCAGCAAGATTCCTAGATGACGCCAGGATCCGTATCGGAATCACATACGGCCTGACGGACTATCGGGCTCGCTTATGCAGCGAGGGCGAAGTCGTTGCGCTTGGTTTCGGCAACTATTTTTTTGCAGAGAGCGTTTACGAGATAACTCTGCATCCTCGGCCCGCTTCTCGTGGATTAACAGGCGCTGTCGAAACCGATCAGCCCCGTGTTCCTTCTCTCGAAGGAGCCGCTGTCACACTGTGGAATTACCTGCTCGGAACCGAAGTGCCCGAGCATCACAGACTACAACGTCCGACGGCGCTCCGCCATTCCACTCGCCGACGAAGCGCTGGCGTAGAGTCGCCCCATGAGTGAAGTCACCGTCACCGTCCGCGGCGAACACGAGATCCGAGTCGCCCCCGAGCGCGCCACGATCCGCGTCAGTGTGCGCGCCGAGGGCCCGGAGCGCGCCTCCGTCGTCGAGCATGCGATGCGCCTCACCGAGCCGGTCCGCGACAGCATCACGGCGCGCAAGGAGTCCGGCGCCGTCGTCGACTGGACGAGCACGCGCCTGTCCGTGCGCGCCGAGCGTCCATGGAACAACGAGGGCACGAGGCTCGCTCCGGTGCACTACGCGAGCATCGATCTGACGGCGACCTTCACCGAGGCATCCGAACTCTCCCTCTGGGTCTCGGACGTGTCGCCATGGGACGGCGTCGAGGTCGGGTGGGTGAACTGGCACCTCACTCCCGAGACGAACGCCCGGCTGGAGAGCGAGGTCGCCTCCGAGGCGGTCGGGGTGGCCGTGGCCAGGGCCCGCGCATATGCGACCGCACTCGGACTCCACGACGTCGAGCCCGTCGAGATCGCGGATGTCGGGCTGATCACGCCCACCGCCGCACATCCCGCCGCGGGTATGGCGAAATTCCGTGGCATGGTTCAGGAATCGGGCGATATGACCGGCGCGTCGATGTCCTACGAGCCCGATGAGATCGTCATCACGGCGACCGTCGAGGCGCGGTTCATCGCCCGCTGAGCCGCCCGTCCGGGGCTCGGCCCCGGGCGGACGACGTCAGGCTGCGGCGAACGGAGCCAGGTCGGCGGCGAGCCGCTCCGACACCCGCGCATGGACGACCGTGCCGTCCTCGCTGTGCTCGACCGACAGCAGCATCCCCGTCTCGTGGATCGCCGCGACGAGGTCGCCTCGGTCGTACGGGACGACCGCGTGCACCTCGACCGCGGGCTTCGGCAGCGCTTCTTCGATCGCGGCACGCAGCTCCTCGACGCCTTCGCCCGACCGCGACGAGACGAAGTGCGCCGTGGGCTCGAGGCCCTGCAGCACCAGACGGTCGTCGTCGTCGATGAGGTCGGCCTTGTTGAAGACCACGAGCTCGGGCATGTCGCGCACGCCGACGTCGCCCATCACATCGCGGACCGTCTGCAGCTGGCCCGCCGGGTCGGGGTGGGAACCGTCGACGACGTGCAGCACGACGTCGGCGTCGCCGACCTCCTCGAGGGTGGAGCGGAAGGCCTCGACGAGCTGGTGGGGAAGGTTCCGGACGAATCCGACCGTGTCGGTGAGGGTGTAGACGCGGCCGTCCGAGGTCTCGGAACGGCGCACCGTCGCATCCAGCGTCGCGAACAGCGCGTTCTCCACCAGTACGCCGGCGCTCGTCAGAGCGTTCAGCAGGCTCGACTTGCCGGCGTTCGTGTATCCGGCGATCGCGACGGACGGGATCGTGTTGCGTTTGCGCTCCGCGCGCTTCGCTTCGCGAGCGGGACCGAAATCGCGGATCTGCTTGCGCAGCAACGCCATCTTCGTGCGGATGCGACGGCGGTCGAGCTCGATCTTCGTCTCACCCGGTCCACGGGATCCCATACCGGCTCCGCCGGCGCCGACCTGGCCACCGGCCTGACGGCTCATGGAGTCACCCCAGCCGCGCAGACGCGGCAGCAGGTACTCGAGCTGCGCGAGTTCGACCTGCGCCTTGCCTTCGCGACTCTTCGCGTGCTGGCTGAAGATGTCGAGGATCACAGTGGTGCGGTCGATGACCTTGACCTTGACGACGTCCTCCAGAGCGCGGCGCTGGCTGGGCGCGAGCTCCGTGTCGGCGATCACCGTGTCGGCACCGGTGGCCGCGACGATGTCCTTGAGCTCCTGCGCCTTGCCACGCCCGATGTAGGTGGCGGCGTCGGGGTGTGGGCGACGCTGCAGCACGCCGTCGAGCACGACGGCGCCGGCGGTCTCTGCGAGAGCCGCGAGCTCGCGGAGCGAGTTCTCGGCATCCTCCTGAGCGCCCTGAGGGTACACGCCCACCAGGACGACGTTCTCGAGCCGCAGCTGGCGGTACTCGACCTCCGTGACGTCTTCGAGCTCGGTCGAGAGCCCGCCGACGCGCCTCAGCGCGTGGCGGTCTTCCAAGTCCCACTGGTCGCCGTCCGACGACGCGTGCGACGCCGTCGATCGGTCCTGCAGCGCCTGTGCGGCGCCGAACACTCGAGCCTCCGTCCGCTTCTCCGCGTTCGCGAGTACCCGATCGACTGCTTCGTCGCCGGTGGAGTGTGAGGTGGTATCCGTCATCCGTTCCTAATCTCTGGGTTTCGTTGCGGTCCTTAACCTTAGCCCGCGGTGTCCGCTACGCTCACGGTATGGGGTCCGACCATTACTTCACTGCGGCCCCGGCAAGCCCCGAGAACCTGCGTCCGATCCGCGTGACGCTCGCAGGCCGAGAGCTGTCCGTCACCACTGCCGGTGGCGTCTTCAGCCCGGATCGGCTGGATGCCGGTACTGCCGTCCTACTCGCGAACATGCCTCCCGTACCGCCGGGAGGTCACCTTCTCGACCTCGGAAGCGGATGGGGTCCCATCACGCTCTCGATGGCCCTCGCCGCTCCGCACTCGACGGTGTGGGCCGTCGATGTGAACGAGCGTGCACTCGATCTCGTTCGTCGGAACGCGGCGGCGCACGGCCTCACCAATGTCAACGCCTCGCTCCCGCAGGATGTTCCCGCAGACGTGACGTTCCGGACGATCCGGTCGAATCCGCCGATCAGGGTCGGCAAGAACGAGCTGCACGGACTGCTGGAGAAGTGGATACCCCGCCTCGACGAGCGCAGCGATGCGTGGCTGGTGGTGCAGCGCAACCTCGGCGCCGATTCGCTGCAGAGGTGGATCGCCGCGACGTTCAGCCCCGGTTACAGCGTCCACCGCACGACGACCTCCAAGGGCTATCGAGTGCTCAAGGTCCGCAAGCACGGCAGTCCCCCGACCGAGCCCATCGCCCTCGTCTGAGTCCGGGCTCGAGGATGTTCACCCGCGCAGCAGTGCGGGCAATCGTCGCATGTCCGAGAACACCGTCGCACCCTCGCGCTCGAGCCACTCTGGCCGGGTGAGACCGCCGGAGTACCCGAAGACCTGCATCCCCGCGGCCCGCGCGGCCTGCACGCCGAACCGGCTGTCCTCCACCACTGCGCAGCGTCCTGGAGCGACTCCGAGGCTGTCCGCCGCATGCAGGAAGAGGTCGGGGGCGGGTTTGCCCTCCACGACGTCATCCGCACTGAAGATCCGTCCGGCGAAACGGGAGTGCAGCCCGGTCAGGCCCAGCGTGCGCCGGATCTTCGCGTGGGAGCCGCTGGACGCGACGCAGGTGCGAGTCGGGATCTCATCCAGCGCCGACTCCACACCGGGCACGGCGGTGAGTTCGCGGGAGAAGGTGTCCTCGTACCAGCTCTGGTACGGGGCCTCCCAGTCCTCGGAGAGCGAGGTATCGAGGTGGCGCTCGATCTCCGCACGGAAGTGGGCAGCCGACCGTCCGACGAACCGGTGCAGGATCTCGCTGTGCGACAGCGCCCATCCGAGGTCTGCCAGGACCCGACGATCCACCTCGATCGAGAGCCTCTCACTGTCGACGAGGACGCCGTCGCAGTCGAAGATGACGAGGTCGAACGGGCTCGAGGACCGCATCAGATCAAGTCGACCTCACCGCTGTAGACGAGCTGTGCGGGGCCGGAGAGAGCGACGTGCTCGCCGTCCTCCGCCGGGAACATCCGCACGCCGAGCGTGCCTCCCGGAACCTCGACCCGCCAATGGTGGGGGGCTTTCTCCCCCGCCCAGTGCCTGACGGCGAGAGCGGTGGCCGCGACGCCGGTGCCGCAGCTGAGCGTCTCGCCTACTCCCCGCTCGGACACCCGCATGGTGACATGGCCGATCCCGTCGCGCACGAGGGGCTCCCCCGGCACGACGAACTCGACATTCGCACCGGCAGGCAGGATCGGGTCGAGCGCCGGTGCACGGTGCAGCTCGAGTGAAGCCAGCTCGTCCTCGGAGGCGAGGGCCACGACCACGTGCGGGTTGCCGACGTCGATTCCGAGTCCGGGCCGGGTGACCGACAGCCCCTCCGCGGTCACGAGCGGGTCGTCGCCGGAGAGCTTCCACAGCCCGAGGTCGACCTGGTATCCGGTCTCGCTGCGGGTCACGTCGCGGACCCCCGCCCGCGTGCCGATGGGCAGCGTCGATCCGGGCTCGATGGTCGCGAGCCCCGAGCGGACGAGATAGTGGGCGAAGACCCGGATGCCGTTGCCGCACATCTCGGCGATGGACCCGTCCGCGTTGCGGTAGTCCATGAACCATTCGGCGGCGGGTTCCTCCAGCAACGACGCGCGGCCCTCGTCGATCGCGGCGGAGCGCACGACGCGGAGGATGCCGTCGGCGCCGATGCCGAAGTGTCGATCGCACAGGACCGCCACCTGCTCCGAGGTGAGCTCGAGAGTACCCTCGGGATCGGCGATGATGACGAAGTCGTTGCCGGTGCCGTGTCCCTTGGTGAATGCGACCATGTGTCCAGTCTAGAGTCGCCCCTCAGCCCAGACCGATCACCCGTCGACGATCACCCGTCGACGATCAACCGCTTGCCGAGGTTCGTGACCGAGAAGCGCTCGTAGTCCAGAGCATCGTAGAAGGCGAGGACTCCGTCGTTGCCCTCTCGCACCATGAGCTGGACCTTCGGGCAGCCCATCTCCTCCAGCAGTCGTTCGACCTCGTGCACCAGTGCCCGGGCGATGCCGCGGTGACGGTGGGACTCCGCGCTGGCCAGGTAGTAGATCCATCCCCGATGGCCGTCATATCCCGCCATGACCGTGCCGACGATGGCGGACTCGCCGACATCGCCCGAGGTGTCCTCGGCGACGAGGAACAGCTCCGGTTGCACCCGCAGCTTGCGTTCGATGTCGAGTCGCGGATCGTTCCAGGGCCGGGTCAGTCCGGCTTCCGTCCACAGGGCGACCACAGGTTCCGTGTCGGCGCGTTCGAACGCCCGTACCGCCCAGCTCATGGCTCCAGTCTACGATCCGCCTGCATCCAGCCTCGTCGCACGTCTCAACCTCGCCGCACGCGGTACCGACCGCACAGGAAGGCGCGGTTGCGTGCGACCTCGAGGAGTTCGAGGTCCAATGCCCTGGGCAGCAGGGGCGCTCCGGACCCGAGGGTGACCGGGGCGTACTGGACCCAGACCTCGTCGAGCAGCCCGGCATCGGCGAACTGCCCGGCGAGGTCTCCTCCCCCGACGATCCAGATGTCCTTGCCGTCCGCGGCGGCCAGCATGTCGGAGTGCAGGTCCGCCACGTCGCCCTGCACCGAACGGATGTCGGAGCCCGACGGCAGATCGAGCTCTCTGTGGGTGAAGACCCAGGTGGGCTGCGTGTATCCCCAACGCCCTTCTTCGTGCCGCATGACCCACTCGAAGGTCGAGGCCCCCATGGCAAATGCTCCGATGGACTTCTCGAACGCCGCGTAGGACATCGGCCCCTCGGGGTCGATGTCCTGAGTCAGCAACCAGTCCAGCGAGTGGTCGTCTGTGGCGATGAATCCGTCGAGGCTGCTGGACGTGTAGTAGTGGGTGGCCATGCTGCGACTCTTGCACGCGCCACCGACATCAGGAGGGCGTGCGTCAGAGGCGCAGCAGCGTCTTCGCGTCGACCGGCGGCTCGTGCCAGGTCAGTGCCGGGTAGCGCTTGAACCAGGAGACCTGGCGACGCGCGTAGCGGCGGGTGAGCGCCTGTGTCTCGGCGATCGCCTCCGGCTCTGTGAGGCGCCCGTCGAGCTGTCCGAGCGCCTGGGCGTACCCGATCGCGCGAGGGGCGGTCGTCCCCCGTTCGAGCCCCCGCTCGCGCAGCTCGCGCACCTCGTCGATGAGACCTGCGCTCCACATCCGCTCCACTCGAGCATCGAGCCTTTGGACCAGGACGCCGCGATCGACATGGAGTCCGCACAGCCGCGTGTGCTCCTGCCAGAGAGCAGGGGCTTCCGGCAGTGCAGCTCCGTGCGTGCGGCTCCCCTGCTCGATGACTTCGAGAGCACGGATGACCCGTCGATCGTTACGTGGATCGACCCGCGCCGCCGTCTCGGGGTCGAGCAGGCGGAGCCGATCGAGCAGCACCCCGACGCCCTCGACCGCGAGTTCCTGCTCGAGACGCTCACGGATCACGGGGTCTCGTGGGGGGAAGGCGAAGTCGAACACGACGCTCGAGACATACAGCCCGGAGCCTCCGACGAGGATGGCGTCCCCTCCACGCTGCTGGATCTCCGAGACCGCCGCCCGTGCCAGTGGCTGATACCAGGCCACCGCCGCGTCTTCGTCGACGTCACGCACATCGAAGAGATGATGCGGGATACCACGGCGCTCGTCGAGCGGCAGCTTCGCCGTACCGATGTCCATGCCGCGATAGAGCTGCATCGCGTCGGCGTTCACGATCTCCGCGGGGTTGCCGCGTGCGCGCAGTGCCTCGGCGAGATCGAGAGCGAGATCGCTCTTGCCTGTCCCCGTCGCACCGACGATCGCCCAGAGGCGCGGAGCTCCGAGGTCGCGGGAGGGTGTGGGGTCCGCCGCCTCGTGCGCGGAAGTCACACGCCGACGCGCAGGGTGGGGAGTCCGAGCGAGACCGCCCGCGCCCCGTCACCGGAACTCGGCGCCGGAACGGCACAGGACTCCGCCTGGCCGCGCTCCCATGCGTCTCCGCCGCGAGTGCGACGGATGCGCAGAGGCGCAGCGGAGGGATCGTCGGCGAGCAGGTGGAACGGTGCCGCGTGGGTGATGATCACCGACACCACGTCACCGGGGCGCGGAACGTCCGACCCGGGCGTGATCTCGAAGTGCACCAGCCGGTTGTCCTGAGCGCGCCCGGTGAGCCGGTGCGTCTCGGCATCCTTCTTGCCCTCGCCTGTCGAGACGAGGACCTCGACCTCGCGGCCGACCTGACGCTGGTTCTCCTCGAGCGAGATCCGCTCCTGAAGCGCGATCAGGCGGTTGTACCGCTCCTGAACGACCGCCTTGGGGACCTGGTCACCCATGGTCGCCGCCGGCGTGCCCTCGCGGATCGAGTACTGGAAGGTGAACGCGCTCGAGAATCGCGCCTTCTCGACGACACGCAGCGTGTCCTCGAAATCCGCATCGGTCTCCCCCGGGAACCCGACGATGATGTCGGTCGTGATGGCCGCGTGCGGGATGCGCTCCCGCACGCGATCGAGGATGCCGAGGAAGCGGTCGCTGCGGTACGAGCGCCGCATCGCCTTGAGGATGCTGTCACTGCCCGACTGCAACGGCATGTGCAGTTGCGGCATGACGCTCGGGGTCTCGGCCATCGCGTCGATCACGTCGTCCGTGAACGCCGCCGGGTGCGGGCTGGTGAAGCGGATGCGCTCCAGGCCTTCGATCTCGCCGGCGGCGCGCAGGAGCTTGCCGAAGGCCTGGCGGTCTCCGAACTCGACGCCGTAGGAGTTGACGTTCTGGCCGAGCAGGGTGACCTCGATCGCCCCGTCATCGACGAGCAGCCGGATCTCGTTGAGGATGTCGCCCGGTCGGCGATCCTTCTCCTTGCCGCGCAGGCTGGGGACGATGCAGAACGTGCAGGTGTTGTTGCATCCGACGGAGATCGACACCCAGCCGCTGTGCGCGGAGTCCCGTTTCGTGGGCAGAGTCGAGGGGAAGACCTCGAGCGATTCCAGGATCTCGAGCTCGGCATCGCCGTTGTGACGCGCACGCTCGAGGAGCCCCGGCAGGGAGCCCATGTTGTGTGTGCCGAAGACGACGTCGACCCACGGTGCCTTGTCTAGTACGGCCTGCTTGTCCATCTGGGCCAGGCAGCCGCCCACGGCTATCTGCATGCCGTCTTTCCGACGCTTCACCGAAGCGAGCTGGCCGAGAGTTCCGTAGAGCTTGCCTGCGGCGTTGTCGCGGACCGCGCAGGTGTTGATGATCACGACGTCGGCTTCGTCGCCCTCGGTGGCGCGGACATACCCGGCGCTCTCCAGAGAGCCGGACAGCCGCTCGGAATCGTGGACGTTCATCTGGCATCCGAAGGTACGCACTTCGTAGGAGCGCTGGCGTCCGTCGAGGTCGATTGCCGCCGACAACGAACTGATGATCGTCGGCTCACTGCGCGGAATAGTCATGGTCTCTCCATTCTACGAGCGCCACATCGCGGATGCCGTGTGCGGACCGCCGAACCGACGCAGCCTCGATGCTCACGCCACCCTCCTGCAAAGCTCCCGTCGACGCAGTCCCGGATGACCCGGCGCCGTCGAACCCGTCAGTCGGAGTCGACGAAGCGCACACCGGACCGCGGTCCACGGAACGATGACTCCGCGAGTGCCGTCTTGGCGGCGTTCATGGCGACCGAGCCGTTATACCCGCGCCGCGAGAGCTGACCCACCAGTCGCCGCAGCGCGGTGTCAGCGTCGAGGCGGGACAGGCTCTGCGCCTTGGACCTCGCGAACTCCAGCGCGCGTTCCGCATCGTCGTCGGGAAGTTCGTCGAGCGCCGCGTCGATGATGTCGCGCGGGAGGCCTCTCTGCGAGAGTGCCCGCGAGAGCGCGACCCGGCCCTGCCCCTTGCGTCCGACCCCGGAGGTGACCAGCTGGTCCGCGAGGAGGGCGTCGTCGAGATACCCTCGCCGACAGAAGTCGTCGATGATGTCGTTGATCACACCGGTCTCGAGCCTGATCCGATCCTGCTCGTACCCCTTCAGCACCATGCGCGATTCGGAGATGGACAGGGAACGGGAGCGGAGCTTGCGTACGAGCACCTGCTCCGCCGCCTCGCGCAGTGCATCGGCGTCCGGCGCCTCTCGGCCTCCTGCGGAGTCCTCGACTCCTGCAGAGTCCTCGCCCACGTGCAGCGCCCGCAGCCTGGGAGCCGATCTCGCCGCTCCTCCTCGTGCGGGGTGACGCTCGCTCGGGTCACGCGGACCCGTCGCTGCACCCACACCTGCCGTTGCACCTGCCGTCGCCGAACCGCCACTCCACGTCGATCGCCACGCTCCGATGCCATCGGTAGCGTTGCGCTGGCTGTCGACGCCTGCGCTCCCGGTCCCTGCAATCTCGGCTGCACCGTCTCCGGGTTCGGTCGCTGGACGCGCCGGTGTAGAGACGGCATCCGCACTCCCGCTGTCGGCCGGTGTCGCACGGGGCGTCCGACCGAACAGCGGGATCACGGGGGCGAGCTGTTCCGGCTCGCCCCCGTGATCACTCATCGCTCACTCCGAGTACGGAGCTGACGCGCGCCGATGATCACGCCGGTCGGCGCTCGGCGAGCTCATCGGCGGGAGCCTCGGAGGCTCCGCCGATGCCGAGCTTCTGCTTGATCTGCGTCTCGATCGCCAGAGCGATGTCAGGATTCTTGAGGAGGAACGTGCGGGCGTTCTCCTTGCCCTGACCGAGCTGGTCGCCGTCGTAGGTGTACCACGAGCCGGACTTCTTGACGATCGCGTGCTCGACACCGAAGTCGATCAGGCTGCCCTCACGAGAGATGCCGACTCCGTAGAGGATGTCGAACTCCGCCTGCTTGAACGGCGGGGCCATCTTGTTCTTGACGACCTTGACCCTGGTGCGGTTTCCGACTGCGTCGGTGCCGTCCTTCAGAGTCTCGATACGCCGGATGTCCATGCGGACGGAGGCGTAGAACTTGAGCGCCTTTCCACCGGCGGTGGTCTCGGGCGAACCGAAGAAGACACCGATCTTCTCACGCAGCTGGTTGATGAAGATCATCGTGGTGTTCGTCTGATTGAGACCACCGGTGAGCTTACGCAGCGCCTGCGACATCAGGCGGGCCTGGAGTCCGACGTGCGAGTCGCCCATCTCGCCCTCGATCTCGGCACGCGGCACGAGCGCGGCGACCGAGTCGATGACGATCAGGTCGATGGCGCCCGAGCGGACGAGCATGTCTGCGATCTCGAGTGCCTGCTCACCCGTGTCGGGCTGGGAGACGAGGAGGGCGTCGATGTCGACGCCGAGCTTGGCTGCGTAGTCCGGGTCGAGCGCATGCTCGGCGTCGATGAAGGCGGCGATGCCGCCGGCGCGCTGAGCGTTGGCGATCGCGTGCAGAGTCAGCGTCGTCTTACCGGAGGATTCCGGGCCGTAGATCTCGACGATACGTCCACGCGGCAGTCCTCCGACGCCGAGCGCGACGTCGAGGGCGATGGAGCCGGTCGGGATGACGGCGACGGGTGCGCGCTCGTCGCTGCCCAGCCGCATGACCGAGCCCTTTCCGAACTGACGATCGATCTGTGCGAGTGCGGTCTCGAGGGACTTCTCGCGGTCAGCGGGTGATGGCATGTCGTGCTCCTAATGCTCGCATGGTGCCGCCTGTAGGCTGTCGCGGTCCTCCCGGCTGGGCGGAACTCTCCGACAAGGCGTATGGCTCTTCGGCTTGTTCCTCACGGTACGAGGCACCTCCGACATTGCGTCGTCGGTACCGAGAATTCGGGAGAACAGTTCCGCTGAACCACTTGTGCAGAACACTACGCCGATATCGAACACATCTTCGACGACACGCCGATTTCACGGCGCGTCCTACCGAACGAATGACGGGTGGGTGCGTCAGCGTCCGCGCGGCTCGAGCCGTCCGGCTCCGTGGCGCCGCTCGAGCGGGACATCGGTCTCGACGCAGAGCGCCGACCAGATGTCGCGGGGCGGGACGCCGGCCTCGAGAGCCTCGTCGGCCGTACGGCCCGAGAGCTGAGGCAGGGAGAGATCGTTGACGAGAGAGGACGCACGGCCGCCGAACTCGGCGTCGACGGCGCGGAGGAATTCGCTACGACGCATGCGAGTCCGGGGATCCGGGCGTCAGTGCAGCGAGAGCTCGGGCTCGACCGATGCGACGAGGTCGTCGGGAACGACATCCGGGAACACCTGGATGCCCTCGAGGACCGAGATCCGGTCTCCCACTTCACGCATGATGATCGAGATCGGAACGTCGAGGGCGTCGGCCACCGATGCGAGGATCTCGCTCGAGGCCTCCTTCTGACCGCGCTCCACCTCACTGAGGTAGCCGAGGGCCACAGAAGCCTTGCTCGCAACCTGCCGGAGCGTGCGCCCCTTCTGCAGGCGGAAGTCCCTCAGCACATCGCCGATTTCCTGTCGTACAAGAATCATCGGAACCTCCTCCCAGGTCGTCCGATCGAGGTCTGCCTCGATGAGATCGCCAGTCTAGTCCTACCGAACTTCACAAAATCTACCCTTGCACGCTGTGGTTTCCGTGTGAGCACATTCCAGACAACCGTCGATGGCTCGCTCCTATTCCCCGACCACGCGCACGAGCAGCGCGAGTGCGGCTTCGACCGTGAGGGCACGGATCTGCGCCCGATCCCCCGAGAACCCGAAGACCTCTGCACTCGCTGCCTCCGGTGTCACGACGGCGATGTGCACGGTTCCGACGGGCTGGCCGTCGGGCGAGTCGGGGCCGGCGATGCCGGTCGTCGACACACCGACATCGGCGTCACGTCCGTGCACCTGCACCGCCCGGCGCACTCCGGAGGCCATCTGCAGAGCGACCTCGGCATGCACGGGTCCGTGGCGCGCCAGCAGCTCGGCATCGACGCCGAGAAGGCTGTGCTTGACAGGCGTCGCATACGCCACGACACCGCCGAGAAGAACGGTCGACGCTCCAGGAACCGCGACGACCTCAGCCGCGAGGGCTCCGCCGGTGAGCGACTCGGCGATGCCCAGCGTCCACCCGCGCGTCGAGAGCGCTGCGACGACCGCGGAGGATGCGGTCACGACGATCGCCGGGACCCTCGTACCTGCGCGACGATGTAATCGATTCCGCTCGCGACGGTGAGGATCAGCACCGCGATCATCAGGATCGCCGTGATGACGATCCACAGCTCCGCACCGATCACCACGTGCAACGGGAGCAGCGCCCAGGAGAGTGCGACGCCCTGCACGGCGGTCTTCACCTTGCCCATCCAGGCCGCGGCGACGACGTGCTCCTTCGCGACGACCAGGCGGTGCACCGTGATGCCGATCTCGCGGATCAGGATGACGATCACGAGCCACCACTGCAGTTCGCCGAGAATGGCCAGTCCGACGAAACCGGCCCCGGTGAGGAGCTTGTCCGCGATCGGATCCCACAGCTTGCCGAAGTCGCTGACGATGTCGAAGCGTCGGGCGAGGTAGCCGTCGACCCAGTCGGTCGAGATCGCGACGATGAAGAGTATTCCGGCGACCCATCGCATCGCGAGACTCTCGATGCCGTACGTTCCGCCGAGGAGGAGAACGACGAAGAAGACGACGGCGAGCGGGATTCGCGCGATCGTGATCGCGTTCGGGAGCTGGCGTGGGATGCCCATCAGTCGCGCCCCGTCAATCCCCAGGCGTCTTCATCGCCGTCGTCATCGGACTCCACCACGGGCAGACCCTGGAACTGTGCCTCGACCGGATCGTGCGGCGTGCCAGCGGCCGTGGCTCCGACAGCCGTCGGCGCGGCGTTCGCGGCAGGAGCATCATCACCGCGCAGTTTGGCCATGACCTGGGGAAGCTGCTCGGCCGTGGCCAGCACGTCGCGCGCCTTGGATCCTTCCGAGGGTCCGACGATCTCTCGCGATTCGAGGAGGTCCATGAGGCGTCCGGCCTTCGCGAAGCCGACGCGCAGCTTGCGCTGGAGCATCGACGTCGAACCGAACTGCGACGAGACGATGAGCTCGGCGGCCGCGAGAAGGAGCTCGAGGTCGTCGCCGATGTCCTCGTCGACCTCCTTCTTCTTCGTCGGCTCCAGGGCCTCCTGGACGTCGGGACGATAGTCGGGGCGGGCCTGACGCGTGACGTGCTTGACGACGGCGTCGATCTCCTTCTCGTCGACCCACGCTCCCTGCAGACGGAACGGCTTGGACGACCCCATCGGAGAGAAGAGCGCGTCGCCCTGTCCGATCAGCTTGTCGGCTCCGGGGCTGTCGAGGATGACCCGGCTGTCGGTGACACTGGTCACCGCGAAGGCGAGCCGGGACGGCACGTTCGCCTTGATCAGGCCGGTCACCACGTCGACGCTCGGACGCTGCGTGGCCAGCACCAGGTGGATGCCGGACGCGCGCGCGAGCTGCGTGATGCGCACGATCGAGTCCTCGACGTCACGCGGGGCGACCATCATCAGGTCGGCGAGCTCGTCGACCACCACGAGCAGGTACGGATACGGCTTGAGCACGCGCTCGCTGCCCACCGGAAGCTGCACCTCGCCGGCGCGGACCGCGCGGTTGAAGTCGTCGATGTGTCGGAAGCCGAACGATGCGAGATCGTCGTACCGCATGTCCATCTCCTTCACGACCCACTGCAGCGCTTCGGCCGCCTTCTTCGGGTTCGTGATGATGGGCGTGATGAGGTGCGGAACCCCCGCGTAGCTCGTCAGCTCGACGCGCTTCGGGTCGATGAGGACCATCCGCACATCGCTGGGTCGCGCGCGCATCAGCAGGCTCGTGATCATCGAGTTCACGAAGCTCGACTTACCCGAGCCGGTGGATCCGGCCACGAGCAGGTGGGGCATCTTCGCCAGGTTCGCGATGACGATGTTGCCCCCGACGTCTTTACCGACGCCGATGGTCATGGGATGCGTGCTCTTGTGCGCCGCGGGCGAGCGGAGCACGTCGCCGAGCGCGACCATCTCCTTGTCGGCGTTGGGGATCTCGATGCCGATGGCGCTCTTGCCGGGGATCGGCGAGAGGATGCGCACGTCGTTGGAAGCCACCGCATACGCGAAGTTGTTGCTCAGCTGCAGGATCTTCTCGACCTTGACGCCGTGACCGACCTCGACCTCGTACTGGGTGACCGTCGGACCGCGCGAGAAGCCGGTCACCTTGGCATCGACCTTGAACTGGGTCAGCACGCTGGTGATCTGCTCGATCACCTTGTCCGTCGCCTCGGATCGCACGACAGGAGGCGGCCCTTCGACCAGGAGACCCGGCGAGGGCAGGATGTACGGCGCGACGGGAGCCTGCGGCCCGCGCTCCCCCGGGCCCGCCGTTCCGAAGCCGTCGAGACCGGGAAGCTCAGGGGCCTCGCCGGTGTCGGACCCGTCGTCGAGCAGCGCCGTGGTCTGCTGCCCGGCGAGCGAGTCGGCGACCGCGCGCACCTCGGACAGCACCTCGGTGGCCGCGTCGTAGGGGTCTTCGACGACGACGGCCTGGTCGTAGGCGGGCGTCGGCTCAGCGGTCGTCAGCAGCGCCGTGATGTCGTCGGAGCCGAGGGTGCCCTCGTCGGGGTCCTCCTCGCGTCCGGTCTTGTTGCGTCTCCACCACGGCAGCACATCGGGGTCGTCGACCTTGTCGGCGTCGTCGATCGATGCGGCGTCCTTGGCGGGCTTCTCGGTGCGCTCCGCGTCGAACATCCACGCGTACAGGTCGCCGAGGCGCTGGCCGATGCGGTTGGGCGGCGTCTTCGTGAGGATCAGGATGCTGAGGGCGGCGAGGACCGACAGCAGGATGTACGCGCCGACCGGGGTGAGGTAGGACAGCGGTTCCCCGAGCATCCAGCCGAACAGACCGCCTGCCTCGCTGAGAGCGGGCATGCCGTCCTTGGGCTGCGGACGCACGAGGAGACCCGCGGAATCCGCGCGGCCTGCCGCTGTGTGGCAGAAGCCCGCGAGAGCGAGGATGAACAGCCCGAACCCGATACCGATGCGTCCGTTGTCGTGCACGGACGACGGGTGGCGGAACAGCCAGCCGGCGAGCAGGAGGAGCAGGACCGGCATGACGAAGGCCACGCGCCCGACGAGAAGCCCCACTGAGTAGGCGCTGATGTTCGCAGCGACCTCGTTGCCGATGAAGAACCATTCGTTGACCGCGCCGGCGATCGCCAGAAGCACGAGCAGGAACGGGAAGCCGTCGCGGCGATCGTCCTTCTCGAGGGTCTCGGGCCCGAATGCCCGGAAGAGTCCGCCCACGCCGTGGGCGAGTCCGTTCCACGCCCGCACCGCCACCGGAGGCTTGTCGATCTCGTCGATGTACTTCTTGGGCGCCGCCTGAGCCTTCGGAGCGGCCTGCCTCTTCGGGCGAGGCGTGGCGCTCTCGGACGCGCGCGCTGATTTCGTGGTGCTCCTGGCCATGCTCTCACGTTACGGTGAGAGGCCGACATTCCCCGTAATGACGCGGCATTCCGGACGCTTCCATGCCCCGGCGGCACGGTCAGGACATCCGATTCACCATCGTGTCGCGCGCGGGTCCCGACTCGGTGACGATGAAGCCCTCGGAGCGGTAGAGCGTCTTCGCGAAGTTGTCGTGCTCCACGCTGAGGCTGATCCGGGGATGCCCCTGGCTGCGGGCATGGGCCACCAGCCGTCGCAGGAGCGCCCGACCGACCCCGTGCGCCCGCCATACCGGCCGCACCCCGATGATGAGTTCGGGCACGGCTGTGCCGACGAACCCGAATCCCGGGTCGTCCTGCGCGAGGATCCGGTACCAGGCCGCGCCGATCGGCCCGTCGTCGGAGTCGACAGCCACGAAGCCCGCATCCGCCGGTCGCATCCACCCCGCCACGTAGCGACGGTGCTCGACGGCGGTGAGGATCTCATGCCGCGCGCGGGCTCCGCCCGCACGCCAGTTCGCCGCCTCGACGACCATGTCGCCGAGGAAGCTCCCGTCCGCCTGTGTGGCGGTGCGGATCGAGAAGGCGTCCGGCATGCCTGGAGGGTACGACGCCCGCGTTACAGCCGCATGACGCGCGGCTGTGAACGGGGTCGCGGTCGAGGATCAGGCCTCGATGACGAGCGGGACGATCATCGGACGGCGACGGAGCTTCTGGTTCACCCAGCGACCGATGGTCCTGCGGATCACCTGCGAGAGCGCATGCGTGTCGCGGACTCCGTTGCCGGAGGCCTCCTTCAGCGCGGCGATGATCTTCGGCGTCACGTCGTCGAACACGGAGTCGTCCTCGGCGATGCCGCGGGCGTGGATCTCGGGCCCGGAGATGATCCGGCCGGTGGCGGCGTCGACGACGACGATGACGGAGACGAACCCCTCCTCGGCGAGGATGCGACGATCCTTGAGGTCGGCATCGGTGATGGCACCGACGGTCGAGCCGTCGACATAGACGAATCCGAGGTCGAGCTGCCCGACCACGCGCGCGTCGCCGTCCTTCAGGTCGATCACGGTGCCGTTCGACGCGATGATCGTGCGCTCGGCCTCGACGCCCGTGTCCTGCGCGAGCTTGGCGTTCGCGATCAGGTGTCGGTACTCCCCGTGGACGGGGAGGACGTTCTTGGGCTTGAGGATGTTGTAGCAGTAGATGAGCTCGCCGGCGGCGGCGTGACCGGAGACGTGCACCTTGGCGTTCGCCTTGTGCACGACGTTCGCGCCGAGCTTGGTCAGGCCGTCGATCACGCGGTAGACGGCGTTCTCGTTCCCCGGGATCAGGCTGGACGCGAGGATGACCGTGTCACCGGGTCCGGGCTCGATCGCGTGGTCGAGGTTCGCCATGCGGCTGAGCACGGCCATCGGCTCGCCCTGCGACCCCGTGGACATGTACACGATCTTGTCGTCGGGGAGGTCCTTGGCCTTCTTGTAGTCGATCAGCAGCCCGCTGGGCACCTTCAGGTACCCGAGGTCCTCGGCGATCGTCATGTTGCGCAGCATGCTCCGTCCGAGCAGGGCGACGCGACGGCCGTGCGCGTGGGCGGCGTCGAGGACCTGCTGCACACGGTGGACGTGGCTGGAGAAGCTCGCGACGATGACCCGGCGCGGGGCCTTGCCGATGACCTGGTCGAGCACAGGGCCGATCGAGCGCTCCGTGGGGGTGAATCCGGGGACGTCGGCGTTCGTGGAGTCCACGAGGAAGAGATCGACGCCCTCCTCGCCGAGGCGCGCGAAGGCACGCAGGTCGGTGATCCGGCCGTCGAGCGGGAGCTGGTCCATCTTGAAGTCGCCGGTGGCGAGGACGAGGCCGGCGGGGGTGCGGATCGCGACCGCGAGAGCATCCGGGATCGAGTGGTTCACGGCGACGAACTCGAGGTCGAAGGGCCCGACCTTCTCGTTCTGCCCCTCCTTCACCGTCAGCGTGTACGCCTTGATGCGGTGTTCCTTGAGCTTCGCCTCGACGAGGGCGAGGGTGAGGCCCGAACCGATCACCGGGATGTCGCTCTTGAGGCGCAGCAGGTAGGGCACGGCGCCGATGTGGTCCTCGTGGCCGTGGGTGAGCACGACGCCGACGATGTCGTCGAGGCGGTGCTTGATGGGCTCGAAGTCCGGCAGGATCAGGTCGACGCCCGGCTGGTGCTCCTCGGGGAAGAGCACGCCGCAGTCGACGATCAGGATCTTTCCGTCGAACTCGAAGATCGTCATGTTGCGGCCGATCTCGCCGAGTCCGCCGAGCGGGGTCACTCGGAGGGTTCCCTCGGCGAGGGCAGCGGGTTCTGAGAGCGGAATGGACATGTGGTCTCCTCAGTCGGATGCCCGAGGCATCCGTTCGTTCGTTACGACGCGCCTCGGCGCGTCAGGTGTCAGCGGGTGGTGCCGTGCACTTTCGGCAGGGCGCCGCCCGCGGCCGCGTTGCGGTCGGGGCGGAAGTTGGAGAAGTCGGCACCGGCGAGATCGCTCACGAGGTCGAGCTCGTCCTCGATGAGGGCGGCCTCCCACTCTTCGGGACCGACGAGCGGCAGACGCACGCGGGGGCTCGAGATGCGCCCGAGGCCGTGCAGGATGTACTTCGCCGCGACCGTTCCCGGCACGTGCGTCATGACCGCGCGCACCAGGGGCTCGAGACGCTTGTGCTCGACGGTGGCGGCGGCGAGATCGCCGCGATTCACCGCGTCGACGATGGTGCGGTACGGGGTGGCGGTGATGTTCGCGGTCACGCCGATCAGGCCGGTGGCCCCGATCGAGAGATGCGGGAGCGCATTCGCGTCATCGCCGGAGAAGTACATCAGATCGGTCTGGTTCAGCACGCGGCTGACTTCGGAGAAGTCGCCCTTCGCATCCTTCACCGCGAGGATGTTCGGGTGCTTCGCGAGGCGCAGGATGGTCTCGTACTTGATCGGCACGCCGGTGCGCCCGGGGATGTCGTAGAGGATGACCGGCAGATCGGTGGCGTCAGCCACGAGTCGGAAATGCGTGAGGATCCCCGCCTGCGTGGGCTTGTTGTAATACGGGGTGACGATCATGATGCCGTCCGCCCCGGCCTTCTCGCTGGCCCGATACAGCTCGATCGCGTGCGCGGTCTCGTTCGATCCACCGCCGGTGATGATCTTCGCGCGCCCGGACGAGACGGACTTGCCGACCTCGACGAGCCTGAGCTTCTCGGGGTCGGTGAGCGTGGAGGTCTCCCCCGTCGTCCCCGTCACGACGATGCCGTCGGCACCCGCGGTGATGACGTCGTCGATGTGCTTCTCGACGGCGGGCCAGTCGACTTCGCCGTCGGCCGTCATCGGAGTGACGAGCGCGACGAGGACCTGTCCGAAGGGATTGCCCGAATGCGTCATGCCCCCCAGCGTATCGCTTCGGGTGCTGCTCACGCAGACGGGGCGGGGCGGATGACGTCGCCGCGGGCGACGGCGATCTTCTCGCGGAGCAGAAGACCCGCCAGCTCACCGACCGTGGCCTCTTTGACATGCTTCCGGAACATCTCGATGCCGGTGATGCGCGTCTGCGCCTGCACGACGCCCTCACGGAGCACCTGGATGTCATCGTCCACCCGCAGCACGCCTGATCTCATCGTGCCCGTGGCGACCATTCCGCGCCCTGTGATCGTGAAGACGTCCTCGACCTGGAACTCCGCCCCGGTCGAGTGCACGGACAGCGCGCCGGATGCCGCAGGGCGCGTCCTGTCGTCGACCGTCGGCTCCTGCGCGGCACCGGAGGTCATCGCCGTGAGTCGCGCGGCCTCGGCCTCGTTGTACCGCCGGAGCACCTCGTTCGCGTCCTCGGCGTCTCGCTTTCTTCCGAACAGCCATCCCATACGGACGATCCTACGGAGCCACCTAGGCTCGACACCATGACATGGGTCACACACGAGTCGTCGACGGTCTACGCGAACCGGTGGATCGAGGTGCGGGAGGACCAGGTCACGGGCCCCGCCGGCGACGGGATCTACGGCGTGGTGACGATGCGGCATCCGGCTGTCTTCGTGATCGCGCTCGACGACGAGGATCGGGTCTGCCTCGTCACCCTCGAGCGGTACACGACGGGCGTCTCGATCGAGGTGCCGGCAGGGGGAAGCGACGGCGAGGATCCTCTCGCGGCCGCGAAGCGCGAGCTGCTCGAGGAGACCGGGTTCGTCGCCGCCGACTGGACGCCGCTCGGAACCATGAACGCCCTGAACGGCATCGCGGATGCGCCCGAGCACGTGTACCTGGCCCGCGGCCTGACCTCTGCGGACGATTCCACGCGCACGCAGGCGGAGGAGGGCATCGACGCCGTCAGCTGGGTGCCGTTCGCCGAGACGCTGCGCATGATCGCCGACGGGCGCATCACCGATGGGGAGACCGTGGCGGCGATCGCCTACGCCGGCATCCACCTGCGCAGATTCCGCTGAACGGCGTCGGTGCGCCCGAGGGCGATCGCTCCGAGCACCCGGATCAGACGCGACCGCGCCTCGCCACACCCGATGTCACGGAGCTCGGGAGCAGGCTCGCGACTGCCACGATCGCCTTGTAGCGCAGCGACGGGACCGAGACGGCCCTGCCTCGCGCCGCATCACGGAGACCCGCACGGACCACGTCTCGCGCATCGAGCCACAGGAAGGACGGGACGCCCTCGTGACCGGGGGCGAGTCCCATCCGCTCATGGAACGTCGTGTGCGTGAACCCCGGGCAGACCGCCGTCACGCTGACCTTCTCGGACGCGTATTCGACATTCGCCCAGCGACTGAAGCCGATGAGCCAGCTCTTGCACGCCGAGTACGTGGACCGAGAGATGAAGCCGGCGACGGAGGCGACGTTGATGATGCGTCCTCCGCGGCCGCGCATCGATCCGAGCGCGGCGTGCATGAGGCGCATCGATGCCTCGACATGCACCCGCAGGTGGCGCACCTCGTCGTCGATGTCGTTGTCGGCGAACTGCAGCGGCAGCCCGAAGCCCGCGTTGTTGATCAGGAGGTCCACCGGGTCCGACGCATCGCCGAGACGATCGGCCACGCGCTGCACATCGGCCGTGATCGAGAGATCGGCCGCGAGCACCTCCACCGCCACACCGAATTCGCCGCGCAGTTCCGCGGCGACGTCCTCGAGAGCCTCGGTCGTCCGCGCGACGAGGATCAGATCCGCCCGTCGACGGGCCAGCTCGCGGGCGAACTCGGCGCCGAGTCCGGCGCTCGCGCCCGTGATGAGTGCGGTGGGCATCAGCGCTCGTATCCGAGGAAGCGGTAGCGGATGCCGGAGCGCGAGGTCTCCCACTCCGACTCGTCGACCAGCCGCCAGCCGGTCTTGTCGGGCGCGTAAGCGTCGCCGGTGACGTCGAGATCGAGCTCCGTGACCTCAAGGCGGTCCGCATCGCCGATCACCAGGCGGAAGATCTCCGCCCCGCCGATGATCCAGACCCTCTCGTGTCCGCGCACCGCATCGGTCACGGTGGCGGCACGTGTCGCACCCTCCGCGGACCAGTCCTGCTGCCTCGTGACCACGATGTTGTCGCGACCGGGAAGAGGACGGAATCGCGGGGGCAGAGAGTCCCAGGTCTTGCGCCCCATGATGACGGGCGCGCCGAGGGTCGTCTCCTTGAAGTGGGCGAGGTCCTCGGGGACGTTCCAGGGCATGCCGCCTTCGGCGCCGATGACCCCTCCCCTGGCTTCCGCCCAGATGAGGCCGACCCAGGTCATACCGCGACCGCCGCGCGGATCGGGGCGTGGTGCTGGTAGTCCTCGACGACGAAGTCCTCGTACCGGTAGTCGAACACGGACTCCGGGGTGCGGGCGAAGCGCAGCGTCGGGTACGGATACGGCTCCCGGCTCAGCTGCTCGCGCACCTGCTCGACGTGGTTGTCGTAGATGTGGCAGTCGCCACCGGTCCAGACGAAGTCGCCGGGCTCGAGACCCACCTGCTGCGCGACCATGAGGGTGAGCAGCGCGTAGGAGGCGATGTTGAACGGCACTCCCAGGAAGAGATCGGCGCTGCGCTGGTAGAGCTGGCAGGAGAGCCTGCCGTCGGCGACGTAGAACTGGAAGAGGGCGTGGCAGGGCGCGAGGGCCATGTCGGGGATGTCGGCAGGGTTCCACGCCGACACGATGAGGCGACGAGAGTCGGGCGACTGGCGGATCTGCTCGATCACCTCGGCGAGCTGATCGATGCTCCGACCGTCGGGAGTCGGCCACGAGCGCCACTGCACGCCGTACACCGGACCGAGGTCGCCGGTCTCGTCGGCCCATTCATCCCAGATCGTGACCCCGTTGTCCTGCAGCCACCTGACATTCGACTCGCCGCGGAGGAACCAGAGCAGCTCGTAGGCGATCGATTTGAAGTGCACGCGCTTCGTCGTGATCAGGGGGAAGCCCTGGGAGAGATCGAAGCGGATCTGCCGGCCGAAGACGCTGGTGGTCCCCGTGCCGGTGCGATCCGACTTGTGCGTGCCGGACTTCAGCACGTCGCGGAGCAGGTCTTCATACGGCGTCGGGACGGCTGCGCTCATGTCTGCCAGACTACCCGCCCTTGGGGCGCGGATGCCCGATCGTCACGAGCCGACACAACCGCCCTCGGCCCGTCATCGGCCCCGTATCCTCGATCCATGTCGCCCGCACTCGCCCTCGCCGCGGCCGTGGCTCTGCTCGCGCTCGCCACCGCCGTCGGCATCGTGCTGCGCGTCCGCGACGGCCGCCGGCGAGCGGGCGGTCGACTGCGTTTCGACCCCGCAGATGCGGGCGTCGGCGCTCTGGGCTCTCATGCGACCCTGGTGCAGTTCAGCACCGAGATGTGCACCCGCTGCCCGCAGGTGCGACGGATGCTCTCGTCGTACGTCGCCGAGCACGACGGCGTGCACCATGTCGAGGTCGATCTCACCCATCGCCCCGACCTGGCGTCCCGCTATCGGGTGCTCCAGACCCCCACCACCTTCGTCGTCGACGCCTCGGGCGCCGTCCTAGCCCGCTTCCACGGCGTGCCGCAGCGCCACGCCCTGACCGACGCCCTCGCCGCCTGACGAGAGATCCTGGAGCAGAGATGACCAGCACCCCCGGTATCGACCCGCGCGGGCCGCGTTTCGCGGCCACGATCACGACAGTGCTTCTGCTGGTGGCCACCTTCCTCGGTCTGATCGGGATCTCGACAGCCCGGACGTTCGGCTGGTTCGCATACCAGCCGCTCGCGACGGCGGAATTCGGATCCGGCACCTGGGCGGTCGCCTCGGCATCGCTCGCCCAGCGGGCAGTCGACCCGGGCTTTCTCCTCACCGTCGTGATCGCGTTCCTGTTCCTCTGGGGCGTCGCATGGCCATCGACCGCACCCTGGGGCGTCGTCTTCCGGCGGTTCGTGCGCCCTCGGCTCTCGCCTCCGACCGAGCTCGAGGACCCGCGTCCGCCGCGCTTCGCACAGGGCGTCGGGCTCTTCGTCGTCACCGTCGGACTCGTCCTGCATCTGGTCGGCGTGCCGTGGGCGCTTCCGATCGCGACCGCCGCGGCCTTCGTCGCCGCGTTCCTGAACGCAGCCTTCTCGGTCTGCCTCGGCTGCCAGCTGTACCTGCTCCTGCAGCGCGCAGGACTCGTCGCGCGCGGCTCCGCCGCGACCTGAGGATCACGCGCCGGCCGCCCGACGGCTGTTCCCCCGCCTCGCCCCGCTCGGTAGGCTGACCGGACACGCGTCCGCACATCCCGCGGCGCGAGAATCGGAGAGATCATGCCCGTCACCAGCGAAGCCGCCACCACCTGGACCGGATCCCTCGCGGAGGGCTCGGGCACCGTGTCGTTCTCCTCGTCGAAGCTCGGCACCTTCCCCATCAACTGGAAGGCGCGCAGCGAAGGCAGCGACACGACCACCACTCCGGAGGAGCTGATCGCCGCCGCTCACGCCTCGTGCTTCAGCATGGCGCTGTCTCACGCGCTCTCCGAGAACGGCACTCCGCCCGAGCGCGTCGACACCAGCGCCTCGGTCACCTTCAAGCCGGGCGTCGGGATCTCCGGCAGCCACCTCAACGTCAACGCCGTCGTACCGGGGCTGAGCGCCGAGGACTTCCAGCGGATCGCCGCCGACGCCAAGGTCGGCTGCCCGGTCTCCCAGGCTCTCGCGGGCATCGAGATCACGCTCGAGGCCACGCTGGCCTGAGTCGCCTCAGCCTCGGGCCACGCGGATCGCCGCACGGATGCTCGCACGGGCGTCCTTGCGGCGCCCTGCGGCGTCCTGCACCACCCCGAGCCGATACCGTGCTCGCCAGTCGCTCGGGGCAGCGTCGGCCTCGGCTGCATACCGCGCGATCAGCGGGTCGGCATCCGTGCGAGCGATACGCCCACTGGGGGTGAGTTCCGACTCCGCCTCCGGCATGCCGCCCTCGGAATCGAGTTCACGGCCCAGACGGTCCGCCGCGAATCCGAACTGCATCTCGCGCACCAGCGCCCAGGCGCCGATCGGCGCGAGCACGATCAATGCGACTCCCATACCGATCGACACCGCGGTCCCGACGGCGAAGAACATCACCGCGAGCCAGATCGCGACCGCGAGGTAGACCAGCAGCGCCGCGGCCATGAGGGCGACGCCGATCCTCGACATCATGAGCGGATGCCGATGTCGATCATGCTCTCCAGCCCGACGTGCACGCCGATGGCCTGCGCGGCGAACGGCACCGCGAGGCGGATGCCGGGCGCGTAGGCGAGAGCGGGCTCGACGGTGTCGTGGGTGAAGGTGAGCGACTCCCCGGGGCCCGCGAGCACGACCTCCTGCTTCGCGATCACCCCTGGACGGCGCAGGGAATGGATGGGCACACTGCCCACCTGCTGACCGCGGGCACGCTGGTCGGCGTGGGGCGCGCTCACCGGCCCCTGCTCCGCCCTGGCGGCGGCGATCAGCTCGGCCGTCCGCACGGCGGTGCCGCTCGGGGAATCGACCTTCGCCTCGTGGTGCGCCTCGACGATCTCCGCGGACCCGAAGAACGGTGCGGCCGCGGCGGCGAGGGCGGACCCCAGCACGGATCCGAGGGAGAAGTTCGGGATGAACACGGCACCGGTACCCGCGTCCTCGACGAGCGGACGCACCAGTGCGAGCCGCTGGGTCGACCAGCCGGAGGTCGCCACGAGCACGTTGATGCGGCGCTCGACCGCCGCGCGCACGACGTCGATGCTCACCTGGGGCGTGGTGGCGTCGATCACGAGTCCGGCGCCGTCCAGCTCGGCGAGATCGCTGCGCGATGTGAGCACGCGGCCCACCTCGAAGCCCTCGAGGTCGTCGATCACCGCGCGGATGATCGAGCCGAGCTTGCCGGTGCCGCCGACGAGTGCTACCTGGATGGTCATGCGCCCAGTCTATTTCGCTGCGGCTCCCTGCCCCGGCGGCGGGCCGAGGGCGGGAGGATCAGACCGGCATCGTGTCGGGGATGCCGGTGCGGAGCTCGACCGGAAGATGGCCGGTGTCGTTGTGCGTGAGCAGCGTCCACGGTCTGCCCTGCTTCTGCGCGATGACCGTGAGTCCGCAGTGCGCCTGGTTGAGGGTCATCCACCGCCACTCCGGAGCTCCGAGCACCTCGCGCACGAACCAGGAGATGACGAAGTTGTGGGTGATGAGGACCTCGTGGACGTCTCCCGGCTTGCGCACCAGGAACTCGTTGACGGCGTCGAACATCTGCGCCCGCCCGGCCTCGAGCTCGGCGTCGGTGACGGCCCCGAAGAACGGCTCGTACGCGGCGGGAGTCTCGTCGGTCATGCCGGTGGGCACGCAGTCGAACAAGAGCGCCGTCGGTGCGGGGTCGACCGACGGCAGGCGAGCAGCGATCGCCCTGGCCGTCTCGTTCGCCCGCAGCAGGGGCGAGTGCCAGACGGCGTCGAGCGGAAGACCCGAGAGGCGGTCGGCGATCAGCTCGGCCTGGCGCTGACCACGGGGCGACAGGGGTCCGTCGGCGAGGCCGTGCTCGGCGTCCTGATGTTCGCCATGTCTGACCAGATATATGTAATGCGTCACAACTCGCTCGCTTCATCGACAGCGTTTGTCGGTTCCACTCCACCCTATGCCAGGTCTATGACAGCGTCGTGACGCCGCTCAGTTGCCGGCGCGAGTGAGCTCTGCGACCTGTGCGCGCGACAGCGTCACACCGGCGCCCTGCATCAGCTCGTCGACGTGCTCGGCGGCGAAGGCGTTCACGATCGGCGCAGCGACCGTGCGCTGGGCGAGCAGCCACGCGATCGACACGGCGGCGACGGGAACCTCGAGTTCGGTGGCGACCTGATCGAGGGCGCGGAGGATCTTGGTGCCGCGGCGGTTCAGATGTCCGCGCAGCTGCTCTCCGCGCACGCCCTTCGAGGCCAGCGCCTTGCTGCGGTGCCGCCCCGACAGGAATCCGTGCTCCAGCGCATGCGACGGGGTCACGGCGAGACTCTGCGCACCCGCGACGAGTCGCAGATCCCCCTCGAACGGCTGACGCCTGACCAGGTTGTACGGAGAGTCGATGACCTCGATGCGCGGGTATCCGGCCGAGGCGAGGATCCGCGCCTCGACGAGGCGTTCGGGTGCGAAGCCGAAGGCTCCGAGCGCGCCGATCTTCCCGGCGTCGACCATCCATTCGACGGTCGCCAGCGTGTCTTCGAGGTTCGTCGTCCTGTCGAGAGTCGCGTCGAGGTAGAGCACGTCGATCCGCTCGACTCCGAGTCGGGTGAGCGATCCTTCGACGGCGCGAACGAGGTTGACGGATCCGAGACCCGGGTTGTCGGCGTGCGCACCGATGCGCACGCTCACGACGGAGCGTTCCCGCTGACCGCGGGACTGCAGCCACTGGCCGATGATGTGCTCGCTGCGTCCGCCGGAGAAGCCGTCGGCGGTGTGGATCGCATTCCCCCCGAACTCGACGTAGCGATCGAGGATCCCGTGACTGGTCTCCAGGTCGACGTTCCAGCCGAACTCCGCGGCGCCGAGCATGAGCGGGAAGGTCTCGAAACCCGTCTCTCCGAGCGGGACGCGGATGCCCTCCCCTATTCCGGGTCCGACGATCGGGATGGGTGCCGACGGATGCTCCGCCACGCCCTCCTGCGCACGGTCGTTCGAGGCTCCTGCGCCTACGCCGAACAACCGCATATCCTCACCCCGCTTCGGCCGTGGACCACGGCCCGCATCACTGCCCGAATACACCCCCCGGTGCGTACTTCGAGAGTAGGCGAGTTCCGCGAACTCGCCGACCAATCCGGGGAACGGCGAGCGAACTTCCCATAACGGTTTGGTCACGTCGGGGACGACGAAGCCCGGGCGTCCTGACGGACGACCGGGCTCCGTGTCGAAGCGCTGGGGATTACTCCGCAGCGGACTCCTCTGCCGCAGCATCCGCAGGAGCCTCGTCGATGACGGGCTCGAGCGACAGCTTGCCGCGGTCGTCGATCTTCGTGATCTTCACGAGGATCTTCTGTCCGACGGAGAGGACGTCGTCGACGTTCTCGACGCGCTTGCCACCGGCGAGCTTGCGCACCTCGGTGACGTGCAGCAGACCGTCCTTGCCCGGAAGCAGCGAGACGAACGCACCGAACGTCGCGATCTTCACGACGGTTCCGAGGAACTGCTCACCCACCTCGGGGTTGGTCGGGTTCGCGATCGCGTTGACCTGGGCGCGCGCGGCCTCGGCCGACGGTCCGTCGGTCGCGCCGATGTAGACGGTGCCGTCCTCCTCGATGGAGATCTGCGCGCCGGTCTCGTCCTGGATCGCGTTGATCGTCTTGCCCTTCGGGCCGATCAGCTCACCGATCTTGTCGACCGGGATCTGCACGCTGATGACGCGAGGCGCGGTGGGCGCCATCTCGTCGGGCGCGTCGATCGCGGCGTTCAGGACGTTGAGGATCGTCAGACGGGCATCGCGGGCCTGCGTGAGCGCACCGGCGAGGACCGAGGTCGGGATGCCGTCGAGCTTCGTGTCGAGCTGGATGGCGGTGATGAACTCACCCGTACCCGCGACCTTGAAGTCCATGTCGCCCAGAGCGTCTTCCGCACCGAGGATGTCGGTCAGCGCCGCGTAGCGGGTCTCACCGTCGACCTCATCGGAGACGAGGCCCATGGCGATGCCGGCGACAGGTGCGCGCAGCGGCACACCGGCGTTCAGCAGCGACAGGGTCGACGCGCAGACAGAGCCCATCGACGTCGAGCCGTTGGAGCTCAGCGCCTCGGACACCTGACGGATCGCGTACGGGAACTCCTCGCGGCTCGGCAGCACCGGCACGAGCGCGCGCTCGGCGAGGAAGCCGTGCCCGATCTCGCGACGCTTCGGCGAACCGACCCGGCCGGTCTCACCGGTCGAGTAGGGCGGGAAGTTGTAGTGGTGCATGTAGCGCTTGCTCGTGGTGGGCGACAGCGAGTCGATCTGCTGCTCCATCTTGAGCATGTTCAGCGTGGTGACGCCCAGGATCTGGGTCTCACCGCGCTGGAAGATCGCCGATCCGTGCACGCGCGGGATGACCTGCACCTCGGCGTCGAGCGGACGGATGTCGGCGAGGCCACGGCCGTCGATGCGAGCGCCCTCGGTGAGGATGCGACCGCGGACGATCTTCTTCGTCACGGACTTGTACGCCGCGGAGAACTCCAGCGGGGCGCCGGCCGGGAGCGAACCCGACTCGGTGGCCTCGATGAGCTCTGCCCGGACGCGGTCCTTGATCGCGTCGTCCGCAGCCTGACGGTCGGACTTGTCGGCGATCTGGTAGACGCCGACGAGCTCGTCGTAGGAGCGGCCGGCGACGAAGTCGTAGACCTCCTGGCTGTACGCCGGGAAGACCGGGTACACGCCCGGCTCCTTCGACGAGGTCGCTGCGAGCTCGGCCTGAGCCTTGACGAGCTGAGCGATGAAGGGCTTCGACGCCTCGAGGCCCTGCGCGACGATGGTCTCGTCGGGCTTGGTGGCGCCGGCCTTGATCAGGTTCCAGCTGCCCTCGGTGGCCTCGGCCTCGACCATCATGATCGCGACGTCTTCAGAGCCGTCGGACTTGGTGACGACGCGACCGGCGACGATGAGGTCGAACACGGCCTCTGCGACCTGCTCGGCATTCGGGAACGCGACCCACTGGTCGGCGTGCTCGCCGTGGCCGGGAACGAACGCGAGGCGCACACCGGCGACGGGACCCGAGAAGGGCAGACCCGAGATCTGCGTCGACGCGGAGGCCGCGTTGATCGCGAGAGCGTCGTAGTACTCGCCGGGAGCGATCGACATCACCGTGATGACGACCTGGACCTCGTTGCGCAGGCCGTCGACGAACGACGGACGCAGCGGACGGTCGATCAGACGGCAGACGAGGATCGCCTCGGTGGAGGGGCGGCCCTCACGACGGAAGAACGAGCCGGGGATCTTGCCGGCGGCGTAGGAGCGCTCCTCGACGTCGACCGTCAGCGGGAAGAAGTCGAAGCCCTCGCGCGGGTGCTTGCCTGCGCTGGTGGCCGAGAGGAGCATGGTCTCGCCGTCGAGGTACGCGGCGACTGCGCCCTGAGCCTGCTGCGCGAGGCGGCCGGTCTCGAAGCGGATGGTGCGGGTGCCGAAGCGGCCGTTGTCGAGAACGGCCTCGGTGGCGGTGATTTCAGGACCTTCCAAGAGGTCTCTCCTTCTTTGTTTAGGCTCGCGTACCCGTATGGTGCGCGAGCGTATTCATGAAGGAGCGGATGCGGCAGGATATGGGCGCGCGGTCATTCCCGCGAATGTCACCTGCGCTGGCCACCAGTAGAAAGCCACCCGACGCGACCCGCCGAGGAACCCACCACAGGGGACCAGCTCTCCGCCGATCGCTCCATGAGTCGATATGAAGTTATGCGGTCGACACGCGTCGACCGCCTCCAGCCTATCAGCGGCGGCCCGAAAAGCCCCGTGGGCTCGGCGCCCGGCTGTTCCGACATGCACCGTCCATGCGACGTTCACCCCTCGGACGCCCTCGCGTGAGGAGCATCCGGTCTCGTGGGCACATGCGCATGTCAGTGATCGGATGCGGGTACCTCGGTGCCGTGCACGCCGCAGCGATGGCCTCGATCGGACACGATGTCGTCGGTATCGACGTCGACGAGCACAGGGTCGCGGTGCTCGCGGGCGGCACGGCGCCGTTCTTCGAACCACGGCTCGAGGAGCTGTTGCGCGAGGGCCTCTCGTCGGGGCGCCTGCAGTTCAGCAGCGATATGGCGGACGCGAGCGGATCCGACGTGCACTTCCTCGCCGTGGGAACCCCGCAGGTCGCGGGCGGGCATGCGGCCGATCTGCGCTTCGTCGACGCGGCCGTGGAGTCGCTGCTCCCCCATCTCCGCCGTGGCGATGTCATCGCCGGCAAGTCCACGGTGCCGGTCGGCACCGCGGAACGACTGGCCGCGCGTGTCGACGAGACGGGCGCGACACTGGTGTGGAACCCCGAGTTCCTTCGCGAGGGCTGGGCCGTGCACGACACGCTCACACCCGATCGACTCGTCGTCGGCGTACCAGACGGAGCCGAGGGCGTCAGGGCCGCGACGCTGCTGCGGGAGGCGTATGCCTCCGCCGTGACCGCGGGCAGCCCGTTCCTGGTCACCGATCTCGCGACCGCCGAGCTCGTCAAGGGAGCCGCGAACGCCTTCCTCGCCACCAAGATCTCGTTCATCAACGCGATGGCCGAGATCGCCGAGGCCGCGGGCGCCGACGTCGCACTGCTCGCGGATGCGCTGGGCCACGACACCCGCATCGGCAGACGCTACCTCGGGTCGGGGATCGGCTTCGGCGGCGGGTGCCTGCCCAAGGACATCCGCGCCTTCACGGCACGCGCCGAGGAGCTGGGACGCGGAGAGGCCGTGGGGTTCCTCCGCGAGGTCGACGCGATCAACCTGCGTCGTCGCGACAGGGCGGTGCAGCTGGTCGTCGACGCACTGGGCGGGCTCGTGTTCGGTCGACGGGTCGCGGTGCTCGGCGCGGCGTTCAAGCCCTTCAGCGACGACATCCGCGACTCCCCCGCGCTCGACGTCGCTGTGCGGCTGCGAGGGCTGGGCGCCGACGTCGTGGTGACGGATCCGGCGGCGCTCGCCAACGCGGCGGCCGCGCACCCTCAGCTCGGGTACGCCGCCGAACGCGACGACGCGCTGCGCGACGCGGACGCCGTCGTGATCGTCACGGAATGGGACGAGTACCGCCGGGATCTCACCCCCGAGCATGCGGGATCGCTCGTCGCCGGGCGCGTGATCATCGACGGCAGGAACTGCCTCGACGCCGATCTCTGGCGCGCGGCCGGCTGGTCGTATCACGGCATGGGTCGCCGCTGACTCGCAGCCGCACCGACGATCAGCCGACGCTGACCCCGCGCGGCGCTCGCGAGCGCCCGAGGTAGACGTAGTCGTCGTGCTTCGCGACCCGGCCGTCTCCGGCCGCACGGCCGTGCAGGCGTCGCCACACCCAGGGCAGCGCGTGGCGACGCCACCACAGCCCGGCACTGATCGCCTCGTCCTCATGGAGCGACGCGTCGAGCGCACCGAGCGCATCGGCGTGCGGGACGCCGAGCACCTCCCCCACCCGGTACGCGAGGAAGCGATGACCGCGGCTGCTGAGATGCACGAGGTCCTCACCCCAGTGGGGACGCTCGGGCAGCGTCGGATGCAGATCGGTATCGATCAGGATCGCGCCGGTGCGTGCCGCGATACCGGCCAGTGCGGTGGCGAACGACGCGAAGCGCGCGGCGTAGACCGCTGCCGCACGGCGGTCGGGGAGAAAGGGCGTGACCAGGACCACGTCGGCGCCGATGCCGCGGAGGCGGGCCACGGCGCTCTCGAGCTCTGCGGCGAGCGCGGGCACGTCGACACGGGGTTTCACGAGGTCGTTGGCCCCGATGAGCACCGACACGAGGTCGGGACGGAGCTCGATCGCCCGCGGCAGCTGGATCTCGCAGACATCGCGCACGCGCTTCGAGCGGATGGCGAGGTTGGCATAGTGCAGTCCTCCCCTGGACGCGAGCAGCAGCGCCAGCCGGTCCGCCCAGCCGCGCAGGGTTTCCTCGGGTCCGGGGTCGCACAGCCCCTCGGTGAGCGAGTCCCCCAGCGCGACGTACCGCTGCCAGCGACGGGCGACGATCGGCCGAGACGGCTCGGGTCTGGTCCTGCGGCGAGCACGCGCTCCCGCGTCGACGGCCTGCAGTGCGGTCGCCTCGTCGAAGTGCCCCAGCAGCTGGTCGCAGACGCTGGCCCAGCTGCGTCCCTGCACGGCCTGATGCCCGGCGGCCCCGAACGCTCTGCGCTTTCGGACGTCGCCGGCGAGATCGGCGACGCGCATGCGCAGATCGTCGAGATCTCCGGGGCGGTAGAGCCATCCGTCGATCCCCATCCGCACGAGGTCGAGCGGCCCGCCGCGTCCGGTGGCGACGACAGGCACTCCGCTGGCGTGCGCCTCCTGGAGCGTCTGTCCGAAGGTCTCGCTCTCGCCGGGGTGCACGAACACGTCGAAGGACGCCAGCGCGGCGGCGAGCGCATCCCCCTCGAGATGCCCGAGGAACACCGCGCTCGGCATCAGCGCTTCCAGTCGGGGTCGGGTCGGCCCGTCTCCCACGATCACGAGGCGCGCCCCGGGGATGTCCTGCAGCACCGCGAGGTCTTCCACCTGCTTCTCCGGAGCGAGTCGGCCGACGTAGCCGATCACCGTCTCGGCACCCCATTCGGCACGCAGCTGCACACTCCGGCGCATCGGCTGGAAGCGCTCCGCATCGACTCCCCTGCCCCATCGCCTGACCCGATCGACTCCGAGGTCGGCGAGTCGGAGCGCGGCGTCCTCCGAGGGCGCGAGCGTGAGGGTCGCGCGCCGGTGCAGGCGCGCGATGTGGGTGTGGGCGAGCCCCGTGGTCGCCGGGACCCGGTATCTCGCCGCGTACGCCGCGACATCGGTCTGATAGGCCGCCACCGAGGGCACGTCCAGACGCTCTGCGGCGAGCGCACCTCGCCATCCCAGCGCGAACGGCGAGGCGAGGTGCACGACGTCGGGCTCGAACCGTCGGAGGGAGGCCGCCACGCGATGCGCAGGCGAGGTCCCCACCCTGACGTTGCGGTAGCCGGGGAGCGCCAGGCTCGGGATGGCTTCGACGGCCGCACCGGAGATCTCGGTCGGCAGGCCGACGGCATCCGGTGCGAGCACGTGCGCCTCATGGCCCGTGCGCTCGAGGTGCCGGAGGATCTGCAGCACGGATCCGGTGACACCGTTCATGTGCGGAAGGAAGGACTCGGTCACGATCGCGACTCTCACCCGCCCAGGATGCCCGGTGTCGGCCCCGGCTGAGGCGCGAACGGGCTGCTGCCACCAGAAGTTCACCGGATGCTGGAGCGCCGGTCACCGGTTATCCCGACGTTGGTTGCCGTTCACCTCCGGCGCGCACTGTGGAGGGGTGCCGCTCGATCTGCTCACCGGCCCCTGGGCCCTCCCCGTCATGAGCCTCCTCGTGCTCGGCGACGCCTTCCTGGTGGTCGTGCCCGGGGAGATCGCCGTGACCGTCCTCGGCGCGATCGCCGCGTCATCGGGGTCACCCTCGCTGTGGGCGGTCATCGGGTGCGCGGGAGCGGCAGCGGCCCTGGGAGACATCGCCTGCTACCTCATCGGACGCAGCGTGGGTCTCGAGCGCTGGGCGTGGATGCGCCGCCCTCGCATCCGGGCGGCGCTGGACTGGGCAGGGCTCCGGCTCGACAGCGGCACGGCGAGCGTGCTCTTCACGGCGCGTTTCGTCCCCTTCGCGCGGTTGGCGATCAACCTCGTCGCCGGTGCCTCGCGCATCCATCCCGGCCGGTATCTCGCCCTCGTGACGACGGCTGCTCTCGGCTGGGCCGCGTACCAGGCGTCGGTCGGCGCGGTGGTGGCCGCGGTGATCCCCGGGGGTCCGGTGGTGGCCGTCGTCGTCTCTGTCGCCGTGGCTCTCGGTCTCGGTGCGGTGATCGACCTCGCGGTGCGACGCGGACGACGCGGACGACGCGGATCGTCGGACTCCGCTCGGCCGCCGCGCAGCGACGTGGCCTAGGCTTGCGGGCATGAGCACCGAAGAAGGCGCCTCCTCCACCGAGGACATGAAGCGCAAGTTCAAGGAAGCGCTCGAGAAGAAGAACGCGCACCACCGTCAGGGCGAGTCGCACCTGGATGGCGACTCCGCCGTCCACGGCGCAGCGGCCCCGCAGACGCGGCGCGAGTTCCGACGCAAGAGCGGTTGACCGCACGGATGCGGGAGCCGACGAATCGCCGACTCCCGCATCCCTCTCCTCGACTCGGGTTCAGCCGCGCATCTCGCGGGCCCGTGCCCGTGCCTGCTTGGCCGCCATCTCATCGAGGGCGGACTCCTTGAGCCCCTGCACGTCGACGGCCTTCTCCTCGTCGACCATGCCGTGCTCGTCGACGCCGTCGAGCTGCGACTCCTCGAACGGGATCCGGCCGCTCAGCACCTGCGTCACGCGGTCACGGTCGATCTGCCGCGTCCACGTGCCGATGAGCAGGGTGGCGACCGCGTTGCCGGTGAAGTTGGTGAGCGCACGCCCCTCCGACATGAAGCGGTCGATGCCGACGATGACGCCGACGCCGTCGACCAGGTCGGGGCGGTAGGCCTGCAGACCGCCGGCGAGGGTCGCGAGCCCTGCACCGGTGACCCCGGCGGCGCCCTTGCTGGCGATGATCATGAACACGAGCAGACCGATCTGCTCACCGATCGTCATCGGCTGGCCCATGCCGGTGGCGATGAACAGCGAGGCCATCGTCAGGTAGATCGCGGTGCCGTCGAGGTTGAACGAGTATCCGGTCGGCACGGTGATGCCGACGACCGGCTTCGAGACGCCGATGTGCTCCATCTTCGCGATCAGTCGGGGCAGTGCGGACTCTGACGACGACGTGCCGACGATCAGGAGGTACTCCCTGGCGAGGTACTTCACGAGGCTGAAGATGTTGACGCGGGTGACCGCGTAGAGCAGCGTCCCCAGCACGACGACGATGAACAGGATGCAGGTGATGTAGAACGCGATCATGAGCACGCCCAGGCTCCAGATCGCGGCCACGCCGGTCTTGCCGACGACCGCGGCGATCGCGCCGAAGGCACCGAGCGGCGCGAGCCAGAGGATCATCCCGAGGATGCGGAACACCAGCTTCTGCAGGTTCTTCACCGCATCCATGATCGGGGCACCCTTCTCCCCGAGTCCCTGCAGGGCGAAGCCGACCAGGAGGGCGATGAACAGCACCTGGAGGACGCTCTCACCGGTGAACGCGGAGAAGAACGTGGTGGGGATGATGCCGAGGACGAACTCGGTCGTGGTCTTCGCCTCGGTGTCGGTCGCGTCGTAGTTCGAGTTGGCCATGTCGAGGCCGGATCCGGGGTGGATGATGTTGCCGACGACGAGGCCGATCGCGAGGGCGAACGTCGACATGACCATGAAGTACAGCAGCGCCAGCCCGCCGATCTTGCCGACGGTGGCGGCCTTGGCGATCGATCCGACGCCCACCACGATCGTGCAGAAGATGATCGGGGCGATCATCATCCTGATGAGCGACACGAACCCCTTGCCGATCGGCTCCAGGCTCTGACCGACCTGCGGCCAGAGCAGACCCACCGCCGCGCCGAGGACGACCGCGATGATCACCGACACGTACAGCCAGGTGTGCCTGTCCCAGGCCTGCTTGCCGCGGCGAGAATTGAAACCGGGAAGGGAGAACCCCGTCGTGATGGCCATGTTTTCCTCCTTGATCATGAACGTCGTCGTCTCATGACCGACGGCGTCGTCGCCTGTCGGTGTGTTCACCGTCGCCGACTTCCCTCCGCGGCACCATTTGTGGTCGTATTGGTCACTACCGGGATCGCAGACCCCGCGATCACCGCCGATCGGAAGGACCCGATGAGACCCGCGCGCAGCATCGCCTCACGGGTCTTCCTCGTGCTGCTGGTCGCGGCGATCGTCCTCGGAGCGCTGGTCGCGGTGTTCCTGGTGGTGGATGCCCAGCGGGCCACCCATTCCGAGGCCGAACGGGTCACGGCCGCGACGGCGGCGACCGTCGCATCCTCCCCGCTCGTGGTCGACATGCTCGGGGGCGACGATCTCACGGCGACGAGCGTCGCACTCGAGCCCTACGCGCTGGACGTCATCGCCGATGCGGGCCTGGACTTCGTGACGATCATGACCCTGGACGGCACGCGCGTGACGCATCCGGATCTCGATCAGATCGGCGCTCGCTACCTCGGCACCATCCCCGATGCCCCGCGCCCGTTGACGGAGGTGTTCACCGGGACGCTGGGCCCGTCCGTGCGCACGATCGTGCCCGTGATCGGGCCCGGCGGCGCCGCGGTGGGTTGGGTCTCCTCTGGCGTGACCATCGAATCGATCTCGGAGACCCTGGTGCGCAGGCTCCCCCTCTCCCTCGGCATCACCGCGGGGCTCGTCGCCTTCGGGGCGCTCGGAGCTCTGGCGGCTCGCCGGTTCACACGCCGGATCGCCGGGGATCTGCCGCCGGGGCAGGTGCGCGACGCGGTGTCGTCGTACGAGTCCCTGCGCACCCTCGGCGACGCGATCCGGGCGCAGACCCACGAGCACGGGAACCGCATGCACACCGCTGTCGCCCTGCTCGAGCTCGGACGCACGGACGAGGCGATCGAGATCCTGACCGAGACGTCGCGGCAGAGCCAATCCCTGGTCGACCAGGTCACGGCCCGTCGCGCCGGCGACCCTGCGGTGGGCGCGCTGCTGCTCGGCAAGGCGTCGCAGGCCAAGGAGCGTGGCATCGACTGGCGGGTGCGCATAGATCCCGACACCCCGCGGTCGCCGCTGTCGGCGGTCGAGAGCGTCGCCGTGCTCGGCAACCTCATCGACAACGCCATGGATGCGGCGGGCGAGGCCGAGGCACGCTGGGTCGAGGTCGCTCTGCAGACGTCCGCCGACGGGGGCATCCTGCTGGAGGTCTCGGACAGCGGCCACGGCATCCCCGCGCCGCTCCGCGAGCAGATCTTCGTCCAGGGATTCTCGACCAAGCAGGCGGACACGCAGGGACGCGGCGTGGGCCTCGCACTGGTCCGCTCGGTGGTGCTCGGGGCCGGGGGCACTGTTGCGGTGTCCGAGAATCCGACGACTTTCCGCGTCGTCCTCCCCCCGACGCGGGGGAAGGCGTCGGCATGATCCGCACCCTGCTCGTCGACGACGACGCCCTGACGATCGAACTGCATCGGTCCTACCTCGACCGGATCGACGGCTTCGTCGTCGCCGGGGAGTGCGCCGGAGCCCGCGCCGCGCTCTCGGCCCTGCTGGCGCAGCCGTCGGATCGGCCGTTCGACCTCGTCCTGCTCGATCTGACCATGCCCGACGGCTCGGGGATCGACGTCCTGCGCGCACTTCGCGCCCGCGGTACGGCGATCGACGTGATCGCGATCACCGGTGTGCGGGACGCCGAGAGCGTTCGGCAGATGGCCGCGCTGGGGGTGTATCAGTACCTGGTCAAGCCGTTCCCGTTCGCGGTCTTCCAGGAGCGTCTGACCGCCTACCGCTCGTATCGCGAGCAGGCGCGATCGACCGACGGCGAGGCCACCCAATCGGAGATCGATGCCCTGCTGGGCCGTGCCACCGGCACCGTCCTCGTCCCCAAGGGGCTCTCCGACGCCACCCTGCAGAAGGTCACCGGCGCGCTGCGTTCCGGAGGTGCGATGTCGGCGAGCGAGGCTGCCGAGCGGCTCGGCATGTCCCGTGTCTCGGTGCGTCGGTATCTCGAGCACCTCGCCGCGTCCGGAGTGGTCATCCGCAGTGCACGGTACGGGGCGCGGGGTCGTCCGGAGACCGAGTACGGCTGGAATCGGCGCACAGACGGACGCGACTGACATGGCCCGGTCCCGAGACCGCGCGTACGCCGCTCGATCGTCGTCGAGCGGCGCACGCCGAGGTCACTCGCCGGCGAGACCGCCGAGCATGTGACCGAACGACCGGCCCTCGCCGAGGTAGGTCGCGGGATCGTACGGGTCGAGGACCTCGGTGGTGTCCCGCCTGGCGACGGCCTCGGCGAGCTCACGCGCGCCCTTCTCCACCCTCTTCGCGAGAGGGGCGACGTCGTCGCCCGCCCCGCCCCAGTCGCTGGAGGCCGCGAACACGCCCGTCGAGACGGCATCCGCATGCAGATAGGCGAAGAGCGGGCGGATCGCGTAGTCGATCGCGAGCGAATGCCGGGCCGTGCCGGCGTTCGCGCCGATCAGCACGGGCATCCCGGTGAGGGCGTCGGGGTCGAGCACGTCGATGAACGACTTGAAGAGGCCGTTGTAGCTCGTGGAGAAGATCGGCGTGACCGCGATGAGCGCATCGGCGGACACCACGGTGTTGATCGCCGTCTCCAGCGCCGGCGGCGCGAACCCCGTGAGCAGGTTGTTCGTGATGTCGTGCGCGTAGTCCCGCAGCTCGACGACGTCGACCGTCGCCTCGATGTCGTGACCGGCGAGCGCCTTGACGGTCTCAGCGGCGAGGCGATCGGCCAGCATGCGGGTGGACGACGGGTTCGAGAGTCCGGCCGAGACGACCGCGATCCGACGGCTGGCCATCTCAGGCACCCTTCCGGCTCAGACCGAAGGCGGAACCGGCAGGAGCGGGCGTGTCCTGGTAGGGCGAGTCACCCGTGAGGTTGTCGCCCCGGTTCGCTCCGGGCCGCGCCTGACGCGTCGGGCCGTCGCCGAACTCGGCCAGCACCCGCGACGCATGGGTCGGCGCGTCCGGGACGTTCGCCGGACGATCCTTCGCCAGCTCCTTGCGCAGCACCGGCACGACCTCGGAGCCCAGGATGTCGAGCTGCTCGAGCACGGTCTTCAGAGGGAGACCGGCGTGGTCGATGAGGAAGAGCTGCCGCTGATAGTCCCCGTAGTGCTCGCGCATCGCGGCATAGCGGTCGATCACCTGCTGCGGCGACCCGACAGTGAGCGGGGTCATCTCGGTGAAGTCCTCCATGCTCGGACCGTGCCCGTACACAGGGGCGTTGTCGAAGTACGGGCGGAACCGGTTCACGGCATCCTGCGACTTCGCCGCCATGAACACCTGACCGCCCAGACCGACGATCGCCTGCTCCGGCGCGCCGTGTCCGTAGTGCGCGTAGCGCTGACGGTACAGCTCGATCAGACGCTGATAGTGCTCCTTGGGCCAGAAGATGTTGTTCGCGAAGAACCCGTCGCCGTAGTAGGCGGCCTGCTCGGCGATCTCCGGTGTACGGATCGAGCCGTGCCAGACGAAGGGAGCGACACCGTCGAGGGGACGCGGAGTCGAGGTGAAGCCCTGCAGGGGTGTGCGGAACTTGCCCTCCCAGTCCACGACGTCCTCCCGCCACAGCTTGTGCAGCAGCGCGTAGTTCTCGATCGCGAGCGGAAGGCCCTGGCGGATGTCCTGGCCGAACCACGGATACACCGGTCCGGTGTTGCCGCGACCCAGCATGAGGTCCATGCGGCCGTCCGACACGTGCTGGAGCATCGCGTACTCCTCGGCGATGCGCACCGGGTCGTTCGTGGTGATGAGGGTCGTCGAGGTCGACACGATCAGACGCTCGGTCTGCGCGGCGAGCGCAGCGAGGAAGGTGGTGGGGCTGGACGACCAGAACGGCGGGTTGTGGTGCTCGCCGATCGCGAAGACGTCGAGACCGACCTCCTCCGCGTGCGTGGCGATCCGCAGGGTCGCCTTGATGCGCTCCTGCTCGCTCGGCGTGTTGCCGGTCGTGGGATCGCGGGTGATGTCGCTGACCGACATGATGCCGAACTGCACCGGGACGCCTGCCTGCTCGCTCATGATTGCTCCGTCTTCTCGAATCGGGTGCCGCGCATCCGGTTCTATTCATGTGAATGTATCTGAGTCAACGCGATGCCAGCAACTTTATTCCCCGAGTAGCCTCGGAGCATGCACAGCACCGGAGCCGACCCGACGAGCCCCGCCACCACGTCCGCCCCGAGACCGCGCAAGAGAGTCCCCTTCTGGGACAACGCACGGTACGCCTGCATCGTGCTGGTGGTGCTCGGACACGCGATCCAGCGCCTCACGTACGACTCCGACATCGCCCTCGCCGCGTATCTCGCGCTGTACGCGTTCCACATGCCGGCATTCGCGATCATCTCCGGCTACTTCTCGAAATCCGGCTCCCCCACCCGGGTGCAGATGGCGAGGGTCATCACCGACATCCTCGTCCCCTACGTCATCTTCGAGTTCCTCTGGACGCTGACGAAGTGGTTCGTCGAAGGACAGGCGGATCCGAACTTCACCAAGCCGTCGTGGACACTCTGGTTCCTGCTGGCGCTGGGGATCTTCCGTCTGGTCCTCCCCTATCTCGCCCTGCTGCGTTGGCCGCTGCTGTGGACCGTGATCATCTCGGTGGGCGTGGGCTATCTGCCCAACGTCGACAGCACGTTCTCGCTGTCACGCACCCTCGGACTGCTGCCGTTCTTCGCGCTGGGATGGTGGCTGCGCGACCGCGACATCGTCACGCGCCTCCGCCTGCTCGACGTGCGCCCGTGGTGGGTCAGGGCGACAGCACTGTGCGTGCTCGCGATCGCGGGCTTCGCGGCGTGGAACTGGATCGACGTCTGGAAGCAGGTCGACCTCGGTCGGTGGTTCTTCTATGAGGACGCGTATGCGGATCTCGGCGGCGAGCAGTGGTGGGCGGGTGGCGCGCGCATCGCGTTGATGCTGCTTGCGGTCATCCTCAGCGCCGCGTTCTTCGCCCTCATCCCCCGCGGCACCCACTGGTGGACCCGGTTCGGCCAGTACACGATGTACGTGTTCCTGCTGCACTCCTTCGTGCTCTACCCGTTCCGAGAGTCCGGAGTGCTGCGCGACCTCGATCCGACCTGGCTGTGGCTGCCGCTCGTGACCCTGCTGTCGGTCGTCCTCGCCCTGGCTCTCGCGACGAAGCCGGTGCGGTCGATCTTCCGCCCCCTCGTCGAGCCCCGACCGCGCTGGCTGTTCGCCGATCCGGAGCTCACCGGCAGGCAGGGCCACCGCAGCGACCCGACCGGCTCCCGTCGCCCCCGGCAGACCCCGGACGCGAGTGTGAAGCGGTGAACCGAGCCGAGCGGATCCGAGATCTCATCGTCGAGCAGAGCGACGCGACGGGCTTCGTCGCGCACGGACTGCACGTGCGCATCGGCGACGACGTCGCCGAGCACCGGTGGACCGAGGATGTCCGCGAGGAGATCCACTCCGTGGCGAAGGCGGTGTGCGTGCTCGCCGCCGGCATCGCCGCGGACGAGGGACTCGTCTCGCTCGATGCACCCGTCGCCGAGTACGTGCCGGACGTCGTCCTCGGCGACGGTGTCGACGAGGTGACCCTCCGGCATCTGCTCACGATGTCGAGCGGCATCGACCTTCCCTACTCGGAGACCCTGATGACCGACTGGCCCGATCTCGCCCGCGAGTTCCTCGGTCGGACGGCGCGCGGACGCGTGTTCCAGTACTCCAATGCCAGCAGCTACACCGCGATGGCGGTGCTGGCGTCGCGGACCGGCGACATCCTCGAGTATCTGCGGCCGAGGCTGCTCGACCCGCTGGGTCTCGGCGACATCGCCTGGGAGCGCTGCCCGCAGGGTCGGGTCGTCGCCGGCAGCGGCATCGCTCTGCGCACCGAGGAGATGTCGAGACTCGGACGACTCATCCGCGACCGCGGTGAATGGGAGGGCGTGCGCCTCGTCTCCGCGGAACTCGTCGACGGGATGCACTCCGACTGGGTCGCCTCGGGCGAGAACCCCGGATACCGGCGGTATGCGCTCGCGGGCTGGGACGGCCCCGGACGCCAGTGGCGACTGCACGGCGCACACGGTCAGCTGATCCTCTTCGCCGGGGATGCGGTGGTGACCATCAGCGCCGACGACCACTTCGGAGCGGACTCGATGGCGGCCTTCGTCGCCGACCTCCTCGACGTCTGACTCCGGAGAAGGTCAGGCGAAGAGCTCCGCGCCGACGTAGGACCCCTGTCGCGCGCCGCGCGGGACCACCCAGATACCCGATCCCACGTGTCGGATGTACTCGTTCATGCGATCCGTGGAGAGGGCTCGCTGGAGGCTGATGAACTGCGCGGGATCCCGCTGGTACGAGAGGAAGAACAGCCCCGCGTCGAGGCGCCCGAGGTCGTTGTTGCCGTTGACGTAGTTGAAGCCGCGGCGCAGGATGCGGATGCCTCCGTTCTGCTCCGGGTGCGCGAGCCGCACGTGCGAGTTCGCGTCGATGGCGGAGGTGCCGAAGTCGGGCGCGGTGAACTCGTCACCACCGGAGAGAGGAGCGCCCGAGCCCTTGTCCCGCCCGACGATCGTGTCCTGTTCCGACAGGCGCACCCGGTCCCAGGTCTCGATCAGCATCGCGATCCTGCGGGCCACGAGGTACGACCCACCGGCCAACCAGGCGGGCTCGTCGTCCGCACCGACCCAGACGTGCGCCGCGAGGGCGTCGGCGTCGTCCGCGAGGATGTTGGCCGTGCCGTCCTTGTAGCCGAAGAGATTGCGCGGAGTGGCCTGCGCCGAGGTCGTGCGCGACGTCTTGCCGAAGCCGAGCTGCGACCAGCGCAGCCGTGCGCGCCCGAAGGCGATGCGGCTGAGGTTGCGGATCGCGTGCACCGCCACCTGCGGGTCGTCGGCGCAGGCCTGGATGCAGAGGTCGCCGTGGGAGGACTGCGGGTCGAGGTCATCGCCCAGGAACGCCGGCAGCCGTTCGAGCCCCTCGGGTCGCCGCGCCGCGATGCCGTAGCGATCCCCCTCCTCGTTCTCGAACAGGCTCGGTCCGAAGCCGATCGTGATCGTGAGCGACGCTGCCGGCAGGCCCAGCGCCTCGCCGGTGTCGTCGGGCGGCACCTCGGCGTCCCCGCCGACAGCGCCGGTGGCGCTCACCTCGAGTCCCGCAGCCATCCTGGAGGCCGCGTACGACCAGTCCTGCAGCAGCGAGATCAGGTCGTCGCGGTCGGTCCGGGGCATCATGTCGAACGCGGCGAAGTGCAGATGCTCCTGCACGGGCGTGGTGATGCCCGCCTGATGCGCACCGAAGAAGTCGTATGCTCGCTGCGCGTCCTCGACCGCCTCCGCCCTCGCCACCGCGGCACCACCGACGAAGCCCGCTCCGACGCCTGCCGCGAGGGATGCGACCCCGCCGCCGAGCGCGAGTCCGAGCAGACCTCGCCGGCTCAGACCACCCGACGAGGGTGCCGAGGCCGCAGGATCCGGCACCGGCACGGAGTCCGCGGCTGCGGCGTCGTTCGATCGTTCGTCCACGTGCGAGACCGTACCCTTCGGATCAGTCGAGGACCGTGCCGGTGAGCTGCGACAGCGGCTCCGCGAGGGCGTTGATGAGATCGGTGAACTCGCGCTTGTCGGCATCCGTGAGCTCCGAGTAGCCGACGAATCCGTCGGCGAGGGAGCCATGGGCCGCCAGAGACCCCTCGAGGGCGGTGTATCCGTCCTCGATCTCGGACACCAGCGCGGCGCCGTCGTCGCCCTGCGCCGTCGCGAAGTCCTGGACCAGGGAGAACGCCATCTTCGACCCCTCGACGTTCGCCGCGAAGTCGTAGAGGTCGGTGCCCGACCACCAGTCCTCCTCGCCCGAGATCTTGCCCGTCGCGACCTCGTCGAGCAGCGCGATGGCGCCGTTGGAGATCCCGCCGATGCCCTGATCGTCCAGCGCCGTGGTGAAGTCATCGGAGTGCACGTACTCGTACAGCTCTTGCACGTCGGCCATCAGCTGGTCGCCGTAGTCCGCGCGCTCCTGGGGCGTCGACGGCGCCCAGTCCTGCCAGGCCGGCGTCTCGCCGTCGGCGTTGAGCGCATCCTGCGCCGGCACCCACAGGTCCTTCTCGATGCGGTGGAAGCCCGTCCAGTCGAGCCCCTCCGCCACGGCGTCCACCTCGCGGTAGTCGATGCGGGGGTCTAGTGTTCCGAGCGCCTCGGCGACGGGCTCGATGCGCTCGTAGAAGGCGCGCGTCTGCGGGAAGAGCGTGCGCGCGGTCTCGTCGTCGCCCGATTCGTACGCGGCGACGAGCTCCTCCACGGAGGGCACGAGCTGTCCGACCTGATCCTTCACGAAGGCGGCGTAGAGGTCCACTGCCTGCTGCTTCTGCTCGGAGTCCTCACCGGCGACCTCGACCCGGTCTCCGGTGACCGTGAACTCCGACTTGCCGACGCCCTCACCGATCATGCCCGGCTTGCACAGGGTGAAGTACTTCCCGGGCTGGGCGACGACGGTCAACGTGCGCGACGCGGACGGCGCGATGTTCTCGACCTCGCCGACGATGCGCAGGCCGTCCTCAGCCAGGAGGTAGAACTCGGACGTCTGCCCGCTGTCGTTCTTCACGTCGAAGGTCAGGGTGCCGCTCGCCGCCGTGGCACCGGACACGGCGCACGCGGAATCCGTCGACGACACATCGAACGCCGCACCGGAGGCGACGTCGCTCTTCGCGACGCATCCGCTCAGGACGAGCCCGGCCGCGCCTGCTGCGGCGACGGCACCGAGGATTCGACGAGAGGTGGTCATGCTGCTCCTTGCTGGGTGAGGGTGGCCGTCGCGCCGCTGTCCGAGGACACGGTCGCAGACGGGCGAGGGGTGGCGGGGCGACGGGATCGCAGCCCGCGAACGAAGAAGAATCCGACGATGAGGATGTACACCGACCACGCGGCGACCTGCAGCCAGGTCATGCGCGGCATGAAGCCGACGGTCGCCTGGAGGACGGTCGCCCAGGCGCTGTCCGGAGCGATGACGCTCGTGACGTCGAAGGCCCAGCCGAAGGGGAAGGCAGCCCAGCCGAGCGCCACGGCGCCCGTGACCGCGTCGATCGGTGCCGCGGCCGTGAAAGGCCCTGGCAGCGCTCCGGCCTCCTGCAGATCCATGACGGCGTAGGCGAGGACACCGGCCGCGACGATGACCAGGAATCCGCTCGTCCAGGTGAAGAACCGACGGAGGTCGAGTCGCACCGCACCGCGCGCGAGAAGCCAGCCGACCACCACGGCGACGAGCAGGCCGAGGACGGCACCGATGAGCGCGGTCGGTGCGTCACCGAACGACTGCAGCATCGACCACAGCAGAAGCGTGGTCTCGATGCCCTCGCGTGCGACGGAGACGAACCCGATCGCGATCAGCGCCCAGATGCCGCCCTGGGTGAGCGCCCGGTCGAGCCCGCCCTCGAGGGTCGCCTTCATGGTGCGGCCGGCCTTCTGCATCCAGAAGATCATCCAGGTGACCATGCCCACCGCGAGCAGGGAGAGCAGACCGCCGATCAGCTCCTGCGCTTCGAAGGTGAGCGTGTAGGCGCCGAAGGTGAGGATCGCCCCGATGCCCAGCGCCAGGGCGATGGCGAGGCCGACTCCGGTCCAGAGCCTCGGCAGCGCATCGCCGCGTCCGAGCCGACGGAGGTAGGCGACGAGGATGCCGACGACGAGTGCGGCTTCGAGGCCTTCACGGAGGCCGATGAGGAAGGTGGCGAGCACGGAGGAACACTCTCTGACACAAGAAATGAGGTAAGGCATCCCTTACCTCCAGAGACTTTAGCACCACCGCCCATGCGTGTTTCACCACACGCCCACCGGGCCGCCCACGGGTAACGCGACGCAACACAGCGCCACCCGCGACGGGGCCGAATTACGCTCGGGTCATGGCTGATCTCTCGCTCCCCATCCTCGACCTGTCCCAGCTCGACGCCGGCCCCGAGGCCGCGGCGCGGTTCCGTGACGATCTGCGCGCCGCGACCCATGACGTGGGGTTCTTCTACTTGACGGGCACCGGCATCTCCCCCGCTCTCGAGGAACGCCTGCATCGTGCGGCCCTCGACTTCTTCGCGCTGCCGGAGGAGGACAAGCTCGCCATCGAGAACGTGAAGAGTCCGCACTTCCGCGGCTACACGCGTATCGGCGGAGAGCGCACGCAGGGCAAGGTCGACTGGCGGGAGCAGATCGACATCGGCCCCGAGCGCGAGCCCCTCGAGGGAGGCCCGGCCTTCAATCGGCTGACCGGTCCGAATCTGTGGCCCGCCGCGCAGCCCGAACTCAAGGCCGTCGTCACCGAATGGCACGACACCCTGACCGAGATCGCCCGCAAGCTGCTGCGCGCGTGGGCGCTCACCCTGGGGGCGGACGAGTCCTACTTCGACGAGCCCTTCCACGACCCGTCGACCCTCATCAAGATCGTCCGCTATCCGGGCACGCACGACCCCGAGCCGCAGCAGGGCGTCGGCGCGCACAAGGACTCGGGCGTGCTCACGCTGCTGTGGGTCGAACCGGGCAAGGGCGGTCTCCAGGTGGAGCGCGACGGCGAATGGGTGTCCGCACCGCCGGTCCCCGGCGCCTTCGTCGTCAACATCGGTGAGCTTCTGGAGTACGCCACCGGTGGCTACCTCAAGGCGACCAACCACCGGGTGATCTCGCCTCGCGCCCCCGAGGAGCGCATCTCGATCCCGTTCTTCTTCAACCCCGCGCTGGATCAGCAGCTGCCTCTGCTCGAGCTCCCCGCGGATCTCGCCGCCGAGGCGACCGGGATCACCGAGGACCCGAGCAACCCCATCCACGCGACCTATGGCGAGAACGCGATGAAGTCGCGCCTTCGCGCGCATCCCGATGTCGCGGCGATCCACCACCCCGACCTGGTGTCGCCCCGGAACTGAACCGATCAGAGCGAGGGGCCGCCGCCGAGCGCGACGATCTCCCGCAGCGCCTGGAGGTGGCCGGCGAAAGCCGCGCGACCGGCCGCTGTCGAGTGGACCCACGTGCGTGGGCGATTGCCGAGGCTACCCTTGCGGGCGACAACGTACTCCGCGGCCTGAAGGTGCGAGATGGCCTTGCTCAATGGCGAATCACCGCATTGGAGGATCTCGCGCAACGCCGCAAAATCCAGTTCGACGCCGTCGCCGAGCGATGCCAGGAGCGAGAAGCGGATCGGAGACGCGAAGTTGTCGTCGAGCCTGGTCCGCGGGTGCGGCCGAGATGGACTCTCACTCACGCAGATCACGTCCGGGGGCGAACGAGACGGCGATGAACAGCGCGATGATGCCCAGACCGCTCAGCACGCCGACCAGAACCGGAATGTCATCGACGAGCACCGCCAGCGACAGCACGGAGGCGGATACGGCGAAGGCAGCGAGGTGAGGCCAGCGCCAGGAGGCACCGACGGCCGGGAGCCCCATCTCCGTGCGTCCCGCCATGAGCCAGGCGAACAACATCAGCACGACGAGCAAGAGCAGCGCGCTCGTGAGATTCCCGTCCGACGAGGACCCGAGCATCGCAAGCACACCGACGGCGACGCCGACGCCGATCGTTCCCCACCGCACGCCGCGCGGTAGCGGGGCAGGATGCGACCGTGGAGGGGGACCGTCATCAGCTGCCCGAGCGAGCTGCACCACCCCGTAGCCGCCATACCCGATGAGCACGAGCGCGGCAGGGATCCACATCCCGATCGTCGGAAATCGGGGATCCCAGACCACGAAGCCGAATACGACGAGTGCCGCGACCGTCAACACCGCGCCTGAGACCCACAGCAGCCAACGCGACCGCGTCAGGCGCCACTGCATCCCATTGCGCTGCGCGATGCCGCTGGCCAGCTGCCCCCACAGGAGGAACCCGAAGAGCATCACCTGGCTCGCCCCCGCGTGATGGTCGCCACGCAGGGCCGCCGCCATCGCGACGAGGTACACGGCGGTGATGACGGCGTTCGCGATCTGCAACCACGCCAGCCCTCGCCGATCGACGACACGCCCGCGTCGATGCACCACCGCATCCGCCTCGTCGAGATAACTCTGGGCGAGCTCCGCGCTCGGCGGTGCGAGCGCCTCCTGTCCCTGGACCGGCTTCTGCTCCATCGTGTGTCCTCCGATCGCTTTCCAGTAGGAAAGCACATTACTTTCCTACTGGAAAGCGATCGAGAGATCAACCCCGGATATGACGAAGGCCGCCCCACACCTGGGACGGCCTTCTCAAGAATGTTTTGCGCGATTGTACACGCGAGCGCTCTGCGTTATCGGCGGAGACCCAGGCGAGCGATCAGCGAGCGGTAACGCTCGATGTCGACGCTCTGGAGGTAGCCGAGCAGACGACGGCGCTGACCCACGAGCAGGAAGAGGCCACGACGCGAGTGGTGGTCGTGCTTGTGCTCCTTCAGGTGCTCGGTGAGGTCCTTGATGCGCTGCGTCAGCATCGCGGCCTGCACCTCGGGGGATCCGGTGTCACCGGGGTGCGTCGCGTACTCTTCGATGATCGCCTTCTTGACGTCTGCTTCCAGTGCCATAGATTCGATCCCCTCTCTGCTTGTTGCGCGGTGCCCGACGCCTGATGCGTGAGCTCTCTTTATCCGCGGCCGATCAAACGGCAACCTGTCGAGTCTACCAGGCATCCACCCCGTCGCACGACGCGAGCAGACTCCGAACGCTCAGGCCCCGGATGCAGAGAGGACCCCGAGCCCTCACGGGCCCGGGGTCCTCCGATGCGATGCGGGATCAGTCCTGCTGCAGAGCCGCCTGCAGGTCGAGGTTGATCGTGACGTCCTTGCCGACGAGCACGCCGCCGGTCTCGAGTGCGGCGTTCCAGGTCAGACCGAAGTCCTCGCGGTTGATGACGGCCTTCGCCGACGCGCCCGCCTTGTAGTTGCCCCACGGGTCGGAGCCGAAGCCGCCGAAGTCGACCTCGAACGTGACGGGCTTGGTGATGCCGCGGATCGTGAGGTCACCGTCGACGAACAGCTCGCCCTTCTCGGCGCGTGCACCGGTGGAGACGAAGTCCATGGTCGGGAAGTTCTCGGTGTCGAAGAACTCGGCGGAGCGGAGGTGCTGGTCGCGGCCCTCGTCCTTCGTGTCGACGGACGTGACGTCGACGCTGGCCTCGACCGTGGTCTCGAGGGGGTTCTCCGGGGCGGTGAGCGTCGCGCTCTTCACACCGAAGGTGCCGCGCACCTTGGAGATCATCATGTGGCGGACACTGAAGGTGACCTCGCTGTGGGCGGGGTCGAGGACGTAGGTGCCGGGACGGTAGCCCGGGATGTCGATGCTGGTCATGGTTTTCTCCTCGGGAGACGGGGGCCGCGGGTGGCGGCAGGGATGAGGGGCCGTGTTCACGGCGTCACGCGTAACAACTTACATGCGTACGCATATATTCCGCTGTATGCGACGAATGTCGTCCGCGTTCGCAGAAGGCGCCGACCCCGACGGGGTGCGGCGCCTTCGTCGCTCGTCGGTGTCAGCCGACCTTCACGAGGTCGATGATGAAGATGAGCGTCTTGCCGGAGAGGAAGTGCCCACCGCCGACGGGACCGTAGGCGAGGTGCGGCGGGATGACGAGCTCACGTCGGCCGCCCTCCTTCATGCCGGGGATTCCGTCCTGCCATCCCTGGATCAGGCCGCGCAGCGGGAACTGGATGGTCTCACCACGACCCCACGAGGAATCGAACTCCTCACCGGACTCGAACTCGACTCCGGCGTAGTGCACGGTGACGGTGTCGCCGGGCTTCGCCTCGGCCCCGTCTCCTTCGATGATGTCGCGGACCACGAGCTCCGCGGGTGCGGGGCCGGTGGGGGCGTCGAACTCAGGCTTTGTGCGATCAGTCATGATGTCCATCCAACCCGAGCACCGGGGGCAGGGTCAACGCGACGGCGCCCGCTCACAGCGAACACGTCAGAACCTGCCCGCTCGCCCCGGCAGCGCGACCGCCCTCACGAGCGCGGAAGGTCTTGACACCCGTCGATACCGGGTGCACCCTGTTTACAGATCAACTCAGCGCCCGGTAGACATGCAGGCATCGCCGCAGCACCGGGCGCTGAGTCTTTGCCACGGCAGACCCGACACCGCTCGAGGCGATCACTCCCCCGCCGCGGCGATCAGTACGCCAGCAGGGCCGCCCTCGCCGCACGGGTGCGCGCGAGCAGCGCCTGCTCGTCGGCGGGGGCCATCGGGTCGCGGCCGGTGATCGCCCGCTGGCGCACGGAGGCGAGCATCGTCGCGTCCTTGATGAACTGCCGCATGAGGGGACGTCGGTCGCCGCGCAGCTGCGATGCCCAGGCCAGCCCGGTCTTACGCCCGGCCGGCGTCGCCAGCATCGTGACCTCCTCGGGGGTGAACCATCCGGCGGAGGCGTAGTCGCCGAGTCGCGCCCTGGTGAGGCGCGATTCCTCCCGCCGCAACGCGATGATGCCGAAGATGAAGCCGACGAACAGCGGAACCTGCAGCACGAAGTACAGCAGGAAGAAGTTCACGAAGGACGATCCGTTCCACAGGCCGTGCAGCAGCATGGCGCCGAGCATGCCGAGGATGCCGAATCCGAGCGCCGCGCCGCTGGAGGCGTGGCGACGGGCCGCGAGGCCGATAGCCAGGCCCGTGAGCGAGGTGAACATCGCGTGCGCGAACGGCGACATGATCGCCCGCAGGATGAAGGTCACGGTGAGCTGCCCGCCGCCACCCTCGATGAGGCTGATCGCGAAGTACTGGATGTTCTCGGTGAAGGCGAAGCCGGCGCCGACCAGCGCACCGTAGACGACGCCGTCGACCGGACCGTCGAACGATCGGCGCGCGATCAGGAAGATCAGGAAGACGCCGATGCCCTTCCAGAACTCCTCGACGATCGGGGCCTGGACCACTGCTCCCGCCACCTCGTCGCGGAATCCGAGGACCGCGGTGAGACCGAGATCGACCAGCAGGGTGAGGCCCACCGCGGCGATGGCTCCCCACGCGATCGCGAAGAACACCAGCGACTTGGGCTCCGGTTCCCACCGGTCGATCATGCGCACGACGAAGAAGACGATGGCCAGCGGCACGAGAGCGAGCACCAGGCCGATGACCGACGCCGCCGCTCCGAGGAACAGGCCGAAATACGCCACGAGAGCGAGCATCAGCAGACCGAGGAAGCCGAAGAGCGAGTAGAGAGCGATCCGGCCGCCCCGTCGCCCGGGCGGAAGAGGGGGAAGTCCCTGTGCCGGCGACGGCGCGGCAGGAGCCGGCGGCGAGTACGGGGTCGGCTGCGCGAGCACCGACGCGTACACGGGCTGCTGCGCGAACTGCGGCGGCATGTAGTTCGACTGCGCGTACTGCTGGGCCGAGTACTGCGGCGGCTGCCCGTGCTGCGGCTGCTGTCCCTGTTGCTGCGGCTGTGCGGGCGGCGGCGAGTAGGGCGATGGCTGGGACGGTCCTCCGGAACTCATAGCGAAAGCATATGGCGAACAAGCTCCTCCGCCCGGGTCTGGCGACTTCCTCCAGCCGATCCGGGGCGGCACCGGATAGCGTAGGAGTATGCGGTTCGCTCATCTGCGCCGTGCCGACTCCTCGACTGTGCATCTCGCAGTGGTGGAGGGGGCCGACGCCATCCTCGTCTCCGATCTCCTCACCGACCCTCCTGCGACTCTGCAGCAGCTGATCGAGGGCGGTGAGCCGGTTCTCGCCGCGCTGCGCTCGGCGGTCGCCGACGGCGAGGCGCCCCGGCATCCGCTCGACGGCTGGGACTACGCATCCGCCGTCATCGCTCCCCCGGCGGTGCTCGCCGTGGGACTCAACTACGCCGCGCACTCCAGCGAACTCGGTCTGAAGACCGACGCGGCGCCGACGGTGTTCACGCTGTGGCCGAACTCGCTCACCGGCCATGAGCAGACCACCTCCTGGCCGCGCGCGCTGAGCGAGGCCGTCGACTACGAGGCCGAGCTCGGGGTGCTCATCGGCACCCCGGCGAAGGACGTCGCAGAGGCCGAGGCCCTGTCGCACGTATGGGGCTACACCGTCGTCAACGACATCACGGCGCGCAACGTGCAGTTCTCCGAGGCGCAGTGGTCGCGCTGCAAGTCGTTCGACGGCTTCACCCCGACCGGCCCCTTCGCCGTCACGGCCGATGAGATCGCGGATCCTCAGGACCTCCACATCTGGGCCGTCGTCGACGGGCAGACCGTGCAGGACGCCAGCACCGACCAGATGGTGCGGTCCGTCGCGAAGCTCATCGCGCACCTCTCGCAGTCGCTGACCCTGCTGCCGGGAACCCTCATCTCCACCGGCAGCCCCGGCGGTGCGGGCTACTCCCGCGATCCGCAGATCTTCCTCCGCGACCGTTCCACCGTCACCGTCGGCATCGACGGCATCGGCGAACTCACGACCCACTGCCGCGTGCAGGACTGACCGCAGACCCCGCATCATCGCGGACGACGAAGGGCCCGGCGACTCCGCCGGGCCCTTCGTCGTGTGCGGAGTCCGCTCAGATCTCGATCAGATCCTCGGAGGCGATGATCGGGATCGCGGCGGTGATCGCCTCGAGACCCGACAGACGCGCAGGCGACAGCTGCTTGATGACCTCGTCGCGAGACATGAGTCCGGCCTCGACGACCAGATCCGCGACGTTGCGGTTCGTGAGGAGAGCGGTCTTCGCGAGGGCGGCAGCCGCCGCGTAGCCGATGAACGGGGTGAGTGCGGTGATGACGCCGACGGATGCGCCGACCATGGCGCCGAGACGGTCACGGTTCGCGGTGATCCCGTCGACGCAGTTCACCCGAAGCGTCCACATGGCCTGACGCATCCAGGTGATCGACTGGAAGATCGAGTGCGCGATCACCGGCTCGAAGGCGTTCAGCTGCAGCTGACCTGCCTCGGCCGCCATCGTCACGGTCATGTCGGCACCCGCGACGGCGAAGGCGACCTGGTTGACGACCTCGGGGATCACCGGGTTGACCTTGCCCGGCATGATGCTGGAGCCGGCCTGCATCGCCGGGAGGTTGATCTCGCCGAATCCGGCCTGCGGCCCCGACGACAGCAGACGCAGATCGTTGCAGATCTTCGACAGCTTCATCGCGTTGCGCTTCAGGGTCGACGAGAACGACATGAACGAGCCGGTGTCGCTGGTGGCCTCGACGAGGTCGGCAGAGGTCACGAGGTCGAGAGTGGTGATCTCGCGCAGGTGCTTGAGCACGGCGGGCGCGTAGTCGGCGTGTGTGGTGATTCCCGTACCGATCGCCGTCGCGCCCATGTTGATCTCGAACATCAGCGACGCGTTCTCGGTCAGACGCGTGTGGTCGTAGCCGAGCGTCGAGGCGAAGCCGTGGAACTCCTGGCCGAGGGTCATCGGCACGGCATCCTGCAGCTGCGTGCGACCGACCTTCAACACGTCGTGGAACTCGCGGGACTTGTTGAGGAAGGAGATCCGCAGGAGATCGAGTTCCTCGAGCAGCGAGCGCAGCGTGAGCGAGAGGCCGATCTTCACCGCGGTGGGGTAGACGTCGTTGGTGGACTGGCTGCGGTTGGTGTGATCGATGGGCGACAGGAACGCGTAGTCGCCCTTCTCGCGACCCGCGAGCTCGAGCGCGATGTTGGTGATGACCTCGTTCGCGTTCATGTTCGTCGAGGTGCCGGCGCCACCCTGGATGACGCCCACCGTGAACTGGTCGTGGAACTCGCCGTCGATGACCCGCTGTGCCGCACGATCGATCAGATCGGCACGCTCGGCATCGAGGACGCCGATCTGTCGGTTCGCACGGGCGCTCGCCTGCTTGACCATCGCGAGAGCGACCACCAGATCGGGGTAGACCGAGATCGGACGCTTGGTGATCGGGAAGTTCGCATCGGCGCGAGCGGTGTGGATCCCCCAGTACGCGTCGGCGGGAATCTCCATGCTCCCGAGCGAATCGGTCTCGGTGCGGGTACGGGTAGGCGCGGCAGAAGCCATGTCACATCCTTGTGGGTAGTGGCGAGTGTGAAGTGCGGGGGATGCCCCAAGTCTACGCCCGAGCACATGCGCACACCGGGATACGTGTCCCGATCAGCGTTTCCGCGAGAAGACCTCGAGCCGCTCCTCGGGGCTGAGCGCGGCCATGCGCTCGACCCAGGCCTGCGAGAACACGTCTCCGGTCGGCGCGTCGACGACCGGCACCACGGTGTGCGTGATCGTGTCGGCGCGCACATGCACGATCTGGAACGCCTGCGCCGCATCCATGCCGTTGACGTCGGCCGCGGGACGCGCGACGTTCATGGTGTAGCAGGTGGCCGACGAGACGCTGACGGGCACACCCGCGAACGTCCCGTGTGCGGAATAGTGCAGGTGCCCGGCGAGGATCCCGCGCACGTCGCTCCCCCGGATCGCCTCGGCCAGCTCGTCCTGATGACGAAGCTCGAGGATGTCGAACAGCGGCAGGTGACTCGGCAGCGGCGGGTGATGCATCGCGAGCAGTGTGCCGTGCGGGGCCGGCTCACGCAGTATCTCCCGCAGCCACGACAGCTGGCCCTCGTCGAGATCGCCGTGATGCCAGCCCGGAACACTCGTGTCGAGGGCGATGAGCCGCAGTCCGTCGAGATCCCAGACGCCCGTCACCGGATCCGAGGTCGGCTCCAGATCCAGCAGTCCCTCGCGCAGCGCCGGGCGCTCATCGTGGTTTCCGGCCACCCACACCACGGTGGTGCCCAGCTCCTCGGCCACCGGCTCGACCGCCGCACGGAGCCGACGATAGGCATCCGGCTCGCCGAGATCGGCGAGATCGCCGGTGACGACGATCGCCGTGGGGTGCGGATGCACGGCGCGGACGGCCTCGAGCGTCCGGGCGAAGTTCGACTCGACGTCGTACCGCCCGCCCAGTCGCGCACCCTCGGCGAGGAAGTGCGGATCGCTCACGTGGATGATCACGTGGGACGCGGGCTGGTGGCGACCGAAGACGTGCTCGCTCTCGGAATGCGCTGACATGCTCCCAGCCTAGGCCGCGCTCCGACACCGGCCCCGGCTCGGCACCACGTCAGGTGTAGTGATCACGATAGGGTTCTCGGATGGCGAAGAACGAGGCACGCAGGCGGCTCATCGCGGACGCGGGATTGACGATCCTCGCGACGGAGGGCTCGCGCGGACTCACCCATCGCGGGGTCGACGTGGTCGCAGGACTCCCGGTCGGCACGACGTCGAACTACTTCCGCAGTCGTGATGCCCTCATCGAGGGACTGGTCGATCGGATCGGGGAGCGTCTGGCGCCGAGCGAAGACGACCTGGCGCGTCGGGCGTCGGCGACCCCGAGCGCCGAGCTGTTCGCCGACTACCTGCGTGACATCGTCAGACGACTCAGCGATGACCGCGACGTGACGGTGGCACTGTTCGAGTTGAGGCTCGAGAGCAGCCGACGCCCCGAGGTCGCCGCGCTGCTCGGTGCCTGGCAGCGGGCGGGGTTCGAGGCCGACGTCGCCTTCAACGCCTCCGCCTCTCTGCCCGGCGGACGGCATGAGATCGCGCTGTTCCACTACGCCATCGACGGTCTCCTGCTCGACCGGCTGACCACGCCCATCGACCCCGACACCTCGACCGACGAGATCATCGACCGACTCGTGGCGGGGCTGCTGCGCTGAGGACGCAGGAGCGGCACCTCAGCGGGTGCTCAGCGGGTGCTCAGCGCGGGACGATGACTCGGGGGCCGTCGACGATCAGTGCCCGACGACGATGATGAGGATGCCGGCGACGACGGCGACCGCGCACAGCGCGAAGCAGCCGTAGGCGCCGAGCAGTGCGATCCGACGCTGCGCCTCGGTCAGCGGGCTCTTCTTCGCGGCCTTCGCCGCCTGCTTGGCCGCGCGACGCAGCTCCTTCTCGGTGATCACGGTGATGGCATCCGTGAACTCGGCCGGGCTCACGACCGGCGCGCGGCCGCTGCGCACCAGCAGGCGCAGACCCAGCGAATAGAAGGTCACGACGGCGCATGCGCCGATCAGCGCGGCGAGGAAGACCTGGAGGAACGCACTCCAGTCGATGTCGACACTCACTTCGCCTCCTCGCTGTCCGTCGTCCCGGCATTGTCGATCCTGGGCGCGGCACCGGTGCTCGGTCCGCGCTTGGCAGCTTTGGCCGCGGCCTTCTCCTTGGCCGCGGCCTTGGCCTTCGCCTTGGCCTTCTCCCGCGCGTCGGCGCGCGCCTTGGCCTCGGCCTTCGCCTCGATCGCCCGCTGCTGACGGCGGGTGGGCGGCGGCATGTCCGGGTGCTCGATGGCGAGACCGGATTCCGCCACGTCGCTCATCGCGTTCGCGGGCGTCACGGCGTCCTTGCGCGAACGCAGGAACAGTCCGATGATGACCACGAGGGCGAGCACCGCATCGATCGCGATGCCCCAGGTGCCGAGCCAGGTGATCAACAGCGCCGCGAGAGCGCCGACCGCGCCGGCGGCGGGAAGCGTGAGCAGCCATCCGATCGCGATGCGCCCGGCTGTCCGCCAGCGCACGGTCGAACCGCGACGGCCGAGGCCGGAGCCGATGACCGAGCCCGAGGCGACCTGAGTGGTCGACAGCGCGAAGCCGAACGCGCTGGAGGCGAGGATCGTCGCGGCGGTGGAGCTCTCGGCCGAGAACCCCTGCGCCGGCTTGACCTCGGTGAGCCCCTTGCCGAGTGTGCGGATGATGCGCCATCCGCCGAGGTACGTGCCGAGGGCGATCGTGACGGCGCAGGCGATGATGACCCACAGGTGCGGATCCGCCTGCGAGCTGCTCTGCCAGCCGACGGTGATCAGCGCGAGCGTGATGACACCCATGGTCTTCTGCGCGTCGTTCGTGCCGTGCGCGAGGGCGACGAGCGACGACGTGAAGATCTGTCCCCACCGGAAGCCGTCGCGTCCGTCGGGCTTGCCGTCGTAGCGCCGGGTGATCGAGTAGGCGAGCTTGGTGGCCGCGAAGGCGATGATGCCGGCGGTCAGCGGGGCGATCAAAGCCGGGAGGATGATCTTCGACAGCACCATGCCGAAGTCGATTCCTCCCACGCCGACGCCGACCAGCGTCGCGCCGATCAGTCCGCCGAAAAGCGCGTGCGAGGAGCTCGAGGGCAGGCCGAGCAGCCAGGTCAGCATGTTCCAGGTGATCGCGCCGATCAGCCCGGCGAAGATCATGGGCAGGAACGCATCGCCCTGGATCGTGTCCTCCCGGATGATGCCGTGCGAGACGGTCTTCGAGACCTCCGTCGAGAGGAAGGCTCCGACGAGATTGAGCACGGCCGCGAGGAGGACCGCGGTCTTGGGCTTGAGGGCGCCGGTCGCGATGGGCGTGGCCATCGCGTTCGCGGTGTCGTGGAACCCGTTGGTGAAGTCGAAGAAGAGTGCCAGCAGGATCACCAGCACGACGATGAGGGCTGCGGTTTCCACCGGTCGCTTTCGGTCGTTGAGGAAGAAGGAGATGTCGACGGGATCGACGTGACGAACGAAGAGTTCACCGTGGGTTTGACTTCCGTTAACCGGCCCCGTTGAATCTTCCCACCCTCCCGAGTGCCGGTCAACTCGACCTGGGCTAGCGTGGATCCCGTGACTGATGCTCCGATCGCAGACCGCCGCTCGACCCTCCGCACTCACCACGGCGACACGTTCGACGATCCGTACGAGTGGCTTCGCGCGAAGGACTCCCCCGAGGTGATCGCGCACCTCGAGGCCGAGAACGCGTACACCGACGCCGAACTCGATCACCTGGCTCCGCTGCGGGAGACGCTGTTCCAGGAGATCAAGGGACGCGTTCAGGAGACGGACCTCTCGGTCCCCACCCGCCGCGGCGACTGGTGGTACTACAGCCGCACCGAGGAGGGCGCCCAGTACGGCATCCACTGCCGCACCGCCGCGGCCGAGGGAGACTGGACTCCTCCTGTCCTCGAACCCGGCGTCCCGGTCCCGGGAGAGACGGTGCTGCTCGACGGCAACGTCGAGGCAGAGGGACACGAGTTCTTCTCGCTCGGCGCCTTCGACACCTCGGACGATGCCACGAAGATGCTCTGGGCCACCGACTTCGAGGGTGACGAGCTGTACACGGTGCACGTTCGAGACCTCGTGACCGGCGAGACCCTCGCCGACGAGATCCCCGACACCGGCGGCGCGTTCTTCACCCCCGACGGCACCGGCATCCTCTACACGACGCGCGACGACGCCTGGCGTCCCGACACCCTCTGGCTGCACCGCCTCGGCACCCCCGTGACGGATGACGTGAAGCTCTTCCACGAGCCCGACGAGAAGTACTGGCTCGGCGCGGGCATCACGCGCAGCCGGAAGTACCTCGTGATCGCCGTCGGCTCCAGCATCACGAGCGAGGAGTACCTCGTCGACCTGTCCGGTGACCTGACCGCGGCGCCGCAGATCGTGTGGCCGCGTCGCGAGGGCGTCGAATACTCGCTCGAGCACGCCGTGGTCGACGGCGAGGACCGGCTCTACATCCTGCACAACGACGGCGCTCTGGACTTCGAGCTCGTCTCGGTGACCGCCGCCGACCCTCTCGGCGAACGGCGTGTGGTGCTCGCGCACGAGCCGGGCCGGCGACTGCTCGGCATGGACGCGTTCCGCGACTTCGCGACCGTGGAGTACCGCAGCGAGGGACTGGAGCGCGTCGGACTCCTCGACTACGCGACGGATGACGTGGAGGACGTCGTCTTCGACGAGCCACTGTACTCGGCGGGAGTCAGCGGCAACCCCGAGTGGCACTCGCCGTTCCTCCGGCTCGGGTACACCTCGTTCGTCACTCCCGGGACGGTCTACGAGCTCGACCTCGCCACCCGTGAGCTCGAGCTGCGCAAGCAGGTGTCGGTGCTGGGCGGCTACGACCCGCTCGACTACGGCCAGGAGCGCGCCTGGGCGACGGCATCCGACGGCACGAGAGTGCCGATCTCACTCGTCTGGAAGCGCTCGTTCGGCACCCCCGGAGCCGAGCCTCGCCCCGTGCACCTCTACGGCTACGGGTCGTACGAGCACTCGATCGACCCGGGCTTCTCGGTCGCACGCCTCTCGGAGCTCGACCGCGGCATCGTCTTCGCCGTCGCGCACGTCCGCGGCGGGGGTGAAATGGGGCGCCAGTGGTACGAGGACGGCAAACTGCTGAACAAGCGCAATACGTTCACCGATTTCGTGGCGTGCGCCAGGCACCTCGTCGACGAGGGGATCACCTCCGCCGAGACGCTGGTCGCCGAGGGCGGCAGCGCGGGTGGACTGCTGATGGGGGCGATCACCAACCTCGCTCCCGAGCTCTTCGCCGGAGTGCTGGCGGCTGTTCCCTTCGTGGACGCCCTCACCACGATCCTCGATCCGTCGCTCCCCCTGACCGTCATCGAATGGGACGAGTGGGGAGACCCGCTGCACGGGGCCGACGTGTACGAGTACATGAAGTCGTACTCGCCCTACGAGAACGTCCGTGACGGCGTCGCCTACCCCCGCATCCTCGCGGTGACCTCACTCAACGACACGCGCGTGCTCTACGTGGAGCCGGCGAAGTGGATCGCCGCGCTGCGCGTCGCCGGTGCCGCGGACGCGCTGCTCAAGTGCGAGATGGTCGCCGGGCACGGCGGCGTCAGCGGGCGCTACAACTCGTGGCGGGAGCGCGCGTTCGAGCTGGCCTGGATCCTCGACACGGTGGGGCTCGCCCGGGAGTGAGACCCGCGGGGTGGGCACCCCGCGGGATCAGGACGACGGTCCGGACTCAGGATGCTCCGCTTCGACGCATCCCGCGTTCGGGCGAGTCCCGTGTTCAGCCGAGTGCCGTGTTCAGCCGAGTGCCGTGTTCAGCCGAAGAGCGCCGCGGCCTCGTCGTACCGGCTGCGCGGAACCGTGTTGAGCTCGCCCAGCGCCTCGGCGAACGGGACCCGCACGATGTCGGTGCCCTGCATGGCGACCATCTGTCCCCAGGAGCCCTCGACGATCGCGTCTGCGGCGTGCAGACCGAGGCGCGTGGCGAGCACGCGGTCGAATGCCGACGGGGAGCCGCCGCGCTGGATGTGGCCGAGGATCGTCGCACGCGTCTCGATGCCGGTGATCCGCTCGATGGCCGGGGCGAGCTGATCGCCGATGCCGCCGAGACGCGGGCGGTTGAAGGCATCCAGGCCCTTGTCGCTGAAGGCCTCGTCCATGCCGAGCAGCTTGAAGCCCTCGGACACCACGACCAGCGGGGCGCGACCGCGATCATGGGCGCTCGAGACGAGATCGCAGATGTCGTCGATCGACATCGGGACCTCGGGGATGCAGATCGCGTGGGCGCCCGCAGCCATGCCGGCGTGCAGCGCGATCCATCCGACGTGACGTCCCATGACTTCGGCGACCATGCAGCGCTGGTGGGAGTCGCCCGTGGTGCGCAGTCGATCCATGGCGTCCGTGGCGATGTTCACCGCGGTGTCGAAGCCGAAGGAGTAGTCGGTCGCCCGCAGGTCGTTGTCGATCGTCTTGGGCACGCCGATGACGTTGATGCCGTCTTTCGCGAGACGGTCGGCCGCGGCCAGGGTCCCCTCGCCGCCGATCGCGATGATTCCGTCGATCTTGTGGCCGTACAGGGTCTTGGCGATGTTCTCCGCTCCGCCGCGCTCCCCCTCGTACGGGTTCGTCCGGCTCGTGCCGAGGATCGTGCCGCCGACCTTCGAGAGTCCCTTGACCTCGTGACGGGTGAGCGGGAAGAAGTCGCCGTCGACGACTCCGCGCCATCCGTCGCGGATGCCGACGAACTCGAGATCGTACGTGGTGGTGCCCTTGAGCACGATGCCGCGGATGACCGCGTTGAGTCCGGGGCAGTCGCCGCCGCTCGTCAGAATGCCGATCTTCATGCTTGCCTCAGACGGGTTCAGGGGAAAGGGAACAGGCGACGGTGCCTGCGATCGACACTATCGGTCTGCGACGTGCGGGCGCCATTCGAGAGGAGGAAAACCGCGGATCTTGCCCGAGGTTCGGCCACGATCTCCCGAATATTCGCGATCACGCCCTGTACGGCGCGAAATCGGCGTCAAGAACCGTGGTTCTTGACGCCGATCTCGGAGGACTGCTTCGCTCAGGAGGTGGCGAGCGTCTCCCGGAGCAGGTGCATGAGCGCACCGAGCTGCACGGGCTCTGCCGCAGCCTGGTCCATGGCCTCGCCATCGAGTGCACGGGCGGCGAGCCCCTGCTTCTGGTCGATGAGCTCCGCGATCTTCGCGTCGATCGTGTGCGCCGCGATGATCCGCCAGGCGGTCACCGGCTCGTCCTGACCGATTCGGTGCACGCGGTCGATCGCCTGCGTCTGCTCGGCGGCCGTCCACGAGAGCTCCGCGAGCACGACGTTCGATGCGGCCTGCAGGTTGAGGCCCACACCCGCCGCGGTGAGCGAGCAGACGGCGATGCCGACTCCCGGATCGCCGTTGAAGTCGTCGATCGCCTGCTGGCGCGTCGTCGTGGTCTGATCTCCACGGATCGACACCGCACGGATCCCGACAGACGCGAAGTGCGCCTCCGCCTGATCCATCACGTCGATGTGCTTCGCGAAGAACACGACCTTGCCTACGGAGCGCTGCAGCTGAGCGGCGTAGTCCGCGGCGAGATGCGCCTTGGCCTGTCCGATCCGGCGGACCATGGTGAAGACGTTGTCGCCCCCGGTTCCCGCGGCCTTGGACTCCTCGAGTTCGTTCTGCGAGACGAGACGCACGATGTCGTCGTCGATCTCCCCCGGCGCGAGCCCGCGGTCGCCGCGGGCCTCGAGGATGCGACGGTAGCGCGCGGCGAGCCGCTCGCCCAGCTCGCGCTCCGCCTGGCGGATGCTGCGCCCGAACTCGTCGTCGAGCTGCACGGGCAGATCGGCGATGAGCTTGTCCGGCAGATCGGCGGCGACGTCCTTTTTCTTCCGACGGACGATCCCCATCGAGATCACCGCTTCACGCGCCTCGGGATAGAAGGCCTTGTCGGCCGGCGTGAACCCGGTCGCGTCGAGCTTCTCCATCAGCTCCGGTCCGGGCTTCTCGCCCGTGGTCCAGCCGAGGAAGCGCCAGATCGCGTCGAAGTCCTCGACGTCGTTGATGAGCGGGGTTCCGGTGAGCGCCAGCATGAGCGGCTTTCCGCCCGGGGTGCGCTCGCGCACCCGGTTGGCGAGCGACAGCACGTTCTGCGAACGCTGCGAGCTGAGGTTCTTGATGAAGTGCGCTTCGTCGACGACCATGCCCCGCAGTCCGATCGAGGCGAGCCACGACATGTGCCGGTCGAGGATCTCATAGTTCACGATGAAGATGTCGGCGAAGGCGTCGATGTCCGCTCCGTCGCCCTGGATCACCGTCGCGCGCCGCTGCGGCGTCCACCGCTCGACCTCGCGGGCCCAGTTCATCTTCACGACGTTGGGCACGACGACCAGCAGCGGGTAGGCCCCGGCGACGGAGGCGGCCAGCACCGACTGCGCGGTCTTGCCCAGGCCGGGCTCATCGGCGAGCAGGAAGCTCCGATGGCCCTCTCGCACGGCCTCGAGGAACCGGGACTGGTGCACCATGATCTCGAGCCCCTTGGGCGAGAGGTGGTCGTACTCGGGCGCGGGAGGCAGATCCATGCTGGCCGCCCCTCCCCCGGCTCCCGTCTCGAACGACTTGTACAGCGGGCCCATGAGCTCCCAGCCGTCCAGACGACGGCGGGGCGTGGTGGCCGCGCGAGGCGTGAGGTCGGGCACCAGGAACGGGTTGGCGAGCTGGCGCGCCTCGACGGACGGCGGCGTGACCTGGCGCTCGGCGATCGCCGCGGAGACGACGGGCGTCTGCACCGGAGCGACGTCCGCGATGATCAGTTCCTCGGGCGCGAGCTCCGCACCCGATTCGAGCAGCCAGTCGCGACGCATGCGCTTCGCCACCGGCGACGTCGCCTGATCCGCCTCGAGCAGCTGGATCAGTGAGGTGTCGCGCGCCGCGGTCTTCGCCAGGATCGTCGCCACGCCGTCGAGCCGCTTGAGCAGCTCCGCCCTGGCGGAATCGACGATCTCGGTGTCCGCCTTCACCCTGGCGCGCTCCTCGCGCACCAGGAAGGCGATCACCTGGAACTTGACCCGATTGGTCGGGCCGAGCTTTCCGCGCTGGGACTTCGCCTCGATCTCGCGCACCTTGCGCGCGAGGATCGGGATGAGTGGTGCCTCGTCATCGCGACGAGACGTCTTCTTGCGCCGCGATGCGGCGGTTGCCGTGGTCGGCATGCTCCTCCTGAGCGTGAAGGCCGAAGCATCCCGGGGATGCAGAGGCCGTTCTCGATGTCCGCGTGTGGCGTGAGCCAGGACCGTACGAACGGTGATTCCGGTGATCGTCGACACGACTGACGCGAGGACCGTGAACCACCGACGCCAATCCTATGCCATCACGCCGGAGGACGCGGAACATCGCAGGAGAGTCGGAATCCCGTCAGCGTGCCGCGGCGAGCACGCGCTCCGCGTCGTCGACGTCGGCGGCCATCTGATCCTTGAGCTTCCCGATGCCCTCGAAGGCCACCATGCCGCGCAGACGGCTCACGAACTCGACGGTCACGTCATGACCGTAGAGATCGAGGTCCGTCTCGCCGATGACGTGGGCCTCGACCTGACGCTCGAGCACGTCGTCGAAGGTGGGGTTGGTGCCCACCGAGATCGCGGAACGATGACGGATGCCGGTCACGTGATCGATCAGCCACCCCGCGTACACACCGTCCGCCGGCACGAAGGAGTCGACGGATGCCGAGAGGTTGGCGGTCGGGAAGCCCAGCTCGCGGCCGCGCTTGAGACCGTGCACGACCTCGCCGCGCACGTCGACGTTGCGATCGAGCACCCGCGCGGCGGCCGTCACGTCTCCGGCCATCAGCAGCTCCCGGATCCAGGTCGAGGACACCCGGCGGTCGGAGCCGTCGAGGAAGACGTCGTCGACCACCTCCACCGTGAACCCGTGCCGCGGCCCGAGTTCCCGAAGCAGCGCCGGCGTGCCCTCTCCACCGCGGCCGAATCGGAAATCCTCGCCCACCAGCACGGTCGAGACCCGGAGCGCATCGACGAGGATGCCGGTGACGAAGTCCTCGGCACTGCGGGAGGCGAACTCCGCGTCGAAGGTCAGCAGAAGGGTGGCGTCGAGAGCCAGCTCACCGAGCAGCTCGAGCTTGCGGTCGACCGTGACCACGTTCTCGGGACACCGATCGGGGCGGAGCACCGCGAGCGGGTTCCGGTCGAACGTGACCGCGACGGTGCGCAGACCGGACTCGGCGGCGACCTCCGTCAGGCGGCGGATGACCGCGCGGTGTCCCGCGTGCACCCCGTCGAACTTGCCGATCGCGACGGCGGAGGCGCCGAAGTCGTTCGGAACCTCGTTCGGGTCGCGGAAGACGATCACGCGCCGACCTCGACGGACGCCCGTGCCGCGGTCCTCTCGACCGGCCGGTGGGTGCGGAGCCACCAGATGCCGAACACCGGCAGGACCAGCGGGATGAACAGGTACCCGCGACCGAACATCGACCACACGGTGTCGTGCGGGAACAGATCGGGGAGGAAGATGCTCAGTGCCCCGACCACCAGCACGCCGGCGAGCTCGAACACGATCGCCACCCAGGCCACGACGTACCAGCCGCGACGGCCGGCGAGCACGAGGGCGAGCGTCGCGAGGATGTACACGGCGGCGGCGAGTGCCGAGAGCGCGTACGCCACCGGCGCCTCGTCGAACTGTCGGAAGATCTGCACGAAGCTCCGACCGGTCGCGGCCAGTGCCATCACGGCGTAGACGATCACGAGGACGCGGCCGATGCCGGTCATCCGGGAGGTGGGGACGGTGGTGCTCATAGCGCCACCCATTCTAGTTCCGGGCCGGGGCACGAGATGCGCGCCACGGCAGCGCCCCAGCGGCTCAGGCGATCTGGATCGTCCAGATGACGTGCATGCGCCACACCATGATCGCGACGGCGAGCGCGGCGACCCCGAGGATGACGGTGCTCCAGCGGCTGCGCTCCATGAGAGCCCAGAGCACGGCGCCGATCGGCAGCAGCACGGCCGAGACGAGGTAGACCCAGTATTCGAGCAGATCGCCGGTGGGAGGGTTGCCCGCGAGCGGTGCGACGATGGCGACGACCACCTGCACGATCAGCAGCAGCTCGACGAGGGCGAGAGCACCCACCGAGTAGTCGCTCGGACGCCTGCCTGCGAGCCCGGCGACGAGGCAGAAGAGACCCGCGACGACCGCGACGGCCACCTGCGCGAGAGTGAGCCACAGGATCATCGCTGCACCTCGGGCATGTTCATGACGCTCTTCAGGTCGGCGCCGCGCTTCTCGACCACGCCGACGAGGACATCATCCTCATCGATCGCGGCAGCGAGCGCCCCGTTCAGGCGCACGGCCTGCTGTGCGAGCCGTTTGCCGTGCCGGAGGTCGCGTGCCTCGTCGCCCGACACCCGCAGGGCATCGAGCACGCGCACGGCTGCGGCCGCAGGGGTGAGCAGCGCGGACTCCGTCGCCTTCTCGATCTGCACGGCATCCGCGACGTCGAAGTCCCCGACGCGCGTGCGGCGCAGCGCCGTCAGGTGACCGCCGACGCCGAGGTCGGCACCCAGATCGCGGGCCAGCGAGCGGATGTAGGTGCCCGAGGAGCAGTCGACGACGACATCGAGGTCGAGGAAGCCCTCACCGCGGCGCTCTGCGAGGACATCGAACCGGGAGACGGTGACCTCGCGCGCGGCGAGGACGACCTCCTCGCCGTCGCGAACACGATCGTAGGCACGGCGTCCGTCGACCTTGATCGCGGACACGGAGCTCGGGACCTGGGAGATCGCACCGGTGAGCGATGCGATGCCGGCGGCCACGCGCTCGGGGGTCACCGCGGCCCAGGCCTGCTCGGGGGCGCGGGTCAGGACCTCGCCGTCCGCGTCGTCGGTTCCCGTGGTCTGTCCGAGTCGGATCGTCGCCTCGTATGTCTTGTCCGCGCCGACGATGAACGTCAGCAGTCGCGTGGCTCCTTCGACACCGATCACGAGCAGCCCCGTGGCCATCGGATCGAGCGTGCCGGCGTGCCCGACCTTGCGGGTGCCGAGGGCGCGCCGCGTGCGGGCGACGACATCGTGGCTGGTCAGCCCAGCGGGCTTGTCGACGAGGAGGATGCCGGGCGAGACCATCTCTCAAGCCTACGGTGCGGCCGACCCCGCATCGGCACGGACATCGAGGGTCGTCGGGGCGGTCACTGCCCGGCACCGTTCGCCTAGGCTGTCGAGGTGCGCTCGACTCCCCCTCCCGCCGATGCCGTGACGATGCCTCTGGCCCGGTGGTACCGCGACGCCGCGCGCGACCTCCCGTGGAGACGGTCGGAGTTCCACGACGAGTTCGGCGCCTGGGGGACGCTGGTCAGCGAGTTCATGCTGCAGCAGACACCGGTGAATCGAGTGATCCCGCATCTGGAGGCATGGCTCGCTCGCTGGCCCACGCCGTCGGCCCTCGCCGCGGCGACGACGGCCGAGGTCGTGCAGCAGTGGGCCAACCTCGGCTATCCCCGCCGTGCACTCTGGCTGCACCGGGCGGCCGTCGAGATCACGGAACGCCACGACGGCGTCGTGCCGCGCGACGTGGAGGCGTTGCTGAGACTGTCCGGGATCGGCGACTACACGGCACGGGCGGTCGCCGTGTTCGCCTACGCCGACCGTCACCCCGTCGTCGACACGAACACCCGCAGGGTGCTGGCCCGGGCGGTCCTCGGGCAGGCGCAGCCCGGACCTCCGTCCCGCCGAGATCTGGTGCTCATGGAAGAGCTCCTGCCGGAGGACGTCGGAGAGTCCGCCGTGTTCAACGCCGCGGCGATGGAGCTCGGCGCGACGGTGTGCACCTCGAGATCGCCCCGGTGCGAGGCCTGCCCCCTCCTCGGGGGCTGCGCCTGGGTCGCCGCCGGTCGGCCGGACACCGGCGATGCGCGGCGCCGTCAGGCGTCGTTCGAAGGCTCGGATCGACAGGCGCGCGGGGCGGTGCTCAAGATCCTCCGCGACGCGGCTCCGGACTCGGTGTCGCTCGAATCCGTGTTGCCCGAGTGGCCGGACTCGCTGCAGCGACACCGTGCCATCGACTCCCTCATCGCCGACGGTCTGGCCGAGGCCGACGGCGAGCTGATCTCTCTCCCCCGCTGATCTCCCTCCCCCGCTGAGCACTCGCCCCTCACCAGGACGCCGATCCGTGCCGAACGGGCACGTTACCCACCGATCCGGTGGGCCAGGATCGTGAGCTCGACGCGCGTGCGCACGTCCAGCTTGCCGAAGACCCGCCCGAGGTGCACCTCGACGGTTCGCACGGACACGTGCAGCGCATCGGCGATGTCACGGTTCGACGCCCCCTCGACGGCCAGCATGGCCACCTCGAGTTCGCGGGCGGTCAGCTGCGCCTCCCACACCCGCCGCGACGAGGAGAGGGGATCCTTCGCGAGCGGCGCCGTCTCTTCGGCATCCACCCGGTCGATCCGGCTCTCCACCGCGCGAGACCAGGCGGTCGCACCCGACACCTCCAGCAGATGCCGGGCGGCCGCCAGGTAGTCGCGGCCGACCGCGACCTCGCCGTCGCGAATCCACCGGATGCCGATCATGGCCTCGACGCGACCGCGGGTGAACGGGGATCGGAGGGTGCGTGCCGCCTCGGAGATCGAGGCGCGCTCGGCCCGCCATTCCTGTCCGGGCAGGTTCAGGATGCGGGAGCGAAGCCTGCGGGCGAGGGCGATCTCGGGCGGTTCGATCGGCGCCGACCGCGGCGGGTCTTCGTCGCGCTCGATGCTCGCCTCCTCCAGCCCCGGCACCGACAGAGCCGGCCGGGGCGCCCCGCGATCGTGCCACAGTCGCATCAGCGCGATGGCCTCGTCCTCCTCGCCGGCAAGGAAGGCCTCTATGCCCCGATCCACCAGCCGATCTATCCGCTGCGGCGTCGGGAGCGCGGCCGTGAGAGCGCGGGCGAAGGGGCCGAGCCTGCCGAGCACGGCGAGGTCGAGACGGCGGGTGATCACCACGCCGAGGCCCGCGAACGGCAGTGCGACGGGCAGTGCGACAGCCGCCCTCATCATCCTGATGCGGGCCGCACCGATATCGCCCCGCCACATCAGCAGCAGCACCTCGACCACCGCGCGGTAGGCGGCGACCAGCGGACTGCGCTCGAACCCGGCGACGAGCGGATCGACCTCCGCGGCCATCCCCGTGTCCCAGGCTGCCAGCAGGCGGAGGCCGAGATCGAAGTCCCCTTCCATACCCGCATGAAGCGCGCCGAGGATTCCCCGCGAGAGCGGGCCTGTCCCCTGCACGTCGTCGATGTCCCTGTCGCCGAGAACCAACCACGAGAGGGCCACGACGGGGTCGCGCAGGCAGCGGTCCGCGCCCACCTTGGCGCTGCCCTCCCGCATGGCATCGAGCCAGGCACGCATCCCCCGGCGATCACCGCGCTCGGCGCAGAAGAACGCCGCGAGCGCCGAGGCCCGCGTCCAGGAATACCAGTCGTCGAGGTCGTCGGTCCGCGGCGTGAACGTGTGGGCGTCCAGCTCCGGCACGGCGCCCCGGACACAGGCCTGAGCGACCAGCAGACCCCCGAGACCCTGCAGGCGGTGGCGCTCGGCGGCATCGGGGTACAGCCCGACGAGCAGTCGCACGGCATCCACAGCGTGGCCCGCGGCGATCGCCGAGACCCCGGCCACGAGCGTGGCCTCGTCGTGCTCCGCGCCGGACGTGTGGGACGCCGCCTCGCCGGCGATCTGGAACGCCCGCCCGCTCCGCCCGGCCTGCGAGAGGATGCGGGCCGTGCGAATGAGCTCGCTCGCGGCCACCGGGCTCGGGGACGCGGACGACCTCGCCGCATGCCAGTCCGCGCACACCTGCTCCCCGCGGGCCAGGAAGACACGGTGCAGACGCGCGTGCACCGCCGCGGTGTCGGAGCCGGGCGTCCTGGCCTGCAGCCAGATGGCGAGCCGGGGATCGATCAGTCGGATCCTTCCGGCGTGCATCTCGATCAGATCCCCGACCGGGCCGGATGCCAGCTCAGCGGCGGTGCGCCCGTCGATCGCGAGGATCGGCTCGAGGGAGTCGCTGAAGTGCAGCGCCACCGCGAGGAGCAGATCACGATCGCGGTCGGCGAGCTGCACGCTCTCGTAGAGCGCGTCGATCTCGGGCACCGACGGCAACGGTGACGGCAGCGCCCTGAGCCCCTGGCGCTGCGCGAAATCGAGCCTGGCCGCCACGGCCCTGACGGTCGCCGTGTCTCCCGTCACCTCCGACACGAGCCTCGCGACCACGTGCGGAGCACAGCTCAGGTCGTCATCCAGCAATGCGGAGACCAGAGCCTCCAGTGAGGCGGGGTCGATCGAGACCGCCCCCCGCGCACTCGATCCGTCGATGCCGAACCCCCCGAGTCCGTACGAGCATCCGCTCGTTCAGGTGAGGGTAGCAAGCCCTCGCACTCGGAGCGGGGCAGGCACAGGTCAGGAGCGCGAGTCGTCCTCATCCGGATGCAAGTAGGGGTCAGCCTCTCCCGCATGCGACGCCGACGACGCGAGCGCCGCGACCTCCGCGTCACGCTGCTGCGCCTCGCGGAGCAGCGCGGAGATGTGGTCGGCGTTCTCGGGCAGAGCATCCGGGATGAACTCGAGCGTCGGCACCAGTCGGGTGCTCAGCTGTCGTCCCACCTCGCTGCGCAGCATGCCCGTCGCCGATGCCAGGGCGGCACCGCTGGCGATCCGCTCCTCCTCCGTGCCGAGCACGGTGTAGAAGACGGAGGCGTGCTGCAGATCGCCGCTGACGCGGCAGTCGGTGAGGGTCACGAAGCCGAGGCGCGGGTCGCGCAGCCCCTTCTCCAGTCGCTCGGCAAGGATCACTCGGATCCGATCGGCCAGACGGGCCTGACGTTCACCAGCCATTGTTCTCTCCCTCTGCGTACCCTTCGGGCGCCCTTCGTCTCGCTGGCCCGCTGAGGAGCCGGAGCGAAGGACGCCCGAAGATATATCGAACTCGATCAGCCGCGCGGCTTCTCGACCAGTTCCGTCGTCTCGATCTCGTCGCCGATCTGGATGTCGTTGAACTTGCCGAGGCCGATACCGGCCTCGTAGTCCGTGCGCACCTCGGTGACGTCATCCTTGAAGCGACGCAGCGACTCGATGGCGAGGCCATCGGCGATCACGACGCCATCGCGGATGACACGAGCCTTGGCGTTTCGCGTGATCGTTCCCGACCGCACGATGACACCGGCGATGTTGCCGAACTTCGAGGAGCGGAACACCTCGCGGATCTCGGCGACACCCGACTGGATCTCTTCGTACTCCGGCTTGAGCATGCCCTTGAGCGAGCTCTCGATCTCGTCGATCGCGTTGTAGATCACCGAGTAGAACCGGATGTCGACGCCCTCACGCTGAGCGCGCTCGCGCGCCTTCGTGTCGGGACGGACGTTGAAGCCCACGATGATCGCGTTGTCGATCGTCGCCAGGTTCACGTCGGACTCCGTGATCGCACCGACACCGCGGTGGATGATGCGGAGCTGCACCGAGTCGTCGACCTCGATCTTGAGCAGCGACTCCTCCAGCGCCTCGACGGCACCGGAGACGTCACCCTTGATGATGAGGTTGAGCGACTCGACCTTGCCGTCCTCGAGAGCACGGGTGAAGTCCTCGAGCGAGATGCGCTTGCGGGCCTTGGCCAGCTGAGCGTTGCGCTCGACCGCTTCACGCTTCTCAGCGATCTGACGGGCCATACGGTCTTCCTCGGTCACGATGAAGACGTCACCGGCACGAGGCACCGAGTTGAGACCCTGAACCTGCACGGGACGCGACGGGTAGGCCTCGAGGACCTGCTCGCCGTTCTCGTCGGCCATCGCACGAACTCGTCCGTACGCGGTTCCGGCGACGATGGCGTCTCCGATCCGGAGCGTTCCGGACTGGATGAGCACCGTGGCGACCGATCCGCGGCCCTTGTCGAGCTTCGCCTCGATGGCCACACCACGCGCGCCCTTGTTCGGGTTCGCGGTGAGGTCGAGACCCGCATCGGCGGTGAGCAGCACCGCGTCCAGGAGTTCCTGGATGCCGGTGTTGGCACGAGCCGACACATCGACGAACAGCACGTCTCCGCCGTACTCCTCAGCGACCAGACCGTACTCGGTCAGCTGCTGACGGACCTTGGCCGGGTTGGCGTCGGGCTTGTCGACCTTGTTCACCGCGACCACGATCGGCACATTGGCCGCCTGGGCGTGGTTGAGAGCCTCGACCGTCTGCGGCATGATGCCGTCGTCGGCCGCGACCACGAGGATCGCGAGGTCGGTCACCTGCGCACCACGGGCACGCATGGCGGTGAACGCCTCGTGACCCGGGGTGTCGATGAAGGTGATGGCCCGCTCGATGCCCTCGTGCTCCGTCCAGACCTGGTACGCACCGATGTGCTGGGTGATGCCACCCGCTTCACCGTCGATGACGTTGGTCTGACGGATCGCGTCGAGCAGTCTGGTCTTACCGTGGTCGACGTGACCCATGACGGTGACGACCGGGGGACGGATCTCGAGGTCGTCCTCGCTCTCCGCCTCCAGCTCGGCCTCGAGGTCGAGACCGAAGCCCTCGAGGAGCTCCTTGTCCTCGTCCTCGGGCGAGACCATCTGGATCTTGTAGCCGAGCTCCTCGCCGAGCACCTCGAACGTCGCCTCGTCCAGCGACTCGGTGGCCGTGGCCATCTCGCCGAGGTTGAAGAGGATCGTCACGAGGGTTCCGGGCTGGACCGTGTAGCCGGTCAGCGTCTCGATCTTGTCGGCGAAGTCCGCGATGGACGCGCCACGGCGCATGCGGATGACCTCTCCGTTACCGCGGGTGACGTTGACGCCACCGACGACCGGAGCACTCCGCATCTCGAATTCTTGCCGCTTCGCCCGCCGCGACTTGCGCTGCTTGCTCTTGCCGCCGCCCTTACCGAAGGCACCTGCGGTACCTCCACCGGGACCACGACCACGGCCTCCGCCGCCACCGGGACGACCTGCGAAGCCGCCACCGGGACGTGCGCCGGGGCCACCTGCACCACCGGGTCCACCGGCACCGCCGGGACGACCGGGGCCGCCGGGACGCTGCTGGAACGGTGCGCCGCCGGGACGACCACCCTGACCACCGCGCGGAGCGCCGGGACGGGGGGAACCGGGACGAGGCGCACCCGGACGCGGCGCGCCGGGACGAGGCGCCTGCGGACGCGGGATGTTGCCGGGGGTCGGGCTCGGGCGCTGGCCCATGCCCTGAGCCGACGCGAACGGGTTGTTGCCCGGACGAGGGCCGGCCGGGCGCTGGCCCATGCCCTGAGCCGACGAGAACGGGTTGTTGCCGGGGCGCGGGGCACCGGGCTTCGGCGCTCCACCATCGGCGGGCTTCGCCTCTTCGGACTTCGCCTCGGCGGGCTTCACCTCGGCGGGTCCGGGGGTCGCCGCTGCGGGTGCAGCCTGCGGAGCCGGAGCCTCCTCGACCGGAGCAGCGGGCTGCTCGGGCGCGGGTGCCGGCTTCGGACCGGGCTTGGGGCCGGGGGTCGGGGCGCCGGGCCGTGCGGCCGCGGGCTTGGCAGCACCGGTCTTGGCGGCACCGGGCTTCGCGGCACCGGTCTTGGCGGCACCGGGCTTCGCGGCCGACGTGGTGTCTGCGGACGGCTTCAGCGAAGCATCCGCCTCGATCGCCGCGCGCAGCTTGCGCGCCACCGGCGGTTCGATGGTCGAAGAGGGGCTCTTGACGAACTCTCCGAGTTCCTTGAGCTTTGCAAGTGCGATCTTGCTGTCGACGCCGAGTTCGGCGGCGATCTCGTGTACGCGTGGTTTACCAGCCACAATTCTCCTGTCTGAGTCGGTCCACCCAGACAGGGCAGACCACTAGTCGCGGACGGGTCTCATTTCGAGCCGTTCACTTTGTTTCCATAGCTGTTCAGCCTTTGTTTCTTGGTGGATGCTGTGCGATGTTCCGCGTGTCCAGTTCGCTGGTCACGCGCAGTGCTCTTCCGAAGGCGCGGCGCCGCAGAGCGGCTTCCATGCATTCCGGTGTCGGATGCACCCACGCGCCGCGCCCCGGCAGGACAGCACTCTCATCGAGGATGAGGATGTCGTTCTGGGACACCACCCTGAGCAGAGTGGAGCGGGGAGCACGCGTGCGACAGCCGACGCACGTTCGTACGGGTTCCATCTTACACCTGAGTTCCCGTACGACTCACGTGAGAGCCGCGAGTCGTACGTGCCGCGTGGTCAGTCGAGGACGCTGTCGGGCTGGATGTCGATCTTCGCACCGGTGAGCTTGGCGGCGAGGCGCGCGTTCTGCCCCTCCTTGCCGATCGCCAGCGAGAGCTGGTAATCCGGCACGAGTGCGCGCACGGCCTTGGTGTTCGCATCGAGGATGAACGAGCTGGTCACCTTCGCCGGCGACAGCGCGTTGGCCACGAAGGGAGCGAGCTCGGGGTCGTAGTCGACGATGTCGATCTTCTCCCCCGCGAGCTCCTCGGTGACGGCGCGGACGCGTCGCCCCATCTCGCCGATGCAGGCGCCCTTGGCGTTGATCGCGGGGTCGTTCGCCCTGACGGCGATCTTGGTGCGGTGTCCGGCCTCGCGCGCGAGGGACACGATCTCGACGAGCCCGGCGGCGATCTCGGGAACCTCGAGCGCGAACAGCTTGCGGACGAGTCCGGGGTGCGTGCGCGAGACCGTGATCTGCGGACCCTTGAGTCCCTTGGCGACGCTGGTGACGTACACGCGCAGACGCGAACCGTGCGCGTACACCTCGCCGGGGACCTGCTCCTCGGGCGGCAGGATCGCCTCGACGGCTCCGAGGTCGACGTGGATCATGCGCGGGTTCGGCCCCTGCTGCACGACGCCGGCGACGATGTCGCCTTCCTTGTCCTTGAAGTCGCCGAGCACGACGTCGTCGGCGATGTCGCGAAGACGCTGGCTGATGACCTGCTTCGCGGCGAAAGCGGCGATACGACCGAAGTCACCGGGAGTCGCATCCTCCTCGCCGATGATCGCGCCCTCGTCGTCCTTGACGACCTGCAGCACGGCGACGTGGCCGGTGCGGCGGTCGAGCTCGACGCGCACGCCCTCAGGGGTGGCGCCGTCTTCGGAGACGTGCTTGGAGTAGGCGGTCAGGATGGCCTGTTCGATGATCGAGACGAGTTCGTCGAAGGGAATCGCCTTCTCCTTCTCGATCCCACGCAGCAGACTCAGTTCGATATCCATGACAACTCCCTATTCAGCTCTCGTCGCGCGGGTGTGCACACGCGACATCCGTACCACGATACCCTGTGCCCACCGCCCGTGCCACGAGTGCGGCGCCGCGCAGCCCGGTGACACCCGCAGGAGGATCCAGTGACCACGTACGACACGATCGTGATCGGCGCCGGGATGTCGGGCGTGACCGCGGCGCGGATGCTCGCGGACGCCGGCGAGTCGGTGCTCGTGCTGGAGGGTCGCGACCGCATCGGCGGACGGATGAACACCGACCGCTCCGCGGACTTCCCCGTCGACCTCGGTGCCTCGTGGGTCCACGGGATCGACGACTCGCCACTCTGGGAACTCGTGCAGGAGCTCGGCATCCCCAGCATCGAGTACACGGTCGGCAGCTTCCAGGCCGGCGGCCGACCGATCGAGAACTTCGACGGAGACGGTGCGCGTATGGACGCCGCCGCCACCGCGCAGTGGGTCGAGGACGTCGCCGAGGCCGATCGCCTGCTCGTCGAGGAGATCGCGGCCTCCTCTCCCGGCGACACCTACCTCGACGTCACCGAGCGCGCCCTCGACAGATCGGGCCTTGCGCCGGAGCGGATCGACGAGATCCGCGAGTTCTTCCGCCACCGGGTCGAGGAGCAGTGCGGGGCGTGGATCGGAGACCTCGACGCGCACGGGCTCGACGAGGACGAGATCGACGGCGACGAGGTGATCTTCCCCCGTGGGTACGATGAGCTCCCCCGGCGCATCGCCGCCGGCCTCGACATCCGGTTCGACCACGTCGTGACGCGCGTCGCGCGCACCGCGGACGGAGTGACCGTCACGACGGCGGAGGGCGAATTCTCGGCCCGCACCGCGCTGGTCACGGTGCCGCTCGGCGTGCTCAAGGCCGGTTCGATCGACTTCACCCCTCCGCTGCCCGATGCCGTCGCAGGCCCCGTGGAGCGTCTCGGAATGGGCGTCTTCAACAAGATCTTCCTCCAGTTCCCGGTGCGCTTCTGGGACGAAGACAGCTATGTGCTGCGGGCACTCGGCGAGGCGGGCGAGCACTGGCACTCCTGGTACGACGTGTCGGCCGTCAGCGGTCTGCCCACCCTCCTCACCTTCGCCGCCGGCCCGTTCGGGAAGCGGATGCAGGAACTCACCGACGACGAGATCGTCGCGGACGTGCTCGCCGCCCTGCACAGGCTGTACGGCGACGCCGTCGGAGCCCCCACGGCACGGTGGATCACCCGGTGGGGACACGACCCGTTCTCGAACGGGTCGTACTCGCATCTCGCCGTCGGGTCCTCGCACCGCGATCACGACGACCTCGCCGGCCCGGTCGACGGCGTGCTGCACTTCGCGGGCGAGGCCACCTGGGGAGACGAACCCGCCACGGTGGGGGCCGCCTACTATTCGGGGCACCGAGCCGCCGAGCGCATCCTCGGTCGGTCGGTCGACCCGGCCGCCTTCGCGGCAGGCATCAGAGCGCGGGAGCAGACTCCAGCGCGTTGATCGCGCCGATCAGACGGAACAGGTTGCCGACCTGTCGCTGGTCCAGGTGGAGCGCGAGCCTCGGCAGATGCAGCACATCGTCGTCGGAGACCTCGGGTGACCGCGGCGCGGACCGCTCGATGCGGCCGCTGATCAGCATCCCGGCGAACTGCTCGTTGAGTGCGTCGAGCTCGGCATCGGTCGGCTCTGCGCGCAGGCGGAGCACGAGCGTGTCGCCCACCCACCGCAGCGAGTCGTAGTTGCGCCAGAACCCGGCGATCACGGCGGCCGCCGACTGGACCGAGTCCGTGATGACGACGCGGTCGAAGTCACCCTCGGAGATCACCCCGGTGGGCGCGAGATCTTCATCGATGAACCGCTTGAGCCCGTTCCAGAAGGTGCCGCCCGGTTCGTCGAGCAGCACGATGGGGGTCGGCTCGGCCTTTCCCGTCTGCTGCAGAGTGAGGAGCTCGAACATCTCGTCGAGGGTGCCGAAGCCGCCGGGGAGGCAGATGAATCCGATGGATTCCTTGATCAGCATCAGCTTGCGGGTGAAGAAGTACTTCATCGCGACGACGTGATCGCTCCCCGCGACGAGGCTGTTCGCCTTCTCCTCGAACGGCAGCCGGATCGACACGCCCAGCGAGAGCGCAGGACCCGCACCCTCGGCGGCGGCCTGCATGATGCCGGGGCCGGCGCCCGTCACGACCATCCAGCCGTCCGCGGCGAGAGCCTCGGCGACGGCTCGCGCCTGGACGTAGAGAGGATCGTCCTGCCGCGTGCGGGCGGAACCGAAGACCGTGACCTTGGGCACTCCCTCGAAAGGGGCGAAGAGCCGGAAGGCGTCGCGCATCTCGGCCAGCGCCGCGGACGCGATCTTGAGGTCGAGCCGGTCGGTGCCATCCTCGCCCAGAAGCAGCGCGGTGCGCATCATGCGCAGGACGAGTCGTCGGTCCGTCGTGACCCCCGCCTCATCGAGCACGGTGTTGATCTCGGCACTCAGCGATTCCGGCAGCACGTCGTCGGTCATGCCTCCAGCCTGTCACACGCGACCGTCGAGACGCACGAGCCACGGACCGGGAGTCGACAGCCCTCGGCGCAGCACGTGCCACGGGACCTGTCAACCCCGTGCGCGTCCGCCCGCGGTGCACCAGCATTGTCGGCATGACAGAGATCACCGGACCTGAGGCACTGGCACGAGTCACCGAGCTCGTGGAGGACATCGACTTCACGATGCTGACGACGATCGACGACGACGGCAATCTGGTCAGCCGCCCGATGTCGACCCGGCAGATGGACGAGGCCGGCGACATCTGGTTCTTCACCGCGGAGGACACCGAGAAGGTCGACGAGGTGAAGGAGCACCGCCAGGTGGGGCTCTCCTACTGCGATGCCGGCGGCATGCGCTACGTGTCGGTCGCGGGGAACGCGTCGGTCGTCCGCGACCGGGCGAAGATGGAGGAGCTCTACTCTCCGTCGCTCGACATCTGGTTCGAGGACGGGCTCGACACCCCCGGCATCGCGCTGCTGAAGGTCACCCCCACCGTGACGGAGTTCTGGGAGCCGTCGAAGGGCAAGATCGCGTTGGCGGCCGGGATGCTCAAGGCTCTGGTCACGCGAGACACCCCCGACGACGACACCATGAACCACGGGCGCATCGTCTGCTGACCGCATCCCTTGACGCAGAACGCCGCGCGCCCCGAGGGACGCGCGGCGTTCTGCATGAGAGATCAGCGCTGCGTGAGCCGCTCCACGGCCTCGACGATCGACACGGCATCCCGGTCTCCTGTGCTGCGGTCCCACAGCTCGACCTGGCCGTCGGCGGCACCACGGCCGACGATGACGATCTTCGGGACGCCGACGAGCTCGGCGTCGCCGAACTTCACCCCGGGAGAGACCTTGGGGCGGTCGTCGTAGAGCACGTCGAGTCCGCTCGACTCGAGCTGTGCGGCGAGGTCCGCCGCCACGTCGAACGCGACCTGGTCGCGCCCTGCGGCCACGACCTGCACGTCGAACGGAGAGACGGATGCGGGCCAGATGAGCCCCTTCTCGTCGTTGTTCAGCTCGGCGATGATGGCGAGGATGCGGGTCACGCCGATCCCGTAGGAGCCCATCGTGACCGTGACGAGCTTGCCGTTCTCGTTCAGCACCTTGAGACCGAGCGCCTCGGCGTACTTGCGCCCCAGCTGGAAGACGTGGCCGATCTCCATGCCGCGGGCGAGCTCCACCGGGCCCGAGCCGTCGGGTGCGGGGTCGCCCGCACGGACGTTCGCGATCTCGACGACGCCGTCGGCGAAGAAGTCCCGACCCGCGACGACGGAGTGGGCGTGCTTCTGGTCGATGTTCGCTCCGGTGATCCACGAGGTGCCCTCGCTCACGCGAGGGTCGACGAGGTAGCGGATGCCGGTGGCCGATTCCTCGCCCAGCACGGCGCCGGTGGTCGACCAGGGGCCGATGTATCCCTTGACCAGCAGCGGGTTGTTCTCGAAGTCGTCGGCCGTGGCGGTGTCGACCTCGGCCGGCGCGAACGCGACCTCGGCGCGCTTCTGGTCGACCTCGCGGTCACCGGGGAGACCCACGACGACGAGCTCACGGGAGCCGTCGAGGTGGGTGAGCGCGAGCACGACGTTCTTGAGCGTGTGGGCCGCGGTGTACTCGCCGTCGAGATGCGCGTTGACGTGTGCGACCAGGGTCTCGATGGTCGGAGTGTCGGGCGAGTCGAAGATGACGGGCGACGCATCGGCGTCGAAGGACACCGCCTCGGGGACGGCCGTGGTGAACGCCTCGACGTTCGCGGCGTAGCCGCCGGCACTGCGCACGAACGTGTCTTCGCCCACGGGCGTCGGGTGCAGGAACTCCTCGCTGCGCGAGCCTCCCATCGCCCCCGCATCCGCCTGGACGATGACGTACTCGAGTCCGAGGCGCTGGAAGATGCGCTCGTACGCGTCTCGCTGCGCCTGATAGCTGACATCGAGGCCTTCGTCGGACGCGTCGAAGGAGTAGGCGTCCTTCATCGTGAACTCGCGCCCGCGGAGCAGGCCGGCACGGGGACGGGCCTCATCGCGGTACTTGTCCTGGATCTGATAGATCGTCAGGGGCAGGTCCTTGTACGACGAGTAGAGGTCCTTCACCAGCAGCGTGAAGGCCTCCTCGTGCGTCGGCGCGAGCAGGTAGTCACCGCCCTTGCGGTCCTGGAGGCGGAACAGCAGGTCGCCGTACTCCTCCCAGCGACCGGTCGCCTCGTAGGACTCACGCGGCATCAGCGCGGGGAAGTGCACCTCCTGGGCACCGGCCGCGGCCATCTCCTCACGGACGACGGTCTCGATCTTGGCCTTGACCCGCAGACCGAGCGGCAGCCAGGCGAAGATCCCGGCGGCCTGCGGTCGGATGTATCCGGCGCGGATCAGCAGCTTGTGGCTCGCGACCTCTGCGCCTGCAGGGTCTTCACGGAGCGTACGGAGGAAGAAGTTCGAAAGACGAGTGACCACGGGGCAAGTCTACTGACCGCGGCCACTCGTCTTCACGGTGCGTCAGTTGAGCGCAGGGAGTCCGTTGGGGATCACGCCGCCCGCGTACAGGCTCGCCGCGAGCTCCTGGGTCGCGGTGAGCGCGACCCGCTGCGGCAGGGGTCCGTACGAGATGCGGGCGACACCGAGCTTCTCGTACTCGGAAGCCGCGAGGGTGCCGGGGAGCCCGATGACACTGAGCTTCCCCTCCCCCAGCCCCTCCACGAGCTGGCGGGTGATGGCGGCGTCGAGCATCCCCGGCACGAACACCGCCGTGGCTCCCGCGTCGAGGAACGCGCGGCCGCGCTGGATCGCGTCGGCGATGCTCTCGGCGACCGGGCGGTGGCCGGCGCGAACGAAGGCGTCCGTGCGGGCGTTGAGAGCGAACGGGACTCCCTCGGCCTCCGCCGCCTTGACGATGGCCTCGACCGCCGCGACGGACTCGTCGAAGGGCTTGAGGCGGTCCTCGATGTTGGCGCCCACGACACCTGCGCCGATCGCGAGGCGGGTCGTCTCGCCGGCGTCGCCGTATCCGTCATCGAGGTCGGCGGTCACGGGCACCGAGACGGCCGCCGCGATGCGTCCGACCATGTCGATCATGATGTCGCGGGTGATGGTGCCGTCTTCGAAACCGAACGATGCGGCGATGCCGTGCCCCGCGGTGGCGATGGCCTTCGTCTCGGGGAGTGCCGCGACGGCGCGGGCGGAGACGACGTCCCACACATTCACGACGCGGAGGATCTCCGGTGCTTCGTAGAGTCCGATCAGGGTCTGGGCTTTCGCAGCAGTGGTCATGCCCCCACGCTAACGCCCAGCATTCCGGTCGGGGCCGGACGGACACGCGAATCACAGGTTCGGGACAGTGCGCCGACGTTCATCGACTCGACTCTCGCAGCACTGTTCTGTCTGCGAGCCGTTGTCGTGTTCCGGCATGTCGATGTCCTGGACCTGGGGGCGGGTTTTCGGCCCTGATCTGGGGCAGGAATGGCGGTGGTCGGCGGTGTGATGCGGCTATGACGGCATTGAAGGACGCGACGGTGGAGCAGGTGGCCGCGCTCGGCGCCGTCACCGAGATGCTCGTCGAAGTCGATCGCACGATCTCGTCTCTGCTCGCCGCACGCGACGGACTTCTCGCTCTCGGGTCGCGGATCGCCGTCGAGGCGGCCGGGCAGGTCGAGGAGGCGACTGCAGACGGCGTCGATCGGCTACGCGGGCGGTCGCGGCGGAGTTCGGCGCCGCTCTGCGTGTCAGCGACCGGACGGTGCCACGGCGGATGCTCGACGCCGAGGTCGTGGCGACGCGGTTCCCCGGGTGTGGCGGGCGCTCGTGCACGGCGCGTTCGAGCGGATCAACGCGATCGCGAAAGAGGCTCTGTCCCATCCGTCGAGCGAATCCACCTCTCCTTCATCCCGTGGCGAGCGCACGCTGGGGCAGGCCCGCTGCGATGTCGCCCTCGACCTTCTCCTGACCGGTGCACCGGCCGGACACGACACGGCAGAGGGGATGCTCGGAGCCATCCGAGCGACGGTGTCGATCACCGTCCCCGTGTTGTCGCTGATCGGGGCGAGCACCGTCCCGGGCGAACTCGACGGGTGCATCCCCATCGACCTCCGCACCGCGCGGCTCCTCGCAGGCACCGCGGCCGGGTGGGATCGGGTCCTGACCCATCCGATCACCGGGGCCCTGCTCGCGGTCGACCGTTACCGGCCCTCCGCCGCGGTGAGACGACACCTCACCGCGCGAGACCAGCGATGCCGGTTCCCTACCTGCGGATACCCCGCCCGCGTGTGCGACGTCGACCACACGCGAGACCACGCGACAGGCGACACCACCGACGCCGGCAACCTCGGCGACCTCTGCCGACGCCATCACTCCTTCACACACCGCACGCCCTGGCATGTCGAGAATCTCGGCGACGGCGTCTTCGCCTGGACCAGCCCGACCGGCCGGATATACGTCGACGAACCTCCGGCGCAGAACACCACGACCACCGAAGACGACACACCACCACCCTTCTGAGGGGTTCCTCCCATTCACGGCGGGCGACATAGTGTGGGGGCATGCCTCAGCGCCGATCCCACGTTGCTCCGTCCGCCGCGCAGACGGAACTCGCCACGGCGCTCGCCACGCTCAAGGAATCCCTGGACGCGCCCGCAGAATTCCCTGCCGCCGTGCTTGCCGAGGCAGCGGCGTCGGAGGCCGTGACGCCCGAACTCGACCTGCGCGACATCGCCTTCGCCACGCTCGATCCCCGCGGGTCGCGTGACCTCGATCAGGCCTTCCACCTCGAACGGCGGGGTTCCGGATACACCGTCCGCTACGCGATCGCCGATGTGCCGGGATTCGTGACGCCCGGCGGCGCGGTGGACGAGGAGGCCCGCCGTCGCGGTCAGACGTTGTACGCGGCCGACGGCGCGATCCCGCTGCATCCGAAGGTACTGAGCGAGGATCGCGCCTCGCTGCTGGCGGATGTGGATCGTCCCGCGCTCGTCTGGACCTTCGCCCTCGATTCGGCGGGGGTCGTCGAGGACTTCCGGCTCGAGCGCGCACTGATCCGCTCGCGCGCCCAGCTCGACTACGCCAGCACTCAGGCGTCACTCGACCGGGGCGAGGACGGACCGGCCGCACTGCTGCCGGAGATCGGAGCTCTGCGGATCACGCAGGAGAAGCTCCGCGGCGGAGCGAGCTTGAATCTTCCGGACGAAGAGGTCGTGCGCGGCGCCGACGGAACCTACTCGATCGAGCGACGGCATCCGCTCCCCGTCGAGGAATGGAACGCGCAGCTCTCCCTCATGACGGGTATGGCGGCCGCGACGTTGATGATCGACGCCGGCATCGGCATCCTGCGGACCATGCCGCAACCCGACGAGAAGGCCTTCGCCGCGTTCCGTCATCAGACCGAGGCGCTCGGCCGCCCCTGGACGACGGGCAGATACGGCGACTATCTGCGCGAGCTGGATCGCGCAGACCCCATGACCCTCCCGATCCTCGAGGCGGCGGCGTCGCTCTTCCGCGGAGCGGGGTACGTGACCTTCGACGGCTCGGTGCCGCCCGACACGGAGCAGGCGGCCATCGCCGCTCCGTACGCACACGCCACGGCACCTCTGCGTCGTCTCGTCGATCGGTGGTCGCTCGCGATCTGCCTCGCCGTGTCCGAGGGGCGTGAGGTGCCGGGCTGGGTTCGCGAGTCGCTCGCCGATCTCCCCGCCCTGATGCAGGAGTCCGGTCAACGCGCGTCCCGGCTCGATTCCGCGACGATCAACTGCGTCGAGGCCGCACTGATGACTCCCCTGGTCGGCTCCACGGTCGATGCGACCGTGATCGAGATCCGCGGCGAGCGCGCCACGGTCCAGCTCGCCGACCCCGCCGTCACCGCCTCCGCGCCGGTTCCGGACGGCGCCGTCGCCGGAGGTGTCGTACCGCTGCGAGTCGTGAGCGTCGACATCGCCGGAGGCGAGATCGAGTTCTCCGTCTGACATACGCTTGCGGCGTGGACCACCTCGCCGTCGCCGAACGATTCGTCGCCGCCCGCTACCCCGGAGCGGACATCGCCATCGTGGCGGGAAGTACCGCACGCGGCGAGCGCACCACGACGAGCGACATCGACCTGCTGCTCCTCGGAGACGAGCTCTTCGAGGCCGAGGACCAGAGGAGCGAGGCCTCGACTCATGAGTTCGAGGGCGAGATCTTCGAGGTCTTCGCGTACACACCCGCGGGTTTCGAGGAGTGGGCCGACCGAGGTGTGGCACAGCACAGGCCGGTGACCGTGCACATGCTCGTCGAAGGCACTGCGTTCCGAGACGACGGCCGTCTCGCCTCACTCCGCCGTCGCTGGCAGAGCGTCCTCGACGAGGGCCCCTCACTCAGTGCGCAGGAGTCCGCCTTCCGTCGCTACGTCATCACCGATGTGCTCGACGACCTCAGAGACGCCGCAGACCCCCTCGAGCAGCAGGTCGAGGCCGCCATCCTGTTCGAGCGGATCGCGGAGTTGATGCTGCTCAGCGAGGGACGCTGGATCGCGACGGGCAAATGGCTCCCCCGGCGGCTCCGGACGCTCAGTCGCGAGCGCGCCGACCGGCTGAGCATCCCGCTGCTCGACCGCGACTACGCCACCTTCGCCGACCGCGTCGACGACGAGCTCGATCGTGCGGGCGGCAGGGTGCAGAGCGGGTTCGTGCGCTGAACCGGGCTCAGGACGCGGGAACGGCCCGCGTCGTCATGACCAGCAGCTGCGGATCGGTCAGGTCGAGCGTCACGGAGATCGAGACGAACTCGTCGAGGGATGCCGCGTGCGTGCCGCCGCACAGGATCTCGGCCGTGCCGTCGGGAAGCTCGCACTGCCAGCTGCGCCGATCCACGATCGTCGGACCTTCTGTGACCACCCTGCTCGATGCATCCGAGTCGACCCAGTCGGCCAGCCGCGCGTTGATCGACGCCTCACGGTCCGCGAGAGTCGCGGCGAACGTCTCGGTGTCGAAGCCGGCCCTGCGCAGGCTCTTGCCCAGGCGGTACTCGTCGACGGCACCGTCCGCATGGATGCGGCTCGACTGATTGGCCTTGCCCTCGAAGTCCGGGGCACCCAGAGCATCTTCTCCCGGGTCCTTGCGCCACAGATCCGCAAGGGCGAGATCGAGCGCCAGAGACGCGAGATGGCACGCCGTGTGACCCCGGCTGAGACCGGCTCGCCTGGACGAGTCGACCGAGAGTTCCACGCGTGCGCCCTCGACCAGCCAGGACGGAACATCGCCCTCGAGCGGATGACCGACGAGCCACGTCCATCCCTCCGCGCCGCGCTTCACGGGGATGTCGGAGCCGACCGCGAACCGGCCCTCGTCCGACACCGCGGCCATCACGGCTTCCGTGACGCGCACCGCCGACCCGTCGAGCGTGATCTCGCCGCTGTCACCGGGCTGATCCGGCCACGTGTGATCGACCGGATGAAACGGTGTGGCGTCCACCATGACCACGGCGCCCTCGGATGTCGATTCGACCCGGGTGACGGTGCTCGATCCCGAGACATCGCCGCCGGCGAAGGACACGACGGTTGACGAGGGCATGGGGCTCCTTGAGATGCTCACGGGCGCCGCCCCTCGTGGGAGGAGGCGAGCGCCGGAATCGGGTGCGGACGAGATCTGGTCGTGGGACCGAGGCGACCTGCGCGATGCCGACGGCGTCGGGACGCGTTCCGGCCGTCAGACCGTGACGACCTGCGCGGTGCCGAGAGGTGCTTCGGGTCCCATGTCGGCGGCGATCCGGTTGGCCTCTTCGATCAGCGTGGCGACGATGTCCGCCTCGGGCACGGTCTTGATGACCTCGCCCTTGACGAAGATCTGTCCCTTGCCGTTGCCGGAGGCGACACCGAGATCGGCCTCGCGCGCCTCGCCCGGCCCGTTCACGACACAGCCCATGACCGCGACGCGCAGCGGCACCGTCATGTCCTTGAGCCCCTCGGTCACGTTCTCGGCGAGCGTGTAGACGTCGACCTGCGCGCGTCCGCACGACGGGCACGAGACGATCTCGAGCTTGCGCTCGCGGAGGTTCAGCGACTGCAGGATCTGGTGGCCGACCTTGACCTCTTCGGCAGGGGGCGCCGAGAGCGACACGCGGATGGTGTCGCCGATTCCCTCTCCGAGCAGGATGCCGAACGCCGTGGCGCTCTTGATCGTGCCCTGGAACGCGGGCCCCGCCTCGGTGACGCCGAGGTGCAGCGGCCAGTCTCCCCGCTCGGCGAGCAGACGGTAGGCCTTGACCATGACGATCGGGTCGTTGTGCTTGACCGAGATCTTGAAGTCGTGGAAGTCGTGCTCCTCGAACAGCGACGCCTCCCAGACGGCGCTCTCGACGAGGGCCTCGGCCGTCGCCTTGCCGTATTTGGTGAGGATGCGACGGTCGAGCGATCCGGCGTTCACGCCGATACGCAGGGAGACGCCGGCGGCCTTCGCCGCCTCGGCGATCTTGCCGACGTTGCCGTCGAACTCGCGGATGTTGCCGGGGTTGACGCGCACGGCGCCGCAACCGGCGTCGATCGCCGTGTAGATGTAGCGGGGCTGGAAGTGGATGTCGGCGATCACCGGGATCTGACTCTTCATCGCGATGATCTTCAGCGCATCGGCGTCGTCCTGATGCGGCACGGCCACGCGCACGATCTCGCAGCCGGATGCGGTGAGCTCGGCGATCTGCTGAAGGGTCCCGTTGATGTCGGTCGTCTTCGTCGTGGTCATCGACTGGACGCTCACGGGGGCATCGCCGCCGACGAGCACCTTGCCCACCTTGATCTGGCGGGTCTTGCGACGTGGGGCGAGGACTTCGGGGATCTTCGGCATCCCGAGATTGACTGCTGGCACCCCCCCAGCCTACGCCGCCCTGATGCACGCAGGCTGGAAGCGGGACCACTCTCCACCTCCGTCACGCGAACGGGGACGCGGTCGGTGGTGTGATAGTTTTCAGCCCATGCTCGCGAACCTCACCTGGTGGCCCGCCTCCTAGGCGGTGTGTTCGCGTTCCCACGAATCCAGACCGCCTCCGGGGCGGTCTTTTCGTTGAGCCGAGCCGGAGCCACGCACAGGAGACATCGATGACCCTCTCACGTCTTTCCGAGCTCACCGCTGATCCCGCGGCATCGTTCGTGCTCATCGCGCGCGACGGCGCCGAATCCGTCGAGCTGCTCACCGGCGACGTCCTGGATGTCGACCTCCTCGCCGACATCCCCCTCACGATCGACGGCACCGACCGGGAGATCTTCGCGATGGTGCCCTACCGCCAGGTGCGAGAGCGCGGATTCGTCGCCCAGGACGACGGCGCCCCGCTGCGCTGCCTCGTCGTCGAGGAGCACCTGTATCTTCCGACCGCCGAGCTGCTCACCGCACTGCCGGCCGAACCTGTCCCGCTGCGAGACGGCGGTTTCGACATCGCCGACGAGGAGTACGCGGCGATCGTCGAGACGGTGATCGCCGACGAGATCGGACGCGGTGAGGGCGCGAACTTCGTGATCCGCCGGGACTTCACGGCGAACATCGACGTCGACGACCGCACGGCGGCACTCACCTGGTTCCGTGCTCTGCTCGCTCACGAACGCGGCGCGTACTGGACCTTTGCCGTCGTCACCCCCGACCACATCGCTGTCGGGGCCAGCCCCGAGGCTCACGTCGTGGCGCGGGGCGGGGTCGTGACGATGAACCCCATCTCGGGCACGTTCCGTCACCCGGCGGGCGGTGCCACGAAGGACACCCTGGTCGATTTCCTCTCCTCCACCAAGGAGACCGAGGAGCTGTTCATGGTGGTCGACGAGGAGCTCAAGATGATGAGCGCGGTGTGCTCCGACGGCGGGCGCATCACCGGCCCGCACCTCAAGGAGATGTCGCGGCTCACGCACACCGAGTACATGCTCCGCGGACGCAGCACGCTGGATCCCCGTGACATCCTCCGCGAGACGATGTTCGCGCCGACCGTGACTGGCTCCCCCATGCAGAACGCCTGCGCGGTCATCCGCCGTCACGAGCGCAAGCCGCGCGGGTACTACTCCGGCGTCGCCGCCCTGTTCACCCCCAACGCCGAGGGCGGACACGACCTCGACGCCCCGATCCTCATCCGCACCGTCTACGTGCAGGACGGCGCGCTCAGCGTGCCGGTCGGTGCCACCCTCGTCCGCCACTCGGATCCGCACGGCGAGGTGTCCGAGACCCACGGCAAGGCGGCAGGGGTGCTCGGAGCGATCGGCGCGATCGACAGGGACGGTGCGGCAGAAGCACGGGAGGACGCCGATGCCCCGGGCGAGCCGCGCTCCCTCGCTGCCGACCCCACGATCGAGTCCCTGCTCGCCTCGCGCAACGCCCGGCTCGCGGATTTCTGGCTCAACCCGCAGGGCGACGGTCTCACCGGTCCGTTCACCGGCACCTCGGCCGTCGTCGTGGACGCCGAGGACCGGTTCACCACGATGCTGGCGCATCAGCTGCGGCATCTCGGCCTCGACGTGACCAACCGCCCCTGGAGCGAGGTGACGGACGACGAGCTCGCCGCCGCCGACCTCGTCGTCGCCGGTCCGGGCCCCGGCGACCCGCGCGATCTCGACAGCCCGCGGATCGCCCGGATGCGCGACGTCGTCTCGCGTCGGGTCGACACCGGCGCCCCCCTGCTCGCGGTCTGCCTCAGCCACCAGATCCTGAGCGACGGCCTGGGGATCCCCCTGGTGCCGCTCGACGCCCCGCATCAGGGACTCCAGAAGGCGGTGCCGGTGTTCGGCGAGGACGCGTCGATCGGCTTCTACAACACGTTCACCGCCAGGGTGGCCGCCGGAACCACGTCGGCGGGAGCCGCGGAGATGTCGGCGGACCCTGCGACCGGCGATGTCTACGCGCTGCGGGGGCCGCACTTCGCGTCCGTGCAGGGGCACCTCGAATCGATCCTGTCGCGCGACGGCATCCGCACCCTCGAGCGTCTCGTCTCGCACGCCCTGTCCTGAACGCGGGTCGCCGTGAGCCTCGCCCGCGGAGACAGAGCGGCGATCAGCCGCCGAAGAGCTTCACGGGGTTGAACACGTCGGCGAGCAGCAGAACCGCACCCATCGCGATGAGCAGCGTCGCGACGACCACGGTGAGGGGCACGAGGCGCGTGGCGTCGACCGGCGCGGGCGGCGGACGACGGAACAGCGTCGCCCAGGCGCGGCGGATGCCGTCCCACAGCGCCACCACGACGTGACCTCCGTCCAGCGGCAGCAGCGGGATCAGGTTGAACACGAACAGCGCCACGTTCAGCGAGCCCAGCAGGCTGAGCAGCACCGAGAAGCGGTTGAGGACCGGGGCGTCCGTGGCGGCGACCTCACCGGCCAGGCGACCGACACCCACCACGCTCAGCGGTCCGTTCGGATCCCGCTCACCTCCTGTCACCAGCGAGACTCCCACGTCCCAGATGCGCACAGGCAGTGTCAGGATCATCGACCCGACGCGCGAGACGGTGTCACCCGCCATCTGCGGTCCCGCCGAGAGGGGCTGCTGCACGAAGCCCATCTGGGCGGCCATGCCGACGTAGCCGACGTCTTTGACGACCGGGTCGCCGTCGTCCCCGAGCACCGGCTGGCCACTGGCATCCGTGATCGTCCGCTCGGCCTCGACGGGAGTGATGCGCAGTGTCTTCTCCGCGCCGTCGCGACGGACCACGAGATCGAGGGTCTTGCCAGGTGCCGCCTGCACGATGGCCGTGGCCTCGGCGAAGGTCGAGACGGCCTGCCCGCCCACCGACACGAGGACGTCTCCCGGCCGGATGCCCGCCTCGGCGGCCGGCGTCGCGGGGTCGTCCGCCGCGCACTCGGTTGCGGTCGATCCGGCAGGGAGCACGCACTCGTTCACCGAGGCGATCGTCGTGGTCCCCTGCTGCACGCCGATGCCCGAGACCAGCACCGTGAAGATCACGACGGCGAGGATGAGGTTCATCAGCGGACCGCCGAGCATGACGATCACGCGCTTCCAGACCGGCAGACGGTAGAACACCCGGTCCTCGGCGCCTGCGGCGATCGTCTCGTCATTCGCCGACCGCGCGTCCTGCACCAGGGCGCGGAAGAGTCCCTTGGCGGGACCTGCGGCCGTGGAGGCCGGGTACATGCCCGACATCGAGATGAAGCCGCCCAGCGGCAGCAGCTTGAAGCCGTACTCCGTCTCCCCGATGCGCTTCGACCACAGCCGGGGCCCGAAGCCGATCATGTACTGGCCGACGCGCACGCCGAAGAGCTTCGCAGGCAGGAGGTGACCGACCTCGTGCAGACCGATCGAGAGGCCGAGGCCGATCAGCATGAACACGATGCCACCCAGATAGAGCAGGACATCCACGTGATCACGTTAGTGCGCGCAGCCTAGGAATGAGCCCCACGAGTCTCCGAGGCCACGACGCGCCGCACCGCGGTGTGCGGGCGGACGTGCCGCACCCGGAGATCGCACCGCCGCCGTGAGATCATGGAGAGGACATGTCGATTGAACAACAACCGAGCCTGCCTCCCGTGCTCCGCCCCGCGAACCCGCCCCGGCGTGAGCTGTCCGAACTCGCCTCCCGATTCGCCCGAGAGGTGCGCGGCGAGGTGAACGGTGTCACCCTGTCGGGGATCACCCTCGCCACCGCCGACCTCCGCGCCGGCGAAGCCTTCGTCGCGATCCGGGGGGTGAACCGCCATGGCGCCGAGTTCGCCGCAGCCGCCGCCGACAAGGGCGCCGTCGCGATCATCACCGACGAGGCCGGTGCTGAGATCGCCGCCTCCGCGGGGCTCCCGATCCTCGTGGTCGACGATCCGCGCGCCGTGCTGGGCGCTCTGAGCGCGTGGGTCTACGGCACCGGAGCCGGCGACCCCCTGCCGCTGCTGTTCGCCACCACCGGCACGAACGGCAAGACCAGCGTCTCGCACCTGCTCGAGGGCATCCTCGACCAGCTCGGCGTCGTCACCGGTCTCTCCTCCACCGCCGAGCGTCACATCGCCGGCGAGGTCATCGTGTCGCGACTCACGACGCCCGAGGCCTCCGAGATGCACGCGCTGCTCGCCCTCATGCGTGAGCGCGAGGTCGAGGCGGTGGCCGTCGAGGTCAGCGCTCAGGCCCTCTCCCGACACCGTGTCGACGGCATCCGCTTCGATGTCGCCGGCTTCACGAACCTCAGCCACGATCACCTCGACGACTACGCCGACATGGACGAGTACTTCGAGGCGAAGCTTCCGCTGTTCCGCCCCGACCGTGCGGTCCGGGGCGTGGTGTGCCTCGATTCCCTCAACGGCGCGGTCGTGGTGGAGCGCGCCGAGATCCCCGTGGTCACCGTCGGCACCCCCACGATCTCCGCAGATCCGGAGGCCGCCTCCGCCGCGGACTGGGTGGTCGTGATCGACGACGAGCGCGCCTCCGGCACGACGTTCACGCTGACCGGCCCCGCGGGTTCGCTGACGACGACCGTGCCGGTAATCGGGCCGCACATGGCCGCGAACGCCGCCCTGGCGATCGTCATGCTCCTCGAGGGTGGCTACGCCTGGGATCGCATCGTCGAGGCGCTCGACGGCGGACTCATCGACGCGCACCTGCCCGGACGCACCCAGCTCGTCTCGGGCGATGAGGGCCCCGTCGTGTTCGTGGACTTCGGGCACTCCCCCGATGCCTTCGAGAAGACGCTCGCGGCCGTCCGCCGGGTCACCCCGGGTCGGGTGCTGATGCTCTTCGGCGCCGATGGCGACCGAGATGCCAGCAAGCGCTATGACATGGCGCGCACCGCGGTCGAGGGCAGCGACATCCTCGTGGTCACCGACCACCATCCGCGTTTCGAGGATCCGGATTCGATCCGGGCGACTCTCGTCGCCGGTGCGCGCGCCGCCCGCCCGGACGCGGAGATCCACGAGTACTCACCACCGGAGGCGGCGATCATCGCCGCCGTCGGCATGGTCGGCGACGGCGACTCCATCCTGTGGGCAGGGCCCGGACATCAGGACTACCGCGACATCCGAGGCGTGCGCACGCCGTACTCGGCACGGGAGCTGGCGCGTCGCGCGCTGCGCGCCGCCGGGTGGCCCGTCCCCGACTCGCACTGGCCGGTTCCGTACGCCGACGAGGACTGAGAGTCTTCGGGATCGGCCCGCCCCGCCAGGTCGGGCTGATCCGCGTGATCCGGCTTGTCCGCCTGATCCGTGTGATCCGTGAGATTCCTCGGTGGGATCAGCCCTTCGCGATCAGCTGGTCGGCGGTGCGGCGCGCCCAGGCCTCGGCCTCGGCGAGCGACTCGACCGTCAGGGTGTCGGGAGGCTCGTGCGCGTCGACGACCCGCGAGATCGTGTCGACGATGCCGAGGAACGGCAGCCGCCCCTCGTGGAACGCGTCGACGGCCTGCTCGTTGGCCGCGTTGTAGACCGCGGGGAAGGTGGCCCCGGCACGACCGACCGCCTTGGCGAGAGCCACCGCGGGAAAAGCTCCGTCGTCGAGCGGTTCGAAGGTCCAGGACGTCGCACTGGTCCAGTCGAGCGGACGTCCGACGCCGCCGATGCGGTTCGGCCAGTCGAGACCGAGCGAGATCGGCAGACGCATGTCCGGCGGCGATGCCTGGGCGATCGTGGAGCCGTCGATGAACTCCACCATGGAGTGCACGATGGACTGAGGATGCACGACGACGTCGATGTCGTCGTAGGCGACGTCGAACAGGAGATGGGCCTCGATGACCTCGAGCCCCTTGTTCACGAGCGTCGCGGAGTTCGTGGTCACCATCCGACCCATGTCCCACGTCGGATGCGCGAGCGCCTGCTGAGGGGTGACCTCGCGCAGCTCGTCACGCGAGCGTCCGCGGAAGGGCCCGCCGGATGCCGTGACGACCAGCCGGCGGACCTCCGAGTGGGCACCGCTGCGCAGGGCCTGGGCGATCGCCGAATGCTCCGAGTCGACGGGGACGATCTGATCGGGTGCGGCCGCGGCGAGCACGAGCTCCCCGCCGACGATGAGCGACTCCTTGTTGGCCAGAGCCAGCGTGCGCCCGGCCGTCAGCGCGGCGAGAGTGGATCCGAGGCCGATGGAGCCCGTGATCGCGTTGAGCACGACGTCGGCCTCGACATCGCGCACGAGCTGCTCGGCCTCGGCGGCGCCCAGCGCCGTGCTCTCGACCTGAAAGGCCGCCGCCTGCTCGGCCAGCATCTCGGCGTTGGAGCCGGCAGCGAGGCCGACGAGCTCGAAACGCCGAGGATTGGCACGGATGACGTCGAGCGCCTGGGTGCCGATGGAGCCGGTGGAGCCGAGGACGATGATGCGACGCATGCCGCCAGCCTATGGCACGCCCCCGGCTCCCGCCGTGCTTACGGAGCCTGCTCGATGGGGGTCGTCGCGAGGATGTCGACGACGAACACCAGGGTCTCGCCGGTGAGGTCGTTCGCGTTGATCTCGCCCTCGCCGTAGCCGTCCTTCGGAGGCATGGTCACGACGACCTGAGAGCCGACCTTCTGGCCCTCGAGAGCCATCTTGAAGCCGGGCACGACACTGGTGGTCTGGAACTGCGTCGGGGCCGCATCGCGACTCCAGCTCGAGTCGAACTCGGTGCCGTCCGACCACTTGACCCCGCGGTACTGCACCGTGACGAGGTCGCCCGAGGCGACCACGGCGCCATCGCCCTGCTTGAGCTCGGCGACCTCGGTCTCGGTGGGAGCGTCGGTGTCGGGGAGCGTGATGGTCGGCGAGCCCGCGTCGTCGAGCTCGACCTTCGGCATCCCCTCGGTCGCATCGACGTCGGACCCGGATGCGATGGTGGGCAGCTCCTCGATGGTCTCGATGTACAGCACGCTGGGGTTCGATCCCTCCTGCGCGGCGGGGAGCGTCAGCACCACGCTGGATCCGATCGGCACGCACTCCGCAGCGACCGTGAAGACGGTGGACTGGGTGGGATCGACCATCTGCTGCGGCTGCTGCACCGCGAGAAGGGCCGAGAGCACGCCGTCGGGGCCGCGCTCGGACGTGCTGAGCACCTCGTTCGTCTTGGCGTCGACGAGCTGGTAACGCAACGAGATGAGGTCGCCGGGCTTGACGTCTTCGCCATCGCCCTCGACGACCACGGAACGCTGGGCCTCGGTCAGCTCGGCATCGGCCGGCACCGTGATCTTGGCGTCCGCACCGGACCCCTCGACCGACACCGCGTCGGATCCGGCACCGGACTTCAGGTCGGCCAGGCACGAGCTCTGAGCGGAGGCGTCGGGCGTCGCGGTCGACTCCGGATCCGCACCTCCCGAGCACCCGGCGAGGAGAAGGGTCGCCGCAGCGACGGTGGACAGGATGATGAGCGGACGCTTGCGCACGATGAGACCTCGGGTTCGCGGGAGGGACACCCCATCATGGCGCACGCCCCTTGGCCGAGGCTGGGAGGCGCGCGCCGGGGCTTCATTCCCACGGCGGCATGGATCCGGGGGTAATCTGCTCTGATGACGTCAGAGCAGTCGGTGGAGCCCGCAACATCGCCCGCAGAGACGCAGGGACCCCGTCACGCGGGATTCGCCTACCGGCTGGGTCGCGGTCTCATCACCCCGCTCGCGCGCACCATCTACCGGCCCCGCATCGAGGGCCGCGAGAACGTCCCGAAGGACGGCCCGGTCATCTTCGCCAGCAACCACCTCTCGTTCATCGACTCGATCGCGATCCCGGTGGCCGCACCTCGTCCGGTGCATTTCCTCGCGAAGTCCACCTACTTCGAGGGCACCGGCATGAAGGGCTGGCTCAGCAAGACCTTCTTCGAATCGATCGGCGCCATCTCCGTGCGCCGGGGCGCCGGCAAGGCCGCGCTCGACGCCCTCGACGTGCAGCGTCAGCTCCTCGACGAAGGACTCGCGGTCGCGCTGTACCCGGAGGGGACGCGTTCGACCGACGGTCGTCTGTACAAGGGCCGCACCGGCGTGGCGTTCCTCGCGCTGCAGACGGGGGCACCGGTCGTGCCGGTCGGCCTGATCGGGACCGACAAGGTGATGCCCGTCGGAGCGAAGGTGCCGACCCTCTCGGAGCGCATCACCGTGCGGTTCGGGGAGCCGCTCGACCTCTCGCCGCACGGCCCGGCCACGAGCGGGCGTGCCCGCCGACTCGCGACAGACGAGATCATGGCGGCGATCCACGCGCTCTCCGGCCAGGAACTCGCCGACGCGTTCAACGAGGCTCCCGCTCAGGGCGCGATCGAGAAGATCAAGCAGGCACTGCCGCACGAACGTCGCTGACCGGCGCGCCCGCCCGCGAGGTGGCGTCCGATCGCGCCGAGCGACTCAGGCCTGCGCTGCGCGGACCGTCGCCTCGTGTCGCACCGGGAAGTTCATCGAGTTCGCGATGAAGCACCACTCGTGCGCCTGTGTGTGCGCGCGCTCGGCGGCGTCGATCATCGACGCCTCCGCCACCACGACCTCCGGGCGCAGCATCACCTCGACGAAGGCCCCGCCGCCGGCACCGTCCTCGCGCATGGTTCCCGATGCGCTGTCGCGATAGGAGACCACGACCACTCCCGCGGTGACGCACGCATGCAGGTACGAGAGCAGGTGGCACTCGGACAGCGAGGCGAGCAGCAGATCCTCGGGATTCCAGCGGGCGGGATCGCCGCGGAAGGGCTTGTCGGCCGACGCGAGCAGATCGGGCTTGCCCGCGACCTCGATCGTCACGTCGCGTCGATAGTCGCGGTAGCCGCTCGTGCCGGTGCCGGCGTTCCCGGTCCAGGTGGCGGTGAGTGCGTAACGGTGCTCGCCGAAAGGCGTCAGACGGTCTGCCATGACGTCAGTCTGCCACCCGCCCCGGGCATGCGGCGCGGCATCGTTGGCGCGGTGGGACGCCGACCGACGATATCCTGAGGGGGTGCTGGAGACTCTGACCGTTCAGGATGCCGTGGAACTCGCCGTCGTCGAACGGAGCGGCTTCGTCGAATCGCGACACGCAGGGGCGGCGGTGGTTCTCTCCCCCGAGAGCGACGTCGTCGTTCGACACGGCAACCCCGATGCGCTGGTGCTCCCCCGCTCGAGCCTCAAGCCGCTGCAGGCCGTGGCGTGCGTCACCGCGGGCGCAGCGCTCGAGGGCGAACAGCTCGCGATGTCGACCGCGAGCCACAGCGGCACCGACCGCCACGCCGCCCTGGTCCGGGACATCCTCACGGAGGGCGGACTCAACGAGGACGACCTCGCCTGTCCTCCCGCCTGGCCCTCCGACACCGCCGCGCGCGACGAACTGGTGCGCGAGCACGGTGCGCAGACCCGGATCCGGATGAACTGCTCGGGCAAGCACGCGGCGATGCTGCGGGCCTGCGTCGCCACGGGGTGGCCGACCGACGGCTACCTCGAGCCCGCGCATCCGCTGCAGGTGCACATCCGTGATGTCATCGAGCGGCTCACCGGCGAGAAGGTCGCCCACACGGCGATCGACGGATGCGGCGCGCCCGTCTACGCGCTCACGCTCACGGGCCTCGCCCGATCGATCCACCGCATCGGCACCGCATCGGACCGCTCCCCGTTCGCGCTGCATCGCGTCGCCGGGTCACTCGTGCGCGCGGTCCGCGAGCATCCCTGGACCATCGACGGCCCTGGTCGCCCCGACACCGTCGCCATCGAGAAGCTCGGTGTGTTCGCCAAGAGCGGCGCCGAGGGCGTGATCGTGATGGTCGCCCCGAACGGCACGACTGCCGCGGTGAAGATGCTCGACGGCGGCGCGCGAGCGAGCACCATCGTGGCCGCCACTCTGCTCGCGCGCGCGGGAGGGCTGACCGACGCGGACGTCGCGACCCTGCAGGCGGTGCTCCCGCTCGAGGTGCTCGGCGGCGGACAGAACGTCGGAAGCATCCGCCCCGGCTCCGCCCTCTGAGCGCCGTCCGCGGCGGACAGGTCATCGTCGCGGCGCGAGAGCCGGGATCGAGACCCGTCTGGGTGCGAAATCCGCCACCATCGACCACGCTCGACCGGCGTGCTGCCGTGCGAACGGCGGCAGGTCGCGCACACCGGCCAGCTGGCGCAGCTCGACGGCGTTCTCGGCTCTGACCAGCAGCTCGCCGTCTCGGCGAACCCGCTGCCACAGCGACCAGTCACGCTGCCACGCCTCGGGCTCGCCGATCAGGATCGCCGGGCGTTCGGAGAGCGCGACGCCGCCGGGTGCGGCTGACAGGCAGAGGACGTCGCACTCCGCGAAGACAGCGGACAGCGCCTCGGCGACCGCAGGGGCTCCGGCGGTGACGAGGCCGGTGAGCGGGAGCCGGGGTACCCACCCGTCGCTCGCCCGACGCCGCGGCGTCGTGCGCCGGACGCTCACGCCGCCGGGACTGCCCGTGCGCTCCGCCACCGCATCCTCCGCGCCCGTCCCGGGCACCTGCGCAGCCGTGTCCGGCACCCAGACGACCTGGATCTCGCGATCTCCGATCCGCATGCGTCCCGTCGGACGCTCCGCCTCGAACCCGCGCGCATCGCCGCCGGCCGCCAGGTGATCGACCCTGCTCCGCAACCGCAGCAGACCACGACGCGGCAGGATGTCGAGCACGCGCCCCACAGCCCCGCCCGCACGTGCGGAGGTCAGCACGAAGGTCGTGTCCGTGTTGTTCCGCAGGATCTGCTCCCACAGATGCAGCACGTGCTGCGCGTACTCTGCGGGGAGGCTGTCGATCCTGACGTCGATATCGTCGCAGAGCACGAGGCGGGGCGGCCTGACGCGGCCCGAGGAGAGCGCCACGGCGATGTCCCAGGCCTCCTCCGGGTCGCTCGGAATCCACAGTGCCTCATCGTCCTGCGCCGCGAGAGCGCGCAGGACGGACGTCCGGCCCGAGCCGGGAGCACCGACCACGCTCAGACCGCGGTCCGACCCGACCGCCATCGAGTCGAGAGGCTGACGCTGGTGCTCCGGATCGTCGACCCGCCCGAGGATCACACGACCGGCGCTCTGCTCTCCACGGACCTCGCTCCACGGGATCCGTCGCTCCAGAGCGGGAAGCCAGGGGCTCCGCGGCGCCTCGGCATCGGCCCACAGGGCCGCGACGGCTCGGATGTCCGCCGCGCCGGTCAGAGCGACGCGCATCACCCGCGCCTGCTCGTCCTGCGGTCTTCGTACCAGCGCGACCCCGCGGGCCGCGACTCCCCCCGGCAGTTCGGCGGCGGCGTCCGTGCCGATCACGGCTCGGCTGTCGGCGGAGTCCGACACCCGGAGGCTGACCCGAAGCGGGCAGTTCGACGCCAGGGCATCACGGATCACCCCGGACGCCCTCTGCGTGCCGAGGATCAGATGCATCCCCAGCGCCCGTCCTCTCGCGGCGATGTCAGTGAACACGATCCCCAGATCCGCATGTTCCTGCAGGAGAGCAGCGAATTCGTCGACCACGATGACGAGCCGAGGCATGTCGACCTCTCGCACATCGCGGGCTCCGGCCGCGGCGAGCACCGACTCTCGACGCCGCAGCTCTGCGGTCAGGCTGCTCACTCCGCGCCGGGCCCCCTCCTCATCGAGATCCGTGATGACGGCAGCCACCTGCGGCAGCTCCCTGAGCGGGTCGAACGCCGTCCCGCCCTTGAAGTCCGCGAGCACGAACACCACACGGTCGGGACCGTGCGCGGTCGCGACCGCGGTCACCCACGACACCAGCAGCTCGCTCTTGCCGGTGCCCGTGGTGCCGGTGACGATCGCGTGCGGTCCGTCTTCGACGATGTCGAACCCGACGTCATCGCGCTCACCGCGGCCGATCATCGCGGGGAGGCCGCTCGGAGACCCCTGCTGGCGGAGGTCTCCGAGAGCGACCTCCGCGGGAAGGGTATCGACCTCCTCCGCGTCCCCCACTCGGGACACGGCGATGGCGACGGCCTGATCGTGCGACAGGCCCTCGACGGACACCCGGACGACGCCCTGCGGCGTTCGCACGAACGCCCGGCCCGGCTCGTCGATGTCGATCACCGTGGTGATGCCCTCGGCGACGTCGTCGTCGCGGTGCAGCATCCAGATCACGCTGTCGCAATCCGGACGCCGCGAACCCGCCAGAGCGACCCCGAGGCGGAAGGCGCCGCGACGGTCCCCCTTCGCCTGAGGGAGGTGGGCGAGTCCCCAGTCTTCGAGCCGATCTCCGCAGATCATCAGCTGCGCGACACCGAATCTCAGGGCCAGCTGGAGGACGAGCGCCCGCGCCACCGATTCCACCAGCGGCAATCCGCCCCGCAGAGCCACACCTCCTCCGAGGGGCACGGTGACGGGGACGTCGTCGAGCCGACCGCACCGCTCGCGGAACGCGCGCTCGCGTTCCCCATCACCACCGGATGCGCGCACGGCGCTCACGCCCACCCCGCTGCCCACCACGATCTCGGTGTGCGGATCCACAGGGTCGGATCCCCGCAGCGGCGGCTGATCGAGGCACGCCGCGGCATCGGGATGGCGATGCCAGCGTCCCCGGCGCTCCTCGTCATGCTGAGCGGTCAGCTGCTCCTCGACGCGCGTCCACGCCCGCTCATTCTCCACCGCCCCCTCTCGACGAGACCGGCGGCGGGATCGGGCACCGTCGACGAGCGAGGCGAGGATCATCAGCGGCCCCAGGGCCGCGAAGCAGAGCGAGAACAGCGAGCCGGTGACAGCCCACAGTGCGACGCCCGCCGCGACCGGCACGAGAGCGGCGACGAAGGGCGTCGGGGGGCGCCGCGCGGGAACCGGCGCGGGCGGGATGACTATCGGGAGGGATTCCATCCCTCCAGTGCACTCCGGTTCACGAGGGCACGGGTATCGTCCCCAGGCCCCGGAGCGTTAGTCGGCCGGACGCTCTTCCGTGGAGGAGACGTCGACGACCGAGGCCGTCGGCGCGTCGGACGACGGAGAGTCGGCGGACGCGGACTCGTCGGAGACCTGGACGACGACCAGCGTGACGTTGTCGCGTCCGCCGTTCTCGAGGGCGGCCGCCAGCATCGCATCGACGGCGGCTGCGGGGTCGGCGTTCGCGCGCAGGAAGTGCTGGATGCCGTAATCCGTCAGCTCCTTGGTGAGCCCGTCGGAGCAGATCACGAACCGGTCGCCGGCCCGCACGTCGAGAGTCACGTAATCGGGCGCCGTGAGCTCGCTCGCCCCGACCGCGCGCGTGATCACGTTGCTGTACGGGTGGCCCTCCGCTTCCTCGGGGCTGATCTTGCCGGCAGCGATGAGCTCCTGGACGACGGAGTGGTCGGTGGTCACCTGCACGAGCCGGTCGTCGCGCAGCAGATATACCCGGGAGTCTCCGATGTTCAGCGCCGCCCAGTGCGGCTCCTCGTCGTCGAACTCGAGGAACACTCCGGTGAGAGTGGTGCCGGTGCCCTCGTCGGTGGCCTCAGGGTGATCGGCGATGTCCGCCACGGCGAGCTCGAGAGCCCCCTCGATCGACGCACGCGCCACGGATCCGGACGTCGCCACCGCCTGTAGGCGAGTGACCGTGCTGCGGCTGGCGATCTCGCCGCCCGCGTGACCGCCCATGCCATCCGCGACGATGAACAACGGATAGTCCGCGAAGAACGCGTCCTGGTTGGTCTCGCGGCGCCGTCCCACGTCGGTGACCCCCGCCCAGGACAGCAGGAGGGGGCGCTCGGCGACCGTCACGCGTCGCGTGCTCGTCGTCGTGTCAGACACTCGTCGCCTCCGAAAGTCCTGCGGGTCGGGCCGCGCCGGGATACTCACACATCGTAGTGGACAGCATTACTCCACGTTATCGCCTCGCGACGACACCACTGCAATCGCGGAGCGCGGCCGGGACAGCACAGAGCCCCCGACCGGAGTCGGGGGCTCTGTGTCACGAGGTCACGCAGGAGGCTGCGTGGGGTCCGTCGGGGGGGCCGGCGGAGCCGCGGGCGGAGCCGTCGGAGGAGCCGGCGGACCTGCGGGCGGTGCCGACGGAGCTGCCGGCGGGACGCCGGGAGCAGACGGGTTCGACGGTGCGGGTGGGTTCGACGGTGCGGGCGGGGGCGCATAGCCGGGCTGCGCGGGCGGCGTGTACCCGGGCTGGGCCGGAGGCGTGTAGCCCTGCGGTGCGGGCGGTGCGTACCCCTGCGGAGCGCCGTATCCCTGCGGTGCACCGTAGCCGGGGCCTGCCGCCGGACGCGGCTGCACGGGCACGCCCTGCCAGACGGTGTTGTCGGCGAGGAAGCCGTTACCGGCCCACGGGGCCGGTGCGATGTTCGGGTTCCAGCGCGACTTGTCGAACGCGTTGATGCCGTACCAGACGATCGACAGCAGCACGTAGAGGACGACCCAGACGGCATCCTTCTGCAGCTTGAGACCCACACGCCAGGCCGCGAGGGCCAGGACCACTGCGAGAGCGATGCTGGTGAGGAAGTTGAGGTAGGGGATGCATGTGAGCCCGATGCCGATGAGCACCACCCACGGCGAGACGTCGCCGAGCTTCGCGAACACCATCATGTTGTAGACGGGCACCCACGCACGCCACTTGCCCTCGACTCCGGCCTTCTCGAAGATCTTCATGAGGAAGATGGCCGAGATCACGTAGAACGCCGCAGCGAAGAGCAGAGCGATGAGGAGCACAGCGAAGAGACCGGCGAGAGCCGCCCCGTTGTCGTAATAGTCGTTGTACATGAATCCCTCCGGATCCGATGGAGCGGACGCCGTGCGCGCCGCGACACCAACCATATCGGTGCGCCGATATACGGGGCAACGACACACGCGGGCGGAGCCGCGCGACGGTCATTCGGCGACGACGAGCTCCACGATCCCCTGGTCATCGGTGTCGCGGAGCACGACTCCCCGCGGCTCCGCCCAGCGGCGCAGACCCCGCAGCGATCCGATGCGGGGTCGATCCTCCGCCAGCGCCCGCACGAGCAGTCCTTTGGACTTCTTGTTGAAGTGGTTGAGCGCCCGCCCGTGCTCCGTCACCACGCGCACGTACACCGAGGCGACGGAGTGCGGAACCGGCCCGAGTGCGACATACGCCTCACTGCGGAGGTCGAGGACGAAGGGGGGTTGCTCCCCCGCGATCGCCGCGGTCGTCGGAGCCGCCCAGTGCCGCCGAAGCGCAGGCAGGCCGGGCACCGACACGCCCGCTGCCAGCCGGTACTGCGGGATCGGATCGAGAGCGCCGATCGGCCCGAGGGGCGCCGAATGGATCCACACGTGCGCACCGAGCCATCGTCGGGATGCCGACGAGAGCGACGCCGCATCGAGCGCGTCGTACAGCACTCCCGTGTACCGGTCGACCGCCGGCATCGTGGCTCCGGAGCGCAGCATCCGATTGTGCAGGACGTCTCCCCCCTGCTTCGCGCTGAGCTTGAGCGCCGCACGAGCGGCATCCTCGTCGGCGGACAGAGCGACCAGAGCGTCGACGACGGCCAGCCGCTCGTCGCGCAGCGACGGCAGCGCCAGCGCGTCGACATCGAGCGGTGCGCCGTCACCGCCAGGACGCTTGGTCTCGGACGGCGGGAGCAGGATCTTCATGAAACCTCGGGGATGCAGACGCGTCCGCCCCGGGACCCACGAGGGGTGCCGGGGCGGACGCGATGTACGGACTGCTACGCGATGAGGGCCGCGTTGCCCGCCACGATCGTCAGGACGTCGCTCTCCATGGAGAGGAAGCCGTCCTGCGCGTTGGCGAGCACCTTCGTGCCGTCGGTCTGCGTGATACGGACCTCGCCCTGAGCGAGGATCGCCAGAACCGGCTCGTGGCCGCTCATGAAGCCGATCTCGCCCTCGACGGTCTTGGCGACGACGAGGCTCGCCTCTCCCGTCCAGACCTCCGCGTCCGCGGAGACGAGGCTGACGTGCAGTGCCATGGTCAGCCGTTCTCCTTCTGGATCTTCGCCCACTGCTCTTCGACGTCGGAGATGCCACCGACGTTGAAGAAGGCCTGCTCGGCCACGTGGTCGAAGTCACCGCGGGTGATCGCATCGAACGACTCGATGGTCTCCTTGAGCGGCACGGTCGAACCCTCGACACCCGTGAACTTCTTCGCCATGTAGGTGTTCTGCGAGAGGAACTGCTGGATGCGGCGTGCACGCGACACGACGATCTTGTCCTCTTCGGAGAGCTCGTCGACACCGAGGATCGCGATGATCTCCTGCAGTTCCTTGTTCTTCTGAAGGATCTGCTTGACCGTCGTCGCGACGCGGTAGTGGTCCTCGCCCAAGTAGCGGGGGTCCATGATGCGCGACGTCGAGGTCAGCGGGTCGATGGCCGGGTACAGACCCTTCGACGCGATCTCACGCGAGAGCTCCGTGGTGGCGTCGAGGTGGGCGAACGTGGTCGCCGGAGCCGGGTCGGTGTAGTCATCGGCCGGCACGTAGATCGCCTGCAGCGAGGTGATCGAGTGACCGCGCGTCGAGGTGATGCGCTCCTGGAGGAGGCCCATCTCGTCGGCCAGGTTCGGCTGGTATCCCACGGCCGAGGGCATGCGGCCCAGCAGCGTGGAGACCTCGGAACCGGCCTGCGTGAAGCGGAAGATGTTGTCGATGAAGAGCAGCACGTCCTGCTTCTGCACGTCACGGAAGTACTCCGCCATCGTCAGAGCCGACAGGGCGACGCGCAGACGCGTTCCCGGCGGCTCGTCCATCTGGCCGAAGACGAGGGCGGTCTTGTCGAAGACACCCGCCTCTTCCATCTCGTGGATCAGGTCGTTGCCCTCACGGGTGCGCTCGCCGACGCCGGCGAACACCGACACACCACCGTGGTCCTGCGCGACGCGCTGGATCATCTCCTGGATGAGGACCGTCTTGCCGACACCGGCGCCACCGAACAGACCGATCTTTCCACCCAGAACGTACGGGGTGAGGAGGTCGATCGACTTGATGCCGGTCTCGAACATGGTCGTCTTCGACTCGAGCTGGTCGAAGTTCGGAGCCTTGCGGTGGATCGGCCAGCGCTCGGTGACCTCGATGGTCTCGCCGGGCTCGAGGTTCAGGACCTCGCCGATCACGTTGAAGACCTTGCCCTTGGTGACGTCGCCGACGGGGACCGAGATGGCCTCACCGGAGTCGCGCACCTCCTGGCCGCGGACGATGCCGTCGGTCGGCTTCAGAGCGATGGCGCGAACGAGGTCGTCGCCGAGGTGCTGAGCGACCTCGAGGGTGATCTCGACCGACGAGTCGCCGATCGTGATCGTGGTCTTCAGCGCGTTGTAGATGTCGGGGATCGAGTCGTGCGGGAACTCGATGTCGACAACCGGACCGTTGACGCGTGCGACGCGCCCGACGACCGCGGTCGCCGGCTGGTCAGCCGTGGCGGTGGTGGTCATTTTCGTCTCTTTCCTGATGGTCTATTTGCTCGACGAGAGTGCGTCGGCGCCGCCGACGATCTCCGCGATCTGCTGCGTGATCTCCGCCTGACGCGCGTTGTTGCGCAGACGGGTGTAGTCGGTGATGAGCTTGTCGGCGTTGTCGCTGGCCGACTTCATCGCCTTCTGCGTCGCAGCCTGCTTGGCAGCAGACGACTGCAGGAGAGCGTTGAAGACACGGCTCTGGATGTACACCGGCAGGATCGCGTCGAGGACTGTCTCGGCATCCGGCTCGAACTCGTACAGCGGGTAGACGGCGCTTCCCGCTTCGGAGTCATCGGCTTCCGCGATCTCCAGCGGAAGCAGACGCACGGATTCCGGCGACTGCGTCATCATGCTGACGAAGCGGTTGTACACGAGGTGGATCTCGTCGACGCCGCCCTCGTCCGCACCGCGGGAGAAGTCCTCGAGCAGCGTGGCCGAGATCTCCTCCGCCGTGTGGAACGACGGGGTGTCGGTGTCGCCGGTCCACTCCGCGGCCGCCGCGATGCGACGGAACTGGAAGTAGCCGACGGCCTTGCGACCGACGAGGTAGAACACCGGCTCCTTGCCCTGACTGCGCAGGAGCTCCGCCACCTCGAGACCCTCTCGGAGGATCTGCGAGTTGAAGGCTCCGGCAAGGCCCCGGTCCGACGAGAAGATCACGACCGCGGAGCGGCGGATCGTCTCGGGCTCGCGGGTGAGCGGGTGGTCGACGTTCGAGTGCGTCGCGACGGCGGACACGGCCCTCGTCACGGCACGCGCGAAGGGGCTGGACGCTTTGACACGTCCCATCGCCTTCTGGATGCGCGAAGCCGCGATGAGTTCCATCGCCTTCGTGATCTTCTTGGTCGTCTGAGCAGAAGAGATCTTCTGCTTGTAGACCCTGAGTTGAGCGCCCATGAAATCAGTTCCTCACGCGGTTACGCGCGACGACCCTTGACGATCTTCTCCTGGTTGACGTCGTCGGCCTCGGCCGCACCGTGCTCCTCGTGGCCGGGAGCTCCGATCGCCTGGCCCTTGCCGCCCTGGAACTCCAGGAGGAAAGCATCCGTGTGCTTCTCGAGCTCGGCGACCGTGTCGTCATCGAGGACGTTGGTCTCGCGCAGGGTGTCGAGCACCTTGGTGTTGCGACGAAGGTAGTCGAGGAGCTCGCGCTCGAAGCGGAGGACATCCGCGACCTCGATCGTGTCGAGCTTGCCCTTGGTTCCGGCCCAGATCGAGACGACCTGCTCCTCGACGGGGTACGGCGAGTACTGCGGCTGCTTGAGCAGCTCGGTCAGACGCGCACCACGGGAGAGCTGACGACGCGACGCCTGGTCGAGGTCGGATGCGAACATCGCGAAGGCCTCGAGCGAGCGGTACTGAGCGAGCTCGAGCTTGAGCGTTCCCGAGACCTTCTTGATCGACTTGACCTGAGCGTCACCACCGACTCGCGACACCGAGATACCCACGTCGACCGCAGGACGCTGGTTGGCGTTGAAGAGGTCGGACTGCAGGAAGATCTGGCCGTCCGTGATCGAGATCACGTTGGTCGGGATGTACGCCGAGACGTCATTGGCCTTGGTCTCGATGATCGGGAGACCCGTCATCGAACCCGCACCGAGCTCGTCGGACAGCTTCGCGCAACGCTCCAGCAGACGGGAGTGCAGGTAGAAGACGTCACCCGGGTAGGCCTCGCGGCCCGGCGGACGACGCAGCAGCAGCGACACGGCGCGGTACGCCTCGGCCTGCTTCGACAGGTCGTCGAAGATGATCAGGACGTGCTTGCCGCCGTACATCCAGTGCTGACCGATGGCCGAACCGGTGTAGGGAGCGAGGTACTTGAAGCCGGCGGGGTCGGAGGCCGGAGCTGCCACGATCGTGGTGTACTCCAGGGCGCCGGCCTCTTCGAGCGCGCCCTTCACCGAGGCGATGGTCGAGCCCTTCTGGCCGATCGCGACGTAGATGCAGCGCACCTGCTTGTTGACGTCGCCCGACTCCCAGTTGGCCTTCTGGTTGATGATCGTGTCGATCGCGATCGCGGTCTTGCCGGTCTGGCGGTCGCCGATGATCAGCTGACGCTGGCCGCGGCCGACGGGGATCATGGCGTCGATCGCCTTGATGCCGGTCTGCATCGGCTCGTGCACCGACTTGCGCTGCATGACGCCGGGCGCCTGCAGCTCGAGCTCACGTGAGCCCTCGGTGGCGATCGAGCCGAGGCCGTCGATCGGGTTTCCGAGCGGGTCGACGACGCGACCCAGGTAGCCGTCGCCGACGGGCACGGAGAGGACCTCACCCGTGCGGGTGACCTCCTGTCCTGCTTCGACACCGGTGAAGTCGCCGAGGACGACCACACCGATCTGGTCCTGGTCGAGGCTCAGCGCGAGGCCCTTGGTGCCGTTCGCGAAGGCCACGAGCTCATTGGCCATGACGCCGGGCAGGCCCTCGACGTGCGCGATTCCATCCGCTGCGTCGATGACGGTGCCGACCTCGGTCGCCGCTGCCCCGGTGGGCTCGTAGGCGGCGGCGAAGTCCTTCAGCGCGTCACGGATGACGTCGGGGCTGATCGATAGTTCTGCCATTGTCTTCCCTTTGTATCTGGGTGCGCGGTTCCCCGCGCGAAGTCGTGTTAGCCGACGTTGGTATTAGCTGACGAGCTTCTGGCGAAGGTCGGCGAGTCGAGCGGAGATGCTGCCGTCGATGACGTCATCGGCGATCTGCACGCGCAGACCTCCGACGACGGCGGGGTCGAAGACCTCGTTGAGGGATACGTTGCCGTCGTAGCGGCGCGAGAGCGCCGCGCTCAGGCGGGTGCGTTGCGCGTCGGTCAGCGGCTTCGCGGTGTGCACCGTCGCCACCACCCGATCGCCCTGGTCCGCGACGATGCGCGTCGCCCGCGCCAGCATCTGCCGGATGCGACGCTCCCTCGGCTGGCGGACCAGCGACGACACGATCAGCGCGGCGGCGTCGCTGACGCCCCCGGCCAGAAGCCTGTCGACGAGAGCGCCCTTGGCGTTCTCTCCCCCGAGGCGGGTTCCGAGCGCGAGCTCGAGATCCGCGTTCGCGGCGATGACGCGGGAGAAGCCGAACAGCTCTCCTCCGATGTCGGCCTGGGGAGTGGAGATCGCGGCGGCACGGATGGCCAGCTCCTCGACGCCGTCGACGAGCTGCGACGACGAGGACCAGCGCTGGGCCACGACGGTCCTCAGGACGTTCTGCACGTCCGAAGAGAATCCGCCGAAGACCGCCGACACGACGTTCTGTCGCGCCTCGGCCGGAGCCGAGGGATCGGTGAGCGCGCCGCTCAGCTGAGACGACTCCGCCACGGTCCTGGCAGCTGCGAACAGCTCCCTGGCCGAGTCGAGAGTGACGTCCTTCGCTGCGGCAAGCGCCTGAGTGGATGCCGCGAGTGCCTGAGTGGTCGCGCTGCCCATTACTGAGCCGCCTTCTCGGATGCTTCGAGGTCGGCGAGGAAGCGGTCGACGACCGCCGTCGCGCGAGCATCGTCCGAGAGCGTCTCGCCGACCACGCCACCGGCGAGGTCGATGGCGAGCGAGCCCACCTCGCTGCGCAGCGACACGAGAGCGGTCTGACGCTCCGCCTCGATCTGCGTGTGCGCGGTCGCCGTGATGCGAGCGGCCTCGCTCGACGCGGTGTCCTTGGCTTCGGCGACGATCTTCTTGCCGTCCTCACGGGCGGCCTCACGGATCTCACCGGCCTCGGTGCGCGCCTCGGCGAGCTGCCGGGTGTACTCCTCGAGCGCGGCCTCAGCCTGCTTCTGGGCCTCGTCGGCCTTGGCGATGTTGCCCTCGATGGCGGCGGACCGCTTGTCGAGCATCGCCGTGAACTTCGGAAGGGCGACCTTCCACACGACGATGAGGATGACGAGGAACCACAGACCCGACCAGATGATGTCGTACCACGCAGGGATAAGCGGGTTGTGCGCTTCACCCTCTGCTGCGAGGTTCGTGACAAGAGCGTTCAGCATCCTGTCTCCTTCAGAAGTCGGTAGAGATTACGGGAAGGGGATGAATCCGACGGCGATGCCGACGAATGCAAGCGCCTCGGTGAAGGCGATACCGATCCACATGAGGACCTGGAGGCGGCCGGCCAGCTCGGGCTGACGAGCGACACCCTCGATGGTCTTGCCGACGACGATGCCCACACCGATGGCCGGGCCGATAGCGGCGAGGCCGTAGCCGACCGAAGCGAGGTGACCGTTGATGTCTGCGAGAACCGTAGTAGCGTCCACGGGTTTTTCCTTTCGTTGGGTGGGCCGGCAGGTGCCGACCCGCTCAGTGCCTAGTGGGCTTAGTGCTCTTCTGCGACCGCGAGCTGGATGTAGACCGCGGTGAGGACGGTGAAGACGTATGCCTGGAGGACGGCGACCAGGATCTCGAAGAGAGTGAAGGCGCCGCCGAAGGCGAGGGTTCCGACACCGAGAGCGGCCCAGCCGCCACCTGCGGTGAAGAAGAAGAACTGGGTGGCTGCGAAGCACAGCACCAGGAGCATGTGACCGACGACCATGTTCATCAGCAGTCGGAGCATCAGGGTGACGGGCCGGATGATGAAGGTCGAGAGGAACTCGATCGGCGTCACGATGATGTAGACCGGCCACGGCACTCCCGACGGGAACAGCGCGTTCTTGAAGAAGCCGAGCGGGCTCTTCTTGATGCCGGCGTAGATGAAGGTGATGTAGCTCACGAGGGCGAGCGTCAGCGGCACGGCCGCGATGCTCGTTCCCGCGATGTTCAGGAACGGGATGATTCCCGTGATGTTCATGAACAGCACCATGAAGAAGATCGTGGTGAGGATCGGCAGGAATCGGTTGCCGTCCTTGCGACCGAGCAGGTCGTGCGCGATGTTGCCGCGGACGAAGTCCAGCCCCATCTCGACGACGCTCTGGAAGCGTCCGGGGACGACCTTCATCCGACGGGTGCCGAGCACCAGGATGAGGACCACCGCCACGACGGCGATGAACTGGACCAGGTGGATCCGGTGGACGGGGATGCCCGCCACGTTGAAGAGGATCTCCGGGAAGAACTCGTCGATCGAAGGTCCGTGGAACTCGCCGTCAGTGGCGAGTCGGGGCGTCAGGTTCGCAGCAAGATTGAACAGCGCGTGCTCCAGCTTCGGGGCACCGGAAAAAACCGGGGCGACGATGGTCGGTGTGCTTCAAGCGCAAGCGCTCGCGGGCGAGCGGCGGGCACTCGTCAACTCTATCAGAGTATGAGGGTTCCCTAAGACCGCGGGCCGTCCTCGGCCGGGGCATCCGTGACCGGGGAGTCCTGGATGAGATTGTGCCGCCCGGGAGCGCGATCCTCCGGTGCGACGGTCGGCAGCTGCACGCCCGGGGCCTGGTCGGTCGGGGCCTCCGAGGGCAGCGACGCGTCGGACACGTGCGGAAGGCGCATGCGCGTGATCACGATCACGTCGATCACGAGCGTCGCGACGACGCCGGTGACGATCGACAGGAAGAACACCATGGGGCTCACCCACGGCTGCCCGCTCAGCACGATCATGATGACGACGAACAGGCCGAGCTTGAGCAGCCAGCCGCCCAGCACGATCGCGAAGAAGAGCTGGACGTAGAGCGGATCCCCGAACCAGCGGTTGGCGATCAGGATGCTCAGGGCGGTGATGCCGAGGAACAGCATCGCCAGGACGACACCGAGGAGACCGCTGACCAGCCCCTCTCCCCCGTCGACGAGCAGGCCGATGCCGCCGGCGACGATCGCGAGGACGATCATCGACACGGCGGACCACAGCAGGGTCCTGCGCAGGATCGGGTTGCTGGATACGGGGTTCGGGCTCACGGGGACTCCACGGGTGTCGGGTCGGTGTCGGCGGTCGCCGCGGTCGTGCGCCGGCGAGTGGGAAGAAGGGTGATGACGAGGCAGGCGGCGATGCCGACCACGCCGAACAGCACACCGGGGAGATACTGGCCGGGCCAGTCCTCGCGCGCGCCGACGTACATCAGCAGCACCGCGAGCGAGATCACGGCCGTCCAGGCGTAGAAGATCAGCACGGCATCGCGATCACGGTGCCCGAGGTCGAGCATGCGGTGGTGCAGATGCTTGCGGTCAGGCGAGAACGGCGACTTGCCGGCGTGCACGCGGCGAAGCACCGCGAGGCCGAAGTCGAGGAGCGGGAGCAGCACGACCAGCAGGGGCAGCAGGATCGGGATGAACGCACCCAGCAGCTGGGAGCGCCCGAGCCGCTCGGGATCGAGAGCGGAGGGCTCGAGCTGGCCGGTCACGGCGATGGCGGACGTCGCCATCAGCAGCCCGAGCACGAGAGCACCGGAGTCGCCCATGAAGAGCTTCGCCGGACTCCAGTTGAACGGCAGGAAGCCGATGCAGGCGCCGATGAGGACGGCGGCGAGGAAGGAGGCGAGGTTGAAGTAGCTGGAGGCGCCGGTGTCGCGGGTGAGGATGTAGGAGTACGCGAAGAAGACGCCGTTCGCGATCAGGCAGACCCCGGCGACGAGACCGTCGAGCCCGTCGATGAAGTTGACCGCGTTCATCACGATCACGATCGCGAACATCGTGATCGTGATGCTCAGCCAGCTGGAGAACACGATCAGGTCGCCGAAAGGCAGCGACAGGATCTGCAGTCCCCCGCCGACCGTGATGATCCCTGCGGCGAGGAACTGCGCGCCGAGCTTGATCATCCAGTCGAGGTCCCAGAGGTCGTCGACGACGCCGATGATGGCGATGAGCAACGCGGCGGCGAGGATCGACCACATCGTCTGCGGCGGCATCCACATGTTCGCGAAGAACGGGTTCAGCGCCGAGAAGCCGATCGCCGCGGCGATGCCGAGGAAGATCGCCACCCCACCGAGGCGCGGTGTGGGCGTGGTGTGCACGTCGCGCTCACGGATGCCGGGGTACAGCTTGTAGCGCAGACTCAGCTTCCAGACCGCCCAGGTGAGCCCGAAGGTGATCGCGGCGGTCACGAGGATCGTGAGGAGGTACTGGCTCACGACTCCGCGTCCGCTGCCGACTCCGCGTCCGCTGCCGATTCCGCGGGTTCGAGCAGGTCTCCGAGGACCTCTTCGAGCCGTTCGCGGCTGACCGCGCCGTCGCGGAGGATGCGCACTCCGCCCGTCGTCGGCTCGGCCCCGCGCGGCACGAGCGAGGTGGCATCGACGATCGTCGACGCGATCCCGTCACGGCTGAGTCCGTCGGCGAGGTAGACCGACACGCTGTCGCCCAGCATCCGCTCGGCGTCGAGCGCCGAGATCGCCGCGTCGCGGCCGGTGAGGTTGGCGCTGGAGACCGCGAGCGGCCCGGTCTCGGCGAGCAGTTCGAGGGCGACCCGACCCTCCGGCATCCGGATCGCGACCGTCCCCTCGGTGTCGCCGAGATCCCACACGAGGGAGGGCTGGGCGGGCAGGACGATGGTCAGCCCACCGGGCCAGAAGGCGTCGATGAGGCGCTGCACGGGCTCGGGCACGGACTCCGCGAGCGCGTGCACGACCTCCTTCGAGCCGACGAGCACGGGCGGGGGCTGGTTGCGGCCGCGGCCCTTGGCATCGAGCAGCCGCTGCACCGCCGCCGGCGAGAAGGCGTCGGCCGCGACCCCGTAGACGGTGTCGGTGGGCATCACGATGAGCTCGCCGCGGCTGATCGCCTGACGGGCGTGGCGCATCCCGGCGAGAAGCTGGGCCTCGTCGCCGCAATCGAAGATGGAGGACATGACGTTCCGATTCTAGCCGGGGTGCCTGGGGGATTCGTGTCCGCGATCAGGGGCGCAGAGCGGTCGTCGCCCTGTCGCGGAGGGTGAGGTCGCGATGCGTCGCGGCAGCGCGCCATCCGTCTCGGGTCAGGATGCCGCGGATCTCCTCGCCCTGCAGCTCGCCGTGCTCGATCACGAGGAGCCCGCCGGGGTGCAGCAGCTCGGCCGCCCGAACGCTCAGTACCCGCACCAGGTCGAGGCCGTCCGCGCCCCCGTACAGTGCCATCGACGGGTCGAACAGGCGCACCTCGGGATCACGCGGGATCGCCGCATCCGGCACGTACGGCGGGTTGGAGATGACCACGGATGCGGTGCCGTCGAGCTCGCGGAACGCATGAGCGAGATCATCGTTGACGAGCGTGAGGTTCTCGACGCCTGCCGTGTTGCGCACGGCCCACGGGTACGCGTCCGGAGAGAGCTCCGCGGCGAACACACGCGCATGCGGGACCTCGGTGGCCATCGCGAGCGCGATCGCACCGCTGCCGGTGCCGAGATCGACGGCGATGGGGGCGGGGAGCGCGGAGCCGAGCAGCGCGTCGATCGCGTACTGCACGACCGTCTCGGTCTCGGGGCGAGGCACGAAGACCCCGGGGCCGACGGCGAGTTCGAGGTGTCGGAACGGAGCGACCCCGGTGATGTGCTGCAGCGGTTCCCGTGCCGCCCTCCGGGCGACCAGGGCATCCAGCGCACCCTCGATCTCAGCGCTCAGGGCGTCGCCGCGGATGAGGGCGGCCTGCACCTCTCCGCGCCGCAGCCCCAGGAGATGTCCGGCCAGGAGCTCGGCGTCGACGAGGGGATCGGGCACGCCGGCCTCCGCGAGGCGGGCAGTGGCCGTGCGCACCGCCGAGGCGAGGGAGATGTCAGGCATGGATCAAGCGTAGAGCGCGGAAAGGCGTCATACTGCCCGACCCCCGGGGCCGCTCGCCTAGGCTGGAGGCGCAGTCACCCCGCACAGGAAGGCTCCTCCATGCCCGGTATCCACTCCGACATCACGTCCGCGTTCGGCAACACCCCCCTGGTACGCCTGAACCGCGTCACCGAGGGCCTCGGTGCGACCGTGCTCGCGAAGCTCGAGTTCTACAACCCGGCCTCCAGCGTCAAGGACCGCCTCGGCATCGCGATCGTCGATGCCGCGGAGGCCTCGGGCGAGCTGAAGCCCGGGGGCACGATCGTGGAGGCGACCAGCGGCAACACCGGCATCGCGCTCGCGATGGTCGGCGCCGCCCGCGGCTACTCGGTGATCCTCACGATGCCCGCGTCGATGTCGAAGGAGCGGCGCATGCTGCTGAAGGCCTTCGGCGCCGAGCTCGTCCTCACCGACCCCACCAAGGGGATGACGCATGCGATCGCCGAGGCGGAGGCCATCGCCGCCCGCACACCGGGTGCCGTGCTGGCGAAGCAGTTCGCCAACGAGGCGAACCCGGCGATCCACCGTCGCACCACGGCCGAGGAGATCCTGCGCGACACGGACGGCTCCGTCGACTACCTCGTCGCCGGCATCGGCACCGGCGGAACGATCACCGGCGTCGGCCAGGTGCTCAAGGAGCGCGTCCCGGGCGTGCAGATCGTCGCCGTCGAGCCCAAGGACTCCCCCATCCTCACCGAGGGACACCCCGGACCGCACAAGATTCAGGGGATCGGACCGAACTTCGTGCCGCCCATCCTCGACCGCGACATCCTCGACGAGGTCATCGACGTCACCTTCGACGACGCCATCCGCGTCGCACGCGAGACCGCGAGCAGAGAGGGCATCCTGGTCGGCATGTCGAGCGGTGCCGCGATCTGGGCCGCTCTGCAGGTCGCGCAGCGCCCCGAGGCCGCGGGCAAGACGATCGTCGTCATCATCCCCTCGTTCGGCGAGCGGTACCTCTCGACCGCCCTGTACGAGAACCTTCTCGAGTCCTGACCCGCTCGATGAGCATGATCGGTCGAATGCGCGAGGACGTCGCGGCGGCACGTCTCCGCGACCCCGCGGCACGCAGCGCCGCCGAGGTGGCGCTGCTGTATCCGGGTCTGCACGCGATCTGGGCGCACCGGGTCTCGCACCGCCTGTGGCGACGCGGCCTGCGTCTGCCCGCCCGGGCGATCTCGCAGGTCTCGCGGTGGCTCACCGGCATCGAGATCCACCCGGGCGCGCGCATCGGCCGACGGTTCTTCATCGACCACGGCATGGGCGTCGTCATCGGCGAGACCGCCGAGGTGGGTGACGACGTCATGCTCTATCACGGGGTGACGCTGGGCGGTCGCACCCGCGACGCGGGCAAACGGCATCCCACTCTCGGCGACGGGGTCGCGGTCGGCGCCGGCGCGAAGATCCTCGGACCCGTCACGATCGGCGAGGGATCGGTGGTGGGGGCCAACGCCGTCGTCACCCGCGATGCACCGGCCGACAGCATCCTGGTCGGAGTGCCGGCCAAACCGCGCGCTCGACTGCGCGGCGAAGACACCCGCGCCATGCTCACCGCTCCGGAGTACTCGATCTGAGTCGGCGCCCGGGATCGCATCCCGGCAGCGCCGATCGACGCCACGCGGCGACCGTGGATCACGGTCGCCGCGCGGCGTCGCAGACTCCTCGGGTGCGCCGGTCAGTGCTTCCGCAGGCCCGGCGTCACTGAGCCACGAAGAACGGGATCGCTCCCGAGACGATGCCGATCGCCAGCATCACCAGAGACACGATCGTCGCGCGCCAGAGCACCTTGCGGTGGTGGTCGCCGAGGTTCACCCCGGCCAGCGAGACGAGCAGCAGGATGGCCGGGACGAGCGGGCTCTGCAGGTGCACCGGCTGCCCGATGATCGATGCGCGGGCCATCTCCACCGGGTCGATCCCGTATGCGGCCGCACTCTGCGAGAGCACGGGCAGGATGCCGTAGTAGAACGCGTCGTTCGACATGAAGAACGTGAACGGGATCGACAGCACCCCTGTGATCGGCGCGAGGAACGGTCCGAGCGAGGGAGGCAGGACGTCGGTGATCCACGTCGCCATCGCATCGACCATGCCCGTGCCCGACAGCACTCCGACCAGCACGCCGGCCGCGATGACCATCGACACGACGCCGACGATGCTCGGAGCATGGGCGACGATCTCGGACGCCTGGTCCTTGATGCCGCGGAAGTTCACCAGCAGAGCGATTCCCGCACCGACCATGAACACGTACGGAAGGGGCATGATGTCGAGGATCAGCAGCACCATCACCGCGAGCGTCAGCACCAGGTTGAACCAGATCAGCTTCGGACGCAGGGTCGGCCGCGCGGGGTCGAGCATGGTGTCCGCCATCGCGGTGTCCGCAGGGTCGACGCTCGCGGCGGGCACGGGGGCACGACCGCCGGCGACCACGACGATGTTGCCGGTGCGCAGCGCCGCACGGGCGCCGGGCTTCGCGTCGGATCCGCGGAAGATCTTCGGGACGGTCGACAGCGCACCGCCCTCGCCTCCCGTGAGCAGCCCGGCGGAGTCGAGACGGCCGAGGCGGCGGCGCTCCCCCAGCCCGAGCAGCCAGGCGAAACTCAACGTCACCAGGATGCCGACGCCCAGGGCCGGAAGCATCGGGACGAAGATGTCGGTCGGCTGCAGACCGAGCGCTGTCGCCGCCCGCACGGTGGGGCCGCCCCAGGGCACGATGTTCAGCGTGCCGTTCATCAGGCCCGCGACGCAGGTGAGGACCACGGGGCTCATGCCGAGTCGCAGGTAGATGGGCAGCATGGCCGAGGTGGTGATGATGAAGGTCGTCGACCCGTCGCCGTCCAGCGACACCGCACCCGCCAGGATCGCCGTGCCCAGCACGACCTTCGCCGGATCGTCGCCGAGCAGCCGCGTGATCAGGCGGATCAGCGGGTCGAACAGTCCGACGTCGATCATGATCCCGAAGAACATGATGGCGAACATGAGCAGCGCCGCGGTCGGCGCCATCGTGGAGATCGAGTCGAGGATCATGTCGCCGAGCCCGAGCCCGGCGCCCGCGAACAGACCGAACACGGTGGGCACGAGGATCAGGGCGACCATCGGGGTCAGCCTCTTGGTCATGATGAGCGTCATGAACGCCAGCACCATGGTGAATCCGAGCAGGACCAGGACCCACTCCGGCGGCACGAACGCCACGTCATACGTGGGTGCCTCGTCGGCGGCCGCGAACAGGCCGGTGAGTGCATCGGGCATACGGTGACTCCTTCGTCGGGTCCGTCCACTTCGACGGATCCTGACGAGAGTAGGCAATCCGGCGCGTCCGAGTGCGGTATCCCGCATTCCCGGGCGTTATGCGCGTAGCGTGACTTCTGCGCATATTGCGCGAAGGGAGCCCCCGTGTCGAAGACGCCGACCAGATGGCGGTTCGCGACCCGCGCGCTGCTGCTGCAACTCGCGGCCGTCGCGCTCGTCGTCGCCCTGTGCACGGGTGTGTACCTCGCCCTCGCCGTGCAGCAGCTGCGTGCCGAGGCGCAGTCCACCGCCCTCGGCATCGCCAGGACCCTCGCCGAGGACCCGCAGGTGCGCACCGAAGTCGCTCGCGTCTCCGCGTCGAGCGAGCCACCGGATGCCGAGAGCCTGAGGAACGGCGACCTGCAGCGCACTGCTCTCGATGTCGCGGCCCGCACCGGAGCGCTCTTCGTCGTGATCACGGACGAAGACGGCATCCGTCTCGCGCATCCCACCAGCGCGCGCATCGGCGAGGTGGTGAGCACACCGTTCGCCGATGTGCTCGCCGGCAACGAGGTCGTCGAATGGCAGACCGGCACGCTCGGCGAATCGGCGCGCGCCAAGGTGCCCGTGCGGGATGCCCACGGCACCCCCGTCGGAGAGATCAGCGTCGGCTTCGAGCGCACCGGCGTGTTCGACGACCTGCCCCCGCTGCTCGGCGTCATCGGACTCACCGCGGTGGGCGCCCTGACCCTGTCCGTGCTCGCGTTCCTGCTCCTGCGCCGACGTTGGGAGCGGTTGACGTTCGGCGTGCAGCCGGAAGAGCTCGTCGCGCTCGTGCAGAACCAGACCGCGGTGCTGGACGGCGTGGACGACGGCGTGCTCGCGGTCGACACCGAGGGCATCGTGCGAGTGAGCAACGCCGCCGCCGACCGGATGCTGGGCATCCACGCCCCGGTGGGTCGCCCGCTCGTCGAGCTGGGGCTGCCGCCCGTTCTCCTCGAGACGGCGTCGGGAACCGTGGCGCGCTCCAGCGCCGTGATCGACGAGCGCGTGCTCTATCTGGATTCACGGCCTGTCGAGCGCGCCGGCCGCCTACTCGGCGACGTGCTGATCATCCGTGATCGCACCGACCTGATCGCGCTGACGGAGCGGCTGGAGAGCGTGCGCGCGGTGACCGCGGCCCTGCGAGTGCAGCGACACGAGTTCGCCAATCGCATGCACGTGGCGGCCGGCCTCCTCGACGCCGACCGCATCCCCGACGCGCGGGCCTTCCTCGGCGAGCTCGTGGAGCGCGGCTCCGTGGCGTTCCCCGTCGTCGGACTCGATCTGCTCGGCGACGCCTTCCTGCACTCCTTCCTCGGCGCCAAGGGCCTCGAGGCGGGTGAACGCGGTGTGGCGCTGCGCATCGCGGACGACACGCAGCTGATCGGCGACATCGTCGAGCCCGAAGACGTCGCCGCCGTCCTGGGCAACCTGGTCGACAACGCCGTGACAGCGGCGGTGGCCGGCGACCGCGAACCCCGGTGGGTCGAGGTCGCGGTGCTCGGTGACGGCGACGCACTCGTGCTCACGGTCGCCGACTCCGGACCGGGGCTGGGCAGCACCGAACCGATGTCACCCCGCTCCCCCGGCGACGACGGCGCCGACCGCGTGCACGGTCACGGACTCGGCCTCCCGCTCGCCCGGGAGATCGCCCGCCGCAGCGGTGGGGACCTCTGGATCATCGATCCGGGCGGCCCTGCGCACGGCGCCGTGTTCGCCGCACGCCTCGGCGGTGCCGTGTCCGCCGCTCCGACAGTTCACAGGGAGACCCCATGACCGATCCCCTCCGCGTCCTGATCCTCGACGACGACTTCCGCGTCGGCGAGCTGCATCGGGGCATCGTCGACGAGCAGCCCGGCTACACGGCCCTCGATCCGGTGCGCTCGATCGCCGAAGCACAGGACGGCCTCCGCGCGTCACGTCCCGATCTGCTCCTCGCCGACGTCTATCTTCCCGACGGCGACGGCATCGCCCTGGTGCGGGAGACGGGGGTCGACGCCATCCTGATCTCTGCCGCAGACGATGGCCCCACGGTGCGCAGGGCGCTGCGCTCGGGCGCCGTCGGCTACCTGCGCAAGCCCTTCGAGCGACGAGCCCTCACGGGACTGCTCGACCGGTACGCACGCTATCGGAACCTCCTCGCCGGCGACCGTCCCCTGCCGCAGGAGGACGTGGACCGGGCGCTGGCGATCCTGCACGGCTCCGGCGAACCCGTGACCGTCTCGCGCTCCGCGACCGAACAGCTGGTGCTCGCGGCGCTCGGCGACGGCGAGGCATCGGCCGCCGAGGTGGGCGAGCGGGTCGGCATCTCGCGCGCCACCGCACAACGCCATCTGGCGGCGCTCGCGGCACGCACCGTCGTGGAGGTGCGCCTGCGCTACGGAGCAACGGGGCGACCGGAGCACCGCTACGCGGCGCGTACCTGAGACCCGAGTCGGCGCAGTCGCGCACCTGAGACCCGGGTCCGCGCGGTCGCGCGCCTCGGGCACGCGTGAGAGGCCCGGGATCAGTGAGAAGCGCGGGATCAGCGAGAGGTGCGACTCAGCGAGAGGCGCGGCTCAGGAGTCGGAGCCGACAGCCGCGAGCCGCGCCTCTTCGTCGGCCTGGATCGCACTCTCGATGATGGGCTCGAGAGCCCCGTCCATCACCTGGTCCAGGTTGTACGCCTTGAAGCCCGTGCGATGGTCCGCGATGCGGTTCTCCGGGAAGTTGTACGTCCTGATGCGCTCCGAGCGGTCCATGCCGCGGATCTGCGACTTGCGTGCATCGGAGGCCGCGGCGTCCAGCTCCTCCTGCTGCTTCGCGAGCAGTCGGGCACGGAGCACGCGCATGGCGGCCTCGCGGTTCTGCAGCTGGGACTTCTCGTTCTGCATCGAGACGACGATCCCGCTGGGCAGGTGCGTGATGCGCACCGCGGAGTCGGTCGTGTTGACGGACTGACCGCCGGGCCCGGACGAGCGGAAGACATCGATCTTGAGGTCGTTCTGGTTGATCGCGATCTCGTCGGGTTCGTCGACCTCGGGGAACACCAGCACACCGGTGGTCGAGGTGTGGATACGACCCTGCGACTCGGTCGCGGGCACGCGCTGCACCCGGTGCACCCCGCCCTCGTATTTGAGGTGCGCCCAGACGCCCTGCGCGGGGTCGGTGGAGGATCCCTTGATGGCGACCTGGACGTCCTTGTAGCCCCCGAGATCGGACTCGTTGCGCTCCAGAAGCTCGGTCTTCCAGCCCTTGGAGGCCGCGTACTGGATGTACATCCGCAGCAGGTCCGCGGCGAACAGCGCCGACTCGGCGCCGCCCTCCCCCGCCTTGATCTCCATGATCACGTCACGCGCATCGTCGGGATCGCGAGGGATCAGCAGCCGGCGGAGCCTCTCCTGCGCCGCCTGCAGTCCCTCTTCGAGAGCCGGGATCTCGGCGGCGAACGCGTCGTCTTCGCGTGCCAGCTCGCGGGCGGCGTCGAGATCGTCGGATGCCGCCACCCATGCCTCATGGGCGGTGACGATCCGCGACAGCTCGGCGTAGCGGCGATTGACCCGCTTCGCCCGCGCGGCGTCGGCGTGCACCGCCGGGTCGGAGAGCTCCTCCTGCACCCGGCGATGCTCGTCGATCAGAGTCTGGACGGACTCGAACACTCCGGCTCCGCTCAGCGGATGTTGTTGTCGTGCCCGTGTGCGCCCGAAGGCAGCGTCGGGATCGACTTCTGCATCTGCACGAGGAACTCGACGTTCGAGTGGGTCTCCTTGAGCTTGCCGAGGACGACCTCGAGCGCCTGCTGCTGGTCGAGGCCCGCGAGGGCACGGCGCAGCTTCCAGGTGATCTTGACCTCGTCTGCCGAGAGCAGCATCTCCTCGCGACGGGTGCTCGACGCGTTGACGTCGACGGCGGGGAAGATCCGCTTGTCGGCGAGCTGACGCGAGAGGCGCAGCTCACTGTTGCCGGTGCCCTTGAACTCCTCGAAGATGACCTCGTCCATCTTGGAGCCGGTCTCGACGAGAGCCGTGGCGAGGATCGTCAGGGATCCGCCGTTCTCGATGTTGCGCGCGGCGCCGAAGAAGCGCTTGGGCGGGTACAGCGCCGAGGCGTCGACACCACCCGAGAGCACGCGTCCCGAGGCCGGGGCCGCGAGGTTGTAAGCACGACCGAGACGCGTGATCGAGTCGAGCAGCACGACGACGTCGCGGCCCAGCTCGACGAGGCGCTTGGCGCGCTCGATGGCGAGCTCGGCGACCGTGGTGTGATCCTCGGCGGGGCGGTCGAAGGTGGAGGCGATGACCTCGCCCTTCACCGTGCGCTGCATGTCGGTGACCTCTTCGGGGCGCTCGTCGACGAGCACGACCATGAGGTGGACCTCGGGGTTGTTCTGCGCGATCGCGTTGGCGATCTGCTGCAGCACGATCGTCTTGCCCGCCTTGGGCGGCGCGACGATGAGCCCGCGCTGTCCCTTTCCGATCGGGGCGACGAGGTCGATGATCCGCTGGGTCAGCTTCTCGGGAGCGGTCTCGAGACGGAGACGCTCCTGCGGGTACAGCGGGGTGAGCTTGCCGAACTCGACGCGCGTCGCCGCGTCATCGACGGACAGGCCGTTGATCGAGTCGACCTTGACCAGGGCGTTGTACTTCTGACGTCCCTGCTGCTCGCCCTCACGGGGCTGCTTGATCGATCCGACGATCGCGTCGCCCTTGCGCAGGTTGTACTTCTTGACCTGGCCAAGCGAGACGTAGACGTCGCTGGGGCCGGCGAGGTAGCCGGTGGTGCGGACGAACGCGTAGTTGTCGAGCACGTCGAGGATGCCGGCGATCGGGATCAGGACGTCGTCCTCGCCGATCTCCGTGTCGAACTCGTCGGTCGGGGCGCCGCCACGACGCTTGTTGCGCTGACGGTTGCGGGCGTTTCCGCCGTCGTCATCGGTCGGCGCGCTCTGCTGCTGCGTCTGCTGCGACTGCTGCGAGTCGCCCTGGCCGTTGCCGTTCTGGCCGCGACCGCGGTTGCGGCTGCGGTTGCGGTTGCGTCCACGACCGCCCTGCTCGTCGCCGCCGTCGGCGGAGTCGGAGCCGGAATCGTTCGAGGAGGGGGTCTCCGTCGCAGGAGCCTCGGCGGGCTTCTCGGCGGCGGGAGCCTCGGCATCGGCCGCCGGCTTCTTGGTGGTGCGGCGACCGCGACCGGTGGTCTTCTTCGGCTCGTCGGTCGCGTCGGAGGATCCGGCGTCGGCGGACGGTGCGGACTCGGCCGGTGCCGCGTCCGCGGTGGGGGCCTCGGCGGCGGGAGCCTGCGCGGACGCCGCGGACGCCTCGGTCTCGGCATCGGCCTTCTTCGCCCGGCTGCGGCGCGGGGCCTTCGCCTTCGGTGCAGCCTCGGCCGGAGCCTCGGCGGCGGGTGCGGCAGCGGATGCAGCGGCGGGTGCGGCATCGGCGGCGGGCGCCTCAGCGGCGGCCGCCGCGGCCTTCTCGGCCTTCGCTGCAGCGGTCGCGGTGCTCGCACGTCGCGGTGCGCGCTTGCGTGCAGGGGCCACTTCGGTCGCGGATGCGGTCGCGGCGTCGGACGCCCTCGCCGGAGCCTCGGCGGCAGGTGCCGCCTTGTCGTTCTGGGTCTCGGAGAAATTCTCCACGAGTACTCCCTCTTCAGTCTGGGGAACACGAGCGGTACGCGCACAACGGGTGCTGAGCGCGGTCGCACGGGCTGACGCTCGGCGTCAGCCGCCTCGTCACTTGGTTCTCGAAGAGAACCGGGTTCTCGCTGAGAGCAGTGATACAGGGATTTGCGTGCGGGACTTGCAGAGTTGCAATGGGGCCAGATTCACGCAGTTGCGTGGAGCCCTCCGCTCGATTCCCCCACTGTACCACCACGCACGTCGACGGCGAGCAGCAGCGCATCCCACGGGGTGTCGGTGGTGGATTCGGCGAGTTCCACGGCATCCTGGCGGCGCCCGGGGCCGTCGGCGAGCACCAGCACGCTGGGTCCGGCGCCCGAGACGACGGCCGCGAAGCCGGCACTGCGCAGCGCCTGCACGAGTCGCTGCGTCTCGGGCATCGCCTCGGCACGGTAGTCCTGGTGCAGACGGTCGGCCGTGGCATCGAGCAGCAGTTCGGGGCTCTGGGTGAGTGCCGCGATCAGCAGGGCCGAGCGCGACAGGTTGAACACCGCATCCGCGGTCGAGACGTGGGGCGGCTGCAGCGAGCGCGCGGCCGACGTGGACATCGTGTACGAGGGCACCAGCACGAGAGGAGAGACTCCGCGATGCACGAGCAGCTTCTTGTGCCGGGCGCCGTGCTCCCCCATCCAGGCGATCGTGAGTCCGCCGAAGAGCGCCGGAGCGACGTTGTCGGGATGCCCCTCGATCTCCGTGGCGAGGCGGAGCATGTCGGCGTCGTCGATGTCGACGTCGCCCTCGAGCAGCCCCTTGGCCGCGAGGATGCCCGCGGCGACCGCGGCTCCCGACGAGCCGAGGCCGCGTCCGTGCGGCACGCCGTTCTCGGCCTGGATGCGCAGACCCGGAAAGGGACGATCCACATCGGCGTACACGTGCGCGACGGTGCGGACGATCAGGTTCGACGCGTCGCGCGGGATCTCCTGGGCGCCGGATCCTGTGACCTCGATCTCCAGCTCCCCGGCCGCGAGCTCGGTGACGAGGAGCGTGTCGTAGACGCTGAGCGCGAGCCCGAGCGTGTCGAAGCCGGGGCCGAGGTTGGCGCTGGTCGCCGGAACCGTGACCTCGACCGTGCGTCCTGCCGCCACGGTCACTCGCCTTCCACGCGCAGCACCGAGACCACGCGCTCGACGACGGAGCTCTCCGACAGCGCGGTCACGGTGGCGCTGAGCGCCGAGTCCGTCGCACGATGGGTGCCGATCACGAGGCGAGCGGTGGGTTCCGCCTCCCCCTCGACGGTCTGGACCACGGTGGCGACCGAGACGTCGCCGTCGCTGAGGATCCCGGCGACCGTGGCGAGCACGCCCGGAGCATCCGAGACCTCGAGCGTGATCTGGTATCGCGTGGTGACGTGGCCGATCGCGACGACGGGCAGGTTCGCCCTGGTCGATTCGCCGACACCGACTCCGCCCGCGATGTGCCGCCGTGCCGCCGAGACGACGTCGCCGAGAACGGCGGATGCTGTCTGCACACCGCCCGCTCCCGCCCCGTAGAACATCAGCGAGCCGGCGGCCTCGGCCTCGACGAAGACGGCGTTGTTCGCGCCGTGCACCGAGGCGAGCGGGTGCGACTGGGGCACCAGTGCGGGGTACACGCGGACCGAGATCGACTCGGCGCCGTTCGCCTCGAGGCGCTCGCAGACCGCGAGCAGCTTGATGACGAATCCGGCGGCGCGGGCCTCGTCGATCATCGAGGCGGTGATCGAGGAGATCCCCTCGCGATGCACCGCATCCAGCGGGACCGCGGTGTGGAAGGCGAGGCTCGCGAGGATCGCGGCCTTCTGCGCGGCGTCGTAGCCCTCGACGTCGGCCGTCGGATCGGCCTCGGCGTATCCGAGGCGCTGGGCGTCGGCGAGCACATCGGCGAAGTCGGCGCCCTCCGTCTCCATCCGGTCGAGGATGTAGTTGGTCGTGCCGTTCACGATGCCCATGATGCGCACGACCCGGTCGCCCGCGAGCGAGTCGCGCAGCGGGCGGATGATGGGGATAGCCCCTGCCGCGGCGGCCTCGTAGTACACCGAGGCGCCCACGCGATCGGCGGCTTCGAAGAGCTCGGGACCGTGGGTGGCGAGCAGCGCCTTGTTCGCGGTCACGACATCGGCTCCGGAGCCGATGGCCTGGAGGATGTTCGTGCGAGCCGGCTCGATCCCGCCGATCAGCTCGATGACGATGTCGGCCCCGAGGATCAGGGACTCCGCGTCGGTCGTGAACAGCTCCGCAGGCAGGTCGGCGTCGCGCGGGGCGTCGAGGTTGCGCACGGCGATGCCGGACAGCTCGAGAGCGGCGCCCGCACGATCGGCGAGCTCGTCACCGTGGCGCAGCAGCAGGTCGGCCACCTGGGAGCCGACCGCGCCGGCGCCCAGCAGCGCCACCCGAAGTCGTCGGTACTCAGTCGTCATTGCTTCTCCTTCGGAGGGTGGATCTGTCGTACGTCGTCGGATGCCGCGTCACGGGGAGCGCGGGTCACCGAGGATTCTCGGATGCCTCGATACCGGCGTCCCGTGACAGGACGTCGTCGATGGTCTCGCCGCGGACGATGACGGTCGACCGCCCGTCGCGCACCGCGACGATCGGCGGACGGGGCACGTGGTTGTAGTTGCTCGCGAGCGGGGCGCAGTACGCGCCGGTCGCCGGCACCGCGAGCAGGTCGCCCGGCGCGACATCGGCCGGCAGGAACTCGTGGTCGACGACGATGTCGCCGGATTCGCAGTGCTTGCCGACCACGCGGCTGAGCTGCGCTTCGCCGGTGCCCGCGCGCGACGCCAGGCGAGCCGAGAACTGCGCGCCGTAGAGGGCGGGGCGGGCGTTGTCGCTCATGCCCCCGTCGACACTGACGTAGCGACGGGTCGCACCGGAGTCGAGGGCGACATCCTTCGTCGTGCCCACCTCGTACAGGGTCACCCCCGCGGTGCCGACGATCGCGCGTCCCGGTTCGAACGACAGGGCAGGAACCGCGATCCCGCGCGCTGCGCAGCCCTCGGCCACGGCGGCGACGATCTCGCCCGCAAGCGTCTCGATCGGAGTGGGGTCGTCGAGGCGTGTGTACGCGATGCCGAAGCCGCCGCCGAGGTTGAGCTGCGGCACCGGGCCCCCCTCGAGCAGCGCGGCATGCAGCTCGAGCACCCGCGACGCCGACTCGCGGAAGCCGGCGACCCCGAAGATCTGCGATCCGATGTGGCAGTGCAGCCCGGCGAACTCGAGACCGGGGATCTCGCGGATGCGGGCCACCGCGTGCTCAGCCTCGGGCAGCGGGAATCCGAACTTCTGGTCCTCATGCGCCGTGGCGAGGAAGTCGTGGGTCTCGGCGTGCACACCGCTGATGACCCGCACCAGCACCCGCTGCGTGGCGCCGGTCCGCGCGGTGATGGCCGCGAGCCGCTCCACCTCGATCGCGCTGTCGACGATGATCGTGCCGACGCCCACCTCGACGGCGCGCTCGAGCTCGGCGACGGACTTGTTGTTGCCGTGGAAGCCGAGGGATGCCGGGGCGACCCCCGCCGCGAGCGCGACCGCGAGCTCTCCCCCGGTGCAGACATCGACCCTGAGCCCCTCGTCGACCACCCAGCGGGCGATCACGGTGGTCAGCAGCGCCTTGCCCGCGTAGTACACCTGCGCGGTGGTGCCGTGGTCGGCGGCCGCGCGGTCGAACGCGACGCGGAAGCTGCGGGCACGGGCACGCACTTCGTCCTCGTCGATCACCAGCAGCGGCGTCCCATGGGTCTGGGCGAGCACGGTGGCGGAGACACCGGCCAGCTGCACGACCCCGTCAGCGTCGCGATGCGCAGATGCGGGCCAGACGGCGGCGGCGAGATCGTTCACGTCGTCGGGGACGACGAGCCATTCCGGGGCGAGCGAGTCGGCAGGGGAAAGCAAGGAACACCAATCGTGGGACGGGTCTCGGGCGAACACGCGCACTGCGAGGTCGCCCCCGATTCTAGGGCACCCGTCATGCCGCATCCGCCATGGTGACCCTCCGCGTCAACCCCCTGAGCGCGGTCCGCAGCGGCTTCTAGACTGTTCGCGATGAGCACCGAATCCGCAGCCCCAGAAGCCGATCGTCCCGGCCTGATCCCGCGTGTCAGCGCCGCGGCGATCCGATGGGCACTCCGACAGCGCGTGGTCAGGGCGTTCCTGCTCTACTCGGAGCGACGCGGACCGATGCTGGCCGACAGCGTGACCTATCGCGCTCTCTTCAGCGTGTTCTCCGCCGTGCTCCTCGGCTTCTCGGTCGCGGCGCTCTGGCTGGCCGGCAACCCGGCTGCGTGGGACGCGATCATCGACGCGGTGCAGTCCGTGGTGCCAGGGCTCATCGGCGAGGGCGCGATCATCGACCCGTCCGACCTGCAGGCGCCGATCTCCCTGTCCGTCGCCGGCGCCGTCTCGGTGATCACTCTCACCGGTTCCGCGCTCGCCGCCGTCGGATCGTTGCGCTCGGCCGTGCGGATCCTCGCGGGCACCGCGCAGGGCGACGTCCTCTTCATCTGGGTGATGCTGCGCAACCTGCTCCTGGCCATCGGCATCGGACTCTCGTTCGTCGCAGCCGCGGCGATCACCTTCATCGGCCGGATCGGCATCACCTGGATCACGGGGCTGCTGGGCCTCGCCGACGACTCTGCGGTCGCGATCTGGAGCATCCGGATCGCATCGCTGCTCGTCGTTCTCGCCCTGGACACCGCACTGATCGCGGGCGTGTTCCGCGTGCTCTCGGGCACCACTCCCTCGGCGCGCTCCCTGTGGAGCGGTGCGCTGCTCGGCGGCGTCGGGCTCCTGGTGCTGCAGGAGCTGTCAGGGCTGTTCATCGGCGGGGCGACGAGCAACCCGCTGCTCGCCTCGTTCGCCTCGCTGCTCGCGCTGCTGATCTGGCTCAACCTGTCGACCCAGGTGATCCTGATCTCCTCCGCCTTCATCGTCACCTCCGAGGAGGAGCGCCACGACCGCGTGCACGCCCGCTTCGGCGCGTCGACGTTCCCGCAGCGACGGGTGCAGCGCGCCGAAGCCGAGGTCACGCTCGCGACCGCCGAGCTGCGCGCCGCGCAGAAGGCCGAGCGTGAGATGCGTGAAGGCTCGGCGACCGAGACGCCGGCAGGCTGAGACCTCAGCCCCGCGGGCAGATGCCCTTCTCGAGCAGGCTCGCATCGGTCGCGATGGCCCCGTCGACGTCCACGTCGATCACGGCCTCGCTGCCCACGACCTTCAGCCCGACGAGGGTGATGCCCGCGGGGAGCTGGTCGGCGATGCACACGCGCTGCGTCTCGGTCAGCCGGGTTCCCAGCGCCCCCAGCGACGAGCCGACCTGATCGGCGTCGACCTCGAGTCCGCCGATGGCGGCCCCCACCGGAGTGAGTTCGAGGTCGCCGTCGGCGACGCCCGGCAGCACGGTGAGCGACAGCGGGATCGACAGTCCGAGAACCGTCACGGATCCGGAGACCGTCGCGTTGGGCTCCTCGAGCGTCACGGACTGCACGGGAAGATCGGTGTCGGCGAGGAGGCTGCCGAACTGCGACTCGTCGATGCGGATCGTGCCGGACGCGCCGCGGAGATCGCCCCCGCGCAGCGGCACTCCGGTGACGGTCGCGTCGACGGCTCCGGTGATGCCCTGCAGCGTGACGGAATCCGTCGACAGGTGCAGCGTGTCGAGCGAGCCGCCGATCAGCTGCGGCAGCAGGATGCCGTCGGCCTCCACCTCGAGCTGCTGGTCGGCGGGCAGGTCGAGCTGCTCGACCACCATCCCGCGCACGATGCCGGGCAGAACGGCCCGCACGATGAGCTCCGCCGCCACGACGAGCAGGGCCAGCACGACGAGGACGATGGCCAGCACCCACGGCCAGCGCTTGCGACGGCGGGGCTTCGGTGCGGCCTCGGCGGCATCCGCCTCGTCTGCACCGCCGGGGATCACGAGTGTCGGATGCTCGGGGTCTCGCGCCGGGTAGGGACGCGTGTGGTTGTCGTCGCTCATGCTGTCATCCCCCTGTCGGCGTCGCGGACGCCGGTCACATGCGCTCGGGCGCGGAGACGCCGAGCAGGTCGAGCCCGTTGCGGAAGACCTGACCCGCGGCGTCGTTGAGCCACAGACGCGTGCGGTGCACGGTCTCGATGGGATCGTCGCCCTGCGGGATCACGCGGCAGTTGTCGTACCAACGGTGGTACAGGCCGGCGAGCTCCTCGAGGTAGCGGGCGACCCGGTGCGGCTCGCGCACCTCGGCGGCGAAGGCCACCATGCGCGGGAACTCCTGCAGCGCTCCGAGCAGCGCGCTCTCGGTCTCGTGCGTGAGCGTCTCGGGGGCGAACTCGGAGCGATCCACCCCGGATTCCGCGGCGTTGCGTGCGACGTTGTGCGTGCGGGCGTGGGCGTACTGCACGTAGAAGACGGGATTGTCGTTCGTCCGCTTCTGCAGCAGCTCGGGGTCGAGCGCGAGCGGAGAGTCGGCAGGGGAGCGCTCCAGCGAGTACCGCAGCGCATCGGTGCCGAGCCATTCGCGCAGGTCATCCATCTCGATGATGTTGCCGGCGCGCTTGCTGAGGCGCGCTCCACCGACCGAGACGAGCTGGCCGATCAGCACCTCGACGTTCTTCTCAGGGTCCTCCCCCGCCGCTCCCGCGATGGCCTTGAGACGATGCACGTAGCCGTGGTGGTCGGCTCCCAGCAGGTACAGCTTGTATTCGAACCCGCGATCGCCCTTGTTCAGGTAGTACGCGGCGTCGGCGGCGAAGTAGGTGTACTCGCCGTTCGAGCGGCGGATCACACGATCCTTGTCGTCGCCGAAGTCGGTCGTGCGCACCCAGACCGCACCCTCGTCGTCGAAGACGTGCCCCTGCTCGCGCAGGCGGTCGACGGCCTGGTCGACGAAGCTCGTGCCGTCGGCGCCCTTGGCGTGCAGCGTGCGCTCGGAGAACCATACGTCGAAGTCGACGTTGAACTTCGACAGCGACTGCTTCTGCTCGTCGAGCTGGAACCCGTAGGCGAGTTCGCGCGCGACGGCGACCTGCTCCTCCGCCTCGAGATCGAGCAGATCGGGGCGGGCCTCGATCACTCGGGCAGCGAGGTCGGCGATGTAGCTTCCGGCGTATCCGCCCTCCGGCGTCGGCTCGCCCTTCACGGCGGCGAGCACGGACTTCGCGAACCGCTCCATCTGCACGCCGGCGTCGTTGATGTAGTACTCCCGCGCGACGGTGGCACCGGATGCCGCGAGCACCCGGGCGATCGCGTCGCCGAGAGCGGCCCAGCGCGTGTGGCCGATGTGCAGCGGGCCGGTCGGGTTCGCGCTCACGAACTCGATGTTGATCGACTTGCCTGCCTGGGTGTCGTTGCGTCCGTAGGCGACGCCGGCGTCGACGATGACCTTCGCCAGCGCGCCGGCGGCGGCGGCATCCAGGCGGATGTTGATGAAACCAGGACCCGCGACCTCGGCGCTCTCGATACCGTCGACCTGCGCCAGACCGTCGGCGATCTGCTGAGCGAGTTCCCGCGGGTTGGTGCCGAACGGCTTCGCCAGACGCATCGCGATGTTCGAGGCCCAGTCGCCGTGCTCGCGGTTGCGCGGACGGTCGAGCACGATGTCGGATGCGGCGAGCTCGAACGGCTCGCCGGGACGTCGTTCCTCGGCGATCGGTGCGAGGACGGCGAGGAGGGCTGCGGCGAGGGTGTCAGGGTTCATAGCCGTCCCAGTTTACGGCGCGGTGAGCCCCCGAATTTGCGGGAGCGGGAACGTGATCTACAGTCATGCCATGAAGGCCGCCTCCACCCGTCACCGTCTGCCCCTCGCGGGCCTCGTCATCGCGGTGATCCTGGCGGTGGCCGCCGTGGCGCTCGGGGTCTGGCGCCCCTGGGTCTCGGTGCCCTCGACACCTCCCGCGGGAGCTGCCGCCGGCGGTGAGTCGGTGACCGTCGCACCCGTCCCGCTGCTGCTGCCCGAGCACCCGACCGTGCTCGTCTTCGGCGACTCGTGGACCTACGGGTCCGCCGCGACCGAGCCCACCCTCGGCTACGCCTACGTGCTCGCCGGACTGCTCGACGGCGAGACGATCGTCGACGGCGTCCGCGGCAGCGGGTACCTCAAGCCGGGGATCGACGGCCCCGCCTTCGGCGAGCGGATCGCCGCGCTCGATCCGACCCTCACTCCCGACCTCGTCATCCTGCAGGGATCCATCAACGACCGCGCTCAGGGCGCGGCGGGGTATCGCGAGGCCGTGACCGCCGCGTGGGACGCGATGGCGGCGAAGTACCCGGAAGCGACGATCGTCGTCCTCGGCCCCGCGCCGCACGAACTGCCCGTCGGCACCGAGACGGCGCGGATCGACACCGACCTCGGCGATCTCGCCGCGGCCCGCGGCTGGTGGTACATCTCCCCCATCGCGCAGAACTGGATCACCGCGCAGAACTACCTGTCGGTCATCGACGTGGAGGTCGGGCGCAAGCATCCCTCCACCGACGGCCACCACTACCTGGCCGAGAAGCTCGCCGCGGCTCTCGCCGAACTGGGCGACGCGCCGGTGACGGAGGCCGGTGGGTCGGAGACCACTCCCGAGCAGTGATATCGTCGTTCGGTACGCCTCCGTAGCTCAGTGGATAGAGCGCCGGTTTCCGGTACCGTAGGTCGCAGGTTCGACTCCTGTCGGGGGCACCAGAATCACCGGGAGTGTCACTCCCTCAGTACGAGCAGAGCCGCCTGGTTTTCAGGCGGCTCTTCTCGTTGAGGCAGCCAGGAATCTGTGTTCACCGGATCGGAACGGTCGCCAGGTGCCAGGTACGGGGCCCGATCGACGACAGCCCCCGGCGCGCACGAACAGTGCGACTAGTCGGCGACGACAGCGTTCGGGGCGAGGTCCACTCGGCGCAGCAGTTGGGCGTTCAGGGCCACGACGATGGTCGACAGCGACATCAGCACCGCTCCGACCGACATCGGCAGCACGAATCCGATGGGCGCGAGGATTCCGGCGGCGAGCGGGACGGAGAGGAGGTTGTAGCCGGCCGCCCACCAGAGGTTCTGCGTCATCTTCCGGTAGCTGGACCGGGACAGCTCGATGACCGACAGCACCGACCGCGGGTCGTCGCTGGCGAGGATGACTCCGGCCGACGCGATGGCGACATCGGTTCCTGCGCCGATGGCGAGTCCGACATCCGCTTGGGCCAGCGCGGGAGCGTCGTTGACGCCGTCCCCGACCATGGCGACCTTGCGCCCCTCGGATTGCAGCTCCTTCACCGTCGACGCCTTGTCCTCCGGCCGGACTCCGGCGAAGAACCGGTCGATTCCGAGCTCCGCGGCGACGGACGCGGCGACAGCCTCGGCGTCGCCCGTGATCATGACCACCTGCACATCCCGCTCGTGCAACGCGCGGATGGCGTCTCGAGACTCCGGACGGATCTCATCCGCCAGCGAGAGAGCACCCGCGACCGCGCCGTCGACGAGGACATGCAGGATGATCGCCCCCTCCCGCCGCCACTGTTCAGACACCCTCAACTCGGAGACGCGCTCCTGCTCGAGCAGGTGCGGGCCACCCACCTGCACCGTGCGTCCGTCCACCTGTGCGCGCACGCCGACGGCCGGCGTGGACTCGAAATCCCGCGAACCCGGGATGGTGAGGTTCTTCTCCTTCGCGGCGGCAACGATCGCGCGCGCCAGAGGGTGTTCGGAATCCACCTCCGCCGCGGCCGCGAGAGCCAGGAGATCGTCCGGAGACAGGTCGCCGCTGGGCTCGATGGCGGTGACCGCGGGGGTGCCCATGGTGAGCGTCCCGGTCTTGTCGAACAGCACGGTGTCGACGGTGCGCATGCTCTCCAGCGCGAGGCGATCCTTCACCAGGACACCGCCGCGGGCGGCGCGCTCCGTCGCGATAGACACGACCAGAGGAATGGCGAGGCCCAACGCGTGCGGGCAGGCGATGACGAGCACCGTGATGGTGCGGATCACCGCCTGATCCGGCTGTCCGAGCAGGGTCCACACGACGGCGGTGATCGCTCCGGCGCCGAGCGCGAACCAGAACAGCCAGCCGGCGGCCCGGTCAGCGAGACGCTGCGCGCGCGACGACGAGCTCTGCGCCTCCGCGACGAGCTTCTGGATACCCGCCAGAACGGTGTCCTGCCCCACGGCAGTGACCTCCACCCGAAGCCCGGAATCGGTGGCGACGGTTCCGGCGACGACCCGGTCGCCGCCGGAACGACGCACCGGACGCGACTCCCCGGTGATCATCGACTCGTCCATGCTCGCCGACCCCTGCACGATGCGGCCGTCAGCGGCAACCCGACCGCCCGGACGGACCACGACCACGTCGCCGACCTGCAGATCGGCCGGAGCGATCGTGATCGTCCCCTCGCCGTCGACCTTCTCCGCCGCGTCCGGCAGCAGAGCCGCGAGCGAGTCCAACGCAGACGTCGTCTGCGCGAGGGATCGCATCTCGATCCAGTGGCCGAGCAGCATGATGACGACGAGGAGCGCCAGCTCCCACCAGAAGTCCAGCTCATGATGCAGCAATCCGACGGCCGCTCCCCAGGATGCGAGGAACGCCACGGTGATGGCCAGCGCGATCAGCAGCATCATCCCGGGCTTGCGTGCCCGCAGCTCGCCCACGGCACCGGTGAGGAACGGTGTCCCGCCCCAGACGTACATGACGGTCCCGAGGACCGGTGACACCCACCCCACCCATGCCCCGTCCGGCAGCGCGTATCCGAGCAGCATCGAGAACATCGCGGAGAAGCCGACCACCGGAACGGCGAGCACGAGCATGATCCAGAACAGACGCCGGAACTGCGCGACGTGGCCGCCGTGCCCGTGCCCGTTGTGCTCATGCCCGCTGTGCCCGCCAGCCGAGCCGCTCGGGGAGTGATCGTGGTGGCCGTCATGAGCGTGGTGGTCGTGCTCGGGCGTCTCGGCGGTGCGCGACGCGTGGTGCGGCTCCGCTGTGTGGTCGTGCGGGCTCATGGCGAGCCTCCTTCACCTCTGACGTGTGGCGAGCGTGCGGGAGTGTGCGGGAGTGTGCGGTCAGCTCTGGACGGACAGGGCGTAGCCCGCTTCTTCGACCGCGGCCTTGATGACGTCTGCATCGATGGGGATGCGGCTGTCGATGATCACGCGCGACGTGCCGCCCGCGTTCAGGTCGACCGCCACACTGTCCACGCCGTCGAGAGAGCTGAGCTCCTCGGTCACGCTGGAGATGCAGTGCGAGCAGGTCATTCCCTCGACCAAGACTTCCTGGGTGACCGCGGATGCCGCGCCCGTGTCGACGGCTCCACCTCCGTGTGCGGCGCCGCACGAGCATCCGGCGTGGGCGTCCTTCAGGCCGAGTTCGATGCGTTCGATCATGATGATCCTCCCAGGTCGGTGGCTGTGTGCACGGATGAGACGGGCGATCGTCTCGTGTCTCCAGTGTCCCAAGCATACCCCCTGGGGGTATTCAGGGGGTGGCGATGAGCCCGCAGTGCTGGTACGTGCGCGACGATCGGATGCACGACGGTCCGCCCAGGTCGGAGAGCTCCGACTTCCTGCGGAGTCGCCGTGGGGTCGGTCACCGCGAGGGATCGTTCACCGCGAGGGGTCGGTCTCCGCGTCCGCATCCGTCGGCCGAGCTTCCGCGTCGGCCTCGTCGTCGCCCTTACTCCGCACCCCAGACCCGAGGGAGATCGTCGAGAGCAGTCCGAGCGCGAGGAAGCCTGCTGCCGTCCACGCCGCGAAACGCGTTCCGTCCGAGAAAGCGGCCTTGGCGTCGTCCGCGATGGCCGCGGTGTCGGGCTGCGCCTCGAGTCCGCTGATCGCGGCACCGGCGCTGTCGACGACCGACGACACGAGCTGATCGCGCTGATCGGCGGGCACTCCCCTGGCCTCGAGCGAGGAATCGAGGATCCCGGCCGTGCTGGTGAAGAGCACGGTGCCCAGAACCGCGACGCCGAGAGCGGCACCGAGCTGCCGAGACGTCGACTGCGTGCCCGATGCGGCACCGCTGTCCGCCACCGGGACATCGGCGAGGACGACACCGGTCAACTGGGCCGTCGCGAGCCCCACGCCGAGTCCGTAGACGAAGAGGAACGGGATGAGCGGCACCCACGACGCATCCGGTGCGATCACGAAGCCGACGCCCGCCACTCCGACGATCTCGGCGAGCAGCCCCACGCGGACGACCCACACGGGCGCGATCTTGCCGCTCGCGGCACCGGCCGCACCGCTGGCGACGAAAGATCCGCCGGCGAGCGCCAGCAGCAGCAGCCCCGTCTGCAGGGCATCGAAGCCCAGCACGAACTGCAGCCACAGCGGCAGCGCGAGGATGATCCCGAACTCCCCCAGCGAGACCACCGTGGCCGCGATGTTGCCGTTGCGGAACGACGGGATCGCGAACAGACGCAGGGCCAGGAGGGTCGGCCTGCCGCGACGCTCGCGGTGCACGCCCCAAAGAATGAACGCGACGAGAGAGACCAGAGCGAGCGCGAACGCGAACGGGATCGGCGACAGATCGAGCGGCCAGGTCCAGTCACCGATCTGCGGACGCTGGTCGACGAGCCACCAGCCGTAGGTACGTCCCTCGATGAGCCCGAACACGAGGCTCCCCATCGTGAGCACCGACAGGATCGCTCCGACGATGTCGATCCGCGACGTCCGATCACTGCGGGATTCGGCGACGGTCGCCAGCACACCGATCACGATGATGATGCCGAGCGGGATGTTGATGCCGAAGGCCCAGCGCCACGAGAACGCGGTCGTGAGCCATCCGCCGAGGAGCGGCCCGACGGCGGCCATTCCGCCGATCGTCGATCCCCAGACGGCGAAGGCGATGCCGCGCTCACGGCCGCGGAAGGTGGCGTTGATGATCGACAGCGTCGTCGGCAGGATCATCGAGCCTCCCACTCCCTGCGCCAGGCGAGCGAGGATCAGCATTCCCCCATCCGGCGCGAGGGCCGCCAGCACCGACGACGCGGCGAAGACGACGACTCCGATGAGCATCATGCGTCGCCGGCCGAACCGATCGGCGAGACTCCCGAACACGAGCAGCAGCGCGGCGAACACCAGCGTGTAGGCCTCCTGCACCCACTGCACCTCGGTGGACGTGATGCCGAGATCGTCGACGATCGCAGGGATCGCGACGTTGACGATCGTCGAGTCGACGATGATCAGCGAGACCGCGATGCTGATGAAGACCAGGCCCGCCCAGCGCAGCCGTGAGTATCGTTCCATGATCGCTAGTTTAGCTAGTAGTCATACAGGGTGGAAGTCACACATGGGAACTAAATCGCGATCATTTGGTTGTGCACAACTTAATCGTGTGCAATACTCGTCGAATGGCCGTGACCGATGAGATGGTGTGCTTCTCGCTCTACTCCGCCGCCCGTGCGACGACGCAGGCGTACCGCACCCTGCTCGCTCCCTGGGGCCTGACGTACCCGCAGTACCTCGTGCTCGCAATCCTCTGGATGGAGGGCGAGCAGACGATCGGGTCGCTCGGCGACGCCATGCAGCTCGACTCCGGCACGCTCTCCCCCCTCGTGCGCCGCCTGGAGCAGGCAGGCTACGTCTCCAAGTCGCGCAGCGCCACCGACGAGCGCGTCGTCACCGTCGGCCTCACCGAGGCGGGCACCGCTCTGCGATCCGAGGTCGCGCCCGTGCACTCCGCCGTCGCCGCACTCGCCGGCATGCAGGACGACGATCAGCGCCACCGCCTCATCGCCGAGCTCCAGGAGCTCACGGCCCGACTGCAGAAGACCCCGTAGACCCTCACTCCCCGCGCATCACGCGCCGACAGACCCCAACCGGAAGGAAATCCACACGATGGACGCTCTCTACACCGCCGAAGCACTCGCCACCGGAGCAGGACGCGACGGACGTGTCGCCACGGGCGACGGACGCCTCGAGCTGAACCTCGCCATCCCCAAGGAGATGGGCGGCAGCGGCGACGGCGCGAACCCCGAGCAGCTCTTCGCCGCCGGCTACGCGGCATGCTTCCACTCCGCGCTGCAGAGCGTCGCCCGCGCGCAGAAGATCAAGATCACCGACTCGTCCGTCGGAGCGCGCGTGCAGATCGGCTCGAACGGCGAGGGCGGATTCGGCCTCGCCGTGCAGCTCGAGGTCGTCATCCCCGACCTCCCCCACGACCAGGCTCAGGCCCTCGCCGACGCCGCGCACCAGGTGTGCCCGTACTCCAACGCGACCCGCGGCAACATCGACGTGGCGATCACCGTGGCCGACGACTGATCACCCGCCGGCCACCCCCACGACAGATCCCACAAGGAGAACATCATGCGCACACTCACGCACCGCACATTCGGCGAGCCCGAAGACGTCCTCGAGGTCACCGAGCGCCCGACGCCGGAGCCCGGCCCCGGCCAGGTCCGCCTTCGCGTCGTCCTCTCACCGATCCACAACCACGACCTGTGGACGATCCGCGGCACCTACGGATTCAAGCCCGAGCTCCCCGCCGCATCCGGCACCGAGGCGCTCGGCGTCGTCGATGCACTCGGTGAGGGAGTGGAGAACCTGACCGTCGGACAGCGCGTCGCCACCGGCGGCACGTTCGGCGCCTGGTCGGAGTTCATCGTCGCCGACGCGGCGGGCCTCATTCCGGTTCCCGAGTCCCTCGAGGACGAGAGCGCCGCACAGCTGGTCTCGATGCCGTTCAGCACGATCAGCCTGCTGCAGTTCCTCGGCGCCGAGAAGGGCGACTGGATCGTTCAGAACGCGGCGAACGGCGCCGTCGGACGCATGCTCGCCCAGCTCGGGGCCGCACGCGGCATCAACGTCATCGGCCTGGTGCGACGCACCGCCGGCGTCGACGAGCTTCGCGAGCAGGGCATCGAGAACGTCGTCGCCACCGATCAGGACGACTGGCGCGAGCAGGTCACGCGCCTCACCGACGGCGCGCACGTCGCGTTCGGCGTCGACTCCGTCGGCGGATCCTCCGCAGGCGATGTGCTCTCCCTGCTCGGAGAGGGCGGCACCCTGGTGGCGTTCGGTGCGATGAACTCGCCCGTCATGGAGATCCGCTCCGGCGATGTGATCTTCAAGCAGGCCACGGTCAAGGGCTTCTGGGGCAGCAAGGTCATCCAGACCATGGACGCCGCCACCCGCGGCGCCCTCTTCGGCGAGCTGATCCAGCGCGTCACCGAAGGCACGCTCACGCTCCCTGTGGCCGGCGTCTTCGACGCTGCGGATGCCGCAGACGCCGTGCGCGCGAGCAACACGGCCGGACGCGTCGGCAAGGTGCTCTTCAAGTTCTGAACTGCGTGGGCGCACTGCGGACCACGGAGCGGTCGATGTGCTCATCGACCGCTCCGCAGGTCGGCTGATCTCGCCGACGGGGCGGGCGGATCTCCCGCCCGCCCCGTCAGCCTGTCAGCCCTCCAGGGACCGAACGACACCGTGCGGATGTCCGCACCCCGGTGCAGAATCGGCAGATGGAGATCACACTCGCACAGCCGGCAGGACTCGTCGTGAGTCCTGCCTTCAGTCATGTCGCCGTCATTCCTCCCCAAGCCACGACGATCCTCATCGGCGGCCAGAACGGCGTCGACGAAACGGGAACGCTCGTCTCGACGGATGCCGCCGAGCAGTCACTCCGCGCCGTCCAGAACGCTCGCACCGCTCTGGAGTCCGCGGGCGCCGGACTCGACGATGTCGTCAGCTGGACGATCTACATCCATCAGGATGCCGACCTCCGTGCCGCCTACGGCGCCGTCGCCTCGATGCTCGCACGCGACGGCGCCCCTCCCCTGGTCTCCGCCGCGCTCGTCGCGGGACTCGGCGTGCCGGGGGCGCTGATCGAGGTGAGCGCCGTCGCCGCCGTCATCCGCGAGTGACGAACGCACCGTGAGTGACGGACGCACCGTGAGTGACGGACGCAGCGTGAGTGACGAACGCGGCCACACCCCTCAGGTCCTGCAGCGAAGCGGCGCACGACGCGCCTCGAGCTCCTCCGCGAGCGGTGAGCAGCGGATCAGCCGATCGACACGGCGATCGCGGTGATGATCACGGCGAGCAGCGGGAGGGTTCCCTGCATGATCGCCGCGCGCGCCTTCGTGCGGTCAGAGAGGATGAGCACGAGAGCCGCGGCCAGCATCATCCCGGTGCCGGCGAACACGAGCGTGAGACCGACCGTGGTGAGGCCGAGGATCACGAAGCCCACACCGAGCAGCGCGGCGAGTGCCAGGAACAGGTTGTAGAAGCCCTGGTTGAAGGCCAGCGACTTCGTCGTCTGCGCGTCCGCCTCGCTGGCGACGCCGAAGATCTTCCTCGTCTCGGGCTCCGTCCACCGCAGCGACTCGAGCGCGAAGATGAAGACGTGGAACGCGGCAGCGGCCGCAGCGAAGACGAGTCCGACGATGAGCATGACTAGATCGTATCCGCCCGCGAGCTCCTAGAGCAGGAAGATCGGCAGCAGCCCGGGGTTGTGGGCGTGCACCAGCACGGCGAAGACGACCGCGTCGAAGAGCAGATGCACCGTCACCACGTAGGCGAGCGAGTGCGTGCGCACGAAGATGAAGCCCTGCAGCAGGGCGAACGGGATCGTCAGCAGCGGCCCCCACTCGCGGTACCCGAGCTCCCACAGGAACGACACGAAGACGATCATCTGCAGCACGTTCGCGAGAGCATCGGGGAAATGCCGCCGCAGCAGTGCGAACACCGTGCAGATGAAGAAGAGCTCATCCCAGATCCCCACGGCACCGACACCGACGAACAGGCGCGCGATGAGGTCGGGCGTGTCGACGACCGGCCAGTTCTGGTACACGCCGCTGCTGATGAAGTAGAACGGCAGGATCAGCCACCCCAGCACCAGCACGGCGACCAGCCACCCCCACTGCAGCCGACCCCACCGGCGACGCGCGCGCCAGGGGAAGCTGATCGCCCTGTCGCGGTAGACGAAGCGCGACACCGCGTAGGGAACCGCCACCGCACCGCCGAGTGCGAGCGTGAAGCGCAGCATGGCGAGGTTGTCGAGCTCGGCGGCGAGCGGGATCACGCTCACGATCAGCATGCCCAGCGCGATCAGCGAGAGGTCCCGGGTGAGGGAGGGAGTGCGGGCGACGCCGATCGCGCGGGCGGTCTCCCGCCGCGCGCCGACGCTCACGGTCCGGTCCGGGGTCCCGGGCCTGCGGCGCTCGACGAGCCAGGCGCCGAAGACGCCGAGCGCGAGCAGCGACCAGCCGAGCCAGACGATCTGTGCGACGAAGAAGGCGGGAGCCGCCGCGCAGACGACCAGCGCGGGGACCGCGCCGATCCAGTCCGTCTGCGTGCGCTGCTCGGAGGTCACGTGCGAGACCGGCGGCGGTACACGAGGTCGCGGATGTCCCGTCCCTTGGCGATGCCCTTGCGCTCGAACGCGGTCATCACCCGACCGTCGAAGCGGTCGGCCCACTCGCCGTCGAACGCCCGCTCGAACAGCGGGTCCGCGTCGAGCACCTCGCGCATCTGCAGCGCGTAGTCCTCCCAGTCCGTGGCGAGGCGCAACAGGCCGCCGTCCCGGAGCGCGCGTGCGGCGGTGTCGCCGAATCCCTGACGCACGAGGCGGCGCTTGGTGTGCTTCTTCTTGTGCCACGGATCGGGGAAGAAGATCCACACCTCGGCCGCCGCGGACTCGGGCAGGTACGACGAGAGCACCTCCGGCGCGTTGGCCTCGACGACCCGGATGTTGCGGGCGCCCTCCCGGTCCGCGTCGAGCATCGTGCGGGCGAGGCCGGCACGGAAGACCTCGACCGCGAGGAAGTCGTCGTCGGGCCGCGACGACGCGGCCGCGACGATCGCGTGTCCCTGACCCGAACCGATCTCCACGTACAGGTCGGCGTCACGCCCGTATTCGTCTGCGAGGTCCAGCCGAGCCTCGGGGTGCACCGATGTCCACGCGACGTCGCGCGGTACGTCGAGGAGGTAGTGCGGCCCGAGCTCCTCGAATGCGCGTTCCTGGGCGTCGGACATCCGGCCGCTGCGGCGTACGAAGGACACCGGTTCGTCACGGAACGTGCGGGGTTCGACCATGTTCCCAGGGTAGTCGGCGGCATCCGACCCCGCCGACCGGCGCTCAGTGCGCGGGAGCGGTCACGAAGTCGATGAGCTCCTCGACCCGGCCGAGCAGCGCGGGCTCGAGGTCGCGGTAGGTGTGCACTTTCGACAGGATGTGCTGCCAGGCCCGCCCGGTGTCGCCCTGCGTCTCGTGCGGCCAGCCGAACGCCCGGCAGATCCCGGTCTTCCAATCGGTGCCGCGCGGGATCTCCGGCCACTTGGCGATCCCCAGCGCCCGCGGGGTCACGCACTGCCACACGTCGACGAAGGGGTGGCCGACGATGCGGACGTGCCTGCCGTGCGGGCCTCGGGCGACGGCATCCGCGATGCGCGACTCCTTGGATCCGGGGACGAGGTGATCGACGAGCACGCCGTACCGACGGGACGCACTGGGCGGTTCGGCGGCGAGCAGCTCGTCGAGCAGGTCGACACCCTGCAGGAACTCCACGACGACGCCCTCGACCCGCAGATCCGCGCCCCACACCTTCTCCACGAGCTCGGCATCGTGCTTGCCCTCGACGAGGATCCGGCTGGGGAGCGCGATCCTGGCGCGCTGGTCGGAGACCACGAACGAGCCGGATGCCGTTCGTCGCGCGCCCTGCTCCTTCGGCGCGGGCGGACCCAGACGCACCGGCGAGCCGTCGATCAGGAATCCGCCGCCGAGAGGGAACAGCCGTCTGCGCCCGAGTCGGTCCTCGAGCTCGACGTTGCCGCCCTGCACCCGCGTGACCGCGCCGCAGTAGCCGTCGTCGGCCACCTCCACGACGAGATCGAGCTCGGCGGGCACCTGCGGCACCGGCTTCGCCGCGCGCTCCCGCCATCCCGACGCGAGCACATCCGATCCGTACCTGTCGTCCATGCCCTCCAGCGTATGTGTCTCCGCTGAGGGCGAACGGTCATCCCCCGTCGGAAGGTGTCGCGTGTCGACCTCTGTGCATAGACTCTTTCGCATGGGGCTCGGCTGCCGGTCGGAGGGAACACGATGAAGACACGGTGGCTGACGCTGGCCGCACTGACCGTGGCGGCGGCGGCCGGGGTGTTCTCCGCATCCGCCGCATCGGCGACCGATCCGCTCACCTTGGACTCCGGCTACGTCACGGACGAGGCGGGGGTGCTCACCCCGAGCGAGGAGGCGTCGGTCGAGGCCCGGCTGCAGACTCTCAGCGAGAACTCCTCGGCAGATCTCTTCGTCGTCCTCGTCGACGACTTCACCTCCCCCTCGGACGACGCCCAGTGGGCGGATGCGGTGGCCCAGAGCAACAACCTCGGCTCGGAGCAGTATCTGCTCGCGATCGCCGTCGAGGGCCGGAGCTACTACATCTCAGCCGCGCCGGACGGCCCGCTCAGCGACAGCACGCTCGACGGCGTGGAGGACAAGATCCTCCCGCTCGCCTCCCAGAACGACTGGGAGGGAGCGATCACCCTGGCCGCCGACGAGATCCAGGGCGACGGGGGCGCCGGCGCGCTGCGCACGACGCTGATCGTGGTCGGCGTCATCGCACTGGCCCTGGTCATCTGGCTGGTCGTCGCGCTCGTGCGGCGCTCACGTCGCGCGGCCGCCGTGCGCAGGCGGGGCGCCATGCCCGAGCGGCCCGACCCGAGCGATCCGTTCTCCACCCTCACCGACGAGCAGGTGCAGACCCAGGCCGGAGCGGCGCTGGTGCAGGCCGACGACGCGATCACCTCGAGCCGTGAGGAGCTCGGCTTCGCGGTGGCGCAGTTCGGCGAGGCCGCGACCGCGACGTTCAGCGGAGCGATCGAGACCGCCAAAGCCAAGATGTCCGAGGCGTTCGACCTGAAGCAGAAGCTCGACGACGAGATCGAGGACACCGTCCAGGACCGACGCGCGTGGCACATCCGCATCATCGGGATCTGCGACGAGATCGACGACATGCTCGATGCGAACACCGAGGCCTTCGATGCGCTGCGCAAGCTCGAGCAGAACGCGCCGCAGGAACTCGAACGCGTCCGTGCCCAGAGAGCGTCCGTGCAGTCGCTCCTCGCGAGCGCCGCACCCGCGCTCGCGACGCTGACGGCGACCTACGACGCGGCCTCGATCGCGACCGTCGCCGACAACCCCGCGCAGGCGCAGGAGCGCATCGAGCTCGCAGATCGTTCGATCGCCGCCGCCGCCGAAGCCATCTCCGCGGGCCAGACGGGTACCGCGGCGTTCGCGATCCGCACCGCCGAGCAGTCGACGGCGCAGGCCGGGCAGCTGGCACAGGCGGTCACCACGCTCGGCACCGAGCTGGGCGAGATCGAGGCGACGGCGCAGGCTCTGGTCACCGAGCTGCAGGGCGACATCGCCACCGCGCAGCAGCTTCCCGACCCGTCCGGCGCGATCGCCGCTGCGGCGTCCGCGACGCAGGCCGAGCTGCAGCGTGCGCAGAACCACCTCACCGGCTCGGCGCGGAGCCCCCAGGCGGCGCTCGCCGCGTTGACGGCCGCGAACACGCAGATCGATGCCGCGATCGCCCAGGGGCGCGAGAGCGTCGCCCGCGCACAGCGGGCGGTGCAGATGCTCGAGCAGACGCTCGCGCAGGCCGGCTCCGAGATCCGCTCGACGCGCGAGTTCATCGAGACCCGCCGTGGCACCGTCGGATCGACCGCGCGCACGCGACTGTCGCAGGCCGAGGTCGGGCTGACGCGAGCCCTCGATCTGCGCGCCACGAACGCTGAGGCCGCCCTCACCGAGGCGACACACGCTCTCGATCTCGCTCGTCAGGCTGCGGCCTCTGCGCAGTCCGATCTGCAGGCCTACTCCTCCGATCGCTACGACAGCGGGTGGGGCGGGGGCGGCCTCTTCGGCGGCGGCGGCAACTCGGGCGGCAGCGGACTCGGCGGCGACATCCTCGGCGGCATCATCGGCGGCCTGATCTCAGGCGGCGGGAGCAGCGGCGGTTCCTCGCGCCGCAGCAGCTGGCGCTCCGGCGGCGGAGGCGGCGGCTTCCGCAGCTCCGGATTCGGAGGCGGCGGAGGCCGATCCTCCGGCCGCAGCGGCCGCTCGGGAGGACGACGCTTCTGATCATCCCCACAACCACTTCGGACATCGAGCACGACCCTCTGAAAGGAAACACGCATGACCAAGCAGTCCATCTTCGGACGTATCTCCACCCTCGTCCGCGCGAACATCAACTCGCTCCTGGACTCTGCGGAAGACCCGCAGAAGATGATCGACCAGCTCGTCCGCGACTACACCAACAGCATCGCTGACGCCGAGTCGGCGATCGCCGAGACCATCGGCAACCTGCGCCTCCTCGAGCGCGACCACGAGGAAGACGTGCAGGCAGCGACCGAGTGGGGCAACAAGGCTCTGGCCGCGAGCCGCAAGGCCGACGAGATGCGCACCAAGGGCGACGCGGCGGATGCCGACAAGTTCGACAACCTCGCCAAGATCGCGCTCCAGCGTCAGATCAGCGCCGAGCGCGAGGCCACCAGCGCCGAGCCGACCATCGCCACGCAGACCGAGATCGTCGACAAGCTCAAGTCCGGCCTCAACGGCATGAAGGACAAGCTCGGCGAGCTGAAGAACAAGCGCAGCGAGCTGCTCGCCCGCGCCAAGGTCGCCGAGGCGCAGACCAAGGTGCAGGATGCGGTCGGCTCGATCAGCGTGCTCGACCCGACCAGCGAGCTCGGCCGCTTCGAAGACAAGGTCCGCCGCCAGGAGGCGCTCGCGCAGGGCAAGATCGAGCTCGCCGCGTCGAGCCTCGACGCCCAGTTCGAGAGCCTCGACGACATCGGCGAGCTCACCGAGGTCGAAGCCCGTCTCGCCGAGCTGAAGGCCGGCGGAAGCGCACCTCGTCAGGCGATCGAAGGCTCCTGACACCCCTCGGATGCCCTGGACCACCGTGTCCGGGGCATCCGCTCTTTCCACGGAGGCATTCATGGTGCGATTCCTCGTCGTCCCGCAGTGGCAGGGTTCCCCTGCCCCGCGCGCGATGCTGCTCGTCGACGGAGCGTCGGCGATAGCAGGCGATCTTCCCCGCGCGAAGACCACAGTGCTCGATGTCCCCGTCGAGGCCGGCGAGTCACTCGGCACCGGCGTGCGCCGACTCAGCGCTCTGTTGCGGACGCGCGAGCTGGTCAGCGACGCGATGACCGCAGAGACGGTGGTGATCGGCGGCGATTGCAGCGTGACCGTCGCCGCTCTCGCCGCCCTCCCCGGCGGCACCGACGACCTCGCCGTCGTCTGGTGCGACGCGCACGCCGACCTGCACACCCCGGAGTCCTCGCCCTCGGGGGCCTTCTCCGGCATGGCGCTGCGGGCCGTGCTCGGCGAGGGCGAGGCCCAGCTCGTCCTCGACCCCGCGGTCCGGCGCGACCGCGTCGTCACGGTGGGTATGCGCAACCTCGACGACGCGGAGATCGCGCCCCTCGACGGCCTGCGTCAGCTCTCCGTCTCGGACCTCGACGACGTCGACGCCCTCGCGGATGCCGTCGCCGCCACCGGTGCGCAGCGGGTGTGGGTGCACATCGACGTCGACGTGCTCGACCCGGCCGAGATCGCCGGAGTGTCCTCCCCCGCGCCGTTCGGTCTCGCACCGGCCGCGCTGAGCGCGGCCATCCGCGCGCTGAGGACCCGCGTGCCGCTCGCCGGCGCGACGATCGCGGGATTCGCTCCACGCTCTCCCGCCGACGCCGTGGAGGATCTCGGTGCGCTGTTGCGCCTGGTGGGTGCTGTCGCATGACCGAGGACTGGCGCCCCGCCGCAGAGCACGCTCTCGCTCGAGGACGACGCCTCGATCGACGGATCCCCTCGTTCCTCCTGCGCTCCCCCCTCAGCCGGATCGGCTACTGGTGGGGCACCGCCGTCGGCTGGGTCTGGGGATCACTCTGGAGCACCGGCCCCGTGGAGCGCCGTGCAGGACTCTGGGTGTTCCGAGGCATGCCGCAATGGACCTTCAACCGCGGAGGCGTCTGCGTCGGCGGTTGCTTCCTCACCGGAGACACGCGTCCGAGCGACGCGGTACTGCGCCACGAGGCCGTGCACAAGGCGCAGTGGCTGCGCTACGGCATGCTGCTGCCGGTGCTCTACCTGTTCGCGGGGCGGGATCCGCTGCGCAATCGGTTCGAGATCGAGGCGGGGCTCGAAGACGGCAACTACGTGCGTCGCAGCGCTGCTCAGCGGTCGACGGGAAGAAGCCCGAACCGCTCCGGCGCGTAGATCTGACCGGGCTGGATCTCGAGCGCTCCGGTCAGGTGCTCGACGATGTCCGCTGAGCCCAGGTAGCCGCCCAGCAGCGTGACGCGCGTCTCGAACTCGTCGTCGCAGAGCATCTCGTCGGCCCACGCGCAGGTCGCGCGCGCGAGCGCCTGCCCGGGCGCGCAGGCCCGACCTGTGCCGGGGGTGCCGGAGCGCTGAGCCCGAGCGAGCCACGTGACCGTCATGCGTCCCGGTGCATCGATCACTCCGATGTCGGAGGCGTCGGCCACCTCGATGAAGATCCGTCCGGACGCGCACAGCGGCAGCGTCGCCAGGAACACCTCGAGCTCGCCGAGCGAATGCTCGTCGGCCGTCACGAGGTGATGCGCACGGCGCCGCGCTTCACGGCGTGCGGCGCGCGTGCTGCGGGTCTCGAGGAAGGTCTCCATGATGCATCAATCGTACACCAGGTGAAGGGTTGCCTAACCTTGCTCGGCATCCGATTCCACGAGGGCCGCGCGGAGGCGCTCGAGTTCGGCCTCCGTCATGCCGTTGGCGCGCAGGTACTCGGCCGCGGAGCCCCACCGCTCGTCGACCTTCTGCAGCAGTGCGCGCATGACCGGCGCGGGCGACTGCGTGGCCAGAGCCGCGGCGTGCACCGCCTCGGGGTGCTGCGACCGCAGATAGGCCACGATGCGCAGCGACCGCTCCGCGGGGAGCTGCGACTCCGTGAGCGCGTAGTCCGCGATGATCGCGTCGCGGTCGGCACCCACTGCGGCCAGAGCGAGAGCCACCGTCACGCCCGTGCGATCCTTGCCCACCGTGCAGTGCACCAGCGTGGGCTCGCCCGCCGCGATGATGCGGATCGCGTCCACCAGTCTCGAGCCGCTCTCCTCGAGGAGATGCAGATAGAGGTCGTCCAGGCTCGTGTCGGTCTCGAAGAACGAACGCACGGAGCCGAGGAACAGCGGCAGGTGCGTGGTGTCGGGTCCGTCGATCTCGGTCGGCTCGGCCGCGACCTCCTCGCCGTCGCGCAGGTCGACGATGTGCGCGACGCGGCGTCGCACCTCGTTCGCTCCGGCCGTGGTCGCGCCCGAGAGCTGTCCCGAGCGCAGCAGGACGCCCGCGCGGATCCGGCCACCGGCAGCGGGCATCCCCCCGACGTCCCGGACGTTGGTGACGCCGTCGACGTCGAGGACCGTCATGCCTGTGCCTGCGGCTGGGTGTGCGCCTCGGTCGGCGGCTGCGGCTGGGCCTGCTCCTGTGCCTGTCGGGGCGGCACCGGGTACCGCCCGGCGATCACGACGCGGTTGAAGGCGTTGATCGAGACGCACGCCCAGCTGAGCGCGGCGTACTCCTTCTCGGTGAAGACGCCGCCCACCCGGTCGTAGACCTCGTCGGAGATGCCGTCCTCCGCGATGAAGGTGAACGCCTCGGCGAGTTCGAGCGCGGCCTCCTCGCGGTCGCTGAAGACATCGCTCTCGCGCCAGGTGGCTATCTGCATGAGGGTGTCGGTGTCGAGGCCGGCCTTGAGCGCCCTGTCGACATGCAGACGTGTGCAGAAGCTGCACCCGTTCAGCTGCGAGCTGTGGATCATCACGATCTCTTTGAGACGATCGTCGATGCCGTTCGCCGCGCAGATCTCACCGACGGTGCGGGCGAACGCATCGAGCGCCTGGTAGGCGGCGGGCTCGGTCTTGGAGAGGTGCACTCGCTTCTCGCTCATGAGTCCATGATATTCCCGCGGCGCGACGTCACACCGCGGCGCGTGTTTCGCCCACCCGGGCATATCGCCAAGCATGAGGAGTTGATCGCGCATGTAATGAGAAGTAATAACCGGTTACGCCCGGACATATTGCTCCCGCATTTCTCGCGACCCTGCAGGACGGAGCAGAATATGCAGGTGGCGATCGACATCAGCGAGTTCAGCTATCTTCCCGCACAGGCCCAGGCTCTCGGCGTCGCCGCTCCCCCGGTCGAGCGACTGACCCTGCCGCTCGCCGGCGGTCGACAGGTCAGCGCTCTGCGATACGGAGCGGGCGCTCCCGAGATCACACTGCTGCACGGGGCCGGCCTCAACGCGCACACCTGGGACACGACGGTGCTCTCGCTGCAGCGACCGGTGCTGGTGCTCGACCTCGCAGGTCACGGCGACTCCTCGTGGCGGGATGACCTCGACTACACGCCGCGCACCCTCGCCGTCGACGTCGCCGCAGCGCTCGATGCGTGGACCGACCGCCCGCAGCTGGTCGTCGGGCAGTCGCTCGGCGGACTCACCGGTGCCGCCCTCGCGTCCGCACGCCCCGACCTCGTCTCCGCGCTGATCGTCGTCGACATCACACCCGGCATCGACACCTCGGCGGGCCCTGCCGCCCTGCGCGAGTTCTACGCCGGCCCCACCGACTTCGCCAGCCGGGACGAACTCGTCGACCGGGCCATCGCGTTCGGATTCGGCGGCTCCCGCCCCGACACGGAACGCGGCGTCCTGCTCAACACCCGCGTGCGGGATGACGGCAGGGTCGAATGGAAGCATCACTTCGCCCATCTGGCCGCGCAGGCGCTCGAAGCCCACGCCCCGGGAGACGAGTCCGCTCCCTCCCTGCTCAGCGATGCGGGTTGGGAGGACCTCGCACGGACCACCGCCCCGATCACGCTCGTCAGGGCCACCGACGGGTTCGTGAGCGCCTCCGATGCGGACGACTTCGCGCGCCGGCTCCCGCACGCGCGCGTCGTCACCGTGACGGCGACCCACAACGCGCAGGAGACCGCACCGTCGGAGCTCGCGGCGCTGGTCACCTCGACCCTTCTCTCCGCCGATTTGTGACCTCCCGTTCCACATCCGGCCCGCACCCACCCGACACATCCCTAGGCTCGACCCACCGGCACACAGCACATGCCGCACCGAGAGGAAACACCCCATGTTCCGACGTACGCGACGACTCGCGCTGATCTCCGCGATCGCGGCGAGCGCCATCGTCCTCACCGCCTGCGCAGGCGCAGCCGACCCCGAGCCCTCCGCTCCGGTCGGCGAACCCGATCCTGACGCGACCCTGCAGGTGGGTCTCGTGCTCGAGCCGACGAACCTCGACATCCGTCACACCAGCGGTGCGGCACTCGAGCAGATCCTGATCGACAACATCTACGAGGGCCTCGTCACCCGGTCGCAGGACAACGAGATCGAACCGCGCCTCGCGTCGGACTACGAGGTCTCGACCGACGGCCTCACCTACACGTTCACGCTCAACGACGGCATCGCCTTCCACAGCGGCGCCGCACTGACCTCGGCCGACGTGGTGGCCTCGTACGAAGCGGTCCGCACCGACGCCACGCTGCAGGGCAACGCCGAGTTCGCGTCGATCGCCTCGATCACCGCGCCCGACCCGACCACGGTGCAGATCGTGCTCAGCGCGCCGAACCAGAACTTCCTCTTCTCGCTCACCGGGCCCGCCGGGCTCGTCTTCCAGACCGGTGACACCACCGACCTCAAGACCGCAGAGAACGGCACCGGACCCTTCACGCTGACGCGCTGGAACAAGGGCAGCGCGATCACCTTCGCCCGCAACGAGGCCTACTGGGGTGAGCCGGCCGGTGTCGCCGAGGTCGAGTTCCAGTACATCCCCGACTTCACGGCCGGAGTGAACACCGCTCTCGACGGCGGCGTGCAGGTGCTCACCGCCGTGGACCCGAACCTGGCCCCGCAGCTGGAGGACTCCGGCGACTTCACGCTGACCACCGGCCGCACCACCGACAAGGCGACGCTGGCGTTCAACAATGCGAAGGCGCCGCTCGACGACGTCAGGGTTCGCGAGGCGCTCCGCCTCGCGATCGACCACGACGCCCTCGTCGCGGCCGTCGGCGCGGGATCCACGCTCTACGGTCCGATCCCCGAGCTCGACCCCGGCTACGAAGACCTCTCCGACGTCGTGTCCTACGACCCGGAGAAGGCCAAGGAACTGCTGGCAGAGGCCGGCCAGGAGGATCTGGAGCTCACCCTCACGATCCCGAGCTTCTACGGCACCACCGTGCCGAAGGTGCTGATCTCCGACTTCCAGAAGGTCGGTGTGACCCTCGACGTCGACTCCGTGGAGTTCCCGACGTGGCTCGAGGACGTGTACACCAACCGCGACTTCGACCTCAGCTTCGTGCTGCACGTCGAGCCGCGCGACTTCGGCAACTTCGCGAACCCCGACTACTACTTCGGCTACGACAACGCCGAGGTGCAGAGCCTGTACGCCCAGGCGCTCGCCGAGGTCGATCCCGACGCGTCCGCAGAGCTGCTCGCGAAGGCGGCCCGCATCGTCTCCGAGGACCACGCGGCGGACTGGCTCTACAACGGCGCGACCATCACGGCGGTGAGCCCGCTCGTCACCGGCTTCCCGGAGGACTCGATCAACTCCCGCATCAACCTGTCCGGCGTGACCGTGGCCGCCCCCCAGTGATGACGCGCACCCCGTGATCCGCTACGCGCTCGTCCGAGGAGCCCTGCTCGTCGCAGGGCTCCTCGTGTCGAGCGCCGTGATCTTCCTGACGCTGCGCGTGCTGCCCGGAGACGTCGCACAGCTCATCGCCGGGACCCAGGCATCGCCCGCGGAGGTCCAGGCCCTGCGCGAATCGCTCGGCCTCGACCGTCCGCTCCCCGTGCAGTACGCCGAGTGGATCGGCGGACTGTTCCGCGGAGATCTGGGCACCTCTCTGCTCTCCGGCGCATCGGTCGGCGAGGAGCTGCTGCTGAAATCGCAGGTCACGGTGCCGCTCGGCATCATGGCCCTCCTCATCGCCGTGCTCATCGCCGTGCCGTTCGGCATCCTCGCAGCGCTGCGTCGGAACGCGCGGGGTGGCACCGCGCTCAGCGTCGGTGCTCAGGCCCTCGCCGCCGTGCCGGTCGTGTGGGCCGGGATGATGCTGATCGTGGTCTTCTCGGTGTGGCTGGGCTGGCTCCCCCCGCAGGGGTTCCCGCGCACCGGATGGAGCACACCGGGGAAGGCGATCGAGTCACTGCTGCTCCCGGCCCTCACCATCGGCATCGTCGAAGGGGCCATGCTGATGCGCTTCGTCCGCAGCGCCACCCTGCAGGCCGCCGGGCAGGACTTCGTCCGCACCGCCGCCGCCAAGGGCCTCACGCGCACCCGCGCCCTGATCTCGCACGGCATTCCCGCGGTCGGCCTGTCGATCATCACCGTCCTCGGCCTGCAGATCGCCGGGATCATCGTCGGCTCGGTGGTGATCGAGCAGCTGTTCACGCTGCCGGGGATCGGACGGATGCTCGTGGCCGACGTCGGCACCCGCGACCTCGTCAAGGTCCAGAGCGAGCTTCTCGTCCTCACCGGCTTCGTGCTGGTCGTCGGATTCGTCGTCGATCTGGTCCACCGGGCGATCGACCCGCGACAGAGGGAGGCCTGATGCCCGGCTGGCTCCCACGACTGCTGCGCACCGCCACAGGGCGGTTCGGTCTGATCGTCATCGCGCTCGTCGCCCTCACGGCGCTGGTCTCACTGCTGTGGACGCCGTTCGACCCGCAGACGTCCGACATCGGCGCGCGCTGGGCGGTGCCGAGCTGGCCGCATCTGCTCGGCACCGACGACACCGGCCGTGACATCCTGAGCCTGCTCATGGCGGGAGCCCGTACGACGGTCTTCGTGAGCGTCGGGGCCGGGATCGTCGCGACCCTCGTCGGCATCGCGCTCGCCGCTCTCGGCGCACTGACCGCCCGGTGGCTCCGCGAGACGGTCGCGGTGCTCGTCGACATCCTCATCGCGTTCCCCGTCCTGCTGATCGCGATGATGATCTCGTCGGTGTGGGGCGGGTCGCTGTGGGTCGTGATCTGGGCGGTCGGCATCGGCTTCGGCGTGAACATCGCCCGCGTCACCCGACCCGAGCTCCGCCGTGTGCAGCAGAGCGACTTCGTGCTCGCCGCCCGGGCCTCCGGCCTCACCGCCGCCCAGAGCCTGCTCCGCCATCTGCTGCCGAACGTCGCGCCGGTGTTCATCGTGCAGCTCTCGTGGTCGATGGCGGTCGCGGTGCTCGCCGAGGCCGGGTTGTCGTACCTGGGGTTCGGCGCCGCGGTCACCGACCCGAGCTGGGGTCTGCTCCTGTCCGATCTGCAGCGCTACATCGGCGTGCACCCGCTCTCGGTCATCTGGCCGGGCCTCGCGATCACGATCACCGTGCTCGCTCTCAACCTGCTCGGAGACGCCCTGCGCGAGGCCACCGACCCGACGCTGCGTCACCGCGCGGCGGAGATCCACACCCCGGCGGTGGTCGCATGAGTCTCATCGTGGAGGACCTGGTCGTCCGCATCGACGGTCGCCCCGTCGTCGACGGCGTCTCGTTCGAGGTGCCGGACGGCACCCGCCTCGGTCTCATCGGAGAGTCCGGGTCGGGCAAGTCGCTCACCGCGCTCGCCGTGCTCGGCCTGCTCCCCGACGGCGCGTCGGCGAGCGGCAGCATCCGCTGGAACGGCACCGAGCTGATCGGCATGCCCGACAGGGAGCTGGCGCGGCTGCGCGGCGACGAGATCGGCATCGTGTTCCAGGAGCCCCGCACGGCGCTGAACCCGATCCGCACCGTGGGCAGGCAGATCGCCGAGTCGATACGCATCCACGAGGGCATCGGCCGCCGCGATGCACGTGATCGCGCGATCCAGGAGGCGGCGCGGGTGCGCCTTCCCGATCCCGAGGCGATCGTCGACCGCTACCCGCATCAACTCTCGGGCGGTCAGCGACAGCGTGTGGCGATCGCGATGGCGCTCGCCTGCCGCCCGCGCCTCCTCATCGCCGACGAACCGACCACGGCTCTCGACGTCACCATCCAGGCGGAGATCCTCGCCCTGCTGCTGGGTCTCGCCGAGGAGCAGGGCATGTCCCTGGTTTTCATCACCCACGACCTCGCGGTGCTCGCACAGGTCGCCACGCACGGAGTCGTGCTCGAAGACGGCCGCGTCGTCGAGACCGCACCGGTCAGCACCCTGCTGAGCGCGCCCGCGTCGAGCGTGACGAAGGGGCTGCTGCGCGATGCCACCGCGACGCTGTGGCGGCCGGACGGAGGCACCCGATGAGCCTGATCGAGGCGCGAGGACTGCAGCGCGACTATGCGGTCCCACGGCGTTCGACGCTCGCACGACCTCGCACGCAGACTGCTCTGGCCGCCACGGATCTCGACATCGTCGAGGGGTCCTCCCTCGGCATCATCGGAGAATCCGGATCGGGCAAGTCCACCCTGGTGCGTCTGCTCCTCGGGCTCGACCGCCCGACGGCGGGCATGGTGCGGGTCGACGGCAGGACGGTGGATGCCGCGGCATCCGCCCGATCGCTGCACTGGCTGCGCCGACAGACGGGGCTCGTGTTCCAGGATCCCTACGCCTCCCTGGACCCGCGGATGACGGCCGCGCAGATCATCCGCGAACCTCTCTGGGCTCTCGCGATCGACGGCGACCACCGCGCCCGTGTGCGCGAGGTGCTGGAGCAGGTCGGTCTCGAGCCCGAGATGGCCGACCGCTACCCGCACGAGTTCTCCGGCGGACAGCGGCAACGCATCGCCCTGGCCAGGGCGATCGTCCACCGACCCCGCATCCTCGTCGGAGACGAGCCGCTCTCGGCTCTCGACGTCACCGTGCGGGCGCAGATCCTCGAGCTCCTGATCGAGCTGCGACGCACCACCGATCTGACCCTCGTCCTCGTCTCACACGACATCGGCGTGGTGCAGAACCTCTGCGACACCGTCGTGGTGATGAAGGACGGGAGCATCGTCGAGCGCGGTGCCACGACCGACGTCCTGCTGCACCCGCGACACGACTACACGAGGACTCTGCTCGCAGCGATCCCGGTCATCCCCGCCCCCGGGGAATGATCGAGGGGTCACCGCGCCGAGATCGCTCCGAAGAGGCGACGACGCCGGCTCGGCCGCAGCGCACGACGCATGTAGACCGTGCCGAGGTCGCGGCCGAACTTGTGACCGACGCGGCCCATCCGGCCCGCCTCGACGAAGCCGAGCTTCGCATGGAGTCTGATCGACGCCTCGGCCTTCGTGTCACTGATCACGGCGACCATCTCGCGGATGCCGAGATGCTCGCAGGCGTCGATGAGGGCCTGCAGCAGGGCGACACCGAGACCCTTGCCTCCGGCACCCGGCCCCAGGTAGATCGAGTCCTCGACGGTGTAGCGGTAGGCGTTCTTGCCCGCCCACGGCTGGGCGAGCGCGTAGCCGATCACGACGCCCGCCGGCGACACCGCCACGAGGAAGGGCAGTCCGAGCTTGCTCAGCAGGGCGAACTTCTCGCGCCAGTACGGGATGCTGCTGCGCCGCTCGTCGAGGGTGACCACCGAGTTGCTCACGAAGTGGTTGTATATCTCGCGCACATACGGGAGATCGCCGGCCCTGGCGGGACGGATCGAGAACGAGAAGACGTCGGGAACGGGCTGGGGACGCAGATGGCGCGGCAGCACGCGACGACGGTCACCGGGCTCGAACTGCATGGGTTCAGCTTAGGCGCGGCGCCCCGTCGATGCGCCAGTCCACGGGTGCCGCTCCGAGGGACTCGAGCAGGCCGTTGGCCCGCGAGAACGGACGTGAGCCGAAGAACCCTCGGCGGGCGGAGAGCGGCGACGGGTGGGCGGATGCGATGACCGGCGTGTCGCCCAGGACCGGCTGCAGCTGAGCGGCGTCCTTTCCCCAGAGGATCGCGACGAGAGGGCGGTCTCGAGCGACGAGAGCGCGGATCGCGAGCTCGGTCACCTGCTCCCATCCCCACCGACGATGGGATCCGGCCTCACCCGGTCTCACGGTGAGCACTCTGTTCAGCAGCAGCACGCCCTGGTCGCTCCACGCCGTGAGGTCGCCGTGCGGCGCGGGCGGGATGCCCAGATCGCTCTCGAGTTCGCGATAGATGTTGCCGAGGCTGCGCGGCAGCGGACGCACGTCGCGATCGACGGCGAACGACAGGCCGATCGGATGCCCGGGGGTCGGATAGGGGTCCTGTCCGGTGATGAGGACCCGCACGTCTGCCAGGGGTCGTCGGAACGCCTGCAGCACGTGGTCGCCTGCCGGGAGATAGCCGCGACCCGCGGCCTGCTCCTCGCGCAGCCGGTGCCCGATGGCCGTGATGGTCTCCTGGGCGGGCGCGAGCGCGTCGGCCCACCCCTTATCGATCAGACCGTCGGCGGCCAGTTCGGCGAGAGTGCGGCTCGACATCGCTCAGCCGACGGGACGCACACGCAGCGGTCCGCGCGCGAGCAGATGGTTCGCGGACTGGGCCACGGGGCGCATGGTGATGAGATCGAGGTTCACGTGCCCCGGTGCGTCGAGCGCGTAGGCTATGACGTCCGCGACGTCCTCGGCGCGCAGCGGCGCCTCGACATCCGCGTACACGGACTCGGCGGCGACCGCATCCCCGCCGAGACGATTGAGCGTGAACTCCTCGGTGTGCACCATGCCGGGCGCGACCTCGGCGACCCGGATCGGTTCGCCGTTGAGCTCGAGTCGCAGGGCATGCACGAGCATGGACTGCGCGGCCTTCGCCGCGTTGTATCCGCCGCCTCCGGCGTACGCCACCTGCGCCGCGGTGGAGGTGACGAACAGCGTGTCGGCGTGACCGTCCGCCGCGGCGGCCCGACGCAGCAGCGGCAGCAGCCCGGCCACCAGACGCTGACTCGAGAGCACGTTCGCGTCGTACATCCACTGCCAGTCGTCTGTCGACGCGTTCTCGACGCGATCGGTGCCTCTGGCCCCTCCGGCCACCTGCACGAGGGCGTGCACCGGCCCCGAGGCCTCGAGCTCTTCGACCAGAGCCGCGACGGCGTCGGGGTTCGTCAGATCGCACGCGATCGCCGATGCCCCGGTCTCGGCGGCGAGCGCCGCCAGCCGGTCCTCACGGCGCGCGACGCCGACCACTCCCCACCCGCGGGCGCGCAGTGCGCGCACCGTCGCCTGTCCGATACCCGAGCTCGCACCGGTCACCACTGCACGCCTGTTCACCATGCTCTCCACCGTACGATGTTCCGACCGGTTTCCCGGGTGCGCACCAGCACGCCGTGTCACTCCGAGCAAATAGGATGTGCACGTACCCGAAGAGGATCGTCGTGCCACAGGCGTCTTCGCGGGAACCTGTGTCGGCTCGACTCGTGTCAGCGGAACGAATGTCAGAACGCGTGCGTCCTACTTGTTTGACCAAGTCATGGCCGAGATAAGGGAACGATGACTGGACCACAGCGGGACTTCCGCACTGATCTGCAGGCGCTCCGCGCGGTGGCCGTGCTCGCCGTGATCGTCAACCACATGTGGCCCGAGGTCCTTCCCGGCGGCTACATCGGCGTCGACGTCTTCTTCGCGATCAGCGGATTCCTCATCACGTCCCACCTGCTCCGCGAGTCGCGGAGCACCGGCAAGATCCGACTGGGCGCGTTCTGGGCCCGACGTGCCCGCCGTCTGCTGCCCGCCGCACTGGTCGTGCTCGCGGTGTGCGCCATCTTCACCGTCGTGAAGATGCCCCTTCCCCAGTGGCAAGACGAGCTCTATCAGATCGGCGCCGCCGCGGTCTACGTGCTCAACTGGCTGCTCTCCTCGAACTCGCTCGACTACTTCGCCCAGGGCGAGGCCCAGACCCTGGTCACCCACTACTGGTCGCTCTCGGTCGAGGAGCAGTTCTACATCGTCTGGCCGATCATCCTCTTGGTCGTCGCCTGGCTCACCTTCCGTCGCGCCAAGCGCACGCAGGTCGTCGTCACCGCTGTCGTCTTCGCGAGCATCGCGATCGTCTCGCTCGCCTGGGCCGTGTACTCCAATGCCCAGACCCCGTCGGCCGCGTACTTCCAGACCACGGGCCGTGCGTGGGAGTTCGCCGCGGGTGGCCTCGTCGCCCTGCTCCCCGTCTTCAGTGAGACGATCCGCCGCCGCCTCAGCGCGTTCGTCTGGCTCGGCTGGGCGCTCATCCTCGGCAGTGCCGTGCTCCTCGACTCGCAGTCCGGCGTTCCCGGACCCGCCGCCCTCATCCCCGTCCTCGGTGTCGTTCTCGTCATCGCGATCGGCGAGGCCGAGCACACCTGGTCGACGCGGGCGATCACCTCGTTCCGCCCCGTGCAGATCATCGGCGACGTGAGCTACTCGGCGTACCTCTGGCACTGGCCGCTCATCGTCGCCGCCCCCGTCATCCTGTCGCAGCCGATCGGCACACCGGACAAGTTCGTCCTCCTCGCCATCACCCTGGTTCTCGCACTGCTCACCAAGCGTTTCGTCGAAGACCCGGTGCGCCTCGGCCCGCTCGCCCGCACCCGCCCACGCTGGATCCTCGTCATGACCCTGGTCGCAATGGCCGTGGTCGTCATCCCGTCCGCCGTCGGTGTGATCGCCCTTCGGGACCGCGGTGTCGCGGCGACCGCCGCACTCGTCGCCGCGTCGAAGGACCCCGGGGAGTGCTTCGGCGCCCAGGCAGAACTCGGCACTGCTGAATGCTCCGACTCTCGCGAGCTCGGCGACCAGGGGTACCTGCTCTCCGAGAGCCACTTCAACCTCATCACCAGCACGACCGGAGGCACCGTCTGCGAAGAGGTGACCACCGCCGACGGGGTCGTCAAGACCTGCTCGTTCGGAGTGCCGGAGGGGACGCAGGACCTCGACATCGCGATCGTCGGAGACTCACACGCCGAGATGTGGTCCGGCTCGCTCGACACCGTGGCGCCCGTGCACAACGCGCGCATCCACACCTTCCTCAAGGGAGGCTGCGCGGCGACCGCCGACCCCGCGGTGGGAACGATCATCACGGACCCCGCCTACGTCGCAGACTGCCAGGCCTGGCGCACGGGCACGATCGGCATGCTGGTCGAGGACCCCGACATCGACGTCATCATCACGACGGCCTGGTCGGGCAAGTACACCGTCAACGGCCAGCCCGACCCCGGCACCGGCTACGCCGACGCGTGGAACCAGTGGCTCGACTCTGGCAAGCGCGTCATCCTGATGGCCGAGCCCCCGGTGCTGCCCGTCGACATCGTGGACTGCATCCTCGACTCGTGCACCGTACCCGTCGAGAGCGTCGACGCCGAGTCGGCGCTGACGCGCGCCGCGGCGATGATCGACAATGTGAATTTCAGTGTCGTCGACTTCTCCGACGTGTTCTGCGACGACGTCTGCTACCCGGTCGTCGGCGGAATTCCCGCGTACTTCGACAGCCACCACCTCACCGAAGCGCTCACGCGTTCGTTCGGCGAGGGCTGGCTCGAGGACGAGCTGACACAGCCGTTCGTGCAGCAATGACCGCCCACTCCGCGGCATTCCGTCGCGGGGTACGGGTCGTCCTGAGGTGTTCCCAGGAGACCACGATGAGGGGCACGTGCCGCGGAAGATGGTCGTACCGGGCACCAGCACGCCGTGTCACTCCGCGTGCGCATCCTCTCTTCTCGAGCGGGCATCCCCGACCAGGACGAGCGCGACCCCGGCGGCGCACAGCGCGAAACCGCTGACGGTGACCGGGGTCATCGGCTCACCCAGCAGCACGCTCCCCGCGAGCGAGGTCGTCGGGGCGATCAGGAAGAGCAGGGCCTGCAGCGCGGTGATCCCGATTCGTCGCAGCAGCCACCAGTAGAGGCCGTAGGCGGCGAGCGTCGGGAACACGGCGGTCAGGGCGACGGCGATCCAGAAGTGCCAGGATGCCGGGGGGACGAGCGATCCCATCATCGTCGCGAGGACGAGCATCAGCACCGCGGTCACCGACACGTGCACAGTGAGGGTGACGAGCACTCCCGTGCGTACGGGTGTTCTGCGCTGCAACAGGGTGCCGACGATGAGGGCGACCATCGCCAGTGCCGGAAACGCGTAGGCCCCGGGCGGCGCTCCCGTGTCGCCGAGCTGCGAGCGCACCACCAAGAGGACCCCGACCGCGCCGATCCCCAGACCGACCCACTGCGCTCCCCGGACCCGCAGGCCCAGCACCGGCCCCACGAGCACCGCCACGACGAGCGGCTGGATCGCGTCGATCAACGCGACCGTTCCGGTGGCGACCCCGGCGGCGACCGCCGCGTAGACGGCGAGACAGTACCCGAACTGCGCGAACACGCCGATCGCGGACTGCATGCGCAGATCACGGGCGGGAATGCCCCTCGCCGCCCCCGTCAGATGTACGAGCACGAGGAGCATGGCCGCCAGCGGGACGAAACGCCAGACGAGGAGCGTCAACGGCGAGACGTCGACGGTGGCGAACGCCGGGATGATGAACCCCGAACTCCAGGTGACCACGAAGACCGCGGACGCCGTGACGGTGACCACCGGGCCAAGTATACCGATCTGTGTACTCATGACATCGACTATACAGACTGGTATATTCGAGCCATGACACAGCCGGTCCCGGACCTCGCCCCCCTGACCCCCGGCGGACGCCGGGTGCTCGACGCGGCATCGCGGCTCTTCTACGAGCGCGGCATCCACGCCGTCGGCGTCGACACGATCGCGGAGGCGGCCGGCGTCACCAAGAAGACCCTCTACGACCGGTTCGGGTCGAAGGAGGCCCTCGTGGTCTCGTACCTGCAGCACCGCGATGCCCGATGGCGCGCGCATGTCGCCGCGCAGCTCGAGCGAGTTCCCGAGCCCGGACCCGCGCGGATCCTCTCGATCTTCGACGCCGCGATCTCGTGGTCCGATGAGAACAGCCCGAAGGGATGCAGTGCGATCAACGCCCGCGCCGAGCTCGGCGACGGCGCCGACGGCCATCCCGTGTTCCCCGAGGTGTCGCGCCAGAAGGTATGGCTGCTCGATCTGTTCGAGGAGCTGTGCACGTCGGGCGGGGTCCGCGACCCCCGGGCGATGGCGCAGGCGATGATGCTGCTCTACGAGGGGGCGATCGTCACGGTGGGGATGGCGACCTTCGCCGAGCCGTTCCGGATCGCCCGGACCTGGGCGGATGCGCTGCTCACGCAGGATCTATCGGGTTGATTACGTCGCATGTCCCGACGGCTGTCGGCGACTGACGATTTTCCGTACGCTCGCAGCAACGGCATCAGCCGAACCGATTTCCAACAGTTCCAGGGGGAACACATGTCCGCACCCGAGACCTGGCGTTTCGAGACCAAGCAGATCCACTCCGGCGCTGCTCCCGACCCCGTGACCAAGGCCAGGGCCACGCCGATCTACCAGACCACGTCGTACGTGTTCGACAGCGCGGACCACGCGGCGAACCTGTTCGCCCTGGCGGAGTTCGGGAACATCTACACCCGCATCCAGAACCCCACGCAGGACGTGCTCGAACAGCGCCTCGCCGCGCTGGAGGGGGGCACCGGCGCCCTCGTCCTCGCCAGCGGGCAGGCGGCGTCGACGTTCGCTGTGCTCAACATCGCGCAGGCGGGCGACCACATCGTGTCGTCCAGCTCGATCTACGGCGGCACGTACAACCTCTTCAAGTACACGCTCGCGAAGCTCGGCATCGAGGTCACGTTCGTCGAGAACCAGGACGACCCCGAGGAATGGCGCCGCGCCGTCCGCCCGAACACCAAGCTGTTCTTCGCGGAGACCATCGGCAACCCGCAGATCAACATCCTCGACATCCGCACCGTCGCCGACGTCGCGCACGAGGGCGGCGTGCCGCTGATCGTCGACAACACGATCGCCACCCCGTACCTCATCCGCCCGTTCGAGCACGGCGCCGACATCGTGGTGCACTCCGTGACCAAGTTCCTCGGCGGCCACGGGACGACCATCGGCGGCGCCATCATCGACGGCGGCACGTTCGAGTGGTCCAAGAACGTCGAACGATTCCCCGGTCTCACCGAGCCCGACCCCTCGTACCACGGCGCCAGCTACACCGCTGCGGTCGGCGACCCGCTCGCGTACATCATCAAGGCCCGCGTGCAGCTTCTCCGCGACCTGGGCTCGGCCATCGCCCCGCAGAGCGCCTGGAACCTCATCCAGGGCATCGAGACGCTCTCGCTGCGCATCGAGCGTCACGTGCAGAACGCCCAGGAGATCGCCGAGTGGCTCGACGGCCGCGACGACGTCGCCTCAGTGAACTACTCGGGCCTGCCCTCCTCGCCCTGGTACGCCAAGGCCAACGAGTACGCCCCCAAGGGTGTCGGAGCGGTCCTGTCGTTCGAGCTCAAGGGCGGCGTCGAGGCCGGCCGCGAGTTCGTGAACAGCCTGTCGCTCTTCAGCCACCTCGCCAACATCGGCGACGTGCGCTCGCTGGTGATCCACCCGGCGTCGACCACGCACGCGCAGCTCACCCCCGAGCAGCAGCTCACGGCCGGCGTCACGCCCGGACTCGTGCGTCTGTCTGTCGGCATCGAGAACATCGACGACCTCAAGGCGGACCTCGACGAGGCCCTCGCCGCGGCGCGCCGCGTGTCGGAGGCCGCACGCGCCTGATCCGACGATCGCACGACGGATGCCCCGGGCCTCGGTCCGGGGCATCCGTCGTCTCCCGTGTGCGGCGGCTGCACAGTCGGCGGCGTCGAGAATGGGAAGCCCGCACCGAGGAGCATCCCATCGCCGTCACCACACCCCCGCCGCCTGGCCGTCGCTCGACCGTCCGCGCCGGACGGGTCATCGCCGTCGCCGGACTCGTGATGCTGGCACTCGCCGTGGGCATCTGGATACCCGGCGTCATCGGCACCGTGGCCGCGGCTCTGCTGCCGTGGTGCGGCCTCGCCCTGCTCGCCCTCGCGGTGTGCGCCCTCGTCCGGGCCCGGCGGGTACTCCTCGTGCTGATCGCACCCGCTCTCGTCTGGATGCTCGCCATCGCCCCCTCCGCGCCCGGTCTCGCCGCGCCCGGTCTCGCCGCGGTCGGCGCCGACCCGACCGCATCCTTCGAGATCGTCAGCCAGAACGTGCGCGCGCACTCCGGAGGAGCTGCGGCCTCCGCTGCGGAGATCGCCGCATCCGGCGCCGACGTCATCGCCCTGACCGAACTGGACGAAGGCAGCCTGGCGGCCGCACGCGACACGCTGGCCGCCGACTACCCGCACACCTACGCGATCGGGACCGTCGCCGTGTGGAGTCGCTTCCCCATCCTCGAGGCGGAGGCCCTCTCACTCGGGCTCGACTGGAAACGCGCGCTGCGGGTGGTCGTGGCCGCCCCCCACGCCGACGTCGCGGTCTACGTGATGCATGCCGCCTCCGTGCGTCCCGGTGTGCAGGAGGAGCGCGACACCATGCTCACCGGCATCGCGGATGCCGTGGCCGCCGACCAGGGTGACGCGATCGTCGTGGTGGGCGACTTCAACGCCGCATCCGCGGATCCGGCGCTCGGCGCCATCCGGTCGCAGCTCGACTGGGTCAGACCGACCGACGGCTCGCTCGGATTCACCTGGCCCTCGACTGTGCCGTTGACCCGGATCGACCACGTGTTCGTGCGGGGACTGGACGTGCTCGCGTCCACCACGATGCGGGCAGGGACCAGCGACCACCTCGCGACCGTGACCACGCTGGCGACGACGACCCGCTGAGCGCGCACCACCCCCACCACCCCACGACCCTCATGAGCACCGCGACCCTCATGAGCACTGCGACCCACCCGGCACCGTAACGTTCGTTCCTTCGTCGGCCCGCCAGGCGAGAATGGAGGAATGGACTGGCAGACGACCTCTGAAGACACGGTGCCCTCGGCGCCCGTGAGCGAGGCCGACGTGCGCCTGCTGCGCGCGCGCCCCCCGGCGACCGGCGCCTGGCGCGACGGCGATCCCGTCGGCGGTCGTCGCTTCGCTTCGTTCGGCTCCTTCCCGACCGAGAGCGGAGCAGAGCTCCCTGCCATCCGACTCGCCTACGAGAGCTGGGGGGAGCTGAACGCGGCCCGCGACAATGCGATCCTCGTGCTGCACGCCCTCACCGGCGACAGCCACATCCGCGGCGACGCGGGCGCGGGGCATCCGACCGCCGGCTGGTGGGAGAGCATCACCGGACCCGGTGCCGCTCTCGACACGGATCGCTGGTTCGTGATCGCCCCGAACATGCTCGGCGGATGCCAGGGGTCGACAGGTCCCGCGAGCATCGCGCCGTCGGGGTACGAGTGGGCGTCCCGCTTCCCGTATCTGACCATCCGCGATCAGGTCGCCGCCCAGGTGCGACTCGCCGACGCCCTGGGGATCGACTCGTGGGCGGCGGTGATCGGCGGATCGATGGGCGGAATGCACGCTCTGGAATGGGCGGTCACGCACCCCGAGCGGGTCGAGCGGCTCGGAGTGCTCTCGTCACCGCCGGCGACCACCGCCGACCAGATCGCGCTGAACACCGTGCAGCTCGAGACGATCCGGATGGATCCGCGGTTCCAGGGAGGCGAGTACTACGACCTGGCCGACGGCGACGGCCCGCATCGCGGCCTCGCTCTGGCGCGTCGCATGGCGCTGCTGAACTACCGCAGCCCGATCGAGCTCAACCAGCGATTCCAGCGCTCCTGGCAGTCGGGAGTGTCGCCGCTCGGCCACGGCGGGCGCTTCGCCGTGGAGTCGTACCTCGACTTCCACGGCAACAAGTTCACGCGCCGCTTCGACGCGAACAGCTACATCACGCTCGTCGAGGCGATGAACTCCCATGACGTCGGACGCGACCGCGGGGGCGTCGAGGAGGCGCTGCGAGGCATCACCGCCACCACGCTCGTGCTCGGGATCGACAGCGACCGGCTCTTCCCGGTCGACGGACAGCATCGCATCGCACGCAGCATCCCCCGCACCCTCGACGGAGATGAGGCGGTGGTGCTGACCAGCGACTTCGGGCACGACGGCTTCCTCATCGAGACGGAGGCCGTCGGCGCCCACCTGCGCCGACTGCTCGCGACCTAGCCGGCCACGAGGTTCCAGGGCAGCGATCCGGTCTCCAGCCGCATCCCGTCCCACTCGAACACCGTGCCCGCCGGCGTCTCGATCACCCGCGTCGTGAAGTTCCGCGCGGTGCCGGCAGCCGCGAGCGCCTCGTCGACGGTCTGCATGCCGCACAGACCGTGCAGCGTCATCCAGGTGGGCGGGAAGAGCGTCCACTCCCCCGCCGCGTGCCGTGACAGCGCCTCTTCCGGGCTGGTCCACACCGCGTCCACGACCTCGTCGGCCGAGAGGTCGAGCGCAGCCTCGGGCGCCCTGGCCAGGAAGAACCAGGTGCGGATGCGCACGGGAGCCTGCGCCGGCGGCTGCCACAGCGACAGGGCGACCGGATCGGCGATGACCAGGCCGACCTCCTCCCGCGTCTCGCGCACCGCCGCGTGTCGCGCATCGTCCTGTTCGCCGTCCCCGTCCAGGCGATCGCCTGTCTCCACCTTGCCTCCGGGGAAGACCCACGCGCCGGCGAACGATCCGCGATCAGGTCGCCGCATCAGCAGCACCTCGATGCCGCCGGTCGCGGGACGCAGCAGCACGGCCGTGCCGGCGACGGGGAGATCGTCGGGCTCGCTCACGCGCTCACTCTACCCGCGGCCATGAACCGGACGGCGGGCTCACGCGGCGGCGGGCACCGGCTTCCTGGCTTCGACGCGATACGACAGGAGCGCGATCACCAGACCGGCGATGGCGAGCGCCGCCCCGGTCCAGGACGGGGCGGTGAAGCCCCACCCCGCAGCGATCACCGCACCGCCGAGGAACGCACCGAGACTGTTGCCGATGTTGAGCGCGGAGTGGTTCATGGCGGCGGCGATCGACTGGTTGTCCCCCGCGACATCCATCAGCCGCGTCTGGATCGTCGGGCTGAGCACCGACGACACGAAGCCCACGACGAGCACGAGCAGCGCGAGTGTGACGATCCAGAATGCGAGCACCGCCAGCAGCGCGAACACCACCGCCATCGCCACGAGCCCGAAAAGCAGCGTGCGCCGCAGGTCGATGTCGGCGAGATGACCGCCGACGAGGTTCCCCGCGGTCATCCCGAGGCCCATCAGCACGAGCACGATCGGCACGACCCACTCGGGGGAACCGGCGACCTCCGTCACCAGCGGGGCGATGTAGCTGTAGACGGCGAAGAACCCGCCGAAGCCGATGGCTCCGACCCCGAGCGTGAACCAGACCTGCGGGATGCGGAAGACGCCGAGCTCCTCGCGCATGGTGCGTCCGGGAGATCCGGGGTGCTTCGGTACGAAGAGGATGATGCAGACCGTCGCGAGCGCGAAGACCAGCGCGACCACCGCGAACGCGACACGCCACCCCCACAGCTGACCGAGGAACGTGCCCAGCGGCACGCCGACCACGTTCGCGACCGTGAGTCCGGTGAGGATGAAAGCGACGCCCTTCGCGCGATTGCCCGGCCCCATCACGTCGGCGGCCACGAGCGCGCCGATGCCGAAGTACGCCCCGTGCGGGAGCCCTGCGAGGAAGCGGGAGGCGCCGACGAGCTCGAACGTGGGCAGGAACACCGTCAGGGCGTTGAACACGGTCAGGGCGAGCGCGAGGCCGATCATGACGCGATGCCGCGGGAAGCGCGCGACGAAACCCGCGATCGTCGGCGCTCCGACGACGACGCCCAGCGCGTACAGCGAGATCAGCCAGCCGGCCTGGCTCAGCGCGTCCTCAGGGCTGCGCGCCCACAGCGTGGGCAGCAGCTCGTCGGCGATGTTGGGCAGCAGGCCCATGACGACGAACTCGGTCATGCCGATGCCGAAGCTGCCGATGGCGAGGGAGAGGAGCGCCCACTTCGCCGCACCCCTCGATTCAGTCGAGGGATTCACCCGTCAATGCTACCGGCTGTCGGACTCGTCGATGGCCGCCTCGAGCCGCTCGATCTTCGCGTCGAGCTCTCCCGAGTATCCGGGCCTGATGTCGGCCTTGAGCACGAGCGACACCCGCGAGCCGAACGGCATCACGGCCTCGGTGGCGCGCTTGACGACGTCCATCACCGTGTCCCAGTCCGGGCCTTCGATCTCGGTGAACATGCTCGTCGTGCGATGCGGCAGACCGGACTCGCGCACGACGCGGACCGCAGCGGCCACCGCGTCGTGCACGGAGGCGTCGGAGCGCTCCGATCCATCGGAGGGTGTGCCGCTCGGGGCGACGGAGAAGGCGATCAGCATGGTTCTTCACTCCCGGTTCGTGGTGTGGAGGTGGGCGGGGACCCGTACGAGGGCGCGGATGCCGACGATCAGGATCACGACGAGCAGCGCGTTGCGCAGCGTCAGCGTCAGCACGGGAAGCAGCTCGGCGCGCAGCAGTGCGTCGTAGGTCAGCGGGTAGATGAGGCAGGTGAGAGCGCACAGCACGAGCACCAGCGCCGCAGGCACGGCGGCGCGCGTGCGGTCGAGCACCAGCCAGAGCACGACGGGTGCGATCAGCCACGTCTGGAACTGCGGCGAGCCGACCTTGTTCAGCACGATCAGGGCGGCGCCGAGCGACAGCGCGAGCGGAGGGAAGAGACGGGCGAAGGACGCTCCCCGCGTCGCCTTGACCGCGCCGAGGATCGTGATGACGACGACCAGCACCGCCATCACAGGGGTGAGAGCCGCGCTGACGGCATCTGCTCCCGGCGCCGCGATCTGGAAGGTGAGGATGTCGTAGCTGTACTCGATGCGCGCCGAGCCGGCGACCGCGAGCCAGAGGAACGGCGTCGCGGCGACCGCCTCGATCTGCAGGCCGCGGCCGGTCTGCTCGGTGAGGAAGCCGAGGATCTCGGAATCAGCGCCGAGTGCGAGCAGGAGCACGATCACGCCGGCGGTCACCGCGGCCGCGGTGAGCAGCATCCGCATCCTGCTACGCGCCGCGACGAGGGCGGCGAGCAGCAGCGCGCCCGGCCAGATCTTGATCCAGGCCCCGATCGTCAGCAGCGCGGCCGCGAGGGCGGGGCGACCCGTGAGCCAGAGTCCGGCGATCACGGCGAGCGGCACCGTGACGGCGTCGATCCGATACATCGCTATGGGGCCGAGCAACAGCACCGCGGCCACCCAGAACCAGGCGGCGATGCGGCGCGGACGCGAGGGCGAACGACCGAGCAGCACGGCGAACGCGATCGCGTCGAGCACCGTGACCATCACGGCCCAGGCGATCAGATAGGCGCCGGAGACCCCCATCGCGGCGATCAGGGGGACGGAGAGGATCTTGGCGACGAGCATCGGCACCAGAGCGAGCTGCGGGTACACCCAGGTCTCGGTGACGCCGACGATCGGTCCGCCGGAGAGCGCGGCTGTCGACCACGGCTCGTAGACGAGCACCACATCTCCCATCGGCTGGCTCGGGAGCACCCAGCCCGACACCGCGACGATCACATGCACGAGCAGGAACGCGCACCAGGACGCGACGATGCCCATGGCCGAGCGACGACTCACGCGAGGACGTCCACGATCGCGCGCGGCAGCGCCTCTGCCACATCCAGCGCGACGATCGGATGCCCGTGCGCCCCGCCGTCCGCCCCGACCCCGGCTGCGAGCCGGCCGGCGTGACCGTGCAGCCACGCGCCCGCCGCCGCGATCTCGGCGATGGACGCATCCGTGCCCGAGTTCGCGGCGAGGAGCGTGCCGAGCACCCCACCGAGCACGTCACCGGTACCGGCCGTCGCCAACCACCCCGTGCCGGCCTCGACGGTGATCAACGTTCCGTCGGGGTCGGCGATGATCGTACGCGCCCCCTTGAGCAGAACGGTCGCGCCGAGTTCCTTCGCGACCCGGCGGGCGCCGACGGCACGGTCGTCGCCCGGTTCCGCGCCGAGCTGGCGCGCGAGACGGGCGAATTCCCCGCCGTGGGGGGTCAGGAGCAGCGGTGCGCGCCGTCCGGGCGCGAGGTCCAGAGCGCCGGCGTCGACGACCACGGGCGCCGATCCGTCGAGCAGCGCACGCAGCTCCTGCTCCGCCTCGGGGCTGCGACTCGCGGCATCCGTCCCCGATCCGATCACCCAGGCGCCCACCCGCGCTCCGGCCGCGTGCGCGCTCACCACCGTCTCGGGGCGGCGGGCGATCACGGTATCCGCCGCGCGTCCCTCGCCGATGTAGCGCACGAAGCCGGCACCGGAGCGCCAGGCGGCCTCGACCCCGAGCACGGCCGCGCCGGGATAGGCCGGCGACCCCGTGCGGAGACCGACGACACCGCGGGAGTACTTGTCGTCCTCCGGCCCCGGCACCCGCACCAGACGTGCCGTGTCTTCTCGGGACCACTCGCGCGCATCGGACATGAGTCCACGTTAGTCCGACGACCCCTCCCCCTCGAGACGGCGCTAGCGTCGAGGGGTGAGCATCCTCTTCTCCCCTCTCAGCATCCGATCCGTCACCTTCCGCAACCGGCTCTGGGTGTCCCCCATGTGCATGTACAGCGCGATCGACGGCGTCGCGCAGGAATGGCACCACACGCACCTCGCCCAGTTCGCCTCGGGCGGCGCCGGGCTCATCGTGGCCGAGGCGGCCGGTGTCGTGCCGGAGGGACGCATCTCGCCGCAGGACGTCGGGCTCTGGAACGACGAGCAGCGCGACGCCTGGACGCCGATCGTCGCCGCGATCCATGCGCGCGGCGCGAAGGCCGGCATCCAGCTCGCCCACGCAGGTCGCAAGGCCTCGACCTGGTGGCCGTGGGCCGAGCACCAGGGCTCGGTGCCGCAGTCAGAGGGCGGCTGGACCACGACCGCCCCCTCCGCGATCGCCTACGAGGGCTTCGCAGAGCCCGTCGCGCTCGACGCCGACGGGATCGAGGCGATCGTGACCGGGTTCGCCTCCGCCGCGCGCCGGGCGATCGAGGCCGGCTTCGACGTGCTCGAGATCCACGGCGCGCACGGCTACCTGCTGCACCAGTTCCTGTCGCCGCTGTCCAACCTGCGCGACGACGACTACGGCGGCTCGCTCGAGAACCGGGCGCGACTCCTCCTCCGCGTGGTCGAGGCCGTGCGCGAGGCCGCGGGCGACGGCGTGCCGCTGTTCGTGCGCATCTCCGCGACCGACCATGCCGACGGCGGCTTCACCCCCGATGAGGCCGCGACCGTCGGTGCGTGGGCCACCGACCGCGGCGCCGACCTGATCGACGTCTCGAGCGGTGGTCTGGTCGCGCACCAGCAGATCAGCGTCTTCCCCGGATACCAGGTGCCGCTCGCCGAGACCGTCCGTCAGGGCGGGCGCATCCCGGTCTCCGCAGTCGGACTGATCACCGCCGCCGAACAGGCCGAGCAGGTGCTCGCCGAGGGCGCGGCGGACGCGATCTTCGCCGGCCGCGAGTGGTTGCGCGACCCGCACTTCGCGCTCCGCGCCGCCCACGAGCTCGGTGCCGACATCGCCTGGCCGCCGCAGTACGAGCGCGCGCACTGGCGCTGAGCACCCGCATTCACCGCCGACAGCGAGAAGCCCCTCCGATCCCTGTGGATCGGAGGGGCTTCTCGCTCGGCGACGGTCAGTGCCCGCGGATGCGACGCGTCGCGTCCTGCACCTCTCCGACGAGTTCCTCGAGGATGTCCTCGAGGAACAGGACGGCCGTCGTACGGCCCTGCGCGTCGCGCACCTTCGCGAGGTGTCGACCGGCGCGCCGCATGACGGCGAGCGCATCCTCGAGGTCCGTGTCCTCCTGCACCGGCACCATGTGGTTGATCCGCTTCGACGGCAGCGGCTCGACGAGCTTGGCGTCGGCATCGGGGCCGTCCGCCGCACGGAGGATGTCCTTGAGGTGGACGTAGCCGACGGGCACCCCCTCGTCATCGACGATCACGTAACGCGAGAACCCGTATCGGGCCACCGCCTTCTCGATGTCGTCCGGCGTGGTCGTCAGCGGCAGCGTGACCAGATCGCTCAGCGGCACGGCCACGTCGCGAGCCTTCTTGTCGGTGAACTCGACGGCGGCGGCGACGGTTCCTGCGGTGTCGGTGAGCACGCCCTCGCGCCGCGACTGATCGACGATCGTCGCGACCTCGTCGAGGGTGAACGTCGACGCGGCCTCGTTCTTCGGCTCGACCCGGAAGAGTCGGAGCACGCCGTTCGCCGCGGCGTTGAGCACCCAGATCACGGGCATGAAGATCTTCGACACCAGCACGAGGGGCGGCGCGAGGATCAGCACGGCACGCTCAGGGACCGAGAACGCCAGGTTCTTCGGGACCATCTCGCCGAACACGACATGCAGGAACGACACGATCAGCAGAGCGATCGTGAACGACACGGCGTCGACGACCGCATCCGACCAGCCGAGCTCGTGCAGCGGCACGGCGAGCAGATGGTGGATGGCGGGCTCGGAGACGTTCAGGATCAGAAGCGAGCAGATGGTGATGCCGAGCTGCGAGGTCGCGAGCATCAGGGTCGCGTGCTCCATCGCGTAGAGCGCGGTCTTGGCGGCGCGCGATCCGCGATCGGCCTTCGGCTCGATCTGCGAGCGGCGCGCGGAGATCACCGCGAACTCGGCGCCGACGAAGAACGCGTTGGCCACGAGCAGCACGACCAGCCAGGCCAGTCCTCCCCAGTCGCTCATCGGGCCACCACCTCCGCCGTCAGATCGGGATGCGGCGCATAGCGGATGCGATCAACGCGGCGTCCGTCCATGCGGACCACTCTCAGCGTCCCGCTCTCGAGATCGACCTCGTCACCCACGGCCGGGACGCGCTCCAGAACGCTCATGACGTATCCGGCGACCGTGTCGTAGACGTCCCCCTCGGGAACCTCCACACCGGCTCTGCGCCGCAGCTCGTCGGGCCGCAGCTCACCCGGGAACGTGATCCCGTCCCGTCCGCGCACGACACCGGCCCTCGTGCGATCGTGCTCGTCCGACACCTCGCCCACCAGCTCCTCGACCAGATCCTCCAGGGTGACGAGCCCGGCAGTGCCGCCGTACTCGTCGACGACGACGGCCAGCTGGTAGCCGCGGGCACGGAGCTCCGAGATCAGAGCATCGACGTGCACGGTCTCCGGCACGCGCAGCGGGTCGGTGGAGATCGCCCCCACCGGCACCTCGGCGCGGCGATCACGCGGAACGGAGATCGCCGCCTTCAGATGCACGACACCGGTGATGTCGTCGAGGTCGTCGTCGTAGACCGGGAAGCGACTGTGCCCGGTGCGTCGCGCGAGCTGGATGACCTCGTCGGCGGAGTCGCCGGCGGCGAGCGCGTGCATGCTCGGTCGCGCCGTCATCACGTCGGCGGCAGTCAGCCGGGAGAACGTCAGCGTCCGGTCCAGCAGACTCGCCGTATCGGCCTCCAGAAGACCCGCACTGGCCGAGCGCCGCACGAGGGACGACAGCTCCTCGGCGCTGCGGGCACCAGAGAGCTCCTCCTTGGGCTCGATGCCGATGCCGCGCAGCACGCCGTTGGCGCTGCCGTTGAGCACGACGACGGCGGGCTTGAACACGGTCGTGAACGCGACCTGGAACGGCATGACCAGCTTCGCGGTCGCCAGCGGCAGCGCGAGGGCGAAGTTCTTGGGCACCAGCTCGCCGAGGATCATCGAGAGCACGGTCGCGACGAGCATCGCGACGACGGTCGCGATGGGGGCGACGGCCCCCTCGGGGATGTTCCAGGCCACGAGGGTCGGTCGCAGCAGATTGGAGAGCGCCGGCTCCATCGTGTACCCGGTGAGCAGCGTCGTCAGGGTGATGCCGAGCTGGGCCGACGACAGATGGGTCGATGTGTGCTTCAGCGCGCTGATCGTGAGCGAGACCCGCGATTCGCCGCGTGCCTGACGCGCCTCGAGATCGGCACGGTCGAGATTGACCAGAGCGAACTCGCTCGCGACGAAGAGTCCGGTGCCGACGGTGAGCAGGAGCCCCACGCCCAGCAGGATGTAGTCCATCAGAGGTTCCCCTCGTCACCGAGGGGCGGGCAATGGGGCGATGTACTGCAACTGGGAGGGTCGTCCATGGTGACCATGATTCTACGGGATCGCCGTGGTGGCGGGGATGTCCGGCACCACCCTCGTCGTCACCAGCTGACCGGCAGCGCCTTGCCCTCTTCGTACCCCGCTGCGGATTGCAGCCCGACGAGAGCGCGGTCGTGGAATTCCGGCACGGATGACGCACCGGCGTAGGTGAACGACGACCGCACGCCCGACGTGATCATGTCGAGCAGGTCCTCGAGACCGGGGCGGAGCGGGTCGAGATAGATCTTCGACGAGGAGATCCCCTCCGCGAAGAGCTCCTTGCGCGCGCGCTCGTACGCGTCGAGGCGTCCGAATCGCGCCTGCACGGCCTTGGTCGACGCCATGCCCCAGGATTCCTTGTAGATGCGCCCGTCGGCGTCGGTCTGCAGCTCACCCGGCGCCTCGATCGTGCCCGCGAACCAGGATCCGACCATGACGGATGCCGCTCCGGCGGCGAGCGCGAGCGCGACGTCCCGGGGGTAGCGCACTCCCCCGTCCGCCCACACGTGCGCGCCGAGCTCGCGCGCCGCCTCGGCCGTCTCGAGCACGGCGGAGAACTGCGGACGCCCGACCGCGGTCATCATCCTCGTGGTGCACATCGCTCCGGGTCCGACGCCGACCTTGAGGATCGACGCGCCGGCCGCGACCAGGTCGTGCACCCCGTCCGCGGTGACGATGTTGCCGGCGACGAGCGGGATGCCGAGACCGAGATCCGCGACGGCGCGCAGCGCGCGGAGCATCCCCTCCTGGTGTCCGTGGGCGGTGTCGACGACGAGCACGTCGACACCGGCCGCGGCGAGCGCTCTCGCCTTCGATGCGACATCGCCGTTGATCCCGACGGCCGCCGCGACCGCCAGTCGTCCGTCCGCATCGAGGGCGGGCCGATACAGGGTCGAGCGCAGGGCGCTGCGTGCGCTGAGCGTGCCGACCAGGTGCCCGTGACGGACGATCGTGACGATCTCCGCCCCCGCCTCGGTGATCACGTCGAACGCGTGGCGCTCCGACCCGATGTCCTCGGCATCGAGCGAGGGGGTGCCGCCGTGAACGAGGTCGCCCAGCTGCGCGTCGGGGAGAGCGGTCGCGAGGCGCGAGGCGGGAAGGACGCCGAGGATCCGCTCGACGTGGTGCGGTGCCCCTCCCGAGGCCACGACGATGCCGTGGCCGGCGGTGGCGGGCATCAGACGCAGGGCGTCGGTCACGGAGGCCTCGGGAGGGAGGACGACCGGGGTGTCCCACAGCACGGGCTGCGCCTTGACGTCGCGGATCGCGGCATCGAGATCCTGCAGCGGCATGTCCTGCGGCAGCACTCCCAGACCCCCGCGCCTGGCGAGCACCGCGGCGAGTCGCGGACCCGTCACCGAGTTCATGTTCGAGGCGACGAGCGGCAGCGTCGCGGGCGTGCCGTCCTGCGGGGCGAGATCGACCTGCAGACGGCTGGTGACCGCGGAGCGGCGCGGCACGAGGAAGACATCGGAATAGGTCAGATCGACTGCGGGCGACTCGCCGGAGAACTCCATACCCCCACGCTACTCAGATCGGGGCGACAGGGGCGCTCGCCTTCGACGATCGTCGCGCGAAACACGTTAGGCTTGGTGTTCGAGAGAGTGCGGGCCCCGACGCATCCTGCGTCCTGGTGTGCACATATGGACTTCAGTGATGAAAGAGGGCGATCGAGCGTGTCGAACCAGGTGACCGGCGTCGGGGGCGACGGGGGGTTCGGAGCCAATTCGTGGCTCGTCGAAGAGCTCTACGAACAGTTCAAGGTGAACCGTGACTCCGTCGACAAGGAGTGGTGGCCGATCCTGGAGAAGTACCAGTCGGAGGCTGCCTCCGGAACGTCGGCGCCCGCCGCGTCGGCAGAGCAGACCGCGCACCCCGTGACCGCACCCATCCCCGTCATCGGCGCCCAGCCCGTCGCACGGACGACGACGAAGCCCGCGGCCGCAGCCCCCATTCCCGCACAGGCTCCGAAGCCAGCCCCCAAGGCCGAGACCGCCGAGTCGGCTGCCGCCGCTGAAGAGGACAAGGTCACGCCGCTCCGCGGTCTGCCCAAGACCCTCGCGGCGAACATGGACGAGTCGCTGACCGTCCCCACCGCGACGAGTGTGCGCACGATCCCGGCGAAGCTGATGATCGACAACCGCATCGTCATCAACAACCACATGGCCCGCACGCGCGGCGGCAAGATCAGCTTCACCCACCTCATCGGCTGGGCGCTCATCCGCACCCTCGACGAGTTCCGCAGCCAGAACGTGTTCTACGCCGAGATCGACGGCAAGCCCTCCGTCGTCGCCCCGGCGCACGTCAACCTCGGCATCGCGATCGACCTCCCCAAGCCCGACGGCACGCGTGCCCTCATGGTTCCGAGCATCAAGCGGGCCGACACGCTCTCGTTCAGCGAGTACCTCGTGGCCTACGAGGACCTCGTCTCGCGGGCCCGCAACAACAAGCTCACCGCCGCCGACTTCCAGGGCACCACCGTGTCGCTGACGAACCCCGGCGGCATCGGCACGGTGCACTCCGTCCCGCGACTCATGAAGGGTCAGGGCTGCATCATCGGCGCGGGCGCGCTCGAGTACCCCGCCGAGTTCCAGGGAGCCAGCGGACGGACGCTCAACGAGCTCGCGATCGGCAAGACGATCACGCTCACCAGCACCTACGACCACCGCGTCATCCAGGGCGCGGGCTCCGGCGAGTTCCTCAAGAAGGTGCACGAGCTGCTGATCGGTCAGCGCGGCTTCTACGACGACATCTTCGCGGCGCTGCGCATCCCCTACGCTCCGATCCGCTGGAATCCCGACATCGCGGTCGACCTCGCCGAGCGCGTCGACAAGCAGTCCCGCGTGCAGGAGCTGATCAACTCCTTCCGCGTCCGCGGTCACCTGATGGCCGACATCGATCCGCTGGAATACGTTCAGCGGTCGCACCCCGACCTCGAGATCGAGAGCCACGGGCTCACCTTCTGGGATCTCGACCGCGAATTCGTCACCGGCGGATTCGGCGGACGCCGCGTCGCGAAGCTCCGCGACATCCTCGGTGTGCTCCGCGACTCGTACTGCCGCACGCTCGGCATCGAGTACATGCACATCCAGGACCCGGAGCAGCGCCGCTGGTTCCAGGAGAAGGTCGAGGTCAAGTACCAGAAGCCCGGCCACGACGAGCAGCTGCGCGTGCTGCGCAAGCTCAATGAGGCAGAGGCGTTCGAGACGTTCCTGCAGACGAAGTTCGTCGGCCAGAAGCGTTTCTCGCTCGAGGGCGGCGAGTCGCTCGTCCCCCTGCTCGACGAGATCCTGCAGGGCGCTGCCACCGCAGGACTCGAGGGTGCGGCGATCGGCATGGCCCACCGCGGCCGTCTGAACGTGCTCACCAACATCGCGGGCAAGACCTACGGTCATGTGTTCCAGGAGTTCGAGGGCACCCAGACCACCGGGAACCGACGCGGCTCCGGCGACGTGAAGTACCACCTCGGCACCGAGGGCACCTTCGTCGCCGACGACGGGTCCGAGCTGCCGGTCTACCTCGCGGCGAACCCCTCGCACCTCGAGACCGTCGACGGCGTGCTCGAGGGCATCGTCCGCGCCAAGCAGGACCGCAAGCCGATCGGCACGTTCGCCTGGCTGCCCATCCTCGTGCACGGCGACGCCGCGTTCGCGGGACAGGGCGTGGTCGTCGAGACCCTGCAGATGTCGCAGCTGCGCGGCTACCGGACCGGTGGCACCATCCACGTCGTCGTCAACAACCAGGTCGGCTTCACCACCCTGCCGGACGACTCGCGCACCTCGGTGTACGCGACCGATGTCGCCAAGACGATCCAGGCGCCAGTGCTCCACGTGAACGGCGACGACCCCGAGGCCGTCATCCACGTCGCGCAGCTCGCGTTCGAGTACCGCGAGCGGTTCCACCGCGACGTGGTGATCGACCTCGTCTGCTACCGCCGCCGCGGTCACAACGAGGGTGACGACCCGTCGATGACGCAGCCCCTGATGACCGATCTGATCCAGGCGAAGCGCTCCGTGCGCAAGCTCTACACGGAGTCGCTCGTCGGACGAGGCGACATCACCGAAGAGGAGTACGACGAGGCCAAGGCCGACTTCCAGAACCGTCTGGAGATCGCGTTCGCCGAGACGCACGCCGCGGAGACCGGAACCAACCCGGTCGTCCAGGACCTCCCTCCCGCCGAGGAGCAGGTCGGCGCCCCCGAGATCACCGGTGTCTCGAGCGAAGTCATCCAGCTCATCGGAGACGCGTTCGTGAACAAGCCCGAGGGCTTCACGGTGCACCCCAAGCTGCAGCAGCAGCTCGAGAAGCGTCTGGACATGAGCCGCAACGGCAACATCGACTGGGGCTTCGGCGAGCTGCTCGCCTTCGGGTCGCTGCTGGTCGAGGGCACCCCGGTCCGGCTCGCCGGTCAGGACTCGCGACGCGGAACGTTCGTGCAGCGTCATGCGACCCTGCACGACCGCGCGAACGGACAGGAATGGCTCCCGCTGTCGAACCTGTCCGACTCGCAGGGCCGATTCTTCGTCTACGACTCCCTGCTGAGCGAGTACGCCGCCCTCGGCTTCGAGTACGGCTACTCCGTCGAGGCCCGCGAATCCCTGGTGCTGTGGGAGGCGCAGTTCGGCGACTTCGTCAACGGCGCCCAGTCCGTCATCGACGAGTACATCTCGTCTGCCGAGCAGAAGTGGGGACAGCAGTCGAGCGTCACCCTGCTGCTCCCGCACGGCTACGAGGGCCAGGGGCCCGACCACTCCTCGGCTCGCATCGAGCGTTTCCTGCAGATGTGCGCGCAGGACAACATGATCGTCGCCCGCCCGTCGACGCCCGCGTCGTACTTCCACCTGCTGCGCCGTCAGGCCTACGCACGTCCGCGCAAGCCGCTGATCGTGTTCACGCCCAAGGCGATGCTCCGTCTGCGCGGCGCGACCAGCCCGGTCGAGGCGTTCACGCAGGGGCGCTTCGAGCCCGTGATCGACGACGCCCGCGAGCTCGACCGCACTGCGGTCACCCGCGTGCTCGTGCACTCGGGCAAGGTCCACTGGGATCTGAAGTCCGAGCTCGAGAAGAACCCGAACCCCCAGGTCGCCCTGGTCCGGCTCGAGCAGCTGTACCCGACGCCCATCGAGGGCCTCAAGGCGATCACCGACTCCTACCCCAACGCCGAGCTCGTCTGGGTGCAGGAGGAGCCGGAGAACCAGGGCGCCTGGCCGTTCCTCGCCCTGGCGTTCGCGGATGTGCCCGGCGACCGTCGGTTCCGCCCGGTGTGCCGACCGGCATCCGCGTCTCCCGCGACGGGCTCGTCGAAGGTGCACGCCGCCGAGCAGGCCACACTCCTGCGCGAGGCGCTGACCGGGAGCTGACCCGAGCCGCCTACGGAAAAGGGAGCCCCGACGAACTGTCGGGGCTCCCTTTTCGCATCCGCACCCGGCGGCGTGGATCAGTACCAGATGTCGAGAGCGGGAGCCGGGAACGCGACGAAGGCACGGTCCAGCGCCTCGACGGTGTCGGCATCCGCATCGATCCGACCTCCGCCGTGCAGCGAGGTGGCTCTCACTCCCCCGGCGAAGAGGATCGACAGCGTGGCGACGTCGAGCGTCGCATCCACCGCCCTCGTCCCGTCGCCCGCCGCCTCGACCACGGCCGCGCCGGAGCCGTCCACCCGCAGTCGCCAGTCGCCCTCGGCGAAGCCGAGCGGATCGGTGACGCGGAGCACGAGATCGACGGGGGCGGAGTAGGTGCGCGCGGCGAGCGTCGTCGGGAGATCGAGGATGCGCAGCCAGCCGTGATCGTGAACCGTCTGCACGACGCCGCGCGGGTCGCGCACGAGCCAGGGCAGCGCGTCGTCGAGCGGACGCAGGTCGGCCGTGACCTCGTCGACGAGGTCGTGCTGCAGGGCGAACCGCCAGAGTGCGGCCGTGGCTTCGGGCGTCTCGGCCACGAGCAGACGGATGCCGAGCGTGAAGCGGAACGATCCGCTCCTCTCGCCGAGTGTGAAGGCCATCGCGCCACGCAGGTCGCCGGCACCGTCGAGGTAGCGGACGCCGCGCACCTTGTCCCGATCGGTGTCGCTCGGCGACAGCCCCGCCATGCCCGCCCAGCGGGTGTCCCACCCGGGGATCTGGCCAGGACGCGACGAACGTGCACGGTCGTGGACGCGGCCGAGATCGGCGGCCAGTGTCTCCCTGTCGACGTACTCGATGCGCCCGGCGATGTCGCCGCCTCCCCACCCGGCGCGCCGGGTGTCGACCGTGATGCACGACATGGGCAGCGCCGAGCCGAAGCCGTAGCGGCCGTAGATCGTGGCCTCCGACACGGTGAGCCCGGCGATCGGCACGCCCGCCGAGACAGCCGCCCTGAGCTCGCCCTCCAGCAGCGCCCTGGCGATGCCTCGGCGCCGGTGCGTCGCCGAGACGGTCACCCCGCTGATCGCCCACATCGGCAGTGCGGAGCCGCCGGGAACGGTGACAGGGGTCGTCCACGAGTCGATGGTGGCCACCGGCTGACCATCGGGCACGCGCTCGTCATAGACGCCGATGTTGCGTCGCGATTCGAACGTCGTGCGCCCGAAGGCCAGCGCCTCGGTCGAGGGCTCCGCGCCGAGGAAGCCCCGCGACGTCGCACGCTGGAATCTCTCCGAGGCCGCCTCATCGGCGGCGTCGACGACGCGATAGCTCAGTGACTCGGCGGCGAGACGCTCCGTGGACATGGGGTCGGCGGGGACGGATCTCGAGTCGATGTCGGTCATGCCTTCCACCCTACGGGCGAACGCCTACGTCGACCTCCGCTGCCGGAGCCGCCCCTGTCGGGACGTCAGTGCTGCGCGGCCTGCACCTCGCGCAGGCGCGCGAACACCTGGTCGCGCAGTTCCTCGGGAGCCGTCTCCTTGCACGCGCGGGCCACGACCTCGGTGAGGGTGGTCGCCACGAGCGCTTCGTCCCGACACGACGGGCAGTTCTCGAGATGCTCGCGGATCTCGGTGTGCTCGGTGTTGCACACCTCGTTGCGGAGGTACTCCTCCAGATCCTTGCGCGCCTTGTCGCAGCCGCAGTCGGTCATTTCGTGCTCCTCGGTTCTGCCGCGGAGATTCCCCGCTCCGCGGCGTAGTCGGCCAGCAGCTCGCGCAGCATCCGCCTGCCCCTGTGCAGACGGCTCATCACGGTGCCGATGGGTGTCTTCATGATGTCCGCGATCTCCTGATAGGCGAAGCCCTCGACGTCGGCGAGGTACACCGCCAGCCGGAAGTCCTCGGGGACCGCCTGCAGCGCGTCCTTGACGACGGATGCGGGCATGTGGTCGATGGCCTCGGCCTCCGCCGATCGTCCGTGCGAGGCGGTCGTCGACTCGGCACCGCCGAGCTGCCAGTCCTCGAGTTCGTCGATCGTGCCCTGGTAGGGCTCGCGCTGCTTCTTGCGGTAGATGTTGATGTACGTGTTCGTCAGGATGCGGTAGAGCCACGCCTTCAGATTCGTGCCCTGCGAAAAAGTCGCCCACGAGCCGTACGCCTTCACGAACGTCTCCTGGACCAGGTCGGCGGCGTCCGCCGGATTGCGCGTCATCCGCATCGCGGCAGCGTAGAGCTGATCCATGAAGGGGATCGCCTGATCCTCGAATTCACGCCGAGGGTCGCTGACCTTTTCTGCCGTCTCCGTGTCATCCATCACCGGCCAGTCTAGGCCGCTGAGGTCCACGAACTCGCGTTCCAACGTTGCGAGCATGCTGTCTCCTTGTCGCCGGGCTTCCGTGATCCGATCGGGCGGACTCCCGTATTCACTAAGGTTGAAACCGATGAGCGCCAACGGGTATTCCCCCTCCCCTGTCCAGGGCGTCTATGCAGCGCCCACGGCCCCGGATCCCGTCCACGCGACGGTGACGATCCCCGGGTCGAAATCGCTGACGAATCGCGAGCTCATCATCGCCGCGATCGCCGACGGACCCGGCCGACTCACAGGCCCGCTGCACTCGGACGACTCGAGACGGATGATCGAGGCTCTGCGTGCGCTCGGCGTCGGCATCGAAGAGGTCGAGGGAGCCGGAGAGTTCGGCCCCGACCTCGTGGTCACCCCCGGCAAGCTCGTCGGCGGCGCCACCGTCGACTGCGGCCAGGCGGGGACCGTCATGAGGTTCATCGCCCCGCTCGCCGGACTCGCCCGTGAAGACGTGCATCTCACCGCGCACGAGACCGCACTGCACAGGCCCATGGGCGGGCTCATCAGCGCCCTGCGCGACCTCGGCGTCGACATCGACGACGAGGGCACCTGGGCGCTGCCGTTCACGATCCGCGGCCACGGCCACATCCGCGGCGGACGGGTCGAGATCGACGCCTCCGCGTCGAGCCAGTTCGTGTCCGGCCTGCTGCTCGCCGCGCCGCGGTTCGACGTCGGACTCCACCTCGTGCACACCGGCGAACATCTGCCGAGCCTTCCCCACATCGACATGACGATCGAGGCGCTGAGCCGACGCGGTGTCCGCATCGAGCGACCGGCCACCGGCGAGTGGCTCGTCGAGGCCGGCGTGCCGCGCGCCAAGGAGATCGCGATCGAGCCGGATCTCTCCAACGCCGCGCCGTTCCTGGCCGCCGCCCTCGTGACGGGGGGCTCCGTGTCCGTGACCGGCTGGCCCGTGCACTCCACGCAGCCCGGCGCCCTGCTGCCCGAGATCCTGCAGGCTCTGGGCGCTCACGTCCACCGACACAGCGGCACTCTGACGGTGAAGGCCGGAACCGAGATCCGGGGACTCGACCTCGACCTGTCCGCGGCGAGCGAGCTGACGCCGACGCTGGTCGGACTCGCCGCCTTCGCGACCGGTCCGACGACGTTCCGCGGGATCGGTCACATCAGACTGCACGAGACGGACCGCATCGCGGCGCTGATCGGCAACATCCGCGCCCTGGGTGGCGAGGCGGAGGAGCTGCCCGACGGGCTGCGCATCATTCCCCGGACGCTGCGCGGCGGCGCATGGGCGGCCCATCACGACCATCGGATGGCGACGACCGGCGCCCTCATCGGGCTGCGCGTCCCCGGAGTGCAGGTCGACGACATCGGCACGACGGCGAAGACGCTTCCCGAGTTCACGCTGCTCTGGGAGCGGATGCTGCGGGGCGCGTCCGCGTGAGCTGGCTCGACGACACGAACGACCTCGAGGACGGCTTCGAGGACTACGACGAGAGCAGCATCCGCACTCGTCCCAACCCCAAGGCCAACCGCCCCCGCACCAAGCGACGTCCCGCCCACGACGACGCGAAGGTCGGCCGCGTGCTCGGGGTGGACCGCGGACGCTATACGGTCCTGCTCGATGAGGGCGGACCCGACGAGCGTCTGCTGACGGCGGCTCGTGCCCGCGAGCTGCGACGCAACCCGATCGTCACCGGAGATCAGGCGAAGGTCGTGGGCGACACCACCGGCGAAGACGGTACGCTCGCGCGCATCATCGGCATCGTCGATCGGACCTCTCTTCTCCGGCGCAGCGCCGACGACACCGATCAGGTCGAGCGCGTCATCGTGGCGAACGCCGACCAGATGCTCATCGTGGTCGCCGCGGCCGACCCCGAGCCCCGGGCGCGACTGGTGGATCGCTACCTCGTCGCGGCGCTGGATGCCGGCATCCGCCCGCTCCTCGTCGTGACCAAGACCGACCTCGCCGACCCCTCCGCCTTCCTCGCGCACTTCGACGGCCTCGACCTCCGCGTCTTCACCAGCGCGCAGGAGGAGATGCCCGTCGACGAGATCGGCGCCGCGCTCGTCGGTCATTCGACGGTCTTCGTCGGACATTCCGGTGTGGGGAAGTCGACGCTCGTCAACGCGCTCGTGCCGAGTGCGCTGCGTGCGACGGGCCACGTGAACCAGGTGACGGGACGAGGGCGCCACACCTCGTCGTCCACGGTCTCGCTGCGCTACTCCGGCCCGGCCGGCTCGGGCTGGGTCATCGACACCCCCGGAGTCCGCTCGTTCGGGCTCGGCCACGTGGAACCCTCGAACATCCTCGCGGCGTTCACCGAGTTGGCGGAGATCGCCGAGAACTGCCCACGCGGATGCACCCATCTCGCGGACGCGCCGGACTGCGCACTCATCGAGGCCGCCGAACGAGGCGAGCTCAGCGACACGGGACGCGCGCGTCTGGACTCCCTGCAGCGACTGCTGCAGACCTTCGCCGACAAGGCGGAGCAGACTCCCGGCCGGTAGGCTGAGTGCGTGACTGTGCGCCTCGAACCCGGAACCGCTGCTCCCGACTTCGCTCTGCTCGACCAGGACGGCAAGACCGTCCGGCTCGCAGACCTGCGAGGCGAGAAGACCGTGCTGTACTTCTACCCCGCGGCGATGACTCCGGGATGCACGACCCAGGCGTGCGACTTCCGCGACAGCATCTCCTCGCTCCAGGGCGCCGGGTATCGCGTCATCGGCATCTCCCGTGACGAGCCGGCCACGCTCGCCACGTTCCGGGAACGCGACGGACTCACCTTCACGTTGCTCAGCGACCCCGACCATGCCGTGCACACGGCCTACGGCGTCTGGGGCGAGAAGATGAACTACGGCAAGGTCGTCGAGGGTGTGATCAGGTCCACCTTCGTGCTCGATGACGAGGGCACGATCACGCTCGCCCAGTACAACGTCAAGGCCACCGGGCACGTCGCCCGGCTGCGCAAGCTGCTCGGCATCGACGCCTGAGCGTCACTCGGCCGGGCGCTCGTTCTCGGCGCGCGTGGTCGCGATCAACAGGGCGAAACCCAGCACGGCGGGGATGCCCACGCCGACGGTGAATCCCCACACGACCGGCTGGATCGTCAGGGACGCCAGCGCCAGGGCCACGCCGAGCACCTGGAACACGATGCCTCCGGAACGCGCCCAGGAGTGCCCGGAGCGGGTCCCGATCGCGAAGGCGATCAGCGCGCCCGCCCCGATGAGCGTCAGCACGATGAGAGCGAGGGCGGTCGGCAGCGAGGACGCATCTCCCGCGCCGAGGCCGACGAGCTCGATCAGCGCGAAGACGAGGAGGGCTGCGCCTTCCGCCGCGAGGACTGCCGCTGCGGCGAGAGCGAGGCCGGGTGCGCGCACGATGTGTCTCCTGAGAATCGAATGAGAACAGGCGAAACCCTTGATTTCGCCGGTTTCATGTAACAGAATAGACAGCGTCATGTGCTCCCACAGCGGCGTGGGGCGGGCTCCGAGCCCGCATCACAATTCGCGGGCATCCGTCCGTATCTCAACAGGGTAGCTGAACCCGAACTGCACCCGAAATCAGAGTCGTCGCGTTGCGCCGATTCATGAAAATCCACACCGAGGAGCCCCCATGGACTGGCGCGACAAGGCCGCCTGCTTGACCGTCGATCCCGAGCTGTTCTTCCCCGTAGGGAACACCGGCCCGGCTGTCGATCAGATCGAGAAGGCCAAGACGGTCTGCGCCACCTGCACGGTGACCGAGATCTGCTTGCAGTACGCCCTCGAGTCCAGCCAGGACTCGGGCGTGTGGGGCGGTCTCTCCGAAGACGAGCGTCGCGCGCTCAAGCGCCGCGCCGCGCGCGCACGACGCGCCTCCTGAACATCCGCGAAAGCGGCCCGAGACGAGGTCTCGGGCCGCTTTCGCGTACTCGGGCGGCGTTCTCCCGTACCGCGTACTCTGGCGGCTACTTCGTCAGCCAGCGCAGCGGGATGTCGATGACGACCTCGGTCCCGCCGCCCTCACTCCCCCGCCATTCGATGGATCCGCCGAGCTCGCCCTGGATGAGGGTCCGGATGATCTGCGTGCCGAGTCCCTGACCGATGCGGCCCTCGGGAAGACCGCTCCCGGTGTCGCGCACCAGCACGCGCAGGTTCTCCTCCGTGCGCGCGGCGTCGATCGTGACCATGCCCTCCTGCCCGGCGAGGCCGTGCTCGACGGCGTTGGTGACGACCTCGGTCAGCGCGAGCGCCAGCGGCGTCGCGTACTCGCTCGGCAGTACCCCGAAGCGACCGGTCGAGTGCGTGCGCGCCCGGGTGTTGGGGGCCGACGCGACCTCGGCCACGAGCTTGAGCACGCGATGGAAGACCTCGTCGAAATCGACCTTCTGCGTGAGCCCCTGTGCGAGGGTGTCGTGCACGACGGCGATCGAGTCGACGCGCCGCATCGCCTGGGTCAGAGCGTCCCTCGCCTCGTCGGAGTGCGTACGACGCGCCTGGATCCGCAGCAGCGACGCCACCGTCTGCAGGTTGTTCTTGACCCGGTGGTGGATCTCGCGGATCGTGGCGTCCTTGGTGATGAGCTCCTGCTCCTGGTGACGCAGCTCGGACACGTCGCGGCAGAGCAGGATCGCGCCGATGCGCGTGCCGTGGTCCTTGAGCGGTATCGCCCGAAGCGACACGGTGACCCCGCGCGCCTCGATGTCGGTGCGCCACGGCGCACGGCCGGTGACCACCACCGGCAGCGACTCGTCGACCTGGCGGGACGGCGGGACGAGCCGCGTGGTGACCTCGGCCAGCGACTCCCCCTCGAGCTCGTCGTCGAAGCCCATGCGATTGAAGGCGGAGAGCGCGTTCGGACTGGCGAACGTGGTGATGCCGTCGACGTCGATGCGGATCAGCCCGTCAGACGCACGAGGCGCTCCGCGCCGCGGTGAGGTCGGCGCGGCCGGATCCGGGAAGCTGCCGTCCGCGATCATCCGGAAGATGTCGTTCGCACACTCGTCGAACGTGATCTGCTGTCGGGACGGAGTGCGCGCCTCACCCAGGTTCGTGTGCCGGGTGACGACGCCGATGACACCGGCCTCCCCGTGTCCGCTGCGTCGATCGTTGACGATCGGAACAGCCCGGACCCGCGTCGGCGTCTCCTCGAACCAGTCCGGCGACGAGGAATCGACGATCGCCGCGGAGTCGAACGCCCCCTGCACCTGGGTCCGCCACTGCGGACGCACCCGCTCCCCCACGATGTCGCGGTAGAACAGCGTCGCCGCACCGCTGGGCCGCGCGTGCGCGACGGCGATGAACGAGCCGTCCTCGGTCTGGACCCAGACCACGATGTCGGCGGACGAGAGGTCCGCGAGAAGCTGCCCGTCGCCGGCGAGGCGGTGCAGCCATTCGACGTCGACGTCGGTCAGGCGGCCCTGGGCATTGGCGAGATCACTGAGGGTTGACACCCCTCAAGCCTACGGTGCGGGAGATCAGAGGACGGCCAGCGACGAGGCCCGCCAGCGCCGGTCGAGGCCTTCGAGACGGATCGCCACCGCTCGGGTCCGACCTGGGCCCGCCACGACGACCACGGCCTCGACTTTGCCGTCGACCGGCTCGGTGACCCGGATGGACAGGATCTCGAAAGTCGGGCGCGCAGGCGAGACCCCCCTCGCGCTGCGCGCCCTCGCCGACAGATTCGCCCGCGTCACCAGACTCCGGTACGCATCTTCGCTGAACCAGCGGGCCAACTGATCGACTTCTCTGACCCCGGCGAGGACCTCGAGCACGCCCTGTGTGAGACTGCGCAGCAGCGGCTGCGGATCCGGAAGCTCGGCGCGCGGCGTCGGCTGCGGGGCGAAATACTCGTTCATCGTCATCTGCGGCACTCTCCATCGGGGAAGACTGCGCCAAGTAGAGCATGCGTGGAGGAGCCGTTCCGGCCGAATCCGAGATCTATGTGGATAACTCGTACATGGCCCCGATGCGATCGCCTACGGTGGTCCGCGTGCACTGGGATCGACTGTTCGAGGACCTCGAGGGCCAGCTCGCCGCGGAGTGGGAGAGCGAGCGAGCCGTGCTCGACGCCGAGTCGGAGCGGCTGCGCATCTCCCGTCTGGACATGCGCAGCCGACTCCGGGTGCTGTGCGCGGCATCGGCCCTCGCGACCGTCGATCTCCCCGGCGGAGCGCGCATGCGCGTGCGACTTCAGGCCCTCGGCGCGGATTGGGTCGCGGCGGCGATCCTGGATGCCGCGGAGTCACCACCGCGTCGGTCCACCTGCATACTCCCGTTCCACGCGGTGCACGGGCTCAGCGTGGATCACGGGCTGCTGCTCACGAGCCTGGACGGCGACGAGGCGGCCGCACCGATCCTCCGCGAGCGGATGTCCCTGGGGTTCATCCTGCGGGACCTCGCGCGCCGCCGTGTGCCCGTGAACATCCTGGGCATCGACGGAAGAGACCTCCACGGGACGATAGACAGGGCCGGTGCGGATCACCTGGATCTCGCGCTGCACGACGCCGGCGCGGCCAGGACCGCGGCAGCCGTGCGGGGATTCCAGATGATCCCGTTCCACGCGGTGGCGTCAGTGCAGACCTTCGGGGATCAGCTTCCGTGACCGAACGGCGCGCCCCACACCTCGGGGAAGCTGGCCTCGTTCGCCTGACGCCACAGCGCCATGCGACGCGCCTCTTCCGACTGCTCCGCGAGGTAGTCGGCGAGGCTCGTCTCCTCGATGCGCCATCGAGCGGGCGACCCGAGCTTGGATCCGCTGAGCCGTCCTTGATAGACGAGCTCGATGACCTCGTCCACCTCGATGCTCAGGAGTTCGGCCACCTGCGCGGGCGCGAGGAAGCGCCTCACGGACGGGGTCGAGTCGGGCATGTCCCCATTCTGCCCCCACCGGCGGGTTTCACCTGCACCCCCGTGCCGCTGTGGATAAGTCCCGAGCCTCCGCGACGATTTCTGTGAGCATGTGGCGATGCACAGATTCGTTCGTCCACGCCGCGCCGTCTGGGGCGACGCGCGCTTCCTGATCGGCATCGCCCTCGTCCTCCTGTCGATCGGCGGCGTCTGGGCGGTCGTCTCGTCGGCCGGTGCGACGACGCCGATCCTCCAGGCGAACCGCACGATCGTCAGAGGCGAGGCGCTCACCTCCGACGACTTCCAGGTCGTGGAGGTGGGGCTCGGCGGCGTCACGTCCCGCTACGTGGCGCCTCAGGATCTGCAGCCGGGCCGGATCGCGTCGAAGACCGTGAGCGCGGGCGAACTCCTGGCCCATGCGGCCGTCGAAGACGTCGATGCCGGACGGACCACGACCGTGGTCGTCGAGAGCGGCACGGGGATTCCCGCGGATGTCGGGGCCGGCAGCGACGTGGAGCTCTGGGCCGCACCCCCGAGCGACGACGGATCGGTGCAGGAGCCGCCGCGGATCCTCGTGGCCGACGCGACCGTCACCTCGGTGACGAAGAGCGCGTCCGTCCTGGCTTCGGGGGGAAGCACGGTCGAAGTCGTGATCGAGAGGGCCGACGTCGCGGAGGTGCTGGGGGCGATCACCGGAGGATCGGTCCTCGCCGTCGTCCCGATCGGCGCGACCCCGTGACGTCCGTCGTGTTGGCCGTGCCGGAGTCCCGTGCGGCCGGCCTCGCGGATGAGCTCGAGGTCGAGGGCATCCGCGTCGTCGCCGTGGTGGCTCCGGGAAGACTGCTTCCCCTCCCTCCCGGCATCGACGCCGTCGTCGTCGCCGCGACGCGCGGCGCGCTGACCCCCGAAGTCGTCACGGCCTGCGATCGGGCGGGTGTGCGGCTGGTGCCCCTCGGCGACGGTGAGGCGAGGGTGCTCGCTCGCTACGGTCTCGCGGCCCCGCTGCCGGCCGACGCCACCGGGTGGGAGGTGGCGACCGCACTGGCCGCGGATCATCCGGAGACCACCGAGCCGGAGTCCTCGCCGCCGCACCGTGTCACCGTCGTCTGGGGTCCCGCCGGCGCTCCCGGGCGATCCACCGTGGCGATCCAGCTCGCTGTCGAGCTGACGCGGGTGGGCCGTCGCACGGCACTCATCGACGCGGACACGGTCGCCCCTTCCTTGGCTCTGCTGCTCGGACTCGGCGACGACGCTCCGGGAATCGCCGCCGCCTGCCGTCGCGCCGACCTGGGGTCGCTCGACGCCGACGAGCTCACCCGGCTCTCCGCGGTCCTGGAGACGAGTGCCGGCGAGGTGGAGGTGCTCGGCGGCATCAATCGTCCGAGCCGTTGGCCGGAACTCGGCGCCGACCGTCTGCGCGCGACACTCCGGGTATGCCGCACATGGAGCGAGGAGACCGTGGTCGATGTCGCGAGCGCCTTCGACGCCGATGACGAGGCGACCTTCGACCTCGCCGGCCCACGGCGGCACGCCGCCACAGTGGCCGCGCTGCAGGAGGCGGACACGATCGTCGCCGTCGCCTCCGCCGACCCCCTCGGCATCAGCCGCTTCATCCGCGAGCATGCGGAGCTGCGCCGTCTCACCGATCCTGTCCCGGTCAGCGTCGTGGTGAACCGTGTGCGCCCCGGCCCCTTGGGCATCGACGCCCGCGGTCAGGTGCGCCGGACCCTCGAGAGGTTGGCGGGCATCACCGCGGTCGAGTTCCTGCCGTTCGATCAGCGCGCCGCAGACGCAGCCCTGCTCCATGCCCGCCCGATGGCCGACCTCACGCCACGGTCCGCCCTGGTCTCCGGCATCCGTCGACTGGTCGCATCACGTCTGCCTCTGCCGGTGACGACGTCCCCGCCGGCCGCACCGGCGACGCCTACTGGCGGTAGCTCGAGAGGAAGTTCCCGAGGCGCTCGACGGCCTCGGCCAGCACGCGAGGCTCGGGAAGGGTGACCAGACGAAGGTGGTCCGGTGTCGGCCAGTTGAAGCCGGTTCCCTGCACCAGCAGAATGTGCTCCGAGACGAGCAGGTCGTAGACGAGCTTCGCGTCGTCCCTGATCTCGTGCACGTTCGGATCCAGGCGCGGGAACGCATAGAGGGCGCCGGCCGGCTTCACGCACGAGACTCCGGGGATCGATTCGAGTCCTTCCCAGGCGATGTCGCGCTGCTCGTGCAGCCGCCCGGTCGGCGCGATCAGCGCGTCGATCGACTGGACACCGCCGAGTGCCGCCTGCACCGCGTACTGCGCGGGGACGTTCGGGCACAGACGAGTGGAGGCGAGCAGGTTGATCCCCTCGAGGAAGCCCTTCGCATGCGACTGCGGCCCCGTGATGACGAGCCATCCCGAGCGGAATCCGGCGACGCGGTAGGTCTTGGACAAGCCGTTGAAGGTGAGGCAGAGCAGATCGGGCGCCAGGGTGGCCGTCGGGATGTGCACGGCGTCGTCGAAGAGGATGCGGTCGTAGATCTCGTCCGAGAGCAGCAGCAGCTGGTTCTCGCGGGCGATCTGCACCATCCCCTCGAGGATCTCGCGCGAGTAGACGACTCCGGTGGGGTTGTTCGGATTGATGATCACGAGGGCCTTGGTGCGCGGCGTGATCTTCGACCGGATGTCTTCGAGATCGGGCTGCCACCCGGAGTCCTCGTCGCAGAGGTAGTGCACCGGCGTGCCGTCCGCCAGGCTCGTCATGGCCGTCCACAACGGGTAGTCCGGCGCGGGGATCAGCACCTCGTCGCCCTCGTCGAGCAGCGCCTGCATCGTCATGGTGATGAGTTCCGAGACGCCGTTGCCGAGGAAGACGTCCTCCGGACCGAAACGCGGGAAGCCCTCGATCTCCTCGTACCGGCTCACGACGGCGCGCCGCGCCGAGACGATGCCCTTGCTGTCGCTGTAGCCGTGCGCGGTCGGAAGCGCGGCGAGCATGTCGTGCACGATCTGGTGAGGGGCTTCGAAGCCGAAGATCGCAGGATTGCCGGTGTTGAGCTTGAGGATCCGATGTCCTTCGGCCTCGAGACGCGCCGCCTCGACGAGCGTGTTCCCACGGATCTCGTACAGGACGTTCTTGAGCTTCGACGACTGGTCGAAGTGGCGCGTTGGTGTCATTGCGCAAGCCTACAATGACGCGCAGAGGGGCCGATCCACCCGGATCGGCCCCTCATTCGTGCTCGCGCAGTCGCGTGCTCGCGCTGCTACTTCTTCTTCTTGCCCTGGGCGCGGCGCTGCTCGCGGTTGCCCGCGGCGGGTGCTGCCGCATCGGTGCGCTGTCCGAACGCCCCGCGTTCGGCCGGTGCCGCGTCGGGCTGATCCGCAGGTGCCTGACGAGCCGCGGCCGCCTGGCGCATCTTGTCGGTGGCGGCCTGCTGCACCCGCCCCCGGTCGTCGCGCACCTCGACCTCGCCCGCATCGTTCGCCGCGGAGTACTCGAGGCGCTGCTCGCCGCCGCCCTCGGACAGTCCCTTGGCCTCGACCTCAGCGGTCTGCGAGTCTGCGGCACGCCGCACCTCGACCTCGAGGTTGTAGAGGTAGCCGACGGACTCCTCCTTGATCTGGCCCATCATCGACTGGAACATCGCGTAGCCCTCGCGCTGATACTCGATCAGCGGGTCGCGCTGCGCCATCGCCCGCAGGCCGATGCCGTCCTTGAGGTAGTCCATCTCGTACAGGTGATCGCGCCAGCGGCGGTCGAGCACCTGCAGCACCACGCGACGCTCGAGCTCACGGGTCGCCGCCTCGCCGAGCGACTCCTCACGCGTCTCGTACGCGATCTTCGCATCCGAGAGCAGCTCGCGGGTGAGGCCGTCCGCCGTGATGCCGCCCTTGCGGTCCGCGGCCTCGGAGACGACCTCGTCGATCGTGACGCTGACCGGGTAGAGGGTCTTGAGCTCGGTCCAGAGCGCGTCGAAGTCCCAGCTCTCGTTGTGACCCTCGCCCGTGTGGTCGCGAACGACACCGCTGATCGCGTCCTCGATGAAGTGCTGCACCCGGTCGGCGATGTCGTCGCCCTGCAGGATGTGGCGGCGATCGGCGTAGATGGCCTCGCGCTGGCGGTTGAGGACGTCGTCGTACTTGAGGACGTTCTTGCGCATCTCGGCGTTGCGGGACTCGACCTGCGACTGCGCGCTGCGGATCGCGCGGGAGACGAGACCCGACTCGATCGGCACGTCGTCGGGGAAGTTCGTGCGAGCCAGGATCGCCTCGGCGGCGCCCGACTGGAACAGGCGCATCAGATCGTCGGTGAGGCTGAGGTAGAAACGGCTCTCGCCGGGATCGCCCTGACGGCCGGAACGACCACGGAGCTGGTTGTCGATCCGTCGGGACTCGTGGCGCTCGGTACCGAGCACGTACAGTCCCCCGGCCTCGATGACCTTCTCGGCCTCCTCGGCGACGACGGCCTTCTTCTCCTCGTAGGCCTCGTCCCAGGCGACCTCGTACTCCTCCGGCGTCTCGACCGGGTCGAGACCGCGGCCCTTCAGATCCTGCACGGCGAGGAACTCGGCGTTTCCACCGAGCATGATGTCGGTTCCACGACCGGCCATGTTGGTCGCGACCGTCACGGCACCGAGCCGACCGGCGCGGGCGACGATCTCCGCCTCCCGCGCGTGGTTCTTGGCGTTCAGGACCTCGTGCTTGACGCCCTTCTTCGCGAGGAGCCGGGAGAGGTACTCGCTCTTCTCGACGCTCACCGTTCCCACCAGCACCGGCTGGCCGTTGGCGTGACGCTCGGCGATGTCCTCCACGACCTGGGCGAACTTCGCCGCCTCGTTCTTGTAGACGAGGTCGGACTGGTCCTTGCGCACCATCGGCCGGTTGGTCGGGATCGGGATGACGCCGAGCTTGTAGGTGGACATGAACTCGGCCGCCTCGGTCTCGGCGGTACCGGTCATACCGGCGAGCTTGTCGTAGAGACGGAAGTAGTTCTGCAGGGTGACCGTCGCGAGGGTCTGGTTCTCGGCCTTGACCGGAACCGCCTCCTTCGCCTCGATCGCCTGGTGGATGCCCTCGTTGTAGCGACGACCGACCAGGATGCGGCCGGTGTGCTCATCGACGATCATGACCTCGTCGTTCATGACGACGTAGTCGGTGTCCTTCTTGAACAGCGCGAGCGCCTTGATCGAGTTGTTCAGGAACGAGATCAGCGGGGTGTTCGCGGACTCGTACAGGTTGTCGATGCCGAGGTAGTCCTCGACCTTCTCGATACCGGGCTCGAGCACGCCGACGGTGCGCTTCTTCTCGTCGACCTCGTAGTCCACGCCCGCCTCGAGGGTGCGCGCGATCTTGGCGAACTCGGCGAACCAGCGGTTGGCCTCACCCGACGAGGGACCCGAGATGATCAGCGGGGTGCGCGCCTCGTCGATGAGGATCGAGTCGACCTCGTCGACGATGGCGAAATAGTGCTCGCGCTGCACGAGGTCTTCCTTGCGCCACGCCATGTTGTCGCGCAGGTAGTCGAATCCGAACTCGTTGTTCGTGCCGTAGGTGATGTCGCACGCGTACTGCTCACGGCGGACCGCCGGGGTCTGACCCGAGACGATGATGCCGGTCGTCATGCCCAGCGCGCGGTACACGCGACCCATGAGCTCGGCCTGGTAGCTCGCGAGGAAGTCATTGACCGTGATCACGTGGACGCCCTCACCCGCGATCGCGTTGAGGTAGGCGGGGAACGTGGCGACGAGCGTCTTGCCCTCACCGGTCTTCATCTCGGCGATGTTGCCGAGGTGGAGAGCCGCGCCGCCCATGATCTGCACGTCGTAGGCGCGCATGCCCAGGGTGCGCTTCGCCGCCTCACGCACGGCGGCGAAGGCCTCCGGCATCAGCTGATCGAGCGTCTCGCCCTTGGCGAACCGCTCCCGCAGCTCGACGGTCTCGTTGCGCAGTTCGTCATCCGTGAGCTTGGAGATGTCCTCTTCCAGCGCGTTCACGGCCTTGACCACCTGGTTCAGGCGGCGGATGACCCGCCCTTCGCCCGCGCGCAGCAGCTTCTCAAGAGGATTGGCCACAGATGTCATCTCCCTGTCGGATGGTTCCGGCGGCGCCGCGTGTCGAGCGCCGACCGGACATACCTTGCCATGTTACCGGTCCGTGACCTGCGCGTCGTCTGCATGGCGCGGGGTCGTCGGATTTCCCGGTATGTATATTTGTGCACGACACCCGGGAGGTCCACATGTCGGTGAGACAGAGTCTGCTCGCGATCCTCGCGCAGGGCCCCTGCTACGGCTACCAGCTGCGCCACGAGTTCGATCGCCGCACCGGCTCCGTCTGGCCGCTCAACGTGGGACAGATCTACAACACGCTCGAGCGCCTGGAGCGCGACGGCCTCGTCGCCAGAGGCGCCGCTGATGCCCAGGGCCACGTCTACTGGGAGATCACCGATGCCGGGGCGGATGACGTCGACCGCTGGCTGGCCTCGCCGATCGAGCGCGGGCGGACCACGCGCGACGAACTCGCGATCAAGCTGGCCGTGGCGGCGACGCTTCCCGGCGCCGACGCCGCCGAGGTCATCGCGATCCAACGGGCCGCGGCCGAGCAGCACCACGCGACGCTCGTGAACGTGCGCGACTCCCGCGAGGACCACACCCCCGAAGGACTGGCGTGGTCGCTCGTGGTCGACTCGATGATCTTCACCGCCGACGCCGAGCTGCGCTGGCTCGATCATGTCGAGGCGCGCCTCGCCCGGCATCCGCGTCACGCGCTCACGATCGAGCTGACGGCCGACCGCCCTCGACGCGGCCGGCCGGCCAGGGTCGAGGCGGTCGCGCTCGTCTGAACCGCGTTCGCCTCAAGCGGATGCACAGCCAGGGTCGGCGCTCGGGAAACTAGGATCGGTCCTATGGCTGGAATATGGGGCAGGCGCAAGCGCGAACAGGAAGAGCTGGCCGCACAGGATGCCGATCTGGCACGCCGTGCCGAGCAGTCGCTGGTCGCGGCCGACGAGCGGATCCGCAGCACCTCGGACGAGCTCTCCTTCGCCGAGGCCGAGCTCGGCGGCCAGCTCACCGGAGACCTGAAGAAGGCGCTGAGCGCCGTGCGGACGCACCTGCGCGAGGCGTTCCAACTGCACCAGCTGAATCACGATGAGATCCCGGACACCCCGGAGGAGCTCCGCACCCGCAACGCGAGGATCGTGCAGCTGTGCGACTGGGCGCAGGACCTCCTCGACGAGAAGACGTCCGCCCTCGCCGAATCGATCGCGAAGGTCCGTCGCGCTCCCGAGGTCATCGCGAAGGTGCGCGCGGATGCCGCCGAGCTGAGCACCCGGATCCCGCAGACGAACGAGACCGTCGCACGCCTGTCGTCGCGATACGCCGAGTCGGCCATGCACCAGATCACCGCCAGCGCGGCGGAGGCCGAGCAGCTCATCGCGTTCGCGACCCACGGGGCCTCGGTCTCGGAACGTCGCCGGGCCGCGAAGCAGAACGAAGAGGCCAACCTCGCTCTCGAGACGGCGACCGAAGCCACGCGCCGTGCTTCGGCACTGCTCGACGCCGTGGAGGACTTCGAGATCGAGGCACTGCGCGCCGAGTCGACGCTCGCCGAGGTCGTGGCCGATTCACGGAGCGACCTCATCGCGGCGCGGACCGCTCCGCAGGTGCCGGCTGTCGCCGCCGCGGTGACCGCGCTGCAGAACGCCCTGAGCGCCCTCTCCCCCGCAGGCACCCCCGGCGACCCCTTCGCCGAGCTCTCCCAGCTCCGCGCCGCGAACACCGCCCTCGACGACGCGATCGCCACGGCGCGGCACCGCGAGGCGCATCCGCTGCCCAGCCTGCAGCAGGTGCAGCACGCCATCGACGACGCGGACAGGCAGCTGGGCGTCGCCCGCGGACTCATCGCCGGGCACCGCGGCTGGATCGGGGCGGACGCCCGCACCCGGCTCGCGGAGGCCGAGCGCCTGCGCGTCGACCTCTCCGACCTCCTCCCGGCCGAGGAGACGCGCGATCAGGCGCTCGCCGGCGCCCGCCGGGTGGCTCACCTCGCCTCCGAGGCTCTGCAGCTCGCCCAGCGCGACATCGACTCGTCCCGCCCCCAGGACCAGGGCTGGGGCGGCGGAGGCGACGGCTGGGGCGGTGGCGGCTGGAGCGGCGGCGGTCGCCGCGGTGGCGGCGGAGACATCGCGTCCGGAATCCTCGGCGGCCTCGTGATCGGCAGCATCCTCGACGGCATCTTCGACTGAGCATCCCGCGAACGGACGAACGAACGGCCCGGCCCCTCGAAGGGGCCGGGCCGTTCTCATGTCCTTCTCAGGAGGCGAGCGCCTCGGCGGGCGGAGCCTGCGTCTCGAGTGCGATGACACCGTAGTCCCAGCCCTTGCGGCGGTAGACCACGCTCGGGTGGTCGGTGCGCACGTCGACGAACAGGAAGAAGTCGTGGCCGACCAGCTCCATGCGATCGACCGCCTCCTCGACGGTCATCCACTCCGCATCGAAGCTCTTGGTGCGGATGACGACGGGCGAGTAGACCTCGTCCTCCTCGTTCTGGATCGGCACGGTGCCCGTCGCGACGGCGCGAAGGACCTCGACGGATGCGGGCTGGACGTCGATGCCCTCCAGGGCACCGCTCTCCTTCTCGAAATGCGCGCCGCGCGGGTGCTGACGTCCGTCGACCCGCTTCTCCTTGGCTCGACGGAGCTGCTCCGCCATCTTGTCCACCGCCAGGTCGAGGGCGACGAATTTGTCGCCGTCGGTGGCCTCGGCCCGCACGACCGGTCCCTTGCTCACGAGCGTGAGTTCGACGGTCTCATCGGGTACACGGCCGTTGCGATACACCCGGTGGGTGACCTTCACGTCCAATCGCTGCGCACGTGACGCGAACGTCTGGATCTTGGCGATCTTCTCTTCGACAACGGTTCTGAAGCGGTCGGTGATTCCCACCCCGACGCCAACGATGCTCGTTTCCATTGCTGCCTCCTTGTCCCGGTCCTCCCGGCCAAGGGCGGACCGTGGTCGCCTTGTGTCCCCCCACGCTAGTCGGCACGACGACGGATGTCACGGGTCATTTCCTGCGTGTCTCCGATGCGTACGCATTCCGTTCACTGTGACGTGGTGTGGCGGCCAGTACGACCGCGGACAGGACGTCCGCCCCGGCGACCCGCAGCGCCCGCGCCGCCTCATCGAGGGTGGCGCCCGTGGTCATGACGTCGTCGACGAGCACCACGGCGAGCCCGCCACTGCCCTTCGCGCACATGCTCCCGTGCACGTTGCGCGAGCGACTCTCGACGTCGAGCCCTCGTTGATCCGCCGTCGGACGGCGGGTGGAGAGAAGGCGACGGGGTGTGTACCCCGCGCGACGGATCAGGAGGTCCGGGACCCGGTAGCCTCGGCGACGGAAGGCCGCTCGTGAGCTCGGAACCGGCACCACCGCGACCTCACCTGCGGGTCGGGCCTCGAGCACGCCCCGCAGCACCTCGCCCAGCGCAGCCCCCAACGGGTGCGCGAGCCGGGTCTCGCCCTCGTCCTTGAGCCGCCGCACGCAGCGCGCGGGCACCGACTCGAACGGCATCGCGGCACGGACGAGGAGTCCGGCTGTCGTGCCGGTGACGACCGGCCGCGCCCGGATGCGCTGCCGGCAGGACGCGCAGAGCAGCGTCTCCGGCGCATCGCACCCGGCGCACGTGGCCGCGAGCAGCAGCGCGAGGACGTCGGCACCGATGGCACGGACGGCGTCGATGGCACGGACGGCGGGGGCGGCGGCGGATGACGGCATCCGCCGATCCTGCCGTGGATCCGCGGGTGCTGCGCTCGCGGTCGACTTCGCGCACGGGTGCTGTCAGAAGTCCGCGCGGATCACTGCCGGTGCAGGAGCGGTGCGCTCGCGGTCAGTGCCCGGCCCGCGTGGCGAGGAGCGCGACGCCGCTGATCGACTCGCTCCACGCCGAGCCGGTGCGGGCGAAGACGGCCCCGCCGGCACCGAGAACCCGCAGCCCCGAGGCGCTGCGAGCGCCCGCGAGCGACACGGCATCCGTGGGCGCGACCTCCGACGTGCCGGTACCACCGACGATCTGCGTGATCACCGTGCGGTCCTCGAGGTCGGCGAGCACCCCCAGGCGATCGGGACCGAGCCACACGAGAGCGGTCGCCGAACCTCCCAGCTGCGCGAGAGGTTCGATCGGTCCCAGCTCGGTGGGCATACCCGTCTCGTCGCGGATCACCGACGACACGACGATCCACCGTTCACCGCCGACCACGACGACGGCGGCGATCCGCGCGCCGTCGACGGAGACACGGATGGCGGAGACGGAGGAGGCGTCGGGCCACGCGCCGGAGATCGCGTTCGGGGCCACCTCGCTGCCGATCGCCTGCAGCGCGGCCGGGGCGTTCGAGGGCACCGACCAGGTGTAGCCGTACGGGTCCATCGACGGACGCACGAGGTTCGCGCGCTCATCCAGTTCGTCGAACTGTCCCTCGCCCGCGAGATACACGTGGCCGTCCGCGAGTTTCACCGCCGCACGCGTGCCGTCGAGCGCCACGTCGATCGCCGAGATCGGCTGCGTCACGGCGAGGATCTCCTCCGTGACGCCGGCGATGGGAGTGATCTCGCTGCCCACGAGGGTTCCGAACTCGCCGTCCCGCAGCACGATGCTCCCGGTGTCGGCGGGGTCCTCCACGAGCTTGACGACCCCGGCTTCGAGGGTGCGCCCGTCGACGGTGAAGCGCACCTGGCTGATCTGCACGCCGGCCGCGGCGAACGTGCTCTGCAGCTGCGTGCGCATCCGGGCGAGGGTCTTCGGATCCAGACTCAGCGCTTCGCGATTCAGTGCCACGTCCGCGACCTGGTCCGAATCGATCGGCACGGCGTCCCGCGCGAGCTGCACGCCCTGCGGGAACGCGCTCTGCACCGCCGGGTCGAGCCAGGGGCTGGGGGCGCCGCCGATCAGAGACTGCGCGATCGTCGTGGCGACCGTGGCACGACGGGGGAACCAGCGCACGTCGGGCACCAGGCGCTCCCAGGTCTGGTCGTAGTACTGCAGAGCGAAGTCGTCGTAGACGCGCGAGAACCGGGACTCGTCGATCACGACGCCGTCGGGCGCCTCGGAGATCCGCCACTGCCCGTCGTCGAACACCACCACGAAGGCGGAGTTCGACGCTCCGAACGACTCCGAGTATGCGCCGGTCGCATCGACGCTGGCCAGCTGATCGAAGGTGACGCGCACGTCGGCGGTGTCACCGGCGGCAGGCTCGTCGTCCTCCTCGATACTCGAGGTGAACAGGCGCGTCGACGCGCTCACGTCGATCGAGACGCCGGTGTTCGGGCGCCAGGTCGACGCGAGGTCGGGGGTGAGGAACTTGCGCGCGGTGTCCCAGTTGTCCGCCGGCGTGATCGCCGCCTCCATGAAACCCTCGACGATCGCGGCCGGAGCGGCGCCGTCCGCAGGGCCCGAGGCGAGAGGGAGGAAGTCGGGGTCCTCCGGGGATGCCCCGAGGGCGAGCCCGGGCTGGGCGTCGCCGGACGTGGGCAGCCCCGTGCACGCGGTCAGCATCAGCACGGTCGTCGCGATGGCGAGGCCGCGCAGGATACGGCGGGTCCGACGCATCATTCGATGCTCCCTCGGTCGAAGAGCTCGGCCGGGATGTCGGCGAGATGGATCGGCTGGGTCGCGTCGCCGATCTCGGACAGCGAATCCTGCGGCTCCGTCGAGATCGGCGACGGCCCCTCTGACGCGTCGCCGCGGCGCGGCAGCGTGAGCACGAAGTTCGTGCCGACCCCGAGCTCGGACCACACCGCGAGACTGCCGCCGTGCAGGGTCGCGTCGCCGAGCGCGATGGAGAGCCCGAGACCCGTGCCGCCGATCGTGCGCTGACGCGAGGGATCCGCCCGCCAGAAGCGGTCGAACACCCGCTCGGCATCCGCCGGTTCCATGCCGAGCCCGAAGTCGCGCACCCCTGCGGCGACGGCATGCTGATTGCTGTCGACGGTCACCACGACCGGGCGCCCCTCGCCGTGCTCGATCGCGTTGCCGATCAGGTTGCGCAGCACCCGGCGCACGCGACGCGGATCCATGTCCACCGGAGAGTAGCCGCCAGGCGCGACCAGACGCAGCTCGGTGCCTCGTCCGTCCGCGAGCGGCTGCATCTGCTCGATGATGTCCTCCGCGAGATGCGCGAGGCTCGTGGCCTCGAGCTCCAACTGCACGGACCCCGCGTCGTAGCGGCTGATCTCCAGCAGGTCGGACAGCAGCGTCTCGAAACGCTGCACCTGGGTGTGCAGCAGCTCGGTCGTCCGGGCGGTGGTCGGATCGAACTCCCCGCGCTGGTCGTTGAGCATGTCGGCCGCGAGCCGGATCGTCGTGAGCGGCGTCCGCAGCTCGTGCGAGACGTCGGACACGAATCGCTGCTGCACGAGCGAGAGCTCGCCTAGCTCCTTGATCTGGGACTCGATGCTGTCGGCCATCGCGTTGAACGACCGACCGAGGGTCGCGATCTCGTCTTCTCCGTGCACGTCGATGCGCACCGCAAGGTCGCCCGACGCGAGTCGGGCGCTGGTCTCGGCGGCCTCGACGATCGGGGTCGACACGGTGCGCAGCACGATGAACGAGATCGCTGCGACGATGGCGACGAGTCCGATCCCGGCGATCCACAGCGTCCGCTGCACGAAGGTGAGGGTGTTGTCGGCATCGGCGAGGTCGTACGCGAAGTAGAGCTGGAAGGATCCCGCCTCAGGCACCTGCAGCTGCTGGCCGACGATGATTCCCGGGACGACCCGGCCGGCGACATCGAGCCCCACCGACTGCCAGGATTGGCGGTCGTCGAACTGCACGACCCTGTTGCTCAGACCTGTGCTGATGATGTTGGCGCTCAACCCCGCCGAGAACCCGTTCAGTGCGACGGCATCGGGGTCGTCGTTCATCCGGATGCCGGCGAAGCCCTCTGCCGTCGAGTAGCGCCGGAGATCTGCCTGCACGCTGTCCCAGAGTTCCTGCAGTGCGGCGGGCTCATCGCCGAGGGCTGCGGAGTCCAGGGTCACCTGCGCCAGGTTCACGGCGCGGGCCGCGTCTTCGAGCGCCTCCGTCTTGCGGGACTCGAAGAGATCGTTCTGGATGACCAGGGCCATGGTGACGCAGGTGATCAGGATCGCCGTGGACGTGAGGAGCAGAGTGACCGTCAGCGTGCGGAATCGCAGCGAACTCCGCCACAGCGCGCTGACGACCGACGGCCAGCCTCGCCAGTCGCGGATGACAGCGACCGCCGTGGTGGTCGCTGTGGGCGCGGCCATCGTCGTCCTATCCCGCGCTCCCGGCGCGGTAACCCACGCCGCGCACCGTCATGACGATCTTGGGATTGTCGGGATCGAGCTCGACCTTGGCCCTCAGACGCTGGACGTGCACGTTGACCAGGCGGGTGTCCGCCTTGTAGTGGTAGCCCCACACCTGCTCGAGGAGCATCTCGCGGGAGAAGACCTGCTGCGGCTTGGACGCGAGGGCGACGAGCAGCTGGAACTCCAGCGGGGTCAGAGCGATCGGCGCCGTGCCGCGCCGCACCTCGTGCGCATCGACGTCGACGGTGAGATCGCCCACGCGCAGCTGTTCGCCGACCGTCTGCGGAGTGGGGCGGAGCCTGGTGCGGATGCGGGCGACGAGCTCCTTCGGATTGAAGGGCTTCACGATGTAATCGTCGGCCCCGACCTCCAGGCCGCGCACCACGTCGGCGGTGTCGCTGCGGGCGGTGAGCATGATGACGGGGACTCCGGATTCGGCCCGGATCCGCGTGCAGATCTCGATGCCGTCCATGCCGGGGAGCATCAGGTCGAGCAGCACGAGGTCGGGACGCTGCGTGCGCCACTCCTCGACGGCCCGCGCTCCGTCGGCGCAGAACACCGGCTCGAAGCCCTCCGTGCGCAGCACGATGCCGATCATCTCGGCGAGCGCGGTGTCATCGTCGACCACAAGAATGCGTGAGGTCATAACTGTTACCTTATGGCACTCAGTCCCACCGACCTCCGTCTGCGCGTCCGACGGCGGGTGTGACACGATGGGAGCGCACGACGGAGGGAGTGCCGGTGAGCGGCCAGACGTGGACCCCTGCCCCGAAGAGGGGCATCATCCCCCTGCATCCGCTGACCTTCGGGATGCTGCTGAGCAGGTCGTTCGCGGCGCTGCGCCACAACCCGAAGGTGCTCTTCGGCTTCGGGGTCGTGATCCAGCTCGCGGTCGTGGCGCTCAGCGCCACCGTGATGGGGTTCGTGTTCGTCACGACCTTCACGCGCCTGGAGTCTCTCTCCCCCTCCTCCGCGGATTTCGAGGCAGTGTTCGCGGGGACCATCGCCATGAATCTCGTGGCCGGGCTCGCCGTGGGCATCGCCTCCATCGCCTTCACCGCTCTCATGCAGGGAGTGGTGGCCGCCGAGATCGGCTTCGCCGCGATCGGGGTGAAGGCCGGGCTCGGCACGCTCTGGCGACGGATGATCCCGTCGTTCTGGCGGCTGGCCGGCTTCGCGTCCCTCTCGGTCGTCTTCGTCTTCGGCGTGATCGTGATCCTGTTCCTCATCATCGCCGGATTCGTCGCCGGGGGTCTGGGGAACTCGGTCGAGGCGATCGGTGGCATCGTCATCCTCGTGGTCGTGCTGATCCTCGCGACCATCCCGCTGGTGGTGTGGCTCACGACCAAGCTGCTGCTCGTGCCCTCGGTCCTGGTGCTCGAGCGGGCGACGTTCCGCGAGGCGTTCGTGCGATCCTGGCGCCTCACCCGCGGCCGGTTCTGGACCGCCTGGGGCGTCACCTTCCTGATCGGCGCGATCATGGGCGTCGCGATGCAGCTGGTGAACCTGCCGGCGACGCTGCTGGGCTCGATGTTCAGCACCGTGATCGCTCCGACCGGATCCGCCGACACCGGCGCGATCATGGGGTTCGTCTTCGCCCTGCTCGCCCCGCAGATCCTTCTGCTGGTCCTGCAGGCGATCACGCTCGTCGTGCAGAGCACCGCAGGCACGCTCGTCTACCTCGACAGCCGGATGCGATACGAGGGCCTCGACCAGGCCCTGATCGGCCACGTCGAGCGCCGCGATCTCGGGTGGACCGAGGAGCAGCTGGGCGATCCGTTCGTGATCGACCCGTCGAAGGCCGTGACGAGCGCGCCCCCGCCGAAGCAGGTGCCGGAGTGGGCGATGATGAGCGCCGGCTACGGGACGCAGGGGTACCCGGGTCAGCCCTACCCTGCGCAGCAGCAGTACCCGGCGCAGCAGCAGTACCCGGCGCAGCCCTATCCGGCACAGCAGCAGTACCCCGCGCAGCCGTACCCCGCGCAGCAGCCGCAGCAATACCCGGCACAGCAGCAGTACCCCGCACAGCAGCCGCAGCAGTACCCGGCACAGCCGCCGTACTCCACGCCGTCCACTCCCCCTCCCGCTCCCGCCGCGCCGCCTGCCCCACACGCGGCGAGCGCGGAGTCGACCTGGGCGGCCCCCGGCACCGGAGGTGAGGGGCCGGCATGATCCGCCTCCTCGACGATGTGCGCGTGCCGGACGGCGACGAGGCGCGGCGGTGGGCCGAGCAGGAGCTCGCGGATCCCCGCTACGCGGACGCGAAGCCGACCTGGTTCGATCTCATCGCCCGGGACATCGGCCGGTTCCTGGCCGATCTCTTCAGCGCTGACAACGGCGCGAGCGTCGGACCCTCGGCTCTGATCATCGTCAGCATCATCGTCTTCGGCGCGCTCGTCGCCGCTCTGATCATCTGGGGCCGCCCGCGGCGCTCGCAATCGGTCCGCGCGCTCCGGGGCGGTCTGCTCGGCGCCGGGGACGATCGGTCGGCGACCCAACTCCGCACCGACGCCGACCGCGCCGCCCGCGCCCAGGACTGGGACGAGGCGACCATCCTCCGATTCCGCGCGCTGGCGAGAGGTCTGCTGGAGCGCGACCTCATCGACCCGTCTCCCGGTGCCACGGCCCAGGCCATCGCCCGGGAGGTCGCCTCCGTCTTCCCGCTCGAGATCGACCCGGTGCGTCGCGCCGCGGTCTCGTTCGACGATGTGCGGTATCTGCGGCATCCGGCGACCGCCGAGCGCTACGCCGAGCTCGCCGCGACCGATGAGCGGCTCAGCTCCCTGCGCCCCGACCTGGTGCCCGCATGAGCGTGATCGACCACAGCGTGGTCACCGAGCGGGATGCGAGCGGCCCGGAGGTCGCCGATTCGTCGACGGCCGAGCAGCCGCACCGCCGCCGACGCCTGAAATCGCTGATCGGATGGCTGATCGTCGCCGCCCTCGTCCTCGGCGGCGTCTTCGTCGCGATCCAGGTGGGCGTCCGGATGCCGGACCAGCGCGGCGCCCTCGACCCCGAGAGCGTGGGAGACTCGGGCGCCATGGCCCTCGCGCAGATCCTCGAGCAGCAGGGTGTGGAGGTGTCGGTCTTCCGCTCGAGGACCGAGGCACGTGCCGCGCTCGACGCCGACACCACTCTGGTGATGGCCAATCCGTACACGCTGAGCGACGAGGGGATCGCCGACCTCGTCGAGCCCGCAGGCCGCGTGGTCTTCCTCTCCAGCAGCACGCACCTGCTGAACCTGTTCGAACTCGGAGCGAACGCCACTCCCGACTCCGCGCCCGTGGCGGCGGGGTGCGATGCCGCCGAGTTCGCGGATGTCGGCACGATCCGCCCCGATCGGCTGTTCACCCCCGCCGACGGTGTCGAAGGGTGCTTCGGAACCGACGCGTCCGCTGTGCTCATCGACGACGATGCCGACGCGACGCGGATCCTCGTCGAGGGCGCCCGACTGTTCAGCAACGCCTATCTCGCCGACGACGGCAACGCCGCCCTCGGCGTCGCTCTTCTGGGACAGACCGATCGTGTCGTCTGGTACGTGCCGAGCTTCGGCGACACGGACATCGAGGGCGAGACGCCCGACACGCTCGGCTCGCTCACGCCGGGATGGGTGACGCCCGCCATCCTCCTGCTGATGATCGCCGGCCTCGCCGCCGCACTGTGGCGCGGCCAGCGCTTCGGTCCGCTCGTGTCGGAGACGCTGCCGGTCACGGTGCGCGCCTCCGAGACGATGCACGGGCGCGCGCGGCTGACCGCGAAGGCGGGCGACGCCGTGCACGCCTCCGAGGCGATCCGCGACGGCAGCAGGCGCCGGCTCGCACGACGACTCGGGCTGGCCGTGACCGCGACGCCCGAGGAGATCGCCGACGCGGCATCCGACCGACTCCGCATCCCGCGCGGCTCGCTGCACGAGCTGCTCGCGGGTCCGCTGCCCGCCGACGATCCCACCCTGATCGACCTGGCTCGGCGCCTGGGCGAGCTGGAGCAGGCCGTCGACGCCTCCACCCTCATCGAGCGGAGGGACGAGTGAGCGCTCGAACCCCCGTGACCGCCATCCCTTCACCGCTACGGAAGCCGAGGACACCACGTGACCGCTGAGAACTCCACCGACGCCGAACTGCGTCAGGCCATGCACCGCGTGCGCATCGAGGTCGACAAGGCCGTGGTCGGCCAGGCGGGCACCGTCACCGGACTGCTGGTCTCGCTGCTCGCTCGCGGTCACGTCCTGCTCGAGGGCGTGCCCGGTGTCGCCAAGACCCTCGTGGTCCGCTCGTTCGCCCGGGCCCTCGGCCTCGACACCAAGCGCGTGCAGTTCACCCCCGACCTCATGCCGGGCGACGTCACCGGCTCGCTCGTGTACGACGCCCGCACCGGCGAGTTCGACTTCCGCGCGGGGCCGGTGTTCACCAACATCCTGCTCGCCGACGAGATCAACCGCACACCCCCGAAGACGCAGGCGGCACTGCTGGAGGCGATGGAGGAGCGGCAGGTCTCGGCTGACGGCATGAGCCGCCCGCTGCCCGATCCCTTCCTCGTCGCCGCGACCCAGAACCCGATCGAGCACGAGGGCACCTACTCCCTGCCCGAGGCGCAGCTGGACCGCTTCCTGATGAAGCTCGTCGTCGGGATGCCGGAGCGCGACGCCGAGGTCTCCGTGCTGCGCAAGCACGCCTCCGGGTTCTCGCCCCGCGAGCTGACGGGTGTCGAGGCCACGGTGTCGGCGGACGAGATCCGTGCCGCCCAGGCCGCCGCGGGCAGGGTCGAGGTGACCGACGATGTGCTCGGATACGTCGTCGACCTCGCCAGAGCCACGCGGCAGTCGCCGTCGGTCGAGCTGGGCGCGAGCCCGCGCGCGTCGACCGGCCTGCTCGCAGCCGCGAAGGCCTGGGCCTGGCTCAACGCCTCGTCGGCGGTCACCCCCGACCACGTGCAGACGATGCTGGTGCCGGTCTGGCGTCATCGACTGCAGCTGCGGCCGGATGCGCAGATGGAGGGCGTGTCGGCGGATGCCGTGCTGACCTCGGTCGTGCAGCAGACGAGGGTGCCGATCTAGGTGTTCGTCACCGGTCGTCTCGCGCTCGCCGTCGCCGTCGGCATCGTTCCCGTCGTGCTCGCCGGGCTCGCGGGCTATCCCGCATACGCCGCTCTCGGCATCTGGGTGGGGCTGTGCATCCTGCTGCTGGTCGTGGACGTGCTCACAGCGCCCAGCCCGCGCACGGTCGTCGTGACCAGACGCGTACCGACGCGTACGCGACTCGGCGAGCCGGTGCCGGTGAGCGTCGCGCTGCAGAACCTCGGCTCTCGCACCCTGCATGCACTGATCCGCGACGCGTGGCAGCCCACGGCCGGCGCAGACGAGGGCCGACAGCGGCTCATCGTGCCGCCGGGGGAACGACGTCGCGTCGCGATCCCGCTCCTCCCCCGCCGTCGTGGCGAGCTGTCCAGCGAGTTCGTGATGATCCGCTCGCAGGGACCGCTCGGGCTCGCCGGCCGACAGGCCCGCCACCGAGTGCGCGGCACGATCCGGGTGCTGCCGGCCTTCACCTCGCGCAAGCACCTGCCGTCGCGTCTGGCCCGTCTGCGCGAGCTCGACGGCAACACGAGCATCCAGGTGCGCGGCCAGGGCACGGAGTTCGATTCGCTGCGCGAGTACGTGCGCGGCGACGACGTGCGCTCGATCGACTGGCGAGCGACCGCACGGGCCGGGACCACGATGCTGCGCACCTGGCGTCCTGAGCGCGACCGACACGTGGTGATCATCATCGACACCGGGCGCACGGCCGCGGCCCGCGTGGGCGACGGGACGAGGGTGGACGCGGCACTGGAGGCGTCGTTGCTGCTCGCGGCCCTCGCGGCACGTGCCGGTGACCACGTGCACCTGCTGATGTACGACCGTGTGGTCCGCGCGCGCGTCACCGGCGTCGACGGCTCGGCGCTGCTTCCCGCACTCACCGACGCCATGGCGCCCGTGCACGCGCGTCTGGTCGACACCGACTGGCCCGGCGCGTTCGCGGCCGTGCGCACTCTCACCACCCGCCCCGCGCTGATCGTCGTACTCACCGCACAGGACGCCGCGGAGTCGGCACGCGGGTTCCTCGGGGCCTTCCCCGATGCCACGAGGGCCACCTCCATCCTCGTCGGATCCGTGACGGACGACGGCATCGCCGACCTCGCGCAGAGACGCGGCTCCCGTGAGGAGATCTACCTCGCGGCCGCGGCCGAGCGCACGATGCGCGATGCCGAGAACGTGGCGGATGCCGTGCGTCGCGCCGGTGGCGAGGCGATCGCCGCCGACCCCGAGACCCTGCCTCCGAGGATCGCCGACCGCTACCTGGAGCTCAAGGCCGCCGGGCGTCTGTGAGCACGGTCCCGTCTGTGATCACGGTGTCTTCTGTGATCACGGTCCCGTCTGTGAGCACGGTTTCGTCTGTGATCACGGTGTCTTCTGTGAGCACGGACTGACGCGGGGTCCGCGCGCTCAGCCCGCGAGCAGTCGGGGCGTCCCCGCCTCGTACTCGATGAGGTCGCCCGTCTCGCCGCGGCGGTGCGCACGACCTCCGATGACGACCATGTAGATCAGGAAGGCACCGAGCGCCGCGGCCCCGATGCCGATCTTGAGCGGCCAGGGCAGGGCCCACCCTGTGATGAAACCCTCGATCAGTCCGGATGCGAACAACGAGAACACCAACCCGATCGCGACCGTCGCCAGTGCGCGTCCTTCTGCAGCCAGCGACTCGCCCCGGGAACGGTGCCCCGGCGCGACCCAGGACCAGAACAGATGCAGTCCTGCAGCCGCTGCGACGAAGATCGACGTCATCTCGAGGAGCCCGTGCGGGAGGATGTAGAGGATCATCACGTCGACCTTGTCGTGGGCGACCATGACGGCTCCCGAGACCCCGAGGCCCATCGCGTTCTGCACGAGCACCTGGATCGGCCACAGCCCGGTGATCCCGAACAGCACGCACTGCAGGGCGATCCAGGCGTTGTTCGTCCAGACCATCCCCATGAACACGGCGGCCGGGTTATCGGTGTAGTAGCCGGTGAAGCTCTCGTCGGCGTACTGCTGGAGCATGTCGGGCGGCCCGAGGGTCGCGATGAGGGCGGGGTCGGAGGATATCCAGGCGGCCGTGCCGACGACGACGGCGATGAAGGACACCGCGATGATCAGAGTGGTCCAGCGCAGCCGGTACAGCGCCGCCGGCAGCTGCGACGAGAAGAAGCGGGCGGTCTGGGTGAGGATGCTGTCGGAGGCGCCGGTGAGGCGCAGACGCGCCCGCACCAGGATCGTCGACAGGTACGCGCCCTGCGGCGACTCTCCCACCGAGGTCTTGAGCTCGGCGAGATCAGCGGATGCCGCGCGGTAGCGCACGATCAGCTCATCGACGCCGGCTCCGTCGAGGCGCGCGCGGCTCAGTTGCTCCAGCCGCTCCCACTCGGCGCGGCGTGCATCTGTCAGCGCATCGGCATCCACCTGATTTACTGTACTCATGTCTGCCCCGCTCGATGCCTCCGACGAGGTGCTCTCCGGCGAAGCCGTCGCGATCGACGTGCAGCCGGTGGGCTTCGTCCTGAGGGCGGCCGGAGCGATCATCGACCTGCTCCTCGGACTCGGAGTCTTTCTCCTGACCGTGTTCCTGCGGATCTGGCTGCTCAATCTGGGGCTGCTGGACGAGGCGACGGATCGCATCGCGACGGTCGTGTCGATCGTGATCAGCTTCGTCGTCCTGCCGATCGCCATGGAGGTCGCCCTCAAGGGCCGCAGCCTCGGCAAGCTCGCCGTGGGCGGGCGGATCGTGCGCATCGACGGCGGGGCGACCGGGTTCCGCCACGCGTTCATCCGTGCGCTCCTCGGCGTGCTGGAGATCTATCTGACCCTGGGAAGCGTCGCCGTCCTGGCGGGGGCGTTCAGCGCTCGATCGCAGCGGCTGGGCGACATGGTCGCGGGCACGTACAGCCAGCGGGTGCGCACGCCCACACTCGTCGCGAGCGTTCCCGTACTGCCGCCGATGCTGGCAGGGTGGGCGCAGATCGCCGACGTGGCGAGGCTCCCCGACCGGCTCGCCCGGCGCATCTCGCAGTTCCTGCAGAGCGCACCCCGCATGGTCCCCGCGGCCCGCGCACGCGTCGCGCAGGACCTGCTCACCGAGGCCGCACCGTTCGTCTCCCCCCTGCCCCCGGAGGCGCCGGAGATCGTGCTGGTCGGGATCACGGTCCTCCGCAGGGAGCGCGAGGGCCGCGCCCTGCAGAACGCCGACCGTCGAGCAGAGAAGCTCACAGGACGGCGCGTGGGCGTCTGAGGAGGCCTCTCCCGACCGCAGCGCGGAGTCGTGTCCGGCGCGCCCGGATCGGCCCCGGACGCGTCCAGGAGGATCAGGCCCGCAGAGCCTCGTGCCGCACGACGATCCAGCCGGAGGGCACCGAGAGGCGATCGGCATGGGGAGCGCAGAGATCGTGCGAGTGCGGATGCCCCGCGAGCCCCAGAGGGCCGAGCGCGGCCATCTGGTCGCCGTAGTCGTAGGTGATCGTCGCCACGGCTTCTCGCGCGCAGCCGACCTTCGAGCAGAGTCGTCCGTTCATCTCCGCCAGGCTACGTCGCCGAACGGAGCTCGTCCGGATGCCGCGCCGCCGCCGCTCGCAGACTCGGCTTAGACTTTCGCTATGCCCCGTCGCCCCCGCACCTCCGACTCGCCGCGCCGTGGGGCTCGGCACGGACGGCACGGCCGCGTGGGCCGCAGCGAGGCCGTGCGCCCTCCCCTCGCCCCGCTCGACGGCCGCATCGATCGCTTCGACCTCACGGTCGGCACCGCGGTGGAGTTCCTGCGCGGAACCTGGCCCGAGCTTCAGGAAGTGAGATTCGAGATCGGCGGGATGCCGGACTTCGACGCGACCGACGAGGTGCCCCGCTGGCACCTGGATCATCAGCAGCAGCGGATCGTGCTGTTCCGACTTCCGATCGAACGCCTGCTGCCTCCCGGACACGACGACGTCGCGCACCGCAAGATGGCGATCGAGAGCGCAGTCTTCCGCGCCGCGGCGGAGTACGTGGGCCGCGAACCCTGGGACTTCGGCGGCCACGACCACTGATGCGCCGCCGAGGCGCCGCCCGGCGTCAGGGATAGACGGTGATGCTCTGCTGCGTGCCGGCCGCCGGCCACAGCGGCCAGACCGCGAGCGCACCGGTGTCGGTCATCGTCACGGAGGCATGGATCGGGCCGGACCCGGTCAGCGAGTACACCGTGCGCGGACGCACCTCGATCGACGACGACGAACCGGCCGGGACCTCGACCTCGACGGGCTCGCCGCCGGCGACGGGTTCGACCTGCACCGTCGCGTCGACGTCCTCGGTGTTCACGAGCACCAGCCGGGGAGCGGGCCCGAGCGGGATGGCCGCGAGCACCTCGTCATCGATCTCCGGTGCGGGCAGCACCCAGGCGAAGTCGTCCTGCGGGCCACCGCCCTCCTGCTGGCGGACCCCGGAGAGCACCGGGGTGTCGGAGTCGACCCGCACCGTGTACTCCCCCGGCGCCAACGCGGACAGGGACAGTTCGGTCGGCGCGCCCGCCGTCAGGGGTACGTCGAACGTCCCGGCCGTCGCCGCGGACCCGAGAGCATTCACGGTCACGACCGCCTGCGCATCGGCGTCGGGAGACATCAGGCGCACGACCGTCGAGTCCCCGTTGTCGCCCTGGGTCTCGAAGAGCCGGACCCCCGGGAGCACCGCGTGCTGCTGCGGGGCGGCCACGGCATCCTGCAGGTCGACACCCGCGGGATCGAGCGTGCGGGTGAGCGAGGACTGGAGAACGGCGCGCACCGGCGAGCCGGTGGCGGTGACATGCACCATCGGCAGATCGGATCCCGCGGCGAGCGAGGTCAGCGGCACGGCCGACTGCGACTCGGCGGGCACGATCACGGTGCGCGACGCCCGGACGGAACCGTGGGCGACAAGGGTGACGGTCGAGGGCACGACTCCGGGGTTCGTGAGCACGATGAGGTCCTCCGTGCCCGTCTGCACCGAGCCGCCGACGATCCAGGAGTCCTGGCTCGCGGGACGGCAGGGCGCGGCGGCCAGGCCCGAGAGATCTTCGGCGGCGAGCGAGATCGACTCGGTGGCGGCCAGCAGCGGTGCCACACGTCCCTCCACCGCTCCGACCAGACGCTGCGCGGAGCCCCCCTCGGCGAGGTCGTCTGCGACGAGCGGGGTGGTCTCGGCCGACCCCGAGGATCCGGCGGCAGAGAGGGCCGGCGACCCGGCCGTCGCCATCTGGAAGGGGTTCGCGGGGTCACGGCCGATGGCCCGGAAATCGCCGTTGCACACGAGCACCGTGTCGCCGGGCAGCGGCGTCACCTCCGCGCTCGCGGGCTCGTGCTGAACCGACGGCCAGGGCGCGGTGACCCCGAGCACCACCGCGACCACGCATGCGCCTGCGACGACCGCGCCGGTCAGCAGGCGGGCACCGGTCGCAGCCGCTCGGAATGCGCGCGTACCGCTCATGACCGCTCTCCCTCATGCGTCGTCGAACCGGGTTCATCGGTATCGGAACCGGACTCCCCGTCGGCGGAGACCGCCTCGGGTGCCGGGGCACCGCCCGTGCCCTCTGCCTCGGCGGCATCAGCCGGGCCGGCATCGGCCACCACGGTCCCATCGGCCACCGCGGTCCGATCGGCCACCGCGGTCCCGTCTGCCTCGACGGCGCCCTGCGGCATCCCTCGTCCTTCGACCGACTCCGCGACCGCGGCGGGCACGACGGGGATGTCGTCGTCCCGATCCTCCGGGTGCCGGGGAAGGACCAGAGGCTCCTCGGGCGCGCGACCCACGATGCGCGAGGTGGCACGGGCCGCGCGACGCGACGAACGCGTCGGCACCGAGAGCAGCAGGGCGGCGAAGAGCATCACGAACTGCAGCGTGACCACGAGGCGCGACGTCGCCTGCTCGCCGCCGGAGAGCGACGCTCGCGGGGATGCCTCGGACTCGAGACGGTAGAGGACTCCGCGATCCGTGGACCCGGCCGGCACGAATCCGGCCCGCTGGTCGAGGGAGCTCTCCGCCGATGTGCCCAGTGCACGGGCTTGATCGGACTGCTCGTCCGACGCGCTGGACAGCAGGACGTAGGAGATGCCGGCATCCCCCAGCTCCCCTGCCGCGTCGAAGTCCCGGGCCGAGAGGAGATCGACGGAGAGTGTGGTCAGATCGGTGCCGCGCAGCTCCGTGGCCGTCGACAGGATCGTCGCCTGGGCCCCCAGCGTCTCGCTCCCACCCCAGACGACCTCGGTCGCGAGCCCGCCGTCGTTCTGCGGGGTGAGGACGAGGGTGCCGACGGGACGGTCGGCCCCCGCCTGCGCAGCCACATAGGCGGGGAGCGTCGAGACGGGACCGTCACGGAGTGCGGATTCGTCGGAGTGGGTGGCGGCGAGCGCGGGAGCAGCGCACACGGCGATCGCGAGACCGGCCACGGCAGCGCTCACGAGGCGCACTCGTGGCGCGGTCAACGCGGTGTCGAGGGTGACCACCGCGGCTCCGGTGAGACCGATCCAGGCGACGCTCAATCCGGCGCCGGGCCAGATGGCCACCGGCGTACCCTGCGCGAACGATACCGAGATGCCGACGGCCAGGAAGGCCGTGGCGAGACCCGACAGGGCGACGACGAGCAGTGTGATGCCCGCGCGCCACCGTGGCGCGACCGCGGACACCAGCGCGAGCACGGCGAGGGGGGCGAGCAGAAGCCCCGCCCATGGCGCCAGGTCCGTACCGAGCCAGCCAGTCCATCCGGCGATTCCGCCCGTGGGGAAGCCCGAGGCGAGTGCGAGGCGACCGGCGGCGTCCGCCGCGACCTGAGGCCCCGCCCAGATCGATCCGGGGTCCGCGAGCACGGCGAGCAGAGTTCCGTGCCGCACCTGCCAGATCACGAGCGGCGCGAACAGCGCGATCGCGGGAACCGGCAGCCACAGCAGCCGGACAGCCCCACGGAAGCGGGCGGAGGCGAGGGTGATCCCCAGAGCGACGACCCACAGGAACAGAAGCGCGGGCGCCAGCGAGGGTGCACACGCGAGGACCGCGGCGAACAGGAGGGATGCCGCGCCCGACGCCCCCCAGGAGCGATGCGTCACGACGGCGGCGTGGAAGAGCCAGGGCAGAAGCAGATGCACGAGCACCCCGGTCGGGCGGCCGTCGACCAGGGCCGTGAGGAAGGTCGGCGCGAGCGCCCAGACGACACCCGTGAAGATGCGGAGGCCCGAGCGGTCGGTGACGCGGGTGGCGGCGAACCATCCGCCGAGGACGGCGAGCGGCAGAGCCAGGATCCACAGCAGCACGAGCGAGAACGACGGCGCTCCCGGCCACAGCGACCCCAGGACGGCGACGACCGCGGCGAACGGATCGGCCGGGCCGACGACATCGGCACCGAGACCGCGCAGCCCCCAAGCCGCGTCGTCCCAGAGCGCCCCGACGGTCGCGCGCAGGGGAAGCAGGCCGCCGCCGCCGAGCACAGGCCAGGCGAGAACGGTGGTGAACGTCGCCAGACTCACGACGAGAGCCGCGAGCACGGCCCAGGCGCCGCCGCCCGAGAAGAACCGCAGCTCGCTCACGGCTCCGCCTTCGCTCCCGTGCCCGTCGTCGAGGCGACGCCGCAGGTCGCCTCCACTGACCCGCAGGGGGGCGATGCTCGCCCAGCTCGAGGTGCGGAACGAGCGGATCCGCCGGCGCGATCGTGCGATCGCACCGAACCGGACCATCGCGGTCGCGGCGGCACCCCACTCGGGAGCGACGGCCTCGGGGCGCTTGCCGACGAGATGGGTGATCGATCGCCAGAGAGCGAGCGGCAGCAGCGCGAGCCAGTGCAGAGGCACCACGAAAGCGGGCGCGTAGGCGAGTCTGCGGTGCAGCTGAGCGAGCCGCGTGACGAACGCGCGCCTGCTCCGCCCTGTCGGCAACGCGGCGGGACCATCCGGCGAGACGGACACGCGCGCGGCCGGTGCGAGCACGACACGACCGCCGCCGAGGCGTGCGCGAACGCCGAGGTCGAGCCCCTGGTCGGCCCCGGCGAGTGCGGCATCGGGGCGCAGCGCGTCGCGCACCTCGCCGCGGATCAGCATTCCGCGGATGTCGGCTCCGAGGGCGTCGTCGCTTCCGTCGTGCTGACCCTGATCGAGCTCTCCCGCGGCCAGCTCGACCGAGCGTCCGAGCGTCGTCATGCTGACGCCGAGCGAGACGATCTCACGATCGTTGTCGGTGTGCACGAGCTTCGGGGCGACGATCGCCGCAGACGGCGAGCGCTCGAGCATACCGACGAGTCGCTCCAGGGCGCGACGGTGAGGCGCGGTGTCGTGCGCGAGCAGCCAGACGGCGCTCCCCTCGGCGATCCGCGGGCGGGCCAGCTCGACGGCATCCGCGAAGGAGGTGGTGCCGCGCGCCTCGATGATGCCCTCGACCGCCGCCGCGACGGCTGCGCTCTCCCGGGCGGATGCGGCATCACCGCACATCACCAGAGTGACGGCCGCAGGCGGTGTGGTCTGCGCACGCAGCGCGTCGAGCGTGCGGAGCAGCTGCGCACGGGCGGAAGATCCTGGGCGCGCGACGATGATGGCGTGAACTCGGGCTGGCATGACGTCGTCAGCCTAGGCGTGCCCCGGGCCTGCGCTGCACAGGGCACCCGGCGTGGCCGCGAAGCGGTCCGCGTGGATCACGGCGGGCGCCGACGGCGACCGGACGTGATGTCAGCTGGCGCGGCGCTTCAGCTTGCGGCGCTCGCGCTCGGAGAGTCCGCCCCAGATACCGAAGCGCTCATCGTTGTTGAGCGCGTACTCGAGGCATTCGCCGCGCACGTCGCAGGAGGTGCAGATGCGCTTGGCATCGCGGGTCGAGCCGCCCTTCTCGGGGAAGAACGCCTCGGGATCGGTCTGCGAGCACAGCGCGTCTGCCTGCCAGGCCAGGGCGCTGTCATCTTCGGCATCTGGCTTCCGGACCCCGGGGACACCGAGGTTGATCGGATCGACGAACCAGTTCTCCGGTACGTCTGAACGGTAACCCGTCATCTCGCTCTCCAACCCCTGAATATCCGCCCCCTCGGCGGGCCGCGCAGAACTAATTACACCCGTGTCATTCCCATCGGTCAAGTCGTGGATCGTAAACCCTCAATCCGATCTTGAAGGTTCTTGAGCCTCGCACGGCGTGTCGCGCGGCGGGTCGAGGTCAGTCCGTGCGTGATCCGGGAGACGCCACGAAGGCCTCCCCCGCGCCGACGACGGTGAGGCGTCCCTCGTCGGCGGTCGCGAAGGCCGCGGTGCCGATCGGGACGTCCCGCGTCTCGCCGTCCGCGCCGCGCACCTGCACCCGTCCGGCGGTCGCGAGCACCATGGTCGGTCCGTCCACCTCGACGTCCACGTCGGCGCCGTCGAGCGCGATCCGTCGCAGCGCGAAGTCGGCGACCGGGACCGGATATTCGGTGACCGCGCCGACCGCGTCGGGGCGGAGCACCGGGACCTCCCCGGTGGTGGTGTCCAGGATCCCGAGGAGCTCGGGCACGTCGATGCGCTTGGGCGTGAGACCGCCCCGGAGCACGTTGTCGCTCGCGGCCATGATCTCGACGCCGAGACCTGCGATGTACGCGTGCAGCAGTCCTGCCCGGAGGAACACGGCCTCACCCCGCTGGAGCACCACATGATTCATCAGCAGTGCGACCACGACGCCCGGGTCACCGGGGTAGGTGCGCGAGACGTCCGCCACCGCACGCAGCGCGACGCTCCACTCCCCCGCATCGGACGCGGTCACGGACCGCACCGCGTCGATCACGTCGTCGACGGCGGCCTGCGCCTGCCCGGAGAGGAGCCAGCCGATCGTGTCACGCAGGACGTCCCCCTCTCCGCGAAGACGCGCGGCGAGAGCGCCGACACCGGCACCCGTGCCGAGCACATCCAGCAGGCGCAGTGTGTCGTCGACCGGACGAAGACCGCTGAGCGACTCGAAGCGCTCGCTGAGCGCCACGATCAGCTCGGGCTTGTGGTTGTCGTCGCGGTAGTTGCGCGTCGGGTCGTCGGAGGCGAGAGCGGCCTCCCGCTCCCATCCCGCCCTGGCCTGCTCGATCGTCGGGTGCACCTGGATCGACAGCGGCGAGGCTGCCGCGAGGAGCTTCAGCAGGTAGGGAAGCGAGCCGCCGGTGACGGCATCGAGCGTGGATCCGCCCTCCACATCGGCCGGATCCCCAGGATGGTCGCCGAACCACACCTCCGCCTCCGGAGCGTCCGAGGCGGCGCGGCCCTCGAGTTCGGCGAGGAGCGTCTGCGACCCCCAGGCGTAGTCGCGGGGCACGTTCGAGAGACTCAGCAGCATGTCACCAGAGTATTGCCACGGATGCCGACGGGCCGCCAGCGCCACCCACAGGTGCGGCGCCAGTCGCGCGCGGTAGCCTGAACGCGATGGCGCATTACACGAAGCATCCGGTCGCGGCCCCGCCCCGCGCGCCCGAGCGCGAATCGACGGGGCATCTGGTGCTGCGCGGATTCGTGATCATGATGATGCTCGCCGCCTTCGCGCACTCGGCGATCTACAACGTCGTCGGCGAGATCGGCGCGTTCATCACCCTGATCGCCTTCCTCATCGCCACCCTCGCCATCGGCATCCCGATGATCGCCCGCCGCCGACCGAGCGCCTTCCCCTGGCGCCGCCTCCCCTGGGCGGCGGTGGGCTACACGGCGCTCGCACTGCTCTCGGTCGCCTGGTCGCAGTGGCGTGGCGCCACCGTCATCACCTGGGTGCTGCTCGCGACGGTGACCGTCGGCGCACTGTTCATCGTGCAGGTGCTGACCTGGCACGAGATCGTGCGCGCGCTCGCCTCGACGTTCAAGTGGATCCTCGGCCTCTCGCTCGCGATCGAGCTCTGGGTCGCTCTCGTCGTGCACGAGCCGATCCTGCCGAACTTCTTCGTACGCCCCGAGGGCGACCTCGACCCGCACTGGTACTGGGTGCGCGGGAACCTCCTGGACGGAGGCCGTATCCAGGGCATCGTCGGCAACTCGAACATCCTGGCGATCATCTGCCTGTTCGCGCTGCTCACGTTCGGGGTGCTGTTCGCGGCGCGCACGCGGTGGCGCACGACTCTCGCGCTGTGGTCTCTGCTCGCGGCCTACTTCCTGCTCCGCGCGGGGTCTGCCACCGCGTACGCGTGCGCCGCGGCCGCCGCACTCGTGCTGGTGGTCGCCCTGCTGATGCGCCGCGCCCGCACTCCGGGCGCACGCACGCGGCTGTACGTGATCTTCATCGGCGGCACGGCCGTCGTGAGCGCAGCGCTGTGGCTGCTGCGCGAGCCCCTCTTCGCGCTGCTCGGTCGGAGCGCCGACCTCACGGGTCGATCCGACCGGATCTGGAGCGCGGTCCTGGAGCGGGTCGCGCAGCATCCGCTCTTCGGCAACGGATTCTCCAGCCCCTGGGTCCCCTTCGACCCGGCATTCCAGGGCTGGATCAAGGATCACGGCATCACGGTCTTCCACGCGCACAACATGTGGCTCGACGTGCTCATGCAGCTCGGAGTGCTCGGCGTCATCCTGATGGCGTTCGCCTACCTCAGCCTGCTGTGGAGGTCGTGGTTCTTCGCGATCGACCGGCCACGGTGGGACCTGGGCGCCGATCGCCCGTACTCGGCCCTCACGCTGCTGCCGAGCCTCTTCACCGCCGTGCTGCTCGTGCAGGGGCTGACCGAATCGACCCCGATCATGCTGTGGGGCTGGATGCTCCTGGTCATGTTCTCGTTCAAGATCAAGGTAGTCCCCCTGGTCGGCATCGGCGAACGCGAGCGTGTGATCGAACGCGGCGAGAGAACCCGGCGGGTGCCGTGACCTCGACGCGCCGACTGCCGGACCTGCTCAGCTCCGCAGAATTCGCCCGCGCCTACACGATCGCGGTCCTGACCGCGGTCTTCGCCTCCTTCACGATCGAGCGGGCGTCTTCTGCGGTGACCCTGGGGACGGTGATCGCCGCTCTGTGCGGCCTGGGGGCCGCGATCCTCTGGGTGCGGCGGGAGGAGCTCTCGCTCCTGCGCATCGCACCGTCATCACTTCTCGCCTTCCTGGCCTGGGCGGCGATCAGCCTCGCGTGGAGCACGGACAAGTCCGACACGATCCTCGGGTGGCTGGAGCTGGTCGGCTTCGCCTTCCTCGCCATCACGGTCGGCCACATCCGCGACACCCTGCAGACCGTGCGCGCGCTCGGCGACACGCTCCGCCTCCTCCTGGTCGTCTCGCTCGGGCTGGAGATCCTCTCCGGCGTCCTGCTCGACACTCCCTTCACCTTCCTGGGGATCCAGGGTCTGCTCGCCGACGGGGGGCCCGTGCAGGGCATCTTCGGCAGCCGCAACATGCTCGGCTTCGTCACGGTGATCGCGCTCATCACGTTCGTGATCGAGTGGCGCTCGCAGTCCCTCACGCCACGCATCGCCGTCCCGTCGATCGGGCTGGCCGCCATGCTGGCGTTCTTCTCCTCCTCTCCCACCGTGCTGGTGCTGGCGGCGGCGGTGGGGGTCGTGGCCTTCGCTCTCACGATCGTCCGACACGCGCCGAGCGAGCGGCGGACCTTCGTCCAGTGGGTGCTCGGGGTCCTGGTCGCCCTGGCCCTCGCCGCGGCGTTCGCCCTGCGGCACGTGATCATCGCGGTGCTGGATGCCGGTTCGGACTTCTCCATCAGAGCGACGCTGTGGAACACCATCCTCGACTTCTCAGCGCTCAAACCCCTCGAGGGCTGGGGGTGGTTCGGGTCGTGGGCGCGCGGCGAGTTCCCCTTCACCTACATCAACTTCCTGCTCGACGATCGTCATCAGAGCGCACTGAACGCGTACTTCGACGTCCTGCTGCAGCTGGGAACGGCCGGGCTCCTGCTCTTCCTCCTGTTCGGCGGGATCGCGACCGTGCGCTCCTGGCTCGTGGCGAGCATCCGCCGATCCGTCGTGTACGCCTGGACCCCGCTCATGCTCGTCACCCTCGCGGTGGAGTCGATGTTCGAGAGCTTCACCCTGGTCGGCGCCGGGTGGTTCATGCTCGTCCTGTGCGCGCTGCGTGCGGGGCAATCCCGCTCCTGGCGCGAGAACATCGACGCCGCGCACACGGGTGCGATCCCGACCCTGCGCTCGGAGCGCTGACGCGCTCGAGTCCGCGCCGGGGTTTCCGAGGTCGTCCGGGTAGGCTGTTGTGTGCCCGCGGCGTCCCGCGGACTCGAGCTTCCGGAGATCTCACCTCGTGACACATGTCCCCTTCGACCCGGCGTCCGCGACGATCGTCATCGTCACGTTCAACCGCTCCCACCTGCTGACGGGCCTTCTCGAGAGCATCGCCTCGATGGAACCGAAGCCGGGCCACGTCGTGATCATCGACAACGCGTCGTCCGACGACACCACCGAGGTCGTCGACTCGTTCCGCGAGCGCCTCGGCACCGAACTCGTGTACCGGCGCCTGGAGACGAACACGGGCGGCTCCGGCGGCTTCAGCGAGGGCATGCGCACCGCGTACGAACTGGGCTCCGAGTGGATCTGGATGATGGACGACGACGTCGAGGTCGTCCCCGACGGTCTCGCCAAGATGGGAAAGTGGACGCCCCGCTTCAAGAGCATCCAGGGCCGACGCTACGACTACGACGGCAGCGAGTTCTACTGGCAGTACCGCATCGCCGAGCGCATGGGCATCCCGATCCCGTTCGCCCCGTCCGGCTTCGACTCCTCCGGCTACAAGGAGATGAACAGCGGATGCTTCGAGGGCATGTTCATCCACCGCTCGATCGTGACGCAGATCGGCCTGCCCGACCCGAGGTTCTTCATCTACTGGGACGACCAGATGTACGGCTGGCTCGCCTCGCGCAGGACCACCGCCGTCATCGTCGACGAGTTCGTGCTGCGGCGCACCCGTGAGATCAAGCAGTGGGACATGGGCATCCGCCACATGAACGCGTCGAGCAACGCCTACCGCTTCTACATCATGCGCAATCGCGCGTACATCAAGCAGTACTACCGCGTGCACGGCACCTACAACCCGGTCCTGTTCGGGCTCGGCACGTCGATGACCTTCGCCAAGGAGCTCATCCGGCTGCTGTTCGTGGAGCGCACCGTGCGCGGCACCAGCAATCTGTTCCGCGGACTCAAAGAGGGCGGCGTGCTCGGACGCGACCGCTCCTGGACGCCGATGCCACCCCTGGAGGGCTGACCGACATGACCGACGAACAGCAGCCGGACGTCCGTTGGGCGCCCATGGAGCCCGCCCCGAGCAACCGCGGAAGCATCGCGCTCATCGTGGGGCTCGTCGTCGCGGTCCTCGTCGTCGTGGGGGTCCTGCTGTTCTTCCTCCTCCCCCGGGGCGAGGCACCGGCCCCGGGCGCGAGCGGATCGCCGTCGCCCTCCGCGTCCGCGTCCCCCACGGCATCCGCGTCCGCGACCGCGACCCCCGTGCCGACCACCGAGCCCGAGCCCACCACGACGCCCGATCCGGACCCGACGGTCCCCGTCACGGAACCTCCGACCGCTCCCGACCCGTCGCTCGGATCCTTCCGCGACAGCGTCCGGACCTGGCTCGACGACTCGCTGACCGGGCTCGACATCGTCGGCGAGACCAGCGGCCAGGAGTCCCTCTCGGTGCTCAACACCCTGCAGGCCGACGCGCAGCGCCTCGCGGAGTCCGCCGCTCCCGGGTCGATCGCGACGGAGTGGAGCGACGGCGTCGCCGCCTATCAGCAGGCCCTCACCGACCTGCGCTCGAGCGCATCAGAAGGAACCCCGTCGTCCGACGTGCTCACGCGGGCCCGCCAGGCCGCGGAGGACCTGCGGACGCTCGTCGAGCTCTGACGCGCGACGCGCCCGCCCGCTCGGGCGTCTAGTCCCGCTCGGGAGACGCGTACAGCCGTGCGGCGAGCTGTGCCTTCTCCTCGCCCAGCAGGCGCGCACGAGCCGGGAAGTCGGCCGCCGCCGTGGCGCGCAGCTCTCCGGCATCGACGTCGTCGCGCAGGGTCCATCCGGTGCCGAGCGTGATCAGCGAACCGTGCTTGACGTCGTAGTACCCCGAACGCGCGTTCACGACGGTGCCCCTCGCACCGGCCGCCGCCGCGAGGAGGTGGAAGTGGAAGCGGGAGGTCAGCCAGTCCTGCCCCGCCTTGGCCGGAAAGCCGTGGTCCCACATGCGGACGAAGGGGAAGAACGGCGCCCCCTCGTCGACGTGCTCCGCGGCGTACTTCGAGTCGTCCGGCGGGATCGCCTCGGCGAAGCCGACTCCCGAGCCGCCGTGCTGCGCCCTGAACGCCTCCACCAGATCGCGCAGGTCGGAGTCGTCCTCATCGTCGAACATGTCGCCCTGGACCAGGACCATCGCGTCGGGGACGTCCTCCTCGGCCGCGTAGAGTTCGCGGCTGTTCGCGAACGCGAGGAAGGCATCGTCGACCCCGGCACGCACTCCGACGGCGTCCGCACTGTCGGCGTCACGCGCCTCCGCGTAGTCGAACTGCGCGAACTGCTCCGCGAGGCGCTCGCGCAGGTCGCCGCTGACCGGCATGAATCCCTGACCGGTGGCGTAGATCCTGATGCCGAAGTCCGCCTTCAGCGTGGTCATCGCCGCGATCACGCCGAAGTTCTCGGGCCAGATCTCGTTCATGTATCCCCCACCGAGCAGATGCACCGACTCCATCCGGCGCAGCTCCCTGAGCCCGAGGTCGTACCGTGGGGATCCGAGGTCGCGCAGCAACGTGCCGGCCCGCTCGCCGGCGGGTTCCGGGTCCGCCGGGCCCGTGTGCGCCATGTGCCACAGAGTGTTCGTCGTCCGCAGGCGCGGGTGGGTGTCGTGGAACAGGTGAGCGGCGCGCCCCGGCTCGATGGTGTCGAGCCACACCTCGCGGTCGGGCTGATGCTCGGSGAGCCAGTCGAGCCAGGAGCGAGTGATGAACTCGTCGCCGAAGTTCGGCTGTCCCCCCGCCGAGACCAGATAGACCGGGCCCTGCGGCGCGGCGAAGAGTCGGGAGGCGGCGCGACGCAGATTCGTCGCCGCGCGCGCAGCAGAGAGAGCCATGGGTGGGACCGCCTCGGGTAGGCCGTGTCGGCGAGAGCGGGGGTACTCGCGCCGTTCCCCCGAGCCTACCGACGATCACCGCACGAGGCTCCGGACGCTCTCAGGTCGCGATGTCCGCGTTGTACCGGTCGAGCACCTCGGCGATGGAGGCATCCATCACCAGTGCGCCCCCGTCGAGGTACAGACCTCGCGTGCAGAAACGGCGGAGGTCGCGCTCGTTGTGGCTGACGAAGAACAGGGTGCGACCGTCGGCGAGGAGTTCGTCGATCCGCCGATAGCACTTGTCTCGGAACGCCTTGTCGCCGACGGCGAGCACTTCGTCGACGAGCAGGATGGGCTCGTCGAGCTGAGACACCACCGAGAACGCGAGACGCACCTTCATGCCGTTCGACAGGTGCTTGTAGGGGGTGTCCTCGAAACCGTCGAGCTCGGCGAAGGCGATGATCCCGTCGTAGCGACGCGACACCTCGTCTTTCGACATCCCGTGCAGGCCGGAGGTGAGCCGGACGTTCTCTCGCACCGTCAGATCGCCCACGAAGCCTCCGGTGATCTCGATCAGCGGTGCGACACCTCCGTTGACGGCCACCGTCCCCTCGTCTGCGAGCAGAACCTTGGCGACGAGGCGCAGCAGGGTCGACTTGCCCTGCCCGTTGCGACCGACGACACCGATCGACTCCCCCTGCTGCACCGAGAAGCTGACGTCCCGCAGTGCCCAGAACTCTCCGGGGCGCGAACGTCGGGCTGCACCGGCGAAGAGATCCTTGAACGTGCGGCCGCCTCGACGGTTGCGCCGGAAGCGCACCCCGAGTCCTGACACTTCGATGGCGACCGGCATCACAGCTCCTTCAGCACGGGGCGCTCGAGGGCGCGGAAGGTCCAGATGCCCAGTGCGAGGATCGCCACGCACATCACCGCGCTGACGATCACGGGCATCGGCTCCCACAGCTCGGGGAAGAACCCGACCCGATACAGGGTGAAGATGCCGGCGAGCGGGTTGAAGGCTCCGATCGTGTGGAAGGGAGCCGGAAGGTCGCGGAAGCTGTAGATCACCGGAGAGGCGTAGAAGAGCGCCCGCAGGATCAGCGCCGTCGTGCGCTCGAGGTCGACGTAGAGCACGCACAGCGGCGCCACGAGCAGCCCCAGACCGACGAGCAGGACGACCTGCATGATCATGGCCACGGGGAACCAGAGCAGCGACCAGCTGACGGTCGCCCCGCTGAACACCGCGAACAGCACGAGGACCGGAAGAGACAGGAGGAACTCGATGCCCTTGCTGAGCACGATCCGGTTCACCCAGATCGACCGCGGGATCGCGGTGGATCTGACGAGCCTCGAATCCTTGCGGAAGGCACGTGTGAAGTCCGAGACCGACGAGTTGAACCAGACCCACGGCAGCAGCGCCACGATGAGGAACACGATGTACGGGTCCTCACCGACGCTGCGGTGGAAGATCTGGGTGAAGACGAACCAGTAGATCGCGCTCATCACGAGCGGATCGAGCACCGACCACAGGTAGCCGAGCGAACTCGTCGCGTAGCGCACCTTGAGATCGCGCGCCGACAGCAGCCACAGCGAATGCAGGTACCGTCGAGGCGTGCCGGGCGCCCCGACGGTCGACTTGCTCATGTGACTCCTGTGCTCAGGCCGCCCGAGAGGGCGCGAGGTGCGTTCAGTCCTTCTGCACCTTATCGAACGTCGCCCGCCACTGATCGGGCGAGGTGACCTTCGGGGTGCCCTTCGCGAACTCCTCGGACAGCACCTTCCAGCGCCGCGCCAGAGCGAGGTTGAGCCGGATGCTGCGGAGGAGGAAGCGGTGCATCGTCGAGCGATCACGCTGGTACCAGGCGACGCCGAGCCCGTCGGGCGAGGTCACGAGCGCGGAATCGATGTCGGCGAACCGCCACCAGTTGATGTCCTGCGCCGAGATGATCCGCTCGGGGTTGAGGCGGCTGCCTGGCGACTGCTTGATCAGGAGCTGACGCGCTCCGACCCTGGCGGCGAGCACGAGCGCCGCGATCGGGTTCGTCGGCTTGCGCACGCCGCCGAGGATCGCGAACGAGGAGCGACGGACGGGCGGGAGCGCGGAGAGGTCTTCGACGACCTTCGAGTCGATGTACGCCGTGCGCATCTCGCGGATCTCCGCCTGCTTGCCCGGGAGCAGATCGGGCAGCACGGCGGGGCCGCGCATGACGTCGCGCAGGGCCTCGTGCCGCAGGCGCACCGCCGAATACTGCAGCATGAACAGGAGCTTGATGTCACCGAGGAAGGAGTGCAGCGGAAGGAACCCGCCGTTGCGGACATGCGAGTGGAGGAGACCGGTGATCACCCGGTTGCGGTGGATGAAGTACTCCTCCCACGTGCGAGTGGGGTCCTTGTCGTGCCAGGCCATGTGCCACACGGCGACTCCGGGCAGGCAGACGGTCGGGTACCCGTGATCGCGCGCACGCAGCGAGTACTCGATGTCGTCGAACTTGAGGAACACCGGCAGCGACAGACCGATCTCGCGGAGGATCGCGGTCGGGATGAGACACATCCACCACCCGTTGAAGTCCGCGCCGAGGTGGCGGTGCAGCCCCGGGGTCTCGCGCAGGGTCTCCTCCGCGAAGTCGTGGTCGTACTCGCTGGCGCCGGAGGGGCGCATCCAGGACTTGCGCTGATCCCACACCTCGCCCTGCGTGTACAGGACGGAGCGGTCGTCGAGGTGCAGCATGCCGCCGCCGACGATGGTCGGGGTGATCGCGAAGTCCGCGAAGCGCACGGCCCGCACGATGGCCTCAGGCTCGGAGATCGCGTCGTCGTCGAGCAGCAGCACGTACCGGCTCTCCTCGGAGCCCAGCGACTCGAGCATGGCCCGCGAGAACCCGCCGGAGCCACCGAGGTTCGGCTGACGCAGGACCTCCAGCTTGTCGCCGAGCGCCGCGGCGGCGTCGTCGAAACCCGGCTGATCCGAGACGAGATCGGTGCCCTGGTCCACCACGATCACGCGATCGACCACATCGTGCACGTGCTCGTTCTGCCCCACCGCGATGATCTGGTTCAGGCAGTACGACGGGCGGTTGAAGGTGGTGATGCCCACCGTCGTCTTGCCGGGCGTCCAGTCCTCGGGAGCCGCGACCTGCCACTCGGCGGACACGAGCGTCGCATCGGAGTTCCCTGCCGCGATGTCGAACCAGTAGGAGCCGCCGTCGATGAACGAGGTGATCGGGAGGTCGAAGGTGACCGTCTCGTCGGAGAACGACTTCGAGGCGAGCGCCGATGCGCGTCCACGGGCGCTCGACTTGTACACCGAGATCAGTCCCTTGCCCTCGACCGATGCGACGAGACGGACCGAACGGACGTTCGTCGAGTGCTGCCAGTAGCTGGCCGGGAACGCGTTGAAGTAGGTGCTCAGCGAGACGCGGCGGTGCGCGTACACACGGATGCTGCGACGCCCGACGATCTCGTACGCCTCTCCGGGCTGGGAGCCGTCTCCGGAGCCGGTGTCGACGTAGAGGGCCGAGACCTCGGCCACGCCCTCGGTGGGGAAGACCGTGTGATTGACGGCGACGAAGTCGGTGTTCGTTCTCGTGTTCTCAGTCATGGGGAGTCCTGTCAGGCCAGCTCGTTGTTCCACATCGACAGCGCAGACCCGATGGCCATGTGCATGTCGAGGTACTGGTAGGTGCCGAGACGTCCGCCGAAGTGGACGTCGTTCTCACCCTTGGTCAGTTCACGGTATGCCAGGAGGCCCGAGCGGTCCGTCGGGGTGTTGACGGGGTAGTACGGCTCGTCCTCGCGCGTCGCGAAGCGGGAGAACTCCCGCATGATCACCGTCTTGTCCTTGGGGTAGCGGTCCTCCCGCTCCGGGTGGAAGTGGCGGAACTCGTGGATGCGGGTGTAGGGGACGCCCGCATCGGCGTAGTTCATCACCGGCGTTCCCTGGAAGTCGCCGGTCTGGAGCACTTCCTCCTCGAAGTCGAGGGTGCGCCAGGACAGCTCCCCCTCCGCGTAGTCGAAGTAGCGGTCGACCGGACCCGTGTAGACGATCGGCACCTGCCCGACGGTGGCCTTCTTGTTGAGCGGCTGCGACTCGTCGAAGAAGTCGACCTCGAGCTTGACCTCGATGTTCTCGTGGTCGGCCATGCGCTCGATCCACGCGGTGTAGCCGTCGGTCGGCAGTCCCTCCCACGTGTCGTTGAAGTAGCGGTTGTCGTAGGTGTAGCGCACGGGGAGTCGGCTGATGATCTCGGCCGGGAGGTCGCGCGGGTCGGTCTGCCACTGCTTGGCCGTGTAGTCCCGGATGAACGCCTCGTAGAGCGGGCGTCCGATGAGCCCGATCCCGCGCTCCTCGAGGTTCTGCGCGGACTTCGGGTCGAACTCCCCCGCCAGCTCGGTGATCAGCGCGCGCGCCTCGTCCGGCGTGTGCGCGGCGTTGAAGAACTGGTTGATCGTGCCGAGGTTGATGGGCAGCGGGAACACGATGCCGTTGTGGTTCGTGTAGACGCGATGCACGTAGTTCGTGAACGTCGTGAAGCGGTTGACGTACTCCCAGACGGTCGGGTTGGAGGTGTGGAAGAGGTGTGCGCCGTAACGGTGCACCTCGATCCCGGTCTCCGGCTCGTTCTCGCTGTAGGCGTTGCCGCCGATGTGGTGACGGCGGTCGATGACCGTGACCTTCCGGCCGGCGGCGGCTGCGCGTTCAGCGATGGTGAGTCCGAAGAAGCCAGACCCGACGACGAGGAGATCCATTGATGCAACTTTCCTGATGCTGACCGACGTGACGAGGTTCGCGGGCCGTGACGGGCACGCGTTCACACATTTTAGCTGGCGCTCGGTGCGATCAAGCTGAGGGCGGCGGCAGGTGGCCCGAATCCGCGAGAATTCGTTCGAGGAACGGCGAGAGGGTTCGCGCGTAGCTGCGGGACAGGTGGTTGTCGTCGATGTACACCGCGATGTTGCCGATCGCCGCCTGGCAGACGTCCCAGGGGCACAGCCACGGCGTGAAATCCACCGTCGTGACGGCGTCCGCGAACACGGACGAGGGATTCTCCTCGGCGAGCACGAACTCCCTCGGCACCTCGCAGCCGCGCGACTCGTCGATCGCGCACTCGTACATGTCGAAGTCGAACCGTGGGTTGTCGCGGACGCCGATCACCGGGATGTCCGCCGCGCGCAGTTCGTCGACCGCCTCCTCGATGCCGTGCAGAAGGCGCTCGGGCTCCTGGGCGTCCGCTCTCGTCACCACGAGGTACACCGCGTCAGGCGAGATGACCTTCGCATAGTCGAGAGCGGCACGGGCCCACGGCTCGCACGACGCCTCGGTGGGGCTGCGGGATTCCTCCGCGAGGCCCGCCGTGCAGCCACCGCGCAGCATCGTGATGATCGCCAGATCCCGGTCCTCGGAGAGGGCGATCAGCGGGGCGGAGAGCTGCTGTGCGTGCGAGTCGCCTATCACCAGGATCCGCATCGCCGCGTCCGCGGCGTCCTCGCTCTGGTTGCACGTTCCCTCGAGCACGGCGTCTCTCGGTGCGAATCTGCCGGTGCACGCGGGTCCCACCGCCGCCCACTCGGCGTTCAGCTCCGTCGGGGTCGGGATCATCGGCGCATCGAGGTCGGCGATCTCGAACGCCACCTCGACCTGCGACGCCCCGGGGTAGTCGGAATCGGCGGCCGCGGCCGCGAACTCGGCGGTGCGCGTCTGCTCCATCCACCGCCACCCCGCGGTCGCCCCCGTGACGACCACGACCGATGCCGCGATCACGGCGACACCGCGGATGACCGTCGGGCGATCGGTGCGGGAGGGCCCGCGAAGGGGCCTCTCGACCCCCCGGGACAGCAGCCGCGCGGCGATGAGCGACATCCCGATGATGATCGCCCCCTCGACGAGGCCGACACGGTCGGTCTCCGCGACGACCATCCACATCACGAGGATCGGCCAGTGCACGAGGTAGAGCGCGTAGGCGTCCGATGAGAGCGATGACAGCGGTCGCGACCCGAGCAGTGCCGCGGGTCCGCCGCGCTGCTCCCCCGCGCCCGCGACGATGACGGCGGCGGTGCACAGGACGGGCCAGAGCGCGAGGTATCCGGGGAATCCCCCGCGCACGTCCAGGACGATGCCGCAGAGCACGATGCCCGCGAGCCCGGCCCAGCCCAGCACCGCCCGCGCTGCCGCCGGCATGCGGATCAGCGGCAGCAGCAGAGCGAGGAGCGAACCGGCCGCGAACTCCCAGAGCCGTGTCCGCGTGTCGAAATAGGCGAACGCCTGCGCGTCGCGCGTCTCGATGACGGAGAACCACAGCGACCAGACGAAGATCACCAGGAACACCGCGACGAGCACCGCCCGGATGAGATCGCGACGCCGGCGCAGCAGCAGCGCCACCACACCTATCAGCACCGGCCAGAGCAGGAACACCTGCCCCTGCACCGACAGCGACCAGAAATGCTGCAGCGGGCTGGTCTCGGCGCTGTCACGGGCGTAGTAGTCGACCTCGGAGAACGCCAGCTGCCAGTTCTGCACGTAGAACAGGCTCGCGAGGCTCTCGTTCCAGATCCGCGACCACTGCGAGGGAGGCATGAACGCGTACGCGGCTCCGAGAACCGCCAGCAGCGTCACCGCCGCAGCGGGCACGAGGCGCCGGAAGCGGCGGGTCCAGAAGGCGCCGAGAGCCAGGGGCGCACCGGTGATGGCACGACGGGCCAGCGATCCGGTGAGCAGGAACGCCGACACCATGAGGAAGACGTCGACTCCCCCGGACACCCGCCCGAGCCACACGTGATAGACGACGACGAGGACGATGGCCAGCGTCCGCAGCCCGTCGATGTCCGCACGGTGCGAAGGCACCGCCGACGTCGTCTCGGGTCGCATGGAGGCACTCCTGCCGGCTCGCTCGGCCGCTGCGTGGATTCTCCGCCGCTTCGGGTGACGGAGACGGGTTCCCTCGAGACTATCGCAGAGGGGCGGCCACCCGATCGGTCAGGGCTGCGCGCCGGACGACGCCTCGAGGGCGTCGTCGACGACGTCGCGCAGAGCGTCGCTGAGCGTGGATGCGTACACGCTGCTCAGGTGGTCGGCATCATAGAAGACCGGTTCGCCGCCGACCGCCGCGAAGCAGTCGGTCTCGTCGCAGAGCAGGGAGGTGAGATCGGCCGACCAGAGACCTGCCAGCGGATCCTTCGCCGCGAGGGAGACGGGATCGGGGGGCATCGCCGCTGCGCGCGGAACGGCGCACGCGTCCGGCGACTGCGGATTCAGCAGGAGGCAGTCGAGATCGCGGACATCCCCGTTGAGCGGGGTGTCCGCGATGGCTACGACGGCGCTGCCCGACTCGGTCCAGCGACTCCACGTGCGCCGGAGCCCCTCCGCGAACTGCTCCTGCATCGGGCGTCCGCTCCCGTCATCGATCAGCTGCTGGCGTGCGGCCATCGAGGTGATGACGAGGTCCGGTCTCTCGGCGGCCACCTCGTCGGACAGGGCCGCCGACCAGTCGCGGCACCTCAGGTAGTCGGCCGGGCCCCAGGCGGAGTCGAAACCGACGAACGCCACATCCGCCGGCGGACAGCCGGGGAAGGAGCTGATGGTCAGCTGCCATCCTTCTTCGCGGGCGATGGGGAAGACGGCCGCCTGCCACTGCTCCGCGTGCGAATCCCCGACCAGCCATACCCGGGGACCCGCTCCGCCGTCCGAGAAATCGCACTCGCGCGTCGTCTGCCGTCCGTCGAACACGAGATCGTCGCCGAGGTCTCCGCACTCCGGCGCGAGGGCGAAATAGGCATCCGCCTGGGTCACGACCGGGTCGAGGACGGGCGCAGAAGGATCGCACCGCGCCTGATCGGCGAGTGCCGCCGCTCCGACGCAGGCACCTCCGGGGTCCTGCGCGGCCTCGGCCGTCGCCGTGCGGGACGCCGCCCCGCCCAGGAGCAGGAGCGCGACGAGCGACACCACCGCCATCATCGCCCCCGCGCCCGCGAAGGCGCGTCCGGTGCCACGCCACCACCTCGCGCGCTGCGCGGGGACCTCGATCCAGCGCCGGCTCCCCCAGGCCAGGACGAGCGCGACGGCGAGGATGCCGATCCTCGACCACAGCGACAGGGGCGCGCCGATCACGAAGGGCGTCAGGACGATCAAGGGCCAGTGCCACAGGTACAGCGAGTACGAGACCTCTCCCACCCACTGCACCGGCCTGGCGTCGGTCAGCCGCGCGATTCCCCAGAGCGGGGCTCGACGACCGGTACCCGCGACGATCACGGCGACGGTCGCGAGCACGGGGAGCAGAGCGGCGACGCCCGGGTACGGGGTCTCCGGCCCGAAGACGAACGCGGCGACCGCGATGCCGGCGAAACCGGCGACGGCGAGCATCGCTGCGGCGACGGCATTGAGCCGGCCGAGGACACCCCACGGCAGGAGGGCGATCGCCGCTCCGGCAGCGAACTGCCATGCGCGCGTGAACGTCACGAAGTACGCCTGCGCCGGCGATCCCGCGGTGTAGGCGACCGCCGCGGCGAAGGAGAGGGCGGCGACCGTCGCCACGACGATCAACAGCAGACGTCGGCGACCGCTCTCTCTGCCCGCGCGCACGGCGGCCGCGGAGGCCGCGAGCACGAGCAGAGGCCAGACGAGATAGAACTGCTCCTCGACCGACAGCGACCAGTAGTGCTGCACCGCGCTGGAGGCGGCATTGTGGGCCGAGTAGTCGACCGAGAGCGCGGCGAGGGTCCAGTTCTCCACATAGAAGACGCTGGCCAGCGCCTGCACCGCGTTGTCGGTCCACCGGGTGAAGGGCAGCAGCAGCCAGACGCCGAGAAGAGTCACGAACACGACGGTGAGCGCGGCGGGCAGCAGACGCCTGATGCGGCGTGCGTAGAACGCCGCGAGACGCACCCGACCCGTGCTCTCGGTCTCGGAGAGCAGATGGCCGGTGATGAGGAATCCGGATATGACGAAGAAGGCGTCGACGCCCACGTATCCGCCGGGCACGCGATCGGGCCAGAGGTGGTTGAGCACCACCAGACCGATCGCGACAGCCCGCAGAGCCTGGATGTCGGTGCGGAATCTGCGCGTGCGCGCAGACGCTCGGGAGGTCGCGACCGCCGTGGCGGACGCGCTCACGACGCCAGGTACTCCTTCAGCTGCTCGCCCGCGTCACGCGGGACGAAGCCTGTGGCCTCGAGCTTCGAGAGATCCAGGACGCTGTTGAGCGGCCTCGGCGCCACGGGCCCGGTCGCACCGGCGAAGTACGTCTCGGTGCTGACCCCGGAGACCCGCGCACGATCCGCTCCGGTGAGCGCGAAGATGTCTCCCGCGAGCTCGGCCCACGTGCGGGGCTCCCCCGACCCGGTGACGTTGTACGTGCCGTACGGCGCGCGCGTGCGGAGGAGATGCGCGATCGCGCGGGCGATCTCCGAGGCGAATGTGAGGCGCCCGCGCTGGTCGTCCACGACGTTCGGGTCGATCCCCCGCTCGGCGAGCGATGCCATCGTCCTGACGAAGTTCTTGCCGTCGCCGATGACCCACGAGGTGCGCAGGATGTAGTGGCGCGGCGCCGTGGCCACGGCGAGATCCCCCGCCGCCTTCGACTGCCCGTACACGCCGAGCGGGCAGAGCACGTCGTCCTCGAGATAGGGGCGGGTCGAGGTGCCGTCGAACACGTAGTCGCTCGAGACATGCACCAGCGTGACGCCGTACTCGGCGGCGATCGCGGCCAGACGCGCCGGTCCCGAGGCGTTGGCCGCCCATGCGTCACGGCGCCCCTCCGCGGTCTCGGCGAGATCGACGGCCGTGTACGCGCCCGCGTTCACGATCGCGTCGTAGTCCCGCCACCGCCGCGCGGTGCGGAGCTCGGAATCGCCGAGGTCGAACTCCGCACGGGTGGTCCATTCGATGTGGTCGGCGGCGCCGAACTCGTCGCGCAGCGCGCGCCCGAGCTGCCCGCCGGAGCCCACCACGAGGATCTTCTTCGCGCTGATCGGGGTGACATCCGCCAGACGCGGATGCGCGAGGTCCTTCTCCGAGATCTCGACGTCTGCGAGATCGATCGGCCAGGCGATCGCGGCGGTCTCGTCGGCGAGATTGAGGAAGGAGTACGACGCCTCCGGCGACCAGTGGTCGTTCACGAGATACGCGTAGGCGGTGTCGGGCTCGAGCGTCTGGTAGGAGTTGCCCACTCCGCGCGGCACGAAGATCGCCTTCGAGGGGTCGATCTCGGCGGTGAAGACCGCGCCGAACGTCGGGCCCTCGCGGAGATCCACCCAGGCCCCGAAGATCCGCCCGGTCGCGACCGAGACCCACTTGTCCCAGGGCTCCGCGTGGATGCCGCGGGTGGTGCCGACAGCGTCGTTGAACGAGATGTTGTTCTGCACGGGGCCGAAGTCGTCGAGGCCGAGTGCGGTCATCTTCTCGCGCTGCCAGTTCTCCTTGAACCAGCCGCGCGAGTCGCCGTGCACCGGGAGGTCGAAGACGACGAGCCCGGGGATCCCGGTCTCCACGATGCCCAGCTTCTTGCCGAACGCGATCTCACCCACGGTCGGTCACTGTCCCTTCGACGCGTAGAAGGCCTCGGTCGCGTCCTTCGCAGGAGCCCACCATGCCTCGTTGTCGCGATACCACTCGATGGTCGCGGCGAGTCCCGACTCGAAGTCGGCGAACTCCGGCGCCCAGCCGAGCTCCGTGCGCAGCTTGCTCGAGTCGATCGCGTAGCGGAGGTCGTGCCCTGCGCGATCGGTGACGTGGTCGTACGCGTCGCGCGGCTGACCCATCTCCTCGAGGATCAGCTCGACGACATCCTTGTTGTTGCGCTCGCCGTCCGCACCGATGAGGTACGTGTCGCCGATCCGGCCCTTCTCGAGGATCGTGAGCACCGCGGACGAGTGGTCGTTCGCGTGGATCCAGTCACGGACGTTCTCGCCCGCGCCGTAGAGCTTGGGGCGGATGCCACGGATCACATTGGTGATCTGACGCGGGATGAACTTCTCCACGTGCTGGTAGGGGCCGTAGTTGTTCGAGCAGTTCGAGATCGTCGCCTGCACCCCGAACGAGCGCACCCAGGCGCGCACGAGCAGATCACTGCCGGCCTTGGTCGACGAGTACGGAGACGAGGGGTTGTACGGAGTCTGCTCGGTGAAACGCTCGGGGTCGTCGAGCTCGAGATCGCCGTACACCTCGTCGGTCGAGATGTGGTGGAAGCGGGTCTCGTGCTTGCGTGCGGCCTCGAGCAGCGTGTACGTGCCAACGATGTTCGTGTCGAGGAACGGCCGGGGGCTGTGCAGCGAGTTGTCATTGTGCGACTCCGCGGCGTAGTGCACCACCGCGTCCGCCTCGCCGGTCAGGCGGTCGACGAGCTCGGCGTCCGTGATGTCGCCCTGCACGAAGCGCACTCTGTCCTCGGGCAGTCCCGCGAGCGATGCGCGGTTGCCGGCGTAGGTGAGCGCGTCGAGCACCGTGACGGTGTGCTCGGTGTTCTCCACGGCGTAGTGGACGAAGTTGGAGCCGATGAAGCCGGCCCCTCCGGTGACGAGGATGTTCGACATCAGCGACCTCTTTCCAGGGTGTCGAGCAGGTAGGTGCCGTAGCCGGACTTCACGAGCTTCTGCGCGCGTTCACGCAGTTCGTCGTCGTTGAGGAAGCCCTGTCGCCAGGCGACCTCCTCCGGCACGCCGATGCGCAGACCCGTGCGGCGCTCCATCGTGCGCACGTAGTCTCCGGCGTCGGACATCTGGTCGAAGGTCCCGGTGTCGAGCCAGGCCGTGCCACGGGGCAGCACCTCGACCTGGAGCGTCCCGCGCTCGAGGTAGGCGCGGTTGACGTCGGTGATCTCGTACTCGCCGCGCGCGCTCGGCTCGAGGTTGCGGGCGATCTCGACCACGTCGTTGTCGTAGAAGTAGAGACCGGGCACGGCGTAGTTGCTCTTCGGCTGCTCGGGCTTCTCCTCGAGCGAGACCGCGCGTCCGTCCGCGTCGAACTCGACGACGCCGTATGCGCTGGGCTCGGCCACCCAGTAGGCGAACACGGCACCGCCCTCGACGTCGGTGTAGCGCTTGAGCTGCGTTCCGAGTCCCGGGCCGTAGAGGAGGTTGTCGCCGAGGACGAGGGCTACCTTGTCGTCGCCGATGAAGTCGGCGCCGATCACGAAGGCCTGCGCGAGTCCGTCCGGGGAGGGCTGCTGCGCGAACGTGAGGTTCACCCCGAACTGCGAGCCGTCGCCGAGCAGACGCTCGAACTGCTCCGCGTCGTGCGGCGTGGTGATGATCAGGATGTCCCGGATCCCTGCCAGCATCAGCGTCGACAGCGGGTAGTAGACCATGGGCTTGTCGTACACGGGGATGAGCTGCTTGGAGATGCCGATCGTGATCGGGTGCAGCCTGGTACCGGAACCGCCAGCGAGAATTATGCCTTTCACCCCCATATCGTGCCACATCCTGCCCGAGAGGTTGGGATCCACGGCATGTTGACTTGCGTCACACGAATCACAGTGGCAACATCTGTACATTTCCGCCACAATGGGCAAGTGACCGGCTCAATCTTCCCCCACCTGCGCGCCCTCATCGCGAGCGCGGCGGCTGTCGTCGTCGCCGCTTCCCTTCTCGTGGCTGCACCCGCCGGCGCCGCCACGGCACCGCTCTCCGGCGGAGTGGCGGCAGTGGCAGCGTCGCAGGCACCGGCGTCGAGCACCGCCGGGGTGGTCGACTCGTCCATCCGCAAGACCGCGGACCTCTCGAAGTTCCGCCCGGGGAACATCATCGCCGACGAGGTCTTCTTCGACAGCTCGACGATGACGGTCTCGGACATCAACACCTTCCTCGACTCGAAGGTGAAGGTGTGCAGGTCGAGCTACGCCTGTTTGAAGAGCTACTCGCAGCACACGCCGAACAAGAACGCGGATGCGTACTGCAACGGCTACACCGCCGGGTACAGCGAATACGCGTCGACGATCATCTACAAGGTCGCGCAGTCCTGCGGCATCAATCCGCAGGTCCTTCTCACGATGCTCGAGAAGGAGCAGAGCCTGGTGACCCACTCCTACCCTGACGCGGGCAGGTTCCGGGCAGCGATGGGACAGGGATGCCCCGACACGGCCGGGTGCGATCCCGCCTACGCCGGATTCTTCTACCAGGTGTACGGCGCCGCACGTCAGATGAAGATCTACGCCGAGGGTCGGTACTTCACCTACTACGCCCCCGGCAAGACCTGGAACATCCTCTACAACCCTCAGGCGAGCTGCGGCCGAGGCCCCGTCTACATCGAGAACGTCGCGACCTCGGCGCTCTACTACTACACGCCGTACCAGCCGAACCGCGCCGCGCTGGCCGCAGGCTACGGCGAGGGCGACGCGTGCTCCGCGCACGGGAACCGCAACTTCTACCAGTACTTCACCGACTGGTTCGGGTCGACGCAGGTGCCCACGATCCGACTCGTGAAGGCGAGCAACGCCAACGAGATCTACCTCGTGACGGGCAAGCGCAAGTACCACATCACCACCAGCACGGATCTGCAGGCGTACATGGCCGTTCTCGGCTGGTACCACACCAGCGATCCGGGCACGGTCGCGGCCCTCACCAACGCGGGGACGGCGACCCGCTTCGTCCGCGATGCCAGGGACGGCGGGATGTACCTGCTCGAACCCGACGGGTCGAAGCACCACTTCACCGCCGCGGATCAGGTGACCAGGCTCGGCTTCAACATGGCCGTGTACACATCGCTCGGGGCGTCGCTCATCGACTCCTTCCGCACCGGAACCGCCGTCGGCGCCTACTTCAAGGCCGAGGGAGACGACAGATTCTTCCGCTGGGAGAACGGCACCAAGCGCCACGTGGTCAACCCGTACGCATGGGCGCAGCAGAGCGCCGCGGATCGCGCGTACGTCGCCACCATCCCGGCGGCGAACGCCGCCGCGATCCCGACGGGAGTCGCCATCCTCCCCGCCGGCATGACCGTGCGCGAATACGGCTCCCCCGACGTCTACATCGCCGGCACCGGTGCCGAGATCATCCACCTCCCCACCTGGGGACTCGCTCGCGATGCCGGTATCCGGGATGCGGGTGTCGTGCCCAGCGGGACCCTCGCGAAGAACGCCCCCGTCGGTGCGAAGTTCTCCGCAGTGGTCGCGTGCGGCGACGTGAAGTATGTCGTGGACGGCGGAGGTCTGACACGCGTGCAGACCGCGCCGGCCGGAACGACGATCACCCCGCTGCCCGCCTCCCTGTGCTCCTCGATCCCGAAGACGGGGCGCGCGGTCGGCGAGGCCGTGCTGGTGAAGACTCCCGGCGCGGACGCCGTCTACCTCCTCCAGGGGAACCAGCTGCGGCACCTCCGCAGCCAGCAGCGGCTGCAGGAGGCCAACGGCAACCGCCCCCTCTACTTCTTCTCCTGGAGCACGGACACGAGGAGCGGTTTCGCAGTCGGAGCACCGCTGCTCGCGGACCGCACCTTCGTGACGCTGGGCTCTCCCGAGACGTATTTCGTCGACAAGGGCGTGCTGCGGCATGTGCAGTCCTCCGCCAGTCTCCTCAGGCTCGCCGCTCCCCAGTGGCCGACAGTCGTGGATCTGCCCGCTGCCTACCGGAGCAGCTACCAGTTCGGCACGCCGATCCCTTGAGCCGAGCGACCGGGGGCGGGAGCGCCGATGCCCTTAGAATGGACGCCATGGGCTCGGCTAGTGAACGACTGATCATCATCGTGCCCGCCTGGAACGAGGAGAACAACGTCGGCACCACGGTGACGGAGATCAGGTCCACCCTTCCCGGCGCCGATATCGTCGTGGTCGACGACGGATCGACCGATGCCACCGGTATGGTCGCACGGGCCGCCGGAGCAGACGTGCTGACGCTCCCCTACAACATGGGGGTCGGCGGCGCGATGCGCACGGGCTACGCGTACGCGCAGCGTCACGGGTACGACAGGGCGATCCAGGTCGACGCTGACGGTCAGCACAATCCCGAGGACATCACCAGAATCCTGGAGGGGTTGTCCTCTGCGGACATCTCCATCGGCGCGCGCTTCGCCGACGTCGGGTCATATCAGGCGAGGGGTCCCCGGCGATGGGCCATGGTGTTCCTCGCCGGAGCGATCTCGCGGATCGCCGGCACGAAGCTCACCGACGTCACCAGTGGATTCCGAGCGGCGAACAGGCGCGCCATCGATCAGTACGTCTCCTATTTCCCCGCGGAGTATCTGGGCGACACGATCGACAGCCTCGTCGCTGCGCTCCATGCGGACCTCACCGTCACCCAGGTCCCCGTGGCCATGCGTCCGCGGATGTCGGGAAACCCCAGCCAAGGGTTCGTGGGGTCGGCGATCTACCTCGCACGTTCCATCTTCGCGATGACCCTCGCGGTCGTCCGCCGTCCGATGCGGGGTCGCGCATGATCTCTTTCGGAGCGCTCGCGCTCGGCCTCATCATCGTCGTCAGCGTCACGGCCATGCTTCTGCGACGCCAGTTGCGCGAGAAGTACGCCGTCCTCTGGCTGGCGATCGGCCTCGCGGCGCTGCTGCTGGGGATCTTCCCCGCAGCCCTGCAATGGCTCACGATCGTTCTCGGCTTCCAGCTTCCCGCGAACCTCATCTTCACCCTCGCGATCGCCCTTCTCCTCGCCGTCTCGCTCCACCTCTCGTGGGAGCTGACGCGAAGCGAGGAACGCCTGCGCCGGTTGGCAGAGGAGGCGGCGATCGCCCGTCTCGCGCAGGACCGGCTGGAGGCCGATGTCGCCGAGCTTCGCGCGCTGGTCGTCGACCGCCCTCAGAGCCGCGACGATGAGTGAGCCGACTCTCGTATTCAGCACGTTCACTCCCCCGGTCGCCCTGATCGAGACGGTGCGCCGATTCATCTCCCGGCACCCCGTGGTCGTCGTCGACGACGGCGGCTCGGATCCTCATGAGGTGTTCCCCGCGCTGCTCGACCTCGGAGCGACGGTGATCCGCCGTCCGACGAACGACGGGATCGCTGCCGCTCTCAATGCGGCGATGACCGTCGCCTACGACGCCGGCGCGGAGACCGTCGTGACATTCGATCAGGATTCCACGCCGACGTCCGACACCATCGACATCCTTCGCGACACGTGGGAGCGGGTCTCGACCGCTCAGCCTCGGGTCTCGGCGGTCGTTCCCGCGGAGTTCGCCCAGGTCAGGCAAGCACGCTCGGACGAGGCGCTCGCGCCTGCTCGTCGGGTCATCCAGTCGGGGATGCTCATCCCGCGCGCAGCATTCGAGTCACTGGGTCCCTTCGACGAATCCCTGTTCATCGATCTCGTCGACACGGATTTCGAACTGCGTTCACTCTCTCGCGGACTCCGGATCATCGCCGCGCCCACGCGCATCGACCACGAGTTGGGAAGCCCGGTGGCTCTCGCACCGTTCCCGCTTCTCCCGCTGACCGTCACGACGATGGTCAGCACGCCGTTCCGTTATTACTACCGGATGCGCAACCGACTGATCCTCACGCGCCGGTATCTCCGGTCGGCACCGGGTCGGATGCTCGCGGACCTGGCCGTCGATCTCGCGTATTTCGCGGTGGTCACCGCTTCCGCTCGGCCTCGTCGGCGGATGCTGGCGGTGCTCTGGCGTGGGGTCGCAGACGGTTTCCGCGGCCGTGGAGGTCGGGCTCCGGCGACGGTCCAGGCCGCCGCGCAGCAGATCAGCTGGTCCACGCGGACGACGCGCCGCCGCTAGACCTGCAGGCCTGCCCCTCAGGCCCTCGTGCGCGAGCGCCCGCCGATCAGGGCCCCCGCGACCCAGCTCGCGAGATACTCCGCGACGAATCGAGGGGCCACGTGTCCGTTCCTCCGTGCTCGCCGCAGCAGTCGCACCGTCGGCCAGAATCGACGCTCGCTGCCGAAGCCTCTGATCTGCGTGGACGGATCGCCCGTGCGCGCCGCGACCGTCTCTGCGACCAGCTGTCGCCATCCGACATACACCCGGAAGAGCATCCTGAGCATCGCCACGGGGTCGGATGACCCCTCGTAACGTTCGGTGAAGGCACGCGCACTGCGCCACGCGGTGGCGATCGCCGCGAGAGGAGAGCCCGATCCCAGCCGGCTCGGATCCCCGAAGACGTTGTTGTCGTGCTGGACATAGTCCTGGACCACCGCATCGACGATCCGCGTACCCCCTGTGACGCCGGCGAGAGCTGCGATCCAATGGTCGTGCGCTGCAGCCCTGGTCGACATGCGCGGGAAAGGAAGCGACGGTGCGACCAGGTCGCCGCGAAGGATGCAGAGCGACCCGGTGAACTGGTTGTTGAGCAGAGTCATGGCGGGCCCCAGATCCCGTCGATCGGTCCGACCTGTGACGACCTCTCCGGGATAGGTCACCAATCGCGCCTGCCCCGAGACCAGAGCCGCTCCCGCGAGATGAGGAAGCAGGAGCTCGAGCTTCTCGGGGTACCAGAAGTCGTCCTGATCGCACAGGGCCACCCACGAGACGCCCGGGTCGACCGCGCGCAGTCCGCGCTCGAAGTTGAGGTAGAAGCCGAGCCGCTCGCCGTCCGCGAGGACGCGGAATCGATCGTCGCCGCCTGCGGTCTCCGCGAGCACCCGCCGCACGGTCGCATCGTCTCCGTCGACCGTGATGACGCACTCCCAGTCCGTGACGGTCTGGGATCTGAGCGACCCGATCTGCCGAGCGAAGAGCTCAGGGTCGGGATCGTATGCCGCGAGCACAATCGCTCCACGACCGGGCGTGTACACCATCGTTCCTCACAGGAGCTCGTCGGATCGCTTCAAGTCTAGGCGACCCGTGCCGGTGGGCCGTGCGTGCACGGCTCCCCCGAGGACCGGCTCTCAGCGTGCGGTCCACGCGAGGCCATAGGATGATTGCATGCCCCGGGCCCTCCCTCAGCCGTGCTCGATCGAGGCGACCGCCCAGTCAGCGCTCCCGCCAATCGGCTCTCTGCGATGACGCGCGAACGCACCGCACGCCCGTCGCCCGCGGGCACCCTCGCGCGTCGACTGCTCGGCTTCTCGACCCTGCCGTTCCTCGCATCGGTGCTGCCGCTCATCGCGCTGCCCTTCATGTCCCGCGCATCCACCACCGACGACTGGACCGCTCTCAACATCGGCCTCGGCGTCGGGACGTTCGCCGGCGCCATCGGCCTGGTCGGATGGAACATCCTCGGAACGCCTCTCGTCGCGATGGCGGAGTCGGACGACGAACGCAGAGAGCTGTACGGACGGTCGTTCTACATCCGCGCTGCGGTGGTGGTGGTCGCTTCGCTGCTCAGCGCCGTGATCGCATCGCTCATCTCGCCCTCGTCGTCGTGGTCGGTGGCGGCCGCCTTCGCCGTCGCCGGTGCCCTCAACGGCATCGGACTCAGCTGGTACGCGGTCGGGGTCTCGTCACCGAGCATCGCGCTCTGGTACGAAGTGGTTCCCCGAGGCATCGCGACCGCTGTGGCGATCGCCGTCGTGCTGATCACTCAGGACGTCCTCTGGTACGGCATCCTGCTCAGCCTGTCGATCGTGCTCGGGACACTCGCGTTCCACCGCCGCGTGCTGAGGCGCCTCTGGCCTCCGTGGCCCGGCCTCGCACGGCTCGGCTCCGACGTCGGCGACATGAAAGCGGCATGGGGCGTCGAGTCGATCGGGAGCCTGTACCAGAACGCCCCCGTGCCGGTCGCGGGTCTCATCGCCTCTCCCGTCGACGTCGCCGCCTACGCGTCGAGCGATCGCATCTACCGCTACGGCACCCTCGGCGTCTCCGCGGCGGGCAACGCCCTGCAGGGGTGGGTGCTCGAGACGACGGACGCCGGCAGCCGAAGGGCCCGAAACCTCGCCTCCTTCGCGGTGATGGGTGTCATCGCCGCCATCGGGTGGGTGGTCCTCGCCGTCTTCGGGCCTCTGCTCAGCGGCGTGCTCTTCGGTGCCGACAAGCAGGGCGATCCCACTGCCTTCCAGTTCCTCGGCATCGCCTTCATCTCCGTGACGATGTCGACGCCGCTGATCCGCAACATCCTCATCCCGGCACGGCGTGACGGTTTCGTGCTCGCGGTCAGCATGGTCGCCGCCGTCGTCGGGGTCGCCATGATGGTCGTTCTCGGCTCGACCCTGGGGACCACCGGCGTCGCCATCGGATTCGCCGTGAGCGAGACGGCGACGCTCCTCGGATGCATCGCTCTCGCGAGCAGGGTCGGCCTCTCTCCTCCGCGGGCCTCGACTGCGACGACCGGCACCCCCTCCGACCCCGAAGGAGACATCCGATCATGAGCGCGTCCCGCGTCAGCGTCTGCATGGCGACGTACAACGGATCGCGATACGTCGTCGCACAGCTCTCATCGATCCTCGCTCAGCTGGGTCCCGACGATGAGATCGTCGTCGTCGACGACGCGAGCGCGGACGCGACCGTCGACGAGATCGAAGCCATCGGGGATCCGCGGATCGTGGTGCACCGCACCCAGGCCAATCGCGGGTACGTGAGATCGTTCGAGCGAGCGATCGGACTCGCGACCGGCGACGTCGTCCTGCTCTCGGACCAGGACGACCTCTGGACGGACGGGCGCCTCGAGTCCCTCGTCGCGGCGACGGATGCTCACGCGGTCGTGGCCTCCAACCTCCTGCTGCTCGACTCGGGGCAACCCCTGCGTTCGCCGCTCACCGGACGCCCCTGGCTGCTCTCCCGCTCCGACGACGGCAGGCGCGTGCGCAACGAGCTGCGGATCCTCGCCGGAGACGCCCCGTACTTCGGGTGCGCGATGGCTCTGCGGCGCGATGCGCTCGCCCTCGTGCTGCCCTTCCCCCCGTACCTCCGCGAATCACACGACCTGTGGATCGCGACGGCGGCGAACACGGCCGGTCTTCTCGGGCATGTCGAGAAGGTGAGCGTGCTGCGGCGGGTTCACGATGCCAACGCGTCGTCGTCACGGCCTCGAGGTGTCGGTGCGGCGCTGCGCTCGCGCCTTCTGCTCATCCGGCTGTGGCGGGAGGCGCGTCGGCGGACGGCGCAGCGGCGCCGGCGGGCGTGAGCACCGCCTTCTCGGACTTCTGAGAGCCACGCGCGAAGCGGATGAAGTGGCGCTCGACGAGCATCCAGCTCAGCCAGCCCAGGGCGAACGTCACCACGGTCGTGATGCCCGTGTAGACCGCGATCCCCAGACCCGCTCCGCCGAGGATCACCACGAGCTGCTGCACCGGCCAGGCGTAGATGTAGAAGCCGTACGAGACGTCGTTGCGCGCGATCCATGCCGGCTGCGGGATCACCGTCGACAGGTAGAGCAGCGCGTAGCCGATGAGGGGCGCGGCGATAGGTCCGCCTGCGACGGGGACGAACACCATCAGCACGGCCGCGAGCGGGATGCTGATCATCCCCACCAACGGCACCAGACCCCATCGCTGCACGACCAGGTAGATCAGCGACCCGCCCAGGAAATAGGGCAGCAGGCGGCTGAAGAGACCGAAGTTGCCGTCGAGGCCCCCGGTCACGCCCATGGCGTAGCAGACACGCACGATCACGGACGCCGCCCAGAGACCCGCCACGACGGAGATGGACCGCCGGAACACGGCGAGACCGCCCAGCACCCAGACGCTCAGGTAGCAGAGGAACTCGAAGTAGAGGGTCCACAGCGAGCCGTTCCAGGCGTTCGGATACGGCACATCGGAGAGCGACGTGCCGATCTGATAGTGCTCGATGCGGAGGAAGAGGTTGCCCCAGACATACTCGAGCGGAGTCGGGTCCGTCGTGAAGTAGCCGGCGAGGCTCCCGTGTGTGAGGAGCTGTGCGATCGGGCCGAACACGAGCGCCGTGACCAGCAGGCACACCACGAACGCCGGCATGATGCGCGCGATCCGGTGCAGCAGGAAAGTGCCCGGATCGGTGCGCATCCTCGAACGCGTGATCAGGAACCCGCTGAGCACGAAGAACCCGATGACCGCCCATCCGCCGAGGTTCTCTCCGTTGAAGCCCGGGCTGTCCGTGCGGCCGACGACGTAGTACCCGTGTGCCAGCAGCACCAGGAACGCGAGCACGAGACGGAACAGGTTGAGACTGTTCTTCCGATAGGGGAACTCCCGGGCCCGCAGCAGCGAGTGCGTCACTTCAGGAGGTTCCGCTTGCTCATCTCGTCGAGCGATCGCTGATATCCGTCTGCCTCGATCGGCTCGGTGAGCACCCATTCGACGAAGGTCCTGACGCCCTCGCGGAAGGGCACCTGCGGCGTGAACCCGAGGGTCTCCCTCAGCCGAGTGGTGTCTGCGACGTTGTGCCGGATGTCGCCCAGCCGGTAGTTGCCCGAGATCCGTGTGGGAACCTCGCGTCCGAACGCGTCGAACAGCGCGGCGACGACCTCGTTCACCGTGGTCGCCACACCGGAGCCGACGTTGAAGGTCTCCCCCGCCGCGCGCGGGTCGGTGGCGGCGAGGAAGGTCGCCTCGACCACGTCGTCGATGTAGACGAAGTCTCGGCTCTCCTCGCCGTCCTCGAAGATGTTGATCTCCTTGCCCTGACGGATGAGCGTCGAGAAGATCGAGAGGATCCCGGTGTACGGGTTCTTGAGCGACTGGCCGGGGCCGTACACGTTCTGATACCGGACCGACGTACCCTCGATCCCGATCGTCGGCGCGACCGTCATCACCAGCGACTCCTGCATCTGCTTGGTGATGCCGTACACGGAGGACGGATGCAGCAGCGCGCTCTCGTCCGTCGGGACGAGGCTGATCGGCCCCTCCCCCGCCGCATGCACGTCGAAGTCGCCCGCCGACATGTCGGCGTCCGCACGATGCGGAGGGTGGACGCGACGACCGTCTTCGGTGACGTAGGTGCCTTCGCCGTAGATCGACCGGGAGGAGGCGATCACGATGCGGCGCACTCCGTGGTCCTCGTTGGCGAGCAGGTCGAGCAGCTTGGCCGTGCCCCCGACGTTCGCGTCGACGTAGCGGTCGATCTCGTACATCGACTGACCCGTGCCGGTCTCGGCCGCGAGGTGGATGACGATGGTCGCCCCCTCGAGGGCGGTGCGCAGGTCGTCCGTCGAGGTGACCGTGCCGACGACGACGTCGGCGATGCCGTCCAGCGACCGCAGCAGCGGCGACGTGGTCTCGGGATCATTCCCATGCACCTGCGGGCTCAACGAGTCCAGCACCGTCACCCGGTGTCCGTCGCGAGCGAACCGGGCCGCGAGCCGGGTGCCGATGAAACCGGCCCCGCCGGTGATGAGCACGTGTTCGGACATACGAAGCCTCCTGCAGGGTGTGTCGACCAGGCGATCCGGCGCGCCTGCTCGCCACTCAGACGGCGAAGATGTGCGCCAGCGTCGATTGTATCCCAGCGCGATCTCCGTGCCGGATGACACCGGGGAGCTCGCTCACGGCGTGCAGCCGCGACATGATCCGGGCACGGGCGACGGCACTCGTGCGACGCCACCCCTTCTCCCGCGCCAGATCACGGGCGATCGCGAAGTAGGCGCGCTCGTCGCGGAAGCGTCGGCCGTCGAGCAGCGTCTTCTGGGATGCGCTCGAGCCGTGTCGGCGATACGAGAAGGCGAGCTCGGGAACGTACGCGAGCGTCCCCCCGTCGAAGGCGACGTCCATGAGCAGAGCGAGGTCCTGGATGATGGGCAGGCCGTCGCGGAAGTCTATGCGCTGCAGGGTCTCGGTGCGGAAGGTGAGCGAGGGCCAGTACAGCCAATCGCCCCGGATGAGGCTGGTGGCCATGCGCTCGCCCGAGAGCAGAGCGATGCCCTCGCCACCCCGAGGGGCCAGCATCCCCTGCTTGACGCGGTCGACGAGCGGTCGGATCACCCGCCCCGTCTCGTCGATCACCTCGACTCCCGGCTGGATGACGTCGACCTCGGGACGCTGACGGATCACCCGTTTGACGACCTGCACGTAGTTCGGATGCAGCAGGTCGTCGCAGCCGAGGATCGTGATGTGCGACGTCGTCGCGCGGCGGATCGCCTCGCGATAGTTCTCGGTGATGCCCAGGTTCGTCTCGTTGCGCACGTACGTGATGCGCTCGTCGTCGATCTCCGCGAAGTACGCGGGCACGGAGTCATCGGGATAGCAGTCGTCGATGACGATCAGGTGCCAGTCCTCGTCGCGTTGGGCGCGAACGGAGTCGACCGTCTCACGCAGCAGTCCGGGATCGCCCCAGAAGGGCACGAAGATCTCCAGAGTCATCTGATTCCTTCCCTCGTACGATGACCGCGGCATCCGCGATCGTCGGTCGCGCTCATCCGCAGAGCACGACCTTGTACAGCACGGCGTCGCCGACCTGGTCGACCTTCTCGACGGACTTCGACGTGCGCAGTCGATCGAGTCCCTTGTAGGGGTGCTCGCCGTCGTTGATCTCCTGGGTTCCGAAGTCGAGCACGTACTCCACGTCGAGGGCGTCGATCGCCGAGCACACCTCCTCCGATCCCGGGCGCGCGCTGTCGAGCCGATCGAGCAGCACGGACATCTCCTCGGTGATGTCCATCAGGGTGTGCGGCATCACGACCTCGCGATCAGCGATCGCGTAGGCCAGTGCCGTACCCGTCCACGGGCTGCCGAGGATGACGGCGTCTTCGGGGACCTCGTCGTCGAGCCTCTCGATCAGCGCGAGCTCATCGGACGTCAGGAGCGGCGACTCGTCCGTCGTCGCGAAGGCGCCGTGGGCGGAAGCGACCGCCTGGCGCATGCTCCCCGCCTGCGGCAGGAGCACGAGCACGACGACGGCGACCGCGGCGAGGGCCAGGCGCCGAACTCGCGCGGAACGCACCTTCGCGCTCCAGCGCCTCAGAACGCCCCAGAGGGCGTGTCCACCGATCGCTGCGACAGGAACCCAGGCGATCGCGAGCAGGGCGGCGAGGCGAGGGGCGTTGTTGTACCAGGCTCCCGTCAGCAGGTCGCGCTGCACGAGATACGGCAGACCCGAGACCACGATGTAGAGCCCTGCCGCCGCAGCGAAGAAGCCGACCGCGATCCAGTCCGTCACGGAGCGGCGGCGAAGGCAGACGACGAGTCCGGCGATCACGAGGGCGGCCACCACCACGTTGACGGGAGCGGACCAGACCGATGCCGTCAGGACTTCGCCGACGGCCTGCCCGACGGTCTCGGTCGGCAACCACGAGCGTGCGTCGATCGGCGGACGCAGCACGTACCACGCCGCCAGCACCACGACCGCATAGGCCGCGGCGCACGCCGTCGAGACGACCTTGGCTCGCGCGGTCGGGCGCGAGAGCAGCAGCCGCACCCAGAGCACCAGCAGCACGACCGTCGTGAAGACGAGAAGGGCGACGAGGCCGCCGGGGTGTGCGATCGCGACGGCGGGGACCGAGCCGAGCGCACCCACCGCGAAGGGCCATCGTTCGCTCCAGGACCGACGCGCGCTCGCGGCGACGATGAGCGCCAACGGCACGCCGATCATGCTCAAGGACATCATGTACGGGAAGAGGACGCCGTAGTCGACGAGCAGCAGCGGGAACGCCGGGATCGCCACGCTGATCGCGGCGGCCACCACCATGACGGGGGTCGACGAGCCGGCGAGCACCCGGGTCAGCAGCAGGATCGTCACCGGCCACGCGAAGGCGGCGAAGAAGATCATCACGGCGTTCGACGCGACCGGGATGCTCACCCCCGCCAGCTGCACGACCAGCGAGGCGACCGCGTGCCAGCCGGACGGATAGAACGGCAGCCCGCCGGTCGCGGCGCTCGTCATCGAGCCGATCGTCAGAGGCGAGACGGAGCCGGTGTCGAGGGCGTAGCGGATGGCATTGAGATGGAAGATGTTGTCGAACGTCTGCGAGATGTTCTCGGGGGTGCCGATGACGAGGATCAGCTGTGCGACCACGACGAGGATCGCACCGACGACGGACAGCAGCGCCGCGCGTCCGAGGCGGACGTCGAGTCGCAGGGCGGAGACGGAGAACCAGGGCGCCAACCGGAGGACGGCCGCGATGGCCGCGATCACCGCGGTCACGGCGAGAACCGGAAGGATCCCCCATTCCCAGCCGACGAGGGGCGCGCCGAGCGCGGCGAGGACGATGACCGTGACACCGGCGGGGACGGCCAGCGCCCACGCGACATGACCGCGAGCGCCGAGCAGCCATGCGACGGCGAACCCCGGGACGAGGACGAGGCCGGCGGTGACCAGCACGGCCAGACCCAGGTCGAACCATCCCATGTGCGCAGCGCCTTTCTCGTACCTGACCGGACGTCGGCCACCGGCGTCGATCCTATCGAGGTTCGTCTGGGGGACCACCGACACACCGCTCGAGCGCCCCCTGACGGAGCGCACGATTCGGAGAACCTATGATTGACGAGGCGTTCCCCCCGAACCGGACGTCTGACGGAGGTGACGAGGACGCCATGTCGCAAACATCTGTGCCCGCCGAGCTGCGACTGACGCAACCCGGATCGAGCACTGGACTGCTCGACGTGTTCCGTCGTCGTTACCTGCTCAGCCTGATCGTCCGCAAAGAGGTCGGCATCCGCTACCGCGGCTCCGTGCTCGGGTGGCTGTGGTCGTACGTCAAGCCGCTGATCCAGTTCCTCGTCTTCTACTTCGCACTGGGTGTCTTCCTGCGACTGAACGACAGCATCGAGTACTACCCGATCTACCTCCTGTCGGGCATCACCGCGGTGACGTTCTTCAACGAGTCTTTCGCGAACGCCACGAAGTCCCTCGTCGAGAACGCCGCGCTGATCAAGAAGATCTATTTCCCGCGGCAGATGTTCCCGGTCGCGAGCACGATGGTCGCGGCCATCAACACGGTCCCGCAGATCATCGTGGTGCTGGTGATCGCCCTCTTCTTCGGATGGTCTCCGAGCCTCGTCGGCGTCGCCGCACTCCTGCTCGGTCTCGTCATCATCTCGCTGCTCGCGACGGGCCTCGGACTGCTCTTCGGCGCGATCAACGTCACCTTCCGCGACGCACAGAGCTTCGTGGAGATCATCGTCATGATCTCGGTCTGGGCATCGCCGGTGATGTACCAGTGGCAGATGGTGGCGACGAAGGTCCCCGAGTGGCTGTTCCAGCTGTACGCGCTGAACCCGATCACCGGTGCCGTCGAGCTCTTCCACTACGGCATCTGGCACGCGCTGAATCCCGCGAACGCCGAGCCGCTGCCGTCGATGTGGTTCCACGCGGTGATCGCTCTCGCCGTCTCCATCGTCATCCTGATCATCGGCGAGATCGTCTTCCGCCGTCTGGAGGGTCGCTTTGCCCAGGATCTCTGATGCTCCCCGCATCCTCGTCGAGGATGTGCACAAGCACTTCAAGCTGCGCCACACGCACTCCATGAAGGAGACCTTCGTCGCCGCGATGCGCCGCAAGCCCCTCACCTCGGAGTTCCAGGCGCTCGACGGCATCTCCTTCGAGATCGGCGAGGGCGAGGCCGTCGCGCTGCTCGGCTTCAACGGCTCGGGCAAGTCGACGATGCTCAAGCTCATCTCCGGCGTGCTGCGCCCCGACGAGGGACAGGTGCGCACCCGGGGTCGGGTCGCGGGACTGATCGAGGTCGGCGCCGGATTCCACCCGGACCTGTCGGGTCGCGAGAACGTCTACCTGAACGCGGCCATCCTCGGCATGTCGAAGAAGGAGACGAAGGAGCAGTTCGACTCCATCGTCGAGTTCAGCGAGATCGAGAAGTTCATCGACACCGAGGTCAAGCACTACTCCTCCGGGATGTTCCTGCGCCTGGCGTTCTCGGTCGCGATCCACACGCATCTGGACGTGCTCCTGATCGACGAGATCCTCTCTGTCGGCGACGAGCCCTTCCAGAAGAAGTGCCTGGCTCGCGTGCGCGAGCTCCACGCCCAGGGCAAGACCCTGGTGGTGGTGAGCCACGATCTGAACATGGTCTCGCACCTGTGCGAGCGCGGCATCCTGCTGCAGGACGGCAAGGTGCGCTTCGACGGCCCCAGTGCGGATGCCGTCGAGCTCATGCGCTCCTGACGGGCCCGGCACCCGCTCTGACGGGCCAGGCACCCACTCAGAGATCGGCGTGCAGGCCCCACACCCGTTCGGCGGCACCGAGCCAGGAGAACGACCTCGAGCGGTCCGCACCGAGGACGCTGAGCCTTCTCGCGCCGTCGCCGACGGCGTCGACGGCGGCGTCCGGAGCATCCGCGGCGTCGACGATCATGCCGCCGTCCGCGATCACGTCGTGGTGCACACCGCTCTCGACGGCGACCACGGGGACGCCGAGGGTCATCGCCTCGACCGCACGCCAGGGCCACCCGGCTCCGGCATCCGTGGCGACCATCGCGGCGGCGGCGGCGAAGACGGCGGCGCGGTCCTCCGTCGACAGCACTCCGCGGATGTGTGCGCGGGCCTCGGGCAGACCGACCGCCGCGGCGATCTCGGCGAGGGCCGGCTCTGCACCCTCCGGGGCGTCGAGGACGACGGCGTCTCGGCCCGTCACGAGAGCCGCGCGGAATCCGGTCTCGAGGGAGTCGGCGGCGCCGGTGACGACGACGTAGGACGCGGGAAGCGACAGAGCGGTGCGTCGCGCGGCGGCGTCGAACGGCACGACGAACGACGACGGGACCGCACCGGAGATCACGCGGATCCGGTCACCCAGCTTCGTGATCTCCCCGAGTCGGGCCGCGATCGCGTGCGAGGGAACCACGACGGCGTCCGCGTGCTTGACGGCTCTCTTGAGCATCGCGCGCTGCCAGGACACCGTCGACTTGGGCAGCAGCTGCGGGGCGTCCCACGCGCGCAGATCCCACAGAGTGACCGTCGTCTGGTCATGATCGTGCACCCGGTCGTGCCGCACGAGCGGCGCCATCAGAGTCGCCGAGTGGATGAGGCCGTCACCCGCGCCGGCCGGGATCCCCAGCTGCCACGATCCGGCGAGCTCGCGGCGCGCGAGCGAGAGCCTGCGGACATCCGCGATACCGCGGATCGACACCTCGGCCCCGGCGGGCACGATCGCCTCGACCTCGCATCCGGACGGTGCGGTCGCGACCAGTGCTGCGGCGAGATCCGATGACGCGAACGCGTGATTCCCGTCGACGACATGCGTCAGCTGATCCAGAACAACACGCAGCCGAGCACCCATGCGACAACAGTAGCCGTCCGCAGCTGGAGAACCCCGGAGCACGGCCGCGTGGGGCGCACGCGCTCCGCCGTACCGGCGATATCCCGCTTCGTGCTTGAATGCAGGAGTGAGTGACGGACGCCTTCCTGTACGTCGTCGGTGGTTGCGGTGGACCCTCGGCGTGATCCTGACGATTCTCGTGCTCGCGATCGGGTGGGTGACGGTGCGCGGCATCGGTGCCGTGAACGACCTGCAGCAGGTGGCGACGTCGTCGTCGACGCTCAAGCAGGCGGTCGGCCAGGGTGATCTCGAGAAGGCCGCCTCTCTCTCGTCCCGCATCGCGCATCATGCCGGGTCCGCGCACGACCTCACCTCCGATCCCGTCTGGCACGCCTTCGGCATCCTCCCCTGGCTCGGGCCGAACTTCGCGGCCGTGAGCGACGTCGCCGAGATCGCCGACGACGTCGCCTCCGATGCGCTCGTGCCGGTGCTCGACGCCGCCGGCGCTCTGAACCTCGCCAGCCTCGGCCTGTCGAACGGCGCCGTCGACCTCGCCCCTTTCGCCGCCATCGAGCCGTCGCTCGCGGACGCGAGCACGACGCTGAGCGCGGCGCAGGACCGCGCTCTGCGGATCGATGCGGATGCGACACTCCCCCCGCTCGCCGATGCGGTGCGCGGGATGCGCTCGACCGTCACCCAGGCAGCGACCGTGGTCGGATCGCTGCACGGTGCGGCCGCGCTGCTGCCGAGCATGCTGGGTGCGGACGGCCCCCGCAACTACGTCCTGGCGATGCAGAACAACGCGGAGCTGCGCTCTTCCGGAGGCATCATCGGAGCCATCGCGCTGCTGCACGCGGAGAACGGACGGGTCACCCTCGTGCAGCAGGCATCGGTACCCGACTTCCCGAAGCTCGACGACCCCCTCCCGCTCAGCGAGTCGACCGTCGCGCTGTTCGAAGACCGCCCCGGCCGGTACATGCAGAACCTGACGAGCATTCCCGACTTCACCGAGGCGGGCCCCGCGATAGCGGCCCGCTGGCAGAACCGGTTCGGCCAGCCGATCGACGGCGTCGTCGCCGTGGACGCGGTCATGACCGAGAGCCTCCTGAAGGCGACGGGCCCGCTCACGTTCGGACCGTTCAGCGTCACGCACGAGACGGTGGTGAACTTCCTGCTCTCCGAGATCTACGCCGCGGTCCCCGATCCTGCGGCCCAGGACGAGGTCTTCTCGCAGGCGGCGGGAGCACTGCTGTCGGCGGCGCTGTCGACCGCCGATCCGAAGGACCTCGTGGCCGCGCTGGCCGATTCGGCCGAGCAGCACCGGATCCGCATCTGGAGCGCGCACGAAGGCGAGCAGAAGATGCTTGCCGCGTCGTCGCTCGGCGGCGCTCTCCCCGTCGACGACACGGAGACGCATGTGGGCGTGCTGGTGAACGACACCACCGGCGGCAAGATGGACTACTACACGGATGCCTCCATCACCACCTCGGTGGGGGTCTGCGACGGCGAACCGACCACCCAGGTGCGGGTCACCTGGACGAACGACGCGCCGGCGGATGCGGGCACCACCCTGCCGCCGTACGTCACGGCGAACGGGTTCTACGGAGTCCCGCCCGGATCCGTCCGGACTCTGATCACGGTGTACGGGCCCGAAGGCGCCACCGCGTCGCACATCGACCGCGACGGTGAGCAGGAGAGCGTCCAGACGGCCCTCCTCGGCACACGCACCGCCGTGCAGCACGAGGTACTGCTCGCCCCCGGCGAGTCGTCCACGATCACCCTCGAGTACCAGGGCACCGGCGCCGGCGAGCGACTCACCGTGGTCGATCACACGCCGATGATCAGCGACCCCGAGATCTCCCGAGAAGAACTGCAGTGCGCCTCGTGACTTTCCCGATCCGATGATGTAGTGTCGGTCTCACTGGGGAATATCTGGGTGCAATTCTGTCGTGGGGACAGGGTCATCCACGCAATCGGACGCAGGGGTGTGTCCGGATGCGATTCCGCGTGAATTTCTGGGGAGAATCATGCTGAAGAAACTGGCTGCCATCAGCCTTGCCGCTGGCGCGATCGTGTTGATGGCTCCTGCCGTCGCCACTGCTGCGCCGTTGACCGTTCCGTCCGAGTCCGACACGTACTCCGGCACGCCTGGCGTGGGGGTCGACGATCCGATCATCGGCATCTGCGATGTGTCCACCGTCACCTTCGGCGCGGGGTACTTCCTGCCGTCCGAGACGGTCGGTGTCTCCGTGTCGGGTCACAACGCCGGAGAATCGGCGGTCTCGGGGAACACGGCGGCTGCCGACGGCAGCCTGGTCGTGACCTTCCGTCCGCCTGCCGACGGTGAGGGATCCTACGCGCTCACGTTCTCGGGATCTCGTTCCTACACGGCGACCATCACGGTCTCGCACGGGCACGATGAAGCCGTGCGCTGCGACCACGACCCGGGCGTCGCGGCGTCCGGCACGGAGATGCCCCTGACCGGAGGCGGGCTCGAGCTCGCCCTCACCGGTGGCAGCGTGTCGCCCTGGGTCGTCGGCGGTGGCGCTGCGGCTCTTCTGGCCGGTGGAGCGCTCGTCGCCACCGGTGTCGTGCGCCGCAAGCGCGCCTAGATCGGACCCCGCTTCGGCGGGTGTCGGCTGGACGGCGGTGGTCCCTCCCCCTCCGATCACCGTCGTTCAGTGAATCCGGCCCGAACCGGAGGCCCACGGCCGCTACCTTAACTCTCAGGTGGCGGCCGTGGGTTCGTTAACGGGCCGGTTCATCGACCTGCCGGTTCCGTCCGATGCTCACCGGCGACCCGGCCCGGCCCTTCCGGTCCGGCCCCACCCGGCACCGCTCAGGGCGTGGGTGTCGGGGTCTCCGTCGGCGGGTGCAGGGTCTGCTGCATCAGCTGGTGGATGTAGTCGTAGTTCGGCGAGTGCTCGTCGACCCCGTTGTCGGGGGTGAGCTCGACCGTCGTGACCGGCTGCTCTCGGGCCTTCGTCATGAGATCGAAGAACTCGGGGAGCTTGTCCTGAGGGAGATCCGTGCTGATGAGCGCGGTACCCGCCGCAGCGACCTCGTTGAATCGCGTCAGCACGGTCTGCGGAGTGAACTGCGCGAGGATCGCCTCCTGCAGCTCACGCTGGCGCTTCATCCGGTCCCAATCGCTCGTGGTGTACCGCGAGCGCGCGTACCACTGGGCGGTGTCGCCGTCCATGTGCTGCTGACCGACCTCGATCCATCCCGACGCCCAGGCGTCGACGTCGTGGGGGTCGACGCCCTCGGGCGGACCACCCTTCGGGAGCCGTTCCGTGACGTTGATGTCCACGCCGCCGAGCGCATCGACGAGGGCCGCGAAGCCGTGCATGTCGACGAACACGTAGTAGGGGATCTCGATGCCGAGGACGCCTTCGGCGGCATCCTTCGTCGCCTCGATCCCGGGGTCGGAGCCGTGCGAGGCGGCGTCGGGATAGAGCCCTGCGCCGTCGTCGTCGCGGCAGACCTCGGCGGCGTTGCGAACGTGGTTCATCCAGCCGTTCCAGCCGCAGGAGCTCGAATTATGCCCTTCGAACCCGTTCGGGTACAGCGCCTGCATCGGGCTGCCCTCGCTGAACGGCGCGTGCGGGAGCTCTCGCGGAATGCCCGTGATGGTCACGGCGCCGCTGGTCGCGTTCACGGAGACCACAGAGATGCTGTCGTACCGCATCGAGTCCCGACCGTCGCCACTGTCGGCTCCGAGCAGGAGGATGTTGTAGTAGCCCTCGCTCGGCGGCAGGCTCGGACCACTCTCGCCGAAGATCGTGTTGATCGTTCCGCGGGCGGTTCCGACGTACGACGCCGCGTACCCGGTTCCCGTTCCCACCAATCCGAGCAGCAGCAGGGCGACGAGCGGGATCGCGAACTTCGAGGGACCCGGCACTTTCACGAGGCGCACGAGGCGCAGCGCGTCGAAGGTGAGGACGATCCACAGCACGAGGTAGCCGATGAGCAGGACCTGGACGAGGGTCAGGACGACGGCGGAGAACCACCCTCCGCCCACGGTCAGCCACAGCAGCACCGGGCGGGCGAAGAGTGCGAGACCGGCGCCGACGATCACGAGGAACCAGGCGAGCAGTGTGGCTCCGAGCCCGAAGCGACCGAGTCGTCGGTCACCGGCGAGCACCTGCGCCGAACCCGGCACGAAGAGGTTGAGCACCACCAGCCACCAGGCGCGCTTGGTCATCGACCCGGCGTCGGCGGTGTTCGGGTGCCGTAGCGGACGGGTCTCGATCAGAGGGCGCGCCGAGCCTCGCGGTGGCGCAAGGGTCACAGCGAGCCCTTCAGCCGCTCGTTCTTCTCCTCGACCTGAGCCTCGAGATCGAGGGCGTAGGCCTCGACGCGATCGGCGAGGTCGTCGTCGGACGTGCCGAGGATGCGGGCGGCGAGGATGCCGGCGTTGCGCGCTCCCCCGATCGAGACCGTGGCGACCGGGATGCCTGCCGGCATCTGCACGATGGAGAGGAGCGAGTCCATGCCGTCGAGGAAGGCGAGCGGGACCGGCACGCCGATGACCGGCAGCGCCGTCATCGAGGCGAGCATGCCCGGCAGGTGCGCGGCGCCCCCGGCGCCGGCGATGATCACGCGGATGCCGCGAGAGCGCGCCTCGCGCGCGTACTTCATCAGCTTGTCGGGGGTTCGGTGCGCCGAGACGACCTCCACCTCGTGCGGGATCCCGAAGTCCGTCAGCGACTGTGAGGCGTCGCTCATCACTCGCCAGTCGGAGTCGGATCCCATGACGACGCCGACCAGGGGCGCGGTGGAGGAATGCAGAGGCTCGGTCACTCCCCCAGGCTACGGTCTGCTACTGGGAGAATCCCCGAACGGCACGCCCCTTGTGCCCCTCAGTCGAAATGCGCGGCAGCCGCCCTCGCGACGTACACCGCATCGTCGAGATCCGCACCCGACACATTCACGTGACCGACCTTGCGCCCGGGACGGGGCGCCTTGCCGTACGTGTGGATCTTCGCTGTCGGATACCCGGCCATCGCCGCGGCGAAACGGTCGCCGAGCGTGCCGTCCTTCGGCCCGCCGAGGATGTTGATCATCACCGACCAGGGGGCGCGCGGCGTCGCGTCGCCGAGTGGGAGATCGGCCACCGCCCGGAGATGCTGTTCGAACTGCCCGGTCACCGCGCCGTCCTGGCTCCAGTGCCCGCTGTTGTGCGGGCGCATCGCCAGTTCGTTGACGAGGATGCGCTCGTCGTCCGTCTCGAAGAGCTCGACCGCCAGCATGCCGGTGACGCCGAGCCCCTCGGCGATCGAACGCCCGATCTCCTCAGCCAGCTGGACGAGCCGCTCCGACGCCTGCGGTGCGGGAGCGAGCACCTCGGCGCACACCCCGTCGCGCTGCACGGTCTCGACGACGGGGTAGGCCACGATCTGCCCGCCGGGACGACGCGCCACCTGCTGGGCGAGCTCGCGCACGAAGCCGACGAGCTCTTCGACGAGGAGCGCATCACCGTCGGCGAGCGCGTCGAACCAGTCGACGGCATCGCTGCCGGAGCGGACCACGCGCACGCCCTTGCCGTCGTACCCGCCGCGTGGCGTCTTCACCACCGCTCTGCCGCCGTGGTCGTCGAGGAACGCCTGCAGCTCCACGGCGTCTCGCACCGGCGCCCACTCGGGCTGCGGCACACCGAGCTCGGCGAGGCGCGCACGCATGAGCAGCTTGTCCTGGGCGAACTGCAGGGCATCCGGTCCGGGGTGCACGGCCACACCGTCCGCGACCAGCGCTCGGAGGATGTCCTGCGGGACGTGCTCGTGGTCGAAGGTGACGACGTCGACGTCCTGCACGAACGCGCGGACGACATCGAGGTCGTGATAGTCGCCGACGGCGGTCGCGGCGAGGCCGGCCGACATCCCCTCGTCTTCGGCCAGCACCCGCAGGTCGAGTCCGAGCTCCACCGCCGGAGCGATCATCATCCTGGCCAGCTGGCCTCCACCGATCACACCCACACGCAACGCCATGTGCCGTCTCCCATCGTCCTGACCATTCTCGCGCATCACCGCAGCGATCGAACACACACTCCTCGCGCGGCCCGGCCACGCGGCGACCTCAGAACGAGGCGGTGTCGGACCCGGACTGCGCGTCGCGGTGCGCGAGGATCTGACTGACCTCGATCTGGTCGGCGAGGGTCTCGTGAACCAGGGTGACGTTGGGTACGTTGGCCAGTCGCAGCGGCGCATCGACGCCATTGGAGAGCGAGATCGTCCCCGTCCCCCACATCCGCTGCAGGACGCCTCGACGCACGCCGATCGTGTAGCCCCGTGCGTGGGACATCTCTCGACGGCTCTGCGCGCCGACGCCGTGGCGCACGATGACCCGTCGCGTCGTGACGGTCACCGAGCGCGAGTACCAGACGATGTAGGGCACGACCACGAGAAGCAGCACGAGGCCTCCGGCAGCGCTGAGGAGCATCCAGTCCTCGAACGGGGCAGGGAGATTGTCGTAGAAGTACGCGGTGGCGCCGAACACCGCGATGAGCACGAGGGCCGACCAGAACAGCCGTCGGGCGTGACCACGGAACCGCGCGATCAGCAGCTCTTCAGAGGGCACACCGGGAGGTGGCATCGTCGGCCGTCCGCCGAGGGTCACTGGCTGCGTCACTTCTCCATTGTGCCTGGAACGACCGACATCGGCCTGCGCGCCCCGGGCGTGTCAGACTCGGGCGTGTCAGACTCGGGCCGGTCGGACATGCACCACGTCGCCGGCCGAGACGGCGACGTGCTCGCCCGCGGAGAGCACGACGAGCCGACCGGCCTGATCCACGGCGACGGCGGTGCCCACGAGCACGCGCTCCCCGGGGAGAGTCACCCGCACGTCGAGCCCGATCGTCGCGCACCGCGCCGAGACGGCGGCATGCAGCCCGCCGGCCACGGCATCACCGGCCTCCGCGAGGTCGGAGATCCGCGAGTCGAGCTGCCGCAGGTAGACCGAGAGCAGCCGGTCCGCATCGGCGCGGACACCGAGTGCGGCGAACGACGTCGCCGTCGGCACCGGAAGCTCCGCGGCGGTCATCGCGGTGTTGACGCCGGTGCCGACGATCACGGCATCGGATGTCGCCTGCGCCAGGATGCCGCAGATCTTGCGCCCCTCCACGAGGACGTCGTTCGGCCACTTGACCGCCACCCGGTGCTCGGGCAGCTGCTCCGCGATCGCCTCCGACATCGCGAGACCCGCTGCGAGGGGGATCCAGGCGCGCACATCGGGGTCGGCCGGAAGCCGGCGAAGCAGCACCGACACCGCGAGGGAGGATCCGGGAGGGGCCGTCCACGAGCGGTCGAGCCGTCCACGCCCCGCCGTCTGGGTGTCGGTGAGGAGCACCGAGAGATGCGGCCACTCCCGGGCATCGGCCGCGCGCTCGGAGAGCTCCGCGTTCGTGGAGCCGATGGCGGGCAGGACTTCGAGCCGGGAGGCCACTCCCCTGGTCGCGGTGAGGTCCATCAGACCTCCTCCTCGTCGGCCTCTTCGTCGTCGTCATCCTCGTCGGGACGCACGGCACCGATCTCGTGGGCCTGCCAGCGGTCCCACCGGCGCATGAGCTCCTCGATCGCACCGTGGAACTTCGCGGTGGCGACTCCGGGTGTCGTGTCGCCGAAGTAGTGCTGCACCCACATCCGCAACCGGGCGATGGCCCCCTCGTCCGCGCGCACGCGCTCGACCTCCGCGATGATGCCGGAGGCGGCATCCGCCTCGAGCCATTCGCAGTCCGAGAGGTAGCCGTTCGTGTCGATCGACGCGCGGTCGTCGACCGGGCGGGTGATCATCAGAGGCTTGCCGACGGCGAGGCGGTCGTAGACCATGGCCGAGATGTCGACGATCGCGACATCGGCGGCGGCCAGCTGCCAGCCCAGGTCCGGACCGTTGTCGTACACGTGCTGCGCTGCGGGATCGGCGGCGTTCGCCGCGGAGATCGCCGCGACGATCCGCCGGTGCGCGGCGCCATAGGCGTCGTCGACCACGCCGCTGCGAGGATGCGGCCGGTAGACGACGCGATGCGCGGACGACGCGAGGAGCGCACCCACCAGTGCCTCGCCGTGCGAGGCGATCGAACCGTAGTGGGCGCTCGGCCGGTCGCCCTCCCACGTCGGCGCGTACAGCACGACGGTGCGGTCATCGGGGGTGTACGGGAGCGTGCCCGAATAGTGGTCGGCCTGCGGGCGGCCGATCTCGAGGGTGCGGCGCTCGATGTCCCAGTCCCAGAGCGTGCGTGAGAGGCGGTCCCGCGCCGCCTGCCCCGCGACCAGCGCGTAGTCGTAGGCCTTGTACTGATTCGTCGTCATGTACATCTTGTCGGACTCGCCGTGGTTGATGAACACATGCCAGCGGCGACCGTAGCGGAACATCTGGAAGTTGCGCGTGTTCTGATTCACGTACAGGACGATGCGGATGTCCTGCGAGGCGACGAACTGCTCCAGGTCGCGCACGGTCGGGACGAAGGCGACCGGAGGGCCGTCTTCGTCGAGGAGCCTGTCCGCGCCCGTGGCCGAGCGCGCCAGCACGACGACCGGCCAGCGCTTCGCGAGCTCCGCCAGCGGACGGTACCACTGCCGCATCTGGTACATGTTCACCGCACCGTCGGCGAAGTAGACCGCGATCTGGTAACGCCCTGACGGATGCGGTTCCCGATCGGCCAGCCTGCGGCGGACCCGTTGCACCGCGGTACGCGAGGCGAGAGCCCTCTTCAGCAGACGGTAGGCCTTCTTCGCATCGGACACAGCACCCATCCCTCCAGGATACCGAGTGGGACCCGCGGTTCTCAGCCGATCCCGGGCGGCCGGTGCCCGCATCAGCGAACGTCCGAGAGCACATGCCATGATCGTCATGTGCCTGACAACGAGATCGACGCCTCCGACCACGGGGTGTCCTTCGTCATGCCCGTCCTGAACGAGCGCGCCTACCTCGAGCACGCCGTCCGTTCCGTGCTCGCGCAGGAGCTGACGGTGCCCGCCGAACTCGTGCTGGCCCTCGGACCGTCGACCGACGGCACCACCGCCCTCGCGCAGCGCCTCGCCGCCGACGACGAGAGGATCCGGCTCGTCGAGAACCCGGCCGCGCACATCCCCGTCGGACTGAACGCGGCGATCCGAGCGAGCCGATACGCCACGATCGTGCGGGTCGACGCCCACTCCGAGCTCTCCCCCGGCTACGCCGCGCGCGCCCTTGAGACACTCCGGCGCACCGGCGCCGCGAACGTCGGCGGCGTGATGCATGCGGACGGCAGGACGCCGTTCCAGCGAGCCGTCGCACGGTTGTACAACTCACCTGTCGGACTCGGCGGAGGCGCCTATCACGGAGGGACGCACGAGGGCGAGGCCGAATCCGCCTACCTGGGCGTCATGCGCCGCGAGGTGCTCGAGGAGGTCGGGCTCTTCGACGAGTCGATCCGCCGCGGCGAGGACTGGGAGCTCAACCTCCGCATCCGTCAGGCCGGACATCGGGTGTGGTTCGATCCGAGCCTCTCGGTCACGTACTGGCCGCGGGAGAGCTGGCTGCGTCTGGCCCGGCAGTTCCGGGCCACCGGAGCGTGGAGAGGCGAGCTCGTGCGCCGGTACGGGCGCCGCAACGGCGTCCGCTTCTTCGCACCGCCCGCGCTCGTCGCACTGCTCGCCACCGCCGTGCTGCTCGGCGTCACGCAGCTCGTCGGCGCCGTGACCGGGGTCCTCTCCACGATCCTCTCCGCGGTGATCTACCTGCCGTTGCTCGCCTATGTGCTCCTCGTGATCGTCGTGGCCGCTCTGCCCGGCGGTGGCGGCCCGCGCCAACGGCTGTGGACGGCCGCCGTGCTGCCGACGATGCACCTCTCGTGGGGCTTCGGGTTCCTGGGCGGCGTGCTCCGCGGAGCCCGTGACACCGTCGACGCGTCGAGGCTCGGCACCCGCAACACCCCGCTCCCCTGAGCCGGACGCGAGCGGTGGCGGGGCGACGACCGCTCCGGCGACCTCCACGACCGCTTCGGCGACCTCGACGGTCCCTCCGCGCCTGCCGCCGCCCGCGGGTCAGCGGGTGACGTACCCCTGGTCGAGGATGCGTGCGACCACCCGCTCCGCCGCGTGGCCGTCGTCACGGGCGTTGAACTGCGCCCGCCACGCCGCGTACCGCGGTGCGAACGCCTCCGCGAGCGTGGAATCGGCGAGCGCGGCGACGAGCTCCTCCTGCGAACGGACCAGCGGGCCGGGTGCCCTGCTCTCGAGGTCGAAGTAGAAACCGCGCAGCTGACCGCGGTAGTGGTCGAGGTCGGGTACGAGGAAGAACATCGGCTTGCCCGTGACGCTGAAGTCGAACATCACCGAGGAGTAGTCCGTGATCAGCGCGTCGGCGGCGAGCAGCAGCTGCGAGGTCTCCGGATATCCGGTGACGTCGATCACACGAGCACCGGCACGGTCGCGATCGGTGTCGATCGTGCGGGAGTGACCACGGACGAGCACGACGGAGTCCGTCTGCCGAGCGAGCGCCTCCGCGTCGACGAAGTCGACCATCCCGGCGCGGTCATCGCGCCACGTGGGTGCGTAGAGCAGCACGCGTTCGTCGGGGCCGATCCCGAGGTCGGCGCGGATCGCCGCGGGGTCACCCGTCACCAGCACATCGTCGCGCGGGTACCCCTCGACCCAGATGGGGCGTCCGAAGAAGGCATATGCCTTGCGGAGAATGCGCTCCGAATACGCGTTCTGCGCGAGCAGGACGTCCCACCGGCGGGACTCCTTCACGACGGCGGCCATACGGCGCAGGTCGAACCCCGGCCTGTGCAGGGCGAGTCTCTTCAACGGAGTGCCGTGCCAGGTCTGCAGAACCTTCTGGCCCGGTTTGCGGACGAAGCGCCGGCGCAGCCAGTCGTTGACGACGAGGAGCCGGACGTCCGCACGAGCGCGCCACCATTCCGGGCTGCCCTCGACGACCGCGATGGCGCCGTCGGGAACCGCCACCGAGAGATCGGCGACGCTCCAGTAGCGCACGACCGCCGGCGCCGCCACGGCGAGTGCTCGATCGATGGCCTGCGGGTTGCACCCGACGGTGCGCCCGTAGAAGCTCTCGAAGAACACCGCGTTCTCCGTTCCGCCGGTGTGCGCCAGGTAGCGTCCCTCGAGGGTCGCCTGCCCCTCGGGCGTCTCGTAGGCGGGATCGATGGGCGCCGCGATGGCGGCCGTGGCGCCGCGGACCGCGATGCGCACTCCGGACAGCACCTCCGGGGCGACGGCGAGACCCGCGAGGTCGACGCCGGGGATGCGGATCTCGTAGTCTCCGGCCGGGAGCGGCAGCTCGGCCCCACCCCATCGCGACGCACGAAGGGGGACGGTCGCCTTCCACGTCTTGCCTCCGCCGGTGATCCGAGCGGTGACCCTGGCGCGCGGCCCGATCAGCTCGGCGGTGGAGGGACGCGGACCGGTCCCTGCGATGACGAGCGTCTCCGCCGCATCATCGATCCGGGCCGTGGTCATACTGCTCCCTTCGGCGCGGCGACACCGCGCGCGCGAATCTTCTCGTACACCCGCTGGGTGTTGCACCCGTCGCGGAACGCATGCATCTCCGCGCTGAGCGTAGCGGAACGCTCGGCGGCGGCGGCGAACACGTCGTCGTCCTCCAGCAGGGCCGACAGCTGCGGCACCACGGCATCCCAGTCCGCCGCGTACTCGTCGCCCGCCACGTCCTGGAACCGCCCGTAGAACCCGCGGGCGCGGCCGTACTCGACGACGTCGGGTGCGAGATAGAGCACCGGCATCGCCAGGAGCCCGACATCGTAGGCGAGCGAGGAGTAGTCGGTGATCAGCAGGTCCACCGCCGGCAGCACCGGAGTCACGTCGGCGAGCACGCCCGATCCGAGCATCTTCACCCGCGCGGTCGGCAGCGGAGGGGCGTACCCGCCCTCACCGAGCGGGTGCGAACGGACGAGGAGCACGGCATCGTGCTCCTCCAGCATGCGGATGATCCGCACCCACTGCGCCGCATCCGGTATCGCGGGGTCGGGTGCGCCGTCGCGCCAGGTCGGCGCGTAGAGGATCGTGCGGGAGGACCTCCGCGGTTCCCCGAGTGCACGGTCGAGGGCGATGGATGCCGTCGCCCGCCGCGCCTCGGGCTCCCCCGCGGAGAGCACGTCGACGCGGGGCTCGCCGGTCACGACCACCCGATCGTCGCCGAGGCCGAATGCCGACTCGAGGCGTCCGCGGGATCGATGCGACGCGGCCGGGAGCACGCGGATGCGCTGTGCGGCCCGACGGTAGAGGAACTCGACGAGGCGTCGGAGCACAGGCGCACCCGGAACGTCGGGGACCTGCGTCGTGGCGGGCGAGTCCAGGCCGATGCGCTTGAGGGGGATGCCGTGCCAGAGCTGCACGACGAAGGCGCCGGCGATCGCGTAGCGGTTCGCATCGCCCAAGCCGTGGGTCACCACGACGACGCCGGCCCGCGCGGTCGCCCACCACCCGCGCAGCCCGTGCTTGCGCACGGTACGCAGGCCCAATGCGGCGGCGTCGGCATCCTCACGATCCGAGGACGTGAGCCAGAGCGTCTCGTGGCCCTGGGACGCAGCGTGCCGCTGCAGCGCGAGCGCGCCGTCTCCGATGCCGGCTCCGCACCCGAACACCCAGCGTGAGCCGCGCGGTACGAGAGATGTGCCGACGCGACCGGCGAGGTAGACCGGGATCCGCAGCAGCTTGGCCGCATTGCCGGAGCCGAAAGAGAAGGACGCCACTCCGCGAGCCTATCGCGGGGTGGCGTCCTTCTCGGTGACCGGGTGGTCCGGGTGATCAGCCGGCGAGAGCTCCCAGTGTGACGTCGCTCTCGAACTGCTTGCCTCCGCGGATGTAGGTGACCTTGGCATCGCTGCCGCCTGCGGCCGCGCGGACCTGAGCGGTCAGATCCGTCGCGCTCGTGATCGGGACGCCGTTGAAGGCGGTGACCACGTCGCCCTTCTTGAGTCCACCGGTGGCGGCGGCGCCTCCACCGGACACATCGGCGATCAGCGCACCGGCGACCGCGGCGTTCTCCGCGCTGGCGGCATCCTGCACCGAGGCGCCGAGCAGACCGTGCGTCGCCGCACCGTCGGCGATGATCTCCTTCGAGACGCGCTCGGCGATGTTCGAGGGGATCGCGAAGCCGATGCCGATGGATCCGCCTTCCTCGGAGTTGCCCGAGCTCGCGATGGCCACGTTGATGCCGATCAGCTCGCCCTTGCTGTTGACGAGCGCGCCGCCCGAGTTGCCGTGATTGATCGCGGCGTCCGTCTGGATGACGGCGATCGAGATCGAGTCGGAGCTCTGCTGGGAGGTGTTCCCCGGCAGATCGAACTGGAACGGCCCCTGACCCTGACCCTCCGGCGGCGTCTCCTCCTGCTGGGGAGCGTCTTCCGACGACGAGTCGGGCAGCGCGGACGAGGCGATCTGGATGCTGCGGTTCAGGGCGCTGACGATTCCGGTGGTGACCGAGTTCGACAGACCGAGCGGCGCACCGAGCGCCACCGCCGTGTCTCCCACGTTGAGCGATGAGGAGTCGGCGAACTCGATCGGGGTGAGGTCCTTCGCGTCGGTCAGCTTGATGACGGCGAGATCGTAGATCGGGTCGGTGCCGACCACGGTCGCCGCGTAGATGCGGCCATCCGACGTCGTGACCCGGATGGTCGGATCGGCGACCGCACCGCCGAGGGTCACGACGTGGGTGTTCGTGAGCACATAGCCGTCGTCGCTGATGATGACGCCCGAACCGCTGCCGCCCTGGTCCGAGCCCGCGACCTCGATCGTGACGACGGACGGCAGCGCCTCCGTGGCGACGGCGGTGGTCTCGTTGACGGAACCCGGATTGTTCACCGTCACGGTGTCGGGTCCCTGCGCGACCCCGGTCGAGGTCTGGTTGGAGATCCCGTTGAGGATGGCTCCCCCGCCGAATCCGGCGACACCGCCGACGAGCGCGGCGGCGACCACGATGGCGGCGAACTTCACACCGGCACGGGGCTTCTCCTTGGCCTTCACCGGAGCCGCGAACGGCTCGCCCTGCCCTGGCTGGGCCGCGGAGTGGATGCCGAACGCCGCGCCGGGCGCGGTCGAGGTGGGGGCGCCGGGGTGCGCCGGGGCCGATCCGTATGCCGATGCGTCCGGGGCACCGACACCGCTCGGAGCAGCGAACGCCGCGGGCTGCTGCGGCACGGGTGCAGCGTGGGGCGCGGCGAACGCGGGAGCGCCACCCGGTGCGGGATTCTGCGACGCCGCAGGCGTCTGCGGCGGAGTGACCGCGGCAGGCGCCGAGGTGAACGTCTGCGGCATCTCGTGTCCCTGGCCGACGGGCGCGGGGGCGGGGAGGTCGGTGCGGGTCTCAGCGGCGCCGTTCGTCGTCGAATGGTCGACGGCCCCTGGCACCTCGGTGGACGGCACGGCGTCGTTCGACGCGGGTGACGTGTGGTCGTGGGTGTTGTCTTCGTTCATGGTGTGTGCTCCTTCAACAACGCCCCTTCAGAATGACGACTCTGTCTGTGCGTTTCGTATGGTGCAGATGAGTTTCCGCTATGGCCTTAGCCTGTTCTCCATGAATGAGATCCCCGGCGCCTGGCGGCGTACGGCAGCGGGAGCCGGCCTGCTCGCAGCCGACGGAACCGTCGCACCCACCATCTTCGCAGAGATGTCCGCCGCTGCGGCCAGAACCGGGGCGATCAACCTCGGGCAGGGCTTCCCCGACGAGGACGGTCCCAGGCAGGTGCTCGAGGCCGCCCGCGAGGCGATCTCCCGGGGCGTCAACCAGTACCCGCCCGGTCGGGGCGCGCCCGATCTGCTCGCCGCCATCAGCGAGCACCAGCAGCGCTTCTACGGACTGGAGGTCGACCCCTCGAACGAGGTGATCGTGACCGCCGGTGCGACGGAGGCGCTGACCGCCGCTCTGCTCGCGCTGATCGACGGACCGGACGACGAGGTGGTCGTCTTCGAGCCGTACTACGACTCGTACGCGGCGGCGGTCGCGCTGGCGGGCGCACGGTTGCGGACGGTCCCCCTGCGCGCTCCGGACTTCCGACCGGATCTGGATCTGCTCGCGGCGACCGTCACCGACCGCACCCGGATCATCCTCGTCAACGTCCCGCACAATCCGACCGGTGCGGTGTTCGACCGGGAGGTGCTCGACGAGGTCATCCGACTCGCCGAGCGGCACGACGCGACCATCGTCACCGACGAGGTCTACGAGCACCTGTCGTTCCACTCCCCGCACACTCCGATCGCCGCGCTGCCCGGTGGTGCGGCGCGCACGCTGACGATATCTTCGGCGGGCAAGACGTTCTCGGCCACGGGCTGGAAGATCGGCTGGGTGCACGGCCCCGCCGCGCTGATCACCGCCGTCCTGACCTTGAAGCAGTACATGACCTACGTGAACGGCTCGCCCTTCCAGCCCGCTGTGGCCGTCGGTCTGCGCCTCGGCGACGACTACTTCACGGGGGCGGCGGCGGCACTGGCGCGCAAGCACGAGATCCTCGGCGCCGGGCTGAGGGCCGCCGGGTTCGTCGTCCATGCGCCACAGGGGGGCTATTTCACCGTCGCCGATGCGTCGGGGCTCGGCGGTGCGGATGCGGCGCAGTTCTGCCGCGAGCTGCCGGAGCGGGCGGGTGTCGTGGCGATCCCGCTCAGCGCCTTCGTGTCGGCGGAGCGGCGAGACGAGTACGCCGGGCTCGTGCGGTTCGCCGCGTGCAAGCGCATCGACGTGCTGCAGGAGGCCGCCGCGCGGCTCAGCGCCGCCGACTTCTGATCGACGGAGCGGCTCCCGCGGTCAGCGCGGGCTGACCCGGTACCGTCTGAGCTGCAAGGCGGGGTTGCTCTCGCGAACCCGCTCGATCACGGTGCGCTCCACGGTTGCGACGGCGATGCCCTCGCTCACTCCGACTCCGGCCAGGACGACGCCCTGCGGGTCGATGATCTGCGAGTGTCCCACCCCGACCGGGGTCGGGTGATCGGCCGCGACCACGTAGACGGTGTTCTCGATCGCGCGCGCCGCGAGCAATGTGGTCCAGTGATGCTCTTTGAGGGGGCCGCGCACCCATTCGGCGGGGACGACGAGCGCGTCGGCGCCGGCATCGACGAGCGTGCGTGCGACCTCGGGGAAGCGCAGGTCGTAGCAGGTCATGAGCCCGAAGCGCATGCCGGCGACCTCGAAGGTCGGCGCCGTGAGCTCGCCCGCCTCGATCCAGTCGGACTCCTTCTGTCCGAAGGCGTCGTACAGGTGCTGCTTGCGGTACACGCCGAGGATGCCGTCGCCGCGGACGGCGACGACGGTGTTGTGCACGTGCGCGGCGTCGGAGGCGCGCTCGACCAGGCCCGCGACGATCACGACGCCGTGGTCTGCCGCCAGGGCCCGCAGTGTCGTGACGAAGTCGCCCTCCAGCGTCTCCGCATTCGCGGCGAGCGTGTCGTCCATGGGATCGACGAAGTAGCTCGAGTACTCGGGGAAGACGATCAGTCGCGCGCCTCGGGCAGCGGCAGCGACGACGAGCTCGGCGAGGCGCTCACGGTTGCTTTCGCGGGAGCCCGTCGGAGCGAACTGGCAGACGGCGACGGGCACGGCGGCGGATGCGGGCATGCTCACATCCTCCCCCATCGCGCCGGGGCCGACCTCGATTCGCGAGCCCTCAGAATCCGTGTTAGGCTGTAACTCGTGCCGCGGGGTGGAGCAGTTCGGTAGCTCGCCGGGCTCATAACCCGGAGGTCGCAGGTTCAAATCCTGTCCCCGCAACGAGAATGCGACACAAGAAAGGCCCCTGATCAGGAGAAATCCTGATCAGGGGCCTTTTGCTTTCCTGCCTCATGACGTGCTGTCCACGACACACGAATCGGAACGCGGTCATGGTGGCGAGGCTCCTGCACACCGCTGCTGACAGTCACCGAGCGTCATGGGACGCATCGAAGTGGTCGTCACTGGACACGCCGGTCACCGATACGGCTACCGCCCACCACTTCCGCCAGCGTTCGAGGGACGCAGAGAGTCCCTCGAGGTCGTTCCCAGGACACCGGAGCATTGGCCCCATGTGGAACCTGATCGTTCCCCTGGTCGAAGAGCTCGAGACAGACCCGGAAAGTCGGTACCCGCCGGACGATACCGGGATGAGGTGGATCGAAGCACGAAACCAGAATGGGCGCCCCCGGAGGGGCGCCCATTCTGTATCTCTCACTGCGGGATCACTCCCCCGACGTCGACTCCAGTCCGAGCAGCGTGTTGACCGCGTCCGTGAGACGCTTGTCCGCCTCGGCGAACTTCGTCAGGTCGCCGGACTTGAGCGCGGCGTCACGGTCAGTGAGCGCCTGACGCGCAGCGTCGAGCGCCTCGGCCTGTGCATCGGTGGGCGTCGTCGGTTCGGTCGGAACCTCGCCGGTATCGGGATCGGGCTGCGTCGGCTCGACCTGGTCGTCACCGCCGGTCGCGCCCGAGTCTCCCCCGAAGAGCGTGTCGAGGGCTGCGGTCAGGGTGTCCTCGAACGCCACCTTGTCGCCGAAGGCCACGAGGACCTTCTGCAGACGCGGCAGCTTGGTGCCCTCCGACGACTGCACGTAGACCGGCTGCACGTAGAGCAGACCGCCTCCGACGGGCAGCGTCAACAGGTTGCCGTAGAGGACTTCCGACTCACCCTGCTGCAGCAGGTTCAGCTGCGGCACCACGGCGGTGTCGGAGTTGTAGGTGTTCTGCACCTGGCCGGGGCCCGGCACCGTCGTATCGGTGTCGATCTCGAGCATCCTGAGCTGTCCGTAGCCCTCGCCCTTGACGCCGGCCTCGGAGCCGGCGTCCGAATCGACCGCCAGGTAGCCCATCAGGACGTCGCGGTTGCCGCCGCTCCCGGTCGCCGACGGGATGAACGTCGAGAACATCGAGAACCGCGGGGAGTCCTGTCCGGGCATCTGCATCGTCAGGTAGTACGGCGGCTGCAGCACCGCGTCGCTGCGCGGGTCGTTCGGCGTCTGCCAGCGGTTGTCCTGCTGCGCGAACGAGCCGGCGGTGTCGATGTGGTAGATCCCGAGCACGTCGCGCTGCACCTTGAACAGGTCGGTCGGGTACCGCACGTGGCTCATCAGGTCGGACGACATCTCGCTCACCGGCTTGAGCGTCGACGGGTAGATGTTCTGCCACGTCTGCAGCACCGGGTCCTTGTCGTCCCAGGCATACAGGGTCACCGATCCGTCGTACGCGTCGACCGTGGCCTTGACCGAGTTGCGGATGTAGTTGATGTCGTCGATCGCGAGGGTCGGCGACGGGAGGTTCGAGTCGGCGATCGCCTCCGAGAGGCTCACGTTCGTGGAGTAGGGGTACGTGGCGCTGGTCGTGTAGCCGTCGACGATCCAGACGATCTTGCCGTCGACCACGCTCGGGTACGGATCGCTGTCGAGCTCCAGGTACGGCGCGACCTTCTGCACTCGGGTCTTCGGATCGCGGTCGTACAGGATCTGCGATTCGTCGTTCACCAGATTGGAGAACAGGATCTGCTCGGACTGGAACTTCAGCGCGTAGAGGAGCTTCGTGAAGGTGTTGCCGATCTTCGGCCCACCGTCGCCCTCGAACGTGGTCTTGGTCTCGTTCGAGCCGTCCTTGCCGCGCGGGTAGTCGATCTCGACCGGGTCCGATCCGTCGGGCGACCCGACGATCGAGTACTCGGGCGAGTTCTCACCGAAGTACACGCGGGGCTCGAAGTTCTCCTGGTCGGTGAGGAATCCCGCGGAGGGGATGCCGCGCTCGAGGAAGACGGGCTCCCCGTCGCTCGTGCGCTGGTTGCCTGCCGCGACCACGAGACCGTAGCCGTGCGTGTAGACCGCGGCGCGGTTGTTCCAGTTGCTGACGTCGACGCCCTCCATGTCGAGGTCTCGCACCGACACCACGGTGTCCTGCATCTCCCCGTCGATCTCATACCGATCGACGTCGAGGTTCTGCTGGAACTGGTAGTACCCGCGGTACTGCTCGAGCTGACGCACCGCCGGGCTGATGACCGCCGGATCGACGATGCGGATGGATGCCGTCGTCTCGGCGTCCGCGCGCAGCTGACCCGCCTCGGCATCGGTCTCGGCCTCGAACGGAGTCGTCTCGAGATCGGCGACCCCGTACGCCTCCTTCGTGCCGTCGATGTTCCGCTGGTAGAACTCCGCCTGGTAGGCGTTCTGGTTCGGGCGCACCTGGAAGGTCGTGACCGCCCACGGGAAGCCGACGCCGACGACGAGCGAGGCGACGATCAGCAGCGCGGTCGCGGCCAGCGGGAAGCGCCAGCGACCGATGACGGCCGTGACGAAGAAGAGGATCGCGACGATCGCCGCGATGATGGTGAGGATCGCGAGACCGGGGATCGTCGCGTTCACGCCGGTGTAGGCGGGGCCGACGATGCGATCGTCCTGGGCGACCAGGGTCTTGAACCGGTCGAGCCACAGGCTCGCCGCCTGCACGAGCAGGTAGAGACCTGCGAGGATCGCGAGCTGGATGCGCGCGGGCTTGGAGATGCGCAGCTCACCCTGGCCGATGCGCACCGACCCGTAGAGGTACGACACGAGTGCGGTGACGACGAGCGTCAGCAGCAGCACGGCCGACACGAACGCGAGCAGGATCGAATAGAACGGCATCGCGAACATGTAGAAGCCGGTGTCGACGCCGAACTGCGGGTCGGTGGTGTCGGTGGTGACGCCGTTGGCCCACAGCCACACGGTCTTCCACTGGCTGGCGGCCGAGAAGCCGGCGAACAGGCCGAAGAAGATGGGCATGCCCCACATCGCGAGGCGACGGAGCGGCTCGATGACCTCCTGGTACCTGTCCAGCTGCGAGCTGAGGCGCACGTAGACGGGCCGCAGACGGTAGGCCAGCTGGATGGCGACGAACAGCGGCACCGCCATGCCGAGGAAACCGATGACGAACATCACCGCCGTGGCGAACCATTGAGTGGTGAGCACTCCGGTGAAGCCCACCTGGTCGAACCAGAGGTATTCGGTGTAGAACGACGCGAAGAGGAAGAAGGCGGCGATCAGCGCGGCGATGATCGCCAGCGAGATCCCGAAGATTCTTCGCGAAGTTCGAGGAGTGGCCGGGTTCGGTGCGGAAGTCGAGGTCACCCTCCCATCCTAGGCTCGCCTCACTGTACGGCGGCTGTCCACCCTGTCACGGGGAGGTCACGACATCGCAGGTCGGGAGCGCATCGACGTCCCCGCCGTCGGCGATCACGTCGAGCGCAGCGAGAGATTCCTCGAGGGTGGAGGTGCTGATCACCGTGAGCCCGTCGGGCACATGCCCGGTCACCTCGTCGCAATTAGACGACGGGGCGAGGAAGTACTCGGCGCCCGCGTCTCTCGCGCCGTAGAGCTTCTGACGGATGCCGCCGATCGGCCCCACCGTCCCGTCGGCCTCGATGGTGCCGGTGCCGGCGACGTTCTCCCCGCCGTTGAGCTCGCCCTCGGTGAGCGTGTCGATGATCCCGAGCGCGAACATCATGCCCGCGCTCGGACCGCCGACGTTGTCGAGCTGCAGCGTGACGTCGACCGCGAAGTCGTAGTCGGTGCGCAGCGAGACGCCGATGAGCCAGGTGGTGACATCCCCCTGGGTCTGCGCCTCGGGCGTGACCTCGACGACGTGCTCGTCACCCGCACGCTGCACGGTGAGCGCGACGGGGGCTCCGCCGGCGTCCTGGATCGCCTGCTTCAGCTGCTTCGCGGAGCTCACTGCGGTGCCGTCCACCGCGGTGATGACGTCCTCCGCCTCGAGGCTCCCCTCGGCGGGCGCGTCGTCGATGACCTCCTGCACCACGACCTCGGCGCCGGTGTCGTATCCGAGCTCATCGAGCGCGGCGGCCGTGGCCTCGTGCTGCGAGTCGACCATCAGCGTCGCGTTCTGCTCGTCGCGCTGCTCGGTGGTCACGCCCTCGGGGAACACCGAGTCGATCGGGACGACGGCGCGCGAGGAGTCCATCCACGCGAGAGCGAGTTCGAACCAGCTCGGCGTGCGCTCGCGGTTCCCGACGACCTGCACGGTCGTGAGGTCGAGCGTTCCCGCCGTCTCGTACGTCTCCGCGCCGTCGATCTGGATCAGCGGGACCTGCTCGCCGTCGGCGCCGGCGGCGGTGCCGAGGGTGTCGTACACCGGCCCCGGGCGCTGGATCACGTAGGGCGTCGGGAGGAAGGTGAGCACGACGAGCGCGATCAGAGCGACGATCAGCGCCCAGACGCCCAGCCCGAGTTTCACAGACCGGGTTCGATCCACAGTTTTCCTCCGTCGTTCGCGGGCGGCGTACAGCGATCTGCCCGCGTCGGGGTCTGGCGGCCACTCCTGTGACTAGCGTAGATGCCACGGCTTCAGACGTGCTGAGAGGCGAGCGACATGCCAGACAACGACCCCACCCCCGAGGATTTCGAAGAGTTCCTCCGACGAATGATGGCCGGCCAGGGCGGCGGTGACATCGACCCCGAAGCGCTGCGGAACGCCTTCTCCGGCATGGACGGCATCCAGCTCGATCCCGCCATGATGCAGACCATCATGTCGCAGCTGCAGGGCGCCTTCGGCGGCGACGCATGGGAGAACGCGCTGCGTCAGGCGCTGCACATCGCGAACCGCGACGGGCTCGGCATCACCGAGGGATCGCGCACCTCGCTCGTCGACTCGTTCGCACTCGCCGATCTGTGGCTGAGCGAGGCGACCACCATCTCCGAGCTCGCCGAGCGGCCCAGGGCGATGACCCGCGGCGAGTGGGTCGAGGCGACCCTCCCGGTGTGGAAGGAGATCGCCGAGCCGGTGTCCACGAGCATCGCGGATGCGCTCACCAGCGCCCTCGACACCCAGGTGCCCGAAGAGATGCGCGAGGTCGTGCAGGGGGCCGGCAAGCTCATGCGGGGCCTCGGAGGGTCGGTGTTCGCGGCCCAGTTCGGACAGGTGCTCGGCAAGCTCGCCCTCGAGGTGGTGTCCGGCGGCGATGTCGGCATCCCCGTGCTCCCGGCAGGGACCGCGGCGGTGATCCCGCAGAACCTCAGCGACTTCGGCGACGGACTCGAGATCCCCGAAGACCAGATCATCCTCTACCTCGCCACGCGCGAGCTGGCCTACGCCCGGCTGTACCGCCACGCGAAGTGGCTGCACCTGCACGTGATGGCGCAGATCACCGACTTCGCACGCGGCGTCACGGTCGACGTCGACGCGCTGGAGGACGTAGCGAGCCGCCTCGACCCCTCGAATCCCGAGGAGCTGCGGTCGGCGATCGAGGGCGGCGCGCTGCTGCCCTCGCAGACGGAGGCGCAGAGCGAGGCTCTGGCGCGGCTCGAGAACCTGGTCGCGACGATCGACGGATGGGTCGACGTCGTCACCGCTCAGGCCACCTCCCGGCTTCCCGACGGCGCGCGCATCGCCGAGGCCGCACGCCGTCGCCGCGCGGTCGGCGGCCCGGCGGAGGACGCCCTCGGCGCTCTCGTCGGACTCAAGCTCCGCCCGCGCCGCCTGCGCGAGGCGTCGGCCATGTGGCAGGCGGTCACCGACGCGGTCGGCGCCGCGGGGCGCGACGCCCTGTGGGACTACCCCGACCTGATGCCCACCTCGGAGGACATCGACGACCCCTCCGCGCTGGTGGCGCGACTGCAGGCGACGGCCCGTGGCGAGCAGCCGGCCGCCGACGAGTTCGACGAGGCCCTCGCGCGCCTGCTCGACGGCGACGATTTCTCCGCCGAGAGGAACGGAGAGACGGATGACGCCTCTTCCGGAACCGACCGCGAGGAGAGCGACGGCGAGGAGCCGGGCGACGGGACCGGGGGCGAGCGACCGGTCTGACCCGGCCGTCGGTCCGGTCTCGAACCGGGGCCGGGTCAGGTGCCCGGACCAGGGCCGACACCTCTCCTGCACAGACCGCGGGGGCGCCCGATCTTCTCCACCGATCGTCCTCCCGGCACCCCGCGCCACGTGATCATCCCCAGAATCGAGGGATGCCTCCGCTGAGTCCGCAGATCACGACCCGCCTCGACCCCGCCGTCCCGTTGCTGTGGCGCGATGGCGACACCCTGCAGATCGGCATCGAGGGAACTCTGCGGATCCCCGCCTCCGAACCGTGGGTGGAACGCCTCGTCGCCCGCATGGCGGCGGGTTTCCGCCGCTCGACGTTCGACGTCCTCGCCCACGCCGCGGGCGCACCGCGTGCCGACGCACGCCGGCTGCTCGCGCGGCTCGAGCCGTTGCTGGTCGACGATGTCGCCTCTCCCCCGGCCGCGTGGGTCGAGAGCATCGACGTCCTCGACGGCCGGTGCGAGTACCGGATGCGGGAGGCCCTGGTCGACGAGGGCGTGGCTGACGGTGTGCGCGGGGATCCTCGACACGTCGGTGTCGTTCTCGTGGAGGGCGCGGCGGCCGCGCTGCAGTTCGCACGCTACCTGCGCGACGACCTCGCACACCTGCCGGTGTCGTGGGAGCGCGGGCGGACGACCGTCGGCCCCGTGATCGTCCCCGGCATCTCACCGTGTCTGAGCTGCCGCGACGGGCACGAGCGCGCGAAGGATCCGGCATGGCCGCGGCTGCACGCGCAGCTCGTCGCTCGCCCCGCCGGTCCTCTCAGCGCGGCACGCGTCGCCGACGCGGCCACCCTCGTCGCACGACTGCTGGCGGCATCCGCGTCACCGGGCGAGTATGCGGTGATCAGCGACGACGGTCGGCGCGAGTGGCGTTCGGTGACATTTCACGAAGAATGCCGGTGCCGCGTGCCGTCGTCCCCATCTCTGCCAGGAACCGCGACGGCGCTCGTTCCCCTCGCCCCGCGGATCGAGACCAGGAGAGCGCCAGCGTACGCGCGGCTCGCGTGACACCGACATACGCGAGACGTCGCTCTTCGTCGATGGCCTCGAATCCGGTGGCATACGAGATGGGCAGCGCCCCCTCGGCCCACCCTGCGAGGTGCACGTGCGGCCATTCGAGACCCTTCGCGGCGTGCAGGGTCGACAGCGTGACGGTGCGCAGCGTCGGCTCATGCTGGTCCTTGGCGCGAGCCATCAGCGAGTCGCTGAACGTGCGGAGGTTCTCGTCGGGTCCGGCGTCCTCCGCGAGCCTGAGGATCGCGCGCCGCGCCTCCCAGCCGTCGCGCTGCGCGCCACCCGCGGCCGGGGGCTCGTCGCTCAGACCGAGCTCGCGCAGGACGCGCTGGACACCCGGGAGGAATCCCTGTTCGGTGGGAGCGACCGCCGCTGCTCGCAACGCGAGGATCGCCTGCCGCACCTCGGGCATCGCGAAGAACCGCGTGCCGCCCAGCACCGAGGTCGCGACGCCCTCGGCGGCGAGCGCCTGCTGCAGCGCGGCGGACTGCGCGTGCGCGCGGTAGAGCACGGCGATGTCGGCGGGAGACGTACCCGCGGCGATGCGGGCCGAGACGGCCGCGGCGATGCCTTCGGCCTCCTCGCGCTCGGAGTCGTACGCGGTGACGGTGGGGGCATCCGCGTGGAAGGTCTCGCGCGCCGGGACGAGCTCGAGCGCACCCGGCCTGCCCTTCATGAGCGCGTTCGCCGCTTCGAGGATCGGGGCCTGCGACCGGTAGTTGGTCTCGAGGCGGACGACCGTCGCATCGGGATGCCGTCGTTCGAACTCCAAGAGGAAGCGCTGCTCGGCGCCCGCGAACGAGTAGATGGTCTGGCTGGCGTCGCCCACGACACAGATGTCGCGCCGGTCGCCCAGCCAGAGCTCGAGCAGACGGTTCTGCAACGGCGACACGTCCTGATACTCGTCGACCGTGAAGTGCCGATACTGCTCGTGCACCGACGCCGCCACACGGGACTCCGCCTCCAGCATCCCCGCGCACGCCAGCAGGACATCTTCGAAGTCCAGCTGATGCCGTTCGTCCTTCAGGGCCTCGTAGCGCTGCTGCAGCTCCACCAGCTGCTGCGTGTCGACACCGCTCACCGACCGCCCGAGGGCCGCGTGCGCGTCGACCGAGAGCATCGACACCTTGCGCCACTCGATCTCGGAGGCGATGTCGCGCAGCGTGGCGGTGCTCGGGCGCAGGCGCATGGCGTCGGCGGCCTGCCCCAGCATCCGCACCTTGTTGTCGATGATCGACGGAGCGGGAGCGCCCGCAAGGGTCGGCCAGAAGAAGTTCAGCTGCGCCAGAGCGGCCGCATGGAAGGTCCGCGCGGCGACGCCCTCGACGCCCAGCGCCCGCAGGCGCCCCCGCAGCTCTCCCGCCGCCTTGGCGGTGAACGTCACCGCCATCACGCGCGAAGGCGAGTACGCTCCGGTGTCCACACCGTGGGCGATCCGGTGGGTGATCACGCGGGTCTTCCCCGTGCCGGCACCCGCGAGCACCGCGACAGGTCCGCGCAGCACGGATGCCGCCTCCCGCTGCCGTTCGTCGAGTGCGTCGAGCGCGCTCACGCGCGCTCCTCGAACCACGACACGATCAGGGCACGGGCGATGGACGACGGGCCAGGGAGGCCGACGGGTCCGTCACCGGCGAGAGCGGAACCGATCTCCGCCCGGGTGAACCACCGCGCGTCGATGATCTCCTCGCCGTCCGGGCGCACATCGCCCTCGTCGAGGACGACCGCACGGAAGCCCAGCATCAGCGAGCGCGGGAACGGCCACGGCTGCGAGGAGACGTAGCGCAGAGAGGCCAGCCGGACTCCGGACTCCTCTTCGAGCTCGCGGTGCACGGTGGCCTCGAGCGACTCCCCCGCCTCCGTGAATCCCGCGAAGCAGGAGTACATGCGGCCTCCCCAGTTCGCGTTGGCGCCGAGCAGCAGACGCTCGCCGTCGGCGCTCTCCACGGCAACGATGACCGCGGGGTCCGTGCGCGGGAAGTGCTCGCGCCCGCAGACGAGGCAGTGCCTCGACCACCCCGCCTGTCGGAGCTCGGTGCCTCCGCCGCACGACGGGCAGAACGGCGCATCCCGCAGCCAGCCGCCCAGGGCGAGAGCCTCGATGAGCAGCTCGGTCTCGTCGGCGGCGAGGCGGGCACCCAGATCGCGCAGACCCAGCCACATCTCATCCGGGGCCGTATCGACGCTCTCGGTCTCGGGCTCAGGCGGCAGGACGGCCAACAGGATGGCGTGGCCGTCGGGGTCACGACCCAGCAGAGCCCAGGTGGCGTCGACGATCTCCTCCGCGGGAACCCGCAGGAGCGCGGCATGATCGACGTCGCCGTCCGCGATGCGCACCCGACCGCCACGCGTGGCGATCACCCGGGTCGTGCGGTCGGCGCGGAGCCGGTCGATGAGTCCTGGCTCGCCCCTCAGGTCCGCGGCGCGGTCGAGAGACGTGGTCTTCATGGTCATCGGCTCCCTCTCTCACGGGCGTGGCGGAAGCGGGACCGCCCCTGCGTCCACCTACCCTGGGGGTATGCGACGCTCTCCTTTCACTCTAGCCGCGGCGGTGACTGCCGCACTGCCGGGCGCGGAGGTGACCGGAGCCCGCGCGCTGAGCGCCGACGGCGACGGGCGCTTCGATTCCGCCGTCGCCACGCTCGCCGACGGACGCGAACTCGCGATCCGCGTCGCGGACGACGACGAGACCGCCCGTGAACTCGCCGCAGAGGCGCTCGCGCTTCGCGCGCTCACGGCCGGTGCGCGCGCGATGCTGCCCTTCCGCGCGCCCGAGTACATCGGCGAGACCCGTCTGGGCGACTCCCGTGCGCTCGTGACCGAGCTGCTGCCCGGATTCCAGATCGAGGCGGCCATGGTCCCGGCGGGACGCGGCGCGGCCGAATCGATGGGCACCGCGATCGCCGCCGTGCACACCCTGCCGACGTCCGTCGTGCGCGGAGCCGGCCTCACCACCCGCTCGGCGCAGGAGAGCCGCGACGAGCTCATCCGCCTCGTCGATGCCGCGGCATCCACCGGTCGCGTCCCGGCCCGCCTGACGATCCGCTGGCGCGACGCCGTCGCGGACGACGACCTGTGGCGTTACGAGTCGACCGTGGTGCTCGGAGGCGTCCAATCCACCTCCTTCCTCTTCCGCGACGACCCGGATCTCGGCCCCGAGGTCACCGGTCTCCTCGGCTGGCACTCGCTGTCCGTCGGCGACCCCGCCATCGACCTCTCGTGGCTCTCGGCGGCCCCCGACGCGGCGGATGACGTGCATGCGGCGTACGCCAGGGCCGCCGACCGCGGCACCGACGCCGCACTCGAGGTCCGTGCGCGGTTGCACGCCGAGCTGGAGTTCGCCCGCTGGCTCGTGCACGGCAACTCGCTGCGTCGGCAGGACATCGTCGATGACGCCGCCGCGCTGCTCGAGTCGCTCGCCGACGGCCTGCACGACGACGACCTCGGCGTGATCGCCTCGCGACGTGACGGTGTCGACTCGGCACTCGACGCATTGGACCGGGTGCCTGCTGCCGCCGTCGCGGACGTGGACACGTCGATGCAGACCGATGCGTACAACCCGAACGAGCTGTGGCACGACGAAGACGCCACCGGAGACATGTCCGATGCCGCTGCAGAGGCCGCGCGCCGTATGCAGGTGGGCAGCCTCGCGACCGAGGACCTCTCGTCCGTGCGCGCGGACGAGCACCGGGATCAGGCACCGGGACGCCCGGGTGACGCGCAGCGCCGCGACGACGCCGTTGAAGCGCACCCGTCGGTCGACGCCGCCGACGGATCGGACGAGTCGTCCCCCGAGGACGAGGCTCACCCCGAGGACGAGGCTCAGCGCGCGGCGCGTGCTGCGCTCCAGCGCTGGAAGAGCTCGGACTCGGAGTAGATCCGATCACCGCGGATGATCAGGTCGTCGGCGACGTAGTAGAGCGCCACGTCGATCTCCTCGAGCGGCACCCCGAAACGGCGATGGTAGGCGAGCCGGTAGAGCGCGAGCTGCAGCATCCGCTCTTCTCTCTCCTGCGCCGTGCGCGGCGCCTTTCCCGTCTTCCAGTCGACGATCTCGATACGACCACCGCGGTCCTCCCTGCGGTACACGGCGTCGAGCTTGCAGATCACGATGTGGCCGTCGTCGCCCGAGGCCGCGCCTCCCCCGAGTGCGAAGTCGATCTCGATCTCGACGGCGAGGGGCTGCCGTCCCGCCCATTCGCTGCGCTCGAAGATCTCCTGGAGCGTCTCGAGATCGGCCGCATCCGCCGGCGAGACCACCGCGCCTCCGATGTCCTGCCCGAAGGGGGCGTCGTCTTCGTCGTCGATCTCCCAGAGGGCCTCGTCGACGCGCCGCCCCACTCCGACGAGTTCGCTCCGACGCTCCACCCAGGCATGGAAGAGCGTGCCCAGACGGGTCTGCCGGTACGGCCGCTCCGGCATGGGGCGGACGATCGATGACAGCGTGCCCCCGAAGTCCGTGACGTAGTCCTTGAAGCGAGAGGCAGGGACGCGGGTGGGCGGCGGTGCGTCGGTCCCTCGCATGCGCGCGGCTCGTTCGGCCAGGAGCCTCGACAGCTCGGGAGAGGCGGCCGGCTCGCTCTCTGCGGCCGCCCGAACCGCCGATGCCGCGGCCTCCACGACCCGTCGACGCGCGCCGAGGGGATCGAGCGGCCAGGTCAGCGTCGCCCCCGGCCCCTCGTAGGGGTTCTCGTCGGGGTCGACCGGCTCCACCGGTTCGAGGCCGAGGATCTCCATCGCCTCGACGAGATAGGCGCTCGGCACCCGCGGCGACTTCTGCCCGGCCCAGTGCGAGCCGCTCAGGAGCAGATCCGTACGGGCGCGTGTCACGGCGACGTACGCGAGCCGTCGCTCCTCCTGCTGCTGATAGTCGCGGTACGCGTTCTTGAAGCGGCGAAGCGCCCCACCCTGAGGCTGCGCCTTGGATATCCCGCCCGACAGCGACGACTGGGCGAGCGCCTGGCGCCTCTTCGGATCGGTCTCGTCGCCGACGGCGGACTCCGGGTCCCAGTCGAAACGCGGCAGCGCATCGCGGTCGCCGCGCAACGCGAACGGCACGACACCGAATCCGAACCATCCCGACGTGTCCGAGACGCGGCCGGGGAGCTCGTCGGCCACCAGCCTCACGACCGCGACCGAATCCCATTCCAGCCCCTTCGAGCCGTGGATGGTCAGCAGCTGCACCACTCCCGGCTCCGGGGGTTCGGGGCGCGGCATCAGCTCGTCGGTGCTCTCGGCCTTGTCGAGCCAGGCGAGCAGGCTGCCGATCGTGCCTCGCTCGTCGGCCGACAGGAATGCGCGCACCTCGTCGGAGAACGCGCGCAGCTGCGTGGCCGCGACCCGTGCGGGGCCGCGGGTCTCGTTCGCCGCGAGTTCGATGTCGAGTCGCAGCTCGAGCTCGATCAGACGGATCAGCTCGGGGATCGGCTGGGAGGTGGCTCGACGCAATCGCTCGAGCATCTCTCCGGCGGCGCGGATGCGTGAGCGCCCCGTCGCGCTGATGCCCTCGAGCAGTCGGTAGTCGTCGCGCACGGCGCGGACGATGTCGACCGCATCGATGATCGACACGGCTTCATCCGCCCCGCGGGACGAGCGCAATCGCACGCGCACCTCTTCGGGCAGGGGCATCATCGCGGTGTCGCGTTCGGCGAGCGTGCGCCCGAGATCGTAGAGCGCCGCCATGTCGGCCACCCCCACCGCGAAGCGCGGTCCGGTGAGCAGCCGTATCAGCGCCGACCCCGCGGTCGGGTCGTGCACGACCCGCAACGTCGAGACCACGTCGACCACCTCGGGCGTTGTCAGCAGCCCGCCGAGGCCGAGGATGCGGTGCGGTATCCCCCGCGCCGCGAGGGCGGCCGCGAACGTCTGCATGTGGCGCTTCGACCGGAACAGGATGGCACCGGTGTGCGGTGAGCCCGATACCGCGGCGTGCGCGACACGGCGATCGGCGAACCAGTCCGCGACCTGCTCCGCCTCGTCATCGACGGTGAAGGGGAACCGCACGTCCACCGCCCCCGCTCCCGCGCCGGGGCGAGGCTCGAGCGGTGGCACGTCGAGCGCGGGACGCCGCAGCGGCTCGAGAACGCGGTTCGCGACGTCGAGGATGCGGGTGTCGTTGCGCCAGCTCGTCATCAGACTGTAGGTCTGCGCGTCCTGCGAGGCACTCGAGAAGGTGCGGGAGAACGCGTAGAGGTTGTCGGCGCTCGCACCTCGCCAGCCGTAGATCGACTGGTGCGGGTCGCCCACAGCCATGACCGCGGAGTCGCGGAACAGCTCGGCGAGGAACCGCGTCTGGATGACGGAGGTGTCCTGGTATTCGTCGAGCAGCACCACGCGATGCTGCTCGCGCAGGGCGGCACGCACATCCGGTGCCGACTCGACGATGTCGTAGGCGCCGCCGACCTGGTCGGCGAAGTCCAGCACCCCCCGGCGCTCCTTCTCGGCGATGTACTCCCGCACGAGTTCGGCGAGGGCTTCCAGGCTCCGGAGGTTGCTCGCCGCCTTCTCGACGTCGGCATTGCCGCGGTAGGGCTCGAACTGCCCGGCCTGCTCTCGGGCGAGGGCGACGGCGCGATCGAGGTCGACCCTGTGGTCGAGCACGTCGCCGGCCAGGCGCTGCACGGCGTCGATCACCGTGCCGAGCGCGAAGTCGATGTCCTCCAGCTCGGGCAGGTCGGAGCGGAGCACGACCTCGCGCGCGAGCATCCAGGACGCCGCCTGGCTGAGCATCGCGACGTCCGTGTCACGACCGATGCGGGCGGCATGCTCCCGCACGATGCCGTCGGCGAAGGCGTTGTAGGTCGACACCGTGGGCCGGATCATCAGCTCCTCGGCGGCGCGCGGCGTGGCCGGATCCCAGCCCGTGCCGTGCTGCGCCGCGAGCTCGTCGAGCACGTGCAGACGCACCAGCTCACGCTGCCGTCCCGGTGCCGCGTCGTCGACGCGTCGGAGTGCGCCGGACGACACGATCTCGGGCAGGAACGGCAGCAGTCCGCGCCGTCCGTACTCATCGATGACGGCCAGCCGTGCGCCGATGCGCTCGCCCAGCTCGCCGGCGGCCTTGCGTGTGAAGGTGAGTCCGAGGACCTCGTCTCGACGCACGTGACCGTTCGCGACGAGCCACACGACACGACCCGACATCGTCTCGGTCTTCCCGCTGCCCGCGCCCGCGACGACGAGCGCGGGCGTCGGCGGCGCTTCGATCACACGCTGCTGCGCGGGAGTGGGGGGCGGCTGCCCGAGCGCGGCCGCGACGTCCGTCGCGGAGATCCCTCGTGTGCCTGGCCAGTGTCCGATCTCCGCGGCGGCGGCCACCGGCACCGCGTCGAGGCTCACGAGCTCACCGCCGGCACCGTATGGATGCGGCACGGATTCACCCGACGCTGCGTGTCGGCGCAGTGCGACTCGACCTGCGCGGTGAAGCTCGACGCCGACATCCCCCTCGCCGCCTCGCCGACGCGCCGGAGGAACGCTTCTCTGGCCTCATCGCCCAGGGTGTGCTGGTGAGCCACCCGGTAGTCGCTCTTCGCCAGCGTCTTCGAGACGATCACGAGGCGGGCCCCCGCGAGCGCATCTGCGGGCGCGCCCTCGATGAGTCCCTGCTGCACGGCGACCTGATACGCCGCGAGCTGCGCGTGCTCGGTCACGGCAGGGTCTGACTCGGGATCGCTTCGCCCGGTCTTGAGATCGACGACGACCACCCGCTCGCGACCCGCGTCGCCCTCGATGGGCTGCCACTTCTGACCTCGCGCATGAGGATGATCACCCGCCCCCGGCGGGTACAGCTCGACACGGTCGATGTAGCCGTGGATGACGGCCCGGTTCGCGGCGTCTTCGTCGACGGGGTGCACGCCCGGCGGGGCGTCGGTGTCGCCGGCGACGTCGACCGCGAACCGGAACTCCACCTCGCTGGCGAGCTCCCGGCCGCCGTCGCGGCGCACATCACCGAGATAGGTGTGTAGGCGATCGACGAGGATGTCGGCACGTCGGCGCTCCTTGCGTCCGATCCACGCGGTCTCGAAGTCGAGCTCCGGCCAGTGCTCGGCCACGACCTCCCGCATCCGCTCGAGGTCACCGTCGGGCACCTTCTCCATCGCCTCGTGGATGATCGTGCCGATGCCCGCGGTCGGAGGCATCACCGTGTCGCCGCCCAGCGCGGAGACCGCCCAGTTCAGACCGCACTCCTCGTACGACTCCATCCTCGACGGCGACACGCGGGCGCCCTCCGTCGCGAGGTCTCGCAGCGCGCTGACCGTCGACGGCGCCGCGATGCCGTACCAGTCGGCCGGGTCCGCTCCGGGGACGCCCTCCCTCGCCAGCACGGCGAGCTGACCTGCGGCCTCGCGTCGATCCGCCGCCGACGCGGAGGAGGTCAGCACTCGTCGGTGACGGGCGACGAGTCCGCGCAGGGTAAGCGGATGCTCGGCGGAGGCGTGCAGGCCCGGGGGCTCGGGTGGCGGGAGGAAGGCGAAGAACGGGCTGGGCGTCAGATCGTCGTCGTCGACCGCGGTGATGAGGAGCCGCCGCTGCGCCCGCGAGATGGCGCGCACGAAGAGTCGCAGCTCGTCGTGGAGTGCGGTGCGGCGGCGGTCGAGGGCACCCGGCGCGTGCTCCGCCGTCCCGGTCCTCGCCGCGATGAGCGCATCCGCCAGACGCCAGGTCTGCAGCAGTCCGCCCCGCAGACGCACGTTCGGCCAGATGCCGTCCTGCACCCCGGCGACCACGACGGCGTCGTATTCGGTGCCGAGCGCCGTGGCGGGCGTGAGCAGGGTCACCCTGCCCGGCCGGTCGGGGCTCGAGAGGGAGTCCTCGGGGACCTCGCTGTCGAGCACGTCGCGCACGAACACCTCCGCCCTCTCGTTCGGGGTGCGCTCGACGAAGCGCTTGGCGGCGCCGAACAGGGCGACGAGCGCGTCGAGGGCGCGTGCGGTCTCGGCACCGCTCGCCTGCAGCGACATCTCGCGCCAGGCGATCTGCAGCTTCCGCCCGTCGACCGCGCGTGCGGCGTCCCAGACCCGCCAGAGCAGGTCGTGGATCGTCTCGCCCGCCGCGGCCCCCGCCGACACCTCGGCGACGGTCTGCGCGAAGCGCGCCGCCGTGCGGGACTCCTGGGCGTCGATCAGCTCGAGGTGCGCCGGTGCCGTCAGCGCCTGCACCAGCAGTTCGCGCGCCGGAGTGGACCCGCCGTGCCCGAGCTCGAGATGCCGCAGCCGCGCGCGCAGCCGCCGGAGCCCGATCGCGTCCATCCCGCCGAACGGCGTGCGCAGTGCCTCCTCCCAGTCCTGCGCGGTGCGCTCGTCGGGAGGAATGAGCGCCAGGCGGACGACCCCCACGATGTCGCGCACGACCGACTCGCTGCCGAGCGGTCGCTGCACCCCCGCCGCCCTGGTCGGGATCTCCCGTGCGGCGAGCTCGGCCTCGAGCTCGCTCACCTGGCGGGTGTCGTGGGCGATCACCGCCATCCGGTCCCAGGGCACGTCGTCGCTCAGATGCCATCCGCGCATGACCCCCGCGATGCGGTCGAGCTCCTCGTAGGGAGAGGGAGCCACGAATGTCGCGACCGTGGCGGGCGTCTCCGTCGCATCCGGCGGCAGCGGCGCTCGGCGGTGCTCGACGCGCCCCGAGACGCCGATCGCCTGGGTGACCGTGCGCGTGAGCGCGGTGAGTGCGGGCTCCTGACGGTGGGGGTCGTCGAGCACGTGCACCGCGCCGAGTTCCGCGGCGAGGTCGGCGAAGAGCTCGGGACTCGCGCCGCGGAACGCACCCGAGGAGATGTCGGGGTCGCCGAAGGCGAACACCGCGATCCCGCGTCGCCGCAGGGCCTGCACGACGGCCACGCCCCCGCGCGTGAGCTCCTGAGCGTCGTCGATCAGCACCACGGCCAGGTCGGAGAGCGGTCCGAGAGCCGCCGCGTCGGCGGTCTGCAGGATCGTGCTGGCCTCGGCGAGAAGATCGGCCGCGTCGCGATGGGAGGCGCGCGCCATGTCGAGCACCGCCCGGTACTCGACGAGGAAGTCGGCGGCCGCCGTCCAGACCGGATCGCCCGTCGCCCGCAGTTCGGCGGGCCGGGCGCCGAGCTCGACGCAGGCGTCGATGAACGCCCGCAGCTCCGAACGGAATCCCTTCGATGCCCGGACGGAGGGACTCAGGGCCTCGGGCCAGTCGATGTGCGCGTCTTCGGTGTCGCCCGCGAGCAGCTCGGAGATCAGCCGGTCCTGATCGGCACCGGTCAGCAGCGCCGGCGGCTCCGCTCCGGCGCGGACCATCGCTCCGCGCACGATCTGGAAGGCGAAGGAGCCGAGCGACCGGGCCAGCGGTCCGGGGGTGGCCTGGGCGATGCGCACACCGATCCGGTCGCGCAGCGCGGTGGCGGCCTGTCTGCTGGGCGTGAGCACAAGAACCTGCTCGGGACGCATCCCGACCGTGTCGAGGAGCCGCACCACGCGCTCGGTGAGCGCGCGGGTCTTGCCCGTGCCCGGCGCACCGATGACGACTGCGGATGCCGTCGCATCGGCGCCGATCACGGCGTTCTGCGCGGCATCCTCTGTCATGTCCTCCACGCTACTGGGGCCCGGCGACATCGTCGGCTCCGGCGATCCGGCACCCCTGTGCGCTCAGGGCGAAACCGGGCGTGCGGAGGATCCCCGCCGGTCAGCGCCCGGTAGAGTTGGGCGCAGTCGTCGACCTCCGTGGTCGACTCGACCGCAGCATCGTCGACTGGAAAACAGGAGTACGCGTGGAAATCCGCATCGGCATCACCAACACCGGCCGCGAGCTCAGCTTCGAGACCGCCTCGAGCGCGGACGAGGTCCGCAGCCAGGTCTCCTCCGCTCTCGAGCAGAACACGGCCCACCTGAGCTTCTCCGACGTCAAGGGCAACTCGTACCTGGTCCCGACCGCGAACCTCGCCTACATCGAGCTCGGCACCGAGGAGTCCCGTCGCGTCGGCTTCTTCGCCTGACACCGCGATGTACATCCTGCTCGCGCTCATCGGGGCGTGCGTCCTCGGCGTCGCCGCCCATTTCCTGATCGGCGGGCGGGAGCTCCGAGGAGTCGCCCTGACCCCGGCGATCGCCACGGCTCTGTCCGCTGTCGTCTACACCGGGCTGCAGTGGCTCGGCGTCGGCGAGGACAACCTCTGGCTGTGGGTCGCGAGCGTGCTCGGCTCCGTCGTGGTCGCCGCGGCGCTGACGATCGCCATCGTCGCGGCGCGCACCCGAGCGGATGCCGAGAACAAGGCCGCCCTCGGCATCTGATCCCGGCGCGACCGCCCAGCCCGGGAGTCGATCAGGACGCGAGTCCCATCGCGTCCATCCGCCGGGCGTGAGCACCCATGAGCTCGGTGTAGACCAGTTCGACCCTGTCCTCGCTCATCGCCGCGAGCTCGGGCTGACGCAGAGCCGACCGGCACACGAGGATCGTGTCGCCGACCAGGCGGCGCGCCCACATCGACAGCAGCGAGCGCCATTCCCCGTCTCCGTCGATCGTCTCCTGGATGATCGCGACGATCTCGTGCCTGGCGTCGTCCTCGCCGAGGATCGCGGCGACCCGCTCTCCCGTCTCGCCGTAGCTCGAGGCGAGTGCGAAGTAGAAGTCGTCGAGCATCCCCGCCGTGATGTAGACGGCCAGGAGCGTCTCGCGCGGCCGTGCGCCGATCGTCTTGCGTCGGAACGCGTCGAGGTTCTCGCGGAACGGCAGCATGAGCTGCGTCGGGTCGTCGCCGCGCGCGGCGATGAGGTCGACGATGGCCCGGTGCTTGGTCAGGGCGGCGCCCGCCGCTCGGGAGAGGGACTCCTTCTCGCTCAGCTCGGGGGTCGCTCTGATCAACCGGGTGAGCGTCTCGAAGTAGCCGAGCTGCAGATAGGCGGCCTGCCCGAGGAATCGCGGCAGCTCGGGGGCGAGCTCGGCGAAGTCGACGCGGGTCGCCGCGCCCTGATCACCGCGACTGCGCAACGTCATCGTGCGTCGGGGCGCCCTACGCCTCCAGAACCAGTTCACCACGGGCTTCACATTACTCGGACGACGCGCACTTCCTGTCCGGGCGACCCCCTCGGGTAGGCTGTCGTTGTCCCCGCCGTCGGAGCGGGGCCCGCGCCTGTGGCACAAGAGACGGCGTGGATCCGTGAACATGGCGATCTTCGCAGGTCGCCGGACAGGCATCTGAACATTGACTACCTTCGCTGATCTCGGAATCGATCCGGACATCGTCGACGCACTCGCCGCCAAGGGCATCGTCGACGCCTTCCCGATCCAGGAGCAGACCATCCCCCTCGGCCTTCCCGGCCAGGACATCATCGGCCAGGCAAAGACCGGAACCGGCAAGACCTTCGGTTTCGGCATCCCCGTCGTCCAGCGACTGGGGCTGAACCCCGAGCACGGCGTCAAGGCCCTCATCGTGGTGCCGACCCGTGAACTCGCGGTGCAGGTGTACGAGGACATCGACCTGCTGACCAGCAACCGCTCGACCAGCGTCGTCGCCATCTACGGCGGCAAGGCCTACGAGGGCCAGGTCGACCAGCTCAAGGCCGGAGCGCAGATCGTCGTCGGCACCCCCGGTCGACTCATCGACCTCGCGGGTCAGCGACTGCTCGACCTCTCGAACGCGACCGAGGTCGTTCTCGACGAGGCCGACAAGATGCTCGACCTCGGCTTCCTCGCCGACATCGAGAAGATCTTCCAGAAGGTCCCCGCGGTGCGTCACACCCAGCTGTTCTCGGCGACCATGCCCGGACCGATCGTGGCGCTCGCGCGCCGGTTCATGACGAACCCGATCCACATCCGCGCGAACGACCCCGACGAGGGGCTCACGCAGGCCAACATCAAGCACCTCGTCTACCGCGCGCACTCGCTCGACAAGGATGAGATCATCGCCCGCATCCTGCAGGCGGAAGGTCGCGGCAAGACCGTGATCTTCACCCGCACGAAGCGTGCGGCGCAGCGCCTCGTCGACGAGCTCGGCGACCGCGGCTTCAACGTCGGCGGCGTGCACGGGGACATGGGTCAGGATCAGCGCGAGCGCTCGATGGCCGCGTTCAAGGCCGGCAAGCGCGACGTGCTCGTCGCGACCGATGTCGCGGCCCGCGGTATCGACGTCGACGACGTGACCCACGTCATCAATCACACGATCCCCGACGAGGACAAGACGTACCTGCACCGCGCCGGCCGGACCGGCCGCGCCGGCAAGACCGGCATCGCGGTGACCTTCGTCGACTGGGAGGACCTGCACAAGTGGGCGCTGATCAACCGCGCCCTCGAGTTCGGTCAGCCTGAGCCGGTCGAGACGTACTCGTCGAGCCCGCACCTGTTCGAGGAGCTGAACATCCCGGCGGGCACCAAGGGCCGCCTCGTGTCCGCGCCCAAGACGCCGTCGGTGAAGACCGAGCGGTCGCCGCGCCCCGAGCGCGCCGCCGTCGTAGCCGCAGAGGGCACGGACGAGGGCGGAACCCGCCGTCGTCGGCGTCGCCGCGGCGGCGCGAACCCGGTGGGCTCCACGTTCGCGGAGGGCGCGGAGACGTCGACCTCGGCGGATTCGCCGTCCGACTCGTCGGCCGACCGCAGCGCCGAGGGCGCCGGAACGCACGACGGCGCCGGCAAGGAGCACCACGACGGAAAGCCTGCTCCGGCTCGTCGCCGTCGCCGCCGCCGCGGCGGCTCGGGCGGCGCGGGAGCAGCTCCGGTCGTCGGCGCCTGAGCGCCACTCCGACGGATCGATGAGAGGGGCGGATGTCGCAGACGCGGCATCCGCCCCTTCGTCGTCCCCTCAGGGATACCGCGGCGACGACCCGGAGGCCCGCTCGATCAACCGCTCCACCATGGCATCCGCTGTCGTGTTCTCGCCCGGGAGGTTCGGCTTGCCGGTGCCGTGGTAGTCGCTGGAGCCGGTGACGATCAGGTCGTGCGCGGCGACGACCGCGCGCAGCGTCCTCTTGCCGGCTTCGGTGTTCTCGCGGTGGTCGATCTCGAATCCGCCGAGGCCCGCGGCGATCAGCGTCTCGAGGAACGACACCGGCATCATGCGGTCGCGTCCGACGGTGACGGGGTGCGCGATGATCGCGACTCCCCCGGCATCCGTGATCAGCCGCACCGCGGTCAGCGGATCGGGGGCGTAGTGCGGCTCGTAGTATCCCTCACGCGGATGCAGGATGCCGTCGAACGCCTCTGTGCGGTCCTTGACGATCCCGCGGGCGACGAGCGCATCGGCGATGTGCGGCCGGCCGACGGTGGCATCCCGCGTCGTCTGGGCGAGGACATCGTCCCAGTCGAGGTCGTAGTCGCGCCCGATGCTGCGGACGATGCGCTCCGCGCGCCCGATGCGGTCGTCGCGGATCCGATCGGTCTCGGCCCGCAGAGCCGGATCGAGCGGATCGAACAGGTAGCCGAGCACATGCACGCTGCGCCATTCGTGCTTCGCGGAGAGTTCCATGCCGGGGATGAACGTCATGCCCAGCTCGGCCGTCGCCGCGGCGGCCTCGTCCCACCCGGTGGTGCGGTCGTGGTCGGTCAGCGCCATCGTCCGCACGCCGAATCGCTGCGCCTGGCGCACCACCTCCGCCGGCGGTTCCGTGCCGTCGGAGTGGTTGGAATGCATGTGCAGGTCGGCGGGACCGGCGAAGCGGGCGGAACGAGCGAGAGCCATCCTCCGAGCGTACCGACGACAGCGCGGCCCGGGGCTCCGTGCTCACCGCGGCAGGGTCTTCACAGCGACGCCTTCTAGGCTGGAGCGGATGCTTCGACTACTGGGGATTCTCGTCACGGTGCTGCTCGCGATCGCGACGGCGATCGCGGTGTGGCCGCAGTTCTTCCACCTCGAGCAGACCTACCCGTTCGCGCAGATCGTCGCGGCCAGGGGCGTCGTGCTCGCGGCCTTCCTCGTGGCCGCGGTGGTCGCTCTGCTGCTCCTGCTCGCCAGGCCGCTGCGCGGCTTCGCGGCGTCCGTGCTGATCATCGCACTGATCGGCGCCGGTGCGACGGGACTCATCGGGCTCCAGCGCGGATTCGGCGGCGACACGCTCCCGGCGGCGACCGACACGAGCGTCCGCGTGCTCACCTGGAACACCGCGGGCGACGAGGTCTCGGCCGACGAGGTGGCGGGGCAGATCCTCGAGCGCGGCGCCGACATCGTCGCCCTGCCCGAGACCACGGAGGAGGTCGGCGAGCAGATCGCCGTGTCGCTGCGGGATCAGGGGCATCCGATGTGGGTGCACCACGTGCAGTTCCAGCCGGATGTCGTCGACGGTCCGAAGTCGTGGCACACCACGGTCCTCGTCTCCCCCGACCTCGGCGAGTACTCGGTGATCCCGTCGTCGGAGGACGGCTCGAACAACACCGGCTCCGTCCCCAGCGTGGTGCTGATGCCGGTCGACGCGAACGCCGGAGGACCGGCGATCGTCGCCGTGCATGCCGTGGCACCGCGCATGGAGGACATGGCGCAGTGGCAGAGCGATCTGCGTTGGATCGCCGATCAGTGCCCGACGGGCGACTTCATCCTCGCCGGCGATTTCAACGCCACGATCGACCACATGGCGGGTCTCGGCGTCGACGGCGGCGACATGGGGTACTGCAGGGATGCCGCCTCGCGCACCGGGAACGGCTACAGCGGAACCTGGCCGAGCTCGCTCCCGGCACTGCTGAGCACCCCCATCGACCACGTGATGGCATCACCGAACTGGGTGCCCACCGGGTCCGTGGTGATCGACGACGCCACCGGCAGCGACCACCGAGGACTCGTGGTGCAGCTCGAGCCCGCGGGCTGAGATCCCGCGCGCTCCGCGCAGGTGACAGACTGGAGCGATGAGCACCGCAGAACGCGACACGATCGCCGAGCCCACGACAGAGACCCCCGTCGAAGCGACGACCACGAACCGCAAGCAGCCGTTCCCCCGCGGCTTCCTCGACACGATCTCGACGGGATGGGCCGAGCGCCCGGAGTCGGTTCCGGCTCCCCGACCGCAGGCGTCGTTCGCCGCGACGCGTCGCGCCGCCGTCTCCGCAGCCTTCCCCGGCCGGCGTCTGGTCATCCCCGCGGGCTCGCTCAAGCAGCGCAGCAACGACACCGACTACCCCTACCGCGCGCACTCCGCGTTCGCACACCTCACCGGCTGGGCGGCAGACGCCGAGCCCGACTCGGTGCTCGTGTTCGAGCCGACCGACGGCGGACACGACGTCACTCTGTACTTCCGCGAGCGCGCCGACCGCACGACGACCGAGTTCTATGCCGACGCGACCGTCGGCGAGTTCTGGATCGGCCCCCGCCCCTCGCTCGCGGGCGTCGCCGCCGACCTCGACATCGCCACCGAGCACCTCGACCGCTACGCCGGCGTCGACGGCGAGCTGGTGCTGGAGGAGGACGACGACCTCACTCGTTTCGTCTCCGAGCTGCGGCTGATCAAGGACGAGTTCGAGATCGCCGAGATGCGCCGCGCCGTCGACATCACCGCCCAGGGGTTCGACGACGTCATCCGCTCTCTTCCCGACGCGATCGCGCACGCCCGCGGCGAGCGCGTCGTCGAGGGCGTCTTCCATCGCCGCGCCCGCGAGGACGGGAACGGCGAGGGCTACGACACCATCGCCGCATCGGGCCCGCACGCCTGCTACCTGCACTGGACGCGCAACGACGGCACCGTGGTTCCCGGCGACCTGATCCTCGTGGATGCCGGCGTCGAGGCCGACAGCCTCTACACCGCCGACATCACCCGCACCCTTCCGGTCTCGGGCACGTTCACCGACGTCCAGCGCCGCGTGTACGAGACCGTGCGCGAGGCGGCGGACGCCGCCTTCGCCGCCGCACGCATCGGCGTGCGCTTCCGCGAGGTGCACGAAGCCGCGATGCGCGTGATCGCCGAGCGCGTGGCCGAGTGGGGTCTGCTCCCCGTCACCGCCCAGGAGGCGCTCGACGGCGACGCCGGCGGACACCACCGTCGGTACATGGTCCACGGCACGTCGCACCACCTCGGCATCGACGTGCACGACTGCGCGCAGGCCCGACGCGAGATGTACTACGACGGGATCCTGGCACCGGGGATGGTGTTCACGATCGAGCCCGGCCTGTACTTCCAGATCGACGACCTCACCGTTCCGGTCGAGTACCGCGGCATCGGCGTGCGGATCGAGGACGACATCCTGATGACGGAGGACGGACCGGTCAACCTCTCGGCGGACATCCCCCGCACCGCCGACGAGGTCGAGGCCTGGATCGCTCGGGTCCAGGGCTGACCTCGAGGATGCATGAGGGCGAGCTCGAGCTCGCCGATGACGCCGCCGCGCGGCTGATCATCGGAAGATTCCCCGAGTTCGCCCTCCTTCCGCTCCGACCCGTGCACGCCTCGGGGACCGTGAACCGGATCATCCGCATCGGCGATGATCTGGCGGCACGGTTCCCGCTGCTGCCCGCGACCGAGACGGCGCTGGCCGCGGAGGCCGAGGCGATGTCCGAGTTCGCGCAGACCTGCACCGTCGCGGCACCGCGGCCCGTCGGCATGGGCGAGCCGACCCCCGAGTATCCGTCCGCCTGGGCCGTGCAGACCTGGGTGCCCGGAGAGACCGCGAGTCACGATCACCAGGAGGCATCCGATTCGCTGGCGATGGACCTCGCCGAGCTGATCGCGTCGCTGCGGACGGCCGACGTGCGCGGACGTGTCTTCGACGGGCAGGGCCGCGGCGGTGCCCTCACCGACCATGACGAGTGGATCGCGCTGTGCATCGCCCGGAGCAGCCATCTGCTCGACACCGCTCGCGTGCAGCGACTGTGGCGCGCACTGCGTGTCGTTCCCCCGTCCGGCCCCGATGTCATGAGTCACCGGGACCTGACGCCGTTCAACCTCCTGGTGTCGGGCGATCACCTGGTCGGCGTCCTGGACGGCGGCGGCTTCGGACCGGCTGACGCTGCGCTCGACCTCGTCGGCGCCTGGCATCTGTTCGACGGCCCGCGTAGTCAGATCCTCCGCGACCGCCTCGATTCAGGCGAGGCTGAATGGCTGCGCGGCGCGGCCTGGGCGCTGCAGCAGGCGATGGGACTGGTCTGGTACTACGAGGACTCGAACCCGGACATGAGCGCTCTCGGACTCTCCACGATGCATCGGCTGCTCGCCGACGCCGACCTCGCGTCGCTACTCTGACGTCGGGTCGGCGACGATCTCGACTTTGAAGCCCTGGGCGTTCTCCGCCCACCCGGCGTAGTGGTCCGGTCCCCCGGCATGCGGGTACCTCTCCTGATACAGCGGACGCCACCCGTGGGCGTCCGCATCCGCCAGCACGGCGTCGACCTCGGCGCGCGTGCCGCCCCAGAACGCCAGGTGGTTCACGCCCGCACGACGCCGATCGTGTGCGGAGGACGTGAGGTTCGGGGAGGCCGTGACCGTCACGTAGGCGCCCCCTGCGGTCCAGGTACGTCCGTCCGCCCACTCCCCGGTGAGCTCGAACCCGAGTCGCGCGAGCATCCAGCTCCAGCTCTCGACGACCTCGTCGAGGCGCGGCACCCAGATCTCGACGTGATGCAGGCCTCTCACGACTGGCGGCCGCGGAACACGGCGGTGCGGAGCTCGATCGACCACACGTCGGTCGTCGGCATGTCGAGCGACTGGGCGACGGCGATCTCCGCCTCGATGTCGTACGGCACCCGCACGAACTGCACGGCGAAGGGGTCGTCGGACGACGACCCTCCTTCGAGGACCACGTACGACGACACGGGCGTGTCGAGCGGGTTTCCGACGCTGCCGACGTTGAACAGCGTGCGTCCGTCGTTCGTCTCGATGTAGGCGTCGTGGATGTCCGCATAGCCGACCACCTCCGGCAGCGGTCCGTCGCCGGTCATCTCCGTCGCCTCGAACATCGCCGAGAACTGCTCGGGCGTGTGGTGGTGGTGCACCCTGACGTGCGGACTCTGCGCCGATGCGTGGAACAGGCGGATCCGCCGGCCGCTGAGCGCGATGTCGACGCTCAGCGGAAGCGCACCGAGCCATGCCCTGCTGGAGGGCGACAGCTCGTCACGCCACCAGAGCATCTCGGGCGGCCCGTCGTCGGGGATCGAGGGGAGGAAGTCGTCCCAGTTGCCGCGGACGCTCACCTCGCACACCGCACGGCAGCGCTGCACCGCAGCCTCCCCGCGCGGCCCCTTGCCGGCCGTGTCGCCGAGGTTGACGATGCGGGTGATCCCCCGCTGCCGGATGTCGGCGAGCACCGCGTCGAGTGCGGTCAGGTTGCCATGCACATCCGCGATCAGGGCGATTCGTTCGAGACTCACCCCACCATGCTCTCAGGGCCGCGCGAACTCCGCGACGATCGGCGCGAGAGACGCGCCGATCTCGGATGCCGGAAGCTTTCGCCCCTTCACCTCGAAGGTGTGGCCGCCGCCGTCGATCCAGACCACCCTGGCGTTCCGGCAGGTGGCGACGACGTCGTCGAACTGCGCGAGGGGCTGGATGAAGGGATCGTTCGTCCCTTCGACGAACAACTGCGGAACAGCGATGTCCGCCAGGTGCTCCGCACGCGGCTTCTCCGGCTTCCCGGGCGCATGCAGCGGATACCCGAGGTACGCGAGTCCGTCGACGACGAGGCCCTCGGCGACCGCCATCGACGCCATGCGCCCGCCGTACGACTTGCCCGTGGCCCACACCGCCGCCTGCGGATCCTGCGCGCGTGCGAACGCCACGACGGCCTTCCACGTCGCGATCGCGTGCGTGGCCGGTCCCGGCATCCGTCGCCCCTGCTCGACGTACGGGAAGTTGAACCGCAGCGTCGAGAACCCGAGTGCTCCGAGCGCGTCCGCGTACCCCTGGAGGAACGGATGGTCCTTGCCCGTGCCCGCGCCGTGCGCGACGACGACGGTCGAGCCGTTCGTCCCGGCGACCCAGTCGGCCGAGACCGTCGTCTCCCCGGCGGGCAGATCGACCGATACGGAGGGCATCAGGCGCGCAGGTAGGGAATCGCGAACGGCACGTGCATGATCTTGCCTCCCGAAGCCCGCACCATGCCCATGATGACGAGCGCCAGGTGGAAGACCGACACGGCGAAGTACAGCGTGATCGGGATCCCGATCGGGTAGAAGCCCGAGGCGGGGGAATCCGCGGTGAGGGTGGACAGGATGACGAAATGCGACACCAGCAGCACCGTCGAGACGAGGAGATACGTGAGGCCCCAGTTCAGCGCGGCGCGCGCGTTCTCCCGTGCCGCACCGCCGAATCGGCGTGAGGCTCCCCCGCTCACCGCCATCGCGATGCCCGAGGCGATCCCACCCACGAAGGGGAACGGGATCAGGATCAGCAGACCGAGCGCCCACGGCAAGAGACCACGGGGCGGGACAGCGGCGGGGTACGCACCCGCCGGGTATCCGCCCACCGGGTAGCCTTGTGCGGCCGGTGGCGCGTAGCCCTGAACGGCCGGCGGCGCATAGCCCGGAGCGGACGGTGGCGCGTAGCCCTGAACGGACGGTGGCGCATAGCCCGGCGCCTGCGGCGGTGCATATCCCGGAAGGGGCGGCGGCGACGCACTGTCCGGTGCCTGCGGCGGTGCATATCCCGGAGGGGGCGGCGGCGACGCACTGTCCGGTGCCTGCGGCGGCTCGTAGCCCTGGCCTTCGGCCATCAGGCGGTCTCCGGCGAGCGCGGCGGCACGCCGGGTGCCGACGGGTCCGACGCGCCGGTGCCGTCGGCGGGAGGTGCGGGATCGGTGGGATCGGCGGGCCGGGGCGGGATGCTCGGCTCCTCAGGCGTTCCCTGCGGCCCGCCCAGCGGCGGAGTCGCCTCGCTGCCGGGCGCCGGCTGCTCGGGCGCGGCGGGAGGGGTGGGCGCGGCGGCGCCGCCGGGGGTGATCCGCTCTCCGTACCGGGGCGGCTCGCTCAGATCCACCGGAGCACGCACGGCGGTCGGCGTCGGTGCCCCCAGCGCCAGGCGCGCCTTGGCGAGCGACGTCGCCTGCACGCGCACCTCGTAGTGATCGGCGGCGAACTGCGTGACGCTGGCGAAGTCCCGGCGGCGACGGACGATCGCATAGGTGACGAGGCTCAGCAGCATGCCGAGTGCGACACCGATGAACACGAAGCCGACGAAGAGCTGCATCGGCACCTCGGGGTTCCCGATCACGAGGATCGCGGAGAGGAACAGGCCGATGAGGATGCCGTTGACGGCGCCGGACCGCGCCGCGGCGGCGTATCCGAGCCGTCCGGTGATCCGCTCGACGGTGCGCACGCTCTGCCCGATGATCGCGATGTCGCGCGCGGGCACCTCTTGGGCGATCAGTTTCGACACCGTCTTCTGGGCGTTCTCGTAATCGCGGGTGGACGCGACGATCTCGCCCTCATCGCGGCTGTCAGCTGGACGGTTCAGCATGCTCATGCCGCCATTCTCCCATGCCCGCCACGGGGCGGAGCGGGACGCGTCGGTGGGCGACGACCCCGACACGACGACAGCGCCATCCGTCCAGGCCCGCGCACTACGCTGGACGGGTGAGCACACAACGGGTATTCGCCGCGCGCCTTGCAGGCTGCGCCGTCTTCGACCCCGTGGGCGACCGGCTCGGCAAAGTCCGTGATGTCGTCATCGTGTACCGAAGTACCGCGGCGCCCCGGGTCATCGGGCTCGTGGTCGAGATCCCCGGTCGACGGCATGTGTTCCTCTCGATCGGGCGCGTCACCTCGATCCGCGCAGGACAGGTCATCACGACCGGTCTCATCAACGTGCGGCGATTCTCCCCGCGCGCCGGTGAGGTGCGCGTCCTGGCGGAGCTGCTCGGCCGCCGGGTCAGCCTCGTCGAGGGCGGCGGATCCGCCGTGATCGAAGACGTGGCGATCGAGCCGAACCGTCTCGGGGAGTGGGCGATCAGCCAGCTCTTCCTGCGACGGCCGAAGACCAGCGCATCGCCGTTCGCCAAGGGACCGACGACCTTCGCGGCGTGGAGCGAGGTCGCCGAGCAGCGCTCCCCCGGCGAGTCGCAGTCCGCCGAGCAGCTCGTCGCGTCCTACTCCGAACTGCACGCCGCCGACCTCGCGAACACCCTCCTCGACCTGCCCCAGCAGCGCATGATCGAGGTCGCCGAAGAGCTGTCCGACGACCGCCTCGCCGACGCCCTCGAGGAGATGCCCGAAGACGAGCAGGTGCACATCCTCGACCGCCTCGGCGACGAGCGCGCCGCCGACATCCTCGACCAGATGGAGCCTGACGACGCGGCCGACCTCCTCGCCCAGCTTCCGCCGAACCGTCTGGAGCAGCTCCTCGAACTCATGGAGCCCGAGGAGGCCGAAGACGTCAGGATGCTGCTGCGCTACGGCCCCGACACCGCGGGTGGACTGATGACGCCCGAGCCGATCATCCTCTCCGCCGACGCCACGGTCGCCGAGGCGCTGGCGCTGATCCGTCGGCACGAGCTCCACCCCGCCCTCGCCGCGGCCGTGTTCGTGACGCTCCCGCCCTTCGAGACTCCCACCGGCCGCCTGCTCGGCATGGTGCACTTCCAGCGGATGCTGCGGTATCCGCCGCACGAGCGCCTCGGCGCGATCATGGACGACAGCCTCGACCCCGTCAGGGTGACGGCATCCGCCGCCGAAGTCGCGAGGATGCTGGCCAGCTACGACCTCGTGTCGCTTCCGGTCGTCGACGCCGCGCACCGCCTCGTCGGAGCCATCAGCATCGACGACGTGCTCGACTACCTCCTGCCCGACGACTGGCGCACGCATGACAGCGACGAGCCCAGCGTGCCGAAGGAGGTGCGCTGATGGCCCGGTCGCGCTCGCCGCGCCTCGACGCACCCCTCGGCCGGGGCACGGTGCGATCGCGCCCCACGTCACGCGACCGCTTCGGACGGTTCACCGAATGGGTCGCACGCGCCATGGGGACGCCGGCGTTCCTGCTCATGCTGACGCTGTTCTGCGTCGCCTGGATCTGCTGGAACACCCTGCTGCCCGACAGCCTGCGCTTCGACGACGCCGCACTCGGATTCACGGCCCTCACCCTGATGCTGTCGCTGCAGGCGTCGTACGCGGCGCCCCTGATCCTTCTCGCGCAGAACCGTCAGGACGATCGCGACCGAGTGCAGATCGAGCAGGATCGCCAGCGCGCCGAGCGCAACCTCGCCGACACCGAGTACCTCGCCAGGGAGATCGTCGCCCTGCGGATGGCGCTCGAGGAGAAGAACAATCAGGTGGTCACGCGTGATGTGCTGCGTCAGGAGCTGAAGGCGATGCTCGCCGAGCTGGGCGATGCCGACGACGCCCCCGGTGACACGCGCACCGGCGGTCGATCCTCCTCATGAGCACCGCGGATGCCGTCACCGCGGCCGTCGCGGCGGTGACCGACCCCGAGCTGAGACGCCCGATCGGCGACCTCGACATGGTGCGGGGCATCACGGTCGACGACGGCCGCGCTCACGTCGGGATCGTGCTCACGATCGTCGGGTGCCCCGCCGCAGCGCGCATCGAGTCGGACGTGCGGGCTGCGGCCGCATCGGTGCCCGGCATCCGTGCCGTGGACGTCGAGGTCGGCGTGATGACGCCGACCGAGCGCAAAGCCCTCACCGAGAAGCTCCGCGCCGGTCGGGCACCGCGGCAGATGCCCTTCGGTCCCGACTCTCTCACCCGCGTCATCCTGGTCTCGAGCGGCAAGGGCGGCGTCGGCAAGTCGACGATGACGGCCAACCTCGCCGTGGCGCTGGCCGATCAGGGACTCGCCGTCGGTCTCGTGGACGCCGACGTGCACGGCTTCTCGATCCCCGGTCTGCTGGGCATCCCCGCCGGCACACAGCCGACCAGGATCGATGACCTGATGCTGCCCCCGGTGGCGTACGGCGTGAAGACGATCTCGATCGGCATGTTCCTCCGTGACGGCGAGGCGGTCGTGGCGTGGCGAGGACCGATGCTGCACCGCACCGTGCAGCAGTTCCTGACCGACGTCTTCTTCGGCGACCTCGACATCCTGCTGATCGACATGCCTCCGGGAACCGGCGATATCGCCATCTCCATCGGCCAGCTGCTGCCGCACGCCGAGGTGCTCGTGGTGACGACCCCTCAGGCCGCCGCATCGGACGTGGCGATCCGCAGCGGTCTCGTCGCCCGCCAGACGGGTCAGCGGGTGATCGGCGTGGTCGAGAACATGGGCGCCTTCACGCTTCCGGACGGCACCGTCGTCGATCTGTTCGGCTCGGGCGGCGGCGCGGCCGTCGCGGCGGCGCTGTCGGAGACGGCCCCCACGCCCCTGCTCGCGTCGATACCGCTGAGCCCCGCGCTCCGTGCCGGCGGCGACGCCGGTCTCCCCCTCGTGCTCGACGACTCCGACGATCCCGCAGCCGTCGCGATCCGCGAGCTCGCCCGCACGCTGGCGACGCAGGGCCGCGGTCTCGTCGGCCGCTCGCTGCCGATGACGCTGGGCTAAGAGCGGCGTCCGCGCGCCCCGGTGATCAGTCTCCGAACAAGGATCACCAGCGGAAGGGACACGGCCAGAGGTGGGCACATCACCGCGCCGGCGGTCAACAGGGTCCCCTGGGCGAAGTCCGCGCCGCCGGTGCGGCCGAGTCCGATGCTGCCCTGCCCGATCGAGTCCCCCGCCACGAGGAATCGTCCGTCGTACGTGTCGAGGGAATCCCGGCACGTCACACGGTGCGCACCGGATTCTGCCGCGGTGAACTGCGACGCCTGCACGAACCCGGGCCGAGGCGTCATCCACCACAGCACGTCGTCCCAGCTCAGTGCGGAGGGACCGCGCTGCGGGCGTACGTCGTGATCGGGACCGACGGCTCGACACTCCATAGTGCCCAGCGACGCGGAGATGCCACTGGCCCAGATGCCGACCCGCTCGCCCTCCTCGAGGTCGACGACCGTCGTCGTCCCGAGGGGCACGTCCTCTGCGGCCTCGATCGACCGCACGATCGGCAGCACCCAGAGGATCCAGATGAGGGCGCCGGCAACGGCGCAGACGACGGCCGCGAAGAACGCCATCCTGTCCCGGCTGCGAAGCCGGTCGGGATCGAGCGTCCGCGTCACGTGGCTTCGGGATCGTACGGCGGAGGGCTCGACATCGAGAACTCCGGGCGCACCCTCGGCGTGCTCACGGGCTTCACCGCGGGTTCGGCGACCACGGCGTCGGCTCGCGCCGGCCCCGGTGACGCATCGTCCTCGAAGAGGGCATCGCGGATGATCCGCCGCGGGTCGTACTGGCGCGGGTCGAGTTTGCGCCAGTCGACGTCGTCGATCTCGGGGCCCATCTCGTCACGGACCCGCGACTTGGTGTCGCGCAGGAACTCGCCCGCACGGCGCGCGAGTTTCGCGACGCTCTCGGCGTAGCGCGGCAACCGCTCCGGTCCGACCAACAGCACGGCGATCAGACCGATCAGCAGCAGCTTCTCGAAGGTGATCCCGAACTGCATCTGTCCAGGCTACCGCCGCGCCTGCCCAGACGCCGCGCACCGAGCGCATACCCTGGGAGAACACACATCCGAGTCGGGAGAACCAGGCAATGAGCGAGAACGATGCGAACGCACGTTTCATCCGCGAGTCCATCGTCGAGCCCGCGCCGATCGCCCGTGCCCGCGCCCATGCCCTCGAGCTCGGCGCCGCACCCGTCAGCCCCGCCGTCGGCTCCCAGATCGCGGTGCTCGCCGCGGCCACGGGCGCACGTTCCATCGTCGAGATCGGCACCGGCGCAGGGGTCTCGGGTCTCTGGCTGCTGCGCGGCGCGCCGCAGGCGGTGCTGACCTCGATCGACAACGAGCCCGAGCACCTGGCCGCCGCCCGTCAGGCATTCGCCGACGCGCGGGTCCCCGCGACGCGGGCGCGATTCATCACCGGCCGCGCCGCCGACGTGCTGCCCCGGATGAACGAGGCCTCGTACGACATCGTCCTCGTCGACGCCGACCCCGAGAACGTCATCGACTACGTCGCGCACGGCCTGCGACTCGTTCGCACCGGCGGCATGGTCCTGGTGCCCCGCATCCTGGGCGGCGGCCGCGTCGCCGACCCCGTGCAGCGCGACGAGGTCACCTCCGCGTACCGCTCGCTCGTGCAGGAGACGCAGGAGTCCCCGGTCGTGCTCGCCACCGTCTCCGCCTCGGGTGAGGGGCTGCTGCAGCTGATCAGCGTGGGCGCGTCCTGAGCCGAGGCCGTCGCGGCAGCGATTCCGGGTACGAAGAAGGGCGACGGATCGAGGATCCGTCGCCCTTCTCGTGGATCCGCATCAAGGGATCCGGGTAGATCAGGCGGGGTTCACGACGGCTGCCAGCACGTCGTGGAGTTCCTTCGCCTCGGCGTCGTTCACGGACACGACCAGTCGGCCGCCTCCTTCGAGCGGGACGCGCACGATGATGAGTCGCCCTTCTTTCACGGCCTCCATGGGTCCGTCTCCGGTCCTCGGCTTCATCGCTGCCATCGTGGGCTCCTTTTCCTCCGGTGGTATATGACCAGTTTATCGGGTGTTACCCGAACCTGGATGTCGCCTATGAAGAAATGCACCAAGCCTTAACATTCAGGGCACCTGCCAGAACGTGTTGCCGAGGGCGTAGACGTGGTAGATCCACAGCCACTGGCCCGCCAGACAGGCGACGAGGATCCCCCCGCGCCAGATGCGCGAACGCGGCACGGCGAGCGCCCCCCATGCCGGGCTCAACGGCAGCAGCAGGCGGAAAGTGCTCGACTGCGGGAAGAACACCGCGAGCAGGTACAGCAGATAGCTCGCGCTCCAGAGGCGGAGGTCGGGTCCGAGCGCTCGCAACTGGGGAAGATAGAGCAGCGCCGCCCCGGTCGCCACGACCAGGAGTACCAGAGCGATGGGTCCCCAGGCGGTCGGCAGCCCCCATTGCGCGAACCAGAACTGCGACGCCTGGATCCATCCGTCGAACGGCATGAATCCCTCCGCCCCACCCGCGATCCAGTTGCGCCGCCACGCCAGCTCCGTCGACAGATATGCGCCGGGGTCCCCCGTGACGACCGATGCGATGACCTGCCAGGCGAAGCCGCAGACCGTGGCGAGGGCGCCCAGGGCCACGATGTGCACGACCTCGCGCGCGGGCAGAGGATCGTCACGACGATGCCACCAGCGCAGGATCCCGTGGAGTCCGAGATAGAGCGCGAGGGCGAGGATGCCCGGCCGCGTGAAGGCCATGACCGGGATCAGCACGTACAGCAGCGTGTAGTGGCGGCGCACCGTGGCATCCAGAGCCAGGAAGAGCAGGAGAAGGAACAGGGTCTCGGCGTAGCCGACCTGGAACATGGCAGCGATCGGCCCCGAGGCGAAGAACGCGACAGCCCACATCGCTGCCCTGCGTCCGATCCGGTCCCGCAGCAGGCGATGCAGAGCGAGGCAGGCGAAGTACCCCGCCACGAACGAGAGCAGGAACGCGCCCATCCCCCAGGATCCGAACAGGAACCCGATGGCCTTCGCGGCGAACGCGAACACCGGCATGAACGCCCAGGCGTTCTCGGCGACGTCACCCGACGGGGTGAGCGGAAGGTCGGAGGGATACCCCTCCTCGGCGACCAGCCAGTACCACTGCGCGTCCCACGCGACGATGAAGTCCCCGAGTCCAGGGTCGGGGCCGAACCGCGACATCGGCGTCGACTGGAGGGCCGCCGCGATCATCATCGCGGTGGTGACCGCGCGCGCCGCCAGATAGATCAGTGCGATCCTGAGCGCCGGCGGGGCCGCCGCCCACCGGCGGGGGAGGGTCAGCGCGAGGTGAGCCATGCGCGCAGGCCCCGCTCGACGGCGTCGATCTGCGCGAGCGGCACCCTCTCCTCGTCGTGATGGGCCAGGTGCGGGTCGCCGGGGCCGTAGTTGACGGCGGGGATGCCGAGAGCGGAGAAACGGGCGACGTCGGTCCATCCGTACTTCGGACGGGGCTCCGCGCCGACCGCGGCGACGAAGTCCTGCGCGATCGGGGCGTCGAGGCCGGGCCTCGCACCCTCTGCCACGTCGGTGATCTCGACGTCGAAGCCCGCGAGCAGGTTGCGGATGTGGGACTCGGCGTCTGCGGCCGATTTGCTCGGCGCGAACCGGTAGTTCACCTCGACCTCGCAGGCGTCGGGGATGACGTTGCCGGCGACCCCTCCGCTGATCCGCACCGCGCTCATGCTCTCGCGATAGAGCAGACCGTCGACCGCGACCTCGCGGGCGCGGTACTCGGCGAGGCGAGCCAGGATGGGCGCGGCCCGGTGGATCGCGTTCTCGCCGATCCACGCGCGCGCGGCGTGCGCCCGGACACCGGAGGTGCGCACGATCGCACGCATGGTGCCGTTGCATCCGCCCTCCACCTCGCCGTTCGACGGCTCGCCGAGGATCGCGAAATCCGCCTGGAACAGATCGGGGCGCACGGCGGCGAGCAGCGCGAGGCCGTTCTTCGACGCCTCCACCTCTTCGTTGTCGTACCACATCCACGTGATGTCGAGCGAAGGCTCGGTGAGCTCGGCGGCGAGCTTGAGCTGCACCGCGGTGCCGCCCTTCATGTCCACCGTCCCGCGGCCCCACAGGTAGGCGACTCCCTCGATCTCGACGTCTCGGGTGGGGACGTTGTCATTGATCGGCACCGTGTCGATGTGGCCCGCGATCGCGACCCTCTGGGCACGACCGAGATTCGTGCGGGCGACGATGGTGTTGCCGTGTCGGATCACCTCGAGATGCGCGTATCCCGACACCGACTGCTCGATGGCGTCGGCGAGGGCGGTCTCGTCACCCGAGACGCTCGGGATGTCGCAGATCGCGCGGGTCAGGTCGGCGGAGGACGCTGTCAGATCGAGCACCATGCCCCCAGCCTAGTTACCCCGACATCTGTGCGAGCCTGCGCACCCGGTCGCGATAGCGTGGAGGCATGACTGAGGCGCGCACCGTGTGGGGTACCGGACTTTCGACGATCGCCGGCGACGGCACGGTTCTGGATGCCTGGTTCCCCGAGGTGTCGACCGTCGCGCCCACCGCCGCAGACGCCGCGGCGGCGCTGCTGAGCGTCGACGCCCTGGCGGGCCCGGACGAGCGGCGCAACGTGGTCGTCGAGTCCGTGCAGCTGCAGATCGACCTGGATGCCGCACCGACCTCGACCGTCGACGCGTACCTGCGCCTGCACGCGCTGTCGCACCTCGTGGTGCGCCCGAACGAGCTCAACCTCGACGGCATCTTCGCCCATCTGCCGAACGTGGCGTGGACGAATGCCGGGCCCGTGCACCCCGACGACGCCGCACGCCTTCGCCCGCTCCTGCAGCGCGCCGGCATCCAGGTGCAGGGACTCGACAAGTTCCCCCGCCTCACCGACTACGTGCAGCCGACGGGCGTACGGATCGCCGACGCCTCACGCGTCCGCCTCGGCGCACATCTCTCCCCCGGCACGACGGTGATGCACGAGGGCTTCGTGAACTTCAACGCCGGCACGCTGGGCGCCTCGATGGTGGAGGGCCGCATCTCGCAGGGCGTCGTCGTCGGCGACGGCAGCGACATCGGAGGCGGATCCTCGATCATGGGCACGCTGTCGGGTGGCGGCTCGCATCGCGTCTCGATCGGCGCGCGCACCCTTCTGGGCGCGAACGCAGGAATCGGCATCTCGCTCGGAGACGACTGCGTCGTCGAAGCCGGACTCTACGTCACGGCCGGCACCAAGATCGTGCTCGTCGACGGCCCCGCGCTGCCGGACGGCGGGCGGAAGACCGTGAAGGGCGCCGACCTGTCCGGCCACGACGGGCTGCTCTTCCGTCGCAACTCCCTCAGCGGCGCGGTCGAGGCCGTGCGTCGCGCAGGAGTCGGCGTCACGCTGAACGAGGCGCTGCACGCCTGACGTCCTGATCTCGGGCGGGAAGGCGGGCGCACGCCGCGCGACCCGCGGATGCCGGGCTCCCAGGCTCCTCTGCACCTCGCGTGCTAGGGTGAGGTCGACGCTCCTCGCGATGCGAAGCGTCTGCGTCGTCGACACGCTCCCGCACCACTTGCCTGGTTCTGGCCATTTCGAACGGCGAAACGATGCGCGATCCCGCGCCGTCGCCCACCTTCCCGCACCCGGCATTCCTGTTCGTGCGTGCATTCTCGGAGATATCCCATGACTTCCTTCCTCGATCTCGGCGTGCCCGCCGACCTCGCCGCCGTCCTCTCGAAGGACGGCAAGACCGAGGCGTTCGCCATCCAGCGCGACACGCTTCCCGACTCCCTCGCCGGTCGCGACCTCCTCGGCCGCGGCCGTACCGGCAGCGGCAAGACGATCGCGTTCGCGCTCCCCCTCGTCGCCCGCCTGTCCTCGTCGTCGCGCAAGGGCCGTCCCGGCCACCCGCGCGGCCTCGTGCTCGCCCCGACCCGCGAGCTCGCCACCCAGATCGCCGCGACCATCGCGCCGCTCGCCGAGGCCAAGGGCCTGCGCGTCACCACCGTCTTCGGCGGTGTGAGCCAGCGTCCGCAGGAGACCGCGATGCGCAACGGCGTCGACATCGTCGTCGCGTGCCCCGGCCGCCTGGAAGACCTCATGAAGCAGCGGATCGTGCAGCTCGACGCCGTCGAGGTCACCGTGCTCGACGAGGCCGACCACATGGCCGACCTCGGGTTCCTGCCCGGTGTCACCCGCATCCTGACCGCCACCCCGGCCGGCGGCCAGCGTCTGCTGTTCAGCGCGACCCTCGACCGCGGCATCGACACGCTCGCCCGCCGCTTCCTCTCGAACGCGGTGAGCCACGAGGTCGACGAGGAGAGCGTGCCCGTGGGCGAGATGACGCACCGCGTGCTCGTCGTCGACTCGACCGACAACAAGACCACCCTCGTGCGCGACCTCGCCTCCGGCACCGGCCGCCGCATCCTGTTCACCCGCACCAAGCACCAGGCGAAGAAGCTCGCCAAGCAGCTCACCGCCGCGGGCATCCCCTCGGTCGACCTGCACGGCAACCTGTCGCAGAATGCCCGTGAGCGCAACCTCAGCGCGTTCTCGTCCGACCCGGCCGACGGAGGCGTGCGCGTGCTCGTCGCCACCGACGTCGCCGCGCGCGGCGTGCACGTCGACAACGTCGACCTGGTCGTGCACGTCGACCCGCCCATGGAGCACAAGGCGTACCTGCACCGCTCGGGCCGCACCGCCCGCGCAGGCGCGGCCGGGACGGTCGTCACGGTCGTGCTCCCGGAGCAGCGTCGCGATGTGAAGGACCTGTTGCGCAAGGCTGCGATCACGGCCGCTCTCGAGCCCGTGACCACCGATGCCGTCACCGAGCTGGTTCCCGAGCGTGCCCCGCACGTGCGACCGGCACCGGTGCAGGCCCCGCAGCAGCGCCAGACGCCCAAGCAGCGTCCCGCCGGCGGCGAGCGCAACTCCGCCGCCACTCCCCCGTCCCGCCGCAGCCGTCGCCCCCGTGGCGGCCAGGGTGGTCAGGGTGCCCAGGGCGGAGCGACGGCCGGAGCACGCCAGGGCGGTGGAGCCCGTCAGGGCGGCCAGTCTCGCGCCGGCGGCCAGGGCGGTCGCGGCCGGGGCGGCTCGCAGGGCCGCTGACCCACAGACACCGAGGCGGGTGCGCGGATGCTCAGGCATCGGCGCACCCGCCTTCTCGTGTGCCCGGGGCGTCGCCTTCCCGCCCCACGCAGCGGTCAGCGTGACACGGCCGCCAGGACCTCGGGGTCCGCGCATCCGCGGACGAAACCGTCGAGTCGCCGCCGGATCTCCGCACCGAGCACGCGCGCGCCGATCCACTCCGCGAGGGGGGCGAGCCACGCAGGGCGGCACGAGAAGTTGTACTTCCACACCGCCAGCGTTCCCTCGGGAACGGCCGTGAACCGCCAGCCTCCACCGAGCTTCGCGAAGAACCAGGGACCGCGCTCCATCACCATGCCCACATTCGTCGGGGGCGCGTAGGAGACGTACCGGCTCACCATCGAGAGGCCGAAGCGCTGCCGCGTGAACGTTCGCACACCCTTCGCCGCGACATCCGCCTCATCGAGGAAGTGCTGCTCGCTGATGAAGGGATCCCAGCGCCGCCGAACCGCGCCGGTCAGCTGGGAGACCGCGAAGGCGGTCGCCGGGTCGACCGGCACGATGGCCTCGGCGCTGACGACGGGCATCGACGCCGCGTCAGAGGGTCTGGAAGGTGCGCTCGGGCGAGCCCGTGTACAGCTGCTGCGGGCGACCGATCTTGGTCTGCGGGTCGAGCTGCAGCTCCCGCCACTGGGCGAGCCAGCCGGGCAGGCGTCCGATCGCGAACAGCACCGTGAACATGCGCGTCGGGAAGCCCATCGCCTTGTAGATCACGCCGGTGTAGAAGTCGACGTTCGGGTACAGACGACGCTCCTTGAAGTAGTCGTCGGCGAGCGCGATCTCTTCGAGCTCCTGCGCGAGGTCGAGCAGCGGATCGGTGACGCCCAGCTCGGCGAGCACCTCGCCCGCGGCTTCCTTGACGAGCTTGGCGCGCGGGTCGTAGTTCTTGTAGACGCGGTGCCCGAAGCCCATCAGCTTCACGCCCTCTTCCTTGTTCTTCACCCGCTCCACGAAGCGGGAGACGCTCTGCCCCGAGTCGCGGATCTGGCCGAGCATGGTGAGCACCGCCTCATTCGCCCCGCCGTGCAGCGGTCCGGAGAGAGCCTGGATGCCGGCGGAGACCGAGGCGAACTGGTTCGCACCGGTGGACCCGACCAGGCGGACCGTCGAGGTCGACGCGTTCTGCTCGTGGTCCTCGTGCAGGATCAGCAGCAGCTCGAGCGCCTTCGACATCACGGGGTTCATCTCGTAGGGCTCCGACAGGACGCCGAAGTTCAGCTTGAGGAAGTTCTCGACGAAGCCGAGCGAGTTGTCGGGATACAGGAAGGCCTGACCGACGCTCTTCTTGTGGGCGTACGCCGCGATCACCGGAAGCTTCGCGAGCATGCGGATCGTGTTGAGCTCCACGTGCTCGGGGTTGTGCGGGTCGGTCTCGCCCTCGTAGTACGTCGAGAGCGCGGCGACGGCCGACGACAGCACCGACATCGGATGCGCGGTGTGCGGGAGCGCGGAGAAGAAGCGCTTGAGGTCTTCGTGCAGCAGCGTGTGACGACGGATCTTCTCGTCGAACTCCGCGAGCTCACCGGCGGAGGGCAGCTCGCCGTAGATCAGCAGCCACGCGACCTCGAGGTAGCTCGTCTTGCCGGCCAGCTGCTCGATCGGATATCCGCGGTAGCGCAGGATGCCCTGGTCACCGTCGATGAAGGTGATCGCGGACTTCGTCGACGCGGTGTTGACGAACCCGTAGTCGAGTCCCGTGTACCCCGTCTGCTTCGTCAGGGTCGACAGATCGATGCTGTCGTTCCCTGCCGTGCCGCGCACGATCGGGAACTCTGCGGTGGTCTCACCGATCGACAGCTTCGCGATGGGCTGCTGCTCTGCCGCTGCGCTCACGCGGGCCTCCTCGTGGGTTCTTCTTCAAAGCCGGATGTGGCGATGTCACGGCGCTGTGCGCCAGGCCGGATCGAGATCGTCGATCCACGACCGAAATCGCCTTTACAGCCTAGTAGGCGCATCGGCCTACTGTGACAAGGCACAAAAGAACGATGGGTCTGGGGGGAATGTCTACAGGGAGTGCTCGCGAAGGCGCCGCGCGCCCTCCATGATCCGCTCGGTCGGTGCGGTGAGCGCGAGCCGTACGTGCCGAGTCGAATGCGGTCCGTAGAACGGCCCCGGTCCGGCGAGGATGCCGAGATCCGCGAGCCTCGCGATGCTCGCCCATGCGTCCTGACCCTCGGTCGCCCAGAGGTAGAGCCCCGCCTCGGACCCGTCGATCCGGAAGCCCGCAGCCTCCAGCGCCGGCCGCAGAGCGTCTCGCCGCGTCCGGTACAGCTCTTTCTGCGCGGCGACGTGCGCATCGTCGCCCAGCGCCACCGCCATCGCGTGCTGCACGGGCTCCGGCGGCATGAGCCCCAGGTGCTTGCGGGCCGTGAGCAGGTCGCCCACGATCCGCGCGCATCCGGCGACGAAGGCCGCGCGATAGCCGGCGAGGTTGGACTGCTTGCTCAGAGAGTAAACGCTGAGCAGATTCGCCCTGCTACCCCCGGTCACGCGGGGGTCGAGGATCGAGGGGATGCTCTCGCTCGCCCAGCGGCCGTCCCAGCCGAGCTCCGCGTAGCATTCGTCGCTGGCGAGCACCGCACCGAGCTCTCGTGCGCGATCCACAGCGGCCGTCAGCTCGTCGACCGTCCACGTGCGTCCGTCGGGATTGCCGGGAGTGTTGATCCAGATGAGCTTCGTGCCCTCCGGCCAGTCCGCGGGTTCGTCGGCGGCGACGGGCGTCGCACCGACCACCCGTGCACCGACCTCATAGGTCGGATAGGCGATGCGCGGATGCACCACGACGTCGCCCGCACCCAGGCCCAGCAGCGTCGGGAGGAGCGCGACGAGCTCTTTGGAGCCGATCGTGGGGAGCACGTTGTCGACCGTGAGGTCGGGCACACCCCGGCGTCGCCGGTACCAGTCGACGATCGCCTCGCGCAGTGCGGGCGTGCCGACGGTCTGCGGGTACGCGTGCGCGTCGGTGGCTTCGGCGAGCGCCCGACGGATCAGCTCCGGAGTGGGGTCGACGGGCGAGCCGACCGAGAGGTCGACGATCCCGCGCGGGTGCAGCGCCGCACGCTCGCGATACGGGGCGACGGCATCCCAGGGATAGTCTGCGAGGTCGCGGACGCTCACGGGCTACTCGCCCTGAGGCGGGAGCGCGGCGATGACGGGGTGGTCGTGCGCGATGACGCCGACCTTCGCCGCACCGCCGGGCGAGCCGACCTCGTCGAAGAACTCGACATTGGCCTTGTAGTAGTCCTGCCACTCGTCGGGCAGATCGTCTTCGTAGTAGATGGCCTCGACGGGGCATACCGGCTCGCACGCACCGCAGTCGACGCATTCGTCGGGGTGGATGTACAGCGAGCGTTCACCCTCGTAGATACAGTCAACGGGGCACTCGTCGATGCAGGCGCGGTCCTTGACATCGACGCACGGAAGGGCGATCACATACGTCACCCCCTCAGTCTACGACTCGCTGCCGGTCCGATCGCCCATCGGCATCCGAGACAGACGCGGCCACGCCACGGCGAGCAGCACGAGACCGGCGACGAGGTAGATCCAGATCCGGCCGCTCAGTGTGTCCTCCACCACGACCGAGCCACCGGGACCGACCCCGGAGATGAGCACGAGCATGCCCAGCATCCCGAGCCCTGCGGCCAGCGTCGCCCCGCGGTCGTGGGTGAGGGCGCGGATGGCCACGAGGATCGCCCCGCAGGCGATGGCGCCGACGATCAGGCCGAGCGGCACGGGGCCCCACATCAGGCTGTGGCCGATGGTGCCCGCGACACCGAACACGCCGCCGACGAGGGCCGCGGCGATCCAGGACAGCACCCGGGAGATCCAACCGTTACGCACCAGACGATCCTACGCGCGGTGCGCACCCTCCCCGCTCACCCTGCGAGACCGAGCAGGCGCAGCACGGCGGCCACGGCGGCGGCCGCGACGACGACCACGAGAAACGACTGTCGCAGCCAGAGCAGTCCGGCGGCGACGAGCAGCGCGGGGACCCGCGCATCGACGATCACCGCCTGCCCCGCTCCGAGGCTCTGCACCGCCACGAGCGCGGCGAGCAGGGCGACCGTGAGCAGGTCGGAGATGCGCGCGGGACGCGGCGCCTCGAGCACTCGGGTCGGCACCAGGTATCCGGCAGCCTTCAGCCCCAGACAGATCAGCGCCGCCAGCAGGATGGCGCTCCAGACGCTCATGACACTCCCCCGTCGTCGATGGCGCGCACCGACGGCTTCCGCCCCAGCCAATCGAACCACCCGACGACGACGGCGACCACGGCCGCGACCAGGACCGGCAGACCGGGCATGAGCACCGGGGTGAGCGCCGCGGCGACGACGGCGGCCGCGATGCCCACCGCGATCGCCTGGCGCTCCTTCAGCCGCGGCCACAGCAGCGCGAGGAAGGCGGCGGCGGCCGCGGCATCCAGCCCCCAGGTCCGAGGATCACCGAGGACATCTCCGACCAGCGCGCCTATCAGGGTGGTGAGGTTCCATCCGAGGAAGATGCCGATCCCGGTGACCCAGAATCCCACTCGACGAAGACGCGGGTCGCTCTGGGAGATCGCCACAGCCGTCGACTCGTCGATCGTGAAGGGAGCGGCGGCGACCCGCCGGGCGGGGGTCGTCCCCACGATCGGGGCCATGCGCATCCCGTAGGCGACGTTGCGCACTCCGAGCAGCACGGCCGATGCGATCGCCGAAGGGAGCGCCGACACTCCCCCGGCGGCGAAGACGCCCACGAACGCGAACTGGGACCCACCGGTGAACATCAGCAGGCTGAGGACGCACGCCTGCCAGACGTCGAGTCCCGAGGCCACGGCGAGCGCGCCGAAGGAGACGCCGTACGCGCTCGTCGCGAGCACCACTCCGAGCGCTTCGCGCCATACCTCGCGCTCCGCGCTCACCGGCGTAACGTTCGATTCACTGAACACATGATCATCATCATGAACACGAAGGGCGGGATAGTCAAGCGAACGATCGTTTGACATGATGAACACATGGAAGATCTCCGCACGCGGATCGCGCGCACGCTCCGCAGAGAGCGCGAGGGTGCGGGCCTGTCCGTCTCGGAGCTCGGCCGTCGCGCCGGCATCTCCAAGGCGACGGTCTCGCAGCTCGAGTCCGGATCGGGCAACCCCAGCGTCGAGACCCTGTGGGCGCTGGGCGTCGCTCTCGGCGTCCCGTTCGCCGTGCTCGTCGACGAACAGACCAACGCGCCGACTCTCATCCGGGCCGCAGATCTCTCCGGGGTGCCCTCGTCGGCCGCGGACTACAGCGCCACGCTCCTGTCTGCGAGCCCGCCCGGCGCCCGGCGGGACATCTACCTCATCACCGCCGAACCGGGCGACCCCCGCCGTTCGGATCCGCACCATGCCGGGACCACCGAGCATGTGATCCTGCTCTCCGGGCAGGCGCAGATCGGTCCCGCCGACGAGCCGGTGCTGCTGAACCCGGGCGACTACCTCTCCTACCCGGGAGACGCTCCGCACGTGTTCGAGGCGACGGCTCCCGGCACCAGGGCCGTGCTCATCTCCGAGTTGCGGTGACTCGGGAGCGGGCGCCGCACCCCGCGTCCTGCGCCGCCCGTCCCGCGCCTCGCGGAGAAGGGGATCGCGGCGCAGGGCGCGCCGATCCGCTCAGTACCAGTTGACGGACTGCGAGTGCGACCAGGCACTGCACGGCGTGCCGTAGACCGACGAGATGTACCCGAGGCCCCAGCGGATCTGCGTGGCCGCGTTCGTCTGCCAGTCGGAGCCGGCGGACGCCATCTTGCTGCCGGGCAGAGCCTGTGGGATGCCCGTCGCACCACCGGACGCGTTGTAGGCCTGGTAGTTCCAGCCCGACTCCTTGGTCCACAGCGAGTTCAGGCAGGAGAACTGGTCCTCTCCCCACCCGTACTGGCTCGAGGCGATGTCGCGGGCCGCGGCCTTGGCGCCGTCGACCGTGTTGGTCTGCGCGAGCACTGCAGCCTCCTGAGCGGCCTGGGCGGCAGCGGCGTCTGCGGCCGCCTTGGCCTCCTGCGCCGTCGTGTACGACTGCTGGAGCGCTGCCGTCTCGGCGGTGATCTCCTCGATACCGGTCACCGTGTAGGCCGTGAGGCTCGAGAGCTCGCGGTGCGAGAGTCCGTCGCGGTCCGCGAGCTGACCGACCCAGGTGGTCACGTCGGAGGTGTCGACGGATGCGGGCGCGGCACCGAGGTCGAGGCCCGATGCTGCGACCTCGGCGTTCACCGCCTCGGCTGCGGCGACGGCATCCTTCGCCGCGACCATCGTGAGCGCGGAGTCGTCGACGCTCTTCGCGGGCGCCTCCTCCGCACCGGTGACGAACGACGCGACGCTGGCGACGGCATCCGGCATCTCGGCGCCTGCCGCCGGCGCCGAGACCATGCCGACGGTCAGCGCGAGGCCGAGCACGCCTCCGGTGATGGTGCCGAGGATCAGTTTCGGACGGCGGGCGGTGATGGCGTTCCTGGCGTCGGCTGCGGCGTTGGCGCGCCGAAGGGCACGGGAGGTGTGAAGCATGGGGGTGTGACTTTCGGGTGGTCGTACGCCCGTCGCGGGACACTCATCGGGAGATCGCCCCAGGCGCAAGGTAACGATTCTGCAACGGCCCACCTGTGCGCTTCATGAGAAAAGGGCCCTGCACCAGCCATTTCGGCGGTGCAGGGCCCTTTTCGCAGGCGATTCTCAGACGCTGGCGTCCTGACGCTTCATCCTCGCGGTCTCGCGCGCGCGGGTGTTCGCGTCGAGGTTGACCTTGCGGATGCGCACGACCTCGGGCGTGACCTCGACGCATTCGTCGTCACGCGCGAACTCGAGGCTCTCCTCGAGGGTGAGCTGGCGCGGGGGCGTCATCGACTCGAAGGTGTCGGAGCTCGCCGCACGCATGTTGGTGAGCTTCTTCTCCTTCGTGATGTTGACGTCCATGTCGTCGGCGCGGGAGTTCTCGCCGATGACCATGCCCTCGTAGACCTCCTGCGTGGGCTGCACGAAGAACGACATCCGCTCCTGCAGGGCGATCATCGCGAACGGGGTGACGACACCCTGACGGTCGGCGACGATCGAGCCGTTCTGACGGGTCGTGATGGAACCGGCCCACGGCTCGTAGCCGTGGGAGATCGCGTTCGCGATTCCGGTGCCGCGGGTCGTGGTGAGGAACTCGCTGCGGAAGCCGATGAGGCCACGCGACGGGACGATGAACTCCATGCGCACCCAGCCGGTGCCGTGGTTCGTCATGTTCTCCATGCGGCCCTTGCGGTTCGCGAGCAGCTGCGTGATCGCTCCGAGGTGCTCCTCCGGCGTGTCGATCGTGAGGTGCTCGAAGGGCTCGTAGGTCTTGCCGTCGATCTTCTTCGTGACCACCTGCGGCTTGCCGACAGTGAGCTCGAAGCCCTCGCGACGCATGTTCTCGACCAGGATGGCGAGAGCCAGCTCGCCACGACCCTGCACCTCCCACGCATCCGGGCGTCCGATGTCGACGACCTTGAGCGAGACGTTTCCGATGAGCTCCTTGTCGAGACGGTCCTTGACCATGCGCGCCGTGAGCTTGTGGCCCTTCACCTTGCCCATGAGGGGCGACGTGTTGGTTCCGATCGTCATCGAGATGGCGGGGTCGTCGACCGTGATCGCGGGCAGCGGACGGACGTCCTCGGGGTCGGCGATGGTCTCGCCGATCGTGATGTCGCTGAAACCGGCGATGGCGACGATGTCGCCGGGGCCGGCGTCCTCGGCCGGGTAGCGCTCGAGAGCACGGGTCTTCAGCAGCTCGGTGATGCGCGCGTTCTGGTGCGTGCCGTCGGCACGGACCCAGGCGACGGTCTGACCCTTCTTGAGCGTGCCGTTGAAGACGCGCAGCAGCGCGAGACGACCGAGGAAGGGGCTGGAGTCGAGGTTGGTGACCCAGGCCTGCAGCGGGGCCTCGTCGTCGTACGACGGGGCGGGGACGTGCTGGAGGATCGCCTCGAAGAGCGGCTCGAGGTCGTCGTTGTCGGGCAGCGAACCGTCGGCCGGACGGTTCTGCGATGCCGCGCCGGCGCGACCGGAGGCGTAGACGACGGGCACGTCGAGCAGTGCATCGACATCGAGGTCGGGCACGTCGTCGACGAGGTCGGACGCGAGACCGAGCAGCAGGTCGTGCGCCTCTTCTTCGACCTCGGCGATACGCGCGTCGGGGCGGTCGGTCTTGTTGACCAGCAGGATGACGGGCAGCTTCGACTCGAGAGCCTTGCGGAGCACGAAGCGGGTCTGCGGAAGCGGGCCCTCGCTCGCGTCGACGAGCAGCACGACACCGTCGACCATGGAGAGGCCGCGCTCGACCTCGCCGCCGAAGTCGGCGTGACCGGGGGTGTCGATCACGTTGATCGTGATCTCCTTGCCCTCGGCGTGCTTGCCCTTGTACGTGATCGCCGTGTTCTTGGCGAGGATCGTGATGCCCTTCTCACGCTCGAGGTCGTTCGAGTCCATGGCACGCTCATCGACGTGGGCGTGTTCGCCGAAGGAGCCCGTCTGACGCAGCATGGCGTCGACGAGAGTGGTCTTGCCGTGGTCGACGTGCGCGACGATTGCGACGTTGCGGAGGTCAGAGCGGAGGGCGTGCGCCATGCAGGAGTCCTAAAGAGTGTGGGTTTTTGCCGAGAAGCCGACGGGACAGCCTATCGCACCCTCATGAATCCTGGCTGAACGGCTTCTGTCCCCCGCCGATCAGCCGCGATCTCCCCGCAAGGCCGTAGAGCGGTGCGATACCGTGAAAGCATGGTGGACCGAGGGTACGACATCGATCTCGCGGGTGTGCAGAACCCCTCGACGGCGCCGGCTCAGCTGGCCGAGATCGCCGCACGACGAGGGGATCTGCATCCGCTCGTCCTCGCCCATCCGGCGTGCTATCCGCAGCTGCGCGAATGGATCTTCCAGGTCAACCCGTCGGTGCGGGCGGCGATGAGCGCTGGTCCTGCGATGCCTCCTGGTCCTGCGATGCCTCCTGCCGCGGCGCCGGGTGCGGCTATGGCTCCGGGTCCGCGGCGCGGACGCGGCGGACTATGCGCACTCCTCGGATGCGGTGGTCTCGCGCTGCTGGGCGTCATCATCGTCGCGATCGTGTTCGTCGTGGGGCTGCTCACCGGACCCTCGACACAGGATCGGCCGACGAGCGACCGATCGACGAGTGAGGGGACCACGGCTCGCGACGACTCCCTGGCGGCGTTCGATGCGGAACGCACCAGGTACTACGAGCTCTACGCGCAGATCGAGAGCAATCCCGTCGCTCCGCTGGTCGCGGACCTGTTGGCGTTCCGGCGGTGGGAATCGAGCATCGCCGACCCCAGCCTCACCGACGCGTCGGTCGCGCAGTACGCCGCCGACGCCAGGGGCGCCCGCGAGCAGCTGGAGCAGCGCATCGCCGACGCCGCGACCCGACGCACCAATGCGTCGGGCTCCGTCACCGAGGCGATCGTCGATGAGTCCGGCCAGGGATTCATCGACATCGCGTGGGACGCGAGCGCCGAGTGCGGGACCTCCCGGCGGGCGGATGAGGGTCGCATCACGATCGGATGCGTCTCGGAGGAGCCGCTCGCGGTGCACCTGGCTCCGGAGGACCAGCTCGGTGGCGACACCGCCAGGCGCGTGGTCGCGCTGCACGAGCTCTCCCACCTCTACACGCGCGCCGACAGCGATGCGAAGGGGGCAGCCCTCTCGGCATCCACCGTTCTCGTCGAACAGGGCCACTTCCAGGGCAACAGCGAGGTCTTCGCCGACTGCTACGCGCTCACCTATCTCGATCTGTGGACTCTGACCTTCGACGGTCGCGAGTACGGCTACGGCTACATCTGCACCCCCGAGGAGCGTCAGCTCATGCGCACCTGGGCCGCCGAGGTGCACGCGCCCATGCCGCAGTGATCGCCCCTGCCCGAGTACGATCGGTGGTCCCATGAGCTTCCTTCCCCCCGCAGCGCCGTCGCGAGCACGCGTCTGGTGGGAGATCGCCATCGTGCTGGCTCTGGGCCTCGGACAGTCGGCCGTCTATGCCGTCGTCCAACTCGCCTACCGCCTCACCGACGTCACGCCGCTGGCCGATCAGACGGCCACGCTGAATCCGTCGCGCAGCGACCGCGAGATCTTCGATCTGATCTACCAGGTGCTCTCGATCGGGTTCTCCCTCGTCCCCGTGCTGCTGGTCTGCTTCCTGCTGTGGCAGTCCTCGCGGCCGCATCTCGGTCGCCTGGGGCTCGACGGCACCCGGGTCGTCCCCGACATCGGACGCGGCGTGCTGCTCGTCGCGGCCATCGGCATCCCCGGCCTCGGCCTATACCTCGTCGGTCGCGCCTCCGGCCTCTTCGTCGCCGTGAATCCCGCCGGGCTCGACGCGTACTGGTGGACGGTGCCGGTGCTCCTGCTCGCCGCGGCGCGCGCCGCGCTGCAGGAGGAGTTCGTCGTGCTCGGCTACCTGTTCGCGCGTCTGCGGCAGCTCGGGTGGGGTCCGTGGAGCATCATCATCGCGACATCGGTGCTGCGCGCGAGCTACCACCTCTACCAGGGGCCTGGCGCCTTCATCGGCAACCTCGCCATGGGCCTGCTGTTCGGATGGCTGTTCCAGCGCAGCGGGCGTCTGATGCCGTTCCTCGTCGCGCATTTCCTGATCGACGCCACGGTGTTCGTCGGCTACCCGTGGGCGGCGGCGACGTGGCCGGAGCTCTTCGGCCTGCCCGGCTGACGCGGCGCCCGCCGGATGTCGGGGTGCGGTGTCAGCGCATCATTCCGGAGTTCGCGAGCACGATCGACACCGCAGCCCAGAGCACGATCGCGGCGAGTGCCGAGAGCGCCCGCACATCCCAGGTACGCCGGATCGGAGCCTCACCGGTGAAGGGTGCCGCCTCCCACCGATCACGGATGTCGGTGAGGTCGCGGAGCCCGGTGGGAGCCTTGGCGGCTTCCCCCTCGGCACCGGGGCGTCGCACCGGGCGGGCACGAGCGGGCCCGCCGTAGCACGTGACGTCGGAGCCGTCCGCGAGGGTGAACACCAGCTGCCAGCGCAGGTCGATGTCGCGCACGGCCGCCCAGTCGAAGGACGTGCGGCGGAGCATGTTCTGCACGGTCGCTCCCTCGGAGTCGACGCGCACCATCGAGACGAAGGCGATCTCATAGACGACCCAGAGGCCGAGCAGCACCCACGGGGCGAGCAGCAGCATCGACCACCAGCCGGCACGCACCACGGCGTCGCCGAGGAGGAACAGGGCGAGCAGGGCGCAGATGACGAGGGAGACAGACCCGGAGGCCGCACGGAACGTCCGTGCGGCCTCCGAGTGAGGGTCGGTGCTCACTCTCAGTGACCGCCGAGGGTGATCGATGCCCCGGGGATCGCCTTGAGCAGACGATCCGTGTACTCCTGCTGCGGGTTGGCGAAGATCTCGTCGACGGTGCCCTGCTCGACGATCTTGCCCTTCTCCATCACGCAGACCAGATCGCTCGACACCCGCACGACCGCGAGGTCGTGGGTGATGAACAGATACGTGAGTCCGAGCTCCGACTGCAGCTCGGCCAGCAGCTGCAGCACCTGATCCTGCACCAGCACGTCGAGCGCCGACACGGCCTCGTCGAGCACGATGATGTCGGGCTTGAGCGCGAGCGCACGGGCGATCGCGACACGCTGACGCTGGCCGCCCGAGAGCTCGTTCGGGTACCGGGTCGCGAGCACGCGCGGGAGCGAGACCTGGTCGAGCAGCTCCTCGACCCTGGCGCGCTGCGACACGCGATCACCGACTCCGTGGATCTGCAGCGGTTCGGCGATGGTGTTGCCGATGTTGCGCAGCGGATCGAGAGAGCCGTACGGGTCCTGGAAGACCGGCTGCATACGACGACGCAGGCCGAACGCCTGCGCGTTCGACAGCTTCGAGACGTCCTTGCCGTCGATCTCGATGGTTCCGCTGGTGGGCTCCTCGAGCTTCAGCACCATCTTCGCCACCGTGGACTTGCCCGAGCCCGACTCCCCGACCAGAGCGAGCGTCTTGCCGCGAGGGATCGCGAAGGACACGTCGTCGACAGCACGGAAGGCTTCGCTGCGGAAGCCGCCCTGTCGGATCCGGTAGTCCTTCGTCAGCCCTGCGACACGAACCGTCGGCGGGATGTCCGCGAGGTCGTCGAGCGTCTCGATGCCGCGGTCCTCCACCACCGCCTGGATGCGCTGCGATGCCACGCTCGGGGCTGCAGAGACCAGACGCTTCGTGTACGGGTGCTGCGGGTTCTCGAGGATCTCCCGGCTCGGCCCTGCCTCGACGATGTTGCCGCCGTTCATCACGATGATCTTGTTCGCCCGCTCGGCCGCGAGACCGAGGTCGTGCGTGATCAGGAGCACCGAGGTGCCCTTGTCGCGGGTCAGCGACGCCATGTGATCGAGGATCACGCGCTGCACGGTGACGTCGAGAGCCGAGGTCGGCTCGTCGGCGATGAGCAGCTTCGGGTCGGCCGCGAGGCCCATCCCGATCAGCGCGCGCTGACGCATACCGCCCGAGAACTGATGCGGGAACTGGTGCAGACGCTTCTCGGCGTCGGCGAGACCCGCCTGCTGCAGCACCTCGATCGTGCGAGCTTTGGCGGCGTCTCGGCCCTGGGCGATGCCGTTGGCACGGATCGCCTCCTTGACCTGGAAGCCGATGCTCCACACGGGGTTGAGGTTCGACATCGGGTCCTGCGGCACGAAGCCGATGTCCCGACCGCGCACCGCCTCGATCTCGCGTCGGTTGAGAGTGGTGAGCTCGCGACCGTCGAGGGTGATCGATCCCGACGTGATCTGCCCGGTACCGGGCAGCAGGTTCACGATGGCCGTGGCCGTCGTGGACTTGCCGGAACCCGACTCGCCCACGATCGCGACCGTCTCGCCCGGCATGACGTCGAAGCTGACTCCGTGGAGTACTTCGCGCAGGCCCTCCTGCGTGCGGAACGCGACGCTGAGGTCGCGGATGCTGAGCAGCGGGACCTGTTCGGTGATTCGCTCGCTCATCGGCGGGCCCTCGCCTTCGGGTCGAGGGCGTCTCGGATGAGCTCGCCCAGGGTCACGAACGCCAGCACCGCGAGGGTGAGGGCGATCGACGGATAGATGAGTGCCATCGGAGCGACGCGCAGCGAGGCCTGGGCATCGCCGATGTCATTCCCCCACGACATCACGCCGCTGCCGAGACCGACCCCGAGGAACGACAACGTCGCCTCGGCGACGATCGCCGCCGCGAGGCCGAGCGTCGACACGACGAGCAGCGGTGCGATGGCGTTCGGGATGACGTGGTTCAGGAGGATCTTGAACTTCGACTGTCCGAGCGCCTGTGACGCCATGACGAAGTCGGCCTGTCTCACCCTCAGCACCTCGGCACGCACGACGCGCGCCGTGGAGGCCCAGGCGAACCCGCCGATCGCGAACGCGAGGGTCCACACCGAACGCGAGTCCCGGAACACCGTCATCACGACGACCGCCGCGAGGATGTAGGGGATCGCGAAGAAGATGTCACCGACGCGCGAGAGGACCGAGTCGAGCCATCCGCCGTAGAAGCCCGCGAGGGCTCCCATGATCAGACCGAGAATCGACGAAATTGCCGTGGCGATCAGACCGACGGCAAGCGACGTCTGCGACCCCCAGACGATGCGGGCGTAGATGTCGCAGCCCTGGAAGGTGAACCCGAGCGGGTGACCCGCACTCGGCCCTCCGTTGCTGTTCGACAGATAGCAGTCGTCGTTCGGCGGCGTCGCGGTGAACAGCGTCGGCCAGAGCGCCATCACGAGGAAGAAGAGCGCGAGGACGACGGAGAACCAGAACAGCGGGCGGCGACGAAGGTCGGCCCACGCATCCCGCCAGAGGTTGCTGGCCTTGTCCGAGATGCGGACGGCGTCGACAGAGATCGACTCCGTCTCGATCGGAGCGACGTAGTGCTTCTGAGAGATGGGATCAGGCATAGCGAATCCTCGGGTCGAGCAGACCGTAGAGCAGGTCGATGACAAGGTTGACCAGCACGTACAGGATGACGAAGACGGTGACGAACGAGACGACCGTCGGCCCCTCACCGCGCTGGATCGCCTGGAACAGCGTGTTGCCGACGCCCGGCACGTTGAAGATGCCCTCGGTGACGGTGGCGCCGACCAGCAGCACGCCGAAGTTCGTGGCGGAGTTGGTGATCACCGGGATCAGCGAGTTGCGCAGCACGTGCACGGGCAGCACCCGGTTGCGCGAGAGCCCCTTGCTGTAGGCGGTGCGCACCCAGTCCTGGTTCAACGTCTCGATCACCGAGCTGCGCATCAGGCGCATGCTCACGGCGTAGAGGCTGAAGCCGAGCACGATCGCCGGCAGCCAGAGACCACCCCAATCGTTGTCTGCGCCCACGGTGGGCTTGAACCAGCCCCACTGGATCGCCAGGAAGTACTGGGCGAGGAAGGCGACGACGAAGATCGGGATCGCGATCGCGACGAGAGCCACGACGAGCGAGACGTTGTCGAACAGCTTGCCCTTGCGCAGCGCCGAGATGGTGCCGATGATGATCGCCAGCACGAACTCGATCGCGATCGCCATGACGGCGAGACGCCCGGTGACGGGAAGCGTCGCGGCGAGGACCGAGGAGACCGGACGACCGGAATAGGTCGTGCCGAGATCACCCTGGAACACGCCGGTGATGTAGTACCAGTACTGCACGAGGAACGGGTCGTTCAGGTGGTACTGCTCGCGCAGCTGGGCGACGACCGCCGGACTCGGGGTCTTGTCGCCGAACAGGGCGAGGATCGGGTCGCCGGGCATGGCGAACACGAGGAAATAGATGAGCAGGGTGGCTCCGAAGAAGACCGGGATCACCTGCAGAAGACGTCTCAGAATGTAACCGAGCATCCGCTTGTCCCTTCTCGAGGGGAAAGAAAGTGCGGCGAACACAAGCCTGTGAGGCGGTGACGAAGAATCGTCACCGCCTCACAGGTGAAGTGCCGTCAGACTTACTCGCCGGCCTTCGTGATCGCGTAGTAGAGCGGAACCGAGTTCCAGCCGAACGTCACGTTGTCGACGCTCTCACCGAAACCACCGGTCACGTTCGAGTACCACAGCGGGATCGCCGGCAGATCCTGGAACAGGACCTCCTGCGCCTTGGTGAAGTCCTCGATCTGCGCGTCGGCGTCGGGGTTGCTGATGCCGGCCTTGATGAGCTCATCGAACTCGGGGTTCGAGTAGTCACCGTCGTTCGAGCCGGCGCCGGTCGCGTAGAGCGGTCCGAGGAAGTTGTACAGACCCGGGTAGTCCGCCTGCCATCCCGAACGCGCAGCGGTCGTGATCGTGCGGTCGTTGATCTTCGAACGAAGATCCTGGAAGGTCGGGTACGGGTCGCCCGATGCCTCGATGCCCAGCGTGTTCTTGATGCTGTTGCTCACCGCGTCGACCCAGGCGTCGTGTCCGCCGTCGGAGTTGTACGCGATCTTGAACTCGCCGTCCCACGGCGAGATGGCGTCGGCCTCGGCCCACAGCTTCTTCGCCTCGTCGGGGTTGTAGTCCAGGACCTCGCTGCCGGGGACCGAGTCGGACCAGCCGTCGATGACCGGCGAGGTGAAGTCGGCGGCCGGGGTGCGGGTGCCCGAGAAGATCGTCTCGGTGATCTCCTCGCGGTTGATCGCCATGGACAGCGCCTGGCGGCGCAGCTGGCCCTCTTCGCCGCTGAAGTGCGGGAGGAACTGGCCGATCGTGAACGACTGGAACACCGCAGACGGCTGGTTCACCGCACGGTCGCCGAACTCGTCCTGGAAGACCGGGAGCGAGCCGGTGGGGATCGCGTCGATCACGTCGACGTCGCCACCCTGCAGGTCGGCGTAGGCCGCTTCCTGCGTGGCGTAGAACTTGATCGTCAGACCGCCGTTGACTGCCTTGCGGCCGCCGTCGTAGTCGTCGTTGCGCACGAGGTCGATCTGCACGTCGTGCTGCCACGCGTCGTCGCCGTCGATCATGTACGGTCCGTTGCCGATCGGGTTCTGACCGAACGCGTCCATGTCGTCGAACGCGGCGTCGGGCAGCGGGTAGAAGGCCGAGTAGCCGAGACGCAGTGCGAAGTCGGACGCCGGCTTGTTCAGGGCGATCGTGAAGGTGTAGTCGTCGACCTGCTTGAGGCCGCTCAGGTCACCCTGTGCGCCGAAGATGTCGTCGTCGGGGTTCGCCGGGTCACCGGCGTCGTTGACGAATCCCTCGATGTCCTCGAAGAAGTAGCCGGAGAGCTGTGCGTTCTCGGCCTGTGCGCCGTAGTTCCACGCCTTGATGAAGTTGTCTGCGGTGACCTCTTCACCATCGGTGAACTTCAGACCCTCGCGGATCTTCACGGTGATGTTCTGCGGGTCCTCCGTGGTGATCTCCTCAGCCACGTCGTTGACCGGCTTGCCGTCGGCGTCGTAGTAGATCAGACCGGCGAAGATCTCGTCGAGGATCTTTCCGCCGCCCACCTCGTTGGTGTTGGTGGGGATCAGCGGGTTCTCGGGCTCGGAGCCGTTCGTGGTGATGATGGCATCCGCGTCGGCTGCTCCCGAACCGGTGTTGCCGTCGTCGGTGCCGCCGCTCGCGCAGCCCGCGAGCGCCAGGGCGCCGATCGCGAACAGCGCGGTGCCCGCAAGGGCGATCTTGTTGCGCTTCACTTTTTTGTCCTCCTGGACTGTCAAACAAATCTGCGCGCTCATCGTCGAGTGCGTAGGGATATCTGACTGTAACCCGCGGTTCCGCGCCTTCCGGTCTCGGCTAATGAACCGTTACTGAGTGGTGACCAACCGTAATCTCGCGGAAACATGCGGAAATGAGAGGCGGCGCCGCATCCCGGAGGACACGGCGCCGCTTCTCGACCGTACGCGGGTCAGGCGAAGGCCTCGATCGGCGGGCACGCGCACACCAGGTTGCGGTCGCCGTACGCCTGATCGATCCGGCGCACCGGCGGCCAGTACTTGCCCGCGACCAGCGCGTGCACCGGGTAGGCGGCGTCCTCGCGGGTGTAGGCGTGCTCCCACTCCCCCGCGATCAGCGAGACCGCGGTGTGCGGTGCGTGCACGAGAGGGTTGTCGTCGGCGGGCCAGCGTCCTGCGGCCACGGCATCCGCCTCGGCCTTGATCATGACCATCGCCTCGATGAACCGCTCGATCTCGCCGAGGTCCTCGGACTCGGTCGGCTCGACCATGAGCGTGCCCGCCACGGGGAACGACATCGTCGGAGCGTGGAAGCCGTAGTCGATGAGACGCTTGGCCACATCGTCGACGGTGATCCCGGTCGCCTCCTTGAGCGGACGGAGATCGAGGATGCACTCGTGCGCGACCCGTCCGCCCTCGCCGGCGTAGAGCACCGGGTAGTGCTCGGCGAGGCGGGCGGCGATGTAGTTCGCCGAGAGGACGGCGGCGGCCGTGGCGTGACGGAGGCCGTCGGCCCCCATCATGCGCACGTACGACCACGAGATCGGGAGGATGCCCGCCGAGCCGTAGGGGGCTGCGGAGACCGCGCCGCCCTCGAACACGAAGCCCCCGGCGTGCTCCGCACGCTGGGCGAGCGGATGCGACGGCAGGTGCGGGGCGAGGTGCGCCTTGGCCGCCACGGGGCCCACACCGGGACCGCCGCCGCCGTGCGGGATCGCGAACGTCTTGTGCAGGTTGAGGTGCGAGACGTCTCCGCCGAGGTCGCCGAATCGGGCGTAGCCGAGCAGCGCGTTCAGGTTCGCGCCGTCGACGTAGACCTGTCCGCCGGCCTCATGGACGGCATCCGTGATCTGCACCACATCCTGCTCGTAGACGCCGTGCGTCGACGGGTAGGTGATCATCAGCGCCGACAGTTCATCGGCGTTCGTCGCGATCTTCGCCCGCAGGTCGTCGAGATCGACGTTGCCGAGCTCGTCGCAGGCGACCACGACGACCTTCATCCCCGCGAGCACGGCGGAGGCCGCGTTGGTGCCGTGGGCGGACGACGGGATCAGGCACACCGTGCGCTGCGTGTCGCCGTTCGCGAGGTGGTAGCCGCGGATCGCGAGGAGCCCGGCGAGCTCGCCCTGCGAGCCGGCGTTCGGCTGCAGCGAGACGGCGTCGTATCCCGTCACCTCGGCGAGCCACGCCTCGAGCTGGGTGATCATGTCGAGGTAGCCCCCGACGTCGGATGCCGGAGCGAACGGGTGGATGCCCGCGAACTCGGGCCACGTGATCGACGCCATCTCGGTGGCCGCGTTGAGCTTCATGGTGCACGAACCGAGCGGGATCATGCCGCGGTCGAGCGCGTAGTCGCGATCCGCGAGGCTCTTCAGGTAGCGCATCATCGCGGTCTCGCTGCGGTGGGCGTGGAAGACCGGGTGGGTGAGGTACTCGTCCTGTCGGAGCAGGTCCTCGGGAAGAGCGCCGCGAGATCCGGAGCCGAAGAAACCGAAGGCACGCTCCCGCGGGCCGCCGAACATCTGAGCGACCCGGTGAAGCTCGCTGACGGTCGTCGTCTCGTCGACCGAGAGCCCGACCGTGTCGGCATCGACCGCGTGCAGCAGGATGCCGGAGTCGTGAGCCTGTGCGACGATCTCGGCCGCCCGGGCCGGGACCCGCACCCGCAGGGTGTCGAAGAACGCGTCGTGCACGAGGTCGGCTCCCGCGTCGGCGAGCCAGTCCCGCAGCATGACGGTCTTCGCCGCGACCTCGCCGGCGATCGCCTTCAGCCCGTCGGGACCGTGGTAGACCGCGTACATCGAGGCCATCACCGCGAGCAGGACCTGCGCGGTGCAGATGTTGCTCGTGGCCTTCTCACGACGGATGTGCTGCTCCCGCGTCTGCAGCGACAGACGGTACGCGGGCTTGCCGTCGGCATCGACCGACACGCCCACGAGGCGCCCAGGCAGCTGGCGCTCGAGACCCGCACGCACGGCCATGTAGCCCGCATGAGGGCCGCCGAAGCCGAGGGGGACGCCGAAGCGCTGCGTCGTGCCGACCGCGACGTCTGCGCCGAGCGAGCCCGGCGACGCGATCAGGGTGAGCGCGAGCAGGTCGGCCGCGACCACGGCGAGTCCGCCCGCCACGTGCGCGGCGTCGATCACGGCGCTCGGATCCCAGACGCGTCCGGACGCACCCGGGTACTGCACGAACACGCCGAACAGCTCGGCGGGGAGCTCCTCGCCCGCGGCGAAGTCCACGTCGACGAGTTCGATGCCCACGGCCTCGGCCCTCGTCTCGAGCAGCGCCTTCGTCTGCGGGAAGGCATCGGCGTCGACGGCGAACACGTTCGACGCCTTCTTCGACGCACGGCGTGCCAGCAGCATCCCCTCCACGACCGCGGTGGACTCGTCCAGCATCGACGCGTTCGCGGTGGTCAGACCGGTGAGTTCGGCGACCATGGTCTGGAAGTTGATGAGGGCCTCGAGACGGCCCTGGGAGATCTCCGGCTGATAGGGCGTGTAGGCGGTGTACCAGGACGGGTTCTCGAGCACGTTGCGCTGGATCACCTGAGGGGTGATCGTGCCGTAGTAGCCGAGGCCGATCATCGGCCGGTTCACCGTGTTGCGAGCGGCGAGCGCGCGCAGCTCCGCCAGCGCTTCGGTCTCGCTCGCGGCGCGCGGGATGACCGAGTCCGCGGAGGCGTCGGTGAAGATCGACGAGGGCACGGCCTGGCGCATCAGCGCCTCGACAGGGCTCCAGTCCTCGAGGGAGGACTCGACACCCAGCGCGTCGAGCATCAGACGCTGGGAGGAGGCGGTGGTTCCGATGTGACGATCGGCGAAGGAGACCACTGGTCGATCAGCCCTCCGTGAGAGCGACGTACGCGTCGCGGTCCATCAGGCCGTCGAGCGCTCCCGCGGCGACCGAGACCTTGAGCAGCCACCCTCCGGCGAACGGCTCGGCGTTCACGAGCGAGGGGTCGTCCACCACGGCGTCGTTGATCTCGACGACCGTGCCGCTGACGGGGGCGTACAGCTCCCCGACGGACTTGGTCGACTCGATCTCGCCGACCACGGAACCCGCCGTGATCTCGGTTCCCACCGCGGGGAGCTCGACGAAGACGACGTCGCCGAGCTTGTCGGCCGCGTAGTCGGTGATGCCGACGGTGGCGGTGCCGCCGTCTGAGGCGATCCACTCGTGCTCGTCGGTGTAGCTGAGTGCGTTGAGGTCGGTCATTTGGTCCTCCGATAGAAAGGCAGAGCGGTCACGGTCGCGGGGATCCTGGTCCCCCGCACATCAAGGAATACTGCGGTTCCCTCCGCAGCAGAAGACGGTGCGACGTAGGCCATCGCGATCGGATGGCCGAGTGTCGGGCTGAGCGCGCCACTCGTGATCTCACCCAGGACGACGCCGTCCTGGTCGACGACCGGGTACCCGGCGCGACCCGCGCGCCTGCCCTCGGCGACCAGACCGACCAGCACGGGCGCGTCGGCGGCGGCGGGCGTGGCGTCCTTGCCGATGAAGCTCTCCTTGTCGGAGACGACGACCCGACCGAGTCCGGCCTGCGCGGGTGTGATCTCGCGCGACAGCTCGTGGCCGTACAACGGCATGCCCGCCTCGAGACGAAGGGTGTCGCGGGCGGCGAGACCCGCGGGCACGAGCTCGTGCGCGTTCCCGGCCGCCGCGACCGCATCCCACAGCGCCGGCGCGTCCGCCGCGCGGACGAGCAGCTCGAAGCCGTCCTCCCCGGTGTAGCCGGTGCGGGCGATCAGCAGGGGCGACCCGAGGAAGGTCGCGTCGGCCCACGCGTAGTATCGCTGCTCAGCCCAGGGCACCGAGACCTCGGAGATGCCCTCGGTCGCCGCGACGATCGCCTCGGCGGCGGGTCCCTGCACGGCGAGCAGCGCGTACTCGTCCGAGACGTCCTCGACGTCGACGCCGCGGTCCCCGAGGAAGCCCTCGAAGGTGCGCTCCTCCCCTGCGACGAGTTCAGGGCGCTCGCGCTCGACCATCGAGGGGAACGAGCGGATGCGCGACGCGAAGGCGGAGTCGACGAAACCGCGGTTGCCGGCGTTGGCGATCACCAGGAACCGGTCTTCGGCGAGTCGGTAGACGATCACGTCGTCGACGATGCCGCCGTCGTCGGCGAGCATCAGCGAGTACTTCGCCTTGCCCACGGCCATCGCGGACAGCCGCCCGGCGAGCGCGTAGTCGAGGAAGTGCGCGGCGAAGTCGCCGGTGACCAGGAACTCGGCCATGTGCGAGATGTCGAAGATCCCGGCGGACCGGCGCACGGCGTGGTGTTCGGCGAGATCCGAGGTGTAGCGCACCGGCATCTGCCAGCCGCCGAAGTCGGTGAATGACGCGCCGAGCGCTTCGTGGCGTTCGCGGAGCGGGGTGTAGCGAGGGTCGGACATGGAGTTCTCCCGGGCTGGGTCGGGAGGAACGGCGCTGCCGCTCCTCGGAACTCCCCCTCTGTCATGAGCCTGAGAGCTTCACCCGGGATCGGGCTTTCACCGTCGGCGGATCCCGTGGTTCCTGGGCGAGGACGCGCGGAGCGCGCCCGAGACGCAGGGTGGAATCGCTTTTCAGAGTGGCCGGAACCGCGCGGTACGCGTACCTGAGAGATTGGCGGGGAGGCTTGCTCCTTCGGTGCCCGGCTGCGTTCGCCGGGGCTCTCCCGCGTGGGTCATTCGGCCTGTCTTCACTTGTGGGCCCAGTCTAGCGGGTCGGAGCATCGACGCCAGGGTGCGCCGACCCGCGAGGCCGCCGTCAGCGGCCGGCGATCTCTGCGCGGACCTCGTCGCGCAGACGCCCCAGGTTCTCGGGCTCGGGTGCGGCGCCGAGCAGCGTCTTCGTGTACTCGTGCTGCGGGTCGAGGATCACCGCGTCCGCGGGGCCGCGCTCGACCACATCGCCCTTGTAGAGCACCATGATCTCGTCGCTGAAGTGCCGCGCCGTCGCGAGGTCGTGCGTGATGTACAGCACGCCGAGCCGGTCTTCGCGCTGCAGGTCGGCGAGCAGATTCAGCACGCCGAGGCGGATCGAGACGTCGAGCATCGAGACCGGCTCGTCGGCGACGATGAACCGGGCACCGGGAGCGAGGGCGCGAGCGATGGCGACCCGCTGACGCTGACCGCCGGAGAGCTCGTGGGGTCGGCGCTCGGCGAAGCTCTCGCCGGGGGTGAGTCGCACCCGCTCCAGAAGCTCCAGCGCCCGCGAGCGCACCTCGTCGCCCGACAGCTGCGGGTGGTGCAGGCGGATCGGGCGCTCCAGGTGGTGGAGGATCGTGTGGAACGGGTTGAGTGACGCGAACGGGTCCTGGAAGACCATCTGCACCTGCGACCGATAGTGCTCGAGGGCTCGACCCCGCGACGCGGTCTGCTCTCCGTCCAGCAAGATCCGGCCGCTCGTGGGCGTCTCGAGCTTCATCAGCATCCGGGCGATCGTCGATTTGCCCGAGCCGGATTCGCCGACCAGCGCGACGGTCCGTCCGGCCTCGATCGTGAACGAGACGTCCTTCACGGCGTGGAGGACCGAGGTCGCAAGCCCCGACCGCAGCGTGAAGTCCTTGACGAGGTTGCGTGCTTCGAGAGTGGGTGCGCTCATCGGATCTCCTCCTGGCTCGGCCGGGTGCCGGTGCGGACGAAGTCGCCGCGCGCGCCGGTCAGGCTCGGGAAGCTCGACAGCAGACGCTTCGTGTATTCGTGCTGCGGGGTGCGGTAGATCTCCTCCGCCGTCCCCTCCTCGACGATCTGCCCCTGCAGCATGACCGCGATGCGGTCGCTGATCTCGATCAGCATCGGCAGATCGTGGGTGATGAAGATCACCGCGAATCCGAGCCGCTCGCGCAGCCGCATGATCTCGCGGATGATCCCGCGCTGCACCACGACGTCCAGCGCCGTGGTGGGCTCGTCCATGATCATCACCTGCGGATCGAGCGCGAGCGCCATCGCGATCATCATGCGCTGGCGCATGCCGCCCGACAGCTCGTGCGGGAAGCTCGTGAGCCGTGACGGATCGACCCCGACCAGCGTGAGCAGCTCCTCGGCTCTCGCCTGCTTGTCCTTCTGGGACATCCCCGGGCGATGAGTGTCGAAGATGTCGAAGATCTGCGCACGCACGCTGATCACGGGGTTCAGCGAGTTCATCGCCCCCTGGAAGACCATCGAGATCTTGTCCCATCGGAACGCCCGCAGGCCCTCTCCGTCGAGTGCGACGATGTCGACGTCGTGGCCATCGCGGTCGTGGAACACGATCTCACCGCCGGTCATCAGCGCCGGCGCCTTGAGCAGACGGTTCATGCCGTAGGCGAGCGTCGTCTTACCGCAGCCCGACTCTCCCGCGAGACCGAGGATCTCGCCGCGGTTGAGGGTGAGGGAGACGTCGCGCACGGCCTTCACCGGCGGATCGACCTCGTACTCGATGGAGACGTTGCGTGCCGTCAGCACCGCCTGCGGAGCGCTCATGCGACGATTCCCTTCGTCTTGGCGGCCCTGCGCACCCGGCGGGCGGCGTCGGGGGCATTGCGGAGCTTGGGGTTGATGACCTCGTCGATCGCGAAGTTGATCAGCGCCAGACCGGCACCGAGCACGGCGATCATGACCCCCGGGGGAACGAACCACCACCAGGCTCCGCGACCGAGCGCCTGGCCGGACTGCGCGTCGTTGAGGATCGTGCCCCAGGTGATCGATGAGTTGGGTCCGAGTCCGAGGTAGGACAGACCCGCCTCGCCGAGGATCGCGAAGATGATCGCGAACAGGAACTGGGCGGTGAGCAGCGGGAGCAGGTTCGGCATGATCTCGACGAGGATGACGCGGAACGAGCGCTCCCCCGCGACCTTCGACGCGTACACGTAATCGCGGGTGCGCAGCGAGCGCGTCTGCAGGCGCAGCACGTAGGCGGCGCCGGCCCACGAGGTGATCCCGAGCACGAAGGCGACGAGCTGCCAGCTGCGCTGCGGGACGAAGGAGGCGATGACCATGACCAGCGGGAGTCCGGGGATCACGATCATCACGTTGGTCAGCAGCGCCAGGGCGTCTTCGCGCCATCCGCCGAGGTAGCCGGCGAGCACGCCGAAGACCAGCGACAGGACGATCGCGATGCCGCCCGCGACGACGCCGACGAGCAGAGACCCCTGCGCACCGATCGCGAGCTGGGCGAACATGTCGTTGCCGAGCTTCGTCGTGCCCAGCCAGTGCTCGCCGGACGGCGGCAGCAGGGCCGGATTGTCGGAGCTGCGCGGGTTCTGCGAGAAGATCGGCGCGATGATCGCGAACAGCACGATCGCGAGCACCAGGGTCACCCCGACGACGAACTTCGTCGACGAGGTGGGGAGGATGCGGCGACGCCGACGTCCTCGCTGCGTGGCCAGCGAGATCGTGCTCGCCGGCTGGGTCATCGGCTGATCCTTGGTGATCAGCACGGCGTTGTCGGTGTCAGACATTCTGGCGAGCCCTCGGGTCGATGAAGCCATAGACCAGGTCCATGATGAAGTTGGCGGCGAGCACCGTGATGGTGATGACGAGGAAGAGTCCCTGCATCAGCGCGTAGTCGTTGTTGGTGACGGCCTGGAACATCAGCTTCCCGATGCCGGGATAGGTGAACACCTGCTCCATCACGATGGAGCCGGCGACCACGAAGCCGAGCGTGATCGAGAAGCCGGCGATCGAGGGGATCGCGGCGTTCCTCGCGGCATACGTCGTCATGATGCGCCGCGGGCGCAGCCCCTTCGCCTCCGCGGTGAGGACGTAGTCCTCGGCCATGGTCTGCACCATCATGTTGCGCATCCCGAACATCCAGCCGCCGACCGACGAGATGACGATGGTGAGCGCCGGGAGCACCGCATGCGAGAGGGCGTTCGAGAAGAACGCCCACGTCGGCTCCGGGCCGTCGGGGAAGTCGAAGACGTCGTAGCCGCCGAAGATCGGGAACCATCCGAGTCCGACGGCGAAGACGGAGACCAGCAGCAGCGCCATCCAGAAGTACGGGATGGACTGCAGCACCGTGGTCGCCGGAATGAGGTGGTCGACCCAGGTGCCGCGCTTCCACCCCGCCCAGGCGCCGAGCACGACGCCGAGGATGAAGGAGATGACCGTCACCGTGCCCACGAGCACGAGGGTCCACGGCAGCGCCTGCCCGATCAGCTCGCTCACCGGGGTGGGGAACTTGGTGACCGAGACGCCCAGATCGCCCTGGAACATGCGACCCCAGTACGCCAGGTACTGCTCCCAGAGAGAGGAGTCGTCACCGCCGAGCAGCAGCTTGATGTTGCGGATGGTGGTCTCGGAGACCTCTCCGCCCGCCCGCTGCATCTTGGCGATCATGATGTCGGCCGGGTTCCCCGGCATGAGCCGGGGAAGCAGGAAGTTGAGTGAGATCGCGGCCCACAGCGTGAATGCGTAGAACCCGACCCTTCGTGCATAGAACTTCATGTCACAGACCGCGCTTCCTGCTCCCCGACACCACGTCCTACTCGACCGGCTCGAGATGCGTCAGGACGTATCCCGCCGCGATCGCGCCCCAGGACGGCGGGAAGGCGTAGAGGTCGTCTTCTGTCGGCCAGCCCGTGAAGTCCTTCGTGTTGTAGAAGGTCTGCGTGGCGTTGATCACGAGCGGGATGTAGGGCAGGTCACGGACGATCTCGGTCTGGATCGTGCCGTACAGCGCCTTCTTCTCGGCCTCGTCGTCGGTGCTGATCGCGGACTGGATCGCCTGGTCGACGACCGGGTTGCTGTACCGGCTGAAGTTCCAGCGCCCTGCCGGGACCTCGCTGCCGACCGGAGCCGTCGACTCGACCGCGGTTCCACCGAACCAGTCGCGGTAGATCTGGAACGGGTCGGCCACCGAGGTGCCGATGACACCGCCGACGATCAGCTGGAAGTCCCCACCCTGACGGGCGTCGGAGAACTCCTGCCACTGCACGGTCGACGCGGTGATCTTGATGCCGGCCGCCTCGGCCTGCTCGGCGATCAGCTTGGCCGCGTCGTTGTAGTCGGTCCATCCGTCGACGGAGATGAGACTCAGCTCGAGCGGCTTCCCGTCCTTCGCGTAGAAGTCGCCGTCCTTCGTGTACCCCGCGGCCTCGAGGATGTCGCCCGCCTCGGCGGCGTCCGCCTCCTGGGGGCTGACCTCGTCGGCCGCATCGGCCACCCACTTCTCATCGCGCGGCAGCAGCGCGAACGTGGGCGAGATGTCGCCGGTCAGACCGACGAAGGCCTTGTCCTTGATGGCGGCGCGGTCGATCGCCACGTTGAGGGCCTGGCGCACCGCGACGTCCGTCTGCGGGCCGGTGCAACCGAGCTCGGCGTTCGCGCAGGTGTAGAGGACCGTGGGGTCCTGAGGGGTGTTGATCCAGTCGATCGCCCCGTTCGCGGTCACGTCGTCGGGGTTCGGGATGAACATGCCCGTCCAGTCGAGCTTGCCGGCGGCAAGGAGATCCTGCGCCGTCTGGTTGTTGTCGACCGCGATGTACTGGACCTTCTTCACTCCGAGCTCGTCGGCGTCGCGGAAGTTCTCGTTGGCGACGAGCGTGTACGACTCGCTCGTGGTCTTGTCGACGACGTAGGCCCCCGAGCCGACCGGCTCTTCGTTCGCGAAGTTCGCGAAGTCGGTGACGTCGGCCCAGATGTGCTCGGGGAGGATGTAGGTCGACCCGAGGCGCTGGAACTCGGTCGTGTACTGCGCGCTCGTGTACGTGAGCACGACGGTGGTGTCGTCGGTGGCCTCCGCCGAGACGAGGCCGTTGCCCTCCGGGTTGTTCGCCTCGTAGGTGAACGAGAAGGCGACATCGGCCGCCGTGAGAGGCTCGCCGTCGCTCCACAGCAGGTCGGGCTTGATGGTGATCGTGATCGCCGTGCCGTCGTCGTTGTACTCGTAGGCGTCGCCGATCAGCCCGACGGGCTCGGAGTCCGCGGTCTTGTTGAAGAAGAACAGCGGCTCGTAGATCGGACCGAGCGCGCCGTGCAGCACGGTGGGTGCGAACGGGTTGTAGTTCGCGGTGATGGGCGTCTGGCTTCCCGCCCAGACACGCAGGGCGCGGTCTCCGTCTCCTCCGCTCCCCTCGCTGCCGCCTGCGCCACAGGCGGTCAAACCCAGGACGAGGACGGATGCCCCCGCCACAGCGGTGAGCGCGATCTTGCGCCTTCCGTTACGGATCATTCTGTATTTCCTCTCGGTGCTGCACTGCAGGAGGGATCTCCGGATGGAGCCGCGCCCCGGAACCGGGACTCGTGACAGATCCCGGGAAGGGATTTGTTAGGACAGTAACCTAACAAATTACCCACGGGGCGACAAGCATTCGGGAGGCGGCCGTATAACGTTTCGGCCTCGGCGCCGCGTCCGTCACACAGGTGCACTAAGTGTCCAGATGACACTAAGATCGATCCGGAGGTTAAGGTAACTATGACTCAAACCAGGGGAATCGATGTCGCCGTGTCGACGGTCATCCTCACGCTGCGCCGCACCGACGACGGGGCGGCCGGGCTCGCACTCCCCCTGGTGCTGCGCACCCGCGAGCCGTTCGCCGGACAGTGGGCATTGCCCGGCGGCTGGCTCACCACGGTCGAATCCCCCGTCGATGCCGCGGCCCGCACCCTCGCCGAGACCACCGGCCTCACGCCGAGCTACCTCGAGCAGCTGTACGCGTTCGGCGCCGTCGACCGCTCCCCCACCCGCGTCGTCTCGATCGTCTACTGGGCGCTGCTGCGCCAGGACGACGTCGATGCGCAGAGCGCCGCGCACCGCGCATCCGGCCGCGCGCCCGAGAACGTGCGCTGGTTCGATCTCGACGACCTCCCGCCGCTCGCGTTCGACCATCGCGCGATCATCGACTACGCCCTGTGGCGCCTGCGCAACAAGGTCGGCTACAGCCGCGTCGCACACGGCTTCCTCCCCGCCGAGTTCACCCTGGCCGATCTCCGCGAGGCCTACGAGGCGATCCTCGGCAGACAGCTCGACCCGGCGAACTTCCGACGCCAGGTGGAGAGCTCGGGGACCCTGCTGCCCACCGACCGGTTCCGCACCGGCAGCCACCGCCCCGCCCGCCTGTACCGATACAACACCGACGTCGAACTGGCCGACCACGGCCCGCTCGGCCCCGACGAGACGAGTACCCGATGAGCATCACCTTCCTTCCGACGCCGGACGTGCCGGCGATCGACGCCTCCGTCGATCACGCGATCCGGTCGATCGTGTCCGGCGCCTCCACGGATGCCACCTGCGCGACCGATCTCGCGCTCGGGCCCTGGGACTTCGACACACGGCCCGGGTACGGTCCCGGCTCATCGATGGGCGACGTGATCCCCACCGGCGCCCCACGCCAGGGGGAGCTCCCCGCCTCGTACCGCGAGGCGGGCGAGGACGAGCTCGACCACCGCATCCGCGCAGCCAAAGCGGCCCTGGGCGACCGCGTGGTCGTGCTCGGCCACTTCTACCAGCGGGAGGAGGTGGTGCGTCACGCCGACTACGTGGGCGACTCCTTCCAGCTCGCCACCGCGGCGAAGGCGCGCACGGATGCCGAGGCCATCGTCTTCTGCGGAGTGCACTTCATGGCCGAGACGGCCGATCTGCTCTCCGGCCCCGACCAGGCCGTGATCCTGCCCAACCTCGCCGCCGGCTGCTCGATGGCCGACATGGCCGACATCGACCAGGTCGAGGACTGCTGGGAGCAGCTGTCCGAGGTGTTCGGCGATCTCGACGCCGTCGACGAGAGCGGACGGGTCCCGGTGATCCCCGTGACCTACATGAACTCCTCCGCCGCGATCAAGGGATTCGTCGGCAGGCACGGCGGCATCGTGTGCACGTCGTCGAATGCCGAGACCGTGCTGGAATGGGCCTTCGAGCGGGGCCGGCGCGTGCTGTTCTTCCCCGACCAGCATCTGGGCCGCAACACCGCGAAGGCGATGGGCGTGCCTCTCGACAGGATGCCGATGTGGAACCCGCGCGCGGCGCTCGGAGGCTCCTCCGCCACGGAGCTGCTCGACTCGCGCGTCATCCTGTGGCACGGGTTCTGCTCGGTCCACCGTCGCTTCTCCGTCGCGCAGATCGAGAAGGCGCGGGCGAAGCACCCGGGTGTGCGGGTGATCGTGCACCCCGAATGCCCGATGGAGGTCGTCGATGCCGCCGACGAGGCGGGATCGACCGACTACATCCGCCGCGCGATCGCCGCCGCGACCACGCCGACGACCTTCGCGATCGGCACCGAGATCAACCTGGTCCGACGCCTCGCCGCGCAGTTCCCGCAGCACGAGATCTTCTGTCTCGATCCGGTGGTGTGCCCCTGCTCGACGATGTACCGCATCCACCCGGGGTATCTCGCGTGGGTGCTCGAGGAACTCGTCGCCGGACGCACCCCGAACCGCATCACGGTGACGGCGGATGTGGCGGATCCCGCGCGGATCGCCCTCGAGCGGATGCTGGCGGCGAAGCCGCCCGTGATCGCGGGCCCCTGATGGAGGTGATCGTCGCGGGCTCCGGCATCGCCGGGCTCACCGCCGCCCTTCATGCGCACGAGGCCGGCCACACGGTCACCGTCGTGACGAAGGGCGCGCTGGGCGACGGCTGCACCGGATACGCCCAGGGCGGCGTCGCCGGGAGCTACGGCGCCGGCGACTCCGCCGCCGAGCACGCGACCGACACGATGACGGCGGGAGCGGGGCTGTCCGACCCCGCGGCCGTCGACGTGCTCGTCCGCGACGCGACGGCCAGGATCACCGAGCTGATCGCCCGCGGTGTCGCGTTCGATCGCTCCGCCGCAGGCGCACTCCTGCGCGGGCGCGAGGCCGCGCACAGCCATGCGCGCATCGTGCACGCCGGCGGCGACGCGACCGGCGCGGCGATCACCCGGGCGCTGGTGCACGCCACCCGCGCGGCACGGGTGGCCGTGATCGAGTACGCGTTCCTCGTCGATCTGCTCGTCGAGGGCGGCGTCGCCCACGGCATCCGGGTGCTGATCGGCGGCGTCACGACGGATCTCACCGCGGATGCCGTCATCCTCGCCACCGGAGGGGCCGGTCAGCTCTATGCGCACACGACGAATCCGGCCGGCACGACCGGTGACGGCATCGCTGCGGCACTGCGCGCGGGTGCGGTCGTGAGAGATCTGGAGTTCGTCCAGTTCCATCCGACGGTCCTCCTCGATGCGGGCACTCCGTTCCTCGTCTCGGAGGCCGTGCGCGGCGAGGGGGCGACGCTTCTCGACGCCGACGGTCGACGATTCGTGTTCGACAGCCATCCCGACGGCGAACTCGCTCCCCGTGACGTCGTGTCGCGGGCGATCGCACGACAGGCCGCCGCGCAGGGATCGCCCGTGCGGCTGGATGCGACGATGCTCGGAGCGCCGGCGCTGGCCCGCCGGTTCCCGACGATCGACCGGGTGACCCGCGAGCGCGGATTCGACTGGGCGTCGGAGCCGATCCCGGTGACGCCGGCGGCGCACTACCTGATGGGAGGCGTCGCCACAGACCTCGCCGGACGCACATCGCTCCCCCAGCTCCTCGCGGTCGGCGAGGTCGCTCGAACCGGCGTGCACGGGGCGAACCGACTCGCCTCGAACTCGCTGCTCGAGGGCGTGGTGTTCGGAGCGCGAGCGGCGGCCGCGCTCGACGCGCCCTGGCCGGCCGGGTCCGTTCCGGCCGTGGCACCGGGCCCCGCCCCGACGGACGGAGCACCCCCTTCGACGCGTCCGTCGGCGGGCGTCCCCGTCTTCTCCCGCGCGGCCCTGCAGCAGCTGATGTGGGACCGTGTCGGGCTGCTCAGATCCGCCGAGGGGCTGGGGCAGGCGCTCGACACGCTCGATGCCTGGCGCGCCGACTCGCGGCATCCCCGCACGGTCGCGGAGCACGAGGAGCAGAATCTCCTGCTGCTCGGGTTCGCCACGGCGACCGCCGCCCTCACCCGCACCGACTCGGTCGGTGCGCACTTCCGCGAACCCGCACCCTCACCCGTTCTGGAGACCGTCTGATGCTCACGCCCGCCATCCTCACCCGCGTCGTCGCGGCCGCCCTCGACGAGGACGCGCCCTGGGGCGACCTGACCAGCGTGACGCTGCTGCCGGCGGATGCCACGGCGAACGCCGATCTGGTCGCGCGGGAACCCGGTGTCTTCAGCGGCGGTGCCGTCTTCTCGACAGCCTTCACCCTCACCGATCCGACCCTGACCGTCGACGTGCACGTCGGCGACGGCGACACGTTCGCCACGGGCGACGTGCTCGCCTCGGTGTCGGGGACGGCTCGGAGCATCCTCACCGCCGAGCGCGTCGCACTGAACTTCACCCAGCGCATGAGCGGGATCGCCACCCTCACCGCCGCGTATGTGCGTGCGATCGAGGGAACCGCGGCGCGCATCGCCGACACACGCAAGACCACTCCGGGCCTTCGGGCCTTCGAGCGCCACGCGGTGGTGTCCGGCGGCGGACGCAATCACCGGCATTCGCTGTCGGACGCCGTGATGGCGAAGGACAACCACCTCGCGGTGCTGCAGCGCTCCGGCCTCGATCTCGCCGTCGCCCTGCGCGACGCGCTCGCCGCGCTCCCCCACACCACTCATGTGGTGGTCGAGGTCGACAGGCTCGATCAGATCGCCGCCGTGATCGACGGCGGCGCCCACACGGTGCTGCTCGACAACTTCTCGCTCGACGACCTGAGGGCGGGGGTGGCGCTCATCGGCGGCAGGGCGCAGACCGAGGCCTCCGGCGGCGTCGATCTCGAGACGGTGGGTGCGATGGCCGCGACCGGGGTCGACGTGATCTCGGTCGGGGCGCTCACGCATTCGGCGCGTGCCCTCGACCTCGGCCTCGACGTGCGGATCGACTGAACGGATGCTCTACCTCGACCATGCTGCGACGGCTCCGGTGCGACCGGAGGTGCTCGACGCGATGCGCCCGTACCTCACCGGGACGTTCGGCAATCCGTCGAGCCATCACACCTACGGCGAGGCGGCGGCGTCGGCGCTCGACGACGCACGGGCGAGGGTCGCCCGCGTGCTGGGGGTGCGGGCTGGCGATGTGGTGTTCACGGCGGGCGGCACCGAGGCGAACAACCTCGCGGTGAAGGGGATCGTGCTCGCCGCTCTCGGCGCGGGGCGGCGCCATCTGGTGGTCTCGCCGATCGAGCACGAGTCGATCCTGGAGTCGGCGGACTTCCTGCGCCGATTCCACGATGTCGAGGTGACGATGCCGGTGGTCGACGCGTGGGGGCGGATCTCCGCCGACGCTCTGCGCGCGCAGGTCCGAGACGACACGGCCCTGGTCGCCCTGGGACACGCGAACAACGAGATCGGCACGGTCCAGGACGTCGCGGGACTCGCCGCGGTGACGCATGCCACGGGCGCCGCGCTGCACCTCGACGCGGTGCAGTCCGCGGGATGGCTGCCGCTGGACGGACTCGGCGCGGATGCCGTCGCCATCGCCGGTCACAAGATCGGCGCCCCGAAGGGGATCGGCGCCCTGGCGGTACGAGGGCGCATCCCCCTCGAACCCCTCCTGCACGGAGGCGGTCAGGAGCGCGGTCGCCGCTCGGGCACCGAGAACGTCGCGGGCGCCGTCGGTCTCGCCGTCGCGCTCGAGCTGGCCGAGGCCGAGCGTGAGGCGGCGAGCGCACGGGTGGGCGCGGCCACCCGCCGCGTCATCGCCGGGATCCTCGCGGCCGTCCCGCAGGCGGTGCTGACGGGAGACCCGGAGGGGCGACTCCCCGCCACCGCGAGCTTCACCTTCGCGGGCGTGAGCGGCGAGGCGGTGCTCCTCGAGCTCGAGCGTCGGGGCGTCGTGTCGTCGAGCGGCTCCGCGTGCGCGGCCGGGAGCGACGACCCCTCCCACGTGCTCCTCGCCTGCGGGGTGGATCCCGCGGTCGCGCAGAGTGCGGTGCGCTTCACCTTCGGTCGCGAGACGCTGCCCGACGACCTTCCCCCACGGCTCGCCGCCCTCGTCGCCGAGTCCGTGCGCGCCGTCGCCGGGTGAGCGGACGGGTGCGACGCGCGGGCGGCTCTAGACTCGGCTCGTGACCGCCTCCGCACCGCTCGTGACCGTGATCGTCCCCGGCCGCGACATCGGCGGATTCGCACCCGCCGCTCTCGACTCGCTCCTGGCGCAGACCGAGCGCCGGTGGCAGGCGATCCTCGTCGACGACGGGTCCACCGACGACACCGGGGAGATCTTCGCGGCGGCCGCAGCCTCCGACCGCCGCTTCCGGGCTCTCACCCACGCGGCGTCCCGTGGTCTCGGCGCCGCTCGCAACGCGGCGCTCGACCTGGTCGACACGCCCCTCGTCGGGTTCCTCGACGGCGACGACGAGCTCACCCCCACCGCCCTCGAACGCCTGAGCGGCACGCTCGCCGAGACCGGCAGCGACCTGGTCGCGGGGGCCTACGTGCGGTCGCGCTTCGATGGCGAACGCTACCTCCCCGGTCGGGTGCAGCCCTGGGTGGCCGCGGCGACGTCGCCGGCACGGATGGACACCACGATCCTGGAGCACCCCGCGGCGAGTGCGAACATCGTCGCCTGGTCGAAGATGAGCCGGACCGAGCTGTGGCGCGATGTGCGGTTCCCCGAGGGTGTCGCCTACGAGGATCAGATCGTCGCCCAACTGCTCTACACCCGCGCTCGGGCCTTCGACGTGATCCCCGACACGGTCGTGCGGTGGCGGCTGCGTGCCGACGGCACGTCCATCACGCAGGGGCGCGCGCAGCTACGGGTGGTGCGCGACTACCTCGCCGCGCTCCGCGGCGGCATCCGCGTGCTGCACGAGGCGGGAGCCCGCGCGGCGGTCGTCGCCCGACTCGAACTGATCCTCGCGATGGATCTGCCTCCCCTTCTCGACATCGCCGCGACCCATCCCGACCCCGAGTACTCGGCGGTCGTGGCGTCGTTCGTCGCCGACATCGAGGCGCTGCCCGAGTTCGGCGACGCCCACCCCGACCCCGCACTCGCCGCCGCCCTGGCGTGGTGACGCCGCAACCCCGGAGACTCATGAACGACTACCTCGCCGACCTCTTCGCGCTCGACGGCCGCACGGCCGTGGTCACAGGAGGAAGCTCGGGCATCGGTCGCGGCATCGCCACCGCCCTCGCACGGGCCGGAGCGGCGACCGTCGTCGTCGCGCGCGGCGAGGAGCGGATCGCGCAGACGGTCGGAGAGCTGACGGATGCCGGCTGCCGCGCGGCGGGTGTCGTCGGAGACCTGAGCACACGCGCTGGCATCCGCGCGCTGGCCGAGGCCGCGGCGCAGCCGTTCGGAGAACCCGACATCCTGGTGAACTCGGCAGGGATCAACATCCGGCCGCCGTTCGCCGAGATCTCCGAGGCCGACTGGGACGCGAGCATGACCGTGAACACGCTCGCCCCGCTGCTGCTCGGGCAGCGCTATGCCGTGGGCATGGCCGAACGCGGGTTCGGCCGACTGATCCACATCAGCTCCCAGCAGGCCCACCGCGCGTTCGTCGGCAGCGGGGTCTACGGCGTCTCGAAGGGCGCGGTCGAATCTCTGATGCGGTCGGAGGCCGAGGCCTGGGGCGGCACCGGCGTGACCAGCAACACCCTCGTGCCGGGGTTCGTGCTCACGCCGCTCAACGCGCGATTGCAGGAGGACCCCGCGCAGATCACCGCGCTGGCCGCGCGCACCATGATCGGCCGCAACGGACTGCCGGAGGACTTCGCCGCGGCGGCCGTCTTCCTCGCGGGCGCGGGATCGGGATACGTGACGGGCCACTCGCTGTTCGTCGACGGCGGTCTGTCGGTGCACTGACGATCCGGCGCTCAGTCCTCCGCCGGGTGGACCCTCTCGTCCGCGCGGGCCACGTCGAGCAGCGGCACCGGCGCGGTGAGCGCGGCGACCGCATCCGCCCCCGCGGAATCGTGGGGTGCCCGATCGGCCCGCCGGTCGGGCAGCGCCGCCCGCACACCGCCGGTGACCGTGCTCTCGACGACGGCCTCGGTCTGGATCACCCGTGACGCCGCGACCTGCTGCGCCGCGAGCTCCGCGTAGAGGCCACCCCGGGCGATCAGCTCGGAGTGGGTGCCGGACTCGACGATCTGGCCGGCCTCGAGCACATGGATGACGTCGGCGCCGATCACGGTCGACAGGCGGTGCGCGATGGTCAGTGTCGTCCGTCCCTTGGCTGCCTCGTCGAGCGCCTCCTGCACGACACGCTCCGAGACGGTGTCGAGAGCGGAGGTGGCCTCGTCGAGCAGCAGCACCGGCGGATCCTTCAGCAGCACCCGGGCGATCGCGATGCGCTGCTTCTCGCCGCCGGAGAGGCGATAGCCGCGCTCGCCGACGATCGTGTCGTACCCGTCTTCGAATCCGGCGATGATGTGGTGGATGTTCGCAGCCGTGCATGCCGCGATCAGCTCGTCCTCCGTCGCCTCCGGACGGGCGTAGAGCAGGTTGTCGCGGATCGTGGCGTGGAACAGGTACGTCTCCTGCGACACGATGCCGACCTGGTCGATGATCGACTCCTGGGTGAGCGTGCGCACGTCGGCGCCCGCGAAGAGCACCGCACCGCCCGCAGCCTCGTACAGGCGCGGCGCCAGGTAGAGGACCGTGGTCTTGCCTGCGCCCGACGGGCCGACGAACGCCACATGCTGCCCCGGCTCGGCGACGAAGGAGACGCCCTGGAGGGTCGGTCGCGCGTCGGCCGCCGCATCGGGGTAGCGGAAGACGACATCGTCGAACTCGATCCGGCCGCGCGGCCCCGGAGCATCGGCGACGGTGATCGCATCGGGCGCGTCCTGGATCTCCGGCACCAGATCGAGGTACTCGAAGATGCGCGCGAAGAGCGCCGATGACGTCTGCAGGTCGAGGGAGACGCGCATCAGCCCCATCAGCGGCTGCAGGAGGCGTGCCTGCACCGTTGTGAACGCGACGACGGTGCCGGCCGTGATCGCGCCGGTGCCGCCGGCGATCAGATACCCCGACACCAGGTAGATCACGGCGGGGACGCTCGCCATCAGCACCTGCACGACCGCGAAGAAGCCCTGACCGCTCATCGCCCGGCGCACCTGCAGCGTCACCTGGTTGCGGTTCTCGGCCTGGTAGCGCTGCGACTCGGTGCGCTGACGGTTGAACGCCTTGGACAGCAGCATCCCCGACACGCTCAGCGTCTCCTGGGTGATCGAGGTGAGCTCCGACAGGGACTCCTGCGTCTCGCCGGCGATCCGGGCCCGCACCTGTCCCACGCGTCGCTGCACCACGATGAGGAACGGCATCAGCACGACCGCGATCAGCGTGAGTCGCCAGTCGATCAGGATCATCGCGACGAGGGAGGCGATGACCGTGACGACGTTGCCGAGGATGCTGGTGACGGTGTTGGTGAGCACACCGGACACACCGCCGACGTCGTTCTGCAGTCTCGACTGGATCACGCCCGTCTTCGTCCGCGTGAAGAATCCGAGTTCCATCGCCTGCAGGTGCTCGAAGAGCCGCACCCGCAGATCTCCGGTGACGTTGTTGCCGACCGTCGAGGTCAACCAGGTCTGGGCGACGCCCAGGGCCGCGGAGACGAGGAAGAGGACGACCATGCCGCCGACGAGCCAGGCCAGCAGGTCGAGGTGCGGTCCCCCGCCGTCGACCGGGAACAGCCCCTCGTCGAAGATGCGCTGGACGATCAGCGGAGGGATCACCGCGATCCCGGCGCCGAGGATCACGAGCACCCCGGTCCAGAGGATCCGCCAGCGGTAGGGCCGGAACAGGGCGACCGCCCGCGCTCCCAGCCCGCTGATGCGCGGTGCCTCGGCGTTGAGTCGACGCTGCGCGTCCTCGTCGACGCCGCGGAACCCGCCGCGTACTCCACCCATGCTCATCCCGCCAGCGTAGTCAGGGCGGCGGACGGTCGGATCCGACGGCGTCGAACCGGCAGGCGACGCAGGCACCGGCGTCCGAGCGGGTGCAGCGGATTCGTGCGGATCCGGAATGAAATGTCGATGCCTGCCGTTACGCTGAATGGTCCACGCTCTCGCGTGCACCCTCCCTCCCCTCTTCTCGCGTGCCTTGGAGGCCGTATGTCTGCCGTCGACACCGGTTCGATCCCCACGCCCACTTCTTCCGCGCCGACGGGTGAGATCGCGCGCAGCGACATGCGCGTCATCTGGCTGCTCCTCGTCGCGGCGTTCGTCGCCATCCTCAACGAGACGACCATGGGCATCGCCATCCCGCACCTCAATGCGGATCTCGGCATCCCGCCCGAGCTCGGCCAGTGGCTGACGAGTGCGTTCATGCTCACCATGGCCGTCGTCATCCCGACCACCGGCTTCATCCTGCAGCGCTTCACCACGCGGCAGGTGTTCATCGCAGCGATGAGCCTCTTCTCCCTCGGCACCCTCGTCGCCCTGGTCGCGCCGGGATTCGCGGTGCTGCTCGCCGGTCGCGTGATCCAGGCCGCCGGCACCGGCATCATGATGCCGCTGCTCATGACGACGATCATGAACGTCGTGCCCGCCCAGTCGCGAGGACGCATGATGGGCCGCGTCGGCCTCGTCATCTCGCTGGCACCCGCGATCGGCCCGACCGTCGCCGGCGCCGTGCTCGAGACGCTGAACTGGCGCGCGCTGTTCGCGATCATTCTGCCGATCGCCTTGGTCTCGCTCCTCATCGGCGTGAAGTGGATGACCAATCTCGGCGAGACGCGCGCGGTGCCCCTCGACGTGCTGTCGATCCCGCTCGCCGCGCTCGGCTTCGGCGGCATCGTGTTCGGTCTAAGCCAGTTCGGCGGCGAGGGCGGATCCGGTGAGGCCGCGGGCATCACCTCGCTCGTCGTCGGCGCCGTCGCGCTCGCGCTGTTCGTCTGGCGTCAGCTCGTGCTGCAGCGTGTCGACGACGCGCTGCTCGACCTGCGGGTGTTCCGCTCGACGAACTTCACGCTCTCGGTCATCATCATGACGATCCTCGCGCTGTCGATGTTCGGCACTCTCACGCTGCTGCCGCAGTACCTGCAGAACGTCGCGGGTCTGAACGCCCTCGAGTCCGGTCTGATCCTGCTCCCCGGGTCCGTGCTGATGGGTCTGCTCGGCCCCGTCATGGGTCGCGTCTACGACGCCCGCGGCACCCGTCCGCTGCTGATCCCCGGCACGATCCTCGTGTCGGCCGCGCTGTTCTACTACTCGACGGTCGGCGAGCACACCGTGTGGTGGGTGCTGATCATCGTCCAGGCCGCGATGTCGGTGGGTCTGGCGATGTCGTTCACCCCGCTGTTCTCGGCGTCGCTGGGATCCCTGCAGCGCTCGCTGTACTCCCACGGGTCCGCGGTGCTGAACACCCTGCAGCAGGTCGGCGGCGCGGCGGGCGTGGCAGTGCTCACCGTGACCTATTCGGCGATCCTGCACGCGGGCGAGGCCGAGGGCCTGGCCACCGCGGCGGCCGGGGCACCCGGTGCACGCATGGCGTTCCTGATCGCGGCGATCATCTCACTGGCGGCGGTGGCCCTGAGCGCCTTCGTGCGCAAGCCCGCAGACGACGTCTCTGGCGGGGCCCACGGCGGGCACTGATCCGCAGCTCGCCGGATCCGGCGAGCGACGACGACCGCTGCGGCGGCGTCCGCTACTGCTGCGTCTTCGGCGCGGGGATGTGGCAGACGCCGCCGCTGCAGTATCCGACGGCGCCCTCCTCGAGCAGGTTCAGAGCGTCCGGAATCGTCTGGAGCACCGCGGGTGCTTCCTGCGCATCGGAGTCCTGTGACGTGGCCATCATTAGATGCTACGCCTGCTGCGGGGTGGAGGCGTCGAATCCGCTCGTCTCTCACGGCGGACGCGGTGCCGTCGTCCTCTACGGTTGACGAGTGCTCAAACGACTCCTCGCCCGCGTGTTCTGGACCTTCAGCCGCTGGACCCTGACCGCCGAGACGACCCCGTCTCGGCCGACGATCCTGATCGGCGCGCCGCACACCTCGAACTGGGATTTCGTATTGATGCTCGCCATCTCGTGGCAGCTGGGCATCGAGGTGCACTGGCTCGGCAAGAACAGCCTGTTCCGCGGCTGGCGCGGCCCCCTCATGCGGCGACTCGGCGGTATCCCGGTGGATCGTGCCGACCCCGCCCGTGTGGTGGCGGACGTGGTCGATCAGGTGCGCTCCGGCTCGGTGTTCGGACTGGTGATCACGCCGGACGGCACTCGCGGCGGTAACGAGCACTGGAAGTCGGGCTTCTATCGGATCTCCCGCGAGACCGGGATGCCGTTGACCCTCGGCTTCGTCGACCGCACGACCATGACCACCGGCCTCGGACCCACCCTCGATCTCACAGGAGACGTCGCGGCGGACATGGATCGGATCCGTGCGTTCTACGCCGACAAGGCAGGGCTCCGCCCCGAGCGGCGGACCGTTCCGCGCCTGCGCGAGGAGGACGGCGAGCGCTGAGACCGGAGCCCGTCGCGCACGCACCCCGTCGTGCGCACACAAGACTGTGGACACGATCGGACCTGCGCCACGAGACTGGCCGCATGGAACCCGAACAGCGCGCGACGCCGGCCGAGCTCGACGATCAGGCCGACGGACGCGATGAGACCCGCAACGAGCGGGCCGATCGCAACTGGGACGAGCTGCTGCAGGAGCTGCGCGTCATGCAGACCGGGACGCAGATCCTCACCGGCTTCCTGCTCGCGGTGGCCTTCCAGCCCCGCTTCGAGGACATGGATGAGCTCCAGCGCGACCTCTACGTCGTGCTGGTCGGCCTCGCCGCCCTGGCGACGATCCTCGCTCTCGCCCCCGTCGGCATGCATCGTGCCACCTTCGGGCGACGCCGCAAGCCCGAGCTGGTGCGCGTGGCGGCCGGCATCGTGAAGATCGACCTCGTGGTGATCGCCGCCCTCACGATCGGCGTGACGACGCTCATCGTCGACTTCACCGTGGATCGCACCGCCGGGCTGATCGCTCTGGTGGCCTCGCTGGTGGCGATAGGACTGCTCTCGCTCGTCCTTCCGCGTCTCGTGCGCAGAGCGGTGGGCCGCTCCTGAGAGCGACCCACCGGCGACGGCTCAGCGGCCTGCGGGCGTGCGGTTCTCGGCGCTGACCATCCAGGCGAACTGCTCGAGGCTCTCGAGGACCGCGTGCAGGATGTCGGCCGAGGTCGGGTCCTCCTCGTCGATCGCGTCATGGACGTCGCGGATCGTGCCGACGACGGCATCCAGGCGCGCGGTGATCAGATCGATCGTGTCGGTGGTGGACACCTCGCCGGCCGGGAAGGCCGGCAGCGACGTCGTCTCCGCGATCGTGTCCGTGCGGCCGTCCGGCACCGCGTGCAGGGCGCGCATGCGTTCGGCGACGGTGTCGCTGAACTCGCGCGCGGCGTCGATGATCTCGTCGAGCTGGCGGTGCGTGTCGCGGAAGTTGCGGCCCACGACGTTCCAGTGCGCCTGCTTGCCCTGCAACGAGAGTTCGATGAGGTCGACGAGCACGGTCTGGAGGTTGCCGGCGAGCTCGGAGGACGCGGTGAAGCCCTTCTCCGCGTTCTGACGCCTGGTCGTCTTCGCGCCGCGCTTCGCGGAGGCGGCAGTCGTGGACTTCGTCTTCTCAGCCATGGGTGTCTCCTGCTCTGTGAGTGGATCCGGAGCGACGTGCGGGCCCCGGCCCACAGACCGTAACGCCGCGACGCCCCGCCGATCGAGGGGGTTGACAGCCTCCTCCGGCACGTCGGATCGTGGCGGAGTGATGAGATCGGACACCCAGAGAACATCGGACACCCAGAGAACATCGGACACCCAGAGAGCACAGACCGGCGATGCCGGCGCGCAGGACGCCCACCCGGAGATCGTGATCGCCGCGATCACGGAATCGGATGCGGGAGAGGTGCTCACGCTCCAGCGCGCCGCATTCGTGTCGGAGGCGCAGATCTACGGCAGCGCCGACATGCCCCCGCTCACGCAGACGCTCGCGGAGGTCGAGGCGGAGCTGCGGGCGGGCGACGGTCTCACCGCCCGCATCGACGGCAGGCTGGTGGGCGCGATCCGCTTCGTCGAGGATGACGGCGTGCTGCTGATCGGCAGGATCGCCATCGCCCCGGACACCCAGGGCGGGGGCATCGGACGCAGGCTGCTCGACGCCGCCGAGCGGTCGTCGTCGGCCGAGGTCGCCGAGCTCTTCACCGGCAGTCTGAGCGAGGCCAACATCCGGCTCTACGAATCGGTCGGGTATCGCGAGCACGAGCGGATCCCGCAGGGGGACGGCACCGAGCAGGTCTTCCTGAGAAAACCTCTGCATCAGGTGGGAGACCCCTCCGAACGGGGCGCGTCGGGTTGAATCGCGCGGCGGGGTTCGGAATCGTGTCCCGAACGCGCCGCAACCGCGTCGTGACCGCAACCGGAAGGAGAGTCTCGTGCTCACCCTCACCGACAACGCCACCGCGATCGTCAACACCCTGGTCAGCCGTCAGACCGACGCCACCGATGCGGGGCTCCGCATCCATTCCACCCCGGCACCCGGACCCGACGGCGGTGCCCGGCTCGCGGTCCTGGTCACCCCCGACCCCGAGCCCGAAGACCGGGTCGTCGAGGTGTCGGGCACGCGCCTCTTCCTCGATGAGACCGCCGCCGCCGCGCTCGAGGACAAGATCCTCGACGCCGGCGTCGACGATGAGGGCTCCGTCTCCTTCGCGGTCCTCCCCCAGGTCGCCTGAGCACGGTGCACCGGATGCCGCGGCCCTCGGGTCGCGGCATCCGTGCGTGCGGAGTGACCGCGCCTCCCGCTCGCGTAGGTTAGAACCAGAGCCGCGATCGTCGCGGCTCGAGAAGGACCGTCCCCCGCATGAAGATCGCACTGCTCCGCCGGTACGTCGTGCTCGCCGAGACGCTGCACTTCCCCCGTGCGGCGAAAGAGCTGGGCATCCCGCTCGCGTCGCTGTACACGTCGCTCGACAAGCTCGAGGACGAGGTCGGTCACGCACTCGTGAACCGCGAGGGGACACCACGCCTGACGAGTGTCGGCGAGCTGTTCCTCGTCGAGGCGAAGGAGACCGTCGCCGCTGCTCCCCCGCCCGCACCGAAGACGGTCGCTCCCGCGGGCGGCAAGGCCAAGGCCTCGAAGGGCAAGGGCCGGGCCCCGATCGTCAAGGGGCAGCCCAAGCCCTACAAGAAGCGTCAGGGACGCTGAGACTCAGCGCTCCTCGACGCGTCCGTCCGCGACGCTCCACCGCCGGTTCGTCTGCACCGCCTCCAGCATCCGTCGATCATGGGTGACCAGCAGCAGCGTGCCGGTGTAGGACTCGAGCGCCTCTTCGAGCTGCTCGATCGCCGCGAGATCGAGGTGGTTCGTCGGCTCGTCCAGCACGAGCAGGTTCACTCCACGGGCCTGCAGCAGCGCCAGCGCCGCCCGCGTGCGCTCCCCGGGTGAGAGGCCCGACACCGGCCGGGTCACGTGGTCGGCCCTGAGTCCGAACTTCGCCAACAGCGTCCGCACCTCCGCAGACGCCATCTCCGGGACGGCTGCCTCGAACGCCTCGGAGAGCGGCTCGTCGCCGAGCAGCAGCGATCGTGCCTGGTCGATCTCGCCGATCTGCACGCTGCTGCCGAGTGCGGCGCTGCCCTCGACGGGCTCCTGCCGCCCGAGCAGGGCGCGAAGCAACGTCGACTTGCCCGCGCCGTTCGGACCGGTGATCCCGATCCGGTCACCGGCATCGACCTGCACCGACACGGGGCCCAGCGTGAAGTCACCCTGCCGCAGCACCGCGGAGTTGAGTGTCGAGACGACACTGCTCGATCTCGGGGCGGAGCCGATCGTGAACTCGAGCTGCCATTCCTTGCGCGGTTCTTCGACCTCGTCGAGGCGGGCGATCCGGCTCTCCATCTGGCGGACCTTCTGGGCCTGCTTCTCGCTGGATTCCGTCGATGCCTTGCGCCTGATCTTGTCATTGTCGGGAGACTTCTTCATCGCGTTGCGCACGCCCTGGCTCGACCACTCGCGCTGGGTGCGGGCGCGCGCGACGAGGTCGGCCTTCTTGTCGGCGAACTCGTCGTACTTCTCCCGCAGGTGGCGGCGCACCACCGCGCGCTCCTCGATGTACGCGTCGTATCCTCCCCCGTAGAGACGATGCGAGTTCTGTGCGAGGTCGAGCTCGAGCACCCGGGTGACGCTGCGCGCGAGGAACTCGCGATCATGGCTCACGAGCACGACCCCGCCGCGGAGCCCGCGGACGAACGACTCCAGACGGTCGAGTCCGTCGAGGTCGAGGTCGTTCGTGGGCTCGTCGAGGAAGACGATGTCGAAGCGCGAGAGCAGCAGGGCGGCGAGCCCCACGCGGGCGGCCTGCCCGCCGGACAGACCGGTCATCAGCGCCTCGTCCGAGACGCGACCTCCGCTGGGCAGCCCCAGATCCGCCAGCACCGCGGGGATGCGCTCATCGAGGTCGGCGGCGCCGCTGGCGAGCCAGCGGTCGAGGGCCAGCGAATACGTGTCTGCGGGGTCCGTGCCCGCAGGGGCGAGCGACGGATCGCCGAGGGCGGCAGCCGCGGCATCCATCTCGCGTGTCGCCGCGGCGCACCCCGTGCGTCGCGCGATGTACTCGGCGACCGTCTCACCCTCGATCCGATCGTGCTCCTGCGGCAGCCAGCCGACGAAGGCGTCGGTCGGTGCGAGAGACACCGTTCCGTCAGCGGGAGCGAGAACCCCCGCGAGGACCCGGAGCAGCGTCGACTTGCCCGCTCCGTTCGCGCCCACGACCCCGATGACGTCTCCGGGAGCGACGGTCAGGTCGAGGCCTTCGAAGAGGATGCGGTGACCATAGCCACCTGCGAGGTCCTGGGCGACGAGGGTGGCGGTCATCACACCAGTCTGTCAGGCGCTAGCATCGGGCCCATGCACCGTAGCGTCCGACTTCTGCTCGCTCTCACCACCAGCGTCGTGCTGCTCACCGCCTGTGCGCCGCAGTCCGGGCAGGAAGCGGCGTCGCCGAGCGCGACGACACCGCCGTCCAGCCCTCCTTCGTCGACGCCCACCCCCGCAGTCGCCGTTCAGTTGGTCATCACCATCGACGGCGTGGAGTACGTCGACGGCGACGACACGGCGACGGCCCCCTTCGAGGATGCGGCGAGCGTGCTCGCCCTGCTCGAAGATGCGACGGGCGAACTCCCCGCACCGGTCGAGCTCGAGAGCCCACCCGGCTACGAGATCGACCTCGTCCGCTACGAATGGAACGGCCTCATGGTCGTCACCGATGCCGGTGGCACCGGTAGCGCGACGGTCACCGCGACGGCTCCCACCGTCGACGGCGTCGCGATCACCACCGACGACGGGCTCGCCGTCGGATCGTCGCGAACCGACGTCGTGAGTGCCGGAGGATGGGACGTCTGGGACGAGGACGGGGACGGCATCGCCGAACAGGTCGGCGTCGGGCATCAGGAGGTGGAGGGGACGACCTCGCTGTCGCGCCCGGGCGAGGTCGGCATCATGTTCGTGCTCGTCTCCCTCGACGGGGACCTGGTCTCCGAGATCCAGTCGCCCTCGAACGATTACAGCGACCTGTGAGCCGTGACGCAGAGGCGGTCCGGCGACGGATGCACCCGGTCGCGAGCCGACGGGTTCAGTCCCAGTCCAGGTATTCCTCGATGATCACGCCGGTCTCGATGGGGTGATGCATCGGGAACAGGTGATCACCCGCGATCGTCTTGATGCTCGAACGGTCGGGGATCGTCGCGTGCAGCGCCTCGGCATTCGCGGGAGGGGTGTCGGTGTCCTCGGTGGCCTGCACGATCAGCACCGGGATCGCCGGTGCCACGGCGACGTCGACGTCCTCGACGCCGAGCAGGAGCAGTCCGTTGGCCCGGTCGGAGTGTGCGGCGACGAGGGCGCGGGCGATCGTCCCGCCGAAGCCGTGTCCACCGATCCAGGTGTCGTCGATGCCGACGTGGTCGATCACGGCGATCGCGTCGTCGACACGCTCCTCCAGCGATGCGTCACCGGCACGGTGTCCGATGCGCAGGACGTGGAATCCCGCCTCTTCGGCGAGGTAGTGGGCGGCCACGCCCAGCACGTCGGCCGCGAGGCCCTGCTCCTGGATCAGCACGAGCTTTACGGGTCCGTCGCCCTCGTCCACGAAGGGGATGGCACGGCCGTCTGGCTCGAAGATCTGGGTGTCGGTCATGGGCGTCGTTCTCCTCGTGCCGTCGCGGTGGGGGTGTCGAGCGGGCTGCGCGGAGCTGATCTGACAGTCGCGGCCGACCCTGCGCGAACAAGCGTATCCCGCCTGCGGCGAGGGCCGCGTGACTTCGGGCGTAGAGTCAGCACAGGAGCTGACCCTGGTTCCCCGAAGATGGGAACCCGTTGTCCGACACGACACGCACGTCCACCGCTCACACCGCATCGTCGAATGACGGACTCCGCAGCCTCGGCCTGCTGGCGAGCTCGTCCATGGAGAACGAGCGGCGTCTGCCGATCCACCCGCACCACTTCGACCGGATCGACGCCGATGTGCGCGCCCGGATGATCGTCGAGCACGGCTACGGATCGGACTTCCAGCTGGAGCCCGGCTACATCGAATCGCGGGTGGGGCGAGTCGCAGACCGGGCGGAGGTCCTCGCATCCGCCGACGTCCTGCTGCTGCCCAAGCCGCAGCTGGCTGATGTCGCCGCGATCCCCGAGGGGCGGATCCTGTGGGGCTGGCCGCACTGCGTGCAGGATGTGGAGCTCGCGCAGACCGCGATCGACAACCGCCTCACGCTGATCGCGTTCGAAGCCATGAATCACTGGACCTCGCAGGGCGACATGAGCCTGCACGTCTTCCACAAGAACAACGAGCTCGCCGGATACTGCTCGGTGCTCCACGCGATGAGCCTCGTCGGGTCAACCGGGGACTACGGACCCCGGCTGAGCGCGGTCGTGATCGGCTTCGGGGCCACCGCCCGAGGAGCGGTGACCGCGCTCAACGCGCACGGAGTCCACGACATCGAGGTGCTCACGCAGCGCGGGGCAGCGGCCGTGGGCTCCCCCATCCACAACGCCCACCTCACCCAGCTCAACACCGACGACGGCCCCACCCACCTCAGCGAGGTCAGCACGGAGGAGGGCGAGGTGCTGCTCCCCGACTTCCTCGCCCGGTACGACATCGTCGTCAACTGCACGTTCCAGGATGTCGCGGCACCGCTGACATACCTGCGGACCGAGGACCTCAGCCGTTTCACGCCGGGCAGCCTGATCGTCGACGTCTCGTGCGATGAGGGCATGGGGTTCGAATGGGCCACGCCGACGACGTTCGATGAGCCGATGTTCACCGTGGGCCAGGGCGTGAACTACTACGCCGTCGATCACAGCCCGTCGTACCTGTGGAACTCCGCGACGTGGGACATCAGCGAGGCCCTGCTGCCGTTCCTCCGCACCGTGCTCGAGGGCCCCGACGCCTGGGCGGAGAACACCACCCTCACGCGCGCGATCGAGATCCGCGAGGGCGTCGTGCAGAACCCGAGCATCCTCAGCTTCCAGGGACGCGACGCCGCCTACCCTCATCCGCGCTCGGCCTAGCGGGTCTCCCGCACGGTCGGGCGCACGCTGGCCCGCGCCGTACGAGGAGAGACACTCAGTTGTTGAAGTGGAACTCCACCGCGTCGCCGTCCTAGTCGGCTCGAACCGACGAAGCACCCGCCCCTGCGACCTCCGATAGCCCGATGAGGTACCGCGTACCCACCTCAGCCATCGTGATCGACCGCAGCTTGTAGCCGAGCGGTCGAGGATGCCACGTGGCATCTGGTCGAACTTCGTTCAGGTAGATATAGCGCGAAGTCACATCATCCGGAGTGCCGATCCAGATCGCGCTGCGTTCATTCTCCTTCTGAATCCCGACCAATTCGCCTTGACGCGCAAACCCGCTGAGGGCGGACGCAGTGTCGTCCAGATCGACGTCGAAGGGGAAGGAAGGCGGCCACTCAGGCTGAAACCTGACGAACTCGTGGGCAAATGTCTCGTCAGGCGTGAGACGCGCGACATCGCGCAATCGGAGCAGGACGTACCCGTCGAAGTACCCGCCGTCGGCGGTCTGCGCCATCAGAATCCACTGCTCGCCGATTCGAAGCACGATGCCATCGACCCGATCGGCGAACTTCGGCTTGCGTTCGATGCGCAGAATCGACTTCGTGTCCTGCGCCCGTTGGAGCGCCTTGTGCAACCGCCGCGAAACCATCGGATCAGTTCTTGCTCGTGGGTGTACTTCCGATACCGAACTCAGTGACGTCGCTGTCCCTCATCGCATCCTCGTCCTCGTCGTCCTCGGTGAGATACGCGGTCCCGAAGACATCACACCCCAGCATGGCAAGGGAGCTGATCAGGTCCGCCTCCAGCACGAATCCACCTTGCGTGCTGTCGGAGTCTCCGGACCACCAGAGCACGGTTTCGCCGCCTTGGCGTAGATCCATGAGCGCCTGCGCCTTGGGTTCCAGTCTCACCACCAACGCGCGAAGTGCGGAGAAGCCGGTCTGATCCTCGGTGCTCGGTTCATCGATTGTCTCGGTGAGCGACCAGTAGGTCCGCTGATGTGTCAGACGCTCCGGCGCATAGTTCCGACCGGCCCGCCCGGCAGGGGTGAGATCGCCTTTGTCACCCCAGTGAGTAGGCTCCATTCCGAGCATCGCGGAGATCTCGGCTACCGTCTTCGTGTCGCTGTGGATGCTGAGCGACGCCCTGTTGCTCTGGATCATGGACGAAGACTACTTGGATCCGCCCGACCTCAATTAATGAAGCGGAATTCCACGACGTCGCCGTTCACACCAAGTCCTCGAAGCTCTCTTCACCGGGACGCCACACCATCGATGCGCCGTCTTTGAATCCGCTGATCTCCGCGATCTCCACGTGAATGTCGTCGAGCGTCGGGTGGATGACAAGTGCGCCAGTGTCCAGGGCGATTCGAACGCCTGATCCCGTCTGTTCCGTTGTCGAAACGACCGTACCGGGCGTCAGCCTGCGCAGGGCATCCGCATATCCGGCGTCCTTCTCGCTCCACGTGCGTCCATCGAACTCGATCAGGGGCCAGACGTAGCAATTGAGCGTGACCGGGTCACCCGCGCCGGGCGATCCGTCGAACCGAAACTGCACATAGTCGTTGAGGACGAACTCGACGGAGTACATCCTCTCGCCGACAAGGCGCGACAGCAGCCCGTTCGGCTCGTACATCTTCCGGTCCATCACTGACGACCACTGGTCCCACTCAATTGTTGAAGCGGAACTCCACGACGTCGCCGTCCTGCATGACGTAGTCCTTGCCCTCGAGGCGTGCCTTGCCCTTGGCTCGCGCTTCGACGACGGATCCGGTCTCGACGAGGTCGGCGAACGAGACGATCTCCGCCTTGATGAAGCCCTTCTCGAAGTCGGTGTGGATGACCCCGGCGGCCTGCGGGGCCTTCGATCCCTTGGGGATCGTCCAGGCGCGCGCCTCCTTCGGACCGGCCGTCAGGTACGTCTGCAGGCCCAGGGTGTCGAAGCCGATGCGGGCGAGCTGGTCGAGACCGGACTCGTCCTGGCCGGTGGAGGCCAGCAGCTCGGCGGCATCCTCGGGGTCGAGGTCGATGAGCTCGGATTCGATCTTCGCGTCGAGGAAGATCGCCTTCGCCGGGGCGACGAGGGCGGCGAGCTCCGCCTTGCGAGCGTCGTCTGTCAGTACGGCCTCGTCGACGTTGAAGACGAAGATGACCGGCTTGGCCGTCAGCAGGCCCAACTCGCGCACCGGGGTGAGGTCGATGCCGGCGACCGACAGCAGCACGCCGCGCTCGAGGGCGTCCTTCACGGCCACGGCGGTCTCGAGCACGACCGGCTCGATCTTCTTGCCGCGTACTTCCTTCTCGTAGCGGGAGATCGCGCGATCCACCGTCTCGAGGTCGGCGAGCATCAGCTCGGCGTTGATCGTCTCCATGTCGGATGCCGGGTTGACGGCGCCGTCCACGTGCACGACGTCGTCGTCAGCGAAGCCGCGGACGACCTGCGCGATGGCATCCGCCTCACGGATGTTCGCGAGGAACTTGTTGCCGAGACCTTCGCCCTCGCTCGCTCCGCGCACGATGCCGGCGATGTCGACGAACGACACCGCGGCCGGCAGGATGCGCTCGCTCCCGAAGATCTCGGCGAGCGTGTCGAGACGCGGATCGGGCAGGTTGACCACCCCGACGTTCGGCTCGATCGTCGCGAACGGATAGTTCGCCGCGAGCACGTCGTTCTTGGTCAGGGCGTTGAAGAGGGTGGACTTGCCGACATTGGGCAGACCGACGATTCCGATAGTGAGAGCCACGGGGGTCGAGTCTACCGGTCGCGGATGCTCCGCCCCTGCGTGCCGGGCGATCCCCGCTCAGCTGCGGACGGCGCGGAACACGTGCGTGACGTACGGCAGGTCGATCGTGCCCTCGCCCTCGAGCCCGAGCTCGTCGAACAGTGCGTCCATGTGCCGGATGATCTCGGCGCGCTCCTCGACCGGGGCGGTGATGAGGTAGCTGCGGGAGAGCGCCATCCGGTGCAGCTGCGTGCGCGTCATCGCCCGGTTCCACTCCCACTGCTGCGACTCGACCTCTCCGAACGGCTCGGCGATGCGCGGTCCTTCGGACTCGGGGCCGTTGACCATGTTCTCGGCCGGGCTGCTGTGCATGATGTCGGTCAGCCGACGCACCCACTCGACGCGCTCGTCGCGGATGTTCCAGATCAGGCCGAGCACTCCCCCGGTGCGCACCGCCCTGCCGATCTCGACGGACGCCGCGAGCGGCTCGACCCAGTGCCACGCCTGGCCGAGCGTCACGGCATCGAGGCTCGCATCCGGCACCGGCATGTGCTCGGCCGACCCCTCGAAGGTCGGGATGCCGGGAACGCTCCGCCGCAGCGCGGCGAGCATCTCCGGATCGGGGTCGACCGCCACGACCTCGGCACCGGGTGCCTGGCGGATCACCCGCGTGAGCTTGCCCGTCCCCGCTCCGACGTCGGCGATGCGGCGGGCACCCTGCGGCATCCGCTCGAGCATCCAGGCGACGGCCTCGAAGGGATACTCGGGACGCCCGGCCTCGTAGTTCTCTGCCTCGGCACCGAACGACGTCGCCCTGTCTGCACTCATATCGCCAGCCTACGGCGAGTCCTCCTCGGGCGTCAGGACGCTCGGGAGAGAGTGGGGATGTGCCCCTGGACTTCACTGCGATCGACTTCGAGACCGCGAACTCCAGCCCCGCCTCCGCCTGTTCTGTCGGGCTCGTCCGCGTCCGCGACGGTCAGGTCGTCGCCACCGCGGGATGGCTGATCCGTCCGCCGGCCGGGCACGACGAGTTCCAGGAGTGGAACACCCGGATCCACGGCATCCGCGCTCACGATGTGCGTTCGGCCGCGACCTGGGTCGACCAGTTCGACCGCCTGTGCGAGTTCGCCGGAGCCGACGTGCTGGTCGCCCACAACGCCGGCTTCGATCTCAACGTCCTGCGCCGCGCCTCGGAGGCGACCGGGAGCGAGTGCCCGCCCTACCGCTCGCTGTGCAGCCTGCAGGTGGCCCGGAAGGTCTACGACCTCGACTCCTATCGTCTGCCGAAGGCGGCCGAAGCCGCAGGATTCACCGGTTTCTCGCATCACGATGCGCTCGCGGATGCTCTCGCCTGCGCCCACATCGTGATGGATGCCGCTCGCCGGACCGCGTCCCCCGACATCTTCGGCCTCGCCGCGGCTCTGTCACTGCGCGTGACCGAGCCCGCCGCAGTCCCGGAGCGCGCTGTCGCCTGAGTCGTGACGGACGAATGTCCGTGGTCGCGCGCATCATGGAGACATGGACGCTCTGACGATGGTTCTCCTCCTGGCCGCGCTGGTGGCCGGCGTCGCTGTCGGCTGGTATCTCCACGCCTTCCGCGGGGCGGCCGACCTCGCCACAGCGCGTGCCGAGCTGGTGGCCGCACGAGACGATCGCGACCGTCAGTACGACCTGTACCGAGATGCCGTGGAGCACGCCCGCGGCGAGCAGCGCGCCGAGGCGCAGCGGGTGCAGCAGCAGAACGCGGTGCTCACCGCGCTCGCACCGGTTCGCGAGAGCCTGCAGCAGATGCAGCAGAAGGTCTCTGCCATCGAGCAGGAGCGTCATGCGCAGTTCGGCTCGCTCGCAGAGCAGCTGCGCCGCGCGCAGGAGTCCGACGAGGCGCTGCGTGCGACCACCGAGTCCCTGGCCGGGGCATTGAAGTCCACGGCCACGCGCGGGGTGTGGGGCGAGACGCAGCTGCGTCGGGTGGTCGAGGCCGCGGGGCTGACCCGGCACGTCGACTTCGACCTGCAGACGACCATCTCGTCCGATCAGGGCCAGGGCCGACCCGACATGGTGATCCGGCTCGCCGGCGGCGCCTCCATCGCCGTCGATGCGAAGGTGCCGCTCGACGCCTACCTCGAAGCCTCCGCGCTGCCGCTGGGCGACACGCACGAGGCACAGCGCCGACAGCACATGCAGAAGCATGTGAAGGCGGTCCGCGCCCATGTCGATGCCCTCGCGAAGAAGGCGTACTGGGCGGGGCTCGACTCGAGCCCCGAGTTCGTCATCTGCTTCCTGCCGAGTGAATCGCTGCTCGCCGCCGCCATCGACGAAGACCCGACGCTGCTCGACTACGCCTTCAGCAGGCGCGTCGCCCTGGCCTCCCCCGTGAACCTGTGGGCAGTGCTCAAGACCGTCGCGTACACGTGGACCCAGCAGGAGGTCTCGACCGAGGCCCGTGCACTCCTCACCCTCGGCACGCAGCTCTACGACCGTCTGGGCGTGCTCGCCGGCCACGCCGACGATCTGCGAAGAGCACTGGAGCGCACTGTCGACAGCTACAACCGATTCGCCGGGTCGCTCGAGAACAGGGTTCTCGTGACCGCACGGCAGTTCCCCGGCATCAGCGCCACCACCCTCGATGCCGCTCCCCCGACCATCGCCGCGCAGACACGCAGATTCACCGCGCCCGAACTCGTCGAGGCCCGTGATCAGGACGACGCGGCGATGATCGCCGACGTCGGCGAGATCCGTACGCGTCTCGACGACGTGGATCGCGATGACCCAGAGAGCACTGACACGGAGATCCCTGACGCAGAGAGCGCTGACACGGATAACTCTGACGCGGAGAACACGGAACAGCCGTTCTCGGCCCCGGACGGATCCCTGAACGGACACCGCTGACGGGCGATGCCGTCGCGAGGTGTCGTCAGGCGATACCCGGAACGCCGCTGAGCAGCAGGATGACGAGGCCGCTGGTGACGACGAAAGCGCCGATCATCCACCAGGAGCTGAGTTCATGACCTTCGTCGCGACGGACGCGGAAGAGGACGTCGGCGCGACGCGCGGGATCCGCGATGACGGGGGCCTTGACCACCGGCGGCGTAGGGACGTTGCTCGCGATCGGCGCGCCCGCTTCGTCGACCCTGACACGCATGATGCGCCCCGTGCTCGTCGTCACGATCTTGGTCGGAGTGGCTTTGGAGCCACTCGTGTGCTGCGTTGTCATCGGTCTGCCCTCCTGTGCCTGCGGTGCCTGGCGGCTCCGTCGACGGCGACAAATCCAGTGTCAATTGTGACACGGCGACCGGAGGAAGCCCGGTTCAGCGCCCCGCGACGCGATACCGGGTCGGTAACGATGCCCGTGGCGCGGTCAGGCCGACCGTGTCAGAGCCACTTCGAGACGAGGTGCTCCGACGCGATCCTGCGCAGTGTTCCCGAGGCCCCGCGCAGCACGACGCTCTCGGTGTAGATGTAGCCGCCCTCGCGACGGACACCGGCCACGAGCTGACCGTCCGTGACACCGGTGGCGACGAAGATCGTGTTGTCACCGCGCACCAGATCATCGGCCTCGTAGACCTTGTCCATGTCGAGCCCCGCATCGATGCCCCGCTGACGCTCCTCGTCATCGCGCGGCCACAGGCGTCCCTGGATGTGCCCGCCCAGCGCCTTGATCGCACAGGCGGTCACGATGCCCTCCGGGCTTCCGCCGACACCGACGCACATGTCCGTGCGCGCGGCGTGACGTGCGGCATTGATGCCACCGGCGACGTCGCCATCGCTCATCAGACGCGTTCCGGCACCCGCATCCCGGATCTCCTGGATCAGCTTCTCGTGTCGGGGGCGATTCAGCACCGACACGACGATCTCGTCCACCGGCTTGCCGAGCGCCCCGGCGAGCTTGCGGATGTTCTCGCCGATCGGGAGGCGGATGTCGACGACTCCGACGCCCGCGGGTCCCGTGACCAGCTTGTCCATATAGAACACGCTGGATGCGTCGAGCATCGATCCGCGGTCAGACACCGCGATGACCGAGAGCGCGTTCTGTCGTCCGGCGGCGGTGAGGGAGGTCCCATCGATCGGGTCGACCGCGATGTCGCACTCCGGCCCCGTACCGGTGCCGACCTCCTCGCCGTTGAAGAGCATGGGGGCGTTGTCCTTCTCGCCCTCACCGATGACCACCCGGCCCTGGAACGCGACAGTCCCGAGGAAGGCACGCATCGCATCGACGGCGGCACCGTCGGCAGCCTCCTTGGCTCCCCGACCGATGAAAGGCACGGCACGGATCGCCGCCGCCTCGGTCGCGCGCACCAGCTCCATCGCGAGGTTTCGATCGGGACGAAGAGGGCTCAGATCCGCAGTCAGACTCACCATGCGGCCAGCCTAGCCATCGGAACAGCTTCGACGGGGCTGTTTTCGTCCGTCCGGAGCTGAAGGAATCTCGTTTCTTAACAGGAGAGCATGGCGGAGATCGGACGCCGACCAGCGTCGACGACATCCGCGAGCCAGCCCCGATAGAGTGACTGCTGTCCCGGCTTCCCCTATCGCAGGAGTTTCTCATGCCCGTCGCCACCCCGGATCAGTACGCCGAAATGCTCGACCGCGCGAAGGCCGGCGGCTTCGCGTACCCGGCTTTCAACGTCTCGAGCTCGCAGACGATCAACTCCGTCCTGCAGGGCCTCACCGAGGCCGGCTCCGACGGCATCATCCAGGTCACCACCGGCGGTGCCGACTACTTCGCCGGCCACACGGTGAAGGCACGCGCGACCGGCGCGCTCGCCTTCGCCCGCTACGCCACCGAGGTCGCCAAGAACTACCCGGTCACCGTCGCCCTGCACACCGACCACTGCCCGAAGGACGCCCTCGCCGGCTTCGTCGAGCCGCTGATCGCCGCGTCCGAAGAAGAGGTCAAGGCCGGACGCAACCCGATCTTCCAGTCGCACATGTGGGACGGCTCGGCCGTCCCGCTCGCGGAGAACATCGAGATCGCCAAGGATCTGCTCCCCCGCATGAAGAACATCAACGCCATCCTCGAGGTCGAGATCGGCGTCGTCGGCGGCGAGGAGGACGGCGTGCAGCACGAGGGCTCGAACGAGGCCCTGTACACCACGTTCGCCGATGTCGACCAGGCCGTTCAGGCGCTCGGTCTCGGCGAGCAGGGTCGCTACATCGCGGCCCTGACGTTCGGCAACGTGCACGGCGTCTACAAGCCGGGCGGGGTCAAGCTGCGGCCCGAGCTGCTGGGAGAGATCCAGGAGCAGGTCGCCGCGAAGTACAACACCGGAGCGAAGCCGCTCGACCTCGTCTTCCACGGCGGGTCCGGCTCGACCGACGACGAGATCGCCCTCGCGGTGGCCAACGGCGTCATCAAGATGAACATCGACACCGACACGCAGTACGCCTACACGCGCGCGATCGCCGACTACATGTTCAAGAACTACGACGGCGTGCTCAAGGTCGACGGCGAGGTCGGCAACAAGAAGCTGTACGACCCCCGCGCCTGGGGCAAGGTCGCCGAGACGGCGATGGCTGCTCGCGTGCTCGAGTCCACGCGTCAGCTCGGCTCGTACGGCCAGTCCCAGAGCTGACCCGCAGACGCGGAACACGACGATGCCCCCGACCGATCCGGTCGGGGGCATCGTCGTGTGATCGGCGCTACTGCCCGGCGGTCTTCGCGACGAAGTCGATGAACGCCGGGTCGTTCATCAGCGGGATCGCCGCGCAGACCGACGCCACCAGCAGGGTCACGGCACCGCCGGCCAGGGGCACCCACCACGCCACCTTGCCGCTGCGCAGACGACGGACCGAGAACATCGCCGTGAGCGACCATCCGACGATGAGGACGATCGAGGCGATGGTCCCCCAGAGCTTGCCCTGCGCATAGTTCGTGAACTCGCCGTCGACGCCGAGCGCGTCCATCATCTGATTCATCGCAGTCGGGAAGTCGAGGTACGACACCGCGGTCACGGCGACGTTCACCAGGCCGTAAGCGAGCAGAGCGATGGTGACGAGACGGTCGACAGGGCGCCGGCGAGGCGCATCCGTGCGGCCACCCGCCCTCGGAGCTTCCGTCCCGGCGCCGGGCACGGCCTCGGCGGGAGTCGGCGGCGCAACCTCGCCGAGCGGCGGCAGCCCTGCTGCTCGGCGCTGCTCTTCGATGGTCGCGATTTCGCCGTACTGCGGCCGCTGGTCCGTCATCCCGACATGCTATCCGTCCGGCCTCTGCACGACTCTCAGGATGCAGGCCCCGAAAATGATGGCGGCCCCGGAGAAGTGGGGACTCCTCGGGGCCGCGGACTCGGAGCGCTGGGGACGCTCGTCATCCAAGTGGGCGAGGAACGCTGGGGACGTTCCGTCACCTGTAGTGCCGTTTGCACATGCGACTACCCTCAACACTCTAGGAAAGCGCGTGCCGATCCGCTAGTGGCAGTTCTTCAGATAGTGAAGAACGCGCTCAGACGGCGGCGCTCAGTCCGGGGGCTCCCCCGGTCAAGCCGTCCGCACCCAGCTGCAGGGCGAGTCGCCGTGCGGTCCGCGTGAGCGTCGCCACGAGACCACGCCCCGCGTGCGCCTGCTCGACGGGGAGCGAGATCGCCAGGGACGCCCGGATGTTCGGCGCGATCACGGGGACAGCGACGCAGGCATTGCCGATCGCGTACTCCTCGCGGTCCACCGTGAACCCCGGCGACCGTTCGAGCTCCGCCAGCAGCGCGCGCGGGTCCTTGATCGTGCGGGGCGTCAGTTCCTCCAGGCGGTGGCGCGACAGATAGTCGAGACGCTCGGCACCGGTGAGGTCGGTGAGGATCTGCTTGCCCAGCGCCGTGGCGTGCGCGCTCGACTCGAGGGCGACCGACAGATCGATCCGCGGCCGTTCCGCGGCATCGACGATGTCGATCAGATGCACCTCGCCCTCGTGATACCTCGACAGATACGCGGTGGCGCCGACGTCTTCGGTGACCTGACGCAGCGCGACGCGCACTCGCGCGAGAAGGACACCGCCGGCATCCGGACGCGACTGGAACATCGGAAAGTGCTCCCCGAGCACCAGCCCCTCGGGCTCGGTGGCGAGGTATCCCTCGTGGATCAGCGTGCGCACGAGGTTGTACGTGGTGCCCTGCGTGAGGCCGGTGAGCATCGCGAGGGTCTTGACCGGCACGGGGCGGGGGGAGTTCGCGACGATGTCGACGAGTCGCAGCGCACGCTGGACCGACCCGATGAGGGTCGGCGCCGCCTCGGTGCCGGGCACCGTCAGGCGCCTCCGCCGGAAGCGCGTCCACCCAACGCACGAGCGTCGCGCTGGCCGGAGGCGTCCTGTCGCAGTTCCTTCGGCAGCGAGAACATGAGGTCCTCCTCCGCCGTCTTGACCTCTTCGACATCGCGGTAGCCCGCGCCGTCGAGCGCGTCGAGCACCTCGCGCACGAGAACCTCGGGGACCGAGGCGCCGCTGGTGACGCCCACCGTGGCGACGCCGTCGAGCCACTCCTGCTTGACCTCTTCGGCGTAGTCCACCCGGTAGGCGGCCTTCGCTCCGTACTCGAGGGCTACCTCGACCAGTCGCACCGAGTTCGAGGAGTTCGACGATCCGACGACGATCACGAGATCGGCGTTCGCCGCGACCTTCTTGATCGCGACCTGGCGGTTCTGCGTCGCGTAGCAGATGTCGTCGGACGGGGGATTGTGCATCTCGGGGAAGCGGGCGCGCAGACGGTTGACCGTCTCCATGGTCTCGTCGACCGACAGAGTGGTCTGCGAGAGCCACACGACCTTCGACGGGTCCTTCACCTGGACCGTGTCGGCCTCGTCTGGCGAGTTCACGATCGTGACATGCTCGGGCGCCTCGCCCGCCGTGCCCTCGACCTCCTCATGGCCCTCATGGCCGATGAGCAGGATCTCGAAATCGTCGCGTGCGAAGCGCACGGCCTCGCGGTGCACCTTCGTGACCAGGGGGCAGGTCGCATCGATGGCATGCAGTCCACGGTCGGATGCGGCATCGACGACCGCGGGCGAGACCCCATGGGCGCTGAAGACGACGTGAGCGCCCTCGGGAACCTCATCGACCTCCTCGACGAAGATCGCACCCTTGTCCTCGAGCTCGGTCACCACGTGGATGTTGTGCACGATCTGCTTGCGCACGTACACGGGGGCTCCATAGCGCTCCAGAGCCTTCTCGACGGCGACCACCGCGCGGTCGACGCCGGCGCAGTACCCGCGAGGAGCGGCGAGCAGAACACGCTTGTTGCCCGCCACCGGGTTATCCTGAAGCCGCCCCGCCGCCCCACGTACTCGTGGAACGCGCGGAAGGGGCAGATGAACGGCAGTCGAGGTCACACACCAATTCTACCGCCGAGAACCTGAGCAGGAGCGGGAAGGTGCACTGAGCGGATGACGGTCTTCGAAGCGTCCACGGGCCCGGGTGAGACTCCCCCGGCGGATGCGGTCGCTCCGCGCGACTCGACGGCGGACGCCCCGACCTCGGTCGCCCGGCTCAACGGCACGATCCGCGACTTCATCGCGCGCTGGAACACCGTGTGGGTCGAGGGCGAGATCACGTCGTGGAACGTGCGAGGCGGCAACATCTTCGCCCGCCTCAAGGACACCCGCTCGGATGCTCAGATCTCGATCCGGATCTGGTCGAGCGTGCGCCCCCGGATCCCCGGGGACCTCGCTGTCGGTGATCACGTCGTCGCGGCGGTCAAAGCGGACTACTTCGTGAAGGCGGGCGACTTCAGCTTCGCGGTCTCCGCCATGAAGCACGTGGGACTGGGAGACCAGCTCGAGCGTCTGGAGAAGCTGCGGCTGCAGCTGCGCCAGGAGGGCCTGTTCGATCAGGCCCGCAAGAAGCGGCTGCCCTTCCTCCCGCACGTGATCGGGCTGATCACGGGCGAGAAGTCCGACGCGGAGAAGGACGTGCACCGCAATGCGGAGCTGCGGTGGCCGCAGGTCCGGTTCCGCACCGAGTACGCGGCGGTGCAGGGCGATCGCTGCGTGCCCGAGACCCTCGCCGCGCTCGCTCGGCTCGATGCCGATCCCGACGTCGATGTGATCGTCATCGCCCGCGGTGGCGGCGACCCGCAGACCCTGCTCGGATTCAGCGACGAGCGCCTGGTGCGCGCCGTGGCCGCGGCATCCACCCCCGTCGTCAGCGCTATCGGGCATGAGAACGACCACCCTCTGCTCGACGATGTCGCCGACCTCCGGGCATCGACGCCCACCGACGCCGCGAAGCGGGTCGTGCCGGATGTCAGCGAGCAGCGTGCGCTGATCGCCCAGTTGCGCTCGCGGGCGACGAGCCGGCTGACGCAGCGGCTGTCGCACGACATCGCCCAGCTCGAGCAGCTGCGCTCCCGCCCGGCGCTGCGCTCCCCCGATCCCATCATCGACTCCCGCTCGCAGGACGTGTGGCTGCTGCTCTCGCGAGGGCGCGACACGATCACGCGGCGCCTGGACTCCGCCGGGCGGGCGACCAGCGAGCTGCGGGCGTCGCTGCGCGCCCTCTCGCCGGCCGCCACTCTCGCACGCGGCTACGCGATCGCCCATCTGGAGGGCGGTCTGATCCTGCGCGACGCCGCGGATGCGCCGGCCGGCAGCGCCCTGACCATCACCGTCGACCGCGGCTCCGTCGCCGCCCGTTCCGAAGGCGAGATCGACGAGGCATCGGCACCCTCCGCCGAATGAGCGATCCCCGCGCACGGCGTAGGATGAAGGGGTGACTGCGCTGAACGACACCCCTGTGGACACCCTGTCGTTCGAGGCCGCTCGCGATGAGCTCGTGAGGGTCGTCTCCGAACTCGAACAGGGCGCTCCCACCCTCGAGCAGTCCCTCGCCCTCTGGGAGCGAGGCGAGTCGCTCGCCGCGCGCTGCGAGGAATGGCTGCTCGGCGCGAAGCGCCGGCTCGAGGCCGCCCGCACCGAGGCATCCGACTCCGCCGCCCCGTCCGGCGAGGACGCATCGTGAACAAGCCCGCACCGATCGTCGCCGAGCTCGGACGCCCCGAGACCCCGGCCGAGACCGCCGCACGCAAGGCCGCCTCGAGCAAGGCCTACCGGTCAAGCCAGACGGTGCGCAGCCTTGTCGCGGCGCTGATCGCCACCCTCGCCATCGTCGCCGTGATCGTGTTCGCCGTTCCCCGAGGCGAGCCCGCGACCACCAGGACCATCGACATGGTCGGCATCGCGGCCGATGTCGAGTCCACCGTGGACAGCGCCGTGATCGTGCCGGATCTCGACGGCTTCTGGCGCGTCAATGCCGCAGGCCTCACCAGCGGCGCGACCGCGGTATGGGATGTCACCCTGGCCCCGTCCGCGCAGAACGAGCGCGGCTTCATCAAGTTCGCGCAGGCGTTCGACGCCGACTCCTCGTGGGCGCCGCAGCGACTCAACGGCACGGCCGCCACCGACACGATCTCGATCGGCGGCCTGGAGTGGGACGTCTACCCCCTCGGCGACGCCGGTGCGAAGCAGAACATCACCTACGCGATCGGCACCCAGGCCGGAGACGACTACGTGCTGCTCTACGGTTCCCGCTCGGCTGATTCGACCGCCGAGCTGGCCGAGTCCCTCGTCCCCCAGATCCGCGATCTCTCGGAGACCTCATGACCCACGCGCTCACGCCCACCGCCGCCTGGACCCAGATGCAGGAGGGCAACCGACGCTTCGTCGACGACGCTCCCCAGCACCCGAACCAGGACGTCGCCCGCCGCCGGCACCTGGCCGCGGCGCAGCATCCGGTCGCCACGCTTTTCGGATGCTCGGACTCGCGCCTGGCCGCCGAGATCATCTTCGACCTCGGACTGGGCGACCTGTTCGTGGTACGCAACGCCGGACAGGTGATCGGAGAGTCGATCGTCGCGAGTCTCGAATACGCCGTGGCCGTTCTGGAGGTGCCGCTGATCGTCGTGCTCGCCCACGACTCGTGCGGTGCGGTCCGCGCCGCGATCGACGGGACCGCGATCGACGCCGCTCCCCTGCCCCCGCACATCTGGAAGCTCATCGCCCCGATCGTCCCGGCCGCGCGCAAGGTGCTGGTCGAGAACGGCGGGAGCACCGTCGACGAGATCGACGCCGATCTCGTCGGCGAGGAGCACCTCCGCAACACCGTCAGCGATCTGCTGCAGTCGTCCGAGGTGATCTCCCAGGCCGTCGCCGAGGGCCGTCTGGGCATCGTCGGCGCCAATTACCGCCTGGCCGAGGGCACCGCGGTGCCCATCATCACGGTCGGGATCGACACCGAGGGGCACGACCCCGCAACCAAGGAGGGTTCGGAATGACCGACCAGCACAGCGGAGCGCAGGAATACCGCATCGAGCACGACACCATGGGTGAGGTACGGGTGCCCGTCAACGCCCTGTACGGTGCGCAGACGCAGCGCGCCGTGGAGAACTTCCCGATCTCCGGCAAGGGCCTCGAGTCGACGCAGATCGCCGCCCTCGCGCGCATCAAGAAGGCTGCGGCGCTCGCCAACAAGCAGCTCGGCACCCTCGACGGTGCGATCGCCGACGCCATCGCGCAGGCCGCCGACCAGGTCGCCACCGGCGCGCACGACGCCGAGTTCCCCGTCGACACCTACCAGACGGGGTCGGGCACGTCGTCGAACATGAACATGAACGAGGTGCTCGCGACGCTCGCGACCCGCATCCTCGGCGCCGACGTGCACCCCAACGACCACGTGAACGCCTCGCAGTCGTCGAACGACGTGTTCCCGACCTCCGTGCACATCGCCGTGACGCAGGCGCTCATCGACACCCTCATCCCCGCGCTCGACCACCTCGCCGTGGCCTTCGAGGCCAAGGCGGAGCTGTGGAAGGACGCCGTCAAGTCCGGCCGCACGCACCTCATGGATGCGACGCCGGTCACTCTCGGCCAGGAGTTCGGCGGCTACGCACGTCAGATGCGCCTGGGCATCGAGCGCGTGCAGTCGGCCCTCCCGCGCGTCGCCGAGGTGCCCCTCGGCGGTACGGCGACCGGAACCGGCATCAACACCCCGCTCGGGTTCCCGCAGAAGGTCATCGAGCTGCTCGCGGCCGAGACCGAACTGCCCATCACCGAGGCGAAGGACCACTTCGAGGCTCAGGCCAACCGCGACGGTCTCGTCGAGGCCTCCGGCGCGCTGCGCACCATCGCGGTGTCGCTCACGAAGATCAACAATGACCTGCGCTGGATGGGATCCGGCCCGAACACGGGTCTCGGCGAGCTGCACATCCCCGACCTGCAGCCCGGGTCGTCGATCATGCCCGGCAAGGTGAACCCGGTCGTCCCCGAGGCGGTGCTCATGGTGTGCGCACGCGTGATCGGCAACGACGCGACGGTCGCCTGGGCCGGAGCATCCGGATCCTTCGAGCTCAACGTCGCGATCCCCGTCATGGGCACCGCAGTCCTGGAGTCCATCCGTCTACTCGCCAATGCCTCGCGCGTGCTCGCCGACAAGACCGTCGACGGCCTGCAGGCGAACCTCGACCGCGCCGCCGCGTTCGCCGGCATGAGCCCGTCGATCGTCACCCCGCTCAACAAGCTGATCGGCTACGAGGCGGCGGCGAAGATCGCCAAGCACGCCGTGGCCCAGGGCATCACGGTGCGCGACGCGGTGATCGACCTCGGCTATGTCGAGCGCGGCGACCTGACGATCGAGCAGCTCGACGAGAAGCTCGACCTGCTCTCGATGACCCACCCCGGGTGATCGTCTCCCGCTGACGCCCCGGGAACTCCGGCTCGGCTCTCCCCCTTCGGGGGCCGCTCTCCCACTTCGGGGGCGGCTCTCCCCTTTCGGGGGCCGACACGCCAGATCACAGCCGCAACACACGATGCGGTTGGACATCTGGCGTGTCGGCCCCCGTTTGGTGCACCCCACCTGCTCTCCCCAGACCTGAGATTCTGCGAGTTCTCCCCGGATGCCGGCGCGGACGGCCGGCCCGGATGCCGCTGCGCGGCGACCCCGCGACACTGGGTCGATGCTCTCGCCCCACGACGTCCTCACCACCCTCGGCGGGATCGCGCGAGGGACCACGCTGCAGAGCTTCGGCGTCACCCGTCAACGCCTCTCCCAGGCCACGAGACGCGGAGAGATCCAACGCGTGCGTCCAGGACTCTTCGCAGCGATCTCGGTACGAAGCGACGTTCGCGAGGCCGCGCTGCACGGCGGCGCCCTCGCCTGCACCTCGGCTCTGCGCGCGCACGGCATCTGGGTGCTCGACGACGGCACGCGGCCGCACGTATGGATCGGCCGGCGCGGGCGCCGGCTGGAGCACGGAGGATGCCGATGCGTCAGCCACTACTTCCGCGGAGACGTTCCGCTCGGTCTCGTCGACATCGAGACCGCGCTCATCCAGCTACACAACTGTCAAGGCGATGAGGCGTTCTTCGCATCGCTGGAGTCCGCCCTCAACCTCCGCCGCGTCAGTCGCTCCGCCCTGCAGCGGATGCGTCGGTCGATCCCGTCTTACGCGCGCTGGCTGGTCGATCTCGCTCGCTCCGACGCACAGAGCGGACTCGAATCGTTGCTGCGATTCCGGCTTCATCTCCTCGGGTTCGTGCTCGCGTGCCAAGTGGACATCAGAGGGGTCGGACGTGTCGACTTCGTCGTCGGAGACCGTCTGATCATCGAGGTCGACGGGCAGGAGAACCACACCGGCGCGAGGAGACACCATGATCTGATGCGGGACGCCGCCGCATCCGCTGTCGGATACGAGACGCTGCGCTTCAGCTATGCCCAGGTCATCCATTCCTGGCCGACCGTGCAGGCTGCCATCCTCGGCGCCGTCACCCGCGAGCACGACCACGCATGACAAATTTTGGGGGCCGACACGCCACTTCTCGTTCCGATCGCACCGGAACGTCCGAGATCTGGCGTGTCGGCCCCCAAAATGGCACAGACCCTGACGGGACCCGGGGCCCGGGACGGGCCCCGGGTCCCGTGGTCAGCTGAGCTCGCTGCCCTCCAGCAGTTCCGTGACCAGCGCCGCGATCGCCGACCGCTCCGAGCGCATCAGCGTGACGTGCGCGAACAGGTCGTGGCCCTTGAGCGTCTCGATCACACTCGCGATGCCGTCGTGACGACCGACGCGGAGGTTGTCCCGCTGGCCCACGTCGTGGGTGAGGATGACCCGCGAGTTCTGCCCCATGCGGCTGAGCACCGTCAGCAGCACATTGCGCTCGAGCGACTGGGCCTCATCGACGATCACGAACGCGTCGTGCAGGGAGCGTCCGCGGATGTGCGTGAGCGGCAGAACCTCGAGAAGACCGCGCTCGATGACCTCTTCGACCACGTTGCCGGAGACGACCGATCCGAGAGTGTCGAACACGGCCTGGCCCCACGGCCCCATCTTCTCGCCCTGGTCGCCGGGCAGGTAGCCGAGCTCCTGACCGCCCACCGCGAACAGCGGACGGAAGACGATGATCTTCTTCTGCTGCTGCCGCTCGAGAACCGCCTCGAGCCCGGCGCAGAGGGCGAGCGCCGACTTGCCCGTTCCCGCGCGACCGCCCAGCGAGACGATGCCCACATCGGGATCCGTCAGGAGGTCGATCGCGATGCGCTGCTCGGCGGAACGGCCGTGCATCCCGAACACGTCGCGGTCGCCCCGCACGAGGCGGTACTCGCCGTCGCCCGTGACCCTGCCGAGGGCGGATCCACGCTCGGAGTGGATGATGAGCCCGGTGTTGACCGGCAGACCCCGGGCATCCTCGCTGATCCCGACCTCGCTCTCGTAGAGGTCGCTGATCTCGTCACCGGAGAGATCGAGGGTCGTGATGCCCGTCCACCCCGAGTCCACCGCCTGCTCGGCCAGGTACTCCTCGGCCCGCAGGCCGAGCGACGCCGCCTTGACGCGCATCGGGAGATCCTTCGAGACGATCGTGACATCCTGCCCGTCCTGGGCGAGGTGCATGGCCACGGACAGGATCCGCGTGTCGTTGTCGCTCAGGCGGATGCCGGCGGGCAGCACCGAGGCGTCGGTGTTCGCCAGCTCGACGCGGAGCGTGCCCCCTTCGCCGACCTCGACCGGGAAGTCCAGACGTCCGTGCTCGACCCGCAGATCGTCGAGGTGGCGAAGCGCCTGCCGAGCGAAGTAGCCGATCTCCGGGTCGTGACGCTTGCCCTCGAGCTCCGTGATGACCACGACGGGGAGCACGACCGAGTGCTCGGCGAATCGGAAGAACGCCTGCGGATCGCTCAGCAGGACCGACGTGTCGAGGACGTAGGTGCGCAGATCTTGATCCGGATCGGCTCCCCCTGCCCGTGACGTGGACTTACGGGTGGACTGCTGCGCGGTGCTTGCGGACTGCTGCGCTGTACGTGAGGTCACGACCCACTCCCGACCCGGGCATTCCCGGTAGTTCGAACGAGTCGACCAGGGGGTCACGAGTCGTAGACCTGAGGTCGACCCGACGGGCGCCTTGCCCGATGCCTAGAAGCTACGTCCAGGTGCCGACATTCGCCCGATCCGACACACCGCGGATTCGTTACGCGTTGATTAACGGTTCGTGTCGCAGGGGCAGGACCCGGGCCGTGCGTCGCGCGAGCGACGGCTCCACGGGTTCAGCGGCCGAAACGTCGGTCGCGGTCGGCGAAGTCGCGGATCGCCCGCAGGAAGTCGACCTGGCGCAGATCCGGCCCGAGCGCCTCGACGAAATAGAACTCGCTGTGCGCGCTCTGCCACAGCAGGAAGTCGCTGAGTCGCTGCTCGCCGCTCGTGCGGATCACCAGATCGGGGTCGGGCTGACCCCCGGTGTAGAGGTGCTCGCCGATCATCTCGGGCGTCAGGTGGGCTGCGAGATCCTCGATCGTGCCGCCGGACGCCTGGTGCGACGTCACGATGCTGCGCACGGCGTCGACGATCTCGTTGCGCCCGCCGTAGCCGACGGCGAGGTTCACGTGCAGACCGGTGTGATCGCGCGTGCGCTGTTCGGCGTCATCGAGCACCCTGGCCAGCTCCGGAGGAAGGATGTCGGAGCGGCCGACGTGCTTGACACGCCAGTTCGGCTCCTCCGACACGGCTTCGGCGAGTTCCGCGATGATCTCGATGAGATCGGCGAGTTCGGCGGAGTCGCGCTTGCGCAGGTTGTCGCTCGACAGCAGGTACAGCGACACCACCCGGATGCCGAGCTCGTCGCACCAGGCGAGGAACTCGCGCATCTTCGCCGCGCCTGCGCGGTGCCCCTCCGCGGGCGTCGCGTAACCGAGCTGACGAGCCCAGCGCCGGTTGCCGTCGATCATCATGGCGACGTGGTGCGGCACGGACGACGGGTCGAGATGGCGGCGCAGCCGGCTGGTGTACAGCCGGTACAGCGGGCCTCGCCCCTGGCCGTCGCGTGACATCACCTCCCTACGCTATCGTGCCCGACTGTGCGGGGCACGTGTGAGAGAGCAGCAGCACCGGATATGTACGGTTCGCGGAATGCCCGCCGCAATAGAGTGGGGCCGTGAGCACTCCCGACTCGGCACCCGACCTCCCCCAGCTGCCGCTCCTCGAGGAGGCGGCGCACGACTCCGCGGTCGAGATCAGACCGACCTGGCGAGGGTGGATCCACGCGGCCACGTTCCCCGTCGCCATCGTGGCGGGCATCGTGCTGATCGCGGTGGCTCAGGGCGGGGCCGCCAAGTGGGCTGCGGCGGTGTTCATGGTGACGTCGATGCTGCTGTTCGGAAACTCCGCGCTGTACCACCGCTTCGACTGGAGCCCCAAGGTCAAGATCACGCTCAAGCGCATCGACCACGCCAACATCTTCCTGCTGATCGCCGGCACGTACACGCCCCTGGCCGTGCTCGCGCTCCCTCCGGGGAAGGGCGCTCTGCTGCTCGCCCTCGTGTGGGGCGGCACCGTGGTGGGCATCCTGTTCCGCGTGTTCTGGATCAATGCGCCGCGCTGGCTCTACGTCGCGCTCTACCTGCTCATGGGCTGGGCCGCGGTGATGTTCATGGTCGACCTGTTCACGGCGAACGCGACGATGATGGTGCTGGTCATCATCGGCGGACTGCTGTACACGGGCGGCGCGATCGTCTACGCCCTGAAGAAGCCGAACCCCTGGCCCGGCCACTTCGGCTTCCACGAGATCTTCCACGTGTGCACCGTGCTCGCGTTCCTCTGCCACTGGGCGGCGTGTCTGCTCATCGCCCTCGGCCCGCTGTCGCCGTCCCTGGGAGCCTGATCGCCGGCGCATCGGATCGCACCGGCGCACAGCACCGTCGTCTCAGACCGGTCCTATCGGACCGTCGAGGCCGGGGCACCCGCCCCGAGCGGTCAGCGCCTGTCGGGGTCGTCGTCGCCCTCGGTGACGATGGGCAGATCGGCATCGGTCTCGGTGGCCCGATCCGCGGCGAGGGCGGCCTCCTCGGCATCCAGCTCTTCCCTGACCTCTTCGCGGTAGCGCACCCGGCGGATCCGTCGGTTCATGTCGAGGATCAGCAGGATCACGGCGACCAGGATGATCACCACGGCGGCGAAGCCGACGAAGCCCGGGGTGACCAGCTGCGGGTCCACCGTCATCGTGGGGGTGGGCATCGGAGTCTCGGTCAGAGCGAGCATGGGGTTCTGCCTTTCCTGCGCAGGTCGCATAACCTGGTGTCACCAGCCTAACGACCGGAAGACCCGCCCCGTGACGACCGCAGAACAGCTCGACGCCCGCTATGGCCGAACCCGACGACGACGCGGCCCCTGGATCGTCTTCCTGACGATCGCCGTCGTGATCATCGCCGCGTTCGGGTGGTCGATCGTCACGACGCAGATGAACGCCGTCGATGCCGACGACCTCGGCTACGACCTCGTCGACGAGCACAGCGTGACCGTGCGCTTCCAGGTCACCGGGGTGCAGGGCAAGGATGTCGCGTGCGCGGTCGAAGCCCTCGATGAGGAGTTCGGCGTCGTCGGCTGGAAGGTCGTCGAGATCCCGGCCGGGAACAGCCATTCGCAGGCGCTGTCGGCCAGCGTGCCCACCGTGTCCGAGGCCACCACAGGTTTGGTGAACAGCTGCTGGGTCGCCTAGACTCATCGCAGACAGATGACGCCCTGGCACTGTGCCAGGGCGTCTTGGCATATCCCCCGCGGACCATCGCCGGGTACCTAACGAAGGAGCTCCGTCATGTCCACTGACGCTCAGGTTCCCTTCCTCACGCAGGAAGCGTACGACCGGCTCGTCTCCGAGCTCGAACACCTCTCCACCACGGGGCGCGAGGAGATCGCGAAGCGCATCGAGGCGGCCCGCGAAGAGGGCGACCTCAAGGAGAACGGCGGGTACCACGCCGCGAAGGACGAGCAGGGCAAGCAGGAGGCGCGGATCCGCACCCTCGAGAACCTCCTGAAGACCGCCAAGGTCGGCGAGGCGCCCGCGAGCCGCGGCATCGTCGAGCCCGGCACCGTCGTCACCGCGATCGTCGCCGGAGGCGAGGAGGTCTTCCTGCTCGGCAGCCGCGAGATCGCCGCGGGCAGCGACCACGACGTCTACAGCGAGGCCAGCCCGCTCGGCCAGGCGATCCTGGGCCTCAAGGTCGGCGAGAAGTCGTCGTACGAGGCCCCGAACGGCCGTTCGATCTCGGTCGAGATCGTCGCGGTCGAGACCTACACGGGCTGACACGGCAGGCGCCGAGCCGCGCCCGCATGCAAGAGGGGCCCCGTCCATGTGGACGGGGCCCCTCTTGCATGCGGGTGGGACCCGGTCAGTCCGGGACGATCATGGGGTGGAAGCCCGCGCGGCGCAGCGTGTCGAGCGTGAGCTCGGAATGCTCAGCTCCGCGGGTCTCGACGCTGAGCTCGAGGATCACGTCGCTGATCTGCAGGCCGTGTCCGTGTCGGGTATGCATGGCTTCGATGACGTTCGCCCCCGCCTCAGCGATGAGCTCGGACACGCGTGCCAGCTGACCGGGACGGTCGGGAAGCGGGATCCGGATCGTCAGGTAGCGTCCGGACGCCGCCAGACCGTGGGAGACGACGCGCTGGAGCAGGAGCGGATCGATGTTGCCTCCGGACAGCACGGCCATCGTCGTCCCGGTCGCCGACACCTTGCCCGCGAGGATCGCCGCGACGCCGGCCGCGCCCGCGGGCTCGGCGACCACCTTGGACTGCTCCAGGATGATGAGGATCGCTCGGGCGAGGTCGTCGTCCGAGACCGTCACGACCTCGTCGACGAGATCCTTGATGATGTCGAAGGGCACCGCTCCCGGCCGGGCGACGAGGATGCCGTCGGCGATCGTGGGCCGCGTCTCGATGTCGACGGGCTGTCCGGCCAGCAGCGAGGGCGGGACGGCGGCCGCGTTCTCGGCCTGCACGCCGATGATCCGCACCTCTCGTCCGAGTTCGGCGGCCCTGGCCTTCACCGCCGCGGCCACACCGGCGATGAGACCGCCGCCGCCGATGCTGAGCACGATCGTGTCGACCTCGGGTGCGTCGTCGAGCAGCTCGAGTCCGAGCGTGCCCTGGCCGATGACGATGTCGCGGTGATCGAAGGGGTGGATGAGCACCGCTCCGGTGCGTTCCGAGAACTCCGCGGCGAGACGCAGGGAGGTCGCGACGGTCTCGCCCTCGAGAACGACCTCGGCGCCGTAGCCGCGCGTCGCGAGCAGCTTGGGCACCGGGACCCCCAGCGGCATGAAGATCGTGGCCGGGATGCCCAGGGCCTGCGCGGCGAGGGCGACGCCCTGCGCGTGGTTGCCGGCGGATGCGGCGACGACGCCGCGCGAGCGCTCCTCCTCGCTCAGGCGCGACAGCCGATAGGCGGCTCCGCGGATCTTGAACGACCCGGTGCGCTGGAGGTTCTCCATCTTGAGCAGCACGGGGGCACCGAGTATGTCCGACAGCGCCCTCGACGGCAGGGTCGGCGTGTGCGTGATCACCTCAGCCAGACTCCGAGCGGCCTCCTCGAACTCGGTCAGGCTGGGGACTGCGTTCATCGATTCCTCCGTGTCCGCTCGCGCGGGACTGTGCTCCAGATCAGGTCGGCGTCGGGTTGGTCCCCCGTACGCCAGGCGCCGCTGCTCACGGTCACCGCCGCCACATTGACGAACGCCGCGAGCGGCACGGCGAAGAGTGCGCCGGGGATGCCGCCGACCATCGCTCCGCCGGCGACGACGAGCACCACGGCGAGCGGGTGCACCTTCACGGCGGAGCCCATCAGGATCGGCTGCAGGATGTGGCCTTCGAGCTGCTGCACCCCGAGCACGACGGCCAGCATCGCCAGTGCGATCAGCGGACCGTTGTACACGAGAGCGAGCAGCACCGCGATCGCGCCGGTGACGACGGCACCGACGATCGGGATGAAGGATCCGAGGAAGACCAGGACGGCGACCGGGATCGCCAGCGGCACGCCGAGGAGAGCCGCACCGACCCCGATGCCGACGGCGTCGATCGCCGCCACGAGCAGCTGGGTGCGCGCGTAGTTGATGATGGTCGCGAAGCCGTTGCTGGCCGCGGCGTCGGCCGCGGGACGGGCCGCGCGCGGGAACAGGCGCAGCGTCCACCGCCAGATGCCGCGTCCGTCGGCGAGCAGGCAGATGAGGATGAACAGCGACAGCACGGCGCCCGTCACCACATGGGCCGCGGTGGTGCCGACGGCGAGTGCCCCGTTCAGGAGCGCCTGGGTCTGCTCGTTGATGATCTGCAGACCCTGGTCGATGTAGCTCTGGATCTGGGCCTCGCTCAGGTGCAGCGGCCCGTTGAGGAGGAACTGCCGGAACTCCTCGATGGCCTGCGAGCTGCGCTGCTGCACGTCGGGCAGCTGCTCGCGCACCTGCCAGATCACGAGCCACAGCAGCAGCGAGACGATCGCGATCGTGCCGATGAGCGAGACCGCGACGGCGAGCCATCGCGGGAACCGATGCCGCAGCATCCACTGCAGCGCCGGCCACAGCAGAGCCGTGATCAGGATGCCCACCATGAGCGGGATGACCAGGAGCTTGAGCTCGATGACGAGCCAGATGATGCCGGCGACGGCCGCGGCGATCAGCAGCAGACGCCAGGCGTAGGCCGCGGTGACGCGCAGCCCGATCGGCACCGCCGCATCAGCGTCGGTGGTGACCGTGCGTTGCGTGGACACCGCGCGCGGACGGAAGAGATCCCTCAGCCGCGGACGCTGCTCTTCGCTCATCGTCCGATTCTACGGCGCTGTCGCTGCAGGCCACGACGCCCGCCCGGATGTCGGCACACGGCGTTACGCTGACCACGTGACCGACTCCCTCAGCGCCGCCCAGGCCCGCCGCATCGCGCTGGGTGCGCAGGGGTTCTCCCGGGCCCGCCCGACCACGGTCTCGGCCGCGCACCTGCATCGCACCATGTCCCGGCTCGGTGTGCTGCAGATCGATTCGGTCAACGTCTTCGCGCGGTCGCACTACATGCCGATGTTCTCGCGCCTGGGGGCGTACGACCCCGCGGTGTTCGACCGGGTCTTCCACTCGCGCACGACGCACTACGTGGAGTATCTGGCGCACGAGGCCACCTTCATCCCGATCGAGGACTGGCCGCTGTGGCGATTCCGGATGGAGAGCTTCCGCGAGCGCTGGGCGGCCCCCGACTCCTGGACGAGCACGAACGCGCGCACCCTCGACTGGGTGCGCGACGAGTTGCGAGCGCGGGGTCCGCTGCGCCCCGCCGATCTTCGCGACGACGTGCCGAGGGAGCGCGGCGGCTGGTGGGACTGGGATGACGTCAAGCTGGCACTCGAGCACCTCTGGCGCACCGGCGACGTGGCGATCAGCGGTCGAAAGGGCTTCGAGCGACGCTATGCGCTCGCTGAGCAGGTCATCCCCGATGCGCTCCGGGATCAGCACGTCACACGCGACGATGCGATCCGTGAGCTGACCCGCCGGGCCGCCCGTCACTCAGGGGTGGCGACGCAGTCCGATCTCGCGGACTACCACCGGATCCGCGATCGCGCGGCCGTCGCCCGCTCGATCGCCGACCTCGTCGACACGGGCGAGCTGTTGCCGGTCACCGTGCGCGGGTGGGAGCGCGGCGGTCGTCCCCTGCAGGCCTGGCGGCATCGCGACGCGTCGCTGCCTCGTGCGATCGACGCCGCCGCGCTGCTGACGCCGTTCGACCCCGTGGTGTGGTTCCGCGACCGGGCGTTGCGAGCGTTCGAGCTCGACTACCGCATCGAGATCTATGTGCCCGCAGACAGGCGCCGCTACGGGTACTACTCCCTGCCGGTGCTCGTGGGTGACCGCATCGTCGCCAGGGTCGATCTCAAGGCCGATCGCGCGACGTCGACGCTGCAGGTGCAGTCCGCCTGGTGGGAGCCCCAGGCCCGGCCTCACGACGATGCCGACCGGATCGCAGCCGAGTTGCGGCTCGCGGCATCGTGGCAGGGCCTCGAGCACGTGTCGGTCTCGCGGTGGGGCTCGGCGGCCGACGCGGTCCATGCCGCCCTCATCGCCCGCCCCGACGCCTCGGTGCGACGCCATGTGCACCCCAGAGAGAGCGCCCCATGACCCGACGCGCCGCCTGGTCGCTCGGCGCGATCGCGCTGGCGCTGCTGCTGGCCGGCATTGCCGTCTGGTGGTGGCAGTCGTCGCTCGAGGATCCCGCTCCCGCGGCATCTCGCTCTCCGACATCGGTCGCCACCGACGCGGACGTGCAGCAGGTCGCGCAGCAGCAGCTCGACGATCACCTCGGGAGCTGCATCGCGGATGCCGTCGGCGCAGTGCTCCCCGAGGGCTGCGGCCTGCGCATTCCGTGGGGCACCGAGTTCGCCGCGGTCGATCGTGTGCGCATGCGGATCGACCGGCTGCCCACGCTCGAACTGACCGACGAGGGATTCGTCGCCGAGGACGGCGTTCTCGTGGTCACGGTCACCGGCACGGGGCAGAACGGATCGGCGAGGACCGAGACCTACCACACCGACTCGTGGAGCGTGCGCGGCGACGTCACACGCGACGGCACGAACGTCGCACTCGACGTCTGGTGACCGAGGTCGACCGTCGCGTCAGAACTGCACGCGCGGCGGCTCGGAGATGGCTCCGCTGTCGGCCACCTCGAAGAACTCGCGCTCGGTGAAGCCCAGTCCCCGGGCGAAGAGATTGTTGGGGAAGACCTTGATCTTCGTGTTCAGCTCGCGGACCCCGCCGTTGTAGAAGCGACGCGCGGCCTGGATCTTGTCTTCGGTGTCGACGAGTGCCTGCTGCACCTGGAGGAAGTTCTGGCTGGCCTGCAGCTGCGGGTATGCCTCGGCGACCGCGAAGAGGCTGCGCAGAGCCTGCTGGAGGTGTCCTTCGGCGATCCCCGCTTCGCCGGGCCCGGCGGCCGACAGCGTCTCGGCTCGCGCCCTCGTGACGTTCTCGAAGACCGCCTTCTCATGCGACGCGTAGCCCTTGACCGTCTCGATGAGGTTGGGTATCAGATCGGCCCGGCGCTTGAGCTGCACGGTGATCCCGCTCCAGGCTTCGTCCACGCGGACGTTGAGCTGCACGAGCGAGTTGTACGTCGCCCACAGGTAGATCCCGATGAGCAGAATCACACCGACGACGATCAGTACCGGCACGAGCCATTCCATCAGAAGCCCACCCTTCCTCGTGTTTTTCTCATCCTATCGGCGCAGTCTGCGCGTCGACTGGGTGCGGTGCCGTCGTCGACTCCGTGGATCGCCCTCACGCGCCCAGCACGCGATCGAGGTAGCGGTTGGTGAACCTTCGGTCGGGATCGAGACGGTCGCGCAGCGCGCTGAAGTCGTCGAAGCGCGGATAGCGCTCCCGCAGCCCGTCGGCCGTCAGCGTGTGGAGCTTGCCCCAGTGCGGCCGGCCCCCGTGATCGAGCATGATCTGCTCCACCGCCTCGAAGTACTCGGTGGGATCCACCCGCCAGTACCGATGCACGGCGATGTATCCGCTCGCCCTGCCGTACGCGGTCGACAGCCAGCGGTCGTCCTCCGCCGCGAAGCGCACCTCGATCGGGAACTCGATCCGCCATCCGCGCTCGTCGATCAGGGCTCGCACGGCGCGGAAGGCCGCGACGGTGTTCTCGGCGGGCAGCGCGTACTCCATCTCGCGGAACCGCACCGTGCGACTCTGCGTGAGCACACGGTGCGACAGGTCGGTGTAGCGACGGTCACCCGTGAGGGTCACCGCGAGGCGGTTGAAGGGCGCGGTGACGGCAGGGGCGAACTGTCCGGCCGCACACACGGCGCGGTAGACGCCGTTCGACAGCAGCGTCTCGTCGATCCAGCGTCCCACCGGCGGGAGCGGCCGGCGCCTCGTCGACTCGGGGAGACGCGTCTGCCTCTTCGTGAGTGCCACGTCGGTGTGCGGGAACCAGTAGAACTCGAAATGATCGGAGGCCGCGACGCGCTCCGACACCGTGTCGAGCACCTCGTCCAGCGGCACCGGCTCGTCGACCGCGTCGAGGACGAACGCGGGCACGCACTGCAGCGTCACCTCGACGATGATCCCGAGCGCGCCGAGACCCAGGGCGACCGCGGGCAGCAGCTCCGCATTCCGGTGCTCGTCGATCCGAAGGAGCTCGCCGGCCGCCGTCACGAGGGAGACGCCGACGACCTGGGTCGCAAGGCCGCCGAAGCGCGCTCCGGTGCCGTGCGTGCCGGTCGAGATCGCTCCCGAGACCGACTGACGGTCGATGTCGCCGAGGTTCTCCATCGCCAGCCCGAACGGTGCGAGGAGGGCGGGGATGCGGTGCAGCCGGGTGCCGGCGAGCAGGGTGACGCGACCGCTCGCGGCATCAGCCGACACCAGCCCCTGCATGTCGTCGAGTTCGAGCAGCACCCCCGGCGCCACCGCGATGCCGGTGAAGCTGTGACCGGCTCCGACCGCCTTGATCGAGAGGCCGCGTGCGGCCGCCGCGACCACCGCGCGCTGCACGCCTTCGGGCGTCCGAGGACGCTCGACGCGCAACGGCGTGACCTGCACCGACCGCCCCCAGTTCTGCCAGGTGCCGCCGATCCGCGTCACAGGAACGCCTTTCCCTCGCCGCGGTACGTGGGCAGTTCGTCGATGACCTCGTCGCCCGACACGAGGTGGTACCGGTCGGTGCGCTCGGCGGGCTCGCCGCTCTTCGCGTGCCGGAACCACACCCGGTCCCCCACGCCGAGACGTTCGGCGGCGCGACCCTGCAGCGGCGTCTGCACTTCGCCGGCCGCTTCACGCGGGAGGGTGCGCAGACCCTGCGGCCACACGGGCAGCGGCTGCCGCGACGCGACAGCCGGACCGGACGCGATCCATCCCCCGCCCAGGACCGTCGCGATGTCCGCGGCGGGACGCCTGACGACATCGAAGGCGAAGGCGGATGCCGGAGCGGGACGGAACGACCGGTAGCCGTCGAAGAGATGACCGCCGAGCAGGCCGCTGCCGGCGCTCGCCTCGGTCAGCGACTCGTCGCTGCCCGAGAACTCGAGCGAGCCCGTGCCGCCGCCGTTGAGGAGCTCCAGCGCGGCGACCTCGGCCACCGCCGCGACGATCGCCGCGCGGCGCTCGCGCAGTTCCGTCCGTGAGCGCGCCTGCACCAGGCGGATCAGCGGCGCGTCGGGCCCCGCGTCGTCGCCCTGGCCGGCGATCTGCGCGTCGTACATCTGCAGACCGACGAGACGGAATCCGGGCCGGGCGACCACGCGCCGCGCGAAGGCCGCGACCTCGCCTGCCGTGAACAGCGCCGAGCGCCGCACCCCGATGTGCCCCAGCAGCGCGGACCGCCAGGACGCATCGACGTCGATCGCCACCCTGATCTCGGGCCGCGAACCGGGAGCCGCCACGCTGTCGATGACGTCGAGGTGGGCGGGGTCGTCGACCATGAGGGTGATCCGGCGCGCGGCATCCTCGTCGGCGAAGAGCTGAGCGAGCCCGGCGCGGTCGACCGTCGGATAGCCGAGCATGATGTCGTCGTGATCGGCGGCGAGCCAGAGCGCCTCGGCGAGCGTGAAGGCGAGGATGCCGTGGTAGCCGGGCAGGGCGAGGACGGCGTCCAGCACCGCGCGCACGCGCACGGACTTCGAGGCGACACGGATGGGAAGGCCCCCCGAACGCGCGAGCAGATCCATCGCGTTGAAACGCAGCGCCTCGCGATCGATCACCGCGACCGGCGCGGGCAGGTGTCCTGTCGCGGCGGACAGCCTCGGCCAGTAGCGCGCGGGATCGTCCCACTCGGGGGCGACGGGGTGTCGAGCCTCGATCGGGCTCAGTTCGGCGGTGAGGTCGAGCACTCCCCCACCATACGGCGTGAGGGACCGGGATTCACCCTTCACGGCACCGGGTTTCGGCGCGGGGCACGCCTCTGCTCCCCGATAGGCTGACCAGGGTCACGCCCCCGTAGCCCAATGGCAGAGGCAGGCGACTTAAAATCGCTTCAGTCTGGGTTCGAGTCCCAGCGGGGGCACGCGTCAACTTCCGCGTGATTCCGCCGCTGCCTCGCTTGCTCCCCCGGTGGCCCTGCTCTGCCGATGTCACGAGACTTGCCCGTTCTGTCACAAGCGCTCCGGATCTGGGCAGCAAGAGCACTGGCTCAGGAGCCGTAGAGACGCCCGAGAAGGTCGGTTGCTACCCGCGTCGTGTCGTCGGTCGCGTGACCGTAGACGCTCATCGTCATCGCGGGGTCGTGACCCGCCAGCTTGGCTACTGTGACGATAGGGATTCCCTGCTGAAGCAGGATCGAGATTGCCGAGTGGCGCATGTCGTGGAGCCGGATGCGCGGAAGCTCTGCCGCTGTGGCATGACGCTGGAATGCAGTGCTGAAGGCGGCGGGGCTGATCGGTTCTCCGATGGCATCGACGGCGACGAGACGATCCCTCCCCACCTTCTCCCTCATCGGCACGGCGGGGTTTTCGGTAAGCGTCATGCGCCGCGTCTCACGTAGCGCGTTCACGGCGGCAGGGTGGAGGGGCACGGTGCGCCGCCCACGGTCGGTCTTGGGGTCGCCCACCACCGTTTCCTTCCCCGCCTGGACCCGAGCCTGACGGATCGTCAGAAGCCCCTTGTCCAGGTCGATGTCGGACCAACGCATGCCGAGCAGTTCGCCCCGGCGAAGACCGAGTGCGGCGACGTGCCACACGCCGACGAGAGGATCGTCCGCCACCGATCCGAGAAAGCGCGACATCTCTGCTGCCGTCCACGTCTGCATCTCTCGGGGCGCACGACGCGGCTTGCGCACGCGATCAACCACGTTCGAGCCGACATAGCCTTCCCGCACGGCTTCCTTCACCACCTTGCCGAGAACGGTGAGCATGAGGCTGACGGTACGCGGCGAGCGCCCGTTGCCCCCGTTGCCACCTTCTCGCGCCATCTTCCGCACGAGAGCTTCGACATCGGCGCGAGTCAGCTTCTGAAGCCGCACATGACCGAATTCGCGGCGTGGGAGTGCGAGTGTTCGCCTGTAGCTGTCGTGGGTAGACGGCCTCCAAGTGCGCTCCCCGATGTCCAGCCACGTCTGGCACCACTCGTCGACAGTCACCTTGCTCGGCTCGGTCCACGTGCCCTGCGCTATGTCAGCCCGTGCGCGTGCCTGAGCCTGGACGGCTTCAGCTTCGGTGCGGAAGGTGAGGGTGCGCTGACGGCGCTTGCCCTTCGAGTCCGGTTCGGCATCGATGCGGAACCGCCATCGCACATCCCCACTGGACAGCAGAACCTTCTTGATGCTCGATCCACGCTGACGCGAGGTAGTCATGACTGATCCTTCGGGTTGAGGTTCTTGCGACCTGACGGGCGACCCCGCCGAGGCTCGGGAAGGTCGTCCGTGCCGGGGCGTCCGCGCGCGTACTTGTACCACTTGTCGGCGGTGTTCACGGAGACGCCGTAGACCTCGGCTAGCGTCTGCCGAACGCTCCTCTGGCAGGCGATGGCGTCTCGAATCACTTGCAACAGGTCGGAGTCGTCAGGCATGGCTGAGCGGACGGTCAAGCCGGTCGCGCGACGCTGCGTCACGAAGCCCTGAGCATCTTCTTCCGCACTTCTCTCCATATGACGCAGGGCGACGATGGCCAACTTGTCACGGTCGAGGTGGGAGATGCGCGACAAGACCACCCCTGGAGGGCTCTCTTCGCTGATGTACAACAGCGCCGGACGACCATCTACACGCTTCGGTACCAGCACCCACCGCACGCCTGACTCACGGTCACGAATGATGACTGCATCGCAATCGCTTCGGCTCGCCCCGCGCCCGAGGGGGATGCGAGTCATCGAGACCGTAACTCGTGAACTGTCCATGTGACGAATATATCTGCTTGTTATTCGTCGCACAAGATTCGAAGGTAGAGGTACCGAACAACGAAGGGAAGGTACAGCGAGTGACTTCAACGAATCGCCTCTCGCGCCGTGATGAAGCGACGGAACGGCTGATGACGCGCGCGACGATCACCGTCTACGACGTGATGGCGCTGACTGGCTGGGGGGAGACGACTGTGCGCCGCGCTATCGCATCCGGCGACATCGCAACCATCCGCTTGGGACATCGAATCCACGTGCTGAGCGCCCCGCTTCGCCGTCAGCTCGGCATCGAGGACTAACCACCACACGACGAAAGCGCCCATGCGGACACGTGGACGCCTTCAAAAGATCGAACCGAGATCAGGAACAGGGTGCTCCGAGATGACCACTTCGACCCCGAGTCGTCACCCCTCACGGGCACGGCTCATCATCGCCAGCCTGCTCATGCTCGCTGCCATTGCAGTCCTGCTTGCAGGGATGCTGACGTGAACCCCCGAACGACTCGTATGGATGAGTTCCGGCGCGCCCGAGATGAGGTGCAGCGGATGAACTCGGCTGAGCGCCAGCGCGCTGTTGCCGAGCTGGAAGCACCATCTGAGGGACGCGACCGCGACGAGTCCGAGGGCGGTTCGCCATGAAGACTCCGTCCCACCCCTTCGAGCCTGGCAAGGGCCGCCTCGCCGCCGTGGAGATGATCGGTGAAGCCGCGTGGCGCATCCTCCTCTATCTGATTGTCAACGCCAAGGACAGCCCGGCAGACGGAGAGGTAGGACGCGCAGGTGTCATCAGCATCAGCGATGCGGTACTCGCCCAAGAGACGGGGGTGGCTCCGAGGACTGTTCGCGATGCTGTCCCGCGCCTGGAGAACATCGGTGCGATCCGAGCGCACCGACACTCAGGGCGCACAACCGTCTACACCGTCTACCCGAGGTGGGTATCTCCGATTGGTCCCGCTCTCGAACCTAGGCAGCCCACTGCCGAGGTGCAGCACTCGGAACCTAGGCAGCCGACCGGCGAGGTTGCGACAGCCCCTTCCGATGCACCTAGGCAGCCCACCGCCGAGGTTGGCCTCGAACCTAGGCAGCCCACCGGCGAGGTTGCCCCCTCCCCCGTAGAGGACGGCAGCTTCTCGCGCGCGCGGTCAGAACGGGAAGAGATCACTACCCCCGCACCCGAGGTAACTCGAGAACTTGCCTGGGGCTGGCGGGGGCGGCTGAACCGCGCTCAGTGGGAAGAGTACGCACCGGAGTGGGAGCGCGTACACGGCGAACCGCTGCGCGTGGAGAACACTCTGCACTTCCCCGGACCGGAGAGCTACGCCGACGCGCTCGCGACTCTCCGCGCCGAGAAGCCACGCCATGCATTCCGCGATGCTTCGTAACCGCCCGCTGTCAATACGAAAGGAAACACCATGAGCGCTCTCCCCAGCGACATCCCGCACGAGCGGCCCATCTGGGCGGCGGCATCGTTCGCAACCTCATCGCTCGACGAGACGGTGCGTCGCTCACTCGCGCGTCTCGACCCGCGACGAGCGACGCCTGTACAGGTCCGCGATGCGCTCTCGAACGCGGGCGTCCACGTCTCGACGGAGTGGGCGAAGGAATGGCTGGAGGGTCGCCGTGGACGCTGCTGATCAGGTGATCTGGAGGTACGCCGACGACAGCGGCACTGTACCGATGCACGGCCTGACAGAGATGCCTACGCATGTTCGCGATGACATCTCCCGCTGGCTGCGTCGCCAGGCAACTCCGTGCCCGCACTCCATCGCCGTCGCGACCACGGGCGTCGTGTTCCGCATCGTCGGACGGCCCGACGCGTGGTGCGCAACGTGCGCCGCGGAGTCTGAGATCGCCGCGCTGATGACTACTTGCGTGTCCTGCGCTCGGGTCGTGGACGAAAGCGGTCGCCTGGCGGCGTTCACCGTCGCCGGACACGCGATGATCTTCGGCGCATGGTGCGCCACCTGCTGGAACGAAGGAGAAGCGTCATGACATCGAACGAGGTACTCAGGGCCGTCGCGATGGCCTGCCACGGTGGGGCCGACCTCGACGTGATTGAGCGCAGAACCCGTGACCTGGAACCGCGCGACCGCGAACGAGCGCTCCGCGACCTCATCGTGGCGGGAACCGTCCATCGGGACAACGGAATCTTCCGCGTCCGTGACCACATCGAGAGCTACTGCGCCCGCTGCGCTCAGAAGCTCCCCCGCTCCGAACGAGGGTTCATTCGGGGGACGACCACCATCTGCACCACATGCGAAAGGAAGACGACATGAACGACAAGCTGAGCCGCCTGAATGACTGGATCGCTGGCGACGATGAGCGCCGGGAACGTGAGAGGGAACTCCCCCGCGCCCAGTGCCGGGTGTGCGGCGGTTGGGCGAAGGCGGGCGAAGGCAGCCGCGACGCGGAGCCGTTCAGAGGACTTGCACCTCACCCCTCCGATCCGAGCCGTCGCGTAGTCGTGTCGCCGCCGACGGCTCCCGCAGATGCTGACGACTGGCGGCGGACATGCGCAGCGTGTGTGGTCGCAACGCCTGGCGAGATCGTCTCTGCCGTCGTCGGCCACACCGTCGACACGAACGATGCGAGCCGGGTCTTCGGGCGGATGCGGAACTTCGACGTGAACGATGTCCTCGTGGTGGAGTTCCCGACCGCGCAGACGGCAGGGCGTGGCACCGGTCGCCCCTGGGGGCACCTCGGCACCGAGGACCGTCGTCGTGTTCGGAACGTACTTCGCGCAGTCATCGACGACCGTCGTCCGGGGATCTCCGAGTGGGGTGCGTGCGGCCTCTGCGGACGGCGCGAATCGCTCCGCTGGCACGAAGGACCGAGCTTCCTGAGGTGGCCGGATGGCTCGCCCGCTCCGGTGTGCGCCGAATGCCAGCGAGTGGTCGACCGCCGCCCCGAGGCGGGGACCATCGATCAGCTTCGCGTCATCGGTGTCGAGATCGCGACCGGGTTCGCCCAGATGTACTACCGCGCCCCCGACGAGTTCCGCTTGTACGCCGAGACGAAGGACTGCGACGGGAACGGTCACGCGCTCGCTTGGGACTATGGTGACGGCATCCGCGAGTTCCGCGAAGTGATCTGGGCTGACCGCCCGAGTCTCGCACCGGAGGATCGGCGCGACGAGTTCGCGCAGCGCCTCCGCGAACGCATCGATGAGACCAAGCGGGAAGCGCAGCAGCAGGCTGAGACCGAACACGCGTCCGCCTGGTGACAGACCGGGGGCCGTCCGCAGGCGGATCTGATGAAAACACACTCCGCGGGCGGTCCCCTTTAACCCACCATCGCGGCCTCGCCGTGCCTAGACGCGCTAACGAGGCTCGCGACGGGCAAGCACCCCAGGCTCGCCAGCTGTCGCGTCAGAACGCACCTGAGGCTCGTCAGCGGGAGACGCATCGTCGACCACTTCCGCGTCCACGTACTCGTCCGCGAAGATGTCGGCTTCCTCAGGCATCGCCAACCCCAGGCCGCGCGCAGCTGCATCGACGAACGCCTGGAACGAAGCGTCATCAACGGACCCGATAGCGACCTGAGTCGGGGCGTCCAAGCCATCGAGCTTCGCGGCCCGATCCAACACCGCAACCGCGGCTCGGATCGCCGCAGGAGACGGCACTTCCTCCACCGCCGCGAGCGCCCTCAGCCACAGCCGCTCACCCCGCTGACGGGCCACCTCGCGCAGCATCTCCCGATCAGGCTGTGGCACCTTCCCGAAGTGGTTCTTCACCGCGCGATACGCCGCAGGAGCACCACCCCTCATGCCAAGAGCCTTCGCGATGTCATCCCACGCGCCACCGGCAACACGCATCCGCCATGCCTTCGATGCCCGCTCAGCAGCATCCGCCCGGGTCCGCGTTACCAGATACTTGTCATCGTGCATGCATCTATCGTGCGCCAGAATCCGGAATCACAACAGATCCACGGTGTACCGCTACCGATCAGCAGTGAGTGACTTGCGCACCGCGTCCTGGAACGCGATGTCCAGTTCCAGCAATCGACCCGCGGCATCGTGAAGGTCTGGCGACTGGGATGACGCGAGTTTGCCTATCCGGCCCGCATGCACCACCACCTCCACGGATGCCGTCCGAATCGCTTCAGGCGCGATGAGACGCAGGGTCGCGACGTCGGAGTTGATGGATTCAACTGCGCCAAGAACCTTGTCGAGGACGAAGGCGGTATCCGCGAATTGCTTGTTCCGCTCATCGAGCTGTTCCTTCAGCATCACGAGGTGGTCAAGGGCGCTCATGTGCTTGTAGAGATCGCCGGTGGTAACAACGAGCCGTGCGCAGATCGCGAGCACTTCATCGTGGAACCGCTGCTCACGCTCCTGCTTGGCCCGACGGCTGTCGGAGAGGTAGGTGGAGAGCAACGCTAACCCAGCGCCCAGCACGAGAAAGAGTCCCGACAAGAGAGCGGGGCCGAGCCAGGAGGCACCATTCGATTCCCCCACCAGCTGTACTAGAAAGGGTGAGGGCGACGGAGTGGGCGTAGGCGGCATGGCAAATACCGTACTGCCCAGGCGCGACCTCCGCGCTTGCTTCCCGGATGTCCTACAGAGCGGCGAGCCACACGAGGGTGATGACCAGCGTCAACACCCCGAGGACGAGTCCGGCGATGGCCGCGCCACGCTTGACGCCGAAGCGGCTCGCCCGAGCTAGACCGATGCAACCCCACACGATCGCGGCGATACCGAGCGCCACACTCAGGAGCGTCAGTCCGCGAGGGATGCCAGCCAGGATCGACACCAGGCCGAGAACGAGCGACCATGCACCCGCGCTGTTCTTGCCGGACTCCGCATCCTTCGCACCGTTATACAGACTCCCTGGTCCGGCCCCAGCAAGCTGCGGCTGCGAACCCCGCGGGTAGGTGTGCTGCGTCCATTGGTATCCATCCCACCACCGCTGCACGCGGCCATCATGCGGATCTGGGTACCACCCTGCCGGTACAGCGCTCGGCGCGGGTTGAGGAACTGAGCCTGGCGTCGACATCATCTCGCCCTTTCAGGATGGCTAACCATCAGTTGTGATGGATAGCCATAACCTACTGCAAGCGTTCCGCGACTGAGCTTGCAGAGTGCCTCATGCTGACGACGACCCGAACTTCGACGCTCTGCGTCTTCATCTCGCCCGCCTACGTCACGAACGCGGCTGGAGCTACGACGAACTCGCTGCACGATCCGGCGTCGGACGGAGCACGCTAGTCACGCTAGAGAGCGGTAGCCCTCGCCGAAACCCAGAGAAACCAGCTACCACCGGCACACTGACCACTTGGTACCGGATTGCGCAGGCGTTCGACACCGATCTCGGCGACCTTCTCGCCCCCTTGCACCACCCCGCCCGCAACGATTCCGACGGGTCCTAGAGGACGGTCACCTGGGTGGCTCGGTACTTCACCTTGGACTCGCCTCCAGCGGAAACTTCCTCAGTGACATCAGCAAGGACCTTCACGCGATCACCAACGTTGAGACCGGCAATCACGGAACCCGGAATATTCTTCGCCGAAATGTCTTCGTACTCCCCCGGAGCTATCTCCAGTTTGAGTGGGCCGATGTCACTTACGGTTCGAAGCACCCCCTCCAACGTCACCGGCTCTTTCTCCAACTCACGAGACGCAACGAGGGCGGCAACATTCGAGAGCTCACCCACCGACAAGCGTGAGCGTCTCGGCTTAACGCGAGGCTGAGCCCAGAGGATATCCGCTTCGAACCCGCTACTAGCTAGGTCCTTTGAGAAGTCGCGCAACGCAGCAGCCACGCGCGGCCCAGACGCCTTCACCTCCGTCAGGAATGGGGACGAGTCAGCATCCGGCCCCGTCGCCTTACCAAGGTTGAGGAGATCGATGGACCGAGCCATCGCGTTATCGACGACTTGGTTATCGTCCTCTCGGAAAAACTCCCCCTGGCCGCTGGGCATGATTTCCTCGGCAGGAAGAGCGGCCGGAACCATCTGCAAGACCAGGCTGCCAGGTGCCGCCGATCCATCCAAGAGGAGCTTGGTGCGCGCAACAACATCTGCGGGCGCACGCCCTCGGGACGTTTTCCATCCGGCGAGTGCGAGTCCCGACGCGAGAACGAGTCGCTGGAACTGCGTCATCACGCCCGCTACATGAGTCAGCGATGCGCTGTGCCCGTGGACTCCAGGACCAAGGAGACGCAAGTAGCCGCTTGAGGAATCGCGGCGCACAGGCGACTGTTCGGCGATGAAGGTGCTCATGCTCAAGCGCGCCAGATCGGTCGGACTGTCCCAGATCAGATCGTCGGGGTTCAGACCTTCACGGTAGGAGTTCCAATCAAAGGACATCTACGCCATCCAACATGATTTCGAGATAGCCCGCTCGTGGAAGAGCATCAGACCGTACTGGAGGGTCAGTCTTCGCCCCGCTACGTCGCCGAAGCCAGAAATCATCCCAATACCCCCTCGCCGAAACATATGCATCGTGTGCAGGTGTACGTTTCGAGGCGGCCTCGGCGTGAACGTGCCAGTGAGCGATTCGCGTATCGAGACGTAGCCCGGTCGCCTGCCGAAGCTGATTCTGAGCTATCACCTGAAGCATCATCATGTCCCGGGGGTCGGACACTGCTTGAACGAAGCGGTCTTCACACCAGAAGACTAGGTCGAGGTCATCCGGTTCGGGCTTGTTCGTGATGAACGAACCCGCGATCCAGACGTACGCCACCGGGAGGATCCTCTGAAGTTCAGCAACCAGATCCTCGAAGTTGTCCCAGATCACGCCGCGGTTGACCGACGATGCGAACATCGCAGCATCGACGAACTGCGCCTTAACCGCAGCTAGAGACACGTGGTGTCGTCCTAACGGCAGAAGTCCCGTCGTCGAGTCCAACTGAGGCAGCATGCTCGCGATTATGGCAGACCCTCTCAGGAATCGTTGAAACAGGTCGCTCGTCGAGCGGAAACAGCACGGCCAAACTGGAGACGTCCCGTTCTTCGGCACGCGAAGGACGCCCCACCACCCGCCGAGGACTGTGCAGCGTCTCGACTTCCTAGTATCCTGACGCCCAGCCCAAGCTGCTCCGAGAGGATGGACCACATTGTTCGGACGCAAGCGAAAGACGGTTCCGATCAGCTTCGGTGACTCCAGCATCGGGTTCACTCTCGCCTTGTCAGGTGAAGGGATCAGCTCCTCCGGCATCAACCGGCACCTTCCGAAGGCGGGCACTCTTGTGATCGGTGAGGGTTCGGCGAGCGGTCATCACATCTCGATGAGCGTCATCGACGCTCGTACGGTCGTGATCACGTTGAGTTCGATACCGCGAGACCTCGGCGGCGTAATCCTTGCGCATGCCACGCCAGAGACGCCGTACTGGGAAAAGGTCGTGCGGACGATGAACACAGGGGACTCCCCGTACATGGTCGGTGTCCCGGGGCTCGCCCGACACGCGAAGGACGGCACCGTCGAGATCTTCGTCGTCACCGGATAGAAACGCGGCGACCCGACCCTCGTAGGTGGGTGGATGCGTGATACCGAATGCGCCCTGCTAGCGCGCAGTCGCAAGTACGCACAGCGTCACTCTGGAATCGCTCCTGGACGAAATCGCAACCCCGGGGGGCGCGTTGGGAGTCGTGTCACACCCGTGTCACTAACCAGTGACAACGATGGAGGTACACACTTGGGACGCATCACCACATTTTTCCTGGTCGGGAGGGACATTCAGAGGACCACGCAGCACCCCCTAGAACCGGCCTGAACAGACTTAAAATCGCTTCAGTCTGGGTTCGAGTCCCAGCGGGGGCACCCCCGGCATCCGCCCCGTCAGTCCGCCATGCCGTCGATGGCGGCGGCATCCGCCCTCGCGGACCGCGACCGCGGGGTGCGCGCCTCGCGCACCCTCCGGATCACCAGCACGAGCAGCGCCACCGCGATGGCCGTGTAGACGGCGTAGTCGAGGTAGCCGAGATAGTGCTCCAGCCTCTCGTGCTGGGTCCCCAGTGCCGCTCCCACACCGATGAGCATCGCGTTCCACGCCCCGCTGCCGATGATCGTGTAGGCGCTGAATCTGACCAGGCCCATGCGCGACGCCCCCGCGGGGATCGAGATGAGCGAGCGCACGCCCGGCACCATCCGCCCGACCAGGACGGTCCACCCGCCGCTGCGCGCGAACCAGTGGGCACCGCGCTCGAGGTCGGTCCTGCTGACCAGGCGCGTGGCGGCGAGCAGGCGCACCGTGCGCTCCATCCCGATGGCCCTGCCCAGGGCGTACAGCAGCAGGGCGCCGATCCATGACGCGAGCGTGCTCCAGAAGATCAGCCACCCGAGGTGGAGGTCCCCGCTCTGGCTGAGGTAGCCGGCGAACGGCAGGATGACCTCACTCGGTATCGGGGGGATCAGCACCTCGATGAAAACGAGGACGCCGACACCGACGTCTCCCAGGGCGGTGAGGATGTCGGCCGCGAACCCGGTCAGACCGGTGAAGCCGTGATCGGCCGTGTTCGCGATGGCAGTGGCGGGGCTCATGACGGGCTCGTCTCTGTCTGTGGCTGTGCGCCCATGCTAGGCGAGGCCGATGCGGCGACCCTGAGCGTTCGGTGCGCAGCTCATCGGCCGAAGAGATCGCGGATGCCGGGGATGCCGAGGTCTCCCAGACGCTCACCCCACCCGCTCGCGGTCTCGCCGAGGCCCGAGACCGTCTCCCCCGCGGATCCGAGCAGCCCCTCGGCCGCGCCGCCGATCCCTTCGACGTCCACTCCGCCGGCGAGCCCCTCCAGGTCGACGCCCTGCATGAGCGATTCGACGTCGAGCCCCTGCGCCAGCGCGTCGAAGTCGACACCGAGACCCGCGGCCTGCTCGAGCAGCGGACCGGCCACCGAGCTCAGCACCGCTCCCCCGGCGACGGCTCCGAGGACGCCGACCGCCGCGCCGCCGACCGCCATGCCGCCGACCGCCATGCCGCCGACCCGGCCTGCCCCGGCCCCACCGCCGCCGCGCACTCGGGAGAGCAGCGACCGCATCCGCCCCGGAGCCGCCGCCTCGGTGCGCCCTGCGGCTCTGGCGAGGTCGTGAGACGATGCCGAGGACGGGCGCTCGCCGGGGGCGAGCTCGGCCTGCATGCGCTCCTGCACCTGCGCGCGCTGCGCCGGTGTGAGGCGATCGAATGCCTCGCGATGCATCTGCTCGATGCGGTGCGGATCGGCGGTCTGCAGGAGATAGTCATAGCGGGCGATCGCCGCACGATCGGCGTCCGAGACCGACGAGGACCCGCGCGCGCCGCGCGGTGCCGGAGACGCATACCCCTGGGCAGCCGGAGGCGCATAGCCCTGGGGAGCCGGATGGGCGGACGGCCGGGCCGGAGACCCCGGCGCGGCCTGACCTCCCCGGTCGGAGGAGACGTGCGACTCGATCGCTTTCGCGGCGAGACCGATCAGACGGGAGAACTTTGCCATGGTCGTGGTTCCTTCGGTGGCGAGGGGACAGCCACGGAGTCTCGACGCGGTGAAGGCGATGAGGGGATGCCATGGCCGTCCGTGGATACGGACGCCAGGTCTCCTCCACCCCGAGGGGCCGGTGGGCCGGGGCACGACTTCATGCCCGTAATGACGACTCCACCGCAGACGGGAGTACTCCCCTTGCTGATCTCGACGGTAGCGGGGTCACCTATGAATCGTGTGCGAATGCACCACCGGGCGGGAGACGACGAACGGCCCCGGCGCGGAGTCGCGCGGGGCCGTTCGTGCCGACGGATCGATTACTTGGCGGCGGCCTTCTCGGTCACCTCGGCGTGCTCGGCCGGGTCGGTCGTGGCAGGAGCCGGAGCCTTCTCGGCCGGAGCCTTCTTCGCTGCGGCCTTCTTCGCGGCGGGAGCCTTCGCTGCAGGAGCCTTCTCGGCGGCCTTCGGCTCGGCGGCCTTCGGCTCGGCGGCCTTCGCCGCAGGAGCGGCGGGGGCGTCGGCGGCCGGACGCGGACGGGCGGCGAACTCCTCGAACACGTAGCGCGGGTTCTGCACCGTCTCGAGGTTCACCAGGTCGCGACCGAGCCACAGGTTGTTCCACCAGCCCCAGACCACGCGGAACTTGCGCTCCCACGTGGGCATCGCGAGGCCGTGGTAGCCACGGTGCGCGACCCAGGCGACGAAGCCCTTGAGCGCGATCTTGCCGGACTGGAAGACACCGTTGTAGAGGCCGAGACCCGCGACGGCACCGAGGTTCTTGTGGAAGTACTCCTTGGGGTCCTCACCGCGCAGCACGGCGACGAGGTTCTTCGCGAGCAGCTTCGCCTGACGCACGGCGTGCTGGGCGTTGGGGACGCAGAAGCCGCCGACGCCACCACCCGAGAGGTCGGGGACGGCCGACACGTCACCGGCGGCCCAGGCTCCGGGGACGAACGCCTCGGGGGTGCCCACGCGGAGGTCGGCGCGGGTCTGGATGCGACCACGCTCCTCGACCGGCAGGTCACCGCCGCGGACGACGGTCGGGTTCGCCATGACACCGGCGGTCCAGACGATGACATCGGTAGGGATGACCTCACCGGTGGAGAGCTCGACGTTGCCGTCGACGGCACTGGTGAGCTGGGTGTCGAGGTGCACGTTGGCGCCGCGCTTCGCGAGGTCCTTGAGCACCCACTCGCTCGTCTGCAGCGAGACCTCGGGCATGATGCGCCCCATCGCCTCGATCAGGTGGAAGTGGGTGTCCTCGAAGCGCAGCTGCGGGTACTTGCTCACCAGCGACGAGGCGAGCGAGCGCAGCTCGGCGAACACCTCGATGCCGGCGAAGCCGCCGCCGACGACCACGACGGTCAGCAGACGGTCGCGCTCGGGGCCGGCGGGCAGCGAGGACGCCTTGTCGAAGTTCGACATGACGCGGTCGCGGATGGCGACAGCCTCTTCGATGGTCTTCAGCCCGATCGCGTTGTCGGCGATTCCCGGGATCGGGAACGTGCGGGAGACGGCACCCGCCGTGACGACGATCTGGTCGTACGCGAACTCGTACGGCTCACCCAGCGGAGGGGTGATCGTGGCGACCTTGTCGGCGTGGTTGATGTTCGTCACCTTGGCGGTGAGCACGTTCGTGCGCTTCAGGTGGCGACGGTGGGCGACCACCGAGTGGCGGGCCTCGATCGAGCCGGCGGCCACCTCGGGAAGGAAGGGCTGGTACGTCATGTACGGCAGCGGGTCGACCATGGTGACGTCTGCTTCACCCTTGCGAAGGTGCTTCTCCAGCTTCCACGCCGTGTAGAAGCCGGCGTAGCCTCCACCGACGATCAGAATCTTGGGCACAGTGCTGTTCTGAGGCACAGGGGGACAACTCCTCGGGAGTCAGGAATGTGGCGTGCGAATGCGCGCCGAGCGGATACGCCGGGCAGCTGCGGTGACGCCAAGCGCTATCAGGATACCAGGGACTGTGAGCGCGATGAGCGGCAGGGTACCGTAGCGCAGCGATTCAGCGCTGGGAAGCAGCGGTGAACCGGCCTCTGTCGGCGCATCGGCATCGGGCAGCGGCGGCACCGTCACCGGCGTCGCGGTGGGCACCGGCTGAGGAACGGTCTCGGCTCGGCGATACAGACGGACCCACTCGGCGAGGTCGCCCATGGGATTCTCGGCGACCGACGGCAGATCGGTGTTCAGGGCCGCCTCCGCGTCGATGAGACCGTAGCCGTACAGGGGATCCGGAGTCTTCGACATCCCCTCGACGGGGATGGCCGTCTTTATGATCCTGTTGATCACGTTGGCCGCATCGAGATCGGGGTGCGCCGACCGGATCAGCGCCGCGATCCCCGCCACGATCGGCGCCGCGCCGCTGGTGCCCCGCCACGAGACCACCGTGCCGTCGGCCGAGACGCCGAGCAGCCCTTCGCTCGGAGCGGCGATGCCGATCGTGATGCCCTGGGTCGACGCCTCGAGGCTGGCGGTCCCGGTCTGATCGACTCCGCCGACGGTGAGCACGCCCGGGATCGTGGCCGGGGCGCCGATGATGTCGGTGCCGCTCCCCCGGTTGCCGGCCGCGACGACCACCACCACATCGTGCTCGAAGGCGTAGAGGAACGCGTCGTCCCAGCTCTTGTCCCAGTCGAGCGTGTTGGTGGTGAAGGAGAGGTTGATGATGTCGGCGCCGTTGTCGACCGCCCAGCGCATCGCCTTGGCGACCTGCTCGGTGAAGGGCACTGCCGCGGCCGCGCCGAAGCCGACCGAGATCGACAGCAGATCGGCCTCGGGGGCGACGCCGATCATCCCCTTGCCGTCGGCGGCACCGCGCCCTGCCGCGAGCGAGGCCACCCATGAACCGTGGTTGCCGTCGATCGCGCCGACGGGGGTGCGGCCGTCCGGCGAGCCGGTGCCCGACACGTCGGTACCGTCGGTGACCGCGCCGTCGAACACCCCCGGGACCTTGCCGATCCCGGTGTCGATGACCGCGATCGTCACGCCGTCGCCGCGAGTGGTCTGCCACGCGTCACGGATGCGGGCGCCGTCGAGCCAGTACTCGGACGCGCGCACCGGATCGGCGGGGTCGTCCGGCACCGGAGGCGGGGTGGCCGCCGCGCCGAGGAGGAGGACGGATGCCACGATCGTCGCGAGCACGACGCCGCTGCGCAGCATCCGACGCGCCGTCATGCGGATGATGCCTCGGCGCCGCGCAGGGCGGCGCCGGGCTCGTCGCACCGGCACCGATCGGGTGACCAGCTGGAGCGTTCGAGCGCCGCGTCACCGATCGGGTTCACGCCGGGACCCGCCGCGAGGGCGTGTCCGGCCAGAGCATGCAGGCATTTGACACGCGTGGGCATGCCACCGGCCGAGATGCCGGAGATCTCGTCGACCTCGCCGAAACCGTTCCGGTCGCGCAGGTACGACCGGTGCGCCTCCAGGTAGGCGGCCGCGACATCCTCGTCATCCGCGAGCAGGGCGGCGAGCTCGGGCATGACCTGCGTCGCCTCGAGCGTCGACATCGCCGCCGTCGCCGCCGGATGCGTCAGGTAGTAGAACGTGGGGAAGGGCGAGCCGTCCGGCAGCCGAGGCGTCGTCGCGACGACCGTCGGGTTGCCGCACACGCAGCGCGCGGCGATGCCCACCACGCCGCGAGCGGTCCTGCCGAGCTGGGCCGAGACCACGGCGAGCTCGGCGGCGGTGGGCGTGGGGAAAGGCGGCGTGGTCACCCGACCAGCGTACGGGAGACGCCAGGGAGCTCGCTCGGAGCCGTGCCGGACGCGCCGCCTGCCCGACGACGGGCGGCCGGGATCAGCGGGTGACCGCCGCCGTGTCGCTCAGGCCGGCGGAGGTGAGCGTGCGCAGCAGCTGCGGCATCCAGTCCGACGGCGTCTCTTCGAGGGTGTCGCTGACGGGACCCTGCTCCTGCGGCAACGCGGCGGGGTCGAGATCGTCGTCGATCAGATAGACGACCTCACCCGGCTTGACGTAGTAGAGGCGCTCGCGCGCCTGTGTGGTGATGTACGCCGGGTCGTTCCAGCGGTCGCGCTCCTTCTGCAGGGCGGTGATCTGATCCTCGGAGACCTGGATGGACTGCTCGAGCGCGGCGATCTTCTGACGCTGATCGATGAACGTCCCCAGCGTCGGCACCAGCACCCATGCTCCCAGCACGACGAGCGAGAGCATGATGACCGAGAACGCGGACAGGCGGATGCCGGAGGCCCACTCCCGCACGTCGACGCTGCGCGCCGTCGTGTCGCGTGCGGCCGACCCGCGCGGCGATCCGGACCGGGTCGCGCGGGGCGCGGAGCTCCTCGCCGCCCCGGCTCGGGACGACCCCGGAGACGCCGAAGGAGGAGCCGGTCGTCGTGCCACGGCTCCTCCTCCGTCGATGCCGCGCAGGCGGCGTGCCTCTGTCTGTGCTGCGTTCAGCCCTGGTAGCGGGGGAACGCCGAACGGCCGGCGAAGACCGCCGCGTCGCCCAGCTCCTCTTCGATACGCAGAAGCTGATTGTACTTCGCGACGCGCTCGCTGCGAGCAGGCGCACCCGCCTTGATCTGACCCGCGTTCGTGGCGACGACGAGGTCGGCGATCGTGGTGTCCTCGGTCTCGCCGGAGCGGTGCGAGAGCATCGCGGTGTAGCCGGAGCGCTGCGCGAGGCTGACCGCGTCGAACGTCTCGGTGAGCGTTCCGATCTGGTTCACCTTGACGAGCAGCGAGTTGGCCACGCCGCGCTTGATGCCGTCGGCGAGACGCGTCGGGTTGGTGACGAACAGGTCGTCGCCGACGAGCTGGACCTGCGAGCCGAGAGCATCGGTGAGCAGCTTCCAGTTGTCCCAGTCGTCTTCGGCCAGAGCATCCTCGATCGTCACGATCGGGAAGTCTGCGACGAGGCCCCGGTAGTACTCGATCAGCTCGGGACCGCTCCAGTCCTTGTTGTCGAGACGGTAGACGCCGTCCGAGAAGAACTCGGTGGCGGCGACGTCGAGGCCCAGCGCGATGTCGGTGCCCGGCGTGAAGCCGGCCTTCTCGATCGCCTTGACGAGGAAGTCGAGACCCTCGCGGTTGCTGGGCAGGTCGGGGGCGAAGCCGCCCTCGTCGCCGAGTCCGGTCGCGTAGCCGGCGGCCTTCAGCTCGCCGCGCAGCACGTGGTAGGTCTCGACGCCCCAGCGGAGCGCCTCGGAGTAGGTCTCGGCGCCGATCGGCGCGAGGAAGAACTCCTGCATGTCGATGCCGTTGTCGGCGTGCTCGCCGCCGTTGATGACGTTGAACAGCGGGACGGGCAGGACGTGCGCGTTGGGTCCGCCGAGGTAGCGGAACAGCGGCAGGTCGGCCGAGTCGGCCGCGGCCTTGGCGACGGCCAGGCTGACGCCGAGGATCGCGTTCGCGCCGGTGCGCTGCTTGTTCTCGGTGCCGTCGGTGTCGATCAGGATCTCGTCGACGATGCGCTGCTCGCTCGCCTCGACACCCTCGAGGGCCGGGCCCAGCTCGTCGATGATGGCATCGACGGCCTTGAGGACGCCCTTCCCGCCGTACCGGCTCTTGTCGCCGTCACGCAGTTCGTACGCCTCGAATGCGCCGGTGGATGCGCCCGACGGGACGGCCGCGCGCTGGACGACACCGTCATCCAGAAGCACCTCCACCTCGACGGTCGGGTTCCCGCGCGAGTCGAGAATCTCGCGTGCGCCTACAGCCTCGATCAGTGCCACTGATGTGCTCCTTGCTCAGAGAAAACGTTGTGTGGAGCGTCGTCGATCCTCGGCCAGTCTAGCCCGCCGCCGCGTCGGCGCCGGGGTCCGAGTCGGAGGGCGACACCACGACCGCGAGCGCGAAGCCGTCCCATCCCTTGACCCCGACGGTCTGCAGGGCGGTGGCGTCGAAGCGGGGGTCCTCTCCCAGCATCCGCAGTCCGTCCCTGGTGCCGATCACCTTCGGATCGGTCGTGTCGTCACGGATGATCTCGCCCTCGCGCCCGATGTTGTCGAGGATCACGACGGTGCCGGGATGCCCGAGGCGCGCCGCCCAGTCGAGGTAGACGGTGTTCGACTCCTTGTCGGCGTCGATGAAGACGAGATCGAATCCGCCGACGAGAGTCGGGAGCACATCCGCGCCGCGCCCGATCCGGATGTCGACCCGGTCACCGACGCCGGCCGCGTCGAGACTCCCCCGCGCGACGGCCGCATTGCCGGCCTCTGCTTCGATCGTCACGACACGGCCCTCCGCGCCGACCGCGCGTGCCAGCCAGATCGTCGAGTACCCGCCGAGGGTGCCGATCTCGAGCACCCGCCGCGCCCCGCTGATCCGCGCGATCAGGTGGAGCAGCTTGCCCGAGACGGGTGCCACCTCGATCTCGGGCAGTCCGGCCGCGCGCTGCGCCGCCAGAGCCGCCTCGAGATGCGGATCATCCCCGACGAGCAGATCGGCGAGATAGGAGTCGGTCTTCGACCAGGCATCGGCGGTGGCGTCCATCCCCTCAGCAAACCCTCGCGGCGCACGAGGCGTCAAGGGGTGGACGAGTGCTGCGGCTCCCCTGTCGCGCGCGGGGCGGAGAGCAGGCGTCCCGGCGCATCCGCCAACTCCGGCTGCCGGCGGAACTGCCCGGTGACAGCGAGGACCCCGATGATGACGGCGGCCACGATCCACCCCGCGACGCCCAGCGGCCCCGCGAGGGCGAGATCGGGCTGCGATGCGGCGACGAGCAGCATGAGCCCGGCCGCCGCGTTGAGCGATCCGTGCGCCAGGACGGCGGGCCAGATCGACGCGGAGCGCAGGCGCAGCCATCCGAACAGGATTCCCCAGGCGACGCAGCCGCCGACCATGAAGAGGACGCCCGTGACATCGGTGCGGCCGAAGTTGTAGCCGAGCAGGATGATCGGACTGTGCCACAGTCCCCAGATCGCCCCGCTGAGGAGCAGCGTGGGCCAGGTGCCGAGCGGGCGCAGCGCCGGCACGAGCCACCCCCGCCAGCCCAGCTCCTCGCCGAAAGCCAGCACGCTGTTGATCAGCGCGGCGAAAGGGATCATCACGATCTGCGAGATCACGAGCAGGCCGATGGGAGGCATCGGGGTGCCCTCGGGAAGAGCTCCGGCGATGGTGGCCGAGAACGCGGCGAACGTCAGGTCGAGGCGGACGAATCCGAGCGCGGCAGCGACGAGGACGCCGAGCGCGACGAGCAACGGGGGCGCGAGCCACCCCAGCACCATCAGCCAGATCACGCGCTTCGCCGGACGCAGCGGCCACATCCCGAGGAATCGCAGCCTCTCGCCGCGCGCGGGGACGCGCATCGTCACGGTCACCACGAGCGCGGCGATCGCGGGGGTGAACATCATCACGGGCAGGATGATGCCGGCGAGCGGCTCGGCGAGTCCGTCGCCCGACCACAGCGGCAGGGCGACGAGCCAGGCGAGACCGCAGGCGAGGGCGGTGAACACGGCGATGGCGGTGACACGGAGGCGGGTCATGAGTGGTCTCCTCTGATCGGGACGGACGCGGACGATGTCATCGGGGGTCGGCGGAGGCAGCGAGGACGGATGCCGCCGTGGCCGCGTCGTCGACCGTGACGACGAACACGCGGCCGTTCGTGCGGGCGACTTCGAGAGCGTCCCCCGTGCGGAGCACCACTCCGCGGCGCCCGTCCATGCCGAAGCGGTACCCCCATCCCCCGAACTCGGCGAACGGGTCGACCCGCACGGCGCGAACGCTCGCGATCTCCGCAGACGGGATGTCGATCCGCGGCCACCCCATGACGGAACGCACTCGGAGCCCCGCGGCGCTCGCACGGACACGGAAGGTGAGGCTCGTCGACACGAGGACCGCGACGATCAGCGCGACCGCGGCGACGATCCACGCCGCGACGACGTCCTGAGCGAACAGGAGCACGCTCATCGCGATCATGAGGAAGACGGCGGTGCCGAGAACGACCTGGCCGACTCTCGCGACCGTCACCGTCTTCATCCACACCGCGCGCTCATGATCGGCCAGCGGCAGCGGGGTCGCCGCGTCGCCCGAGGACTCGGGCGACCGCGACACCGCCGGCTGCAGGAACCAGCCGGCCACGGCGAGCCCGATCATCACGACGAGGAGAACCGGGATCCACGGGGTGATGTCGGCGGCGTCCGCGGCGTCGGCGAGACCGCGCTGCGCAGCGGTGGTGACGATGGCGAGCACCGTCATCAGGCCCGCCGTGCCGAGGCTCATCGCACCGAGCAGCCGCGCGGTCGCGGACCACTGCGGCTGCGCGATCGGTGCCGCAGCACCCTGCTGGGGGAGCCGGTGGGAGAGCAGTGCGATGAGCGCGAACAGCAGCACCGTCCCACCGCCGAGCCCGATCAGCAGGGCGAGAGGGGTCCAGCTCGGTCCGTAGCCGTCGACCCCGTCGAGTCCCCAGTGGGTCGCCGCCGGATCGGGGACATCGGGCAGCCAGGAGAGCACGACGATGCTCGCGAGCGCGATCAGGGCGAGCGGTAGGACCACCCCCACCCACCAGAAGGCGGTGCGGGCTCTGCGGATCTCAGGGGTCATGCGTCGGTCTCCTTGATGAGGGCGGCCAGGGTTGCGGGAGAGACACCGAGCGCGGCGGCACGAGTGACGAGAGCGGTGATGTCCTGTGAGAGGTCGGCGAGCGGCGCTGCGGATGCCGAAACCACCGCTCCCCTGCCGCGGCGCAGGTCGATCAGACCTTCGTCTCTGAGCTGCTGGTACGCACGGAGCACGGTGTGCAGGTTGATCTCGAGCGCCTCAGCCAGCTCGCGCGCTGCCGGCAGTCGGTCGCCGGGGCCGAGTCGTCCGGTCAGGACATCGGCTCGGACGGACGCCGCGACCTGATCGAAGAGCGGCCGAGAGCTGTCGGCATCGATTCGGATCAGCATCGGAGCCTCAATTTCTATTAGTTATAGGAGAACTATAACAATTTTCCTCGCGTCGAGCCACGTTCGATCAGGGTCGGAGCCAGAAGCACCGTCTCGTGCGAGACCTCCGTGCCCGAGACCAGGGCGAGGACACGCTCCAGGGCCGCCCGCCCGCTCTCCTCGAACGGCTGGCGCACGGTGGTCAGGTCAAGCCCCGCGGCGAGCTCCCCGTCGTCGTATCCGACCACCGCGAGGGGCGCGGCCGGAGGCGAGGAGCGGAGCTCGGCGAGCACCGCCACCGCATACTGATCATGGTTGGCGACGATCGCGGTCGCGCCCCGGCGGGCGGCTTCCCGCGGGACGTCGGCGCCCACCGCACCCGGCCCGTCGAGCGCGATAGACACGACCTCGACGTGGTCCACGAGCCCTTCGACACGCAGCATCCCCGCCGACACGTACGACGGCGAGCGCTGCGGCTCGTGGACGAACAGCACCCGTCGGTGACCGAGATGCGCCAGGTGCCGGCCGATCTGGGCGCCGCCGTCACGGTCGTCGACGAGGATCACCGGTCCCCCGGCATCCGCGCGCGAGGGCACGACGTCGACGTAGACGATCGGGATGCGGGCCGCACGGCTCGCGCGGCGTGCGGCCCCGCCCAGCGGCACCCCCATCACGACGAGGCCCGCCACGTCGGCGCGGGTGGGCAGCACATCCAGCAACGGCTCCTCGGCGGCGGCCGCGGAATCCAGGTCGTAGGGGATGATGTCGACGGCGGCGTCCCTGGCGCGGCGCAGCATGCCGGAGAGCCTGCGCAGGTACGACGGATAGGTCGTGAAAGGCGCGGCCACCGCGATCCGCGCCGCGCCGACCCGCCGCCCCTCGGTCATGCGATAGCCCAGCTCGGTGGCCGCGGCGACGATGCGCTCCCTGGTCTCCTGCCGCACCCGGTGCGGTGCGCTGACCGCGAGCGAGACGGTGGAGATGCTCACTCCCGCGCGCTCCGCGACGTCATAGATGGTCACTCTGCCCGGTCGCGCTCGCATGTCCGATTCCCCGCTTCATCGAAGTTCTTCGATTGCTCAGACTAGTGCGCAGCCGTCGAAGAAGATGCGAAGGAGATGCAGATGCCCAGACCGAGGAATCGCCGATTCCGCCGCCCGTCGCTCGACAGCGCGGTGGCGACGTACGAGAGCCGGATCGCACCGCTGCTCTCTCCCGAGCCGAAGGACCCCGCCGGCCGCCGACGAGTGGCGAGCGAGAATGACACCCGCGTGAGCGCCGCACTGGGCATCGTCCCCCTCGACACCGCGACGCGCGACGAGCTCGTGCCGGTCGACGCGCACCCCGACGTGCGGGTGCGCGTGTACTGGCCGGACGCCGACCCGACCGCCCGCGGTGCCGACCTGCCGATCCTCGTGTACTTCTACGGCGGCGGATTCACGATCGCCGGAATCGACTGGGTGAGCTGGGACGCCCGGTTCCGACAGCGCGCACACGACGCGGGGATCGTGCTCGTCGCGGTCGACTACGCCCACGCCCCCGAGCAGCGCTATCCGACCCAGCCCGAGCAGTGCTGGTCGGCGTTCGAGTGGGTGCGCGCGCACGCGACCGAGCTCGGCGGCTCACCCTGGCGGATCGCGGTCGGGGGCGCCTCGTCGGGTGGCGACCTCGCCGCGGCCGTGACGCTGATGAACCGTGACAGGGAGAACCATCCGATCGCCCTGCAGATCCTGGAGAACCCGGCGCTGGATCTGACCATCGGGCACGCCGACATGGACGGGATCGCCGCTTCGATGCCCGGCGTGATCGTCCGCACGGCGGGGCGACAGCTGGTGCGGCAGTACCTCGGCGACGATGCGGACACCGCGCGCCTCCCCTACGCCTCTCCGCTCCTCGCGGCCTCCCACGCGGACCTCCCTCCGGCCCTCATCCTCACCTCGGAGCTCGATCCGCTGCGCGGCGACGGCGAGGCGTACGCCCGTGCGCTGTCGGATGCGGGGGTCGCGGTCACCGCTGTGCGTTTCATCGGCCAGACGCACGGATCGCTGGGATGCACCGGTCTCGTCCCCGCAGCGGATGCCGCGCACCGTCTGCTGATCTCCGAACTGCGCACCCTGCACTCGGTGGATGCGCGACGCGAGGAGAGCGCACGATGATCGATCTCGGCGACGACCTCCCCCCGCTCGACGAGCCGGTGCTCGCCTGGCTGCGCCGCACCGTCGAGCTCACGGCCGCACTGCCCGACGCGGGTCCCGCCGGCTCCCCCGCCCGCCGTCGCGCGGCCAGGGAGGTCAGCGACATCCTCGCGGTCGAGTTCACCGATCCCGCCCCCGACGGCGTGCGGGTCGACGACCTGATGGTCGCGGGCGCAGACGGTCCGCTGCGCGCGCGACGCTTCCGGTCCACTGCAGCCGTCGGTCCGCAGCCGACGATGCTGTGGCTGCACGGCGGCGGATGGACCGAAGGCACGATCGACGAGGTGCTCAACGAGCGGATATGCGCCGACCGCGCGCTCCGCTCCGGCGTGCAGCTCATCTCGCTCGAATACCGGCTCGCCCCCGAGCATCCGTTCCCCGCTCCCGTCCGGGATGCGGTCGCGGCGCTGGCCGATCTGCGTGCCCATGCCGAGGAGTGGGGCATCGACCCCCACCGTCTCGGCATCGGAGGGAACTCGGCGGGAGCCACGATCGCCGCCTCCGCCGCACTGCGGGAACGCGACGAGGGGAGGCCGCTGCGCCATCAGGTGCTCGAGGTGCCCCCGACCGCTCTGCGACCGCTGGGAGCGTCGATGGGCCGGTACCGCCGCGCGTCGGGGATGGAGGACGCGGAGGGGATCGTCGCGATCTACCGCGCCGGGGCTCCCCTCGCGGAGGCCTCGCCCCTGGACGCCGCGGACCATCGGCACCTCGCTCCCGCCCTGATCCTCGCGGCGGAGCACGACCCGCTGCGCGACGGCGCCATCGCCTACACGCGCACGCTGCAGGCCGCCGGCGTGCCCGTGGTGCTGCGCATCGGGGCGGGCCACGTGCACGGATCCCCCGGGCTCACCGCCCGCTGGCACGGCGCGCGCGCGTGGCGCGACGTGTTCGCCCACGAGGTGGCGTGCGCATACGACGCCGCCGTGGCACTCCCGGACGGCGCACCTCCGCGGTCCCTCACCGAGACCCTCGCGACGATCGTGACACTCACCCCGACACCGACCCCGACCCCGACCCCGACCTGGAGACGATGATGTCCGCCCATGCAGTCGAGCCCGTGCTCCCCTCCTCCTCGTCCGCACCTCCGCTCGCGTCGGACGCGATCCCCGGCGAGCGCCAGAGTCGCTGGTTCTGGGTCGCGTTCGTCCTCGCTTGGTTCGGCTCGGGCATCGCCCAGGGGGTGGCGAGCGTCGCGATCCCGCAGCTCCTCAAGGAGTGGAACCCCGATCAGGCCACCGGCGATCTCAGCATCGTCCTCACTCTCGGAGGCGCCGCCGTCCTCGTCACGACACCGATCTTCGGCCGGGTCAGCGACCGGTCGATGTCCCGCCTCGGCATCCGTCGTCCCTGGATCCTCTCCGGAGCCGTCATCGCGCTGATCGGCTACGGGATCCAGGCGACCGCGCCGTCGCTGCTGCTGCTCGGCACCGGCACGGTGCTCGTCCTGGTGGGCTGGGGAGCCATCTCGATGACGGTCCACACGCTGTTCGCCGATCAGATCAGACGCAGCATCCGCGCGATCATGTCGGCGGTGACGGGCGCCGCCACCGCACTGGGGATCCTCGGCGGGGTCTCGCTCTCGGGCGTCGTCGCGGCGACAGGGCAGGCGGGGATGTTCCTGATCCCCGGCGGGCTGTCGGCGCTCCTCGCGCTCCTGCTGTTCTTCGCGCTCAAGGACATCCGGCGCACCGCGCCCGCCGCTCCTCTGGACTGGCGCGGAGTGCTCGCCACGTTCTGGCTGAGCCCACGCCGGTACCCCGACTTCGCGTGGGCGTGGATGTGCCGGTTCTTCATGACGGCGTCGATCGTGTCGGTCACCAGCTACCTCTATCTGACGATCTCCGGTCGCTTCGCGATCGACGACCCCGCGGCGATCGCCGCCGTGCAGACGCAGGCCACCGCGGCCTTCACGCTCATGAACCTCGTGATGGCGTTCGTCTTCGGGGTGATCTCGGATCGCACGAAACGCCGCAAGCCGTCGGTCGTGATCGGCTCCCTGGCCAGCGCCGCGGGTCTCGTGCTCGCCGTGTCGTTCGGCGACATCGTGTGGTTCCTGGTGGGCATCGCGATCGTCGGTGCGGGCCAGGGCGCCTACATCGCCGCTGACGTCGCTCTCATGACCGAGTGCCTGCCCTCGATCGAGGACGCGGGCAAGGATCTCGGCATCGTGGCGCTCGCGTACCTGCTGCCCGGTATTCTCGTGCCCGTGTTCGGTTACTTCGCGACCCGCATCGGCTCTCCCACCGGCGAGAACTTCGCCGCCCTCTACATGGGCGCGGTGGTCATGGCGCTGATCGCGGCGTTCTCCGTCACGCGGGTGAAGGGCGTGCGATGAGCGGCTCCCCGCGGCTGACCCTCGCCGCTCGGCGCGAGCACCGGCGCCTGAGCAGGGTCGACGGGATGCCGCCTGTGACGCATCCGACGGTGCGCCGCACCTCAGGCATCCCGGTCGAGGCGGCTGACGGGGTCTCCCTGCTCACCGACCACTGGCACGCCGAGGGCGCGGGCGGCCACACCGTGCTGATCCGCACACCGTACGGGCGCGACGGGATCGCCGGTGTCGCGCGGTTCCTCGCCGAACGCGGACACCACGTCGTGGTGCAGAGTTGCCGGGGCACGTTCGGCTCGGGAGGCGCCTTCGACCCGCTGCACCACGAGGTCGCCGACGGCCAGTCCGCGATGCGCTGGCTGCGCCGACAGCACTGGGCCACGGGCCGCGTGCACTCCTGGGGCGGGAGCTATTTCGGGGTGACGCAGTGGGCGTACTGCGACGGCGACGAGCGACCGGACGCGATGGGGATCGCGATCTCGGCCCGCCGGTTCGATGACGCGATCCTCTATCCCGGCGGTGGATTCTCGATCGACACCCCGCTCACCTGGGCGTACGCGCTCGACATCCAGGAGAGGTCGCTGCCCGCCCGCCTGCGGGCACTGCTGCTCGCGGCGCCCGCGCTCGATCGCGGCGCACGAGCGGTGCCTCCGACCGAGGCCGTGCGGGTGGCGCGCGGCGCGGACCCCGGCTTCTTCCGCGACTGGGTCGCGCACAGCGATGCCGGAGACCCGTGGTGGCATCCGCTGCACTTCGCCTCGGACATCGAGAGCATCCCGCCCGTGACGCTGATGGCCGGCTGGCAGGACCTGTTCCTCGTCGGCCAGCTCGCCGACCACGCGGCACTGCAGGATGCCGGACGCGCGGTGCGTCTGATCGTCGGGGACTGGGTGCACGGGGCGACCGAGATCACCGACATCGGCGTGCGAGAGGTTCTGGAGGCGTTCGCCGACGCGCGGCCGAGCGGCGTGCGCGTCGAGATCACGGGCGGTGCCGGGTGGCGCGACCTCGACAGCTGGCCGCCGACCTCCTCTCCCCTGACGCTGGATCCGACCGCCGCGAACAGGCTGGCTCCGAGCCGGGATTCGGCGACCGCATCCGCTCTCTCGTACCGTTACGACCCCGCCGATCCCACTCCGGCGGCGGGCGGGCGGACCCTGAATCCGTTCCGTGCCGGACGACGCGATCAGCGCGCCCGCGAACGCCGCGACGACGTGCTCGTGTTCACGGGCGATGCCCTCCGTGCCGATCTGGTCGTGATGGGCGCACCCGGGTTCGAGATGTCGTTCACGTCGACGAACCCTCGGGCCGACGTCTTCGTGCGGCTGTGCGAGGTCGACGCCAGAGGCACCTCGCGCACGATCACCGACGGGTATCGACGGCTGCAGCCCGAGGCGAGCGCCGACGGACCCCGCAGGGTGCGCCTCGATCTGGCCCCGATCGCCCACCGGTTCGCCGCGGGATCGCGCCTGCGCCTGCAGGTGTCCTCCGGTGCGCATCCGGTGCACCTGCGCAACCCGGGGACGGACGACCCGGTGCGCGATCACTCCCGGCTGGTCCCCAGCACCCAGACGGTGCAGGTCGGCGGATCGACACCCGCCAGGCTCACGCTCCCCGTGGTCGATGGACCGGGACATCCGTCGTTCACCGGCACGTGACACGATGACGGGATGCCCCTCGCCCGCCGCCTGACTCTCGGCGACGCCACCGCCCTCGGACTCGGTTCGATGATCGGAGCCGGCGTCTTCTCGGTCTGGGCGCCGGCGGTCGGAGTCGCCGGCAGCGGCCTGCTCATCGCGCTCGTGATCGCGGCGATCGTGGCCTACTGCAACGCCACCGCGTCGGCGCAGCTCGCCGCCGTGCATCCGGTGGCCGGAGGAACCTACGCGTACGCGCGTGCCGAGATCGGCCCGTGGTGGGGCTTCGTCGCCGGATGGAGCTTCGTGATCGGCAAGATCGCGAGCTGCGCGGCGATGGCCATGACCTTCGCCGCGTACGCCGCACCGGACGGCTGGCGGGTTCCGGTCGCCGTGGCCGCGGTGGTCGCGCTCGCGGTCGTCAACTGCCTCGGTGTGACGCGCACGGCTCTCGTCACCCGCATCCTCGTGGTGTGCTCGCTGCTGGGACTGGCCGTCGTCGTCGCGGTCGGGCTCGGAACGGCATCCGCGGCGTCCCCCGTTCCGCTGCCCGATGCCACGGCCTACGGGGTGCTGCAGGGTGCGGGTCTGCTGTTCTTCGCCTTCGCCGGGTACGCGAGGATCGCCACCCTGGGCGAGGAGGTCGTCGATCCCGCGCGCACGATTCCCCGGGCGATCCTGCTCGCTCTCGGCGGCGCCGTCATCGTGTACCTGCTGGTCGCGGTCACGGTGCTCCTCACCCTCGGCGGCGGGGCGGCGATGAGCACGGCACCGCTCGCCGACGTCCTCTCCTCCACGGGGTGGGCCGCGCTCACCCCGATCGTCCGGATCACGGCGGCGGCCGCCTCGCTGGGGGCGCTGCTCGCACTCCTCACCGGGATCGGGCGTACGACGCTGGCGATGGCACGGGAGAAGGATCTGCCCTCGTTCCTCGCGAAGGTCGACGATCGCCGGCAGGTGCCCCGACGAGCCGAGATCCTGATCGCCGTCATCGTGGTCGCGATCGTGCTCGTCGCCGATCTCCGCGACGCGATCGGGTTCTCCTCCTTCGGCGTCCTGCTGTACTACCTGATCGCGAACGCCGCGGCCTTCCGTCAGCAGGCCTCCGCGCGCCGTCATCCCCGCGCGCTGCAGGTCGTCGGGGCGCTCGGCTGCCTGCTGCTCGTGAACTCGCTGCCGGTGCTGGCCTCGATCGTCGGGACGGCTGTGGTGCTGATCGGGGTACTCGCCAGGATGATCCGGCTGCGGCTGACGCGCTGATCAGGAGAGCGGGGGTGCGTGGGAGGGCGCGGGGTGTGAGGGGCGCGGGGTGTGAGGCGGCCGAGGCCTGCGGTTCAGCCCACCGTCCGACGACGCGAGCGGAGCGCGGCCTCCGCGGCATCGCACGCGGTCGGGAGGAGCGCCTCGGCCGTGCGCCGGTAGCCCAGCGGGCTCGGATGGAAGCGATCCATGCTGAACATCGCGTCCGGATCGTCGAAGAACATCGGACCGACGGCACGACGGAGATCGACAGGGCGCGCCCCCGCGGCGAGAGCCGTCTCGGTCTGCGCCTCCGCCAGTCTGCGCGACATGCTGGAGACCAGCCGGCGCAGCGGCTGCGGAACCGGACGCAGCGCACCGAGATCAGGACAGGTGCCGACGACGACCTCGGTGCCGCGCCGACGCAGACGCAGGACCGCGTCGCGCAGGTGCTGCGTCGAGACCGCGACAGGGATCCGGTGCGTGACGTCGTTGCCGCCCACCACGATCACGGCGACGTGCGGTGCGTAGTCCTCCGGCAGGTCCGCGAGCTGGGCCGCCAGGTCGGGCGACTCCGAGCCGACGACCGCGCCCGTGCGCAGGTGCACGGGCCATCCGATCCGTCGAGCCATGCCCTTGGCCAGGCGCCCGCCGAGCGTCTGCTTGCGGCGCTCGGCGCCGAGACCCGCCGCGAGCGAGTCGCCGAGCACGAGCAGTTCGATCGGCTCGCCGCCGAGTGAGGGACGCCAGACGCGGTCGGCATCGATCGACCGTTCGCCGAGCGGCTTGCCGATGCGGCGGCGCGCGATGGCCGCCTGACGGGCGAGCACGACTCGGATGCCGGCGGCCGCCCCCACGGCCGCGACGCCGAGCCCGACCACGGTGACGAGACGATGTCCTCTCATGCGCCGATTCGACCCGACGGGCGTGAACGCCGCGTGAACGACATCCGTGCCGCGGCCCTGCATTCGGAACCCGGAACGAGTCCGGGCCCCGATGTCCCGATCTCAGGAGAGGGGCTTGAGCTCCAGCGCCACCGTGCCGGCCGACACCGTGGCGAACTCCGTGTACCCGTCGGCGGCCGAGCGCTCGAGCAGCGCCTTGACGTTCTTCGTCCGTCGCTCCAGGCGCACTCGCGCTCCGGACGCGACGAGCCCCGCCTTGTGCGAGACGAGCTCGGCCACAGGCACGTCGGCGTCATGGATGAGCACGACCGCACGCTCGCCGGCGTCTGCGCCGACGGTCACCAGATCGACCAGGCGCTCGAAGCCCAGCGAGAAGCCGACGGCGGCGACCTGCTGCCCGAGGAACCGCCCGATCATGCCGTCGTAGCGACCGCCGCCGCCCAGCGAGTACGGCACCGAGGGGTGGGCGAGCTCGAAGATGGTGCCCGTGTAGTAGCCCATGCCGCGCACGAGGAACGGATCGAAGACGAGCGGGATGTCGTCGGCACCGCGCCCCGCCGCGACCGCCTCGCCGATCCCGACGAGGTGGTCGACGATCTCGTCCGGTGCACCGTCGGGCAGCGCCTTGCGGATCTGTCGTTCGCCGAACGGGTTGTACTCCATGGTCTGCGGCCGGCGCAGGAACTCCTCGAACGCGTCGACCGCCGACGCGACCGCGCCCCTCTCCCGCAGCTCGGTCGCGACGCCGTCGGGTCCGATCTTGTCGAGCTTGTCGATCGTGATGAGGACGCCGGGTCGCTCCTCGGCGGTGAACCCGAAGCTGTCGAGCATCCAGTCCAGCGCCCGCCGGTCGTTGATGCGCACGGTCGCGCCCTCCAGCCCGAGCGCGTCGACCGCGTCGAGCGAGGCCACCATCAGCTCGGACTCGGCCCGGGCGGACTCGTCGCCGATGATGTCGATGTCGCACTGCACGAACTGGCGGTAGCGACCCTTCTGCGGGCGCTCCGCACGCCACACCGGGCCGATCTGGATGGAACGGAAGACACCGGGCAGCTGCCCTCGGTTGCTCGCGTAGAAGCGCGCGAGCGGCACGGTGAGGTCGTAGCGGAGTCCGAGGTCGGCGAGTGCGCCCTGGTCGTCGGCCGCCTCCCTGATCGCGTCGGCGTCGAGCCCGCGGCGCAGCACGTTGAACGCGAGCTTCTCGTTGTCGCCGCCGATCCCGGCGTGCAGTCGCGAGTACTCCTCGAGCGCCGGCGTCTCGATCTCGTCGAAGCCGTGCGACCGGTAGCGGTCGCGGATGACGGAGAGGACGCGCTCACGGCGGGCCTTGTCGGCGGGGAGGATGTCGCGCATGCCGCGCGGCGGGTTCACAGTAGCCACGCCTCCATCTTCCCAGGTCGCCGGGGTGGCCCGTGGCGTCACGGGCGCGATTCGGCCTCGCGGACCTCATCCTCCACACGCCGGAGCCGCTCGCGCAGGGCGCGCTCGGCATCCCACCCCTCCGACCGGGCGACCGCGACGAGCGCGAGCAGGGCATCACCCAGCTCGGCCTCCGTCGTCGGCACGGACCCCGCCGGCGCTGTGCCCGACCCCGTCGGCGCTGTGCCCGCTCCCGTCGGCGCTGCGACACCTGCACCGGCGACATCCACTCCGACCCCCGCCGCCCTGCCTGCCACCTTCTGGGCGAGGGCGAGAGCCGGCATCCCCCGCGGGATGCCGTCGAGCACGCTGCGTCTCGTGCGCTTCTCGGCCGTCTTCGCGGCATTCCAGTGCACGAGCACCTCGTCGGGCGTGGTCGCCGTCTCACCCGCGAAGACGTGCGGATGCCGCCGCACCATCTTCTCGGTCAGGGTCGCGGCGACATCGTCGATGTCGAAGGGGTCGGTCGGGTCCTGCGCGGCGATCGCCGCGTGGAACAGCACCTGCCAGAGCAGGTCGCCGAGCTCCTCGCGCAGGTCGTCCCTCGTGCCGTTCTCGACGGCGTCGATGACCTCGTGCGACTCCTCGATCAGATACGGGACGAGATCACGGTGGGTGATCCGCTGCGACCACACGCAGCGCTCACGCACCTCGCGCATGGTGTCCGCCGCCGCCCTCAGCCGATCCGAATCCTCGTGCGGGGCCGATTCACGTTCTCCGGACACGGTCACTCCTCGCCTCTGTGCGATGGTCGTCGGTACGAGCGGGCGCGCAGCGACACGATGGCCCCCGACAGCACCAGGGCGAGCAGCGAGCCGACGAGCACGCCGAGGATCGCCTGGTCGCGGACGCCCGCGTCGCTCGCGAAGGCGAGATTGGCGAGCAGCAGCGAGACCGTGAACCCGATGCCGCCCAGGGCTCCGGCCGCCAGGATGTCGCCGAAGGGCAGAGCAGGAGCGGCGCCCCGGGGGCGGATGCGCATCGCGACCCAGCCGAACAGCGAGATGCCCACGATCTTGCCGACGGGAAGGGCCACCACGATGCCCCAGAACGCCGGCGACAGCTCGGAGAGTGCGACGTCGGGGATGACCACGAACGCGGCGACGAAGGCGAAGACCGGCAGGATCACCCCGTTGACCGTGGGTTCGAGGGCATGCCTGGTGCGGGCGGCGGGCACCGGCGACATCACGAGGCCCAGCAGCACGCCCGCGATGGTGGCATGGATGCCGGATGCGGCGACGAGTCCCCACGTCACGACTCCGACCACGACCATCGCGACGGCGATCGCCGTGTGCCCCGTGGCGTGCAACGCGCGGCTGAGGAGCCAGAACGCCGCCACCGCGATCACGGCGAGGACGAGCAGCGGCCACTGGACGTCGTGCGCGAAGAGCACGGCGATGAAGATGATGCCGATGATGTCGTCGAGGATCGCCAGCGCCAGCAGGAACACCCGCACGGTCGACGGCAGGCCCCGCCCGAACATCGCGAGCACGCCGAGGGCGAAGGCGATGTCGGTCGCGGTGGGGATCGGCCATCCGGTCGCGGTCGCCGAGTCGCCGGCGATGAGCAGGTAGACGGCGATCGGCACCAGCACCCCGCCCGCGGCGGCGATCGCCGGCTGCATGGCCTTGCGCGGCGAGTCGAGCTCTCCGTGCGTCAGCTCGTGACGCAGCTCGATGGCGACCACGAGGAAGAACACCGCGAGGAGCCCGTCGGACACCCAGTGCTCGATCGAGAGGTCCAGCGCGGTCCCCGGCACCGCGATGCGGAGATCCAGCACCGCGGCGAGCGCGTCGTGTGCGGGCAGGTTCGCGAGCAGCAGTCCGAGGCCCGCGGCGAGCAGCAGCAGCACGGCGGGGAACTGCTGTCCACGAAGGGGGTTCACGGAGATGCGCATGTCCCCTCCATGGTAGTTCGCCCGGTCTCGCGGATGCCTCGCGGACGCGTCGCGGATGCCTCGCGAACGCGTCGCGCCGTCATGAGTTCCGAGCGGGCCCGCCACCCGGGCTACTCTCGAAGCGTGACCCCCGAACACAGCTTCCCCGAGCCCACCGACACCTCGGCCATCCGCATCATCGGCCGCTTCGAAGCCGGCCGCGGCATCCCCGACGCGATGCGCTCCGACGTCAGGATGCTCGGCGGCCTCCTCGGCCAGGTACTGCGCGAGGCCGGCGGCGACGACCTCTTCGAGGACGTCGAACGTCTGCGCCTCGCGACCATCCAGGCGTACGACGAGGAGACCTCCGACGCGTTCGAGCGCGCCGCCGCGATCGCCGAGTCGTTCACGATCTCCCGCGCCGACGAGGTCGCCAGGGCGTTCACGTGCTACTTCCACCTCGTGAACCTCGCCGAGGAGCACCAGCGTGTGCGCGTCCTGCGCGAGCGGGCGGGCCAGCCCGGTCGTGAGGATGCCGCCGACACCGTCGCGTCCGCCTATGCGCGTCTGAAGACCGAGGTGGGCGACGACGAGGCGCGTCGACGCCTCGAGGGTCTGCGCTTCCACCCGGTGTTCACCGCCCACCCGACCGAGGCGCGGCGCCGGGCCGTGTCGTCGAGCATCCGCCGCCTGTCGGAGCTGCTGACGCAGCACGATGCCGCCAGCGACGACGGTGCCGAGCAGCGCCGCGCCCACCGACGCATGCTCGAGGAGATCGACACGCTGTGGCGCACCGCGCCGCTTCGTGCCGAGAAGCCGTCGCCGACCGACGAGGTCCGCACGGTCATGGGCGTCTTCGACGAGACGCTGTTCACGACGGTTCCCCACGTGTACCGGCGCATCGACGATGCGCTGCGCGGAGACGACTCCGGCGCCAGCGCCCCGATCGTGCCCGCGTTCGTGCGGATCGGCTCCTGGGTCGGCGGCGACCGCGACGGCAACCCGTTCGTCACCGCGTCGGTGACGCGCGAGGCGTCGCAGATCGCCTCGGACCACGTGCTCCGCGGTCTCGAGCGTGCGCTCGAGCGCATCGGCCGCACTCTCACCCTCGATGCCGAGGACACCCCGCCCAGCGCGACCGTCTCGTCGCTGTGGGACGCGTTCGCCGACGCCGAGCCGCGCGTGGCATCGGAGCTCGGCGCCCGCTCCCCCGGCGAGCCGCACCGCCGGATGCTGCTCGCTCTCGCGCACCGGGTCTCCGCGACCCGACGGGGCGAGGAGTCCCGGTACGGCCGCCCCGAGGACCTGCTGGCCGACCTGCGGGCGGTCCAGTCTTCGCTGGCGGATGCCGGAGCGAAGCGCCATGCCTTCGGCGGCGTGCAGCATCTGATCTGGCAGGTGGAGACCTACGGGTTCCATCTCACCGAGCTCGAGGTCCGTCAGCACTCCCAGGTGCACACGAAGGCTCTCGCCGAGCTCGAGGGCGGCGAGGCGATCAGCGCGCAGACCGAGGAGGTGCTCGAGGTCTTCCGGGCGATCGCCGACATCCAGAGCGACCGCGGTCTTCGTGCCGCCGGCCGCTATGTCGTGTCGTTCACGCAGGCGGCCTCCGACCTCGCGAACGTGCACCGTCTCGCGCGGCACGCCCTCGGCGACGACGCCCCCGTGCTCGATGTGGTGCCGCTGTTCGAGACCTTCGCCGACCTGCAGGCAGCGCCCGGCATCCTCGCCGAGGCCGTGACGTTCCCGGAGTTCCAGGCGCGGATGGCCGACACCGGCAACCGTCTCGAGGTCATGCTCGGATACTCCGACTCGTCGAAGGACGTCGGCCCAGTCGCCGCCAACCTCGCGCTCTACGAGGCACAGGCGAAGATCGCGCTGTGGGCGCAGGAGTCCGGCATCGAGCTGACCCTGTTCCACGGCCGTGGCGGTGCGCTCGGACGCGGCGGCGGACCCGCGAATTCCGCGATCCTCGCCCAGCCGCCGCACTCGGTCGACGGACGCTTCAAGCTCACGGAGCAGGGCGAGGTCATCTTCGCGCGCTACGGCGAGCCGGCGATCGCGATGCGCCACATCGACCAGGTCGCCGCGGCGACCCTGCTCGCCTCCTCACCGTCGGTCGAGCAGCGCACGAGCGACGCCGCGGCGCGGTTCGCGGACATCGCCGCGGTCATGGATCGTTCCTCCCGTGAGCGGTTCTTCTCCCTCGTGAAGGCCGAGGGCTTCGCGCCCTGGTTCGCGACGGTCACCCCGATGGAGGAGATCGGCCTGCTCGCGCTGGGGTCGCGCCCCGCTCGTCGCGGACTCTCGGTCGAGTCGCTCGAAGACCTGCGCGCCATCCCCTGGGTGTTCGCGTGGACGCAGGCGCGCATCAACCTCGCCGGCTGGTTCGGACTCGGCACCGCCCTCGCCGCCGTCGGCGATGAGGCCCGTCTCACCGAGGCCTACCGCGACTGGCCGCTGCTGCACACGATGATCGACAACGTGGCCATGAGCCTCGCGAAGACCGACGAGCGGATCGCCCGTCAATATCTCGCGCTCGGCGACCGTGACGACCTCGCCCAGCTCGTGCTCGACGAGATGACGCTGACCCGCGAGTGGGTCGTCCGGCTCACCGGTGGCGTCGGACTCCTCGAGAACAAGCCGATCCTGCAGCGCGCCGTGCAGCTGCGCACGCCGTACGTCGATGCCCTGTCGCTCCTGCAGCTGCGGGCGCTGCGGGCGCTGCGCGATCCCGACGCCGCGTCGGGCTCGGGAGCGGACGACGAGCAGAAGCGACTCCTCCTCCTCTCCGTCAGCGGCGTCGCGGCCGGACTCCAGAACACCGGGTGATCCCGGCCCGACGCCCCTCTCACGCGACACGATCGCACGTACGTCCTCCCCCGTCAGAAAGACCTTTCGCGTGACCTCTTCGTCTTCCCCTGCCTTCCACCCGCTCGCCGATTCCGTGCAGCCCGTCTTCGACACCGTGCTCGCCCGCAGCCCGCACGAGCCCGAGTTCCAGCAGGCCGTGCACGAGGTGCTCGGCTCGATCGCCCCGGTGCTGGCGACCCACCCCGAGTACATCGACGGCGGCATCCTCGAGCGGCTGGTCGAGCCGGAGCGTCAGATCCTGTTCCGGGTGCCGTGGGTCGACGACGCCGGCCGCCTGCGGGTCAACCGCGGCTACCGCATCCAGTTCTCCTCGGTGCTGGGTCCGTACAAGGGCGGACTCCGCTTCCACCCGTCCGTCAACCTGTCGATCATCAAGTTCCTCGGGTTCGAGCAGATCTTCAAGAACGCGCTGACCGGTCAGGGCATCGGCGGCGGCAAGGGCGGATCGGACTTCGACCCGCACGGCCGCTCGGACGCGGAGATCATGCGCTTCTGCCAGTCGTTCATGAACGAGCTCTACCGCCACCTCGGCGAGCACACGGACGTGCCGGCGGGCGACATCGGCGTGGGCGGACGCGAGATCGGCTACCTGTTCGGCCAGTACCGCAAGATCACCAACCGTCATGAGTCGGGGATGTTCACCGGCAAGGGCACCGGCTGGGGCGGCGCCGAGGTGCGCACCGAGGCCACCGGCTACGGCGCGGTGTTCTTCGCGCAGGAGATGCTGGGGGTGCACGGGGATTCGCTCGACGGCAAGCGCGTCGGCGTCTCCGGGTCGGGCAACGTCGCCATCTACGCGATCCAGAAGGCGGCGCAGCTGGGAGCCGTGCCGGTGACGGCATCCGACTCCTCCGGCTACGTCGTCGACGATGCGGGCATCGACGTCGATCTGCTCCGCCAGATCAAGGAGGTCGAACGCGCGCGCATCGTGGAGTACGCCGCCCGGCGTCCGGGTGCCCGGTTCGTCGAGGGCGGCAGCGTCTGGGAGGTGCCTGTGGACATCGCGGTGCCCTCGGCGACGCAGAACGAGCTCGATCTCGACCACGCCCGCGCGCTGATCGGCAACGGCGTACGCGCGGTCTCCGAAGGCGCGAACATGCCGTGTCTGCCCGCCGCGATCGACGCCTTCCAGAGCGCCGGGGTGCTCTTCGCTCCCGGCAAGGCCGCGAACGCGGGCGGTGTGGCGACCTCCGCGCTCGAGATGAGCCAGAACGCGTCCCGGCAGCGCTGGAGCTTCGACGCCAGCGAGAACAAGCTGCGCGAGATCATGTCCGACATCCACGCCGCCGCGTTCGATGCCGCCGAGCGCCACGACGTCCCCGGCGACTACGTGGCCGGAGCCAACATCGCCGGCTTCGAACGCGTCGCCGGAGCGATGCTCGCGCAGGGCGTCATCTGATCCCGCGCCGGTCCTCCTCCGACACGGGTCGGAGGAGGACCGGACTCAGCGCTCGTCGACGGGCACTCAGCGCTCGTCGACAGGCACTCAGCGCCCGTCGACAGGCACCTTCACGACCTTGTTGTACCCGGTGACCGCCTGGTTCTCATCGAACGCGACGACCTTCCTGCGGAAGCCGCGCGTGATCACGAGCAGGTAGATGAACCCGAGGGCCGTCCAGATCAGTCCGCCGATCAGGGCGTCCTGGTGCAGATTGACCCACAGCAGACCGGTGAGCAGCATGCCGATCGCGGGCATCACGATGTAGTTGACGATGTCGGCCGGGGTCTTGCGACGACCCTTGCGGATCGCGAACCACGCGATCACCGAGATGTTCACGAACGTGAAGGCGATCAGGGCGCCGTAGTTGATCCAGGCGGCGATCAGCTCGAGCGTGAAGGGGATCGCCAGAAGCGAGATCGCCCCCACGAGCACGATGTTGAAGGTCGGCGTGTGCGTGCGGGGGTTGATGTAGCCGAACGCCCGCTGTGGCAGCACGTTGTTGCGTCCCATGACCAGCAGCATGCGCGACACCGAGGCGTGCGAGGCGAGCCCCGAGGCGAGGGTCGCGCAGAAGCCGGCGGCCGTCAGCACCGCCATCAGCACGTTGCCGCCCACCAGCTGCCCGATGATCGGCAGCGTCGAGTCCTCGACGAACTGCATGTCGCCACCGGGGGCGAACTCGTTCCAGTCCGGGAAGCGCAGCTGCGAGACGTACGAGGCGACGAGGAAGATGCCGCCGCCGATGATCACCGTCAGCAGGATCGCCTTGGGCATGATCTTCGGGTCCTTCGCCTCCTCGGCGTACATCGTCACCGCGTCGAACCCGATGAAGGAGAAGCAGACGATGGTGGCGCCCATCAGCACCGCTCCCATGGTCACGTCGTCGTGCAGGAACGCGCCGACCGAGAGGATCGTGGCCGCTCCCTCGCCCCGCATCAGCTGCGCGACGACGAGGACGACGAAGACGATCATCACGATGATCGAGAAGACCAGCAGGATCATGTTCAGGTTCGAGGTGCCGCGCATGGTCATGTAGATGATGCTGGTGACGAGGATGCAGTACAGCACGACCCAGATCCAGGCGGGGACGTCGGGGAACATCGCCTCGAGATAGCTCTTGATGATGAGGCAGTTCACCATCGGCAGCAGCACGTAGTCGATCAGCGACGTCCACCCGACCATGAAACCGAGGTTCGGGTGGATCGATTCCCGCACGTACGTGTACGCGGAACCCGCGCTCGGGATCGCACTGGCGATCTTGCCGTAGCTGATGGCCGTGAACACCATCACGACGAGAGCGACCAGGTACGCCGCCGGGACGACGTTCTGGGTGTCGCGTGCCACCATGCCGAACGTGTCGAACACGACGGTGGGTGTCATGTATCCCAGCCCGAGTCCGACGATGGCCCACAGGCCGAGATTGCGTCGGAGGGCTCCCCCGCCCTGCGCGAGCGGCTTGGTCTTCGCGGCCATGTGTACTCCTTCAGGGACGGCGCAGAGGCCGGACTTCGGGTCGTCCGACGTTGAGCATCAGTATGGACCCGGGAGTTTCCTCAGCGGAAGAGGAGATCTGATTCGAAATACGCATTTAACATGACGATTGTGCGCGATATTCGAAGACGCTCGGCGGTCACCATCCCTCGCTGAGCACACGGTCGAGCATGGCGACGGCATGGTCTGCACTCTCCGCGGTCAGGCACAGCGGAGGCTTGATCTTCAGCACGTTCGACCGCTCGGAGGTCGTCAGGACGATCACGCCGAGTTCGCGCATCCGCTCGCAGATCGCTGCCGCCTCGGCGGCGGCCGGCTCGAGGGTCTCCCGGTCGCGCACGAGCTCGACGCCGAGATACAGGCCGACGCCGTGCACGGGGCCGACCAGCGGATGCCGGTGCGCCAGCCCCCGCAGCGCCTCGGCGAGCCGGGAGCCGACCTCGTGCGCGTTGCGCTGGAGGTCATCCTCCACCATCGCGTCGAGCACGGCGAGGCCGACCCGGCAGCTCAGCGTGCTGCCGCCCCCGGATGAGAAGAACTGTCCCTGGTCGCTCAGCGCATCGGCGATCCGCTTCGACGTGATCACACCGCCGATCGGGAACCCGTTGCCCATCGGCTTCGCGATCGTCACGATGTCGGGGACGACGCCGGACTGCTCGAAACCCCAGAAACTGGTGCCCATGCGCCCGAAGCCCACCTGCACCTCGTCGGCGATGCAGAGCCCGCCGCGGTCGCGGATCAGCGCGTAGGCCCCGCGCAGGTACCCGTCCGGCAGCACGACGCCGCCGGCGTTGCCCAGCACGGATTCGCAGAGGAAAGCCGCGGGGTCCCGGCCGTCGGCGGAGAGGCGGTCGAGGTCTGCGGCGAGATCCGCGAGATAGCGATCGGCGGTGTCCTCGCCGCGATACGTCCCGCGGAAGCGGTTCGGCACGTCCGCGACGTGCACCCAGTCCGGCCGGGTCGACAGTGCGTCCGGGTTGTCGTAGGCGCTGGTCGTCACGGCATCGGTCGCCATCGTCCAGCCGTGATAGGCCTCGCGCAGCGCGACGACCGTACGGCGCCCGGACGCCGCCTGCGCGAGCCGGATGCCGAGGTCCACCGCCTCCGACCCGCTGTTCACCAGCAGCACGGTGTCGAGGCCGCTTCCCTGCGGCATCAGCGCGAGGAGGCGCTCGCTGTACTCGGCGAGATCGCGGAACAGGAATCGGGAGTTCGTCGCGAGCCGCCGCAGCTGGCGAGCGGCCGCATCGGCGACCGCGGGATGGCCGTGACCGAGACCCGCGACGTTGTTCACCATGTCGATGTGGCTGCGGCCGGTGGTGTCGACGAGGTGGTGACGCCACCCCCGCTCGATCTGCGGGGGCCGCTCGTAGTAGCGCTCCTGCGCCTCGGCGAAGATGCGTTCGCGTCGCCGCAGCTCTTCGTCGGCCTCATCGCGCTGCGCGTGCGAGGGCAGCCCGAGCAGCGGGGCGGGGTCGGCGGTGAACCGGCGCCACGCCGCGACGCGCTCCGGAGCGACCCGTCGTGCCGCCGCGGGGTCGGACGGCTGCGGCGGAGCATCCCTCCGCCGCACGCCCACGGTGATCACCCTGTTCTCGAACGAGGCGGCGAGCCGACCGATGCTCTCCCCGGCCTCGACCCCGCCCGTGCGCGACGACTCGAGGTGAGCGCCGCGGAGCTCGATCTCCCAGTCGTCGTCCACGGCCAGCGAAAGGCCCTCGTCGGACGTGCGCAGGTCACCCGAGATCGGGGCCAGCAGTCGCACCGAGGGGCCCGGGGCGACGTGCAGCTCCGTCTCGGTCGGCCAGGTCGCCGCGGTGTCCGCGCTGTCCACCGCCGTGCGCGTGAGTCGGTACACCCCGTAGGGCATCACGGCGACGCGCGCACCGCGCGAGTGCGCGTCGCCGATCAGCCGCTCCTCCGCATCCGGAGACTGCCAGAGGCCCGCCGCGAGCTCGTCGGACTCGACACCGGGGTCGATCACGACCACTCTGCCGTCGATGTCGGGAAGCAGCATCGACAGCTCGGGAGCGGGGTGCGCGGGCAGATCGGGACCGGCGGCACCGAATCCCACCGCGTCCCGCACGATCTCCGTCGCCTCGACGAGAGGAACGGAGGTCGCCGCATCGAAGATCGCCTGCTCCCCCGCGATGCGCTCGCGCGCATAGTCATTGTCGCCGTCGATCTCGAGCTGTCTCCATCCGCTGGCGACGAGCAGCGCGGACCGCAGCACGACGAGCGGCCAGAGCGCGAGGGCCTCCTCGCCGCTGAGCGGGGCATCGGCGTGGAAGGCGGTGATCGTCTCGAGCGTGCGCAGCGGTCGCTCGGGCTCGTGGTGCAGCATCGAGGAGACGCACACCGCCAGTTCGGCCACCCGCCATCCGAGACCGAGGTCGCCCAGATCGAGCACGACGTGCGGATGCAGGCGCGAGTCGTCGCCGCGGCGCCCGGTGACGTTGTCATCGGTGAGGTCGCCGTGGATCGGCTGCACCGGCAGGCGAGCGGAGACGTGCTCCAGGGCCGCCGTCGCCTCCTCGGCCGCCGTGACCACCGCGGTGCGGAGCGCGGCATCCGAGATCGACGGCGCGAGCCGTCGCACCTGCTCCGCGGCGACGCGCATGTCCCACATCTGCGCGCGGTCGAGGCCGGGATGGTCCAGGGCGGCGAGCGCGGTGACGGATGCCGCCGCGAGCGTGCCGAACTCGGCGAGCACGACAGGCGCGAGATATCCCGCGTCGACGAGCGCCTCTCCGTCGGCGAACTCGCTCCGCCGGACCGCGAAGCCGCGCCAGCGCTGAGTGAGCGCGCCGTCGAGGCCCGGGAGCACGGCGGGGACGGCGACGCCGGCCGCCCGATAGGCGTCGAGCGCCGCGTGCTGGGCGTCACGCGTCTCATCGCCGAACACGGGGTTGTCCACGCGCAGCACACTGCGTGCACCGTCGGGTTCGACGAGGACGAAGTTGCGGTCCTGGTTGCTGCCGAGCTCGGTGGCCGCGGCGGCGATGCCGTAGCACTCCCGGGCGATCAGCGCCGCGTCGGCCGCGGTGACATCGGGTCGGACGAGCCCCGTCTCCTCGCTCACCCGAGGCCCGCCGCACGTCCGTCGCCATCGAGGCGCACGTCGCCGGCATGTCGCACGTCGCCGTCGAGGCGCACGTCGTCGTCGAGGCGCATGTCGTCGGCATGTCGCGCCAGCGAGCTGCCGTAGCGCTCGGTCAGCTGCACCATGAGGTCGGGGGTGTCCCGGTCGACGCCGAACACGTGCCCGGGGAAGTCGAGCTCGGGCTGGGCGGCCGAGATCGCCTCGTCCTGGTCGGGCGAGAGCAGCTGCACCGGATCGCCGACGGCGACCCACCCGATCGGCACGACGGTTCCGGCGGGCAGCACCGCGCGCCGATGCACGATCGCGTTCACCCGCACCTCGCAGCGGTCGCCGACGAGGGCGCCGTTGAAGATGCGGGCTCCTGATGCGAAGAAGACCTGCTCGCCGACCGTCGCGCCCGCGATGCTCGCCAGGGTGCCGATCAGCGTATGGGGCCCGATGTGCACGGCGTTCGCGGCGGTGGCGCGGATCAGCGCGTTCTCCATTACGATGACGTGCGCCCCGATGGAGATCGGACCGCCCTCGGCGGTGATCACGGCGCCGTGCAGCACCTGGCATCCCGGGCCGATCGTGACGTCGCCGGAGATCACGGCGGTGGGAGCGATGACGGCGGAGTCATGGATCCGGGGCCGAGCCCCGAGGTGCTCGTACAACATGACGCCAGCGTAGTGCGACGGCGTGCACCGCGAGAAGGCCGGGGCAGGAGGTGCCCGGGATCGCTGCTGCTACGCTGACGCCCATGCAATGCCGGTGACTCGATCCTCTCCCTGCCGCCGGGCCGCATTCACGCGCGCCCCGGCACCACGATCGAAAGGCACGCCCATGCACGCACACCCTCTCCCCCTCGCCGGACGCACGGCGCTCGTCACCGGCGTCTCGCGCCGTCGCGGCATCGGATTCGCGACCGCTCGCACTCTCACAGCCCTCGGCGCCAGCGTCTTCCTGCACCACTACCGCCCGCACGACCTCGATCACCCCTGGGGCGGCGACGATCTGGATGCGGTGCGCGACGGCATCCGGGAGTCCCTCGCACCCGGTGCGGCGATGGGCGACCTGCATGCCGACCTGCGCGACGCCGACGCCGTCGAGTCGCTCCTGGATGCGGCCTGCAGTCTGACCGGTCGGCTCGACATCGTCGTCTGCAATCAGGCGCGCAGCGGCGGCGACGGCTCGATCTTCGACATGACGGCCGAGCACCTCGATGCGCACTGGCAGGCCAACGCCCGCGCCAGCCTGCTGCTGACGGCGGGTTTCGCGCGGCGGAAGCGGACCGAGCTGGGCCGCCCGGCGACGGTCGATGCCCGCCCCGGCGACCGGATCGACGCGCTCGGCCCGTTCGCGAACCCCACCGGACACGTGATCTGGATGACCTCGGGCCAGGGGCACGGCGCGATGCGCGGAGAGATCGCCTATGCGACCAGCAAGGCCGCCCTCGCGGGGATCACCCGGTCGACGGCCGCCGAGCTGCTCGACGTCGGGATCGTCCTGAACACCGTCAACCCCGGTCCGGTGAACACCGGGTACCTCGACGAGGACACCACCGACCGCGACCTGACCGGGGTCGCCGACTGGATCGCGGGCACCCCGTTCGGCCGGGTCGGGCGCCCCGACGACCCCGCGCAGCTGATCGGGTGGCTCTGCACCGATGCCGGCTCGTGGGTCGTCGGACAGGTGCTCACGTCGGACGGCGGCTTCTCGCTCTGACGCCTCGGGCCCTCACGAGGGCCTCGTCCGCCCCTCACGAGACCGGGACGGGCTCCGGGGCGGGCTCGGGGGCGGGCTCGGGGAAGATCGCCGTGAGAAGCTGCCCGACCCAGTCGAGGAGCTCGGCATCCTGCAGCGGCTCGAGTCCGACGCCGACCGCGGCGGGCACGGTGGGCATCGGCACGACCAGCGCTTCGCCGCCCGAGACCAGCTTGGCCTTGGGGTACAGGCGCCGCAGACGCATCTGGATCGAATCCTCGAGCCGGGCCGGGGCGATGCGCAGGTTCGACCCCATCACCACGACGTCGGCGAGTCCCGCGCGTGCGGCTCGCCGGCGCAGTCGGGCGACCGCGATGAGTCCCTCGACCTCGGCGGGCGGGGCGCCGTAGCGGTCGGTGAGCTCGTCGATCACGAGGTCGATGGCGTCGTCCTTCGCGGTGGCCGCCGACGCCGCCGACAGCTTCTGATACGCCTCGAGGCGCAGCCGCTCGCTGTCGATGTAGTACTCGGGGATGCGCGCATCCAGGGGGAGCTCGAGCCGCAGCTCCTGACCCGACTCGACGTCCTCGCCGCGGAAGGTCGCGACGGCCTCACCGATCATGCGCAGGTAGAGGTCGAAGCCGACCCCGGCGATGTGACCGGCCTGCTCGCCGCCGAGCAGATTTCCCGCTCCGCGCAGCTCGAGGTCCTTGAGTGCCACCTGCATGCCGGAGCCGAGATCGTTGTTCACCGCGATGGTCTGCAGACGATCCGCGGCGGTCTCGCTGAGCGGCTTCATCTCGTCGTACAGGAAGTAGGCGTATGCCCGCTCACGACCGCGACCGACGCGTCCGCGCAGCTGGTGCAGCTGGCTCAGGCCGTACTTGTCGGCGCGATCGATGATGATGGTGTTCGCGTTCGAGATGTCGAGACCGGTCTCGATGATCGTCGTCGAGACCAGCACGTCGAACTTGCGCTCGTAGTAGTCGTCGACGACCTGCTCGAGCGCGTGCTCGCCCATCTGACCGTGAGCGACCGCGATGCGCGCCTCCGGCACGAGCTCGGCGAGCTGCGCGGCGACGCGCTGGATCGACTGCACGCGGTTGTGCACGAAGAACACCTGCCCCTCGCGGAGGATCTCGCGACGGATCGCCGCGGTGATCTGCTTGTCGCTGCGGGGCCCGACGAACGAGAGGATCGGATGCCGGTCCTCCGGTGGCGTCGCGAGCGTCGACATCTCGCGGATGCCGGTCACCGCCATCTCGAGCGTGCGCGGGATGGGGGTCGCGCTCATGGCGAGGATGTCGACGTTCGTCTTCATCTTCTTGAGCGTGTCCTTGTGCTCGACGCCGAAGCGCTGCTCCTCGTCGATGATCATCAGGCCGAGGTCCTTGAACATGACCTGATCGGTGAGGATGCGGTGCGTGCCGATCACCATGTCGACCGTGCCGTCGAGCAGGCCGTCGAGGGTCAGCCGCGCCTCCTTGTCGGTCTGGAACCGCGACAGCGGACGCACCTTCACCGGGAACCCTGCGAAGCGCTCGGTGAACGTCTCGAGGTGCTGCTTCACCAGGAGTGTCGTCGGCACGAGCATCGCGACCTGCTTGCCGTCCTGGATCGCCTTGAACGCCGCTCGCACCGCGACCTCGGTCTTGCCGAAGCCGACGTCGCCGGAGAGCAGGCGGTCCATCGGGATCGGGCGCTCCATATCGGCCTTGATCTCATCGATCGTCTGCAGCTGATCCGGGGTCTCGGCGAACGGGAACGCCTCTTCGAGTTCGCGCTGCCAGGGGGTGTCCGGGCCGAACGCGTACCCCTTCGCACTCATGCGGGCCGAGTAGAGCTTGACCAGCTCGACGGCGATGTCGCGCACCGCCTTGCGGGCCTTGCCCTTGGCCTGCGACCAGTCGCTGCCGCCCATCTTGGACAGTGTCGGCCCCTCGCCGCCCACGTACTTCGAGAGCGAATCGAGCTGATCGGTCGGCACGAAGAGCTTGTCGCCCGGGTAGCCGCGCTTCGAGGGGGCGTACTCCAGCACGAGGTAGTCGCGCACCGACTTGGTCGCGTTGCGGCCCCCGGTGGAGACCTCGCGCTGGGTCATCTCGACGAAACGGCCGATGCCGTGCGTGTTGTGGACGACGTAGTCGCCCTGCGTGAGCTGCAGCGGGTCGACGACGTTCTTGCGCCGCGACGCGAGCTTCTTGACGACGCGCTGGTCGCCGCCGATCGTGCGTCCGTAGAACTCGTTGTCGGTGAGGACGGCGAGCTTCGCCTCAGCGATCTGGAAGCCGGCCTCGACAGATCCGCAGACGAGGGTCGCGACGCCGCCATCGGGGGCCGCGATCAGCTCCGTCACGACGCGGGCCGCGACGCCGCGGTCGGACAGCACGTCACGCGCACGATCGACCAGACCCGTCCCTGTCGCGATGACGACGACGCGCCATCCCTCCGCGACCTTGGCGTCGACGAACGAGATCGCGCCGTCGACGTTGCCGTGGAACGAGGGGATCACCGTCGCGTCGATCGTCTCGGCGTCTTCGCCGCCCATCGCGAACGGGCTCAGCCGCCACCACACGCCACCGCGGTCGCGGACGACCTCGCGCAGCCGCGCGATGGTGAGGAAGTCCCCGGCGCCGAGGTCGATGGGCGCCGAGGCGCCGGAGGTGGCCGCGCTCCACGCCGCGTCGAGGAACTCGCGGTTGGTCTCACCGAGCGTGATCGCCCTGGCGCTGGAACGCTCGGGGTCGACGACGGCCGTCGCGCTGCCCTCGGGCAGATACTCGGCGAGCGACTTGAGCGGCCCCGAGACGGCGGGCAGCAGCGACTCCATCCCCTCGACGGGGATGCCCTCGGACATCTTCTCGAGCATGCCGGCGATCGCGGGGAACCCGGCGATCAGCGCGCGGGCGCGATCGCGCACGTCGGGGGTCAGCAGCAGCTCGCGGCTCGGCGGGAGGTCGACGGCCTCGATCGCCCCGGGGAGGGAGCGCTGGTCGGCGACGGAGAACGCTCGGATCTGATCGATCTCGTCGCCGAAGAACTCGATGCGGAACGGGTGCTCGGAGATCGCGGGGAAGACGTCGAGGATGCCGCCGCGCACCGCGAACTCGCCACGTCGCGAGACCATGTCGACGCGGGAGTAGGCGCGCTCGACCAGCTGCTCGACGACACGCTCGAGCTCATGGCCGCGTCCGCCCGCCCTGAGGTCGAGCGGGGGGATCTCGCCGAGGTTCCCGGCGATCGGCTGCAGCGCCGCGCGCACCGACGCCACGACGATCAGCGGGTGGTCCCCCGACCAGTCGGCGATGCGACGCAGGGTCTGCAGGCGCTGGCCCACGGTGTCGGGGCTGGGGCTGAGTCGCTCGTGCGGCAGCGTCTCCCACGCCGGGAAGGTGACGACCTCGGCATCGGGGATGTACGCGGCGAGCGCCGCGGCGAGGCTCTCGGCCCGTCGCCCCGTCGGCACGACGGTCAGCAGCGCTGCCGGATGCCCCGCGGCACGCCGCCTGTCGAGCAGCCCCGCGAGCGTCGGCGCGTCGAGCCCGTCGACCAGGCCGAGGTCGGCGTCGGTCTGGGCCCACGTCAGGGCATCACGAAAAAGAGAGGCCTCTTCCAAGGCGCGCAGAATCCCCGGCACAGTCACCGGACAAGCCTAGCCGCGGCCACCGACACGGGGTCCGCAGCTCAGGCACTCGCCTCTCCCCTCATAGGATGCACGGATGGAACCGGTCATCCTCACCACGGAACGTCTCGTCCTGCGCACGCCGGACGCGTCCGATGTCGCGGCGATCACGGCAGCGTGCCAGGACCCCGAGATCCCGCGCTGGACGACCGTGCCGAGCCCGTACACGCGGGAGCACGGCGAAGGATATGTCCGTCTGATCGGGGAATGGTGGGCGGACGGCAGTCAGACCATCTGGTGCGCATATCGCGACGGCGAGCTGGTGGCCTCGATCGGGCTGCACCACATCCACGAGCACCACACCGGCGGGGACGCCGAGCTCGGCTACTGGGTCGCGGCCCCGGCGCGCGGCCACGGCTACCTTGTCGAGGCCGCCCGCGCCGTCATCGACTGGGGATTCGAGGAGCTCGGCCTCGCCAGGATCGGGTGGCGCGCCGTCGCCGGCAACATCGCCTCGGCCCGCTCGGCGCGAGCCCTCGGCTTCCGCTACGAGGGCCTGGGGAGGAGCGCTCTCACCAGCGATCGCGGCCGGGACGACGGCTGGTTCGGCGGCCTCCTCGCGACCGACGACCGCGCCCCTGCGGAGTGGCCGATCCTCTAGCATCCGCCTGCCCTGGCCGGGTGTCGGCGGTGGGTGGCAGGATGGGCGCATGCCTGAGATGCCGGAAGTCCAGGGCCTGACCTCGTTCCTCGAGGAGCGAGCGGTGGGGCGCACCATCATCCGCACGAGCGTGGGCGCGATCGCCGCCCTCAAGACCTACGACCCGCCGAACACCGCACTGCACGGCGCGAAGATCACCGGTGTCTCGCGGCGGGGCAAGTTCATCGTGCTCTCGTGCGGCACCGACCTGCATCTCGTGTTCCATCTCGCGAAGGCCGGGTGGCTGCGCTGGTACGAGACGCTGCCCACGACGCCGATCAAGCCGGGCAAGTCGCCGATCGCGGTGCGCGTGGGGCTCGACGACGAGAGCGGTTTCGATCTCACGGAGGCGGGGACCAAGAAGTCCCTCGCTGTATACGTGGTGCGCGACCCCGAGCAGGTGCCCGGCATCGCCCGCCTCGGACCGGATCCTCTGGAGACCGGCTTCACCCGGGAGGTGTTCGGCGGGCTGCTCGACGGTCGCCGGACCCAGATCAAAGGTCTGCTGCGTGACCAGAGCGTGATCGCGGGGATCGGCAACGCGTATTCCGACGAGATCCTGCACGCCGCTCGGATGTCGCCGTATGCGATGGCCGCCACGCTGGGCGACGAGGAGGTCGATCGGCTCTTCACCGCCATGCAGTCCACCCTCACCGAGGCGATCGCCGAGGCGTCGGGCAAGCCGCCGGCCGACCTCAAAGACGCCAAACGGCGCGGGATGCAGGTGCACGCGCGACGAGGCGAGGCCTGTCCCGTCTGCGGCGACACGGTGCGCAGCGTCTTCTTCGCCGACCGTTCGCTCGAGTACTGCCCGACCTGCCAGACCGGCGGCAAGCCGCTCGCGGATCGTCGGCTGTCTCGACTGCTCAAGTAGCACGCCGACGCGGAATGAAATGCACCAGGACGCGCCTTGTACACTCAGAGCAACAACGTGCTCCGGGGTCGGTGAGAATCCGAACCGGCGGTGACAGTCCGCGAGCGTCTCGGTTCTCCGAGATGCCGATCCGGTGGAATTCCGGGACCGACGGTGGTGCGAGGCCCAGCCTCGCTAGTCCGGAAGGGAGGCAGCACGGTGCGCGGCTGCGCGCACGTTCTGTCTGCCTCTCCCCTCGAGGGAATCCCCGGAGCCTCAGAGAGGACGACGGATGGCAGTGAACGAGACGGAACGCCGGGCGATGACCCGAGCGCTCGAGCTCGCGGCGCTCGGCCCCCGCGGTGTGAACCCGCAGGTGGGCGCGGTCATCCTCTCCCCCGACGGCAACGTGCTCGCCGAGGGCTGGCATCACGGTGCGGGCACCCCGCACGCCGAGGTCGACGCGCTCTCGAAGCTCGCACCGGATGCTGCCCGAGGCGCGACCGCGGTGGTCACTCTCGAACCCTGCAACCACACGGGCCGCACGGGGCCGTGCGCTCTCGCCCTCATCGAGGCGGGCGTCGCCCGTGTCGTCTACGCCCTCGACGATCCCGGCGAGGTCTCCGGCGGCGGAGCCGAGCGGCTGCGGGCGGCGGGAGTGAGCGTCGACTCCGGCGAGCAGGCCGAGACCGCGCACGCGATCATCGACGGATGGCTCACGGCGCAGCATCTCGGGCGCCCGCACGTCACCGTGAAGTGGGCGCAGTCGCTCGACGGCCGGGCCGCGGCATCCGACGGCACCAGCCAGTGGATCACCGGCCCCGTCGCCCGCGCCGACGTGCACCGCCGCCGCTCTCTCGCCGACGCGATCGTGGTCGGCACGGGCACCGTGCGCGCCGACGACCCCTCGCTCACGGCACGCGACGGCGAGACGCTGTACGCGCACCAGCCCGTCCCCGTCGTGATCGGCGCGCGCCCCACACCCGACGACGCCGCGATCCGCCGCCATCCGCACCCGCCGATCTTCCACGACACGCACGATCTGTCCGCTGTCCTCGCTGACCTCCACGAGCGCGGGATCCAGAGCGTGTTCGTCGAGGGTGGCCCCACCCTGGCCAGCGCCTTCGTGGCCGCGGGCCTCGCCGACCGCGTGCTCGTCTACCTCGCCCCGGTACTGCTGGGCGGTGATCGGCTCGCCCTCACCGACATCGGCGTCACGTCGATCGGCGGCGCGCACCGGCTGACGATCGACGAGTGGGTGCCGCTGGGCGTCGACCTGCTGGCCGTCGCGCATCCCGAGCTCGACACGGCATCGACGCTCGACACAGCATCCACGCTCGGCACCGAACCGCACACCGATCCGCACACCGATCCGCGCACCGAAGAAGGAGTCGCCTGATGTTCACGGGAATCATCGAGGAGATCGGCGAGATCACGGCGATCGCGCCCGCCGGCGACGGATGGCGCCTGACGGTGCGCGCTCCGCGCGCCGCGTCCGACGCCGTTCATGGCGAGTCCATCGCCGTCTCGGGCGTCTGCCTGACCGTCGTGGGTTCGACGCCCGACACCTTCGACGCCGACGTCATGAAGCAGACACTCGACGTCGCGGCCCTCGGCGGGGCGAGCGTGGGCACCCGGGTCAACATCGAGAAGGCCATGCCGGTGGGCGCTCGCCTGGGCGGACACATCGTGCAGGGGCACGTCGACGGAGTCGGCCTCGTCCTCGAAGTCCGGCCCGGCGAGCAATGGAGCGTTCTGCGCATCGGACTGCCCGACGACCTCGCCCCGCTCGTCGTCGACAAGGGATCGATCTCGATCGACGGCACCTCGCTCACCGTGAGCGCCGTGAGCGCCGCCGACGCGGCAGAGCACTGGCTCGAGGTCTCGCTGATCCCCGAGACCCTCGCCGCCACCACCCTCGGAGTCCGCGCGGTCGGCGACCGCGTGAACCTCGAGACCGACATCCTCGCCCGTCACGTCGAGCGCCTGCTGGCGTTCCGGGCAGCACCGGAAGGAGGCTCACGATGAGCCTTTCCACCATCCCCGAGGCCCTCGAAGCCCTCCGTGCCGGGCGCCCGGTACTCGTCGCGGACGATGAGAACCGCGAGAACGAGGGCGACATCATCCTCTCCGCCGAGCTCGCGACACCCGAGTGGATCGCCTGGACGGTGCGCTGGTCATCGGGATTCATCTGCGCCCCGATGCCGACGGATCTCGCCGACAGCCTGAACCTCCCGCCCATGGTCGCCGCCTCCGAAGATGCCAGGTCGACCGCGTACACCGTCAGCGTCGACGCCGCAGAGGGCGTGACCACGGGAATCAGCGCCCACGATCGCGCGCACACCCTCAACGTGCTCGCGAACCCGGCCTCGACCGCGACGAGCATCATCCGACCTGGGCATGTGCTGCCGCTGCGCGCCGTCGACGGCGGCGTGCGCGAACGCAGCGGACACACCGAGGCCGCGGTCGACCTGATGAAGCTCGCGGGGTTGCGGCCGGTCGGCGCGATCGCCGAGGTCGTCGCCGAGGACGGCAGCATGATGCGTCTACCCGGGCTGCTGGAGCTCGGCGAACGCGACGGCGTGCCCGTCATCACGATCGAGCAGCTGATCGCGCACCTCACCGAGAGCGACCCCACCGGCTGGTCCGCCGAGCGCGCGAGCCGTCGCGTCAGCCTGCGTGCGGATGCCACGGTCCCCACCACGCACGGCACCTTCCGCTTCCTCGCCTACAAGGACAGGGTGACCGGCACCGACCACATCGCCGTGGTCTCCGGGGAGCCGGGCGAGACGGCCCTCGTGCGCGTGCACTCGGAGTGCCTGACGGGTGAGGCCTTCGGCTCGCTGAAATGCGAGTGCGGTCCGCAGCTCGACGCCGCGCTGGACGCGATCGAGAAGGACGGCGGGATCGTCATCTACATGCGCGGTCACGAGGGCCGCGGGATCGGCCTGATCAACAAGCTGCGCGCGTACAGCCTGCAGGAGGAGGGCCTCGACACCGTCGATGCGAACCTCGCGCTCGGCCTCCCCGCCGATGCGCGCGACTACGCGGCGGCGGCCGGCATCCTCACCGATCTCGGCGTCTCGAGGGTGCGCCTGCTGACCAACAACACCGACAAGGTGAACCAGCTGCGCAGCCTCGGTCTCGATGTCGTCGAGCAGGTGCCGCTGATCGTGGGCGTCGGCCCGAACAACCACCAGTATCTGGAGACCAAGCGTGACCGGATGGGTCACATCATCGGTGAGGCGGAGCTCGCAGAGGCTCTCGCCGACGGACGGAAGGACGAGCAATGAGCGGCGCAGGAGCACCCAGGACCGAGAAGATCGACGGAGGCGGACTCAAGGTCGTCATCGTCGCGGGCACATGGCACGACGTGATCACCGACGGGCTGATCGCCGGGGCGCAGCGCGTCCTGGACGAGGCGGATGCGGCATACCGGCTCGTCCGCGTGCCCGGGTCGTTCGAGCTGGCCGTCGCCGCCCAGGCTGCGTTCGCGGGTGGGGCGGATGCCGTCGTCGCCCTCGGAGTGATCATCCGCGGCGGCACCCCGCACTTCGAGTACGTGTCGGCCGCGACAACCGACGGGCTCACCCGGGTGTCGCTCGACGCGGGTAAGCCGGTCGGTTTCGGCGTGCTCACCCTCGACGACGAGAAGCAGGGCCTCGATCGCGCCGGGCTCGAGGGCTCGAAGGAGGACAAGGGCGCAGAGGCCGCGGATGCGGCACTGCGCACGGCCCTCGTGGTGCGCGACCTGCGCGGCTGAGGAACGGAGACTGCGGTCAGCGCGGCGGCGCGGTGCTCTCGCGCACGATGAGCTCGGTGCCCACGAGCGGGGTCTGCGCGCGCGCTTCCCCGTCGAGCTCGGCGAGCAGCGCGTCGACGGCCAGCGCGCCGACCTTCTCGGGGTGCTGCTGCACGGTGGTCAGCGGCGGCCAGAGCTGGGCGGCATCGGGCAGACCGTCGAATCCGACCACGCTGACGTCGCCGGGGATGTCGCGTCCGGCCTCGCGGAACGCCCGGACGACGCCGATCGCCATCTGGTCGTTCGCCGCGAACACGGCGGTGACCCCTTCGTCGTCGCGCAGACGGAGCCCCGCCTGATATCCCGACTCCGCCGACCAGTCGCCCTGCAGCGGTTCGGGTGCCACGACGCCGCGTGACTCGAGCGTCTGCGCCCAGGACTCCCGGCGACGTTCGGCGGAGTAGGACTTCGCAGGCCCCGCCACATGCCAGACGGTCGCATGCCCGAGCTCGAGCAGATGCTCGGTGGCGAGGCGCGCCCCCTGGGCCTGATCGGTGTCGACGAAGGGGTGCGCATCTCCGCGGTTCGAGTCGACCAGCACCACGGGCATCCCGTCGGGGATCTCGACCTCCGCCTCATCGAGCTGGTGGGCCTCGATCACGATGATGATGCCGTCGACAGCGTGCTCCTCCAGCCGGCGGAACGCTCCGGCGACGGTGTCCCTCGCCGTCGACTCGACGGGGATGAGGGTCAGCGCGTAGCCCCGCTGGGATGCGCGCACGGCGATCGCGTCGAGAGTGCGCTGATTGCCGTAGGAGCTGAACGAGAACATGATGACGCCGAGGGCCCGGAACCGCCCCGACCTCAGCGCGCGCGCTGCGCTGTTGGGCCGGTAGCCCAGTCGCTGCATGGCGTCTTCGACGCGCTCCCTCGTCGCCGCGCCCACATACCCGCGCGCGTTCACGACACGTGAGACGGTCTGCCCGGAGACCCCGGCTTCGCGCGCGACATCCTCCATCGACGGATCTCTCCGCCGCTGCGGCGGCTCTGCCGGCTGTCCCGAAGTCACGATCGATCATCCATTCATGTGTTGACGTTGACACACTAGCAGCGCGTCGAATATGTTGACGTTGACACACGGCGCAGTGAGCGCCCGATCCGTAAGAAGGTTCTCGTCGATGACGACACACGACTCCGTCGCCCCGGCGGCTCACGGCACCCGCCGGCGCGACAAGCGCGACTGGAAGGGATGGGCCTTCGTCGGCCCCTTCATGGTCGTCTTCACCCTGGTGTTCCTCACCCCGCTCGCGTACGCGCTCTACCTGAGCTTCTTCCAGGAGAAGCTCATCGGCGGAACCGCCTTCGTCGGGGTCGACAACTACGTGCGCGCACTCACCGACCCCCAGTTCTGGGAGGCCTTCGGCCGTGTCGTGCTGTTCCTCGTGGTGCAGGTGCCGATCATGCTGGTCCTGGCCTTGGCCGCGGCACTCGCCCTCGACAGCGCCCGGCTTCGGGGCGCGGCGTTCTTCCGCATCCTGATCTTCCTGCCCTACGCGGTGCCCGCCGTCGTCGCGGTGCTGATGTGGGGATACATCTACGGCGACCAGTTCGGTCTGACCTCGAACTTCAACGACTTCCTCGGCAGCGACCTCATCACCCCGTTCGCCAGGGAATGGATTCTGGTCTCGATCGGCAACATCGTCACCTGGCAGTTCGTCGGCTACAACATGCTGATCTTCTATTCGTCGCTCAAGACGATCCCGACCGACATGTACGAGGCCGCGTCGCTCGACGGCGCCGGAGCGTGGCGCACGATCTTCTCGATCAAGATCCCGAACGTCCGCGGTGCCCTCGTGATCGCGACGATCTTCTCGGTCATCGGCAGCTTCCAGCTCTTCAACGAGCCCAACATCCTGCGTCCGCTCGCCCCGAACGTGATCACGACGTACTTCACCCCCAACATGTACGCGTACAACCTCTCGTTCGCGGGACAGCAGTTCAATTACGCCGCGACGATCGCCATCATCATGGGCGTCATCACCGCGGTGATCGCCTACGTCGTGCAGTTGCGCGGCTCGAAGTCTGAGGTGCGCTGACATGGCACTCCCCCTCGCCCGCCCTTCGCAGAAGCGCCACGACCTGCTCACCCCGCGCAAGTCCAAGACTCTGCTGATCGTCATGGTCGCCTACGCGCTGTACACGCTCGTGCCGCTCGTGTGGCTGCTGTTCAGCTCGACCAAGACGCAGTCCGGACTGTTCAGCTCGTTCGGCCTGTGGTTCTCCGACGACTTCGCCTTCTTCGACAACCTCGTCGCCACGTTCTCTTACCAGGACGGGATCTTCCTCCGCTGGCTGGGCAACACCCTCCTCTACGTCGTGGTGGGTGCGGGCGGGGCGACCCTGCTCGCGACCATGGCGGGCTACGGACTCGCGAAGTACCGCTTCCCCGGACGGCGCGCCGTCTTCGCCGTCGTCCTCGGTGCCGTCGCGGTGCCCGGCACCGCCCTCGCCGTGCCGACGTTCCTGCTCTTCAGCGAGCTGGGCCTCACGAACACGCCCTGGGCGGTCATCATCCCGTCTCTCATCAGTCCCTTCGGGCTGTACCTGATCTGGGTCTTCGCCTCGGAATCGGTGCCGACCGAACTGCTCGAGGCCGCCCGTATCGACGGCGCCGGCGAGTTCCGCACGTTCTTCACCATCTCGATGCGGCTCCTCGCTCCCGGCATCGTGACTGTGACCCTGTTCACCGTGGTCGCGACCTGGAACAACTACTTCCTGCCCCTGATCATGCTCTCCGACCCCGCCTGGTATCCCCTCACCGTGGGGCTCAACCAGTGGAGCGCGCAGGCCATCGGCGCAGGTTCCCAGCCGATCTACAACCTCGTGATCATGGGCTCGCTGCTCACGATCGTCCCGATCGTCATCGCCTTCCTGCTGCTGCAGCGTTTCTGGCAGTCAGGTCTCACCGCCGGCAGCGTCAAGCAGTAGCTCCCGGCACCCTCTGCACCGAAGACGTCGGTCCGATGAAGGACCGCACCCCCGAAAGGACACAGCAATGAAGCACCTTCCCTCCCCCGCCGCCCGACGCACCCTCACGGTGCTCGCGGCCGGCACCGTCGCGGCGCTCGCGCTGGCGGGATGCAGCGCCGGCGACTCCGGCGGCGGCGCGGCCGGCGACGGCTCGTTCGACTCCGTCGAGGCCGCTCTCGAGAAGGGCGGCGAGATCACGTACTGGTCGTGGACGCCGTCTGCGGAGGCCCAGGTCGAGGCCTTCGAGAAGGAGTACCCGAACGTGAAGGTCAACGTGGTCAACGCGGGCACCAACAAGGACGAGTACACCAAGCTCCAGAACGCGATCAAGGCCGGCTCCGGCGCCCCCGACGTCGTGCAGATCGAGTACTACGCCTTCCCGCAGTTCACTCTCAGCGACGCGTTCGTCGACCTCTCGCAGTACGGCTTCGCCGACTTCGAGGACGACTACACCGCCTCGACATGGAACTCCGTCACCGAGGGCGACGCGATCTACGGCCTGCCGCAGGACTCGGGCCCCATGGCGCTGTTCTACAACAAGGCCGTGTTCGATGCCGCCGGCGTCGCCGTGCCCACCACGTGGGACGAGTACTACGAGGCGGCCAAGACGATCCACGCGGCGAACCCCGACGCGTACATCACCAACGACACCGGCGACGCGGGCTTCGCCACCTCGATGATCTGGCAGGCGGGCGGCGAGCCGTTCGCCACCTCCGGCACTGACGTGACGATCGATCTGCAGGACGACGGATCGAAGAAGTGGACCGAGAACTGGAACCGCCTCGTCGAGGAGGACCTGCTCGCCCCGTACAGCAGCTGGAGCGATGAGTGGTTCCGCGCTCTCGGCGACGGCAGCCTCGCGACCCTCGTGATCGGCGCCTGGATGCCCGGCAACCTCATCACCGGCGCCCCCGACGGAGCCGGCGACTGGCGCGTCGCGCCGATGCCGACCTACGACGGCACCCCGGCGTCCGCCGAGAACGGCGGCGGCGGTCAGGCCGTGACCTCGCAGAGCAAGAACCCCGAGCTCGCTGCGGGCTTCCTGTGGTGGCTGAACAACTCGGAGGACAGCATCTCGACCTTCCTCGAGTCCGGCGGCTTCCCCTCCACCACGGCCGAGCTCTCGAGCGAGGAGTTCCTCGCGGACGCCCCGGAGTACTTCGGCGGTCAGAAGATCAACGAGGTCCTCGCGGCCGCGGCCGATGACGTCGTCGAGGGCTGGAGCTACCTGCCCTACCAGGTCTACGGCAACAGCATCTTCGGAGACACGGTCGGCCAGTCGTACCAGAACGGTACAGACCTGAACGAGGGCCTCACGACCTGGCAGGACGCGCTGGTCGAGTACGGCAACTCGCAGGGCTTCGCCGTCAACAAGTAATCGCACGTCTGGGCCGGACGGGAATCCTCCCGTCCGGCCCACCCATCGAAAGCACCTCATCGTGACCTCCTTCTCCATCGGCGAGACCGATTTCCTCCGCGCCGGCCTCCCCCACCGGGTGATCTCGGGCGCCATCCACTACTTCCGGGTGCACCCCGACCAGTGGCAGGACCGCATCCGCAAGGCACGCCTGATGGGGCTGAACACGATCGAGACCTACGTCGCCTGGAACGCGCACGAGCCGCGGCGGGGCGAGTGGGATGCCACGGGATGGAACGACCTCGGTCGATTCCTCGACCTCATCCAGGCCGAGGGCATGGATGCGATCGTCCGACCCGGCCCCTACATCTGCGCCGAATGGCACAACGGCGGGCTTCCGAACTGGCTCACCGCCGGCGAGCGCGAGCTCCGCTCCTCCGAGCCCTCCTACCTGGCCGATGTGAGCGACTACCTGCGTCGCGTCTACGAGATCGTCGCTCCCCGACAGATCGACCGAGGCGGCTCCGTCGTGCTCGTGCAGATCGAGAACGAATACGGCGCCTACGGCTCCGACAAGGACTACCTCGAGGCGCTCGTCGCGCTGACCCGCGAGGCGGGCATCACCGTCCCGCTCACCACGGTCGACCAGCCCACCGATCAGATGCTCGCCGACGGCAGCCTGCCCGAGCTGCACAAGACCGGCTCGTTCGGTTCGCGCAGCGCCGAGCGCCTCGCCACACTGCGCACGCACCAGCCCACCGGTCCCCTGATGTGCTCCGAGTTCTGGGACGGCTGGTTCGACTGGTGGGGCGGCGTGCACCACACCACCGATGTGGAGGCTGCGGCCTCCGACCTCGACGAGCTCCTCGCCGCCGGCGCGTCGGTGAACATCTACATGTTCCACGGCGGCACGAACTTCGGCCTCACCAACGGCGCCAACCACAAGGGCCGCTACCTGCCGATCGTCACCTCGTACGACTACGACGCCCCTCTCGACGAGGCCGGGAATCCGACGGCGAAGTTCTTCGCCTTCCGCGACGTGATCGCCAGATACGCCCCCGTCCCCGACGAGCGACCGCCCGCCGTGACGACCTCGCCGGCGTTCTCCGTGCCGCTCGCGCCTGCGGGCGCGTGGACGGATGCCGCGGTCGACGCGTCCGTGAGCACCGATTCACCGGCGACCTTCGACGAGCTCGAGCACCTGAGCGCTCTCGTCCGCTACGACGTCGAGCTGCCGGGAGGCCGCGGAGGGCTTCTCGTCACTGACGAGGTGCGCGACCTCGGCTGGGTGAGCGTCGACGGCCAGGCCGTCGGGACGCTCTCGCGCGCCCGCCACGACCGCGCTCTGAGGGTCCCCGCGGGCCGCACGCTCAGCATCCTCGTCGAAGAGCAGGGTCGCGTGAACTACGACCACCGGCTCGGCGAGCAGAAGGGCCTCATCGGCGTCCCCACCATCGACGGCGCACCCCTGACCGGGTGGCGCTCGACACCGCTCGATGTCGCAGAGATCGCCGCGGAGATCGCCGCCCGCGGCGGAGAGCCGTCGGGCGCGCCGTTCGCCGGACCGTCCGCGTGGGTCGCGGACGTCGACCTCGATGCCCCCGCAGACCTCTTCCTCGACACCGCGTCGTGGAGCAAGGGGTACGCGTTCGTCAACGGGTTCTTCCTCGGCCGCTACTGGCGCAACGGTCCGCAGCGCACGCTCTTCGTGCCGGCGCCCGCGACCGTCGCCGGAGCGAACAGGCTCGTCGTCCTCGAACTCGAGCACCTGCTCGCTCCGACCGCGGACTTCGTCTCGGAACTCGCTCTCGGCGACACCGAGGAATAGGGCGCGGCGACGAGAAATTGAGGGCCATGCGGCTCCCGGCAGACGCGACCGACGCTCACTCGATCGGCACCAGCGTGGCGTCGATCCGTCGGGCGTCGATCGCGACCGTCATCATCGTGCAGACGGGCTGGCGGCGGCGATCCGTCGGCGACCCCGGGTTCAGCAGACGCATGCCCGATGGCGCCACCGTGTCCCACGGGATGTGCGAGTGCCCGAACACGAGCAGATCCGTGCCGGGGAAGGCGGCGTCCATGCGCTCCTCTCGCCGCTGCTTCTGCCCGGTCTCGTGCACCACGGCCATCTCGACGCCCTCGACCGTCAGCCGGGCGATCTCGGGCAGCCGCTCGCGCAGCGCCGGGCCGTCGTTGTTGCCGTGGACGCCCACGAGCCGCCGTGCTCGTGACTCGAGCAGATCCAGGGTCGCGACGTCGATCCAGTCGCCCGCGTGCACGACGATGTCGGCCTCCTCGACCGCCGACAGCACCGCGGCGGGCAGTCTCTTGGCGCGGGCGGGCACATGCGTGTCGGCGATCAGCAGCAGTCTCGTCGTCACGATCTTCTCGCCTCCCGTGGGCGTCGGCATCCGCATTCGACTCTACGCACGCGCTGCGACGGGATGTCATACGCACCCAGCAAACGTTCAGGAAGGCGTAGGATCTCTCGGTGCCCCGGTATACCAGGGCACTCGGATCTAAGGAGCAGCATGAGTACGACCACAGCGCCGGCGAATCCGCGTTCGCGCGTCATCACGGCGAGCCTCGTCGGCACCACGATCGAGTTCTACGACTTCTACGCGTATGCGACGGCGGCGGTGCTCGTCTTCCCGGTGCTCTTCTTCCCCACCGGAAACGACACGACCTCGCTGCTCTCGTCGTTCGCCGTCTTCGGCGCCGCGATGATCGCCCGCCCGATCGGTGCCGTGATCTTCGGACACTTCGGCGACAAGTTCGGCCGCAAGGCGACGCTCGTCGCCTCCCTGCTCACGATGGGCATCGCGACGTTCGTCATCGGCCTGCTGCCCACATTCCAGCAGATCGGCTGGTGGGCGGCACTGCTGCTGCTGCTCCTGCGCCTCGCGCAGGGCTTCGCCCTCGGCGGCGAGTGGTCGGGCGCCGCGCTGGTCGCCACCGAGAACGCCCCCAAGGGCAAGCGCGCCTGGTACGGGACGTTCCCCCAGCTGGGAGCACCGCTCGGCTTCATCATCGCGAACCTGCTCTTCCTCACGATCAACTGGCTGCTGCCGCACTCCGAGAACCCCGCCCTCAAGTCCGAGGCGTTCCTGTCGTGGGGCTGGCGCATCCCGTTCCTGTTCTCCGCCGTGATGGTCATCATCGGACTGTGGGTGCGACTGAAGCTCGTCGAGTCCGAGACCTTCACGAAGGCCGAGAAGAAGGGCGCGATCCGCAAGCTGCCACTCGCCACCGTCTTCCGTCACCACTGGCGGCAGCTCATCCTCGGCACGTTCATCATGCTGGCGACCTACGTGCTGTTCTACCTGATGACGAACTTCACCCTCGCCTACGGCACCAAGCCCGCCTCGCTCGAGACCGCGTCGGCCGCAGCACAGGCTGCCGCCGAGGCGACGGGCAAGGACTTCGACGCCGCCGCCTTCGCGTCTCAGTTCTACCCGGGCCTCGGATTCGGCTACACCGACTTCGTGCTCATGCAGATCATCGGCGTGGTGTTCTTCGGTGTCTTCACGCTGCTCTCCGGTCCCATCGCCGACAAGATCGGGCGCCGCAGGCTGCTGATGTGGGTCACCGGACTCATCATCGTGTTCGGTCTCACCTTCAACGCCTTCCTGCTGCCCGCGATCGACCCCAAGTTCACGGGAGCGCTCGCCCAGGCGTTCCTCGTGTTCGGCTTCATGTTGATGGGAGCGACCTTCGGTCCGATGGGCGCGCTGCTGCCCGAGCTCTTCCCGACGAACGTGCGCTACACCGGCTCCGCGATCTCGTACAACGTGTCGTCGATCCTCGGCGCCGCGCTCGCTCCCATCGTCGCGCTGTGGCTGTGGGAGCTCGGTGACGGCGCGCCCTGGCTCGTCGGCCTCTACCTGTCGGCGATGGGCGTGCTCACCTTCATCGCACTGTTCCTCTCGAAGGAGACCAAGGACAACGACTACGACGAGGACCTCGGCGTCACCGCCGCCAGGCGCTGACACGTCGGATCGGATGCGAAAGGGCGGCACCTCCTCGGAGGTGCCGCCCTTTCACGTCGCAGTGGGGACGGCCGCGCAGTGCGCTCTCACGAGACCGGCCCTCGGCTGCGACACGGTATGGGCAGAGGCACACGGAAGCGCGTCATCGACGGATCTCAGCCGCGGCGCACCGGCTGCTGCAGCTCCGTCACCCAGTCTGATTGGTCCTCCGTGACGGCCCGGACATAGAGTTCCCGGCACGGCCCTGCGTGGACCAGCCCTCGAGCGAAGATCTCGGCGTGAATCGCCTGCCAGCTTTCGGCGATGCGGTCCATGGAACCGAGGTGGATGCCGCAGACGGCTGCGTCTACAGCGGGCAGGTCGACGACCTCGAAACCGCCGCGGACGGGTCCGCCGTAGGCATAGCCGGCGACGATCTGCAGACCGTCCTCCACCGTCTCGTACTGGGCGATCGGCGTGGAGAGCGAGCCGCACTCCTCGCCGATGATCTCCGCAACGGCATCGAACGCAGGCCCCAGCACTCGCGCGACCTCGGGTTGATCCGCGACGATGACGCAGCGCGCGGCCAGCCGGACAGCGGGCAGAGGCTTCTCGACGATCTCTATCCGGGACATGTGATTCTCCTTCTCGATGAGGTGGAGCCGCCGTTCCACGTCGACGAGTCGGTCCGCAGCGATCCGGTGTTCCTCCTCCACCTCAGCGCGTCGGATGCGCAGCAGAGCGGCGATGCGATTCGCATCGACTCCGCGGTCGAGAATCGACGAGATGTCGTCGAGACCGAAGCCGAGTTGGCGCAGTGCGACGATCCGATGCAGGCGTTCGAGTTGCGAGGGATCATAGGAGCGGTAGCCGCTGTACTCGTCCACGTGAGCTGGGATGAGCAGACCGGCGGTGTCCCAATGCCGCAGCATCCGATGGGTCACCTGGCCGATCTGCGCGAAGGCTCCGATGGATAACATGTCTCCGTTCTCTCGCCTTCCACAGTGTGAGAGTCAAGTATCGCCGTTAGATCCCCTGACGTATGCCCCGTTCCAGCCGGCGGCTCAGTACGAGGCCGTGACCGTTTGAGCGGCGCCGTCGAGGACCATCGCGCCGCCGTACGGCACGATCCACTGCGGCCGCGTGTGACCGAACGGCATACCCACGCAGACCAAGGCATCCGGGTTGTATCGCGCCACCGTCTCGATCACGACATCGCGCTGCGCCGCACGAAGGGAGCCTGCCTCCTCCGCTGACGGCCGGAAGTCGAAGTCGCTCACCGGCGGTCGCGCCACCACCACCCCGGCGACAGCGCCGAGGATGCCCCGCTCGCCCAGCCCGCGCAGCCACCGCGCCACCCAGCTCGCCGCCGGGCGCTCCTCGCTCGTCTCGAGCAGCAGGATCCCGCCGCGCAGGTCGTACGAGGTCGGCAGCCGGTCGGCGAGCGCGAGCTGATCGATCACTTCGAGGCATCCGCCCCAGGTGCGGCCTTCGACGCGGACGGCAGGACCCGACCAGGTCCACTCCTCGGTCGCGACCCGATCGCCGTATTCGGTGAGCGCGCGCGGGTCCGTCCAGCGCCGGCCGACATCCTCCGATTCCCCGGGTTCGGTGATCGCGATGTCGCCGCCGTCGAGCAGCGCCGCGCGCAGCGACCGCAGATGCACGTCGTCGACCGCGGGCCCGGGGCCGAGGTGCACGGCGGTGGATCCGCCGTAGTACCCGCGGATACCCAGCCCCCAGAGCCAGTTGAGGATGTTCGTGTTGTCGCTGTAGCCGAGGAAGGGCTTGGGATCTGCCTGCGCGAGCGCAGCGTCGAGGTGGGGCACGACGAGGATCTGATCGTCGCCGCCGATGGTGGCGAGAATGGCGCGGATGCGCGGGTCCGCGAAGGCCGCGTTCACGTCGGCGGCCCGCGCCTCGGGGGTCGCATCGAGCTCACGCGTGGTCGGATACTCGACGGGGATCAGACCGGTGAGGTCCCGCAGTCGGCGCATCGCCTGCTCGTGGATCTGCGGCGCGACGGCCGGAGCGGCGAAGGCCGGTGAGAGGATGGCGACATGGTCGCCGGGGACGGGTCTCGGTGCAGCCAGCATCGCCCCAGTCTCGCATCACGAGACGCGCACAGCCCATCCACAGAATCGGCCGCGGCACGAAGTACGGTCGAACTACTCCCCCAGCAGATCGAGGTCCCGCATGTCCAGCACGGCGACACCACGCCGACGCGGACGCGGCGCGCACCAGGACGGCCCGCGCGCCACTTTCCGCCAGCTCCTCCCCTTCCTCTTCGAGCACAGGCGCACGCTCATCGTCGTCGCCGTGCTCAGCGTGTTCGGCGCGGCCACCTCCCTCGCTCAGCCGCTGCTGGTGGGTCAGGTCATCGAGGCCGTGCAGTCCGATGAGGGCCTCGGCATCATCGTGTGGGTGCTCATCGGGCTCGTGGTCGTGTCGTCGATCATCTCGGGGTACCAGCACTACCTCCTGCAGCGCACCGGCACGGCGGTCGTCTACTCCAGCCGGCGCAAGCTGATCTCCCGCATCCTGCACCTGCCGATCAGCGAATTCGACGCTCGCCGCACCGGCGACCTGGTCTCACGGGTGGGCACCGACACGACGCTGCTCTACGCCGTGCTCACCCAGGGATTGGCGGATGCCGTCGGCAGCGCGATCCTGTTCCTCGGCGCGCTGATCGCCATGCTCGTGATCGACCCGGTGCTGCTGCTGCTCATCGTGGTCGTCATCGGCGTCTCGGTGGTCGTCGTGGTGGCACTCAGCGGCCGCATCCGCACGGCGTCGACGGCCCAGCAGGAGAAGGTCGGAGAGCTCGCCTCCGGTGTGGAGCGGGCCGTGGGATCCATCCGCACCGTCCGAGCCTCGGGGGCCACCGAGCGCGAGACCGCGTCGGTGTCGACGCTCGCGTCGGAGGCGTACGGGATCGGCGTGCGGATCGCGAAGATCTCCTCCCTCGTCGTGCCGATCGCGGGCGTAGCACTGCAGGTGTCGATGCTCGTCGTGCTGGGCGTCGGCGGATTCCGGGTCGCGGCCGGCACGATCACGATCGCGTCGCTGATCACCTTCATCCTGTTCCTGTTCATGCTCGTGATGCCGCTCGCGACGACCTTCGGCGCCATCACCTCGGTGAACCAGGCGCTGGGCGCGCTCGGCCGCATCCAGGAGGTGCTGAATCTGCCGACCGAGACACAGCATGATGCCGAGACCGCATCGTCGGTCACCCGCGACGCGGCGGACCCCGCGGCTCCCGCCATCGAGTTCCGGGATGTGCGCTTCCGCTATCCCGAGAACGTCGTCGCCGCCCGCCAGGCTGCGGCGAAGGAGGCCAAGACGCTGCTCGCCGACGCGCATCTCGAGCGGACCGACACGCTCGAGACGACCGACGCGCAGGCCTCGGGCCCGGGGCACGATGTGCTGCGCGGCGTCTCGTTCGCCGTGCCACGCGGTGCCCGCGTGGCACTCGTCGGTCCCAGCGGCGCCGGCAAGAGCACGATCCTGTCGCTCATCGAGCGTTTCTACGACCCTACGGGCGGCTCGATCCGCCTGTACGGGCACGATGTGCGCACGTACCCGCGCGATGAGCTGCGGGCGCAGTTCGGGTATGTGGAGCAGGATGCCCCCACGCTCGCCGGGACCCTCGCCGACAACCTGCGCCTCGCGTCGCCCGATGCCTCCGATGCGGCGTGCGAACAGGTGCTGCGCGCGGTGAACCTCGGGGACGTGCTCGAACGCAGCCCGCTCGGCCTCTCGGCCCCGGTCGGGGAGGACGGCGTCATGCTCTCGGGCGGAGAGCGTCAACGCCTCGCGATCGCCCGTGCCCTGCTCACGGACGCACCGATCCTCCTGCTCGACGAATCCACGTCATCGCTCGACGGCGTGAACGAGCAGCGCATGCGCGAAGCGATCGACGCGGTCTCCACCGACCGCACGCTCATCGTGATCGCGCACCGTCTGTCGACGGTGGTCGACAGCGACCTGATCGTCGTGCTGCAGGACGGCGTCGTCGTCGGCCAGGGCACGCACGTCGAGCTCGTGGAGTCGACGCCGCTCTACCGCGACCTGGCCCGGCACCAGCTGCTCGCCTGATCGCGAGACCCCGCACAGAGAAGTACGCGAGGGCGGGATGCCGGAGACCACTCAGCCATGGGTTCGTCTCCGACGTCCCGCCCTCGCGGGTCGGGGGAAGGGTGGGACGCCGGCTCCCCCGAACCGGCGCCCGGTCTGTCACGCCTTGTCGAGGCGGTAGCGCAGTGACGCCAGCTCGGCGCGGAGTGCCGCCGGCACCTTCTCGCCGAAGGTGTCGTAGAACTCCTCGGTGAGGTCGGCCTCGTGCTTCCAGGCCTCGGCGTCGACGGCGAACAGCTCGTCGAGGTCGGCCTGCGGCACATCGATGCCGTCGAGGTTGAGATCCGACACGATCGGCAGACGGCCGATCGGGCTGTCGACCGTGGAGACGTCTCCCGCGATGCGGCGGATGATCCAGTCGACGACGCGCGAGTTGTCGCCGAATCCGGGCCACAGGAAGCGTCCGTCGTCACCGCGGCGGAACCAGTTGACCTGGAAGATGCGCGGTGCGCGGTCGAACCGCAGGCCGCGACCGACCGAGAGCCAGTGCCCGAAGTAGTCGGCCATGTTGTAGCCGCAGAAGGGGAGCATGGCGAACGGATCGCGGCGCAGCTCGCCGACCGTGCCCTCGGCCGCAGCTGTGCGCTCGGAGGAGATGTTCGAGCCGAGGAACACGCCGTGCGTCCAGTCCGTCGCCTCGACGACGAGGGGCACGTTGGTCGCGCGGCGTCCGCCGAACAGGATGACGTCGAGCGGCACGGCCTCCTCCCAGTCCTCCGAGATCTGCGGGCACTGCGCGGCCGAGACTGTGAAGCGCGAGTTCGGGTGCGCGGCCGGACGGTCCGAATCCGGGGTCCAGTCGTTTCCCTCCCAGTCGGTCAGGTGCGCGGGGGCCTGATCCGTGAGCCCCTCCCACCACACGTCGCCGTCGGGGCGCAGCGCCACGTTCGTGAAGATCGTGTTGCCCCACAGGGTCTCGACCGCGGTGACGTTGGTCGATTCGCCGGTGCCCGGTGCGACGCCGAAGAATCCGGCCTCGGGGTTGATCGCCCAGAGGCGGCCGTCCTCGCCCGGGCGGATCCAGGCGATGTCGTCGCCCAGCGTCTCGACGCGCCAACCGGGGATCGTCGGACGCAGCATGGCGAGGTTCGTCTTGCCGCACGCCGACGGGAAAGCGGCGGCGACGTGGTAGGCCTTGCCTGCAGGATCGATCACCCGGATCAGCAGCATGTGCTCGGCGAGCCAGCCCTCGTCACGGGCGATCACCGACGCGATGCGCAGCGCGAAGCACTTCTTGGCGAGGATCGCGTTGCCCCCGTATCCGGAGCCGAACGAGTACACCTCGAGCGTCTCGGGGAAGTGCACGATGTACTTGTCGTCGTTGCAGGGCCACTCGACATCGGCAGCGCCCGGGGCCAGCGGCGCGCCGACGGAGTGCACGGTCTTGACCCACGGGGCGCCGTCGGCGATCTGTCGCGTGACGGCGTCGCCGACGCGTGTCATGATCCCGATGGAGGTGACGGCGTAGGCGCTGTCGGTGACCTGGACGCCGATGTGCGACAGAGGCCCTCCGACCGGCCCCATCGAGAACGGCACGACGAACATCGTGCGTCCGCGCATCGACCCCTCGAAGATCTCGGTCATCTTCTCGCGCATCTGCGCGGGCGGCGCCCAGTTGTTCGTGGGCCCGGCGTCCTCTTCACTCTCCGAGGAGATGAAGGTGCGGCCCTCGGTGCGGGCGACGTCGCTGGGGTGCGAGCGGGCGAGGTACGAGCCGGGACGCCACTCGGGGTTGAGCTTGATGAGCTTGCCCTCGGCGACCATGCCGCGCAGCAGCCAGTCGTTCTCCGCGCGCGAGCCGTCGACCCAGTGGATCGAGTCCGGCTGCGTGAGGGCGGCGATCTCGTCGACCCACTCGCGGAGCTCCGCCATCGCGGGGGTGTCATACGTCGGTGCCGTCCCGAAGGCGCGCACGGGTGCGACGGATGCTGCTCGGGGGGTGAAGACTTCGGCGATCGCCATGACTGCTCCTTGATGTCGGGGGCGTTGCATCCATCTTCTTCGCGATCACGACGGACTTTCGGCCAATTGCGCGTATAAGAAACTGCATTCTTTAGATATGATCAAGGAATGGCGACATCGGGCATTCATCTCGCGACCCTCGGGCACCGCATCCGTCATCGGCGTCTCGAGAAGGGCTTCACGCTCGACGAGCTCGGCGCTCTCGTGGGCGTGGCCGGATCCCAGCTCAGCCTCATCGAGAACGGCAAGCGCGAGCCCAAGCTCTCCCTGCTGCAGGCGATCGCGCAGGCGACCGGCACCGAGGTCACCGACCTCATCTCCGCGGAGCCGCCCAACCGGCGCGCCGCGCTGGAGATCGAACTCGAGCGCGCCCAGGAGAGCCCGGTGTTCCGTCAGCTCGGGATCGCCCCCGTGCGGGTGACGAAGGGGATGAGCGACGAGACGATCGAGTCGATGCTCGGTCTGCACCGCGAACTGCAGCGCCGGGAGCGAGAGGCCATCGCGACCCCGGAGGAGGCGCGACGCGCGAACACCGAGCTGCGACTGCGCATGCGAGAACAGCACAACTATCTCGGCGACATCGAGAAGCTCGCCGAGAAGCAGCTGCGCTCGGCGGGTCACGTGCAGGGTGCGCTGACGCACCGCACCGTGAGCATCATGGCCGAGAAGCTCGGCTTCGAGCTCATCTACGTCAACGATCTGCCCCATTCGACGAGGTCGGTGACCGATGTCGAGAACGGCCGCATCTACCTGCCTCCGGCGTCGATCCCCGGCGGTCACGGCCTGCGGTCGATGGCGCTGCAGGCCATGGCGCACCGCCTGCTCGGCCACACCCCGCCCACCGACTACGCCGACTTCCTGCAGCAGCGGCTCGAGATCAACTACTTCGCCGCGTCCTGCCTGATGCCCGAGACCGCGTCCGTGGCCTTCCTGCAGCAGGCCAAGAAGGACCGCAACCTCGCGGTCGAGGACTTCCGCGACGCGTTCGGTGTGACCCACGAGGCCGCGGGGATGCGCATGACGAACCTGCTCACCCAGCACCTGGGCATGTCACTGCACTTCCTGCGCGTCGACGCCACGGGCGCCATCACCCGCGTCTACGAGAACGACGGTCTGCCCCTGCCGATGGATGTCACAGGAGCCGTGGAGGGCCAGCGCGTGTGCCGCCGGTTCCAGGCGCGAGCGGCGTTCACCCAGCAGAACCGCACGAACGAGCACCACCAGTACACCGACACACCCTCGGGAACCTTCTGGTGCTCGACCCAGACCGGTGCGTCGACGGACGGCGAGTTCTCGATCACGGTCGGCGTGCCCTTCGACGATGCACGCTGGTGGCGCGGACGCGAGACCGCCGACCGTGCGGTGTCGACCTGCCCCGACGAGGCCTGCTGCCGCCGCCCCTCCACCGACCTCACCGAGCGCTGGTACGGCAAGGCCTGGCCGAGCGCGCGCGTGCACACCCACATGTTCTCTCCGCTCCCCCGCGGCGCGTTCCCCGGCGTCGACGACAACGAGGTCTACAACTTCCTCTCCCGTCACGCCGACGAGTGAGCCGGAGCGGCCGCTCAGCCCTCGACGAACCGCGTGAAGCGGGCGAGCGCTGCGTCGACCGCGTCGTCGATCGGCCCCTCGCCCGGGACGGGGTCGAAGAGCTCGGCCGGGGAGCCGTGTGACGCGCTCGCGTGCGTCCAGCATCCGACGATCCTGCCGTGTGCGAGGACCGTCGCCCGCACCATGCCGTTCTTGCCCGGCCCCACCGCGGCGAGGTCCTCCGGCCGGCACACCGCCGTACGGTCGGCGTACGAGATGTAGTACTCGTCGAAGGCTCCGAGAGCGAGCACGTCAGGCGCTGCGGCCGACCGGCGCGGACGCCGCAGAGAGACGAAGACCCCGTCGTCGACCACGGAGACGCGACCCGCCGCACGCTCTCGGGCCTCGCGAGACTGCCCGAGGGTGAGGCCGGACCACCAGGCGAAGTCCTCGATCCCGGCGGGTCCGTGACCGTCGATGAAGCGAACGAAGAGCTCGGCGAGCGGATCATCGGGCGATCCGTGCTCGTGGATGTGCTCGGCCACCAGCATGAACCGCTGCTCGCGCGTGATTCCCGGGCGCGCGACGACGGGCCCCTGGCACAGGAGCCCCCGCAGTGTGAGTTCGGCCAGCAGGTGGATCCCCCGCTGCCCCGTCGGGTCGACCCCCGCCCCGCGGAACAGGTCGAACAGCTCGGCGCGCGTCGCGCCGCCGTCTCGGAGCGGAGGCACGATCGCCCGGGTGACCGCGTCGAGCATCTCGTCGTCGATCCCCAGATCGCGTCGTCTCGTGGCGGCCTGCTGACGCTGACGCCGACCGGTCACGGAGAGCACCCAGCCGAGATCCCGCGCGGGGATGATGTGCAGGGTCCCGCGCATCGTCCACGCGCGCACCAGGTCTCCCCGCTCGAACGCCCGGTCGACCGCGCGCAACGGGGGCTCTCCTCCCGTGCGGCACGCCAGGGCCCATCGACCGGCGAGGAGGTCCTGGCTCTGCACGGCGAGCATGTGCGCCGCCGCGTCGGTCACCGAACGCGCCGGGGCACTGAGCCGGTGCGAGCGCAGACGCTCCGACAGCAGGGTCGAGGTCTTCATACCCTCATCATGCCCGTGGCCTGCGACACCCCGCTGCGACCCGGCGTCGCTCAGCCGTGCAGCGTGACCTCTCGCCGCTCCGGCAGCACGATCGGGTGCGAACCGGCCATGACCTCGAGCACGCGGATGACCTGGCAGGAGTATCCGTACTCGTTGTCGTACCAGACGTAGAGCACGACGTCCGTGTCGGTGGCGATGGTCGCGAGGCCGTCGACGATCCCGGCGCGGTGCGACCCGACGAAGTCCGTCGAGACGACCTCCGGGCTCTCGACGTAGTCGATCTGCTGGCGCAGCTTCGAGTGCAGTGAGACACGACGCAGGTAGTCATTGAGCTCGTCTCTGACCGCGGGCCGCTCGAGGCTCAGGTGCAGCACGGCCAGCGAGACGTCGGGCGTGGGCACGCGGATCGCAGAGCCGGTGAGCTTGCCCTCGAGCTCGGGGAGCGCCCGGGAGACGGCCTTGGCCGCCCCGGTCTCGGTGATCACCATGTTCAGCACCGCCGAGCGGCCTCGGCGGTCGCCGCTGTGGAAGTTGTCGATCAGGTTCTGGTCGTTGGTGAACGAGTGCACCGTCTCGACATGCCCGCGGACGATGCCATACGCCTCGTCGACCGCCTTGAGCACGGGCGTGATCGCATTCGTCGTGCACGATGCGGCGGTGATGATGCGGTCGTCGGGGTCGATGGTGACGTCGTTGATCCCGTGCACGATGTTCTTCAGCGCACCTTTGCCCGGAGCGGTGAGAAGCACCCGCGAGACACCGGTCGACTCCAGATGCCGGCTGAGCCCCGCCTCGTCGCGCCAGCGTCCGGTGTTGTCGACGACGATCGCGTCATGGATGCCGTAGGCGGTGTAGTCGATCGCCGAGGGGTCGTCGGAGTAGATGACCTGGATGCGGGTGCCGTTGGCGATGATCTGCTCGGCGTCTTCGTCGACCGTCACGGAGCCGGCGAACCGGCCGTGCACCGAGTCGCGCAGCAGCAGTGACGCGCGCTTGACGAGGTCGTTCTCGGCCCCCCGCCGCACCACGATCGCGCGCAGGCGCAGGCCGCTGCCCCCGCCGGTGTGGGCGATGAGGATGCGGGCGAGCAGACGGCCGATCCGGCCGAAACCGTAGAGCACGACGTCGGTGGGGGCGGCGGCGACGGCCCCGACCGCGGGCGCGAGCACATCGGCCAGATACGCGTCGAGCGGCAGACCGCTCTCGGCATGCCCCTCGACGAGACGCGCGAGGTCGAGCGACGACGCGCCCGGTGCGAGCTCGTGCACGGCCTCGAGCACCGCCAGGGTGTCGTCGACGACGACCTGTCCGTGGCCGAGCTGAGCGACGCGATCGTGCACTTCGACGATGCCGGTGGCGGAGAGCCCCAGCAGGCGGTGTCCGTGAAGCGAGGTGACCACGTCACGCTCGCGCTTGAGCGCGCCGATGAGCGGGATCATCCGCTCGGCCAGCTCTTCTCGCGCCATCCAGTCGTCGTGGGGTGCGGCGGGTACGTTCATCTGCGTCCTTGCATGTGTGAGCGCGCCGAGGTCGCCGGCGCGCGAGATTGCCGGGTGAACTTCGGGGGATGCGTCCAGGGTACGCGTCATGCGCGAGTGTTCCGAAATCGCGGCGTCGCACCCCGCCGTTCACCTGCCCGACAGGGAATCATGCGAGCATCCGACGCGTTCTCCCCCACGCACGCCTCCACGGACACCGCGCGCATGCCCTCGTCGAAAGGCCCCCGATGACAGATCGCCCACGCCGTTCGGCCTGGCCACCGCTGCTGATCGCGATCGTCCTCGAGGTCAGCGCGACCCTGTCGCTGCGCGCCGCCGAGGGCTTCGCGCATCCGCTGTGGCTGATCCCCGTCGTGATCGGCTACACCGGCTCGCTGTGGCTGCTCTCGATCGTGCTGGACCGCGGGATGCCGGTGGGCGTGGCCTACGGCATCTGGTCGGCCATCGGCGTCGTACTCACCGCCATCCTGGGCACGGTGCTCTTCGGCGAGCTGCTCGGAACGGTGCAGATCATCGGAATCGGCGCGATCGTGGTCGGCGTGCTGCTCGTCGAGCTCGGATCCCACGTGCGCGAGACACCCGCCGAGGCGGCCTCGTGACCTGGGCGCTCCTCGTCCTCGCGATCGCGAGCGAGGTCACCGCGACTCTCAGCCTGCGCGCATCGGAGGGCCTGCGGCGTCGTCGATGGATCCCGGTGATCGTCGTCGGCTATCTCGCCGCGTTCACCCTGCTCGGCACGATCCTGGCGATGGGGATGCCGGTGGGCGTCGCCTACGGCGTATGGGCCGCCGCCGGCGTCGCGATCACGGCGATCCTGGGCAGGGTGATCTTCACGGATCATTTCTCGGTCATGATGGCGATCGGCGTCGCGCTGATCGCTCTGGGCGTCGTGCTGATCGAGCTCGGCGGAGCGCACTGACGCGTCCCGACACACACCGTCGGTCAGAAACCCAGCCACATCACACTGACTCCGACCGCCATCGCCCAGGACTCGACGGCGAGCAGGCGGGCGGTGCGCCCCCGATGCACGGGGGCGAGCACCCACTCGGAGACGACCGTCCACAGCACCACAGCGACCACCCCGACCACGACGAGCACGGACAGCACCCCGTCGAGCCCGTGCGCGCCGTGACCGCCCGCCTCGACCGCCCGTCCTCCCGTCGACAGGCTCTCGAACGAGCAGATCGCCATCACGAGCGACACCAGAGCGCGGTGGCAGCACGCGGTTGCCGCAGGCGTTCCGCGCACACCGGCGGTGCCGAGCATCGCCGACACGAGAAGGACGACCCCGAGCACGAGACCGATCATCGCGTCGCCGCCGCCGGCCGCGATCATGATCATCGCGGCCGCCATGATCAGGGCGCTCTGTCGTCCTTGCCACGGCACAGACCGCCACACGCCGAGGCATGCCGCAGCCGACACGACGGCGGCGAGCGCCATCAGCCACGATGCTGCGGGGAGGAGGGGGTCCACGGTTCGGATTATATTGATCAGTTGCTCAAAATAGCGAGACCCCGCGCGATGCGGCAGGATGGGCGGGTGCCCCGTGTCGTAGATCACGATCAGCGCCGACGCCAGATCGCCGAGGCGCTTCTCGCCGTGGCGGCACGCGACGGGCACGAGGCCGTGTCGTCACGAGCGGTGGCCAAGGAGCTCGGCGTGGCGACGGGATCGCTCTGGCATTACTTCGACGGGTTCGACGATGTGGTGCGCGCCGCAGCGACCGAGATCACCCGCCGCACCGACGAGCGGATCCGATCGGCGACCGCAGGACTGCGCGGCCTGGCCAGACTCGACGCGCTCATGCGCGAGGTCCTTCCCGTCGACGACGGCACCCGCACCGAGGCCTACGTGGTGGTCGGCTTCTGGGGCCGCCTGACGGCACTCGCCTCCAGCCCGGATGCGGGGTCACCGACGTTCGCGACCTGGCAGGACGTCATCAGCGAGTCCCTCGACGAAGCCGTCGCCGACGGTGAGCTGTCACCGACGACGCCGAAGCATGCGCTCATGTCGCTGCTGCGGTCGATCACCTACGGGCAGCAGGTGATCGAGGTCACCGAGCCGCACGGCGCGGATGCGCACCTCGCGGTGCTCGACAGCGTCCTCTCGCCCTGGCGGGCCTGAACACCCGACCCGACCACACAGCCTCGCCACCCGCCCGCCCCTCGCCGCACCGCTCCGCTCCGCTCCGGCATCCTCTTCCCCGACGCTCTTGTGCGCGTCGGGGGCATCGGCGTAGCATCATGCGCATCCGTTTATTGAGCGCTCGCTCGAAATAGTGAGGTACGACGATGTCCCATCCCCAGCCCGTCACGATCGACCGGATCCCCACGCCGCACCCGCTCGACCCGCTCACCGGCGAGGAGATCGCCGCGGCCCGGGCGGTGCTCGACTCCGCAGGCCTGCTCGGCGAGACCGTGCGGGTGCCGATGCTCCTGCCCGACGAGCCCACCACCCAGGAACTCGCCGCCTGGCGGCCCGGCGCGCCGATCGACCGACGCATCGACGCGACACTGCTCGACACGGCGACGGGCATCGCGACCGAGGTCGTCGTCTCGATCACGCGCGGCGAGTTGCTGCACGCCGAGCGTGTACCGAACGACGCCCCGCCGTACGGACAGCCGCAGTACCTCTTCGAGGAGTACGCCCGTGCGGAGGAGATCGTCAAGAGCTCCCCCGAATGGCAGGCCGCGATGACGCGCCGGGGACTCGCGGAGCACAGGGATCTCGCGTTCTGCGGACCTCTCGCCCCGGGGTACACCGGCCGTGCCGACGAGGTGGGGCGCCGAGTGATCCGCTCGCTCACCTTCCTGAAGTACGACGAGAACGACTCACCCTGGGCGCATCCGGTCGAAGGCCTCGTGGTGCACATCGACCTGACCGCGGGACGCGTGATCCGCATCGACGACGAGGGCGATGTCCCGGTGCCCGCGGGCCACGGCAACTACTACGCCGAGGTGCAGGGTCCGGCGCGGACGACCCTCAAGCCGATCGAGATCACCCAGCCCGAGGGTCCGAGCTTCTCGGTCACCGGGTCGCTCGTCGAATGGGAGAACTGGTCGATGCGGGTGGGCTTCAACGCGCGCGAGGGGCTCGTGCTCCACGACGTGGCCTTCGACGGCCGCTCGGTGCTGCGCAGGGCGAGCGTGCCCGAGATGGTCGTTCCCTATGGCGACACCGCGCCCGGCCGGTTCTGGATCAGCTACTTCGATGCCGGCGAGTACCTGCTCGGCAAGAACGCGAACCACCTCGAGCTCGGATGCGACTGTCTGGGCGTGATCCGCTACCTCGACGGCTACGTCGCCGACGACCACGGCAACCCCGTGCGCATCCCGAACGTCGTCTGCATGCATGAGGAGGACGACGGCATCCTCTGGAAGCACACCGACCTGGCGGGGCGCTCGGACGTACGACGCTCGCGACGATTCGTGATCTCGTACTTCTCGACCATCGGCAACTACGACTACGGCTTCTACTGGAACTTCTCGCTCGACGGCTCGATCGAGGTGGTGGCCAAGGCGACCGGCATCGTGTTCGCCGGCGCCGGAGAACCCGGTGTGCGCCAGAAGCACGCGACCGAACTCGCACCGGGGGTGTTCGCGCCCGTGCATCAGCATCTGTTCTGCGCGCGACTCGACGTCGCGATCGACGGCGACGAGAACCGCCTCTTCGAGATCGACGCGCAGCGCGTCCCGATGGGTCCCGACAACCCGTTCGGCAACGCCTTCACCTGGTCCGAGACGCAGCTCCGCACGGAGCTGGAGGCGCGGCGCGAGGCCGACACCTCGGTGGCCCGCGCCTGGGAGGTGCAGAGCACGACGCGCACGAATCATGTCGGGCGCCCGACCGCGTACCACCTGATCCCCGAACCGACCGCGCTGCTCATGGCCGATCCCGCATCGTCCGTCGCCGCCCGCGCCACGTTCGCGACCAAGCATCTGTGGGCGACGCAGCACGAGCGTGGTCAGAACTGGCCCGCCGGGAGATACCCCAACGCGCATCAGGGCGGATCCGGTCTGCCCGAATACTCGGCCGGCGATCGATCGCTCGACGGCGAGGACATCGTGCTGTGGCACACGTTCGGCCTGACGCACTTCCCCCGCCCCGAGGACTGGCCCATCATGCCCGTCGACCACGCGGGATTCCGGTTCACACCGAACGGCTTCCTCGATCAGAACCCCGCGATGGACGTGCCGCCGTCTTCGCAGGCGCACGGCTCGGCACAGCCCGGATGCTGCGGTGGGGGCGAATCCTGCACCTGCGGCCACTGACCCGAGCGACCCGGTCGCCATATCGCCACCTCGGGCGCTCACCCGCGGGAGCTCGCGAAGCCGCGCCGGACCGCGTCGGAGGTCGCCAGAGCGCGTCAGCTCGAATCAGCGCGAATCAGCGCGAATCAGCGCGAATCAGCGCGAATCAGCGCGAGAGGTCGGCGATGGCGACGCGCAGCATGCCGTCCGCAGCGCGGAGCGCCTGGACCGAGCGGTCCGCCGATGCTCCGGTCGAGAGCATGAGGATCGCGAGCTTGACCGAGCCGTCCGCCGAGGCGACGGCCGCCGCGGCCTCGTCGACGGTGGCACCCGTGAGTTCGGTGACCGTGCGGATCGAGCGGGCGTGCAACTTCTCGTTCGTCGCGAGAAGGTCGACCATCACCCCGCGATGCGTCTTGCCGAGCTTGATCATCGACAGTGTCGTCAGCATGTTCACGACGAGCTTCTGCGCGGTGCCCGACTTCAGGCGCGTCGATCCCGAGACGAACTCCGGCCCCGTGACCACCTCGATCGCGATGTCCGCCACCGCGCCGATGTCGGATGCCGCGTTCGACGCGACCGCGACGGTGAGCGCGCCGACTCCCCGAGCGACCTCCAGGCCCCCCACGACATACGGCGTGCGCCCGGAGGCGGAGATCCCCACCACCGTGTCCCGCTCGGTCAGTCCGAGCTCGCGCAAGGACAGGCCCGCCGCATCGGCGTCGTCCTCGGCGTTCTCGACCGCAGACCGGATCGCCGTCTCGCCTCCCGCGATGAGCCCGACCACCATCGACGGGTCGGTGCCGAAGGTGGGAGGGCATTCGCTCGCGTCGAGCACGCCGACGCGGCCGGCGGTGCCCGCACCGATGTAGATCAGGCGTCCCCCCTCGCGGAATCGCGCCGTGATGCCGTCGACCGCAGCCGCGATCTCGGCGCGACGTTCGGCGACCGCGTCAGGGACGCGCCGATCCTCGGCGTTCATCCGATCCACCAGCTCGATCGTGTCGAGCAGGTCGAGATCGCCGCGCTCGGTCGTCGAGGCCTCGGTTCCGAGGGTCGACAGGACGTCGAGGAGCGTGGTCAATCTGGCGTGTTCATTCGGCACGATGCACGAACCTTTCGTGGGGAAGATCGGCGCGGTCTGCGAGCAGCAGCGCGCCGTCGAGAGCATCGCCGGCAGAGACGACCACGGCATGTCCGGCAGTGCGCAGGGCCGCCTCGAGCGCGGCACGGAACCAGACGTGCTCGGTGAGTCCGCCGTTCAGAGCCACCGCATCGCCCCCCGATGCTGACGCACCGTTCGGTGATGACCCGCCGCGCGCCGAGGCGGCGGTCGCCGACGCGGCGAGGAGGCGGATGCCCTCTGCGGCGATATCCGCGGCCACATCGTCACCGGACTCCGCGGCATCGAGCACGAGCGGGGCCAGCGTCGCGAGTCGTCGGGGCAGCGGGCCGTCGTCTGCGAGCCAGGCGTGGATCGCGGACGGCGCACCGATCGGGATCGCCACGGCATCCGTGAGTCGCGTACTCGGCGCGAGGCCGACGGATGCTCGAAGCACCGCGCGCAGCGCCTCGCGACCGAGCCACGAGCCGCTGCCGAAGTCTCCGAGCTCAGGCCCCCAGCCGTCCACGAGGACGGCTCGAGCGCTACCCGTCCCGCGGTCGTCGTCGCCGCCGCCATTGCCGTCGTCGTCGTCGTCGTCGTCCAGGCTGCCGTCGATTCCGAGGGCGGCCGCGCCTGTGCCGGCGATCAGGAGCACTCCGGCGCCGCCGCCGAGGGCACCGGCGTGCGCCGACACGACGTCGGAGGTCACGACGGCGGGGACGCCGAAGGTGTCGGCGAGCCGCCGAGCGAGTTCGGATGCCGCGGTCGGCGCGGTCCATGCTCCGGCAGCGCCGACGGAGATCGACGAGATCGGTACGTCCAGACGAGCCCTCAGCGGAAGGATCGATTCGAGCGCGGCGGCGACGCCACCGGTCGCAGCCAGGCCGGGCGCACCGACACCTTCATGGAGGGGACGACGGCCGGATCGCCGGCCGGCTATGGCATCCGACTCCGAGACGACCGCACGGCACCGCGACTTGCCGAGATCGACGGCCACGACGGCGGAGGGGGAAGGCATGGAAATAGTCTACGCAATGAGCACCCGCCATGGAATAATTGTTCAGAATCATCGGGGCATCTCCCGACGCCCCTTCCCGACACGCCAGGACGCAGGAGAGCGATGAGCATCCAGACGACGATCGCGACAGCGGCCGAGAATCTCCCGCCGTCGCTCGCGCGCATCGCCCGCACCATCACCGACGATCCGACGATCGTCGTCGACAGCACCATCACGGAGATCGCCGCGACCTGCTCGACCTCGGTCGCCTCCGTCGTACGCTTCTGCCGCGCGATCGGCGTGAACGGATACGCGGCGCTGCGGATGGCTCTGGCCACCGAGCTCGGGCGAGAGTCCGCGCATTTCCCCGCGTCGACCGGGTTCGGCGCCGAGATCTCGGCCGCGGACTCCCTCCGGGAGGCGACGGCGAAGGTGGCGGCGCTCGAGCTGCTCGCGATCGAGGAGACGATCGCCGGCGTCGACTACGACGTGCTCGCCGCAGCCGTGGATGCGGTGGACAACGCCGATCGCATCCTGCTCTTCGGCATCGGTGCGAGCGGTCTCGTCGCGGCCGACCTCGGCCACAAACTCCTGCGCATCGGCCATGCGGCGATCGTGCTCACCGACGCGCACGAGGCGAGCGCCGCAGCCGCGCTCGGCGCCAAGAAGACCGTGGCGATCGGCTTCTCCCACTCGGGCACGACCCGCGAGACGCTGCTCTTCCTGCAGACCGCACGATCGGCGGCGAGCACCACGATCGGCGTCACCGGCGCATCCGACTCCCCCCTGGCCGCGGAGGCGGATCACGCTCTGCTCAGCCACGCGCGAGAACCCCGCCTGCGTGCCGGGGCCATGGTCAGCAGGATCGCGCAGCTGGCCCTGGTCGACTGCCTCTTCGTGGGGGTCGCGCAGAAGCGCCATGCCCACTCGGTGCACGCCCTGCAGCGCACGGCCGACGCCACCCGGACGCTGCGCTGAGCCTCGCCCTGCGAAGGACGCTGCGCCGACCTCGCACGGCCGCCCTCCATCGACATCGCAGAAGCCTCGCGGTCTGAACGAGCCGGTGGTAGCATCACGACACGGATCGTATACAAAGTCGTCGTTCCACCACCCGAGGTAGTCAGTCATGAACGGTGTGCCCGCAGCCCCCGCCGAGTCGGTGTCCACGCTCGTCGCGCGCAACATCAGCGAATTCAGAGCGGCCGTCTCCGAGTCGTTCGTCCCGCTGCAGGTGTCGACGTCGGGTGCCGACCACTTCCGCGGCGTGATCCGCGGCGCCTCCGTCGACGAGGTGCACGTGAACGAGGTGCGTGCGACATCGCATGTCGTCGAGCGCACCCCCGAGCTCATCGCGCGCAGCGACCGGTCGTACTTCAAGCTCAGCCTGATGCTCGCCGGAACCGGGATGCTGATCCAGGACGACCGCGAAGCCGTGCTGCAGCCGGGCGATCTGGCCGTGTACGACACCGATCGCCCCTACTCCCTCGTGTTCGACGACGACTTCCGCACCATGGTCGTGATGTTCCCGAAGCACCTCATCAGCCTCCCGGCCGACATGGTCGGTCAACTCACGGCCGTGCGGATCTCGGGACAGGGTGGACTCGGCGGAATGGTCGTCCCCTACCTGACGCAGCTCGCCGGCAACCTCGAGCAGCTCGCCGGAACCACGGGAGCGCGCCTGGCACACAGCGCCCTCGATCTCGTCACGACGGTCTTCACGCGCGAGCTCGGACTCGATGAGGTGTCGGCCGATCCGCACCGCGCACTGGTGCAGCGCATCCGCTCGTACATCGACCGCAACCTCGCCTCCACCGACCTCGGCCCCGCCTCGATCGCCTCGGCGCACTTCATCTCGACCAGGCACCTGCACGGACTCTTCCAGGAGCAGGGCGTCACGGTCTCGACGTGGATCCGCACCCGGCGCCTCGAGCAGTGCCGACGCGACCTGCTCGACCCGATGCTCGCCGACCGTCCTGTCGCGGCCGTCGCCGCGCGGTGGGGGTTCGTGGATGCCGCGCACTTCAGCCGCGCGTTCAAGACGGCGTTCGGCATCTCCCCCAGCGAGTACCGCGCCGCGCACTGACCCTGCGGCATGCCCTTGCCCCGGAGGGCACGCCGGTTGACTCTCGGCGCGCGATGGTGCCGCATCCCTTGAACGGATGCCGTGCGCCGCCGGAGCATGAGGCAAGCACACCGCGAGGACGCGGTGCCCGGAGCGAGGATGCTCCGCAGCATGCGACGTCAGGACCCTCATGACCGCCCCTGTCTCGACCGATCCCGCGCTCGACGAATGGCGCACCTACGACGAGTTCGCCGCGGGGATCGACACGTTCCGCCTGCCGAACGCCTCGCTCTCCGGCACCGCCATGACGCTGACGCTCGATGACGGTTCCACGCTGTCCCTCTCGTTCGACGCCGTGGCCGTCACCTGGTCGGGTCTCGGCTCGACCGGCATCGACCCGTACGACGCCGTCACGGTGCGCGATGACGTCGTCTTCGTCAACATCCCGCTCGAGAGTCGCGAACGCGAGGCGATCACCGTCGTCTATTCGACCACGACGCACCGTGCGACGGTCGTGCGATCGCGCATCGCCGCGGCGGCCGTCGCGGGCACTCCGCAGGTCGGACAGGACTTCTGGGCGGCGGCGACCGATCGCGGCGCGGCCACCGGTGAGGTGCCGGGCCCGAGCCGCGACCTCATCGGCACCCGCAATGTCTACCGCTACAGCCCTCACCATCTCTACGAGCACGTGTACATCTCGAGTCGGCGCTATGCGTGGCAGTGCCTCGAAGGCGTGCAGCGGGGCCACGGCGACATGGATCTGTCGACGGTCTGGAAGTTCGCCGACGGCCTCTACCTCTTCTGCTTCCGCGAGTTCCGCATCGCGGTCGCCAGCGTCTGGCTGCACGACCTCGGCTACCAGCTGATGACGACCGGCATCTTCCTCGGTCTGAACGGCGACGGTGACGCCGAGCACTCGCGGGGCGGCGGGCACATCTATCCGCTCGGCTCGGTCACCTACCCCGACGCGCAGCCGGTCTGACGCGGCCACCGGATCCGCACTCGAGACGAAGGAACCCCTCATGCGCAACGCCGACATCATCGCCGCACACTATGCCGCCAACGACCGCGGAGACCTCGACGGCATGCTCGAGTCGTTCGCCGACGACGTGCGCTGGACCGAAGCCGCAGGCTTCCCGTACGCCGGTACCTACATCGGTCCGAATGCCGTGACGGCCCACGTCTTCGCGCGCATCCAGGACGAATGGGACGACTACACGGTCGCGATCGACGAGGTCATCGACGGCGGCGACGTGGTCGTCGGCATCGGGACCTACTCGGGCACGTACCGCTCGACCGGTCGATTCTTCGCCGCCCGCGTCGCACACGTGTGGCGGCTGGCCGAGGGCAAGGTGGTCGCCTTCGAGCAGTTCACCGACACGGAACTCGTGAACCGCGCACTGCGCGACTGAGGCAGCGGATCGCACGACCACAGCGTCACCCCGCAGCGCCACCCGACAGCAGCACCACCCGATCACACAGCACCACCGGATCACACAGCACCACCCGATCACACAGCACGACACGATCTCGAGAGACAGGAATCACATGAACAAGCGAGTATCCGGCAGCGTGGCGCTCATCGCCGTGGCAGCCCTCACCCTGGCCGGCTGCGCCGGCGGAGACGGAAGCGGCGGCGGCGAGGGAGCCCCCATCGTCGTCGGCTCCGTGAACACGATCAGCGGCCCGGCCACCTTCCCCGAGGCCTCGCAGGCCGCAGCCGCGGTCTTCGACGCGTTCAACGACGCCGGCGGCCTGGACGGTCGGACCATCGAGTACAAGACGCTCGACGACAAGGGAGACCCGGCGACGGCCACGGCATCCGCCCGTGAACTGGTGGGGAGCGACGGAGCAGTGGCGCTCGTCGGCTCGGCCAGCCTGATCGAGTGCGAGATCAACGCCAAGTACTACGAGCAGGAGGACATCCTCTCGATGCCCGGCATCGGCGTCGACACCGGATGCTTCGCGAGCGACAACATCTCGCCTGCGAACGTCGGCCCCTTCAACGACATGACCCTCACGCTGCAGTACGGCTCGGAGGTGCTCGGGCTCGATGACATCTGCATCCTGCTCGAGATCGCGGGCTCCACGCGTCCGACGTACCAGGCCGCGATCGACAAGTGGACCGAGATCACCGGCAAGGAGCCGAAATACGTCGACGACACCGTGCCGTACGGCGCCTCGGACTACACCCCGTACATCGTGAAGGCGCGCGAGCAGGGCTGCAAGGCTCTCGCGATCAACCCGGTCGAGCCCGATGCGATCGGCCAGGTCAAGGCGGCGAACGCCCAGGGCTGGGACGACGTGACGTGGCTGTATCTGACCAGCGTCTACAGCGAGAACTTCGCCGGCGCGATCGACAACGCGGGTGCGGGCATCCACGTGCCCGCCGAGTTCTACCCGTTCACCGACGATGACGAGATCAACGCCGACTGGCGCGCGCTGATGGAGGAGAACGACATCGCGCTCACCTCCTTCAGCCAGGGCGGATACCTCGCGGCGAAGTACTTCATCGAGGTTCTCGAGGGCATGGACGGTGACATCACCCGCGAGAGCGTCACCGAGGCGCTGCGAGGCATGGATCCGATCGAGAACCCGATGGTCGGGACGCCGTACGCCTTCGGCACGCAGAACACCGCCGGCTGGCCCATCATCCTCGAATCCGGCACGAACGCCTGGGAGAAGGTCGCCGACGACTGGCTGCGCATCGGCGAGTAACGCCTCCCCCACGCCCTTCGTCTCGCTCCGCTCACTCAGGGACCGAGCCAGGTTCCACGCCCTTCGTCTCGCTCCGCTCGCTCAGGGACCGAGCCAGGTTCCACACCCCTCGTCTCGCTCCGCTCGCTCAGGGACCGAGCCAGGTCCCACACCCCTCGTCTCGATCCGCTCACTCAGGGACCGGAAGCACTCCGGTTCCTGAGCGAGGAGCGAAGCGAGAGGAGGGGCCCACTCAGAAAGGACGCCTCATGCTGCAAGGCGCCATAGCCGGCCTCGCCGCCGGCGGTCTCTACGCCGTCCTCGGCGTGTGCCTGACCTTGATGTCCCGCCTCGTGCGCGTCGTCAACTTCGCGCAGGCCGCGACCGCGATGTTCGGCGCGTTCAGCGCGGTGTGGTTCGTCAGCGAACTCGGAGTGCCGATCTGGCTCGGCTCCGTGCTGGGCGTGCTCGTCGGCGGGATCCTCTCGGCAGCGATCGGATGGATCGCGGCGACGTGGCTGTCCGAGGCGTCCACGACCACCCGGTCCGCGATGACCGTCGGGCCGCTGCTCCTGCTGATCTCCCTGTCGTTCATCCTGTTCGGCAACAAGCCTCAGCCGTTCACGCCGATCATCGCGGGTCCCGCCTTCTCGTTCGGCGGCGTGGTGATCAGCCAGGTCACGGTAGCGACGGTCGTCATGGCCGTCGTCACCGCGATCGCCGTACGCGTCGTGCTGCGCCGCACGAGGGTCGGCACCCAGCTGCGCGCGCTCTCCGAGCGCCCGACCACGGCTGAGCTGCTCGGCATCCGCTCCCGTCCGCTCTCGATCGCCGTGTGGTTCGTCACGGGTGTGATCAGCGCGATCGCGATCATCATCGTGGCGCCGTCGCAGTCGAACGACGCGACGAGCCTCGCCATGCTCATCGTCCCCGCGGCGGCCGCCGCCCTTCTCGGAGGATTCCGTCGCCTCGATCTCGCCGTCATCGGCGGCGTGGTGCTCGGTGTGTTGAGCGGTCTGGTCGCGCAGATCGACGAAGTCGCCCTCGTGCGCAACTTCCTCCCGTTCCTGTTCATCGTCGTCCTCCTCCTGTGGACGCAGCGCAAGGAGGTGTGGGATGCCGCTCGCTGACCGTCCCTGGTTCCGTCTGTCCTGGCCCTTCGCCGTCGCGGCCGTCGCGATCGGAGTGGGTGCCGTCCTGAGCACGGCACTGCCGGGCTACTTCGTCTTCCTGGCGATCAGCGCTGTCATCGCATCGATCGCGATCCTCGGTCTCGGGATCGTCACGGGATCCGCGGGCATGATCGCCCTGTGCCAGCTCACGTTCGCGGCCGTCGGCGCCTGGATCGTGTCGCTGCTCAACGTCATGCAGGCCCCCGGAGGCTTCGTCGTCTGGCTCGTATTCGGCGGCATCGCGGCGGGTCTCGTCGGCATCCTCGTGGGGTTGCCCGCTCTTCGACTCCGCGGCGTCAACCTCGCGGTCGTGACGCTCGGCTTCGCGGCGGCCGCCGATGTGACCCTGGTGCAGATCCAATTCCCCGGCTCGGCGGACGGCACAGCGATCGAGCGTCCGGACCTCTTCTCGAACGATCGGGAGTTCTTCTTCCTGTCGATCGTCGTTCTCGCGGTCTGCGCGCTGGGCGTGTTCTTCCTCCAGCGGGGCCGGTGGGGTTCGAGCTGGAAGGCCGTCGCGTTCTCCGAGAGGGGCACGGCCGCAGCGGGACAGAGCGTGCAGACCGCCAAGCTCACCGCATTCGCCGTCTCGGCCGCCCTCGGCGGGATCGCCGGAGGACTGCTCGCCGGGCAGGTGCAGCTGCCGTTCGCGTCGAGCTTCACGCCGCTGCAGTCGCTCGCGCTGTACGTGCTCGCGATCATGTCGGGGGCGCATCTGATCGACATGGCGATCTTCGGCGGCATCCTCTGGGTTCTCGTCCCCGAGCTGCTCAAGCGCTGGGGCGTGCCGCAGGACTGGGCGTTCGTGGTCTTCGGAGTGCTCGGTGTGCAGGCTCTCACCAGCGGCACCAACCTCGGCCAGGGAATCCGCAACCTGATCTGGAGGCGCGCGGATCGCCGGACCACGACAGCGACGCTGACGGCACTCCCCCCGGATGCCGACGCCGAGGCCGCGGCGATCACCACCACGACGACCGCGACCGTCGATGAACGAGCTCTCGACGGCGCCCCGGTGCTCACGGTCGAGGGACTCACCGTGCAGTTCGGCGCACTGAAGGCTCTGGACGACGTGTCCTTCCAGGTTCCCGCGGCGTCGATCATGGGCCTCATCGGGCCGAACGGCGCCGGCAAGTCGACGTTCGTCGATGCGATCAGCGGCTTCCTTTCGAAGCACGGCGGGCGTGTGCTCCTGGGCGACCGTGACCTCGGCGGCCTGTCGCCCACGCGTCGTGCGCGGCTCGGCCTGCGGCGCACCTTCCAGCAGGACAGAGTGCCGCCCGCTCTCACGGTCGGTGCGTACGTGCGGTTCGTCGCTCGACGTCGACTCGCGGCCTCCGACATCGACGAGGTGCTGGAGTTCTTCGGATGCCCGCCCGCGAGTTCGCGTCTGTCGAGCGTGGATGTCGGCACCCGCCGGCTCGTCGAGGTGGCCGCGAACGTGCTCGCCCGACCGCGGTTGCTGATCCTCGACGAACCCGCGGCCGGACTGTCGCACGAGGAGCACCTGGCCCTCGCGGCTCGACTGCGCGAGCTTCCTGCCCGTTACGGCGTGGCGCTGATCATCATCGAGCATGATCTGGATCTGGTGCGCTCGGTCTGCCCGACGCTCACCGTGCTCGACTTCGGTCGGGTGCTGGCGTCGGGGCCGCAGGCCGAGGTGCTCGCGAACCCGGTCGTCGTGAAGGCCTATATGGGAGAGACGGAGCTGCTGAAGTGAGCGAACTCGTATTGGACTCGGTAGCTGTCAGCCGTGGAGCGGGTCCCGTGATCTCCGACGTGTCGCTGACCGTCAGAGGTGGCGAGGTGCTGGCGCTCGTGGGCCCGAACGGTGCCGGGAAGACGAGCCTGATCGAATCGGTGTCGGGCGTGACGCCGCATTCTGCGGGGACACTCATGCTCGACGGCGAGCCGCTCGACAAGCTCTCGCGAGTGGCGAGGGCCCGCCGCGGCATCGTGCACATCGAACAGGGCCGTGCGGTGTTCCCCTCGCTGACCGTGCGCGAGAACATCTCGCTCACCGCACGAACGCCCGCGGAGCTGGATGCTGCGCTCGAGCAGTTCCCCGAACTCGCGAAGCGCATCGACTCGCCGACGGCGCTCCTGTCGGGTGGCGAGCAGCAGATGGTGGTGCTCGCCCGCGCCTTCGCAGCGAAGCCGAAGATCCTCCTGATCGACGAGATGTCGCTCGGGCTCGCTCCGGTCGTCTTCATGCGGCTGATGCCGATCGTGACCTCGATCGCCGAATCGGGGGTCGGCGTCCTCCTCGTGGAGCAGTTCACGCAGCTCGCTCTCGGGCTCGCGCGGGAGGCCGTCGTCGTGGCCGGCGGGCAGGTCTCGTTCCAGGGCACGGCGGAGGCGTTGGCGGCCGACCCGCAGCTGCTGCACCGTGCGTATCTCGGCGGATGATGACGGGGCACGTGAGCCGGCCGGGGCAGCCGGGGCAGCCGACACCGCCGGGGCAGCCGAATTGGTCTGCATCCGGGCGCACGGCTCTGCCGTCGCCGACGGGTGCGGGATGCGCCGGCAGTAGCCTGGGGAGATGACCGAGACCATCAGCGCCCGCGCCGTCCTGCTCGACATGGACGGCACTCTCGTCGATTCGACGGCCGTCGTGGAACGCCTGTGGCTGGCGTGGGCTGCGCCGCACGGGATCGACCCGGCGACCGTGCTGAGCGTCGTGCACGGACGTCAGGGCCATCAGAGCATGGCGATCATGCTGCCGGAGCGGGATCACGAGATCAACATCCGGGAGAACGCCGTGATGCTCGCGAACGAGAGCCAGGACGTCGACGGGGTCGTCGCCATCGAGGGCGCGGATGTGCTCCTTGCGGCGCTGCACCCCTACCCTCATGCGATCGTGACCTCGGCAGATCTCACGCTGATGAATGCGCGCATGGGGCAGGCAGGTCTCACTGTCCCCTCGCTGACCGTGACCGCAGAGAACGTGTCGGCATCGAAGCCGGATCCCGAGGGCTTCCTGCTGGGCGCGACGCTGCTCGGTGTCGACCCGGCCGACTGCGTGGTGTTCGAGGATTCGGGTGCGGGCATTCAGGCCGCTCACGCCGCGGGCATGCGCGTGATCGGGGTCGGCTCGCACGCCACCTCGCATGAACCGACCTTCCATGTCGACGACCTCACCCAGGTGGCCGTCGTGCCGACGGTCGCCGGGTTCGAGCTCACCGTCCGGTGATGCGGCGCCCGTCGCACCGGTGATGCGATGACGCGATGACGCGATGACGGACTCTCGTCGATGACGCTCGCCCCTGTCATCCCGTGCGGGCGAGCCGCGCGGGGGCTCTCCGTCTGGCCGCGCTGAGTCTCGGGGTGCGCCATCGTTGGTCGGGGTCCCACCAGACAGGCCCCCGCACCTGGGGGACACCGTCTTTCATGCGGATCTCCCACCCGGACTTCCCGAGGGATCGGTGATGCCACCAGCACAACGGCACACCGTTGTCCGTATGCGTCGGACCACCCTTCGCGTGCTCGATCACGTGATGGATCTCACACCATGACGCCGGAACATGGCACCCCGGGATCAGACATTCCTTGTCGCGGGCGATGATCGCCCGCCGTTGATGCACCGTGAAGACCCGATCAGTGGTCGTGATCGCGATGATCCGCCCCTCATCGAACATCACCCGCTGAATCGTCCCCGAGCACCCGACATGGGCAGCGACGCTCACGGGCACGTGGGCACCGGAACCGGTGATCGTCGCCCACCCACCATTCCCGCCGCCCGACGCCGCGGCATTTCCGAAGGCGGCCCCCTGCGCGGCGTTGCTGAAGGAAGATCCCTGCGCAGCGTTTCCGAAGGCGGCTCCGGCGACGTGGCTGTCGTCAGCGGGGAGACCTGTGGCGCCGAGGTGGGCGGCGAGGTCTGCCGCGTCGACGTTCACGACGAGGACCGGTGCCGCACCGCCGAGGGTGGGCATGTCGTTGTGGCGGGCCGCGATCGTGAGAACCATCGCGAGAGCATCGTGACGCTTCTGCGCCGAAGTGCGATCATCGAGCACACACCGCGGATCCGAGTTGAACGGATCCTCACCCTCGGCATCGACATCGGCATCGACATCGGCATCGGCACCCACACCGCCCACGCCAGTGCCGGCGCCGGAATCGACGTCGACATCGACGTCCGAGAAACCGGTGTCCGCACCATCACCGTCACTCGGCACGAAATGCACGCCCGGCATCGGTGGTCCGTCGCCTTTGGGGTTGAGGATCGCGTCCAGGATCGCCTGGAACTGCCCGGCGACGTCCGGGGTCAGAAACCCGCGGATCGCATGCACCCCGTCGGCCAACCGGCCGATCGTGACACCCCGACGACGACACGCCACCTCATCCCTGGGTTCTTCCCCATCGGGGTCGAACATCGACGCGAGATCCTCCGCGAGCATCGCCAGATCCTGCACCGTCGGCGCAGGCCCCGAACCATCCACATCCTCCGGGTCGAGGTCCGGATCGACATCAGGGTCACCGCCGTCGTCGACCACGACACCGTATCCGCGGGCGCACCCGGCCAACGCGACATCCGCCGCCAGGCGTTGATCCACACTCAGCCGGTCCCACACCTTCTCGATCGGGNCGACCACGACACCGTATCCGCGGGCGCACCCGGCCAACGCGACATCCGCCGCCAGGCGTTGATCCACACTCAGCCGGTCCCACACCTTCTCGATCGGGCCCGTCGCCGCRAGAAACCCCGAAACCCCCACCACSCCRTCCAGCAACGCSAGGCGCAGCTCCGACCACCGCGCCGGCATCCGCTCCCCCGACAGRCTCAGCGGACGCCGCACCAGATCGACGACCCTGTCGACCCGACTCGCACCCCGCACATCCACCCGCACCGCCCGCTGCACCACCTCATTCACMCCCCGRCACCCCACCGCATGCGCGAACTCACCCCCGTCATCGCTCGCGACAGCCTCGACGATCACCGCCTCCGCCCGCCGGAACACCGCCCCCGCCCCCAACAACACCCGGATCCGATCCGCATCACCCAACCCCGCCAGCACACCATCAGACAACACCGTGTCAAGGTCGNCCCGCCGGAACACCGCCCCCGCCCCCAACAACACCCGGATCCGATCCGCATCACCCAACCCCGCCAGCACACCATCAGACAACACCGTGTCAAGGTCGRCGATGACCCGATCCAAAAGCTCCGTCGTGCTGTCCATACCCGCAAGTCAACCCGCAACCACCGACATTCGAGACCCCAAACCACCCACAAATACCCCAGACCAGAGGCGTATTCCAATCTCCCGGAATGACACGGCGAGAGCGCTGGCGGGTCGACTGCGGAGGGGCTGGACGAAGGGTGAGGCAGATGTCACGGTCCGAGCGATCCGGTGAGACAGATGGGGGAACCGGCCCGCTTGGGGGGCCGACCCCTGATCGGAGGAACCGGCCCGATGGGAGGGGGARCCGGCCCCGTTGGGGGGCGGCCCCGCGGGGTTGGGGGAACCGGCCCCGTTGGGAGGTAGGGGGAACCGGCCCCGACGGGAGGGTCCACCCCCAAGGGGGGGGAAACCGGCCCCGCGAGGACGGGAGAGAGCTTCTCGGAGACAGAGCGAGAGGACCATCCCGCGAAACGGATCGAGGGCCGAGCGGTCAGGCCCGCGCCGATTCCGCCTTCATGAAGACATCGACGTCGTCTTCGCTCTCGAGCACGAATCCATGCTTCTCGTACAGACGGCGAGCGGGGCTTCCCTGCAGCACGTTCAGGCGGAACGGAACCGAGGGCCTCTCATCGGCGAGAAGATGCGCGAGCACGGCAGATCCCAGCCCCCGCCCCTGCACCGCCGGGTCGAGATAGAAGTGCTCGATCCAGACCGCGTCGGGCTCGACCCGCACCGCGATGAGCCCGACGTCGTCTCCGTCGACGACGATCACGCGCGTGTTCTCCGGCGCATACGCATCGAGGAACCGCTGCCGCACACGCACGGGGTCGTAGCGGCCGAGCCGCTCCAGATCGGGGCGCATGACGACCGCCCTCAGCTCTGCCATCCACGGAGCATCCGAGGGACCACTGGCTCGAAGACTCCACCTGATCGACACAGCATCCATCCAATCACCCGTTTCACCGACCACGTTCCCCGGCACCCCGCGCGACCCGCGCCGCCCGCCTCCCTACAGCGCGAGCAGGACGATCCCGGCGAGGACGACGACGGATGCGGCGATCCGCCACCCCGGTCTGCTCTCCTTCAGCGCGAAGACGCCGAACAGAGAGACCAGCACGACGCTGACCTCACGCAGCGGGGCGACCAGCGCGACCGGCGCGAGCTGGATGGCGGTGAGCACGAGGATGTACGACAGCGGCGACAGGATGCTGAATGCCACGATGCGCCGCCACTGCGTGCGGCCGAGTGTGCGCACGGCGGCCCATCGCCCGCGGACGCCGATCGAATAGAAGGGGATCTCGAGCAGCATGGTGCCGACCATGAACGCGACGGGCGACAGGTTCCAGGTGCGCACCGCGTTCGCATCCCAGATCGTGTAGACCGCGATCGCGACGCCCGTGAGGAGTCCGAACACGAGCCCGGGGTCGAGGGATCGCCGCGAGCGGGACGCGCGTCCACGGTCGACGAGACCGATCGCGACCACTCCGAGGATGATCGCGGCGACGCCGACGAGCGCGAGGGCGGACGGGCGCTCCCCCAGCAGCAGGACGGCGACGATCACCGACAGGAACGGGCCTGTGCCCCTGGCGGTCGCGTAGACGGTCGACAGGTTTCCCTCGCGGTACCCGCGCTGCAGGACCGCCATGTAGATCACATGGAGCACGGCGGACACCCCGACGCCCCACAGGAATGCCCGCAGGTCATCGGTGCCGAGCCCGCCGGTGAAAGGGATGACGCCGATCCACACGACCGTGCCCCCGACGGCGCCCCACCAGAGGAAGGGCAGGCCCGCCTTACTCACGCCGTGGGCGATGACGTTCCATGCGGCGTGGGAGATCGCCGCGGCGAACACGAGGGCGAAGGCGAGAGCGGACATGCGAGACCCATCCGTACGTCGCGGGGCGCGACGAACAGGGTCCTCCGGGCTTTTGTCCTGTCAGATGACGGCGACCCTGCGGAGGGACGCCGTGGCGCCGCTCGGACCAGACGGGACGAACCCCGGAACCCTAGGCGCTATCGGGAGTCACGGTACCCGGCGATGGTGACCGGCAGGTGAACAGCGCGCGAGCAGAGGCGAGCAGCGCGCGAGCAGAGCACCGTCAGGCCCGATTACGATCGAATCACCGCCCCCTGCAGGAAGGCCGCACCATGCCCGTCACCCCTGACGCCCTCATCCACGCCGAGGATCTCGCCGACTTCGTCGCCGCCTCGCCCTCGAGCTACCACGCCGCCGCGGAGACGGCCCGACGCCTGGAGGACGCCGGCTTCGAGCGTCTGCGCGAGGAGGACGCATGGGAGGTGACGCCCGGCGGGCGCTACCTCGTCGTGCGCGACGGGGCGACCATCGCCTGGACCCTGCCGGCGGATGCGGTCGCGACCACCCCCGCTCACATCTTCGGCGCGCACACCGACTCCCCCGGGTTCAAGCTCAAGCCGCAGCCCACCACCGGATCGAGAGGCTGGCTGCAGGCCGCGGTCGAGGTGTACGGCGGTCCGCTGCTGAACTCCTGGCTCGACCGCGAGCTGCGCCTCGCCGGACGCCTCGCCCTCGCCGACGGCCGCGTCGTGCTCGCCGACACGGGCGCGCTGCTGCGCCTGCCGCAGCTCGCCGTGCACCTCGACCGCGGCGTCAACAACAACGGCCTCGCCCTCGACAAGCAGGCCGAGACGCAGCCGGTCTGGGGGCTGGGCGACGCGTCCGACGCCGACGTGCTGGCGGAGCTCGCCGCGTCGGCCGATGTGTCGGCAGCGGACATCCGCGGATACGACGTCGTGATCGCCGACTCCGCACGCGGCACGGTGTTCGGTCGGGACGACGCGTTCTTCGCCTCGGGGCGCCTCGACGATCTCGCCTCGGTGCACGCCGGTGTCGTCGCCCTCGAGCGCGCGGGGTCGGCCGAATCCGGCCCGATCGCGGTGCTCGCGGCCTTCGACCACGAGGAGCTCGGCTCGAACTCGCGCTCCGGAGCCGCCGGGCCCTTCCTAGAGGACGTGCTGGGCCGTGTCTACGACGCGCTCGGCGCCGACTCGTCGCAGCGCCGCCGAGCGCTGGCCTCGTCGTGGTGCCTGTCGAGCGATGTCGGGCACTCGGTGCACCCGAACTACGCGCAGAAGCACGACCCCGTGGTGCAGCCCGTGCTCGGGTCCGGTCCGATCCTCAAGCTCAACGCCAACCAGCGCTACGCCACGGATGCTCTCGGCTCCGCCGCCTGGCGCGAGTGGTGCGACACGGCCGGTGTCGTCACGCAGGAGTTCGTGTCGAACAACAACGTGCCGTGCGGGTCGACCATCGGCCCGATCACGGCGACGCGTCTCGGCATCCGCACCGTCGATGTGGGCATCCCGATCCTCTCGATGCACTCCGCGCGGGAGCTCGCCGGCGTCTCGGACCTCCATGACCTGACGCGCGTCGCGGGGGCGTTCTTCGCCGGCTGACCCCTCCGCCGCCCCGTCGGTGCCAGGATGAGGGAATGACGGACATCAAGCCTGCTCTCATCGAGCGCGCGGGCATCGAGATCATCCCCGAGACCGAGCGCACGGCGACGCCGCGCGACCTGTTCTGGCCGTGGTTCGCGGCCAACGTGTCGGTGTTCGGGATGTCGTACGGATCGTTCGTGCTCGGCTTCGGCATCTCGTTCTGGCAGGCGACGCTCGTGTCGGTCATCGGCATCGTCGTGTCGTTCCTGCTGTGCGGGCTCATCGCCATCGCCGGCAAACGCGGCTCCGCCCCCACCATGGTCCTGTCGCGCGCCGCCTTCGGCGTGCAGGGTCAGAAGGTGCCGGGCATCGTCTCGTGGCTGACCTCGATCGGCTGGGAGACGTTCCTCGCGATCACGGCCGTGCTGGCGACCGCGACGATCATCACGCAGCTCGGCGGCGACGGCGAGAGCATCGCCCTGAAGATCACGGCCGCCCTCATCGTCGCGGCACTGATCGTCGCCGCGTCCGTGCTCGGCTATCACACGATCATGCGGATGCAGTCGGTGCTCACCTGGGTCACCGGCGCTGTGACGGTGCTCTACATCGTGCTCGCCGCGCCGACGATCGACATCGCGACGGTGCTGTCCCGGCCGGACGGCGGCATCGGCCAGGTGATCGGAGCCCTCGTCATGGTGATGACCGGGTTCGGCCTCGGCTGGATCAACATCGCCGCCGACTGGTCGCGGTATCAGAAGCGCACCGCATCCGATGGAGCGATCGTCGCCTGGAACACGATCGGCGGCTCGGTCGCACCCGTGATCCTCGTGATCTTCGGGCTGCTGCTCGCGGGCTCGAACGATGAGCTCATGAGCGCGATCGCGGCCGACCCGATCGGCGCGCTCGCGACGATCCTGCCGGTCTGGGTGCTCGTGCCGTTCCTGCTCACCGCCGTGCTCGCGCTCGTCTCGGGCGCCGTGCTCGGCATCTACTCGTCGGGCCTCACGCTGTTGAGCCTCGGCATCCGCATCCCCCGCCCGTCGGCCGCGGCCATCGACGGGGTGATCCTCACGATCGGCACGATCTACGTCGTGTTCTTCGCCACGGACTTCCTCGGCCCCTTCCAGAGCTTCCTCATCACACTCGGCGTTCCGCTGGCCTCATGGGCCGGCATCCTGATCGCCGACATCCTGCGCCGCCGGAAGGACTACGACGAGTCCGCCCTGTTCGACAGCCGGGGACGGTACGGTGCCTGGGACTGGACCTCGATCGGCACCATGGTCGTCACCAGCGTGATCGGCTGGGGCCTCGTGCTCAACGGTTTCGCGGACGCGGCACCCTGGAACAACTGGCAGGGGTACCTGCTCTTCCTCGTCGGCGGTGTCGACGGGGACTGGGCCTACGCCAACCTGGGCGTGTTCTTCGCCCTCGTGCTGTCGTTCGTCGTCACCTACTTCGCGCGGGCGGCGAAGATCCGCCGTCAGGAGCACACCGCGTGACGGATGTCGCGGAGCGACGCCCGGCCGACGCCCCCTGGCTCGTCGTGATCGACCCGCAGGCGATCTTCGCGTCTGCGGACTCCGCCTGGGGGTCGCCGTCCTTCGCCGACGCGATGCCCCGCATCCGCGCGCTCGCCGACCACTTCGGCGACCGCGTGATCGTGACGCGGTGGATGCCGACGGCGGACCGCACCACCTCGTGGGGCGCGTACTTCGCCGCCTGGCCGTTCGCGGATCAGTCGCCCGACGATCCGCTGTTCGCCCTCGTTCCCGATGCGGTCGGCCTCTCGCCGCATGCGACCCTCGATCTGCCGACGTTCGGCAAGTGGGGCCACGAGATCGAGGCCATCGTGGGGTGCGGCGCACACGTCGTGCTGACCGGTGTCGCCACGGACTGCTGCGTGATCTCGACAGCGCTGGCCGCCGCGGATGCCGGAGCCCGCGTCACGGTCGTCGCCGACGCGTGCGCGGGATCGACCGCCGAGAATCAGGCCGCAGCGCTGCACATCATGGGGCTCTATCCCCCGCAGATCACGGTCAGCGACACCGCCGCGGTGCTCGCCGGGCGGTGAGCCGCCGACACGCCTGTCCCGATCGCCGGCGTCGGCTCAGCCCGCCGCGCGCACGGCCGCGGCGATGTCGGCGGGCGATCCCTGCCACGGTGCGCCATGGCCCGGCAGCACCCAGGATGCCGAGACGGCGGCCAGCCGGTCGAGCGATGCGAGCGCGGCGGCAGGCTCGTCGGTGAACGGGGCCGGCTGTGCGCCGGTCCGCCCGGTGAGCACGTGACGGGTCGTCAGCGCATCACCGACGAACACGGCATCCGCGGCCGGCACGTGCACCGCGATGCTCCCGGGCGAGTGTCCTGGCATGCCGATCACGACCGGGGATCCGGGGAGGTCGAGGACGACTCCGTCCGCGACCTCGGTGACCTCGGCGACGTGCGGGGTGCGCATCGCGTTCTTGCGGAGCCCGTAGGCGAGGAAGCCGAGCATCGGCCCGATCCGAGCCGGTCCCATCGGCGTCTTCGGCTTCTCGCCGGTGCGCACCCGGTGGGCGTCGGCGGCGTGGATGAACACCGGCACCCCGGCCTCGCGGCGCAGGCGCTCGGCGAATCCGATGTGGTCGCCGTCGCCGTGGGTCAGCACGAGTCCGCGGATGTCGGACATCGGGCGCCCCAGCTCGGCGAGTTCGCGCTGCAGGTCTTTCCAGTGGCCGGGGAGACCGGCGTCGATGAGGGTGATCCCCTCGGGCAGATCGATGAGGTAGGAGGCGACGATGTCGTTGCCGAGTCGGTGCAGGTGCGGTGCGAGCTTCATGGCGGATCCTTTCGGGAAGATTGCGATGGCTACGTTACGTAGCTATCATGGCTATTGTCAATAGCCATCAAGGAGATGCCATGCCGACACCAGACCGGACCTCACTCGAGGCGATCATCGCCGCGGGCCGCGAGATCCTCGACGCCACCGGCCCCGCGAGCGTCACGATGCAGGCCGTCGCCACGAAGGTGGGCGTTCGCGCCCCGTCGCTCTACAAGCGGGTGCGCGACCGCGAGGCCCTCCTCTCCGCCATCGCCGCTTCCGCGATCGACGAGCTCACCGCACGCCTCGACGCGACAGACGCCGACATCACCGAGATCGCGCAGGCCTACCGCGGTTTCGCCCAGCAGCATCCGGAGGCCTTCCGCCTCATGTTCAGCACGGCCGCGCCGCACGACGCCCTGCAGCGCTCAGCCGCACCGCTCATCCGCGCGACCACGGCACTCGTCGGCGAGGACGACGCGCTCGACGCCGCCCGCCTCTTCACCGCGTGGGCGACGGGATTCCTGCAGATGGAGCTGTCGGGCGCCTTCCGTCTCGGCGGCGACGTCGACCGGGCGTTCGACTACGGCCTGCGGCGACTCATCGCCGGGCTCAGCACATGAACGACGATCGGCCTCGCCCACCGAAGTGAGCGAGGCCGACTCCGTCAGCGTCGGCGGATGCCGTCAGCGATCCGTCTGCCCGTCGTCACCGCTGTCGTCGGTGCCTCCGGTCGCCGTCTTCGGTCGCGTGGCCGTCGACGTCGCGCCGGCGCCCGACCCGAACCGCTGCTCGGCCTCGAGCCGCTCCGCCTCTTCGCCCGAGATCGCCTCACCGCGGGCCACGAGACCGGCCTGATCCGAGAGCGGGATCTGCTTCAGGAAGAGCGAGAGCACGAGCGCCAGCACGATGAACGGCACGAGGTACCAGAACACGGGTGCCAGAGCATCCGCATAGGCGGTCACGATGCCGTCGCGCACCTCGTCGGGGAGCGCATTGAGGGTGGCCGGATCGATCGTCGCGGCCGACTGCGCCGCATCGTCGGCCGACGCTCCGGCGCCGGAGAACACGCCGACGAGGTTCTCGGTCAGACGCGTCGTGAAGAGCGTGCCGAACACGGCGGTGCCGAGCGAGGCGCCGACCTCGCGGAAGTAGTTGTTCGTGCTCGTCGCGGTGCCGATCTCGTGAGAGGGGACCGCATTCTGCACGACCAGGACGACGACCTGCATGATCAGACCGAGTCCGGCACCGAACACGAACAGGAAGGCGCAGATGAGCCAGATCGGGGTGTCCGCCGAGAGCGTGGTCATCGAGACCATGGCGATCCCCGTGAGGATCGTGCCGACGATCGGGTAGATCTTGTACCTGCCGGTCTTCGAGATCGCGATGCCCGAGAAGATCGAGGTGCCGATCAGTCCCACCATCATCGGGATCATGAGAAGTCCGGACTCGGCGGCCGACGTGCCGGACGACATCTGCAGGAAGGTCGGCACGAAGCCGATCGCGGCGAACATCCCGATGCCGAGCACGAGGCCGATCGCGGTGGCGTTGATGAAGATCGGGTTGCGGAACAGGCTCAGCGGGATGATCGGGTCCTGCACCCGCGACTCCGTGATCACGAACGCGGTGGCAGCGACGATCAGCCCCGCACCCCACGCCCAGGTGGCCGTCGACGACCAGCCGAACTCCTTGTCGCCGCCGAAGTCGGTGAAGAAGATGAGGCAGGTCGTGGCGATGGAGAGGAAGATCACACCGAAGATGTCGATCGGCTTCTCGGCCTTCTTGCTCGGCAGCTTCAGGGCGACGAGCGCGATGATGAAGGCCGCGATGCCGACGGGGATGTTGATGTAGAACGCCCACTGCCACGTCAGGTGGTCGACGAAGAATCCGCCGAGCAGCGGACCGGCGACCGCCGAGAGGCCGAAGACGGCACCGAGCGGCCCCATGTACTTGCCGCGCTCGTTGGCCGGCACGATGTCGGCGATGATCGCCTGCGAGAGGATCATCAGACCGCCGCCGCCGAGACCCTGCAGTGCGCGGAACACGACGAACGTCCAGAAATCGCCGGCGAAGGCGCAGCCGACCGACGCGAGCGTGAACAGGGCGATCGCGACGAGGAACAGGGTGCGGCGCCCGAGCACGTCACCGAACTTGCCGTAGATCGGCATCACGATGGTGGTCGCGAGCAGATACGCGGTGGTGATCCAGACCTGGTGGTCGACCCCGCCGAGCTCGCCGACAATGGTCGGCATCGCGGTCGAGACGATCGTCTGGTCGAGGCTGGACAGCAGCATCCCGGCGATGAGGGCGCTGAAGATGATCCAGATGCGGCGCTTCGTGAGCAGGAACGGCGCGTCCGTGGTGGCGGTGGCGGACATCAGTCTTCTTTCGGGGCGGAGGTCGGTGCGGAGTTCTGCGCGGATGCGGGGAGAGCTGCGGAGTCGGGCGCTGTCGCGAACGCGGTACGCGCGATGTCGAGCCGTCGCAGGACGAGCTCGTCGATCGACTCCGTGGAGTGGTGGTGGAGGAGCTGGTCCACGGCCATGCGCACGAGCGCGCCGGTCATGTGCACGACGACCTCGGCGCGCAGCGTCTCACTCTCCCCCACGCGGCGGACGATCAGCGCGACGTCGCGTCTCTCGTTCTCGGCCAGCCGCTCGAAGGCGCCTCGCAGCAGTCGCGGTTCGTTCTCGATGACCGACATCAGCGCCGGAGCATCCGACAGCGGGTCGAGCAATGCCCACCGACGGAGCATGATCCCCACGAAGTCGTCGAGCAGGTCGCCCTCCATCGTCACGAACTCCTCGTCGAGCTCGAGCAGCCGTGGATCGATCTCGGTGAAGCCGAAGACCGCGTTCTCCTTGCTCTCGAAGTAGTTGAAGAAGGTGCGACGGGAGATGCCGGCCTCCGCGCACACGTCTTCGACCGTGAAACCCGAGAAGCCGTGATCGACCGTGAGTCGTCGCGCGATGTCGGTCAGCGAGCGGATGGTCTCGCGCTTGCGGAGATCTCGCAGTGAACCTGCACTGTCGTTCATAGAGTGCAATATTGCACTCTCAACCTTGGAGTGCACTGAAAGGAGTACTGGCACACTGATCTCCAAGGAGGGGTTTCCGTGAACAGCAGCGCGCACGCCGAAGAGTCCGAACACCCGAAGAGGGCCCGGCGCCCGTGGCACCGGGCGAAGATCGCCGTGGGACTCGTGGTGGCCGTCACCGCGGTGATCGCCACCGTCGGCGCGATCACCCCCTGGCCCTCCGCCATGGTGATCCGCGCGGTGTTCACGAAGGGCGGAGACGACACCGCCGCCGAGATGGACCGGCATGTGCCCGACACGAAGCTCACCGAGCAGCTCGACGTCGCCTACGGCGACGCGGGCGCCGACACGACGATGGACGTCTTCGCCCCGGCATCGGCCAGCGGCCCACTGCCCACCGTCGTGTGGATCCACGGCGGCGCCTGGATCTCCGGGTCGAAGGAGAACGTCGATCCGTACCTGCGCATCCTCGCCGCCGAGGGGTACACGACCATCGCCGTCAACTACACGATCGGCCCGGAGGGCGTGTATCCGCTCGCCGTCCACCAGCTCAACGATGCCCTCGCATACATCGACGAGAACGCCGAGGAGCTGGGCGTCGACCCGACCCGGATCGTGCTCGCGGGCGACTCGGCGGGCGCACAGCTCGCCAGTCAGATGGCGACGCTGATCACCAGCACCGACTACGCCGAGATCCTGGACATCACGCCGTCGCTGACGCCCGAACAGGTCGTGGCGACCGTGCTGAACTGCGGCGTCTACGACCTCGCCGCGCTCGCCCAGCTCGACGGCATCGCCGGCTGGGGGCTCAAGACGTCGATGTGGGCATACGCGGGCACGAAGACCTGGGCCGAGGATTCGACCGGATCCACCATGTCGACAGTCGACTGGGTCACCGCCGACTTCCCGACGACGTACATCTCGGGAGGGAACGGCGACGGACTCACCTGGCTGCAGTCGATCCCGATGGCCAAGCGCCTCGATGCACTGGGGGTCGAGGTCACGACCCTGTTCTGGCCGGCGCCCCACGAGCCGGCTCTTCCGCACGAGTATCAGTTCCACCTCGACATGCCCGACGCGCAGACGGCGCTGGAGCAGACGATCGACTTCCTGCACACGCACACGACCCGCTGAGGTCTGGGCGGATAGGAGCGCCCTGCCTACTTCATCGTGTCGAGGATGCCCACGAGGTCGTCGAACGTCGTGAGCGGATTGAGGATCGCGAAGCGGGTGTTCGGACGCCCTCCGTGCGAACTCGGCACCACGAACGCACGCTGCGAGTCGAGCAGCTCGTCGGACCAGCGGTCGTAGTCGGAGCGCTCCCAGCCCTCCCGCTCGAACACGACGACCGACAGCTGCGGATCGCGCACGAGACGCAGTTCGGGACGCGCGGCGATCTCGGCGGCGATGCGCTGGGTGAGAGCGAGCGTCGCGCTCACGGCCTCGCGGTAGGCGGTGACGCCGTAGGTCGCGAGGGAGAACCAGAGCGGCAGTCCGCGCGGGCGGCGCGTCAGCTGGATCGAGTAGTCGGACGGACTGAAGTCCCCCGCATCCGTGAGGGTGTCGAGGTATTCGGCGTGCTGCGTGTGCGCGCGGCGCCCTGCATCGGGATCGCGGTAGATGAGCGCACAGCAGTCGAACGGGGCGAACAGCCACTTGTGCGGATCGACGATCACCGAGTCGGCGCGCTCGACACCGGCGAAGACGCCCCGCGCCTCGGGAGCCAGCATCGCGGTGAGCCCGTAGGCCCCGTCGATGTGCAGCCAGAAGTCGAACTCGTCCTTGAGAGCGGCGATGCCGGCGATGTCGTCGACGATGCCGAAGTTGGTCGATCCACCGGTCGCCACGACCGCGCAGATCTCGTCGCCGTACTCGCGCAGCGCCTCGCGCACGGCATCCGCGCGCAGCACGCCGTCGGGGCCGGCAGGCACGAGCACCACATCGGCGTCCATGACCTTCGCGGCCGACTTGTTCGAGGAGTGCGCCTCGACGCTGCACACGATCTTCCACCGACGCGGCAGCTCTCTGCCCGCCTCGAGCAGTGCGACCTTCGCGGCCTCGCGGGCCGCGACCAGCGCCGACAGGTTGCCGATCGTGCCGCCCTGCACGAAGACGCCGCCGGCCGTGTCGGGGAGCCCGAACTCGGAGGCGAGGAACGAGAGGACCTCGTTCTCGGCGTGGACGGCGCCGGCTCCCTCGAGCCAGCTCCCGCCGTAGAGACCGGATGCCGAGACCACGAGGTCGAAGGCGATGGAGGCGATCGTCGGCGCGGTCGGGATGAACGACAGGTACGACGGGTGGCTCGTCGTCAGACACGCGGGCGCGAGGATGTGCTCGAACACGCTGAGTGCCCGCTGCGATCCGAGACCGCCGTCGGTGATGGTGGTGCCGACGAGACGGTCGAGCTCGGCCGGGGACTGCGGCTTGTCGAGCGGCACGTCGGCCGCGAGCATCCGTCGTCGCGAGTAGTCGAGCACGGCGTCGACGATCGCCGTCGATTCGGCCGAGGCCGCGTGCATGCGTTCTGCTCCCATGAGCTGTCCCTAACTGTGGGTTCCTGCGGGCGATATGGGGGTCGTGGTCGTGGACGGGGCGTCGAGCACGGCGGCGAGAGTGCGGCGGGCGAGATCGGTGCGGTCGCGGGGTGCCCAATGCACGAGCGAGTGCGCGCTCATGCCGTCGACCATGGCCAGCAGCATCCACGCGGAGGATGCGGGGTCGACCCTGATGTCGGTGGCCTCGGCGGCGGCGCGGGCGATGAGGTCTTCGAGCGCGCTGTGCCAGAGGTCCATCTCGGCGCGCACCCGTGCACCGAGCGCTTCGTTGCGGGCGCCGAGCGCCCAGGACTGCACCCACACCATGGCGACGTCGTCGCGGGAGTCGTCGAGCAGCGTCTCGATGAGCCGCAGCAGGTTGGTGCGCAGGTCGACCCCGTCGTCGTACGAGGCGATGGCCTCGTCGCGTTCGGCGGAGACGATCGTCGTGAAGACCTCGGCGACGAACGATTCCATGACCGGGCGGTAGTGGGCCACGAGCGCAGGCGTGACCCCGACCCTGGCGGCGACGGCGCGCACCGTGAGCGCCTCGAGTCCGCTCTCGCCGGCGAGCGAGACGGCGCCGTCGAGGATCGAGCGCTCGCGCTCCTCGGGCGGCAGCCGGCGAGGCGCGGCGGCTCTTGACGTGGTCTTCATCACGGGCTACCGTATCACTCGTTGATCACGTGTTCAATAGCGATCACGGCTCCGCAGCCTCGACAGAGGGATCGACAGCGAGGGAGACGAATCATGGCCTGGCACATGCCCGCAGAGACGGCACCGCACGACCGCACCTGGATGGCTTTCCCCGCCGAGGGGCCGACCCTGGGCGAGACGGCGTCCGAGCGCGACGAGGGCTATGCCACCTGGACCGAGGTCGCGCACGCGGTCGCCGAATTCGAACCGGTCACGATGATCGTCGATCCGGCCGAGGTCTCCCGCGCCCGGCGCATGCTGAGCCGCGCCATCGACATCGTCGAGGCGCCGGTCGACGAGTTCTGGATGCGAGATTCCGGCCCCACCTTCGTGGTCGACGACGAACGCCCCGGCGTGCTCGGCGCGGTCGACTGGATCTTCAACGGCTGGGGCGCCCCCGCGTGGGCGCGCTGGCAGAAGGCGGCGCAGCACGCGCGCATCATCGCGGGGGCAGTCGGTGCCGAGCGGGTGAGCTCGACCCTGGTCAACGAGGGCGGAGGCATCCATGTCGACGGCGAGGGCACCGTGCTGCTCACCGAGACGGTGCAGCTCGACCCGCGACGCAACCCCTTCGCCGACCGGCAGCGCGTCGAGGCCGAGATGGCCCGCACGATCGGCGCGACGACGGCCGTGTGGCTGCCCCGCGGACTCACCCGCGACTACGACGACTTCGGCACGAACGGGCACGTCGACATCGTCGCCACGATCGCCTCTCCCGGCCGACTGCTGCTGCACGACCAGCAGAATCCCGACCACCCCGACCACGCCGTGTCCCGCGAGCTGCGCGCGCACCTCGCACAGCAGACGGATGCCGCGGGCCGCGCGTTCGAGATCATCGACCTCCCCGCGCCGTCGACCCTGCGCGACGACGAGGGCCCGGTCGACTGGAGCTACGTCAACCACCTGGTGACGAACGACGGCGTGGTCGCCTGCGGCTTCGGCGACGCGACGGCCGATGCGGCTGCCAGGGAGATCCTTGCCGACGCCTATCCCGGTCGGCGCGTGGTCACCGTCGACGCCCGCCCGCTCTTCGATCGCGGCGGCGGCATCCACTGCATCACCCAGCAGCAGCCGCGCATCGGCGGTGTCTCATGATCGACGTCGTCGAGGCCTCCATCGCCGATCTGCGGCGAGCGCTCGAGACCGGAACCGCCACCGCCGTCGAGCTCGTCGACGCGTACCTCGCGCGCATCGCCGCCTATGACGGGCCCGACACCGCGACGGCGCTGAACGCGGTCGTGGTCGCGAATCCCGACGCGCGCACCGAGGCCGAGGCGGCGGATGCACGGCGTGCGCGCGGCGCCGTGCGCGGACCGCTCGACGGCATCCCCTACACCGCGAAGGACAGCTACCTGGTGCGCGGACTCACCGCCGCCGCCGGCAGCCCCGCCTTCGCCGAGCTGGTCGCCCAGCGCGACGCGTTCACGATCGAGCGGCTGCGTGCGGGCGGGGCGATCTGCCTGGGTCTGACCAACATGCCCCCGATGGCGAACGGCGGAATGCAGCGCGGTGTCTACGGCCGCGCCGAGAGTCCGTACAACCCCGGCTTCCTCACCGCACCTTTCGCATCGGGGTCGTCGAACGGGTCGGGCACGGCGACGGCCGCGAGTCTCGGGGCGTTCGGCCTGGGCGAGGAGACCTGGTCGAGCGGCCGCGGTCCCGCCACGAACAACGCCCTCTGCGCCTACACGCCCTCCCGCGGGGTGATCTCGACCCGCGGCAACTGGCCTCTCGTGCCGACCATGGACGTCGTCGTGCCGCATGCCCGCACCATGGCCGACCTGCTCGAGGTCCTCGACGTGATCGTCGCCGACGATGCCGAGGTGCGCGGCGACTTCTGGCGCGCCCAGCCGTGGGTGACGCTGCCCGTGTCTTCCGAGGTACGGCCCGAGTCGTATCCGGCGCTGACGGTCGATGCGACGGCTGCCCTCCGCGGCGTGCGCATCGGCATCCCGCGCATGTACATCAACGCGGATCCGGAGGCCGGCACCGCCGACGCGCCCGGCATCGGCGGCCCCACCGGGCAGCGCATCGAGACCCGCGCCTCGGTGATCGAGCGCTGGGAGGCGGCCCGCCGCGACCTCGAGGCCGCCGGAGCGACGGTGGTCGAAGTCGACTTCCCCGTGGTGTCGAACTACGAGGGCGACCGTCCGGGCGCCCCCACCATCGCGACGCGCGGACTCGTGTCGCCGGCATACCTGCAGCGCGAGATCGTCGACCTGTCGGCGTGGGGCTGGGAGGACTTCCTGCAGGCGAACGGCGACCCGCGGCTGCACACGCTCGCGCAGGTCGACGGCGCATCGATCTTCCCGCATCCCGACGGAGCACTCCCCGACCGCTACACCGGGTTCGATGACGACATCGCCGAGTACCCGGGCTGGGTGCGTGCGAATCCGGGCGTCGGATTCGAGGACTTGGCCGAGCTCCCCGACGGACTGCGCGGACTCGAAGAGACCCGTCGCGTCGACCTCGAGGAGTGGATGGACGAGCACGAGCTCGAGGCCGTCGTCTTCCCGGCCGTCGCCGACGTGGGCCCCGCCGACATGGACGTGAACGAGGCCTCGGCCGACCTCGGCTGGCGCAACGGCACGTGGATCGCCAACGGCAACCTCACCGTGCGCCACCTCGGCATCCCGACCGTCACGGTGCCCATGGGCCTCATGTCCGACATCGACATGCCGATCGGTCTGACGTTCGCCGGCCGCGCCTACGACGACTCCGCGTTGCTGCGTCTCGCTGCGGCGTTCGAGACGATCGGCGCTCCCGGCGCGCGGCGCACGCCGCCGCCGCGGACGCCGAGGCTGTGACGCGCTCGGGCGTGGGTCTACTCTGAGCGCATGGACAGCGGGCTGATCTTCTACATCCTGTTCGGTCCCGCGCTGTTCGCGCTCGCCTGGTTCATCGTGGCGGGTATCAACCTGCTGATCCGCGTCATGGTCGACCGCCTGACCGTGATCCACGCGGGCCGCAGCGCGCGCACCTATGTGCGCAAGCACCAGCGCGACACCCTGCCCCACGGTCTGCTCTGACCCATGGACAACGGAGCGATTCCTTTCGCGCTGTTCGTCTTCCCGTTCTGGGCGGGTGTCAGTGCGTCCAGGTGTGCACGGGCTCGCCGGCCTGCATCCGCTCCAGGTAGTCCGCGAGCATGCCGTGCAGCGCCTCGGGCCGTGACGCGCCGGCGCGCTCGCGAGCCGCGACGTTCTCCCGCTGCCAGACGGCGCCGTTGCGTCCCGTGAGGCATCGCTGCTCGATGATGCCCAGATACCGATCACGCACCTCGGGGTCGACGCCGTACGCGTCCAATCCCTCGGCCGCCGCGGGCAGCAGTCGTCGCAGCACCAGCTCTCTCGGGCTGATCCCGCCGACCTCCGGCCAGTACAGCCGCGAGTCGATGCCGCCGCGGGCCGCGGCCTGAAGGTTCTCGGCCGCGGCGTCGAAGGTCATCTGCGTCCAGATCGGACGATCCGCCTCGGCCATGCTGCGCACGAGGCCGTAGTAGAACGCGGCGTCCGCCACCACGTCGACGACGCTCGGCCCCGCCGGCAGCACCCTGTTCTCGAGACGCAGATGCGCGGTCCCGCCCTCGACGTCGTAGACCGGGCGGTTCCAGCGATAGACGGTGCCGTTGTGCATGCGCAGCTCGGCGAGCTCCGGTGCACGCCCCTCGGCCAGCGCCTCGAAGGGATCCTCCTCCGCGCACACCGGCAGCAGCGCAGGAAAGTACCGCGAATTCTCCTCGAAGAGGTCGAAGATCGACGTCACCCATCGCTCGCCGAACCAGACGCGCGGACGCACGCCCTGATTCTTCAGCTCCTGCGGCCTGGTGTCGGTCGCCTGCTCGAACATCGGGATCCGCGTCTCGTGCCACAGCGCCTTGCCCGCGAAGAACGGGGAGTTCGCCGCGAGCGCCACCTGCACACCGGCGATCGCCTGCGCCGCGTTCCAGTACGCGGCGAACGACTCCGGTGCGACCTGCAGATGCAGCTGCACGGAGGTGCATGCGGCCTCGGGCAGGATCGTGTCGCAGACCATCGCGAGCCGCTCGACGGGTCGGTCATCGTTCAGGGCGACGCCGTCGAGCTGCAGCTCGATGTCCTCGCCCCGCGCCGAGAGGATCTGCTGACCCAGCAGGCTGTATCGAGGGTCTGCCGAGAACCAGCGCTCGGTGAAGTGCGTCTCGTCGAGCGTCGGGAGCATCCCGATCATCACCAGACTGCTGCCGGCCGACCGCGCCCGGCGATCGGCGACATCGAGCGAGCCGCGCAGCACGGTCTCGAGCTCCTGCAGATGCCCGTCTCCGATCGGCCGCGGGGCCACATTGATCTCGACGTTGAAGCGCGCGAGCTCGGTCTGGAACGCCGGCGAGGAGATCGCCTCGAGCACCGCGTCGTTCCCCCGGGCGGGTGCGCCCTGCTCGTCGACCAGATTCAGCTCGATCTCCAGACCGAGCTGCGAATCCGGGGCGTCGACGGCGGAGAATCGGCCGTCCGCCAGCATGGATGCCAGGGCCTCGAGACACCGCTCGGCCTTGGCGCGGAACTGCGTGCGGTCCTGGCGCGTGAACGTCCGCGCCTCGATGCTGTCGCCCATACGCCGACGGTATCCACCGTGCGCCGCCTCGTCGAGGAAGGCTCTCCATATTTCATTATTGTGACGCTCGCCATGATTGTTATATGTTTGCCGTGTCCGTCACGACAGGAAGCGACCCATGAGCACCGAGAACAACGAGCGCGAGCTCGAGGCCGGCATCGTCACCGATCTGTCCGGCCGGATGACCTACGGGTCGTACCTGTCGCTCGACCAGCTGCTCACCGCGCAGAACCCGGTCAGCGTGCCCGAGCACCACGACGAGCTGCTGTTCATCATCCAGCATCAGACCACCGAGCTGTGGCTCAAGCAGCTGCTGCACGAGCTGTCGTCCGCCCGCGAGCTCCTCGCCAGCGACGATCTGCGCGAGGCCCTGAAGCGCGTCGCGCGCGTCAAGCGCATCCAGGACGTCATGACCCAGCAGTGGGCGATCCTCGCGACGCTCACGCCCACCGAGTACGCGCAGTTCCGCGGCGCGCTCGGCAACTCCTCGGGCTTCCAGTCGGTGCAGTATCGCGCCGTCGAGTTCGCGCTCGGCAACAAGAACGAGAAGATGCTGAGCGTCTTCAGCGACCATCCCGCCAACCTCGCGCTGCTCACCGCCGAGTGGAACAAGCCCACGCTCTACGACGAGTTTCTGCGCTACGCCTCACGCCGCGGGCTGCCGATCCCATCCGAGATCCTCGATCGCGACGTGCGCCTCCCCTACCGCGAGACGCCCGAACTCGTGCCTGCGATCCGCGAGATCTACCAGAACCACCAGCAGCACTGGGACCTCTACGAGGCCTGCGAAGACCTCGTCGACCTCGAGGACAACTTCCAGTTCTGGCGCTTCCGCCACCTCAAGACCGTCGCCCGCACGATCGGCATGAAGGTCGGCACCGGGGGGTCGAGCGGAGTGGGGTTCCTGCAGCGCGCCCTCGATCTGACGTTCTTCCCCGAGCTCTACACCGTCCGCACCGAGATCGGCAGCTGATGCACGCCGCGACTTTCTTCGACGGCGAAGGATGGCGCGAGGGCATCGTCGAACTGATCGACGGACGGATGCTGCTGCGCGACGAGCGTCCCGCGCCCGGCGTGCCTCGTCTCGACGGCGTGATCATCGGCGGCTTCACCGACCACCACGTGCACCTGCAGCTCGTCGACCACACCCTTCTCGGCCGCTCGACGCTCGGACGCGTGGTGGATCTGGGCGCGACCCCGGAGGCCATCGCCGCACTGGCCGCAGCGCGTTTCGTCTCGGTCGCTGGCGCTCCCTCGCTCAACGAGCGGGGTGTTGACGACACGGACACCCGCTCGTTGAGCGAGCGGAGCGAGACGAAACGCGCCCCCACCGGCACGCTCGCGGACCAGGAGGGCGACCACGCCGACGCCTGCACGCTCGCGGACCGGGAAGGCGACAGCACCCGCTCGTTGAGCGAGCGGAGCGAGACGAAACGCGCCCCCCACCGCGTCGCGATCGACTTCGCGGGCGCGTTCCTCACGCCGGTCGGCGGGTATCCGAGCGACCGCAACTGGGCACCTGCAGGGTCATTCCGCGAGTTCGCGGACGCCGAGACGGCGCACGCGGCGGTCGCCGAGATGGCGGATGCCGGAGCATCCTTCATCAAGGTCGCGAGCAACGCCGACGCCGGGCCCGTCTTCGCCGACGACCTGTTCCGCGCGATCGTCGAGACCTCCTCCGGCCGCGGACTCCCCGTCGTCGCCCACGCCCAGGGCTCCGGCGAGGCCCAGCGCGTCGCGCGCCTCGGCGCCACCCGTCAGGCTCACGCACCCTTCACCGAGCGCCTCGACGACTCCGAGATCGCGGCGCAGGCCGCATCCGTCGCCTGGATCTCGACGCTCTCCATCCATGACGGTGACACGCTCGCCACGGCGGTCGACAACGTCCGCCGCTTCCATGCCGCCTGCGGCGCCGTGCTCTACGGCACCGACATGGGCAACGGCCCGACGCCCGTCGGGCTGAACCCCGCCGAGCTCGACGCCCTCCGTGACGCGGGCATCGACGGCGACGACCTGCTGCGCTCCCTCGCCCCACAGGACCCCCGCGACCCCGCATCCGTGCTGCTGCACCTTGCCGACGTCACCGCGACCCCGTCTTCCGCCCGCCCGCTCACCCCCGCCGATCTGAAGGTGTGACATGACCGACCCCCGCGATTCCGCCCGTCTCGAGACGGCACTTCTCGAAGAAGCCCGCGCCCTCGACGCCGCAGACCCCCTGCGCAGGCACCTCGACGCGTTCGCCGACGCACCGGGCGTCGACGCATACCTCGACGGGAACTCTCTCGGTCGCCCGTTGCGCGACATCCCCGAGAAGCTCGCCGCGTTCGTGCGCGACGACTGGGGCACGCGGTTGATCCGCTCCTGGGATGAGCAGTGGATGGCGCTGCCGATGGAGCTCGGCGACCGGATCGGCGCCCTGACACTCGGCGCCGCAGCCGGTCAGACGGTCGTCGCCGACTCGACCAGCGTGCTGATCTACAAACTGATGCGGGCCGCCGCGACCGCCGACGCCACCCGCACCGAACTGGTGATCGAGGCCGGGAACTTCCCCACCGACCGCTTCCTGGCCGCCGGTGTCGCAGCCGAGACGGGGATGACCGTGCGGTGGATCGAGCCCGACCCCGTGCGCGGAGTGCAGATCGCCGATGTGCGCGACACGATCTCCGAGCGCACGGCGCTCGTGTCGCTCAGCCACGTCGACTATCGCTCCGGGGCGCTCGCCGACATGCCCGGCATCACCGCCGCTGTGCACGAGGCGGGTGCGCTGATGATGTGGGACCTCTGCCACTCGGCCGGCGTCATCCCGATGCAGCTCGACGCCTGGGGCGTCGACATGGCGGTCGGATGCACGTACAAGTACCTGAACGGCGGACCCGGCTCTCCGGCGTTCGCCTACCTGCGCCACGACCACCAGGGCGTGCTGCGCCAGCCGATCCAGGGCTGGTGGAGTGCGGCGGACATCTTCGCGATGGGCCCTGAGTATGTGCCGGCCGGCGACATCCGCCAGCTGCTCAGCGGCACACCCCCGATCACCTCGATGCTCGCCATGCAGGGGATGCTCGACCTCCTCGAGCTGTCGACGATCGAGGGCGTCCGCGAGAAGTCGGTCTCGCTGACCGATCTCGCCGTCCGCGCCTACGACGCGGCTCTCGCACCCCTGGGCGTGCGCCTCCTGAGCCCTCGGGATTCCGCCCTTCGCGGCGGACACGTCACGATCGGGCACCCCGACTTCCGCGCGGTGACGCAGCGGTTGTGGGCGCAGGGCATCATCCCCGACTTCCGTTTTCCCGACGGCATCCGCCTGGGACTGTCGCCCCTCAGCACCTCGCACGTCGAGACGATCACCGGCGTGCTCGCGGTGCGGGATGCCCTGGAGTCGCATGAGCGCTGACCCCGGTCGTCGGGTCGTCGACGACGCGGTGCTCGACGACATCGATGCGCGCCCCGGCAGCACCGCCTCGCTGCTGCGCACGCTGATCGGCCTGTATCTGCGTCCGCTCGGAGAGTGGGTCTCCACGGCCGATCTGATCGCGCTCGCCCACGACCTCGGCATCCCCGCCGCGCAGGCGCGCACCGGCATCACCCGGCTCAAGCAGAAGGGCCTGCTGCTGGCCGAGCGTCGGCACGCCGTCGGATATCGCCTGAACCCGGCGGCCACGACGATGCTGGAGCGGGGCGACCGCCGCATCTTCGAGATGCGCGAGATGACGGATGCGGACAGCTGGTGCCTGATCTCGTTCTCGATCCCCGAGAGCGCCCGCGGTGTGCGCCATCAGCTGCGCCGCCGACTGCACTGGATCGGCGCGGGGGTGGTGTCGCCCGCTCTCTGGATCTGCCCCGGTCACCTGCAGGACGAGGCCTGGCAGATCGTCGCCGATCTCGACGCGCACCCCTGGGTCACGCTGTTCCAGGCGCACAGTCCGGTCATGGCGAGTACGCCACACGAGGCCGCCGCGGCCTGGTGGGATCTCGATGCGCTGCGTGCCGAGCACCTCGCCTTCCAGTCGGCGCTCGCGGCACTCCCCGACGACCCCTTCGCGGGGTACGTGCGCCTGATCGACAGCTGGCGCGTGCTGCCCTATCTCGACCCCGGCCTGCCGCCGTCGATGCTGCCGGAGGACTGGCCCGGCGGCGCGAGCGTGGCGGAGTTCACCCGGCTGTCCGCAGCGCTGGCCGATGCCGCGTGGCGGCGAGTGCGCGAGGTCACCGCGACGGCGGCGCCGTCGTCGCCCGCACCACGAGACGCGTCGGCAGGATGACGTTCATCTCGTCGATCGCCTGCCCCGACAGCAGCGTGAACACCATCTCCGCCGCCACCGACCCCAGCCGGCGCATGGGCTGCTGGATCGTGGTGAGCGGGAGCGCTCGGCGGGTCGCCTCGGGCACGTCGTCGAAGCCGATCACCGAAAGATCCGCCGGCACCCGCAGTCCGAGCTCGTGGGCGACGTCGATCACCGCGATCGCCGACAGGTCGTTGGCGGCGAAGATCGCCGTCGGACGGTTCGTCGCGCTGAGCATCACCCGCGCGGACTCCCTGGTCGCGTCCAGTTCGTAGCGGCCGATGCCGATGAGCGACGGGTCGAGGACGATGCCGGCGTCGGCCAGTGCCCGCCGGTACCCGGCGTCTCGGAGTCCTGCCGAACGCAGGTCGGGGCGCCCGGCGAGGAAGCCGATGCGGCGGTGGCCCAGCCCGATCAGGTGCCTGGTGGCCGTGAGCGCTCCCCCGAAGCTGTCGGATTCGACCGTCGGAAGATCGGCGCGTCCCGTGTGCGGGTCGATCGCGACCACCGGGATCTCGGTCCCCGCGCTGACCACGGTCGGGGTGACGAGGATCGCGGCGTCGATGAGTGTGCCGGAGAGCCGGCTCAACGAGCGTCGCTCCCAGCCGTCCCCCGCGCCGCGGTGCGAGCCGCTGTAGGCCAGCAGGTCGAAGGCCGTGTCGTGCACGGCGGTGCCGACGCCCTTGAGGATCTCGGCGCTGAACGGCTCGAAGTCGGCCAGCAGCACACCGATGACCCCGGTGCGGCGGGCCCGCATGCTGCTCGCGACGAGACTCGATTCGTATCCGAGATCCTTCACGGCGTCGAGGACCCGCTGCACGGTGGCATCGGCGATGCCGTATCGGCCGTTCACCGCTTTCGACACCGTCGACACCGACACCCCGGCCGCCCGAGCGACGTCGTGGATCGTGGTGCGAGCCCCCATGAGACGCCAGCGTAGCCCCGCGCGCTCCCGCATGGAAACTGTTTTCGAAAACGTTTGACGCCCTTCGAGCACGGCAGAAGACTGCATCCCACTGCGGTCTCACCCCCGAGCGTCCGCAGGCGCCCGCAGCGACGCGGTGCGCAACTCTCGATGAGGAGAACGATCACATGAACAGCAGAAGGCTCCCCCTCGCCTCCGCGGTCACCGTCCTGGCCGTGGGAGCGCTTGCCCTCTCGGGCTGCACGGCAGACGCATCCGGCACCGGTGACGGCGGCGACACCAGCATGACCCTCTGGCACAACTCGACCACCGGACCCGGCGTGGAGTTCTGGGAGAAGACGGTCGCCGACTTCGAGGCCGACAACCCGGGCGTCTCGATCGAGATCCAGTCCGTGCAGAACGAGGACCTCGACGGCAAGCTGCAGACCGCGCTGAACTCCGGCGACGCCCCCGACATCTTCCTGCAGCGCGGCGGCGGCAAGATGGCCGCGATGGTGAAGGCCGGGCAGCTCAAGGACCTCACCGACGAGATCACGGGTGCGGCCGCGGACGAGATCCCGGACGCCGCGTACTCCGCCAACAGCCTCGACGGCAAGATCTACGCCATGCCGGTCGCCGTGCTGCCCGGCGGGCTCTTCTACAGCCAGGATCTGTTCGACGAGGCGGGCATCACCGAGAACCCGACCACGCTCGACGAGCTGGAGAAGACGGCCGCCACGCTCAAGACCGCGGGCATCGACCCGATCGCGCTCGGGGCGAAGGATGCGTGGCCTGCGGCGCACTGGTACTACTGGCTGGCTCTGCGCGAGTGCAGCTCCGACACCCTCGCCGCAGCCGCCGACGAGATGGACTTCAGCGACGAGTGCTGGATCCGCGCCGGGGAGGACCTGGAGTCCTTCGCCGCCACGGAGCCGTTCAACTCCGGCTTCCTGACCACCCCCGCGCAGCAGGGCGCCGGTAGTTCCGCCGGCCTCATCGCGAACCACCAGGCCGCGATGGAGCTCATGGGTGCGTGGAACCCCGGAGTCATCGCCTCGCTGACCCCTGACGAGGAGCCGCTCGCCGATCTCAGCTGGTTCCCGTTCCCCGAGATCGAGGGCGGCGAGGGCGAGCCCGGTTCGATGATGGGCGGTGTCGACGGCTTCTCCTGCTCGGTCGATGCGCCCGACGCCTGCGTCGACTTCCTCAATTACCTCGGCACCTCCGACGTGCAGACGGCGTACTACCAGGCGTTCAACGCGCCGCCGGTCAACACCGTCGCCCAGGAGGCCGTCACCGAGCCCTACCTCCAGTCGATCCTCGAGGCGTACAACTCCGCCCCCTACGCGACCCAGTGGCTCGACACCGTCTACGGACAGAACGTCGGCAACGCGCTGAACGTCGCCGTCGTCACCATGCTCGCCGGTCAGGGAACCCCCGAAGACATCGTCAAGGCCGTTCAGGATGCCGCGGCGAAGGCGTGAGGCAGGAGCCCGGCTGGAAGTGATCCTTCTGGCCGGGCCCGCCCTGGTCGTCTTCCTCGCGTTCGTGATCTTCCCCGTGCTGATGGCCGCGTTCTACGGCTTCTTCAGCTGGCAGGGATACGGGCCGCCGACCGACTTCGTCGGCCTGAAGAACTACCTCACGATCGTGCAGGACCCGCTGTTCCTCGACGCGCTCGCGCACAACGGGTTCATCCTCGTCCTGTCCCTGGTGCTGCAAGGACCCGCGGCCATCGCGCTGGCGCTGCTGCTGAACCGGCGGATGCGCGGGCAGTCGCTGATCCGTGTGCTGATCTTCGTCCCGTACGTGATCTCCGAGGTGGTGGTGGGCACCGGCTGGAGCCTGATGCTCCAGACGAACGGCGCGTTCAACGACCTGCTCGAGAAGATCGGCCTGGGATTCCTCGCCACGGACTGGCTCTCGAACCCCGACATCGCGATCTGGACCCTGATGGCGATCATCACCTGGAAATACGTCGGATTCGCCGTCATCCTCTTCCTCGCAGGACTCCAGGGCATCCCCGAGGAGCTGCACGAGGCCGCGGCCATCGACGGCGCGTCCTACTGGCAGATCCAGTGGCAGATCACACTGCCGCTGCTCGCCCCGACACTGCGCATCTGGGCGTTCCTGTCGATCATCGGCTCGCTGCAGCTGTTCGACCTCGTCTACATCATCTGGGGGCAGTACATCGCCTCGACCGCGGGCACCTCGACCATGGCGACGTACATGGTCTCGGAGGGACGCAACGCCGGCAACTTCGGCTACGGCAACGCGGTCGCCGTGGTGCTGTTCCTGATCTCGCTCGTCGTCGCGCTCGTCTACCAGCGCGCCGTGCTTCGCAAGGACACCGACGGCGCGCTCACCGGAGCGTCGGGTCGGCCCCGCACGCGCACGACCCCCGACGCGCCGGTCGCGCCGGAACTCGAGAAGGAGTCCGTCCGATGACCGCCACCTCGGTGCTCGTCACCCAGCGTCCGGGACGCCCGTCCAGGCCGCGGCTTCCCTGGGCGAACCCCACGGTGTACTTCGTGGCGCTGATCGCCGTGGGCCTGATGCTCGCGCCGATCGCGTACATCATCGTCGGCGGGTTCCGCACGAACGCGCAGATCACCACGGATCCCGCGGGTCTGCCCCAGCCGTGGGCCATCGGGAACTACCTCGACGTGCTCACCGGCGGGATCTTCTGGCGCCAGGTGCTGAACTCGACGATCGTCGCGCTCGCGACGACCGTGGGCGTCGTCGCACTGGGGCTGATGGCGGCGTACGTGCTGGCCAGATACCGGTTCGCGGGCCGAGGCGTGCTCTACGCGTTCTTCGCCGCCGGACTGATGTTCCCGCTGACCGTGGCGATCACCCCGCTGTACATCGTGGTGCGCAGCCTCGGCCTGATGAACTCCCTCGGCGGGGTGATCCTGCCCCAGATCGCCTTCGCGCTGCCCACGACGATCATCATCCTGGTGCCGTTCCTGCGGGCGATCCCCGACGAGATCCAGGAGGCGGCGTTCATCGACGGCTGCAGTCGCATCGGCTTCTTCTGGCGGATGGTCCTGCCCCTGTCGCTGCCGGGGGTCATCACGACCGGCATCCTGGCCTTCATCGGCAGCTGGAACGGCTATCTGCTGCCGCTGTTCATCCTGAACGACGCCGCGACCTTCACCCTGCCGCTCGGGGTGCAGTCGTTCGCGTCGCAGTACTCCGTCGACACCGCCAAGGTGCTCGCCTTCACGTCGCTGTCGATGATCCCCGCACTGATCTTCTTCAGCCTGTTCGAGCGGCGCATCGTCGGAGGGCTCACCGGTGCCGTCAAGGGCTGATCCCGTCGAGCGCGCGATCGCCGACGACGAAGAGAACGAGAAAGAGACCACGATGTCGCAGTCCCCTGGCGAAGCACGCCACTCCCCCCGCGTCGATGCGCTGCTCGCCGAGATGACGCTCGACGAGAAACAGGCGCAGCTGGTCGGCTTCTGGGTCGATCAGGGCGATGAGGTGGTCGCCCCGATGGCCGGCGAGAAGCAGAGCTCAACCCGGTACGACGAGGCGACCGCGCACGGGATCGGTCACCTGACGAGGGTCTACGGCACCCGCCCTGTCGACCCCGCCGAACGGGCGGCCTGGCTCTGGGCGGAGCAGCGTCGGCTGCAGACGGAGACCAGACTGGGCATCCCCGCCCTCGTGCACGAGGAGTGTCTGACCGGGCTCGCCGCCTGGAAGGCCGCGACCTTCCCCACGCCGCTGGCGTGGGGCGCATCCTTCGATTCCGAACTCGTCGAGGAGGTCGGCCGGGCGATCGGGTCGTCGATGCGCACGCTGGGGGTGCACCAGGGGCTCGCCCCGGTGCTCGACGTGATCCGCGATCCCCGATGGGGGCGGGTCGACGAGTGCATCGCCGAGGATCCTCTGCTCGTCGGACGGGTGGGGACCGCCTACGTCCGAGGGCTGCAGTCCGAGGGGGTGCACGCGACGCTCAAGCACTTCGTCGGCTATTCCGCGTCTCGCGCCGGACGCAACCACGCCCCGGTCAGCGCCGGTCGGCGCGAGATCGAGGACGTGCTCCTCCCCCCGTTCGAGATGGCCGTCCGCGAGGGCGGGGTGCGCAGCGTGATGAACTCCTACGTCGACATCGACGGTGTGCCGGTCACCGCCGACGCCCACTACCTCACCGAGATCCTCCGCGACCGGTGGGGGTTCGACGGCGTGGTGGTGTCGGACTACTTCGCCGTCGACTTCCTGCGCACCATGCACCGCGTCGCGGCCGACAAGGCGGAGGCGGCGCGACTCGCCCTCACCGCGGGCCTCGACGTGGAGCTCCCCTCTCCCGACGCCTATCTGACCCTCGCCGCGCAGGTGCGCGACGGCCGAGTCTCCGAGGTGCACCTGGACCGCGCGGTCGCACGCGTCCTGTCGCAGAAGGAGGAGCTCGGGCTGCTGGATGCCGACTTCACCTCGCCCCCGACCGACATCGACCTCGACCCGGCGGAGCATCGCGAACTCGCCCGGCGCCTGGCCGAGGAATCCATCGTGCTGCTCAGCAACGACGGCGTGCTGCCGCTCGAAGGGAGCGCCCCCTCGCGCATCGCGGTGATCGGCCCCAACGCCGACAGCGCCGACGCGCTGATGGGGTGCTATTCGTTCGTCAACCACGTGCTCGCGCACCACCCCGGCACGCCCGCCGGCATCGCTCTGCCGACGGTCGTCGACGCCGTGCGCGACGAGTTCCCGCTCGCGGAGGTCACCACGACCCTCGGGTGCGACGTCGAGGGCGCCGACCGCTCCGGCATCCCCGACGCGGTGGCGGCCGCACACGCAGCCGACCTGGCGATCGTCGTGGTGGGCGATCGCGCCGGGCTGTTCGGGCGAGGCACGGTCGGCGAGGGCAACGACGTCGAGGATCTCGGGCTCCCCGGGATCCAGCGCGAGCTCGTCGAGAGCATCGTCGCGACCGGCACACCGGTGGTCCTGATCGCCATGACCGGTCGCCCCTACGAGCTCGACTGGGCGCTGCCCGCGCGCGCCGGCGCCACGGGCACGATGGTCGGACTCGGGGCCGTGAACGCCCCGGCGCCGGCGACCGCCCCGGCATCCGCTCCCGCCGCCGCGCCCCGGCGACCGGCGGCCGTCGTGCAGACGTTCTTCCCCGGAGAGGAGGGCGCTCCGGCGCTCGCGGGTCTGCTGAGCGGACGCGTGGTGCCGTCGGGTCGACTGCCGGTCTCGCTGCCCCGCTCGGCGGGGGCGCAGCCGTACTCGTACCTGCACGCGGTGCTGGGCGGTCGCACCGATGTGACCAGCGCCGACCCCACGCCCGTGCGGCCCTTCGGGTTCGGCCTGAGCTACACGACCTTCGCGCACGAGGGGCTCACGGCCCCCGCATCGGTCGCCGCCGGCGAGACACTCCACGCCTCCGTGCGGGTGCGCAACACCGGTGCGGTGGCGGCCACGGATGTGGTGCAGCTGTACGCGCACGACGAGGTCGCGAGCGTGGCCCGTCCGGTCGCCCAGCTGCTGGACTTCCGCCGGGTCGCGCTGCTGCCGGGCGCCGAGGTGGTCGTGCGCTTCGAGGTGCCGATCGACCGTCTCGCGTTCACCGGGCTCGACGGCGTGAAGCGCGTCGAGCCCGGCACGATCCGACTGTGGGTCGGCGGTGCCTGCGACGAGGAGGAGACGGTGGCCCGCTTCGAGATCGTGTGACGCGCGACGAGATCGAGTCTCGGCGCGCCCACTCGTGCTCCGAGACCCTGAGCACTCCGGGGCAGTGCCGTATCGTAGGACCGCGCGAATGCAGTGGCTCCAGCTGAGAGCCTTCCGCGCAATGTAGTGAAGGGTCGCATTCATGCCCACTTCCCCCGTCACGCTGCAGCGCCTCCCGGGCGAATACGTCGTCGCGCGTTTTCCTGTGTCGTCCGACGTCCGTTCCCTCCTGGTCGACGTGATCGGCGAAGGCCCCTTCGTCTCGATCACGCGCACCCCGCAGGAGATATCCATCGTGTGCCCCGCTGGCTCCGCACCGCCCGACGCCGAGATCGACGGGCCCTGGGCCGCCCTGTACGTCGGTGGCCCCATCCCCTTCGGATTGACGGGAGTGGTGACATCGCTGGTGTCTCCGCTGTCGGCGATCGGCTGCCCTGTGTTCGTCGTCTCCACCTACGACGGCGATGTACTGATGGTTCCCCGCGGAGACGCGGATCGTGCAGAGGACGCACTCACGAACGCCGGTCACCTGCTCATTTAGCCCTGCGGGACCTGTTTGACCAGGAGAACAGCGGCGACGCACTTCCGGTGGATCACGCCGCCAAGGGCGAAGATCAGGAACTACGACGACGGCGCCCAGAGTCGCCGATCGGCGAAACTTCCGATCAGGTCAGAACCCACCGCCGCGACGGAGAGCCCCGCCCGCTTCGAGATCGTCCGACGCACGACGAGACGGATGTCGCGCCGCAGCGCTGCTCCCTAGTCGTCCCCTCAGTCCGCCGAGTCGATCACCGTCTCCCGATCGCCGTCGACGAGCAGCGCCTGATCGTCGCGCAGCGGCAGAAGCCGGTGACTCGATCCGTACCGTGCGATGGTCTCGTCGATCAGCGAGGACGGGTAGGGCTCGAGCAGTCCGTCGGCATGGGGGATCACCGTGCGGTCGATCAGCCCCAGGCCTGCGAACTCGGTGAGGGACGGCGCATCGGCGGGATCGTCCATGAGCGAGGCGGGGGTGATGTCGGGCCCGGCGATGATCGACCCTGCGCTGCATCCGATGTACGGCATCCCGTCGCGCACCCGCTCGGCGAGGACGACGTCGCTCCCCGTGATCGTGAGCGCCTCGAGCAGAGCGAACGTGCTGCCGCCCGCGACATACACGGCGTCGACGGTGGAGAGCGTCGCCGCGAAAGCGGATGACGTGAGATCCCGCACCGTGATGTCGACGATCTCGTGCCCGAGAGCCTCGACGGCGCGACGTTCGGCGGCGACGAAGGGCGCGCCGGCATACGCGACCTGGGCATCGCGGATGTAGCCGACGCGCAGGGGTGCCCCGGGGCGCACGCCGTCGAGGAACGGACGCATCGCCCCGGGATTGCGGGAGAGGAGGAGGAGCTTCATCCGTCCAGCGTACGAATCGCCCCCGACATCGTCCGCCCCCCTGGCCGCGGAAGCGCCTCGCTCTAGCTGCGCACGGCGGCGATGAAGGACCCGACGTGCTCCTGCAGCCTGAGGATGCGCATCTCCCGGGCGAGCTCCCGGTCGTATCCCTCATAGGCCAAGGGCGGCAGCATCCGCACGTTCTGCGAGCATCCGAACTCCGCGCACAGCAGGGTGCCGATGGTGTCGCCCTTGCGGCCGGCGGGGCCCGCCTTGCGTGCGACGTAGAGCTGCACGTCGTTGCGGAGCGTCACGTCCTCGCACCAGGAGCACTGCGCCCTGGCGAGAACGCGCTGCTCCGCCCGCTGCAGGATGACGCCGGTGACGACGTCGTCGACCCAGGCGACGACGTATGAGCGACGGGGGAGCTTCGGATCGACCCAGCCGAGGTAGTCGAGCTTCTCGACGTCGAGGTCGGCGAAGCCCGGGGGCAGGGTCAGGTCGGAGACCTCTTTGCGGGAGGCGTTGAGGAAGGAGGCGCGCAGGGTGCGCTCGTCGATGGGACGCATGAGGGTGCAGACTTTCGTGTCGGCCGCGCGAAGCGGCGGGCCGCCGAGCGGCGGCAGGAGAAGAGGGAGCGCATCACGACGGATGCGGGGTACGACGGGCCACCGGGGACGGATGTTCCGCCTCCGGCCGATCGTCAGCCTCTGCCCGCGGCGCTGAGTGCGCCCACGGCTCCGTTCCGCGCTCTACCCGGCGTCCGGGGAGCACTCTTCGACAACAGCACCCGGAGAGTCTACGCCCGTTTGTTTCACCGCGTGTCGGTCCCGGTTCCCTCGGTGTCGCGACCGACCTACTCTTGCCGGAACGTCCACTCACGAAGGAGACCACCGTGTCCACGCCGCTGAACAGCCTTCCGCCCCTCTCGGTGCGTGAGCGTTCCGCGTGCATGTGCCGGCACGGCTTCGCGTGCTCCTCCTTCGCCGACGGCCACGCCCTGCACCTCATCCGGGCGCGCATGGCATCGGCGACTCCGAGCGACTGGGTCGATGCGGTCGTGGAGCACGCCGACGCGCTCTCGGGAACCCTCGCCGTGCGCACACTCGACGGCACCGCCCACGAGATCTGGAGTGCGGCGGGGGCCGCTCTCGAAGCTCCCATCGGCACCCCGGTCGCGCTGCACGTGCGCTACGGCGTCCTGTCCGTGGGGCGGACGCAGTTCAACATCGCACTCGTCTGAGACCTTCGGAGAGCGAGCGTCAGGCGCTCGCCATCATCATGTCCTTCACTGCCATGCAGGCATCCATGCAGTCCTTGCAGGCCTGGGCGCACATCCGGCAGACGTCGCTGTGATCCGCGTGCTGCATGCACTCGTCCATGCAGGTCTGACACATCGCGATGCAGGCGTCGAGCATCGCCATCATCGACGCGGGGGTCATCCCCTGCATCCGCAGCATCGACCTCATCATGGTGCCCGCCATGTCGGCGCAGTTCATGCACGCGGGGCTGCAGTCCATCATCTGCGTCGAGCACACGGTGCACGCCTGCTCGCATGCCGCGCAGGCGTCCATGCACGCCTGCAGGACGGACATGTCCATCGCCGCCATGTCGGGCATCGACTTCATGCTCTGCGTCATGGCGCCCATCATCATCGAGTCCATCTGTACCGCCTCCGTCGTCGGCCGCAGCCGGGGTGAGAACGGGCAGGACCACCCGCCTGAGGGCCAGGCTAGTCCGCCCGGACGTCCACGTCGACGGTCGATCCGCGGCTCTCACGAGCCGCGCTCGTTGTCAATCCCGTGTGCAGCATCCGTGGCCCGTGCGAGGTTGGTCGGACAGTGATCGACAGATGAGAGGACGGCACGCCATGAGCGGAGCAGACGACATCAAGAACTCGGCCGAGAAGGTCGGCGGCAAGATCAAAGAGGGCGTCGGCAAGGTCACCGACAACGAGAAGCTCGAGGCCGAAGGCCGCTCCGACCAGACCAAGGCGTCGGCCAAGCAGGCCGGCGAGAACGTGAAGGATGCCGCGCACAACGCCGGCGAGAACCTTCGGGACGGTCTCAAGGACTGAGTGTCCCCCACCGGCGGGCGCGAGCCCGCCGGTGCAGTCCCGCCGACGAGAGAGGAGTAGAGGTCATGCCCGGACGCAGGAACAGTTCGCTCAAGGATCCGGAGCTCTACGAGGAGCTCCGAGACGACGGCGCCTCGAAGGAGAAGGCCGCGCGCATCTCGAATGCGGCGGCGAGGGACGGCCGCAGCGCGGTCGGCAGACGCGGCGGAGAGCATGGCGACTACGAGGACTGGACGGTCTCGGAGTTGCGCGCCCGCGCCAAGGAGCTGGGTCTGTCGGGCTACAGCCGCATGCGCAAAGAGAAGCTGATCTCCACGCTCAGGGACCACTAGGTTCACCCCCGTGGCCCGATTCGGCATCGAAGAGGAGTTCGTACTGCTCGATGAGCAGACCCTCGTCCCCTCGGGCATGAGCGTCGAGGCGCGCGACGAGATCCTGCGAGAGGTCGGTCCCGGCCTCACCGCGGAGTACCTCACGTGCCAGCTCGAGTCGGCCACCGCGCCCGTCACCACCACCGAGCAGGCCAGGGCGGATCTGCGGCGAACGCGCAGTCGGCTGGGCCGCGCGGCCGCGATGCACGGCGCCATCGTCGCCTGCTCCGGCACACCGTTCATCTCCCCCAACCGCTTCGTGGTCTCGTCCTCCCCCCACTACGACGCCGTCTCGGCGCAGCTCGGCGAGATCACGCGCGAGCACGAGGTGAACGGGGTGCACGTGCACGTCGAGGTCGACGGCGACGAGGAGCGCGTACGCGTGCTCAACCGCATCCGCGCCTGGCTGCCCACCCTGCTCGCACTGACCGGCAATTCCCCCTTCACCCACGGCCGCGACTCCGGATTCGCGAGCTGGCGCAGCATCCTGATCCACAGGCTGCCGTCGTCGTGGAGCCCTCCGCATTTCGAGGACCTCGACGACTACCGCACCCGCATCGATCAGCTCGTCTCGATGGGGGCGATCGCGGATGCGAGCTCGCTGTCATGGACGGTGCGACTGTCGGAGCGCTTCCCGACGGTCGAGGTGCGGGTGTTCGACGCGCAGCTCGATGCCGAAGACACCCTTCTCGCCGCCGCCCTGTGTCGCGGCATCATGACCAGCGACGCCTTCGACGCAGCGGCACCGATGCCGCTCGACGTGATCGACGCGTCACTGTGGACAGCCGCACGATTCGGGCCGGATGCGCGACTCGTCGATCCGCTCACCGGCGAGGTCGCCTCCGTCCGACGCATCAGCGCGGGCCTGCTCGACCGTCTCACCCCGACCCTCGATCGACTGGGCGACGCCGATCTCGTCGCCGAGGGGCTCGCGCGCGTCGCGACGGACGGCACCGGAGCGCAGCGGCAGCTGCGCGCCTACGCCGAGAACGGCACCGCGGGGCTGCGCGACCTCTACCTCGAGGGCACCGCCACGCTCTGACGCGCGCGTCGGCGGCGCCGCCCCGGCCGTCCCCGGGCGGGAGTAGTGTCTGGCTGTGGCCACCTCCCGCTTCGCCCCGCTCCAACGTCTGGTGATCTCGGTCGCCGTGCTCGCCTCGTTCGTGACGTTCCTCGATGGGACGGTGGTGACCGTCGCGCTGCCCGCGATCAGCAGGGAGCTCGGCGGCGGCATCACGACCCAGCAGTGGGTGGTCGACGCGTACCTGATCACCCTCAGCGCCCTGATCCTCCTCGCGGGGTCGCTGTCCGACGCCTATGGCCGGGTGCTCGTGATGCGCATCGGGTTGATCGCGTTCGGCGTCGCGTCTGTCGCGGTGGCCGCAGCGCCCGATCCGCTCATCCTGATCATCGCCCGGGCTGCGCAGGGAGCGGCCGGTGCTCTGCTGGTGCCGAGTTCACTGGCCCTGATCACGGCGACCATGCGCGCCGACGTGCAGTCACGCGCGATCGGCACCTGGACGGCGTTCACGACCGGCGCTCAGCTGGTCGGCCCGCTGCTGGGCGGACTGTTCGTCGACTTCCTGTCCTGGCGGTTCGTGTTCCTCATCAACGTGCTCCCGATCGCCGTCACGCTGGTGCTGCTGTCGCGTCTGAAGCTCGCCGAGAAGCCGAGCGGCGTGAAGGTCGACTGGCTCAGCGGCGCCCTGTGCGCGATCGGCCTCGGTGCGGTCGTGTTCGCGCTGATCGAGCAGCCGAACCTCGGTTGGCAGTCCCCCGCGATCTGGGTGCCCGGCCTCGCGGGGGCGGCCCTGTTCGCGTGGTTCCTGGTGCGCCAGCAGCGTTCGACCGCTCCCCTCATGCCGCTCTCGCTGTTCCGCGTGCGCGACTTCGCCTGGGGCAACGTGGCGACCCTGTTCGTGTACGCCGCCCTCTCGCTCAACGGCTTCGTGGTCGGCGTCTACCTGCAGCAGGGTGCGGGGCTCGCCGCCACCGCCGCGGGTCTCGCCAGCCTGCCGCTGACGATCCTGATGATCCTCCTCAGCTCACGCGCCGGATCGTGGGCGGGCAGGTTCGGGCCCCGCATCTTCATGACGGTCGGACCGATCGTCATGGCCGCGGGTGCGCTGCTTCTGCTGACTGTCGCCGAGAGCTTCGACTACTGGTGGCAGGTGCTGCCGGCCATGATCGTGATGGGACTCGGTCTGTCTCTGACGGTCGCGCCGCTCACCTCGGCGATCCTCGGGGCCATCGACGAGTCGCGCTCCGGCATCGCATCCGCCGTCAACAACGCCGTGTCCCGTGTCGCGGGCCTGCTCGTCGTGGCGATGCTGTCGACCATCATCGGCGGCACCCTCGATCTCGCGGGTTTCCACAACGCCGCTCTGGTCACCGCGAGCCTGCTCGTGCTCGGTGGCGTGGTGTCGTGGATCGGCATCCGTCGCAACCCGGCCGAAGACGCGCCCGCCGAGACGGTCGACGGAGCCTCGACGCCCATCGGTTGACCGTGTCGGTGGCCGGGCGCAGACTGAGTTCACCGCCCGAGCATCCGGAGGTCCGTCATGAGCAGCACCCCGTCTCCCCTTCCGCCCATCGTCGATGCCGAGACGTGGCGTCGCGATCTCGAGGCACTGCGTGTGCGCGAGAAGGCGGCGACCCGTGAACTCGACGCGATCGCCGCGCAGCGGCGTCGTCTGCCGATGGTGCAGCTGCCGCCCTACACGCTCATCGGCGCCGACGGGCCGGTGGGTCTCGCCGAGATCTTCGGCGAGCATCCGCAGCTCATCGTGTACAACCACATGTGGTCCGACGGCAACGAGTGGCAGTGCCCCGGCTGCACCGGCTTCACCTCGCAGTTCACACGGCTCGACGTGCTGGAGCGGTACTACGACGCGCGCTTCGTGATCGTGACGAACGGACCGATCGACGAAGCCCTGGCGTATCGCGACCGGGTCGGCAATCGGATGGACTGGTACTCGAGCGCCGACAGCACCTTCGGCACGGACATGGATGCCGGGCCGAACGAGGGCTTCGCGGTGAACGTCCTGCTGCGCGACGGTGACACCGTGTACCGCACGTGGCACACGAACGGCCGCGGCACCGAGCGGCTCAGCCACCTGCACGGCCTGGTGGACCTCCTCCCCTACGGCCGCCAGGAGGAGTGGGAGGACTCGCCCGCCGGATGGCCACAGCACGGCACGTACGATCAGGGGATGGGTTCGAAAGAGATCGCCGCACTGTACGGGGCCGGCAACTGAGGCGCGTGGCGGCCGCGGTGGCCGCGGCCCTGCTCGCCCTCGCTCTCGCCGGGTGCGCGGCGGCCGCGCCACCGGCGGCACCGGATGCCGCTCTCCCGCCGGCGGGCGCCACCCCCGATTACCAGCTCGGCGGCGGCTACGATCCGGCAGACGGCGTCGGGATCGTGGGCCGCGATCGGTCGGACGAACCGGCGGACGGACTGTACTCGGTCTGCTACGTCAACGGGTTCCAGACGCAGCCCGGTGAGCTCGAGTCCTGGCCGAGCGACCTGCTGCTGCAGCGCGACGGCGAGCCGGTGTTCGATCCGGACTGGCCGGATGAGGCGCTGCTCGACACGTCGACGGACGATCGGCGTCAGCGCATCGCCGAGACCGTCGGGGCCTGGATCGAGGGGTGTGCGACGTCGGGCTTCGACGCGGTCGAGTTCGACAATCTCGACTCGTACACGCGATCTCATGACGCGCTCACTCTCGACGACAACCTCGCCCTCGCCACCCTGCTCGTCGATGTCGCCCACGCCTCGGGGCTCGCGGCAGGGCAGAAGAACGCGGCGGAGGATGCGGTGGTCCTGCACGAGCGCGCCGGGTTCGACTTCGCCGTGGTCGAAGAGTGCGCGGTCTACGAGGAATGCGGCGTCTACGCCGCCGTCTACGGCGATGCCGTGATCGACATCGAGTACAGCGACGAGCTCCCGCGGTCGTTCGACGAGATGTGCGCCGATCCCGAGTCCCCCGCCTCGATGGTGCTGCGCGATCGCGACCTCGTCACTCCGGATGTCGAGGGGTACGTGTTCGAGACCTGCCCGTAATCGTCGCGGGGCGACGGGCGTGAGTAGGCTGACCCCGTGAGCATGACGGGGGATCACGAGGGAGCGGGTCATGACACCGCCCCGCCCGTGCTGTCCGCGCGCGCGATCATCGCGCGATGGGGTCGGGCGATCCTCGACGTACCACGGGGAATCTGGATCGCCGCGTCGACGGCCACCGCTGTCCTGCTCGTGGTGGGCGTGACGGGCGGTTTCACCCGGGCCACCGTGCACCCGCCCGAACTCGGCGTCGGCGACGAGGCACGCATGTCGACCTACGCGATCACGGTGCTCGGCGCCGAGGTCGCCACGGAGATCGAATCCGAGTATCTGAGCGCCGACCCGGGCGAAAAGCTCCTCGTGATGACCACACGCATGGAGAACCTGACGGATGCGCCGATCGGCGTCGGCACCACCGCCGACCGCACGAAGGCCAACTTCATCAACACCGCCGGTCCCCTCCTCGAGCTGGCGGATGCGACGGCGACCGACTCCGTGTCGGTCTGGCGCGCCGACGGTTCAGCCGGACAGGTGATCCTCCAGCCGGGCGTACCGAGTCAGGTCACCTTCGCCTGGACCGTGCCGGAGGAGGCGCTCTCGGACGGCGAGGTCTCTCTCGATGTCCACGAGGCGGAGGTGCGTCGTGGAACGGTGATCCTCTCGTCGAACGCTGTCAGCTGGCGCGCCGCAGAAGTCGGCGCGCGCATCACCGTCGCCGCGGAGGATGCGCGATGAAGCGCGCTCGCCCCTGGATCCTGGGCGGCGTGCTGCTGCTCGGCGCCGGAGCGCTCACCGCCGTCACCCCCGGCGACGACGCGGTGATCGGCCCCCTTCTGCTGCGTGGGGCGGTCGGCGACGCCGTGCAGTCGCGCTCTCTGATCGCGACGGCGTCCGACGCGACCTTCGCCGATGAGGTCGCCGTTCCCACCTCCCACTGGAGCGCAGAGGGCAACTGGCTCGTGGTGAGGGTCACCGCCTCTGCGCCCACCACCGAGGCGGATGCCGCGATCCAGCTGGCGGCGCTGGCGATCGGCGACCGCGTGTTCCACTCCAGCGAACGGGTCGCGACGACTCTCAAGGGTGCACCGCTGCGGGTCGGCACGGACACCGACGGCATGCTGGCGTTCGAGCTGCCTCCCGACGTCGTCGCGGGAACCGCGGAGCTGCGCCTGACCACCTCGTATTACACCGCCGAGCTCGACGACCTCATCGCCATATCCCTCGCTCTGGACGACCTGCCACGAGTTCCGACCCTCGACATCGAGGCCCCCGCATGGAGCACTCCGTGAGCTGGTGGCGCAGGCAACGCACGGCGCTGATCGCGCTCGTCGTCGCTGCTGTCGCGATGGTCGCGGTCACGATCTGGCTCGATATCCTGCCGAGCGCGCGTCCGACCGACCGGGTCGTCGAGGCCGACACGAGCGTCGACATCGCCGGGCAGACCCTGACACTCGGCGCCACCGAGTGGGGCGAGTTCGAGGCTCCGTCGGGCTCGCGCACGCTCAGCGTGCGGTTGTCGTCGAGCGGAGGTTTCGACGCCTCGCTCTGCGGACGATCGACACTCACCGAGCCGGACTCGTCGCGCACCTGGGTCAGCTCGCGAAAGGGCCTCGAAGTATCATCCGATGACGGCGAGAGCTCATGCACCGTCGAGACGGATGCGTACCGCATCCTGCTCGTCTTCCTGCTTCCCGACGACGCCGACGGACCGTTCCGGCTCGACATCGAGGGCAGCGACGACGATCTGGCCCGTTTCGACATCGATCCCTGAGGGCCTGGTGTCGAGTTCTGACTGAGGTCGCCCGATCACCCCGTCGTACGCCGTCGCGACGATCGCGACCCTGAGCGGCTCGGTCACGGCAGCGACCGCCACAGTGACCAGGGGGAAGAGTCCGGCCCAGAACGATGCCTCGTGACCGCCGATCACCTGCAGCACGCCGCGGGTCCCCGCCTGCTCGGCGAGCGCCCAGGCCGCGTAGGAGAGGGCATAGGCGCCGTAGAGCAGCGGTCCTCCCCGCCAGATCACCGCGACGGCGGCCCACAGCCCTTCCAGTCGCATCACCAGGGTGCGCGCGACGCTCATCGCTGCCCCCCGCGCCGCGCCTCGCGCCGCCGCTCCCCCCCAGCGCCCGAGAGAGGGGGTGGAGTCGAAGGTGGTGCCGAAGATCACGCCTGCGACCGTCAGCCAGGCCGCAGGGACGATGAGGGCCGCGACCAGGATGCCGACGACCCAGGTCGCCCCCTCCCACACGATCGCGACCGGGGCGAGGTTGACGGCGAACCAGTCGCCGACGCCCTGCAGCCAGCCGACCGCCTCGCGCTGGGAGAACCAGCCGAGAACACTCGTCCACCAGCGGGCGACGAGTGTGAACAGCATGAACGTCCACAGCACCTCGGCATAGGTGGCGAGGACGATGGTCCAGCGCGGCAATCGTGCGGCGTAGCGGGTGAAGAGCACGCGCGTGAGGAGGGCGATGAGCAGCACGGCGACCGGAAGGATGCCGACCGCGATCAGGCCGCCTCGGTCGCCGACCTGAGCGAGGTCGTATCCGGAATCCGCGAGCGCGATCGAACTCGCGATCTGGAAGAACTCGATCTGGTCTGCGTCGAGCAGCCCCCACGCCGTGTAGAACGCGAAGAAGGGCAGGATCGCGGCCAACGTGGCGGAGGCGAACTCGCGGATGCCTCCGGCGTCCTCTCTGCGGCTGTGCGGCAGCGACGGCCGCACAGTCAGGTACATCGCGACGTACGAGACGAGTCGAGCGGCGACCGCGAGCGGCAGCAGCAGCAGACCGCCGAGTGTGGTGTGGCCGCCGACGAAACCCGCGAGCTCGATGAGCACCCGGTGCAGAGCCTCTCCCCCGAGGTACCACGCCATGAGCGCGGGCCAGTGCCCGGCGACGATGCGCGCGAAGATCCGGAAGGCCTGCGACATGTGCCCTACCGTAGCCGGTCACGCGCCCGGCCTGTGGCGGAGGCCCACCGAGGGAACGGGCACGCATCGCAGGGCGCCCGTTCCCTCGGGGCATCACGCAGCACGGCCGTCAACCCCCTCGGTCAAGGGCGTGACCGGCCCGCACGATACAGGGAGGATCGCCGCAGACGGACCGCGTCCGCGTGACTGAGAACCCGCGACCGCGTGACCGAGAACAGGAGTCGACATGGCGAAGAACGTACGCACGATGAGCTGCATCCCGGAGGACGTGTTCCGGGTTCTGGGGAACGGCTGGCTCTACCCCGCCTGGGTCGTCGGCGCATCGAGGATGCGCGACGTCGACGAGACCTGGCCCCGGCCGGGCGCCGAACTCCACCACTCGGTGGGGGTCTGGCCGGCGCTCCTCGACGACACGACCGTGGTCGAGGAATGGGATCCGCCGCACCGCATGGTGATGCGGGCCAAGGGCTGGCCGATCGGCGAAGCACGCGTCACCCTGCGCGTGCGCTCGTACGGCGACGGAACGATGGTGCGCATCGACGAGGAGCCCGTGAGCGGACCGGCCACGCTGCTGCCGGGCGTGCTCACGACGCCCCTGCTGCGCTGGCGGAACTCCGAGACGCTGCACCGGCTGGCGTACCTCGCCGAAGGTCTCGCCGCCTGACCCGCACCGCCTGCCCCACGCCGCCTGCCCCGCACCGCGTGATCCGTACCGGCATCCGCATCTGCCGCGCGGAGGGAACCAACCCATATATTCGTGCGAAGGGGCCGCGACCGTCGCGGATGCGACGGGAGATCCATGAGCGAGGCGACACGGTCGGGCTGGACCCGCTTCTGGGACCGCGGTGGCTGGTGGCGTGCCGTGGTGCTGGTCGTCGTGTACTTCGTCCTCTACAACGGCCTCTCGCTGCTGCTGACACCGCTCGCCACGCAGATCGACGATCCGGGCAGCGCAGCGGGCATCCTCGTCTTCTACGCCGCGCCGATCCTGATCGGATGCCTGCTCCTGATCGGCTTCGCCGCGTCGGTCGGCTGGCTGCATCAGCTCTTCCGTCCGCAGCCGATCCGCGGGCGCGGCTGGATGTGGATCGCTGTCGCCGTGGTGCTCCTGTTCAACGTGCTGCATCTGCTCTCGTTCGACTACGGCGCCGCGGGGACGCAGGTCGTCGCGACCTGGCTGCTCACGGGACTCTTCATCGGCTTCGCCGAGGAGGTGCTCACCCGGGGACTCGTGGTCACGCTGCTCCGCCGGGCCGGGCAGCGCGAGATCGTCGTGGCGGCGATCTCGTCGGCGCTGTTCGCGGCGCTGCACGCCGGCAACCTCCTCACGGGCCAGTCGCTGCCCGCGACACTGTTCCAGCTCGTCTACACGTTCGCCTTCGGTGTCTGCATGTACCTCGCGATGCGGGTGACGGGAACGATCATCGCGCCGATCCTGCTGCACGCGAGCACGGACCCCAGCATCTTCCTGCACACCGCCTACCCGGTGGAAGGAGCCCTGAGCTCGCTCGCGGGCGTCGGGAATCCCGCGGTGATCGTGGTCGGGCTCATCGCACTGTTCTTCGTCCGCGGGCGGGTGGGACGGGATCAGGCGGCCCCGTCGTACGGGGCCGCCTGACCGTCACACCGTGGAGGGCTGCAGCACCACCTTGATGCAGCCGTCCTCCTTGCGCTGGAAGGTCTCGTACAGCTTCGGTGCGTCCTCGAGCGGCGCGGTGTGGGTGGTGAGGTCCATCACGCCCAGCGGATCCGCGAGGTCCTCGACCAGGGGCATCAGGTCGTCGATCCAGCGCTTCACGTTGCACTGCCCCATGCGCAGGCTGATCTGCTTGTCGAACATGGTCTTCATCGGCAGGATGTCGGCATCTCCCGCATACACGCCGCTCAGAGACACCGTCCCTCCGCGTCGTACGACGTCGATCGACGAATACAGCGCGGCGAGGCGATCGATGCCCGCCTTGTCGAAGACCTGCCGGGCCGCCGCATCGGGGAGCAGGCCCACCGCCTTCTGCACGAGCGAGACGCCAGGGTTTCCGTGAGCCTCCATGCCGACGGCGTCGACGGCGGCATCCGCACCTCGCCCGCCCGTGAGGTCCCTCAGCTCCTCGACGATGTCGTCGGTGAGGTCGAAGACCTCGGCGCCGTGTCGTGCGGCCATCTCGCGCCGCTCGGCGACCGGGTCGACGGCGAGCACACGGTATCCGCGGTGCGTGCCGATCCGCGCCACGAACTGGCCGACCGGGCCCAGACCCATCACGGCGAGAGTGCCGCCCTCGGGGACCTCCGCGTACTCCACGCCCTGCCACGCCGTCGGCAGGATGTCGCTGAGGAACAGGTAGCGCTCATCGGGGAGGTCAGAAGCGACCTTGATGTGGTTGTAGTCCGCGAGCGGCACGCGCAGGTACTCCGCCTGTCCACCGGGCACCTGCCCGTAGAGCTTGGTGTAACCGAAGAGCGAGGCTCCGCTGCCGTACTCCGTGACCTGGGTCGTCTCGCACTGCGACTGCAGGCCGCGCAGGCAGAAGAAGCAGTGCCCGCAGGAGATGGTGAACGGCACCACGACACGGTCTCCGACGGCCAGGTCCTTCACCGCGCCGCCGACCTCCACCACGACGCCCATGGGCTCGTGACCGAGGATGTCGCCCCGGTCGAGGAACGGCCCGAGGAGTTCGTACAGGTGCAGATCCGAGCCGCAGATCGCCGAGGAGGTGATCCGCACGATCGCATCCGTCGGATGCTCGATCACGGGATCCGGCACCTCCTCGACCGCCACGGAGCGGGTGCCCTGCCAGGTGAGTGCCTTCATCGTGCGTCCTCCTCGTCGTTCACCGGTCTTCCAGACTCCACACCCGCCGGCGGATCGGCACAGAGGGTTGACAGACGCTCGACCCGGGTGCCGACGTCACGCCATGCGCACTGATCCTGAGAGAGATCGCAGCCCGAGGGGTGGGTATCTGTGGGAAGCTGGAATACCGCCAGTGATCATCCTGATTGCACCGCGTGGCACGGGTTCCGTGGCGAACTGAGGAGATCACGATGGGCAAGCTCGTCTATGAAGGAAGCGTCAAGGCGGAGATCGAGGACCGGGCGCTGACGCACCTGCAGCTGGTCATCACCACCAAGCTGCGTCGCGGTGAGCCGTTCTCGTTCACCTGGCGCGAGGACATGAGCGTGGGCGGCGGACGCACGACCGTATGGGTGCACGCCGGCAGCTCGCTCGTGTTCAAGTACAGCGGCAGCAGGCAGCCCTCGATCAACCGCAACTGGATCGAGGCTCTCGCGTTCACCGCGAACGCCCCCAGCGGCCTCTACCTGGTCCCGGAGCCTTCGGAGCCCGCCTCCGCGCCGGTCCAGAAGGCACCGACCCCGGCCTTCGCCTGACGTCGTCCCGACGATCCGCTCGCAGTCCTGCGGGTCGCCGGAACACGCGTCTCCGAGGCGGGAGAATGAGGCTATGGCCCAGAATCCCCCACGGCGACTGCTCGCCTCCGTGCGCAGAGTCCTGCACACCGATCCGTCGGCCGTGGCCCTCACCGAGGCCATGCCCGTCATCGACGAGCGCACGGTGCCGCGGGTCCTCGATCTCGCCACCCGCATCGGCGAATCGATGTTCGGAGTGGGCGCGTCGGCGCACGAGGTGACCCTCGCCATCACCCGCATCTGCGCGGCGTACGGCATGCGCGACGTGCAGGTCGACGTCACCTACAACTCGATCACCGTCTCGTTCCACCTGAGCGGCGAGGTCTGGCCCGAGACCCTCGTCCGCGTCGTGCGCGTCGCCGCCCCCGATCATGCGAAGCTGCAGCGGGTGCAGGCACTCGTCGCCGACATCGACGACGGGCTCGACCTCGAATCCGCTCGCATCGCCTTCAAGGCGCTGCGCCGGCTCCCCTTCCGCTACCAGCAGCCGGTGGTGATCGTGGCCAGGGCGCTGCTGGCCGTCGGCGTCAGCATCATGCTGGGAGCATCGCCGATCGTCGTCGGGCTCACCTTCGTGGCCGCTCTCTGCGCCGCACTGACCCAGGCCGGCCTCGCCCGCATCAGGGTCCCCCTCTTCTTCAGCCAGATCGCCGGTGGATTCGTGACCACGATCGTCGCCGTGGCGGTGTCGGCGCTCGGCGCGGCCGGGATCGAGCCGTTCGTCGGCATCCGCCCCTCGATCATCGTGGCGTCCGGAATCGTGCTCATGCTCGCCGGGCTCACCGTGGTCGGCGCCGCGCAGGACGCGATCGACGGCTTCGCGCTGACCGCAGGCGGACGCATCCTCGATCTCACGATGCAGACGCTCGGCGTGGTGATCGGCATCCTCGTCGGACTCGAGCTCGGCAAGGTGTTCGGCTTCACCATGGGACTCCCCGATGATCCCGCCCCCTTCGGGCCGCTGGTGAACCAGTTCGCGGGCGCGATCATCGTGGCGATCGCCGTCGCGGTCTTCAACGGCGCCGGCCTCAGGATCATCCTCGTCAGCGCGCTTCTGAGCGCCGTCACCATCGCCGGCTACACGGCGATGACCGGTCTCAACCTGCATCCGGCCGCGGCGAGCGCGATCGGCGCGCTGGCCTCGAGCTTCATCGGCATGCTCATCGCCCGCAACCTGCATGTGCCGTCGGTCGCCGTCACGACCGCCGCCATCGTCCCCCTGGTGCCCGGTGTCGCGGTGTTCCAGGGGCTGCTCGAGATGGTGCACGCCGTGGGGACGCAGAGCGGCGTGGTCGGTACCGGCGGATCGCTGATCGGCGCCGCCGTGATCGGGATCGGGCTCGCCTCCGGCGCCTCGCTCGGCCTCTACCTGGGCACGCCGGTCCGAGCCACGCTCAGCAGCGTCGCGAAGACGCGGGCGCGCGTCCGGCGCTGACCCGGGCGGTCAGTCGGCGGTGCCGGCGTACGTCTCGCCCACCGGAACCGCCACCGGCAGCACGTTGCCCGGCTGCGCCAGAGGGCAGGCCCATGCCGGATCATAGGCGCACGACGGGTTGTAGGCGAAGTTGAAATCGAGGACGATCGTGCCGCGCTCGGCATCCGATCCGAGGTCTGCGCCCTTGATCGTGTCGATCAGGTAGCGGCCGCCCCCGTAAGTGCCGCCGGGGCGTCCGGCCAGCGCGTCGCGCACCGGGATGAACAATCCCCCGCCATAGGTCGTCAGGCGCCAGATGTCGAGAGAGCCGGTGTCGGGGATCTCCACCCTGCCGATGCGCTCGAACGGCACGACGCCGTCGGTTCCGGTCGCGAAGTCGAATCCGCCGGGATCGGCGGGCAGGATCGGCAGCTCGAAACGCCACTGCGGATCGTACGAGGCGATGGGCAGCCCTTCGAACAGGGCCCTGTCGCCCGCACGCAGCGGAGTCGCCGGGTGATGCAGCATGAGGTCGTCGCGTTCGATGCGCCAGAGCTCGTGCGCCTCCTCCGGCGATTCCGCCTGCCGGACGGCGTCATACAGGGCGAACACACGGCGTCGCCAGTCGACGACCTCGGCGGCGGTGCGAGCTTTCATGAGCGTCATGGGGTTCAGGCTACGCGCCCGGCCTGTCGGATCGCTCAGGTTCGGGATCCGACAGGCGTTCTCCGCTCAGGCGTCGGCGCGCACCGTCTCGAGCGAGGGGTAGTCGGTGTAGCCCTCACCGGTGCGGCCGTAGAACAGCGCGGGCCGCGCCTCGTTGAGGTCGGCCCCCTGACGCCAGCGCTCGACCAGGTCGGGGTTGGCGATCACGGGGCGGCCGACGGCGACGGCATCCGCCCATCCGTCGGCGACGAGGCCTTCGGCCTCTTCCCGGCTCGTGACGACGCCGAAGCCCGAGTTGATGACCAGGGGTGCACCGAGCGCGCGGCGGATGCGCTGGACGAGCTCTCCCGTGGGGGCGGCGTTCAGGATGTCGACGAAGGCGAGGCCCAGCGGGCGGAGCCCGTCGGCCACGGCGAGGTAGGTGGCGAGCGCGTCGGCGTCGTCCTCCTCGAGGACGCCCTGGATGTTGTGCTGCGGCGACAGGCGAATGCTCGTCCGGTCGCCGCCGACGGCCTCGGCGACGGCCGTGGTGACCTCGATCGCGAAGCGCGCACGGTTCTGCGGAGACCCGCCGTACCGGTCGTCACGGACGTTCGACACGGGCGAGAGGAACTCCTGCACCAGGTAGCCGTTGGCCCCGTGCACCTCGACGCCGTCGAGACCCGCGGCGATCGCGTTGCGCGCGGCCTGCACGAACTGCTCGACGACCTCGGGGATCTCGTCGAGGGTCAGAGCGTGCGCGACCGGCATGTCGACCTTGCCCTCGGGCGTGTGCGTCTGACCGGGAGCGGCGAGAGCGCTCGGCGCGACCACGCGGGGTTCTCCGGAGATCGCCGGGTGCGAGACGCGACCGCCGTGCATGAGCTGCATCACGATCGTGCCGCCCTCTTCGTGCACGGCGTCGGCGATGCGACGCCAGCCCTCGATCTGCGCGGGCGTCACGATGCCGGGCTGTCCAGGGTACGACTTGCCCTCGGCCGCGGGCCACGTGCCCTCGGTGAGGATGAGACCCTGCCCCGCGCGCTGACGGTAGTACTCCACCATCGTCTCGGTGGGCACGCCGTCATCGTCTGCACGGGTGCGGGTCAGTGGCGCCATGACGACGCGGTTGGACAGCGGAAGGGCGCCGAAGACGGCGGGCTCGTAAAGACTCACAGTGAGGGTCAAGTCGCGTCGCTCGTCGCGTATTCCCGGTCAGGATGCCGGAGTCTTGCCGTCCGCACCGTCGGATGCCCCGCCACCGAGTTCCGAGAGCATCTCGGCGAAGCGATCGAGGTCGGCCTGCGACCACTGGCCGAGTCGCGCGGCCAGTCGGGCTTCATAGCGCGAGCGCGCGGCCGTGACCTTCTCCTGAGCGAGTGCGGTCGCGACGAGAACCCGCGCTCGCCGATCGTCGGGATCCCGCACGCTCTCGACCAGCCCGAGCTGCTCGAGCTGCCGCACCTGGCGACTGACGGCGGTCTTGTCGGTCTGCAGTCGTTCGATGATCGCACCGGCCGACGTCGCCTTGCCGGTCGCGATCGAGGTCAGCACCTGGTATCCGAGGGGCTGGAGGTCGGGATGCACGGTCTGCGCCGCCTCCCGCCAGCTCACGCGGATGCGGGCGAAGAGCCGCCCCAGCTCGTGCTCGACACGCGACACCGCGTCGTCGAGATCGACGCCTCCGTCGGGCGCGGCGTCGTGGTGGGGCGTGTCGGGTCCGGCGGGGTCGTCGGAAGAGGCACTCATGATCGCCATGATACGGCGAAGCCCCGCTGCCGGTGCGGCAGCGGGGCTTCGATCGGATCAGGCGTCGATCAGGTGAGGGACGCCCGATCCGTCCGCACGGTCACTTGTCGAGCAGGCCTGCGGCGGTGAGCCACTCTTCCGCCGCCGTCGATGCCGAGGCCTTCTCGTCGCCCTCGACCCGGTCGCGCAGCTCGATCAGGTCGTCGGTGGTGAGCTTCGCCGAGATCGCGTTGAGCACCTCGGCGAGCTTGTCGGTGTAGATGTCCTTCGAGAGCAGCGGGATGACGTTCTGCGCCGAGATCATGTTCTCGGGGTCGTCGAGCACGACGAGATCCTCGGACTTGATCGCCGGAGAGGTCGTGTAGATGTCCGCCACCTGCACCGTGCCGTCGACGAGCGCCTGCACGGTGTCGGGGCCGCCGAAGTCCTCGTACGGGACGAACGTGACCTGACCGGCTTCGGTGCCGACCCCGTAGACGTCGCGGAGGCCCGGGATGCCGTACCCGAGCTCGCCGAACTGCGGGTTCGAGGCGAGCGAGAAGGGCTCCAGCGCCTTCAGGTCGCCGATGGCCGTGAGGTCGTTCTCCTCGGCGGTCTTCTTCGTCACGACGTAGGCGTCCTTGTCCTCGGCCTCAGCCGAGTCGAGCACCTGCAGATCGTCTGCACCCACGGCATCCGGCAGCGCGGCGTCGACGTCCTCGGTCGTCCGCTCCTCGTAGGCCGTGTCGTAGTAGGCCAGCAGGTTGCCGTTGTACTCCGGGATGAGGTTGATCGAGCCGTCCTGCAGGGCGGGGATCGTCTGCTGTCGCGGACCGATGTTGAACTTTGTGGAGACGTCGAAGCCTTCGGCCTCGAGCGCCTGCGCGTAGATCTCGCCGAGGATCTCGCTCTCGGGGAACGCGAACGAACCCACGATGATGGCGTCGCCCTCGGCGGCGTCTCCGCCGCCGGACGACGTCGGGTCGGAGGTCGCGCACCCGGCGAGGGCGATGGTGGTGCTGACGGCGAGCAGGGAGGCTGTCAACCAGGTCTTGCGGGCTCGAGAGGTCATGCGGGGGTCCTTTCGTCGAGGATCGGCGCCACGGCGGCATCCGATCTGTTTCGCTGAACGCTGCGGAGGGGACGCATCGCCTGTCCCCGAGTACGGGTGAGACGCTGGAGAAGCGCGAAGACGCCGTCGATGACGAGGGCGAGGACGGTGACCAGGAGCGCGCCACCGAGGATCACGGTGTAGTCGTTGAGGCCGATGCCGGAGGAGATGATGCGCCCCAGGCCGCCGAGTCCGACGTACGACGCGATCGTCACCGTCGCGATGACCTGCAGGGTGGCCGAGCGGATCCCGCCGATGATCACGGGAAGACCGAGCGGGATCTCGACCTTGCGCAGGATCTGCATCTCCGTCATCCCGATCGAGCGCGCCGCATCGATCGCCTCGCGGCCGACGCTCTCGAGCCCCGCGTAGGCGCCGGCGAGCAGCGACGGGATGGCCAGCAGGACGAACGCGATGACGGAGCCGACGAGCACGGCCGGAGTGGTGCTGAGGCCGGAGCGCAGCACCATCGTGAGGAAGAACAGGAGCCCCAGCGTGGGGAGGGCGCGCATCGCGCCGGTGAAGCCGATGACGAACTGTCGACCGCGCCCGGTGTGCCCGATGTAGAAGCCGAGCGGAAGAGCGATCAGCATCGCGATGGCGAGCGAGACCCCCGAGTAGAGGAGGTGCTCGACGAGCCGGTCACCGATGGGCAGCGGACTCTGCGAGCCCGGCACCCAGTTGGGGGGATCGAAGATCCAGGCGATGGCGTCGAGGAAGAAGTCCATCAGACACCCGCTCCCGGGGGCGCGAGCAGCCGACCGCCGCCGGCGCCCGCATCGGCGGCCGTGGTGTCGCTGTCGGGGGGATCGCCGCCCTGGGCGCGACCACCGACCGCGCGGCTCCAGGGCATCAGAACCCGCCCGATCGCCACGAGGATCAGGTCGAAGACGAGGGCGATGAGCAGACTCATCACGATCCCGACGACGACCTCCTCGAGGATGCCGCGCTGCTTGCCGTTCTGGAAGAGGTAGCCGAGGTTCTCCGAGCCGATGATCACACCCACCGAGACGAGGGCGATGGTCGACACGGAGACGACGCGGAGGCCGGCGACGAGCACCGGCCCGGCGAGCGGGAACTCGACGCGCCAGAACCGGCCGCCTCGCGAGAAGCCGATGGCCTTCGCCGACTCGATGATCGCCCGATCGACGGATCCGAACGCATCGGTGGCCGAGCGCAGCATGATCGCGACCGCGTAGATCGTGAGCGCCACGACCAGGTTCGTGTCATCGAGGATCCGAGTGCCGAGGATGACCGGCAGGATGACGAAAAGCGGCAGCGACGGGATCGTGTAGAGCAGGCTGCCCGTGGTGATGATGAACGTCCTGGCGATGCGATTGCGACTGGCCACCCACCCCAGCGGCACCGCGATCACGAAGCCGAGGAGGATGGGCACGATCGCCAGACGGACGTGATTGATCGTGAGATCGAATATCAGGCCGAGGTTGGAGGCGATCCAATTCACCGAAGCACCGTTCTGTCCGGTCTTGGGACGCCGACTCGCGCGGACAAGACATTCGACTGAACCACAGAAGGCGTCGATCGACAACCCGAGAAGACATCCGGAGTGATCGTGCGGCGCGATCGTGTGGCGCGGCGCTCAGACCTCGGCGAGCAGTCGGAAGACCTTGGAGGCGGCGTCGATCTCCTCCGGCGTGAGCTCCGCGACGACGGTGCGCAGTCGCGAGGCGTGGTCGCTGCGGAGCTCGGCGAGGGCGGCGCAGGCCGACGGCGTCGCCGTCAGCACGCGCAGCCGCCCGTCCCGCTCGTCCGCCCGCGAGGCCAGCAGTCCGAGCTCCTCGAGCATCCGCACGTGCCGACTGATGACGGATTTGTCCATCTCGAACCGCTCGGCCAGTTCGTGGGCGCTGGCCGAGCCCGCGCGGTCGATGAAGGCGAGCAGCTTGTAGCCGCCGACCTGCAGCTCGGGGTCGATGCGCGCCGCCGACTCGCGCCAGAGCGTCCTTGTCCTCGCGAAGATGAGGTTCAGATGCGTCTGGAGGTCGCCGAGGGCGGTGTCCACATCCGCGGACACCGCCGCGTCTGAGATGGTCATCTCAGTTCCTCGGCTCCCGGCCCTGCTCATCCTCGCGGTCGTGCTCGAGGACGGTCACCGACCCTGTGGCGGTGGACGTGGAAGCCTGCGCTGCCGAGATCCGGATGGTGCCGGTCGACATGTTCGCCCCGACCTCCGCCTCCGAGACGTCGAGCACCGACTCCTCGGCCTGCTCACGCAGCTGCTCCGCGGCGTTCTTGGTCGAGAGCGGCTTGTTGCGGATGAACGCGATCGCGATGATCGAGATCACGGCGAGCGGGATGGCGATGATGAAGGCATCCGCGATGCCGTGGCCGTAGGCGCCCTCGACGATCGCGCGGATGGTGTCGGGGAGCTGCGTCACCTTGGGCACGTTGCCCGAGGCGAGGTGCGTGAGCGCGTCGACCTCGTCGGGAGTGGTCGGCGTGAAGCCCTCGAGAGCGTCGGACATGTACGAGGCGACGCTGGTCGACAGCAGCGAGCCCATGACGGTCACGCCGATGGTGCCCGCGATGGTGCGGAAGAAGTTCACGTTCGACGACGCGGCTCCCAGCTGCCTCGGGTCGGTGTCGTTCTGCACGATGAGGGTGAGGTTCTGCATCACCATGCCGAGCCCGGCGCCGAGGACGAACATGTACGTCGCGACGAGCGGGAACGGGGTGTCGTAGCGCAGCGTCGCCATCAGGCTCACGCCGATCGTGGTGAGCACGGAGCCCGTGAGCATCCAGCCCTTCCACTTGCCGAACCTGCTCACCAGCTGGCCGATGATGATCGACGCACCCATCTGGCCGATGATCATCGGGATGGTCATGAGGCCGGACTCCGTGGGTGTGGCGCCACGGGCCAGCTGGAAGTACTGCGCGAGGAACACCGAGGTCGCGAACATCGAGACGCCGATCGCGATCGACGCGATGACGGAGAGCGTGAAGGTGCGGTTGCGGAACAGCGACATCGGCACGATCGGCTCTTTGACGAAGAACTCGACGGTGATGAATCCGGCGATCGCGACCGCGGCGGTCACGACGAGCATGATGCTGGTCGAGGAATCCCAGTCGAACTGGCTGCCGCCCATCGACACCCAGATCAGCAGAGTCGAGACGCCGACCGCGAGCAGGACGATGCCGAAGTAGTCGATCGAGACCTTGGTGTCGCGCTGCGGCTTGGGCAGGTGCAGCGTGAACTGCAGCAGCACGAGCGCGAGGAGCGCGAACGGCACGCCGACGAAGAAGTTGGAGCGCCAGCCCCACACGTCGGTGAGGAGTCCGCCGAGCAGCGGGCCGCCGATGGTGCCGAGGGCCATGATGCCGCCGACGACACCCATGTACTTGCCGCGCTCACGCGGCGAGATGATCAGCGCGACGGCGATCATGACGAGCGACATCAGGCCGCCGACGCCGATGCCCTGGATGACGCGCACCGCGATGAGCATGTTCGTGTCGGTCGAGAATCCGGCGATCACGGTGCCGACGGTGAAGATGATGAGCGAGATCTGCACGAGGATCTTGCGGTCGACGAGGTCGGCGAGCTTTCCCCAGATCGGGGTGGAGACGGCGGTCGCCAGCAGGCTCGCGGTGATGACCCAGGTGTACTGGGACTGGGTGCCGCCGAGGTCGGCGATGATGACGGGCATCGAGGTCGACACGACCGTGCCCGAGAGCACGGCGACGAACATGCCGACGACGAGGCCGGAGATCGCGGTGAAGACCTCGCGCGGCGAGCGCGTGGGCTCAGCGAGAGAAGAGGAAGAGACGTGGGTCACAGTGGGATGCTCCTGTGTAGAAAGTTGATAAGAATCAACTATACGCCCGATGGTTGCTAAAGCGCAACTGTCGACCTGGAGCAACCATCCCCGTCACCCTCCCCCGGCAGGACGGGGCGTCACATCCTCGCGTACCGCGCTCGAGCGACGCAGAACAGTCCGTAGACCACGAGCCCCGCGCCGACCGCCCAGAGGATGACCGCGCCGAAAGGCAGCCCGGCGAGACTGCGCAACGCGGAGTCGAGACCGCCAGCCGTCTCGGGATCGTGCGTGAGAGCGGCGATGACGAACAGCACGCCGGCGACCGCGACCGCGATCCCCTTGGCGATGTAGCCGGCGACGCCGAACGCGATGATGCCGGAGCGCGCCGCGCCGCTGGGCAGCGAGAGGTTCTTCGTGAACGCCCGAGTGGCGCCCCGCACGATGAACGCGACGCCCACCGCGACGACGACGAGGCCCACGAGCACGAGCAGCACGACCCCGGCGGGCACGGCCAGCAGCCGTGCGCTGAAGGACTGCGACGAATCGGAGGACTCCGACCGCCCGCCGAGCGCATACACGAGCGCGGTCGCCCCGATCGCGACGTACGCCACGGCCGTCCCCGCGAACTTGATGCGGTGAGCCCACTTCTTCTTGGCATCGGGATCGCGCTCGACGACCGCTTCCGCGGTCTGCCAGATCGCGAGCGCGAACAGCCCGAGCACGATGATCCAGAGCAGGGCGGTGCCGGCGGGCGACTGCTGGATCTGCGATAGCGCTCCGCCCTGGTCGGCGCTGCCCCCGCCCCCGCCGGTCGCGAGGGAGATGGCGATGAATCCGATGAGGAGATGCAGGATGCCGAGCACGACGTAGCCGACTCTGGCGAGGATGCGGAACGCCGTGCTGTTCTGCGCTGCCCTGGCGGTGCCGGCAGCGGATGTGGGGACATTCATGGTGTGGCGGCGCTTTCGTCGGAGTGCTCGAAGGGAGGGGTGTCGGACAGGCGGGCGGCATGACGATCGCGGACGGCCTCGGCGCACACCCAGACGAGGGTGGCGACGCCGATGCCCTCGAGCATGCCTGCGATGACATCGCTGAGCCAGTGCGCCGAGAGGTAGGTGCGACTCCACATCATCGTGAGCACCCAGATCGTGCCCAGCATCCAGACGAGGCGACGACGGAGCGCGATGCCGAGAACGACGACGACCGTCGTCGCGACCGCGGTGTGCCCGGAGGGGAAGGAGGTGGCCATGCTCTCGGCCAGCGAGTCCGCGGGGCGCGTCCGGCCGATCACGGCCGCCATCGTCGCACCGACGGCGACGACCGCGACCATGGCGGTCGCCAGCGTCACGGCGTCGCCTCGCCGTCCGCGCCAGAGCAGGAGGACGACCAGAGCGGCGCCGACCAGGATCATGCCGATGGTGCCCCCGATGACGGCGGGCACCCATGCGATGACGATGCCGACGTCACTCGACGCTGCCCCCATGAGGTCGTGCCACCAGACGTCGATCGCCAGCGGCCGGTGTCCGCCGATCGCGACGACGCTGCGCAACGCGACGAAGGCGACGACGGCAGAGACCGCCGTCAGGAGCGCGGCGTCGCGACGGGCGGCGTCGGACACGCGGGGTCAGGCGAGGGGTTCGTTGTCGCGGATGCTCCTCCGCGTGACCCGCTCGCCCGTCGCGGGGTCGACCGCGGTGCGGGCGACGGTCTCGGTGCGCCTGCTGCGCGTGACGAAGATGAGGCTGATCAGGAACACCAGGGCGCCGGCGCCCATGAGGATGTAGCCGATCAGATCGAGATCGACGAATCCGCCGGTGTCGATGTTGAGCGCGAAGACGAGGATCGCTCCGATGACGATGAGCGCAATGCCGGTTCCGATACCCATGATGTGGATTCCTCTCCTGGGCCGCCTCTGCGGACCCGTGGGACCACGATATGGTCAGTCGGCGTTGAGTCAATAGCCGTGGACACATCTGCGAGTGTCTGATAGTGATGAAGGTGATGACCGATCTGGAACGCCGAACGGGGATCTTCGCCGCCCTCGCGGATCAGACGCGCCTGCGGATCGTCGATCTGCTCACGATCGGAGATCTGTCGTCCTCGGAGATCGGGACGGCCCTGGATCTGCGCTCGAATCTGATCGCGCACCATCTCGGCGTTCTCGAGTCGGCGCAGATCATCGTCCGTTCGCGCTCGGAGTTCGATCGTCGCCGCAACTACATCGGCCTTCGCCCCGAGGTCTTCGACACCCTCGCACCGCCGAGCATCGTGCCGCCGCAGCGTGTGCTCTTCGTGTGCACCGCGAACTCCGCACGGTCGCAGCTCGCCGAGGCCATCTGGCGCGACACGAGCTCGGTCGACGTCGCATCGGCGGGAACGCGTCCTGCGGTCGCGGTGAATCCGGGGGCGACGGCGTCGGCGGCCCGCCACGGCCTCACCATCTCCTCCGACCATCCGCCGCAGCACATCGACGACGTGCGCACGGACGGAGATCTCGTGATCACCGTGTGCGACGACGCCCATGAGCGACTGCGCGACGGCGACGATCTGCACTGGTCCATCCGGGATCCGGCCAAGGTCGGCACCGCCGCCGCCTTCGACGCGGCCTTCGACACCCTCTTCCGGCGGATCCGCTCCTTCTCGTCCCGGCTTCTCCCCGTCTGAGCAGTGTCCCCGGTCCGTGCGATGATCGGCGCGTCGACGGGAGGCCGGGATGCGGGGCGAGGCGACCGTGCTGCACGCAGACCTCGACGCGTTCTACGCGTCGGTGGAGCAGCGGGATGCACCGGCACTGCGCGGGCGGCCGGTCATCGTCGGGGGCGGCGTCGTCCTGGCGGCGAGCTACGAGGCCAAGGCCCGCGGCGTGCGCACCGCGATGGGCGGAAGGCAGGCGCGCGACCTGTGCCCCGATGCCGTGGTCGTGCCCCCGCGCATGGAGGCGTACTCCGCGGCGAGCAGCGACGTCTTCGCGATCTTCCGCGACACGACGCCTCTGGTCGAGGGTCTCTCGATCGACGAGGCCTTCCTCGAGGTCGGCGGATTGCGGCGCATCGCCGGCACACCCGAGCAGGTCGCCACTCGCCTGCGCGAGCGCGTGCGAGCGGAGGTCGGGCTGGCGATCTCGGTCGGCGTGGCGCGCACCAAGTTCCTCGCGAAGGTGGCGAGCGCGGTCAGCAAGCCCGACGGGCTGCTCGTCGTCGAACCTGACCGAGAAGAGGAATTCCTGCTTCCGCTGCCGGTGGAGCGTCTGTGGGGCGTGGGAGCGGTGACGGCCGAGAAGCTGCACCGTTACGGCATCCGGACCGTCGGCCAGCTCGCCGAACTCGAGGCGTCGACCGCCGAGAGCATGCTGGGTACCGCGGCCGGAGCGCACCTGCATGCGCTCGCCCGCCTGCGAGACCCCCGCCCGGTCGACACCGCCCGACGACGCCGCTCGATCGGGTCGCAGCGCGCCCTGGGGAGCCGTCCGCGCTCGCCCGACGAACTCGATCTCCTCCTCACCGAGATCATCGACCGCCTCGCGCGACGGCTGCGCGACGGTGAGCGCGTCTGCCGCACGGTCGTGCTGCGCCTGCGCTTCGGCGACTACACGAAGGCGACCCGGTCGCGCACCGTCGGCACGCCGACCGACCGCACGGCGATCCTGCTCACCACGGCACGGCGGCTGCTGGCCGCCGCACAGCCCGAGATCACCGACCGCGGCATCACCCTCCTCGGCATCTCGCTGTCGCAGCTCGACAGCGCCAAGCGCGTGCAACCCGAGCTGCCCATCGACTGGGGCGACGAGCAGCGTCTCGACGGCGTGCTCGACACGCTGCGCGAGCGTTTCGGCGCGGCATCCGTCTCCCGTGCCGCGCAGCTCGGGCGGGATCCGGGCTGGTCGAGCCCGACTCTCCCCGAGCACCGATGAGGCGCGCGGGGAGAGATGCGGCCGTTACGCGAGCCGCTTCACCGTCAGCCCCCGGAACGTGCTCGTCCCTTCATGGGAGTACAGGCGGATGCGGTTGTCGCCCTCCAGCGGGAACACGCGGTGCGAGTGCACGGCACGGCCGTCTCCGACGAACATCTCGACGCTCGTGCGGTCGACGAGGATCCGCAGGCTCAGCCGCCCGGCCGAGGGATCGACCGGGGTCTGGGTCTCGCCGCCGGTCGGGTTGATGGTCGGACGCCGGTTGACGTACGCGAATCCACCCGAGAGGAATGCTCCCGCGGCGACGTGGCGTCCGCCGCCGGGGGCGCGGCAGACCTCCAGGCCGACGTTGGCCGGCGGAGACCCGGCATCCCAGACGATCTCGCAGGAGATCTCGTAGGCCAGCTCCCGCAGATCGAGATCCCGCGTCCCGGTGACCTCGACATCGCCCAGACTGTGCGTGCGCGTCACGTGGTCGGCGAGCGCGGCGGTGGGGGCGGAGGCGAGATAGTAGCCGTCGGTCCCCCGCTTCAACCGGACGTCACGGACGATCATGTCGTCGCCGTTGTAGCCGTCGGTGGCGAGCGTGGGGGTGTTGTGCGGGTAGTCCCAGAAGTTCGCCCAGCCGATCACGCGCCGGAGGGTCGGATCCTCGGCGCCCGTCGTGTCATGGTTCGGGTAGGTGACCGCACCGTAGAAGTCGAAGCCGTAGTCGAGCCACTCCGGCTCGTCGCGGTCGGTGACGAACGATGCGCCGTCGAAGCGGCCCGTCCAGTAGGCGTAGGTGGCCGGAAGGCCGCGAGCCTTGCCGTTTCCGCTGGTGCCGAGGATCCAGTGGGAGGTTCCGTCGTCCGCCGTCATCCGGAAGATATCCGGACATTCCAGAAGGCCGAGGTCGGTGCGCACGAACTCCCCCACCCGCGTCCAGGAGCGCAGATCGGCAGACGCGTAGAAGCCGATCGTCTGCCCCTCCGCATTGGCCATGAACCACCGGTTCCGGTCGGAGTCCCAGATCACCTTGGGGTCGCGGAAGTCCGGCGTTCCGGGATTGGCGAGCACCGGCGCCGTGCCACCCGGGCGGAAGGAGCGGCCTCGGTCGGTCGAATACCAGAGGTACTGCGCCTGTCGCCCCTCCGGAGCCTGCGTGACGAGGGCGATGACGGCACCGGCACCGTATCCCGCCGTGTTCTGCTCGTCGACGACCAGCGATCCCGACCAGCAGTCGCCGTTGGCGTCGCTGAACTTCGGGATCGCCTCACCGCGGTCGCGGAACTCGACATGGTCACGGGTCGTCGCGCGGCGCCACGACGTGCCGACTCCGCCCTCGAGGTAGTCGGCGTTGTAGAGGTAGTAGTAGTGGTACTCGCCGTCGAGGTAGATCGGCCGCTGAGGGTCGTTCTTCCAGTTGTCGGGCACGCTGAAGTGGTACGTCGGTCGCATGCGCGATCGTCCTTTCGAGGAGGAACCTCCCGCTGCCGCAGGATTCGCGGGAGCGAGTGTCGAGGCGGCGGCGGGTTCACCGGCCACCAGGGCGAGCGAGCCGCCGATCGCGGCGGCCCCCGCCCCTGCGAGGAGTGCGCGGCGGGAGAGCGCGTGAGGAGTGTCCATGATCACCTTCCGTTGAGGGCAGCATCGGCGCTGCCGTTAGGGGTGCGCGACGGCGGGCGCTCGCCCGCCGATCGCGTCGAACGACGGCAGAGCGGCCGTCGCAAGATCCGTCGCCCAGGGCAGGTCCGCTCCGGCCCTGGACACCGTGATCGCCGCGGCCCCGGCGGCGCGGACGCCGAGGACCTCGATCGTCGACCGGTCGAGAGGACGATCCGCGGCCAGCAGGTCTGCGATGAGCGAGCTCATGTAGGTGTCGCCGGCGCCGATCGTGTCCGTGACCGGCACGGCGGATGCGGCGACGGAGACGGCGATGCCCTGAGCGACGAGCAGTGCGCCGTCGGCGCCGAGGGTGATCACGACCAACCGTGGGCCCAGGGCACGCACCCGCTCGCCGACCTCGGTCGGCGACAGCCGCGGATACAGCCACTCGGCATCCTCATCGCTCATCTTCACGACGTCCGCCCGGGAGGCCAGCTCCTCGAAGTCCGCGAACGTCTCGGCATGGGTGCCGAGCAGGGCGGGGCGGATGTTCGGGTCGAACGTGACGAGGCGCGCATCGAGCCGATCCAGGTGTGCGAGCACGGTCGCGCGACCCGGCGAGAGGAAGGCGCCGATCGATCCGGTGTGCACGAGTGCGGGGGCGACCGCCAGCGGCGCCGCCCCGGGATTCCACTGCACGTCGAAGAGGTACGACGCCGAACCGTCCTCGCGCATGGTCGCGGTCGCGGTGGAGGTGGGGCGATCGGAGAAGGATCCGGTCAGCACGCGCACACCCGACCGCTCCAGGCGGTGCACGATCCGGCTCCCTCGCGCGTCGCGTCCGAGGTCGGTCAGCAGTGCGACGTCGAGGCCCCGGCGTCCGAGCCCCAGGGCGACATTGGCAGGGCTTCCGCCCGGATGCTCCGTCGTCGACATGCCGTCGTCGACGACGTCGACGAGGGCCTCGCCGATGACGAGGGCATCGAGCGATTCGGCCGCCGCGCCCGTCATCGGCGATCCAGATCGGTGACCGCCAGCGAGTCGATCGTCGCCCCGGGGAGACTCGCCGCGATGCGGACGCCGACCCGCTCGTCCGTGGTCACGATCTGCTCGCTGATCGTGACCGCGCCCCCGTCGGCGAACACCTCGACCGAGGTGCTGTCGACCCAGACGTCGAGGTCGAGCACGCCGTCGCGCACCTCCACGGGCGCCGACGAGGTGAGCCCGTAGTCAGCCGAGAACGATGTGTTCGACGCGCCGGAGCGGTCCACGCTCAGCACGCCGTCGGCGTACCGCACCACGATGGCATCGCCCGGCTCCGCTCCGGCACGGACGTGCAGCTCGACCTCCGCCTCAGCGGGACGGATCGCGAGCTCGATGCGCAGTGCGGCTCCCTGCGCCTCCCGCGGCAGCTCGAACCCGCCCACGGGGACGGGGGTGTGCTCGCATGAGAAGGCGGCCGGACGGTCGACCTCGACGGCGGGCCGCTGCAGCAGGACATCTCCGCGGAGCGAGAGCCGACGCGGGAGCGCCATGCCGCCGCGCCACGGGTGCGTGGGAACCTCGCGCGCGTACGCCCAGTTGCTGAGCCAGGCGAGCATCACGGGCTCCTCCAGACCGCTGAAGGTGACCCCGGCGTAGTAGTCGTGCCCGTGATCGAGCCAGTCCCAGTGCGACGGAGTGAACGTCGTGCCGTCGAAGTCGCCCACGATGTACTGCATGCCCGAGCCGCCGCCTGGATGTCCCGGATTCACCGACAGCGCCAGCACCCACCTGTTCTCCACCGGGAACAGGTCGGGGCACTCCCACATGCCCTCGGGCGCACCGAACGGCCCGAAGACGCTGAGCGGCTGCCAGGCGAGCAGGTCATCGGACCGGAACAGGTGCACCTGCCGGTCGAGCGCCTCCACCGCGACGAGGATCCACTCGCCGCCGTGGCGGAACACCTTCGGGTCACGGAAGTCCGCGGTACCGCGGTCGAGGACCACGCCGTGCTTCGTCCACGTGTAGCCGCCGTCCGCGCTGTGGGCGAGCGCCTGCGCCTGGCCGTGATCGGTCGCCGAGGTGTAGAGCGCGATCAGAGGCGCACGACCGTCGACGCCGAAGCCCGACGAGTTCGTCGCGTCGAACACGACGGAGCCGGAGAAGATCTGCTCGTCGTCGTCGAACCGCAACGCCACGGCGTGCTCCTGCCAGGTCCGCAGGTCCCGGCTGGTGGCGTGCCCCCAGCTCATGTTCCCCCAGTCCGCCGACTCGGGGTTGTGCTGGAAGTACAGGTGGTACAGGCCGTCGTGGTGGATGAGGCCGTTCGGGTCGTTCATCCAGTTCTCCGCGGGAGCGAAGTGGGCCTGCGGGCGACTGGTCGCATCGGTGAGGGGCGTCGTCATTGCGTGGTTCTCAGTTCGAAGTCGTGGTGGTCGTCGTGGTGCGGGTCGTCGGGATGGGGATCGCGGGTCTCACGCGACGCCGTCCTGGCTGTACCAGTGCGTCGAGGAGACGAATCGATGCGCCGGCCGCTCCTGCGCCGGCGATCGGCCTTCCGTGATCGTGTGGATCTGCGCGCGGACGCGGGCGCGATCCTCCCGGTCGAAGGGGGTGCGTCGGAGCGGATCGGGGGCGGCCGAGACGAGCAGCCGGGTGTACGGATGCTGCGGCGCGTCCATCACCTCCGCGCTCGCGCCGCCTTCGACGAGCGCTCCGCGGAGCATGACGATCGTCGTGTCCGCGACGAAACGCGCGGAGGCGAGATCGTGCGTGATGTAGAGGATCGAGATGCCGCGCTCGTCGCGGAGGCGCTTCAGCAGCTGCAGCACCCCCATCCGCACCGACACGTCCAGCATCGAGGTGGGCTCGTCGGCGAGGATCACCTTCGGGTTCACCGCCAGCGCGCGGGCGATCGCCACCCGCTGACGCTGTCCTCCGGAGAGCTCGTGCGGGTGCCGGTCCAGCAGCGCGGGGTCGAGCTCGACCGAGCGCATCAAGGCCGCGGCCTCCTCGCGTCGCTGTGCGGCGGAGAGGTCGGAGTAGATGGCGAGCGGGCGCTCGAGGAAGTGACGGATGCGCTTCGTCGGGTTCAGGGATCCGAACGGATCCTGGAACACCATCTGCACCGTGTTCCGGTATCGCCGCGACGCGCGCCGCGGCTCGTCGCGGAGCACATCGATGCCTTCGACGATCAGGCGTCCGTCGGACGGCTGCTCGAGCCGTGCGAGGATGCGGGCGATCGTGCTCTTGCCGCTGCCGGACTCGCCCACGAGCGCCATGATCTCGCCGGCGTGCAGATCGAAGCTCGCGCCGTCGACGGCTCTGGTGCTGCGACGCGCGAACATCGATCCGCCCATGAAGTCCTTGGTCACATCGCGGAACGAGACCACGACCTCGCCCGCCGCGGCCGGATCCGACGCGGGTCCGTCCACGGCCGCGGCCGTCGACGGTGCCGGCGCGGACGGGTCGCGAGTCACCGGCGGGAAGGCGTCGATGAGCTGTCGCGTGTACTCGTGCGTCGGTCGCGCATAAACCTCGGCCGAGTCCCCCACCTCCAGCAGAACGCCGTGACGCATGATGCCGAGGCGCTGACTGATCTCGACCATCAGCGAGAGGTCGTGCGTGATGAAGAGGATCGCGAACCCGAGGCGGGCCTGCAGCTCCTTGATCTCGTTGATGATCTCCTGCTGCACGACGACGTCGAGCGCCGTGGTGGGCTCGTCCATGATGAGCAGATCGGGCTCGAGGGCCAGGGCGATCGCGATCACCGCGCGCTGACGCATGCCCCCGGAGAGCTGATGAGGGTACGACGTCATCCGGTCGGGGTCGATGCCCACGAGCTCGAGCAACTGCCGCGCCCGCTCACGCGCCTCCGCTCGCCTCATCTTCCGGTGCGTGGTGAAGACGTCGACGATCTGATCCCCGACCGTCATCACGGGGTTCAGGGAGTTCATCGCGCTCTGGAAGACCATCGAGACGCGATTCCACCGGAACGCACGCAGCTCCTCCCCGGTCAGATGCTCGATCTCGACGTCGCCGCAGCGGATCGACCCGGAGACGATGCGGCCGTTGCCGCCGAGGAGCTTGAGGATGGCGTTCGCGATCGTGCTCTTGCCGCTCCCCGATTCTCCGGCCAGCCCGAACGTCTCTCCGCGGCGGATGGTGAAGGACACGTTCTCGACAGCGGTGACGGATCGCCCGTTCACCTCGTAGGCGATGGTGAGGTCGCGGACGTCGAGGATGACGTCGGCCGCGTCGGGTGTCTGCGCGCTGGTCGCGCGCGCGCTCGGTGTGGTGATCATCGCCGGCGGTCCTTTCTCTTGGTGCGTCCGGCGAGTCGAGGATTCGTGATCTCGTCGACGGCGTAGTTGATGAGGGCGAGCGCGAACGCGACGAGGGCGATGGCGACGCCCGACGGGATGAAGGTCCACCAGGTGCCGCGGATGAGGGAGCCCTCGATGCTGGCCCAGTAGAGGTTGGTGCCCCAGCTGATGGCCGACACGTCGCCGAGGCCGAGGAACTCGAGACCCGCCTGGGCGCCGATGCCGAAGATCACGCAGGCGAGGAAGGTGCTCATCACGATGGACGCCATGTTGGGCAGCATCTCGCGGAACATGATCGTCAGCGCCCGCTCGCCGGTCACGACCGCGGCGTCGGTGTAGTCCTTGCCGCGCAGGGAGAGGGCTTGCGACCGCACCACCCGCGCCGACCCGGCCCACCCGGTGGCCACCAGCACGATGACGATGGTCCCGGGTCCTGGCGGGAGGAAGGCGGCGAGGATGATCAGCAGAGGCAGCCCGGGGATCAGCAGGAAGATGTTCGTCACGACCGACAGCACGTCGTCGACGACCCGGCCGAAGAAGGCCGACACCAGACCGACCAGCAGACCGATGAGAGTGGCCAGCGCTCCGACGGTGAACCCGATGCCGAGCGAGCTCTGGGATCCCCAGATCAGAAGTGCGAGGACGTCCTCGCCCTTGGCCGTCGTGCCGAGAAGGTGCGCGAGCGACGGCGCCTCGGAGCCGGCGACCACCGAGGCACGGGGATTGCCCGGTGCCAGCAGCGGCGCGGCGACGGCGACGACGACGAAGATCGCCAGGATGACGAGGCCGATCACCGCACGACGGTCTCGCAGCAGACGCGCGAGCAGGTGGTCGCGGTACACCGGGCTCTTCACCGGGACGCCGGGACGCGAGGTCGTCGCCGTCGAGAGCATGCTCGATCCGGAATTCTGTACGGACATGATTACCTCACTCGCACACGCGGGTCGAGCCGCACGTAGAAGATGTCGATCAGGAAGTTGGCGACCAGCACGGCGCCGGTCAGGGTGAGGAAGATGCCCTGCATGAGCGGGTAGTCCAGCGCCTGCACGGCCCGGAGCAGCTGATAGCCGATGCCGGGGTAGGCGAAGACGACCTCGGTGAGCAGGGCGCCGCCGACCACGAAGCCGATCGACATCCCGAAGGCGGTCACCGAGGGCAGCATGGCGTTGCGGGCCGCGTAGCGGTACATGATCCGCCGCTCGGTCAGACCCTTCGCGCGCGCCATCGTGATGTAGTCCTCGGCGGCGGTGCCGATCATGGTGTTGCGCATGCCCAGCATCCATCCGCCGATCGAGACCGCCACGATCGTGCCGGCGGGCAGGACGAGGTGCAGCATCAGGTCGCCGATGAACTCCCCGCTGAACGAGGGGACGGTGCCGAGCGTGAACGCCTGACCGATCGGGAACCACTTCAGGGTCACGGCGAACAGGTACAGCGCGATCATCGCGATGAAGAAGTAGGGGAACGACCCGGTGAACACCAGCAGCGGCGGAAAGATGGTGTCCAGCGCACCGCCGCGCCGCCAGGCCGCCCAGATGCCCAGCAGGTTGCCGAGAACGAACGAGATCACCAGCGCCGTGCCGCCGAGAAGGATCGTGTACCCGAGCTGCGCGCCGATCACCTGCACGACGGGCGTCGGGAACTGCGAGATCGAGAGGCCGAGGTTGCCGGTGAAGACGTCGCCGATGTACTGGATGTACTGCTGCCACACCGGACGGTCGTCGAGACCGAACAGGTGCCGGAACTGCGCGACCTGATCGTCGGTCAGGTTCTGCATCTGACCGAGCATGCGGCCGACGGGGTCGCCAGGCATCAGGCGCGGGAGCAGGAAGTTGATCGTGAGGGATGCCCAGAACGCGATCAGGTAGTAGCCGAGTCTGCGGAGAACGAAAGCCATCAGATGCCTCTCAACGTGGTCGCCGCTGGTCGCGGGCGGGGAACGGATGGAGAAGGGTGCCGGTGGCGGCGCGGAGGCGCCGCCACCGGGAGCCCTCACTCGCGCGGGCGGATGTTCGCCAGCACCATCACGGTGCTCGAGACGCTGGCCGACAGCGTCGCGTAGGGGTCGTCCTCGCTCGGCCAGCCCACGAAGTTGGTGCTGTTGTAGGCACCCCACTCCGGGCCGGGGAACAGCGGGATGGTGGGCGCGGACTCCGAGTAGACGGCCTGCAGCTTGTCCATGACGGCCGCCTGCTCCTCGTCGCTGGTGGCCGCGGCGAACTGATCGAGCAGCTGGTCCGCCTCTTCACTGCAGAAGCGCTGGAAGTTCTGGGTCGCCTCCTCGCCCACGGGCTTCACCGTGCGGCACGACATCGCGCTGCGGTAGTACTCGAACGGCGTGACGCCCGCGCCGCTCCAGGCGATGTTGCCCTGGAACGTACCGCCGAACAGCGCCTGGTTGATCTGCGACCAGTCCTGCACCTTCAGCGGTGCGCTGATGCCGAGCTCGGTCATGTTGTCGGAGATCACCTGGGCGACCGCGATCCAGTCGGTCGAGGCGGACCCGACGCCGATGCTGAACTCCAGCGGTGCTCCGTCGGGAGTGACGCGCATGCCGTCGGCCCCGCGCTCGTAGCCCGACGAGTCGAGCAGCGCATTCGCGGCATCCACGTCGTAGGTGGTCCAGTCGCACTGCGAGACGAGTGCCTCGTCGCGCCACGTGTCGTACGCGTCGCTCAGGCCGGTGCAGTCGGAGGGGTGCGTGTAGCCGTTCATCCCCTTGGCGACGACGGCCTCGCGGTCGATGCCCATGCTGATCGCCTTGCGGAGGTTCACGTCGTCGTAGGGCCCCTGCGCGGTGTTGAGCGTCAGGGCGATGGTGGAGCCGACGGCCGGGAACCAGTAGCCGCGGTGCTCGGGATCGACATCCACGTAGGTCTTCTGGATGTCCTGGATGAAGCCGAGGCCGAAGTCGATGTCGCCGTTGATCGCGGCGATGTTCGCGGCGTCGTTTCCGCCGTAGGCGATGACTCGGATGCCGGTGTAGTCGGCCTTGTCCTTCTGCCAGTAGTGCGGGTTGCGGAGCAGGTCGAAGGACTGCGCCGAGAAGTTGGTGACCTCGGTGAACGGGCCCGAGGCGACGGGGTCGGAGTTCTGGAACTTCGCCGGGTCGTCGACGTCCTTCCAGATGTGCTCGGGAACGATCAGCTGAACACCCAGCTCATACAGGCCGGGCGTGTAGGGACGGTTGAACGCGAAGGCGACCGTCGTGTCATCGGGGGTCGCGACCGAGTCGACGTACTCGTAGGTCGACTCGCCGAGCACCTCGCGGGCGAGGTCGAAGGAGTACGCCACGTCCTCCGACGTCAGCTCCTCGCCGTCGGACCAGGTGAGGTCGTCGTTGAGCGTGAAGGTGAGCGTGAGTCCGTCGTCGCTCCACTCGTACCCGGAGGCGAGCCAGGGCACGATCTCGCCCTTGGGGAGGTTCGTCACCATCATCGACTCGTAGACGGCGTTCTTCGACATCGCGACCGCGGTCGGCGAGAAGGGGTTGAAGTTCTGCACGAACGACGCGTTGCCGATAGCGGCGACGCGGAGCATGTCGGACTTCGCACCGGACTGGGCCGGAGCGCAGCCCGACAGTGCCATGGCGGCCGCGCCGACCACGGCGGTGGCGCCAACTAACGCGCGCCAGAAACGGCGCGAACGAGAATCAGTCATGATTTCCTTTCATCTTTGAACAGGACTGTTCGGGTGTCGAGACGGATGCCCGCATCGTGCGGGAACCCTGCGGGTCAGATCGGGTCAGGTCGGAATCGAGACCGAATTCCGCGCGATGGGCGGGCAGCCCACCATCACGTGGGACGGCGGCTCGCCGTCGGCGGCGTTCATGAGGAGCTCCGCGCCCCGCTCCCCCATCTCGCGGAAGGGCAGGGCGACCGAGGAGAGGCCGGGACGCAAGGATCCGGCGATGATCTCCTGGTTGTCGAAGCCGACGATCGAGATGTCTTCGGGGATGCGGAGACCGAGCTCCCTCGCGGCCTCGTACGCGCCCATCGCGATACGGTCGTTGGCGCAGAACAGTCCGTCGATGTCGCGATCGCGCAGCAGCTCGATCGCGACCCGGTAGCCGTCTTCGGCTTCGGGTCCGGACCGGACCATGAGCGCGGGGTCGATGGCGATCCCCGCATCGGCCATGGCGCGGCGGTAGCCGGCCTCGCGGCCTTCCGCGGCCACGAGATCGCCCGGCAGATTGATGAACGCCACCCGGCGACGCCGCGCCTCGAGCAGCATCGACGTCGCGGAGTAGCCGCCGTTCTCCTCGTCGGGGAGAACCGTCGAATAGCGTCCGAGCGGGTCGAAGCAGTGGACGAGGACGACAGGCACTCCGTCGAGGGAGGCGGGCAGGTCGATGGGCCGGTTCCACGTGGTGGCGACGATGATGCCGCCGACGCGGTGCTCGAGCATCATCTCGATCGACCGGGCGTCCGGACGCTCGATGTGCGCGGCACCCGCGATGATGAGCGACTTGCCGTGGCGCCAGAACCAGTCCTGCGCTCCGGCGATCAGATCGCCGCCGAAGGGCGTCGACACGATGTCGGTCACGAGCCCGAACAGGTCGGTGCGCTGTCCGGCGAGCGCCCTGGCGCCGGCGTTCGGACGGTACCCGAGTTCGGCGGCCCGCTCCCGCACACGGTCGCGAGTCTCGGCGGAGACCTGGTTCTCGTCGTTGAACGCGAAGGACACCGCCGAGCGGGAGAGACCGAGATCTCTGGCTACATCACTCATGGTGACGGGTCGCTTCGTCATCGTTGACCGTTCTGTCGCGCGTTAGTACGTGTGAGACACAAAGCTAACGCGCGACAGAACGGGTGTCAAGCGTTCCATCCGCAGCTCGGCAATTCCGTCAACCCAGGCGGCGTATCGACGATCGCGTGATGACCGGCATGGGGATCAGCACCGCCCCCAGGGGGATCTCGCCGAGCAGCATCTCGACGGCAGTGCGCCCCATCACGTCATAGGGGAGCCGCGCGGTCGTCAGGCCCGGTCGTTGGAAGCTCGCCAGCTCTTCGTCGTCGAACGACGCGACGGAGATGTCGTCCGGCACCTTCAGCCCGCGCTCCGCGATCGCCTGGTACGCGCCGAACGCCACGCCGTCGTTGCCGGCCAGGATCGCTGTGAGATCGGGATGCGCGTCGAGCATCTGCAGGGTGCGGGTGTAGCCGACATCGGGGTTCCAGTCCGGAACGTCGACGACGAACGACTGAACGCCCGCCTCGGCGAAGGCGGCGTGGATGCCATCGAACCGCGGCCCGATGGTGACCGAGTGCCGTGGCGACGAGACCGCGAGGGGATTGTTGCCGATCACACCGATGCGGCGGTGCCCGGCGTCGGTGAGCAGGTGCGCCATCGCGTGACCGGCGGTGCGCTCGTCCGGCAGCACCGAGGGGTGCCCGGTCGTCGACGTGCCGTTCACGATCACGACCGGCACGTCGCGCGGCGTCTGCGGAACCTCGATCATGCGCGCGCCGAGGAGCCCGATCAGGATGCCGTCGACGCGGCGGTCGATCATCGCCTGGATCTCGTCGGAGATCGTCGCGTCATCGCCCTCGGTCTCGGCGATGAGAATGGTGTAGCCGTGCTCCTTGGCCGCAGAGAGCAGTCCGCGGATCATCTCGGAGGCATAGCGGGTCACGGTGATCTGATCGGAGATGAAACCGAGCGTCTTCGTCTTGCCGAGTCGCAGGCTCTGAGCTGCGGGATTGGGCCGGTACCCGAGCTCCTCGGCGGCGGCGCGAACCCGTCGCGCCGCGTCGACGGAGAGGCGCGAGCCCGGTCGATCGTTCAGGATCATGCTGACCGCGGTCTTCGACATACCGGAGAGTGCGGCGACATCGGCGAGAGTCGGCCTGCGATCGACGTTGTTCGGCACCGGCATCCTCCTGTCGTGACATCTCCAGCTTAGGCAGTGCAGCCCCGACCCGGAACGACGTGCGTTGAATTGATTTAGCAAATTGCTTGCAGCTCCCGATCCGCGATGCTAATCTCGGCCTGCTGAATCAATTCAGCACCTTCGCTCGCCTACTGCATCCCGCCTGCGGAGTCACGAAAACAGGAGAGAACATCGTGGTTGATCTCACTCGCAGGGCTCTGTTCGGTGCCATCGGATTGGGCATCGTCGGCACCGTGGTCTCGTGGCCTCGGCTCACCGGAGCCGACATCCCCGGGCGCGGAAAAGACGTCCTGACGGTCGCTCTCTTCGGCACTGCGCAGGATGCCGTGGCCCGCCAGGCGCTGGTCGACGGCTTCCAGCGCGCACACCCCGGGATCGAGGTGCGCATCGTCGCCATCCAGGGACAGGACTGGAGCGAGTACTTCGCGAAGATCCTCACGATGATCGCGGCGGGCACGCCTCCGGATGTCGTCACGGTGGCGACGGAGGGCGCGCAGCTCTTCGCCTCGCGTCTCGCGCATCCGCTCGACGACTTCGTGCGCCGCGACGCGTCGCAGATGCAGGAGTACTTCGACGACGTGAACCCGGCGCTCATCGAGGCGTTCATGTACCAGGGCAGCCTGTTCCAGATGCCCGACAACTTCAATGCGGCGAACGTCTTCTACAGCACCCAGGCGATGGAGCGCGCAGGCCTCGAGCGCCCCGCGGACAACTGGACACTGGATGAGTTCTTCGCGACCGCCCGGGCGATGAAGAAGAGCGCGCCGGGGCAGTTCCTGCCGTACTTCTGGAACAACCGACTCTGGGGCGGCGTCGTGCCGTGGCTCTACGTCAACAACACCAGCTTCCTCCGCGAGGAGAAGGCCGGTGGAGGCGACTGGTTCTGGAACCGCTTCTATCCCGACCAGCCGGCCCGCAGCGGAGGATACGTGTGGCAGCAGGCGGATGCGCTGAACGAGAGCGTCGAGGAGAGCTTCTCCGTGCTGCAGAGCATGGTCTCGGAGGGTCTTGCGGCGAACCCCGCACAGGGCGGCGGGAACGAGCTGGTCTCCCTGTTCTCCACCGGCGCGGTCGGCATGACCCCCGCGGGCGGATTCTGGGTGAGCGGCCTCGAAGAGGCGGGCGTCGCGAACGACGCCTACGACGTGACGTACTTCCCCCGGATGGCGGGGCAGCGCCATCAGTTCGGCGCCGGCGGCTACGCGATCATGGAGACCTCTCCGCGCAAGGACGAGGCCTGGGAGTGGCTCAAGTACTGTGTGTCGGTCGAGGGCATGACGATCGCCCATCCGAAGCCCGACTCGTCGCTTCCTCGTCGCTCGCTCAACGCCGAACTGTACGGCGCCGGAGTGGGCCCCGCCCACTGGGAGGTCTTCTACGACACCCTCGACAGATTCCCCGACACCGGCCCGATGCCGGCGCCTCCCCAGCAGGCCGCGGTCGAGTCGGCGTTGCTGAAGAACGTGGTGTCGACGATCACGAACGGCCCTTCCGGCGTCCGCCGCGGCCTGGAGACGATGCAGCGAGATCTCGAGATCGCGCTGGGAGGACGATGATGTCGGAGAGCAGCACGCGAACCCTGACCGTGCCGCCGGGAGCGCGCGGCGAGACCGGCACCGTCGCCCGCTCGGGGCGGTCCATCATCTGGGTCTTCCTGGCCCCCACCGTGATCGGCCTCGGGCTGTTCAACCTCGTCCCGATCATCGGATCGTTCGTCCTTGCCTTCTTCCGGTGGGACATCATCTCCGATCCGGTGTTCGTCGGCGTCGACAACTTCGTCGATCTGGCGATGAACCCGACGGTGCGTGTGTCTTTTCTGAACACCATCGGCTTCGTGATCGTGGCGGTCATCCTGCAGCTCACGGTCGCGCTGGTGCTCGCCATCCTCGTGCAGTCGAAGATGCCGACATGGTTGCGCACCTTCTTCCGGTCGTCCCTGTTCTTCCCGCTGATCCTGTCGGCGGCATCCGTCTCCCTGATCATGGCGTACCTGTTCAACCAGGAGTTCGGGCTCGTGAATCAGACGCTCAACCTGATCGGCATCGCCGACGTCGGGTGGTTGACGACCGGGTTCGGAGCGAAGGTCGTGGTGCTGCTCGTCTACGTGTGGCAGAACTTCGGCTTCACGTTCCTGCTCTTCATCGGGGGCCTCGCCGCGATCCCGAGCGAGGTCTACGAGGCATCCTCCCTCGACGGCGCCGCCGGATGGACGCAGTTCCGCATGATCACGCTGCCCCTGGTGAGCCCGACCCTGCTGGTCGCATCGGTCATGGCCATCATCAACGCGCTGCAGATCTTCGATCAGCCGTGGGTGCTCACGCGAGGCGGGCCCGGTGATGAGACCCGAACCGCAGTCATGGTGATCTACGAGTCCGCCTTCCGGGAGCTCGACTTCGGAGGCGCCTCCGCGATCGGAATCGTGCTGACACTTCTCATCATGCTCGTCACGGCCATCCAGTTCCGGCTGAGCCGCCGATTCGTCTTCTACGGGTGAGGCCATCATGACCACGACAATCATCACGAAGCGCTCATGGGTCCACAGCCTCGGCACCGGCGGCAAGTTCGTCATCCTCGGGGTGGCGGCCTTCCTCACTCTCGGGCCCGTCGTCTGGACGCTCGTCACGGCACTGTCGCCCACAGACAGCGTCACGCAAGAGGTCACGGTGGGCTTCGGAGCGTTCGCCGACGTCTTCACCAAGATCCCGCTCTGGCTGTACGCCTGGAACAGCGCTCTCGTGGTGATGCTCGTCGCCGCCGGGCAGATGCTCTCTGCGGCGATGGCGGGCTACGTCTTCGCCAAGTTCGAGTTCCGCAGTAAGAAGATCCTCTTCGCCCTGATCCTCGCGACCATGATGGTTCCGCTGCAGGTCACGATCGTGCCCGTGTTCATGCTGGTGCGGGGCATGGGGCTGGCCGACACCCTCCTGGCGCTCATCGTGCCCGCCCTGCCCACCGCGTTCGGCACGTTCCTGATGCGGCAGTACTTCATGGGGATCCCGACGGAGCTGGGTGAGGCCGCGCAGCTCGACGGCGCAGGTCCCTGGCGCACGTTCTTCGGCGTGTACCTGCCGCTGGCGACGCCGGCCCTCGCGATCGTCGGCATCCTCGCCTTCAACTATCACTGGAACGAGTTCTTCCGACCGCTCATCATGACCATCAGTGATCAGAACTTCACGTTGCCGCTCGGGCTCGTGACTCTGCAGGGCAATCTCGGCACCGGCAGCATCTCGACGGTGCTCGCCGGAGTGATCCTCTCGATGATCCCTGCGCTGCTGGTGTTCTTCTTCGGGCAGAAGCCGCTGCGCGAAGGACTCACGGCGGGCGTCGGCAAGTGACCGACGCCCCCATCAAGTAGAAAGACGACCTCCCCGGTGACCCCCACTGACCTTCCCCCGGTCCGCACCACGAGCCCGCGAGCGCACTTCTCTCCGCGCAGCAACTGGATGAACGATCCCAACGGTCTCGTCTTCCACGACGGCCGCTACCACCTGTACTTCCAGTGCAACCCGCAGGGCGTCGCGCACGCGAACCTCAGCTGGGGCCATGCGACGAGCACCGACCTCGCGCGGTGGACAGAGCACGATCCGGCGATCCTCTGGGACGACGAGGCGCAGATCTTCTCAGGCTCCGTCGTGGTCGACCACGGCAACACCTCAGGATTCGGCACGGCTGAGCGACCGCCGCTGGTGGCTCTGTACACGGCTGCGGCACCGGGGCATCAGGCACAAGCGCTCGCATACAGCACCGACGGCGGGTATGCCTGGACGAAGTACCGGGGCAACCCCGTGCTCGACCGCGGCACGAGCGACTTCCGCGACCCGAAGGTGTTCCGCTACGACGACGGCGGGGACGGATACTGGGTGATGGTCGCGGTCGAGGCGCAGGACCGCCAGGTGCTGTTCCATCGGTCCGACGACCTCAAGACCTGGACCTTCCTCTCGTCGTACGGTCCGGCCGGACCGGTCGGCGGCGTCTGGGAATGCCCGGACATGTTCCCGCTCGCCGTGGACGGCGATGAGGACGACGTGCGCTGGGTGCTGCTGATCAGCCTGAACCCCGGAGGCATCGCCGGGGGCTCCGGCACGCACTACGTCGTCGGCGACTTCGACGGCACGGTGTTCCACCCCAGCGCGCCCCACCCGGCTCCCGAGCCCGAGATGCTGACGGACCGGAGTCAGTCTCGCGAGGAGCTCGAAGCGATCGGATGGATCGACTTCGGGCCGGACTGCTATGCCGGCGTCACGTTCGACGGTCTCGGTCGACACGACCGCACCCTCATCGCCTGGATGGACAACTGGGAGTACGCCGGTCGCATCCCCGCCGAGGACGCCGACGAGAATCGCAGCGCGATGACGCTTCCCCGTCGGCTCTCGCTCACCCGCGACCAGAACGGGATCGAGCGGCTGCGGCAGGAGCCGGCGGTCGAGGTCGACCCCGCCGAGAACGTCGAGCTGGGCCGCCTGACCGGCGGCGTCGTGCTCGCCGACGGACTGACCGGGGCCGCGCGGATCCGCTTCGCCGCGGCGTTCGGCGATGCGCAGAGCGTCGAGCTGCGCATCGAGTCGTCGTCACGCGATGAGATGGTCGTGATCCGTCAGGACCGTGCGAGCGGACGCCTCGAGCTCGATCGCCCCGGCGCGGGGATGCCCCCGGGTTTCGCCAGGACCCCGTCGATGCTCCTCGATCAGCCCGCCGCGATCGGATGGGATGTGTGGATCGATGCGCTCAACGAGCGGGTCTCCTCTGTCGAACTGTTCGCGCAGGACGGCGAGAGGGTGCTCACCGCACTGATCCCCGCCGCATCGCACCGCACCTACTCCGTCAATGCCGTCGGCGGAGCGCTGAGCGGGGCGCGAGCCGCCGTGGTGGACATCCGAGGCTGACCCACACGCGAACCGCCGACGGCTCGCGCATCCCGCCGATCTCCCGACGGGTGGTCGTCGTCGCCCGCACCCTCTCGATCCTGATCTACGGCGTCGTCGCCATGTTCATCGCCGCCTGGCTCGCCCAGGCGACCGGCGCCATCGACGGCGACGGCGACGCCATCGGTGCGGTACCGCCCGCCCTCAGGCTCGGCGCATGCGTCGCCGTCGGCGTGCTCGGCATCGTCATCGGCACGATCACCGCCGTCCGCCTCTACTCGACCCGCGAACTCCGCTGACGCCCGCGTCGACCACGACACGACCGTCGACGATCGTCAACAGCACCGCGGCCTCGCCCAGGCTCTCGGGATCAGCCGTCCGAGGATCGCGGTCGAGCACCGTGATGTCGGCGACGGCGCCCGCCCGCAGAACACCGCCGGTGCGACCGATCGTGCGATAGGGCTCCACGGTCAACCCACGCAGCGCATCCATCGCATCGAGCGCCTGGTCCGGGCCGATCGGCTGCGCGGTCGGGTCGTCGTGCGGGCGCCGCAGTTGTGCATCCGCGAGGATGCCCACGGCGTCGCTCGGCGCGACGGGCCAGTCAGAGCCGAGCGCGAGCGGAATCCCGGCGCTGACGAGATCGCGGGTACGGAATCCGCGGCCCGCGCGGGCATGGCCCAGACGTCGCGACCAGTTGTCGCTCTCATCCGCTCGGGTGAAGAGCGTGCAGTGGGTCGGCTGCATGCTCGCGGTCGCCTTCGACGACATGAAGACGGCGAGTGCGGCATCCGTCATCGTTTCGATGTGCTCGATACGGTGCGTCGCCGCGTGCTCCGTCAGACCGTCGATCGCGCGCACCACGAAGTCGATCCCGGCGTCACCGATCGCGTGCGTCGTGGTGGGGATGCCACGCCGGTCGAGCTCGGTGAGGGCGTTGCGGTACTGGTCGGGGTCGAGCCACAGCGAGGTGGTGGACTCTCCGAGACAGTCCGGTTCATGCAGCCAGGCCGTGCCATTGTCGATGGTGCCGTCGATCATGAGCTTGACCCCCTCGACCACCCAGTGCCGACCGTGAGCGCCCTGCAGTGCGGCCAGCCGGACCACCTCTTCGATCGGGGTCCCCGGTACGTACCAGGGCGACATGCGCAACCGGATCGGAAGGTCGCGCGTCTCTTCGATCGCCGTCAGCAGCGGGATCGCATCGGGCGCGAGGTCCTGCACCTGTCCGGAGGTGAATCCACCCCTGGCCATGTTCAGGAGCACCTCGTAGAGGGCGTCGACGCGGTGCTCGAAGCTCAGCGGGGGGAGCACTCTCTCCACGAGGTCGATGGCCTGAAGCTCCAGGAGGTAGCCCGTGGGGCGGCCCTGCTCGTCGGTCACGACGCGGGAGCCGTCGGTGAACTCCTCGCGACCGGTGACGCCGCCGAGCGCGAGTGCCGCATCGGACGCGAGCGCGGCATGGGCGTCGAAGAAGCGGATGCGGGCGGGCCGCTCGCCCGCCACGGAATTCAGGACCGCGTGGGAGACGGCCTCTTCGCCGAACACGTTCGGGTCGAGCCCCCAGCCGAGCAGCCAGTCCTCGGGGGACAGTCCGGCGACCTCGGCTCGGAGCGCCGACTCCACGTCGGCTAGTGTGCGGCATCGGCTGAGATCCGCACCACGGGTGAGCTCGATGCCGAACACCGGATGGATGTGGCTGTCTACGAAACCCGGGAGGATCACCGCACCGGGAAGGTCGACCACCCGGGTCGTCTCGTCGATGCGGGCCTGCAGCGCGGTCCTGTTCCCGATCGCCACCACCTCTCCTGCGACGATGGCCACTCCCTCGGCCCCGTCGGAGGTTGCCGGGTCGGAGTCCATCGTGACCACCGTGCCCGCGAAGACCACCAGGTCCGCGATGCCGTCGCGCGTCATCGGGCTTCTCCGTTCTCGACGCGGGCCGTCTCCGGATCGGCACCGCCGATCCGCGCGAACACCTCGGGTCGGCGGGCGCGGAGTACGAGTGCGTAGGCGGCGCCGAGCAGCAGCACAACGGGGACGACGGCGAGGATGATCGCGTTGATCGCGGGACCCGCCGACGTCAGGTAGTCGATGGTGATCACCAGGACGACGAGCAGCACGGCCATCGCGACCAGCGAGACGATGGCAGCCGGCAGCACGTACCACCGGCGCGCCAGGTGCCTGTTGCGAATGATGAAGATCAGCACGGCGATCGAGGCGAGAAGCTGCAGCGTGATGATGCCGTAGACGCCGGGCGAGTTCACGAGGATGACGAGCTGCGTGAGCGGGTCGAGGCCGGCGGTGCCGAACGCGATGACGACGATGACGGCCACGACGCTCTGGATCACGCCGGCGATCCACGGCGCCCCCATGCGGTTGGTCCTGGTGAAGGCCGCCGGGAGGATCCCGTCGCGCGCCAACGCGAAGCTGTAGCGGTTGATCGCGTTGTGGAAGGCGAGCTGGCCGGCGAAGATGCTCGTCACGATGAGCACGAACATCACCGATACGCCCCAGTCCCCCACATACGCTCCCATGGCGGTGAAGAAGAAGGCCGCGGGGTCCTGAGCGATCACCCCTTGCACCTCGCCGTCACCGAAGGCCTGGATCACGAGCCACAGGGTGACCGTGTAGAACACCGCCAGGAATGCCACCGCGATGTACGTCGCGCGCGGGATCGAACGATCGGGGTCGCGGGTCTCACTGCGGTACAGGACGGTCGACTCGAACCCCATGAACGCGGCGAATCCGAATCCGAGGATGGCGAACATGCTCGGCGTGAAGATGTTCTCGGGCGCGAACGTCCCGAACTCGAGCTGCCCGGCGCGCTGGGTGAGGATCGACGAGGCGAGCACCACGAGCAGGATGGTCTCGAGGACCAGGAGCACTCCCAGCACCTTCGCCCCCACATCGACACCGGCGACGGCCAGCGCGAAGACGAGCACCGCGCCGATCACCGCGAGGAGCCACCACGGCACGTCGATGCCGAAGACGGTGGCGAACATGCCCTGCGCCATGACCCCGAACAGGCCCCAGAGGCCGATCTGCAGAAGGTTGTAGGAGATCCAGGCCAGGAAGCCGGCCGCGAGTCCGACCACGCGGCCGAGGCCGACCGCGATGTAGGTGTAGAAGCCGCCCATCGCGGTGAGGTTGCGCGCCATGAAGAGGAACCCGACGGCGAACACGGCGAGGACGATGCCCGCGACGGCGTAGACGATCGGAGCCGAGACGCCGCCGATCAGGACAGCCAGGGGTCCGATCCCCGCGAGAACGCTCAACGGGGCCGCAGCCGATATGACGAGGAAGACGACCCCCCACGCACTGAGGGCTGCTTTCTTCAGCTGGCCGGTGTGCTCCTCGTTTCGAAGAGACGTCTGCTGGGTCATGGCGTGCTTTCCTTCCGTCGGGTGGCCGACCTGCTCAACACGCCTGCGGGTCGTTGGACGACAGTGTGGCGCACGGAACATCGATTGCGCAATCGATTGGGCAATATTGATACCCAGCGGCGACATAGGATCGACAGGGAGGTCACGATGTCATCGACACGAGCCGCGACGCTGCAGGACGTCGCCGATATGTGCGGAATCTCGCGAGGCACGGCATCCCGCGCGCTCGCCGGCACCGGTCGCGTCTCCGCCGAGACGAGACGTCGGGTGCTCGAGGCGGCGCAGACCCTCAGCTACTCGACGAACAGTGGAGCGCGCAACCTCCGCCAGGCACGGGCGGGCTCGATCGGACTCTGGTTGCCTCGCGGCATGAACTTCATGGAGTACTACATGAACTTCGCCGTCGGCGTCGTGCAGAGCACAGAGGATCGAGAGCTGACGGTGTCTCTCATTCCCGCCGAGTTCCCCGCGTCCAAGGCTCGAACCCTCCACGTCGACGGATTCGTGATGACCGATGTGATCGGCGACGACGAGCTCGCCCGTGCGATCCTCGAATCCGGGCGTCCGGTCGTGACCTCCGAGCTGGTGCCTCCGGGGATGCCCGAACCCACCGTGGCGCTGGCGGGCGATCATCGCACCGCGATGGATCGGCTGCTCGATCGGCTGCGTGCGAGCGGAGCGACGTCGATCGCCGTGGTGCGGCCCATGATCGATCAGATGTGGGCGCGGCTCGCCGCCGACGCGGCCGCGGACTGGGCGGACGCCACCGGCATCACCGTCAGGTTCATCGACCTCCACGGCGTCCCTTCGGCTGAGGAACTGCACACGATGATCCGGAGCCTGCACGACGCTCACCCCGATGTCGACGCGATCGTGTGCCTCCCCGAGGGTCTCGGAGTCGGCATCCTCTCGACGCTCCGCGAACTCGGCCACTCCGTCCCCGACGATGTCCAGCTCGTCGCGTACAACGACAGTCCCGCACTGCAGATCGTGCAGCCGCCGATCTCATCTCTCGATCTGCGCGCTCAGGATGCCGGGATGCGTGCAGGCGCGATGCTCATCTCGCTGATCGAGAAGGCCGATGACTCCGTGCACGGCACCGAGTGGTTCGACCTGATCTATCGCGAGCGCGCATCGACCCGCCCCGTCGGACACGCACGATCCTGAGATCTGCCGACGCCCGAGCCCGCCGCTAGCTCACCCGATAGGCGCGGTAGCGCACGGCGTTCGCCTGCCGCTGCGCGGCCGAGAGGAACAGAGCCCTCTGCAGGTGCGCGAGCCCCGGCGCCGCCGTCTCGATCTGCACCGTGGTGCGGAAGTAGTACGAGCCGGGATCGACCTCTTCACCTCTGCCCAGCCGTTCGAGGATCGTAGGAGTGCCGGTGCGCAGTCCTTTCGCGTGGAGCAGGAGCAGATCGCCGCCTGCGGTGCGAGCGGTGTAGCGACCGTCGATCTCGATCGTGCCGTCCGGACGCACGATCTGCCAGTCGGCACCCCCCGGCAGTATCTCGGCCTCGACCGCACCGGTGACGCTCCCGCCGAGGATCGGCACCACGCGGCGATGACCGACGCTGGTGGCGAGGTGGTCTTCGAGCGCACCGAGCTCGACGGTGACGTCGAAGGCGAACTCGAGGCCGGGAACAGGAAGCGCGTCGTGCGATGTCATCGGTTCGACTCCTCAGCTGGGGCAGCCGTATCTGGCGTGGCGGGCGGCGACTCCGTGCCGGCGAGCACGGCGCAGAGCCTTTCGAGAACGGGGAGAGCCGCATCGAGTGCCGCCCGCTCGCCGGGGTCGAGACGCGCTGTCGCCTGAGCGACGAGCGCGGAGTTCGCGGCGTCGAACCGGTCGAAGAGATCGAGCGCCGCCGCCGAGGCGCGCACCACGACGCGCCGGCCGTCGGCCGGAGCCGGGGTCCGCTCGACGAGTCCGTCACCCTCCATCGCGCCGAGCAGGTTGCTCACGGTCGAACGACTCAGACGCAGCCGGTCGGCGATCTCGGCAGGTCCCCGAGACGTGCCCCGCGGGAGCGCGCGGATCACGTCGATCTGCGCATCCGACATCTCAGGCAAGCGCGCTTCTGCGCGCGTCGCGGCGAGCAGAGCGCGACGCAGCGGGGAGATGACGGCGGCGAGCCTGCCCGCGTCGAGATCGCTCATGGCGTCACCGCCGAGGCCGGCGTGAGTGAGGGGCGCTCGTTGAGGATCTCGGGAAGGAATCCCGCTGAGGTCTTGTAGTCGGCGGCGATCTGCTCGCGTTCGGCGTACGGGATCACGTCGTCGATGTCGACGAAGCCGTGCGGGGCCCGCTCGCGGGCGAGCTGCATCACCCGCTCGGGTCCGGTGGCACGCGTGCCGGCGAGCAGCGCGGTCATCGCCGGACGCCGCGCCTGCTCGTACGCCGCGAGCGCCTCATCGATGCCTTCGGCCGTGGCCAGGTGGAAGGCGAGGGTGCGGGCATCGAGGATCGCCTGCGAGCCGCCGTTCGACCCGTTCGGATACATCGCGTGGGCCGCATCGCCGAGCAGAGTGGTGCGACCGAACGTCCACTGCGGCAGGGCGTCGCGATCGACCATGGGGTACTCGAGGATCTCGTCCGCGGTGGCGATGGCAGCGGGCACATCGAGCCAGTCGAAGCGCCAGTCCCGGAACAGCTCGGCGATCGGCGCGGGGTCGACGGCGCGGTTCCAGTCCGCATCACCCGAGCCCGAGGCACGGCGTTCGGCGATGAAGTTCACCGGCATCCGTCCGTCGGGTTCGACGGGGCCGAGCGGGTAGGCGACGAATTTCTGCTCGCCGTCGCCCGCCATGATCATGGTGCGTCCGTCGAGGAACGCCGGGATCCGGGTCACTCCGCGCCACAGGGTGAGGCCGCTCCACGGCGGCGCCCCCTCGGCGGGGTATCGCAGCGCGCGCAGGGCGGAGTGGATGCCGTCGGCGCCGATGATCACGTCTGCCGTGTCCTCGACCGTGCCGCCGCCGGTGGCGAAGCGCGCGGTCTCGGTGCCGTCGTCGTTGCGAACGATGTCGATGAGACGGTGATCGAGGCGGATGGGCTCGGCGAGACGGGCCTCTGCGAGGTCGCGCAACGCGAGCTGGAGCCGACCTCGATGCACCGACAGCTGCGGCCAGCGGTAGCCCGCCGCGAGGCCGCGCGGCTCGCTCCAGATCGGCTGCCCGACACGGTTGTAATAGGCGAGGGTCCGCGGCTCGACACCCAGCTCGGCGATCGTGTCGGCGATGCCGAGCTCGGTGAGTTCGCGCAGCGCGTGGGGCAGCAGGTTGATGCCCACTCCGAGGCCGCGGATCGCGGCGCTGCGCTCGTAGACGATGACGTCACGCAGTCCGGCCTCATGCAGACTGACCGCGGTGGCGAGTCCGCCGATGCCCGCCCCGATGATGATGATCTTCATTGATCGCTCCTGGCTGCGACTCACCGTGAGCCGCCCACGTAGTTTTGCAACAAAACTAGATGAGCGCAAGGGTCAGATATTGATGACGAGGACCGTGATCACGGTGACCACGACGACGACGAGCAGCCCTCCCCCGCAGCCGATCGCGAGCAAGGGGCCGTAGCCGAGTCTCGAGGTTCGCGCACCCGACTGCCGCGCCGCAGCGAGGAATTCGGGCCCTCCCCCCTGCTGGAAGGCGCGCGCAGCACCGGCGACGTTGGCGCCGCGACCGAGGTCGGCTCCGATCTCGAGACCCGGCTTGCCGACGACGTCGGCGACGCCGCCGACGACGCCGAGCCCGATGGCTCTGCCCACGGCGCGGGCGTCGGCGAGCAGCGGATAGCTCTGTCCGCGGACGACCAGCGTGATGCGCTGCGCAGCCGACTTCACCGTGACCTCGTCGGCCCTGACGCTGAAGTACTGGGTCCAGCCGCTCGGCAGCTCGACCCAGAGGGTGATGAGACCGTTGCTGACCTCCGCGCGAGCGAAGAGCCAGCTGCCGGAGGCGTTGTCGCCGAGCATGCCCGAGAACACCGCATACGGAGCCGGCGGAGGCGACGGATACTGCGGCGGCTGTGGCGGCGGAGGCGGCTGCGTGGTCATCGAATCCTCGAATCGTGGGAGGTGTTCACGGCATCCGATCGGTCCGGAGCCCGACGGGTGCTCGTCCGGAGGAGAACGGGTCAACACTAGAACGCGCGCCCCGCTCATCCCGAGAGCCACACGCGCCCGAGGCTGACGAGCGAGCGACCGAGCGACCGAGCGACCGGGCCACCGAGCGACCGCCTGTCAGTACTCGACGTCGAGCGCGACCGCGTGCAGCTCGTCGACGATGGCAGCCGGGTCGGCGACGCCGGCCTCTCTGAGCAATCCGATCCAGAGCATCCGGAGGGCGCGGTCCGGATCGACGAGGCGGAATCCGTTCTTGCTCGCTTCGTAGACCCCGAAGCTCGCGCTCAGGATCAGGTAGCCGACCTCGCTCGGATCCGTCGCGGGAGGAAGCTGCCCGAGAGCGACGGCTTCACCGACCTGCGCGTACGCGTACTCGAACCAGCTCTGTCCGGTGTAGGGCAGCTCGAAGAGGTGATGCTCGTGACTTTCGAGGACGAGGCGGATGGCCGCGGGGCCGAACGGGCTCGTCCGCGCGTCGGCCGCGGCGCTGATGAGGAGGGTGAGAAGACGCGGCAGGCCCGGCTCCGCATGCTCGACGCGCTCGATGAGAAGCTTCCACACCTCGAGCTGACGCTCGACGATCGCGTTGGCGATGTCCAGCTTGGAACGGAACTGGCTGTAGCTCAGAGCGGACTTCGGCTTGCCCATCCGGGCGGCGATGCCCGAGATCGATGTCGCCGAGTACCCATGCTCGGCGAACTGCTGAGCAGCGGCGAGAAGGATGCTCTCCCTCGTCGCCGCCTTCTGATCAGATCGGGAACCCACCTATGCACGCTACCCGCTGGATCGGGTCAGCTTCCGCAGGTTCGAGTTTGCGGGAGCCGTGATCGCTGATAAATTCATGTCAGCAGACGGTCGTCTGCTGAAATGAAAGGGACACGTGAACCGAGAGTGGCAAGCTCGACCTGAGCGGCAGGGGCCATGACACTCCGCCCCGCGCCGAACGGGATCACTCACGCAGCCCCCACCACCTCCTCGACCACGAATCCTCGCGAGCAGTCCCGACGAGCGCACACGCTGAGGGAGGCCGCAGAGCAACTGCTCGACGCGTGCGACATGCCTGACGAACTTCCTGGGGCCGAGAACCTCGACCCCGAGAAGATGAGGATGCTCGCTTCACGCCTCCTGGGTCGTGCCGATGAGATCGTCACCGGGTACGCGACCTCGCCGCGCCTCGACCCCTGAAGCCGGCCGGCTCTGAAGACACCCCCAGGCGGGTCAGCATCGACCCCTTCAGAGCCGTGCCCGCCGGAGACGACCCCGAGAGGTCTCCGGCGCGATCCGATCCGTCGATCCCCCCCCCACCGGCGGATCGGATCGCATCCCCCGAGCGGTGACGGCCGCGTCCGTCGGTCACCTGCCCTGAGCGGCCCTGCGACCGTCGACCAGCCGGATGGTGTGCTCGGCGTCTCCGATCACCGCGGGGTCATGCGACACGCACACCACGGCGACGCCGCGTGCTGACTCCTCGCGGAGCACGGCGCGGATGCGCAGAGCGCTCGACGCGTCGAGGCCCGTCGTCGGCTCGTCGAGCAGCAGGAGGTCGGCATCCCGCGCCAGCCCCTGGGCGAGCAGCGCCCGCTGCTGCTGTCCGCCGGAGAGCGCGGCGAACGGCGCGCGGGCGAGGGAGCACATGTCGAGGCGGTCCATCGACCTCTCGACGAGCTCGCGTGCTGCGGCGTCCATGCGCCGCCACAGTCCGAGCCGGCCCCACGCGCCCACACTGACGACATCCCTCACCGATACGGGGAGACCGGCGGGGATCGCGGCCCGCTGCGGAACGAACGCCACGGTGCCAGGCACGGCCCGACTGCCCGAGGTCATCGCCCGCGCGCCTCCGAGCACCTCGAGGAGAGTCGACTTTCCCGCGCCGTTGGGCCCCGTGATCACGGTGACCGCACCTGAGGGGATGTGCACGTCGACGCCCGCGAGAGCCGCGCGGTCGCCGAACGACACGTGCACGTCGACGAGATCGGCGGCAGCGCGGCGAGAGAGGGGGGTGTCGGGCATGATCCCACTATATGAGTTTGATAATCATTCTCATAAAGCTCTAGGCTCGCTGATTGTGACCTCCCATCCGACCGGTGTACTCGCCCCCTTCGCTCTCGACTTCCTGCAGCGCGGGATGCTCGGCGGTGCCCTGGTCGCGATCCTCTGCGCCGTCGTCGGCACCTGGGTGGTCATCCGCGGAATGGCGTTCCTCGGCGAGGCGCTCGCACACGGCATGCTCCCCGGCGTCGCTCTCGCCACGGTGCTCTCGCTGCCCGTGCTCGTCGGCGGCGCGCTGAGCGCCATCGCGATGAGCCTCGGCATCGGCGCCCTCCAGCGGCGAGCGCGCCTGTCGTACGACACGAGCATCGGCCTGCTGTTCGTCTCGATGCTGGCCCTGGGCGTCATCGTCATCTCGCACTCCGGCAGCTTCGCCACCGATGCGACCGCGATCCTCTTCGGAGACATCCTCGCGATCAGCGGAACGGATCTCGTGCTGCTCGCCGCCGCAGCGACCGTCGGACTGATCGCCGCCGCCGCGCTCCACCGTTCGTTCGTGGCCCTGTCGCTCGATGCGCGGATCGCCGCGGTGCTGGGGCTGCGCCCGCAGATCGCTCAGGCCGCGCTCGTCGGACTCGTGACCCTGGCCGTCGTCGCGTCGTACCAGGCCGTCGGCTCGATGCTCGTCGTCGGCCTGCTGCTCGCCCCGGCCGTCGCCGCCGGACACTGGACGACCCGCATCCCGACCCGCATGGCGCTGGCGGCGATCTTCGGCGTCGCGGCCGTCTTCCTCGGCCTGCTCGCATCCTGGTATGCCGCGACGGCGGCCGGCGCCTCCGTCGCGGCATCCGCCATCCTGCTCGCCTGCCTCTCCTGGGCGGTGCAGAGAGTCGTCGACTCCCTCTCCTCACGCGCGCGACGCACCTGAGCCGCCGTCACGACCGTCCCCCGACACCCACACGCCAGACACCCACACACCCGACACCCGACAGGAAGGGACCTCGTGCGCTCTCGCCTCGCCCTCTTCGCCCTCGCGGGCGCCCTCACCGTCTCCTTGTCCGCCTGCGCCGCGGGCTCCGCCGACCCGGCCGCGACGGCATCGTCCGATGGCGGCCACGGCGCCGTCGCCGGAGCGGAGGAGGTGGCCGAACCCCAGCTCGGGCTGACATCGATCGATCCCGACGGGGCCGTGACCCACCTCGACCTCCTCGATGAGAGCGTCACGGACATCGGCGAGATCTCCGCGCCGAGCGCACTGACGACCGATGGCCGCTACCTGTTCGCGCAGGCGGACGACGGTGTCGAGATCGTCGACAGCGGCGTCTGGACCTGGGATCACATCGATCACTTCCACTACTACCGCGCTGACCCCGCCGTGCTCGGCTCGGTGTCCGGCGAAGGCAGGGCCGCGGTCGCGACGACCAACCTGTCGACGACCGGCGGCACCGGGATCTCGTTCGCGGGCTCCGGCGACGCCGTGCTGCTCGACACCCAGGCGCTGTCGAAGGGCGAGATCAGCGAGCGCTTCCGCATCGAGCGCGAGCCGCACGAGGGGCTCGTCGTGCCGGTCGGCTCGTTCGCCCTGGTCACCGAGGCATCCGCGGGCATCGGCACGAGCGTGCGCGGGTACACGGCCGAGGGTGAGCCGACCGGTCTCGAGGAGCCCTGCACAGACCCCGCCGGCACGATCACCACACGGGTCGGCGCGGTGATCGGATGCCAGGACGGCGCGCTGCTCGCGCATGTCGACGGCGATGGACTGCAGGTGGAGCGCATCCCGTACCCGGCCGGGACGACCGCGCCTCCCGCCGAGTCCTTCGACAACCGTGAAGGACGTCCCACCGTCGCCGGCCTCGCGGGATCCGAGGGGATCTGGCTCCTCGACACGCGCGCGAGGTCGTGGACGCTGCTCCCCTCCCCTGCTCCGCTCGTGCAGGTGACCGCGGTCGACGACGAAGACGGCACTCTGCTCGCGCTCGCCCAGGACGGACGTGTGCTCGTGCTCGATGACGAGAGCGGAGCGGTGATCGCCGAGACCGCACCGCTCGTCGCCGAGTCCCTCGCCACAGGCAACGCTCCGGTGCTGATCGCCGATCAGCACCGCGCCTACCTGAGCGCGCCGAGTGAACACCGCCTGTTCGAGATCGACTACGCGGATGCCGCGCGCATCGCCCGCACCTTCGACACCGACACCGCACCGGCATTCGTCGCCGAGACAGGACGATGACATGCGCACCGCACGCCTCTTCACGACCGCCGCGCTCAGCGCCCTCGCCGCCCTCGTCGCGACCGGACTCGCCGCCTGCTCGGCGACAGACGACACGCGTCCGACCATCGTGGTCTCGACGAACATCCTCGGCGACGTCGTCGGAGAACTGGTCGGCGACCAGGCGCAGGTCGTGACGCTCATGAAGCCCGATGCCGACCCGCACTCGTTCGAGATCTCGGCACAGGAGGCCGCGACCCTGCGGGGCGCCGACCTGCTGGTGTCGAACGGGCTCGGGCTGGAAGAGGGACTGCAGCAGCACCTCGACGCGGCCGACGGGGTGCCCGCGTTCGTGGCCGGCGACGCGATCGAGGTGCTCGACTACCGCGAGGGCGATGCCGCAGGGATGCCGGATTCGCACTTCTGGACCGACCCCGCGCGCATGATCGACGTCGTCGATGCCCTCGAGCCCGTACTCGCAGAGCTCGAGGGCATCGATGGCGAGGCCCTCGATGCGACGGTCGACGACTATCGCTCGCAGCTCAGGGCGCTGGATGCGGAGATGACCGAGGCGTTCGCGACGATCCCCCACGAGCGGCGCGCGCTGGTCACCAACCACCATGTGTTCGGCTACCTCGCCGAGCGCTTCGACTTCGAGATCGTCGGCGCGGTGATCCCTGGTGGCACGACGCTCGCCGCCCCCTCGGCATCCGATCTCGCCGACCTCGTCGCCGCGATCGACGAGACCGGCGTGCCCGCGATCTTCGCGGAGTCGTCGTCTCCCGACCGGCTGGTGCAGGCGCTCGCGAGCGAGGCCGACGTGCAGGTCGAGGTCATCGAGCTCTTCACCGAATCCCTCACCGGCCCCGAAGGGGGCGCCCCCGACTACCTGACCATGATGCGCATCAACACCGAGCGCATCACCACCGGTCTCACCCCCTGAGACCTCACCACAGAGAAAGAGGAATGCACATGCGAACCTCCCCCCTTCGTCGAGCGCTGATCGGCGTCGCGGCGCTCGGTGCCGTCGTCACGCTGGCGTCGTGCGCCGCCGGCGGCTCGACCACGCCGGCATCCACCCCCGACGGCAGCGGATCCGACGGACAGTCGGGTCCCCGCGTCGCGGTCGCCTACGAGGGCGGCATCCTCGTGCTCGACGGCGAGACTCTCGACACCCTCGCGGACTTCGATTCCGAGCCGTTCACGCGTCTCAACGCCGCCGGCGACGACCGGCACGTCATGGTCACGATGAGCGAGGGCTTCCAGGTGCTCGACACCGCAGCGGGATCCTCCGACGACCCCGCACTGACCGACACGATCTTCGAGGCCGACACCCCCGGCCACGTGGTGCGGCACGCCGGCAAGACCGTGCTCTACGCCGACGGCACGAGCGACACGACGATCTTCGACACCGCCGATCTGGCGAGCGCCGACGGACTGCCCGAGGTCGAGACCGTCGACGGCATCGAGGCGCACCACGGCGTGTCGGTCGTGCTCGAAGACGGCACCTTCCTGACCACCGTGGGCAACGCCGACGGTCGCAACGGCATCGTGGCGAAGGATGCCGACGGCACCGAGATCGCCTCGTCGGACCAGTGCCCGGGAGTGCACGGCGAAGGCACCGCGAAGGACGAGGCCGTCGTCTTCGGCTGCGAGAACGGCGCGCTGATCTACCACGACGGCGAGATCACCAAGGTCGACGCCCCCGACCAGCCGTACGGACGCATGGGCAATGCGTACGTCAGCGAGACCAGCCCCCTCATCGTCGGCGACTACAAGAACGACATCGACGCCGAGGGCTACCTGCTCAGCGCGGTGACACTGATCGACACCGAGGCCAAGACGCTCGAGGTCGTCGACCTGCCCGAGGGCGTCGAGTACACCTTCCGTGACATCGTCCGCGGACCGGACGACCTCGCCTACATCCTCAGCAGCGACGGGGCGATCCACGTGCTCGACCCGGCGTCGGGCGAGATCACCGACAGCTTCCCCGTCGTCGAGGCCTGGGAGGGTCCCGCCGAGTGGCAGGACGCCCACCCGGCCATCGTCGTCGCGGGAGACATCGCGTACGTCACCGAGCCCGCGGCGAACAGCGTGCACGCCGTCGACCTGACCACGGGCGAGGTGCTCGCCAGCACCGAGCTCGACGTGACACCGAACGAGATCGCCCCGGCAGCAGGCTGATCCGCTGCTGGTCACAGAGAGAGGGGATGCCGGGAGCACTCGCCCCCGGCATCCCCTCGGCTGCTGCTGCATGTTCTCCACGTGGCATAGGATGATATCCAATCGGATACAGAACCACGGGGCGCGGGAAGATCCTCTTCCAGCTGGAGGCGGCGACTATGGACCAATCATCTGCCCTCGCGAACGATCGCATCGCGGGAGGAACGGCTGACGCCAAGGCTTCACGAGAGGCCATCCGCCCGTGGAATGCGGAATGGGTCACAGCACCGGGCGTCGATCTTCCGACCGGGTCGATACCCGGGATGGACGGGTCGAATAGGCAAGCACCCGCCGAGACCTTGCTTCTGCAGAAGAGCTTCGTGCTGGCGGGCCCGGTGAAAGCCCACCGGTTGAGGATCGCTTCCGACAGTCGGCATGTCGTGTGGATCAACGGGGTCGAAATACTGAGAGGACCATTGCGGTCTCAGCCTCAGCGACTCGCGGCCGACGAGATGGATGTCTCGACTCTCCTCCGCGCGGGGGAGAACACGATCGCGGTGCGCGTTACGTACTACGGAACGCCCAATGCGGTGTGGATGCCGGCCCGCAGTTCGGGAGGGCTCGGCACATCGGCCGCGATGATCGCGGAACTCTCCGGGCCGGACGGTGAGCCGGTCGTCGTCACCGACCAGACCTGGCTTGTGGCACGAAGCCATGCGACAACCCGCCTTCCTCGCACCGACGTCGAGGGGATTCCCGCCGAGATCCACGACGGGCGTCTTCTGGACGCCGACTGGATGAACCTTCCGCGCGACGTCTCCTGGAGCAGAGCCGCGCTGCTTCCCGTGGGCCACCTGTCGGGTGGTGGTCGAGCGCGCCCACCCGCGGAGCCATACGGGGCCCTGCCGTCCGTGGAACGGACGTACGCCCCGTCCTCGGAAGCGGTCGCGATCAGTGTGAATCACTACCGCGCACGTCTCGGTCGAGAGGCGCAGAGCGATGGCGATCACCCCAGTGAGCGGGTTCGTTCCGCTCGGGCCGCCCAGGAGACTGAACCGTCCGACAGCACGTTGATCGTCTACGACTTCGGGCGAATCGTCTTCGGCGTCGTGGAACTCATCCTGCAATCACCGGCGGGCGTGGCCGTCGACATCGATCTTCGTGAGGATGCTCGCCTCACACCAGCGGCGGTTTCACACGGCGTTCGATACCTGACCTCGGGAGCCAACGACCGATTCGCGACCTCAGAACCCCATGGCTTCCGAGTTGCGACGGTGCTCGTTCACGGACGCGGGTCATCCGACGCAGGAATACCCACGCTCACGGTCAGAGAGGAGCGGCCGAACCGTCCCGGCGGCGCCGCGTTCTTCAGCGATGACGATGAACTCAACGCCATCTGGGACGCGGGTGTTCGTACCGTCGCGATCTCGACCACAGACGCCTACATCGACTGCCCCACCCGCGAACAGCGCGCATGGGTGGGAGACGGCGTCGTCCACTTGGAAGTCGATCTCTACACGAACGCCGATCGAACGATGGCGAAGCGCTACGTGCAGCTCGCTGCATCGCCGCGACCAGATGGCCTCCTGCCGATGAGCGTGGCGGGTGATGTCGAGGACGCCGGCTCAGCCACGATCCCCGCGTGGTCGCTGCACTGGATCCACGGCGTGCACCTCTACGCACAACACGAAGGTATCGACGATGTCGTGCGGGAAGCGTTGCCCGTCATCGAGCGTGTACTCCGATGGTTCCTGCCCTATCGGGATCGACGAGGGACGCTGCAAGATGTTCCCGGTTGGAATCTGGTGGACTGGTCGAGCGTTTACACGGACGGAAGAAGCAGCATCCTGACGGGCCTGTGGGGACGTGCGCTGCGAGAATACGCGACGCTCTGCGAAGCGGTAGGCAACGCCGCGTCGGCACGGTGGGCACGAGGGCTCTACGACGCTGCCAGCGTGGGCTTCGAGGACTTCTGGGATGCACGTCGCGGCATCTACCTCGATCGGGTCGACGACGGTGATCGACGCTCCCGAGCCGCTTCGCAACTCGCCTCCGCGGCGGCCATCGTCTCCGGCTTCGCACCGAGATCACGCTGGATGCCTGTCTGCGAAGCGATCTCCGACGAACGGGCACTCCTGACCAGAACATGGCTCGGCGATCCCGACCATGGCTTCGACGGTGCGGCCCTGGAATCGTGGCTGAGCCGACACCCCGACCCCGACTGGAATGTCGACCAGCAGATCATCCGTGCCGAGCCTTTCGGGGCGAGTGTCGTTCACGACGCGCTCGGCTACGCGGGAGCATCCCCGCAGCTGGTGTCCGCGATCCGAGGGTGGAGCAGCTTCCTGACAGACGGGTATGACACCTTCGGGGAAGGCTGGGGATGGGGAACCCACAGTCACGGCTGGAGCGGCTCCCCCACGCGCGACCTTTTCGCGCACATCATCGGTGCACGCCCCATCGGCTACTCCGCCGAGCGGTGGCGCTTGCGCCCTCGCCTCGGGCTCATCCACACAGCAGAGGCTCAGATCGTGACCGGGCGCGGCACCTTGACGGTGAAGGTCACGCCCCCCGAGATCTTCATCGACTCACCGGTCACGCTCGAGGTGCACGGCGTGGGCGAGCGGCGGATACTCGAGCCCGGCGAGTATCGCCTCGCGCGCCAGAACTGATGGACGTCACCAGCTCGCCGGACGGGTTCAATCGGGCAGTGGGATCTCCACGCCTTCATCCTCGGCGGAGCGGGCAACGATGAGGCGAAGCGGACCATCCGGATCGACCCAACCGTTCTTCTCCGAATCCCAGTATGCGAACGAGCGCCGATCCACCTCCACGGGAACGTGTCGCCTCTCCCCCGCAGCCAGCACCACCCCCTGGAACGCGACGAGCCTCCGGGCGGGAAGATCGAGCTCTTCCGGTCCGCCCGCAACGTAGACCTGAATGACGTGCCGTCCGTCGCGGTCGCCGGTGTTCTGCACGAACACATCGAGGAGAATCGTCCCCGCGTCGCCCCCCTCACAGAGTTCCGCACTCATCTCGAAGGTGGTGTACCCCAAACCGAATCCAAAGGGGTAGGCGGGCCGCACCGCGTTTCGCAGCCACGCGCGATACCCGATGTATACGCCTTCGTCGTAGCGAAGCACGCCGTCGCGGGGCTTCACGTCCAGGACAGGAACGTCGCCCATGCCGTCGGGCCACGTCATGGGCAGGCGCCCGGTCGGTTCGCGGTCGCCGAAGAGCACGTCGGCGAGAGCATGACCATACTCCTGCCCGCCGAACCACGAGAGCACGATCGCGTCGACTTCTCTGCGCCAGGGCAGAAGAACAGGAGCTCCCGAGTTCACCACGACGACAGTGGGCGTACCGGTCGCGGCGACGGAGCGGACGAGTTCGTCCTGACGACCCGGAAGCGACAAGTCGGTCCGGTCCGAGCCCTCGGCTTCGACCCGGCTGTTGGTTCCCACCACGACCACCGCGACATCGGCATCGCGGGCTGCGGCGACAGCATCCACGATCAGCCGATCGCCGTCGCTGCTCGCGTCCAGACCGTAGGCAAAACTGAAGAAGAGGTCACTCGGGCGTGTGCTCAGGTGATGCTCGTACCGGAGCAGGACTTTTCCGGGGATCTCATTCAGCCAGGATGCGATGGGCGGACTGAGGAACGAAGCACCCAACTCGATCCCGTCGACCTCGAGGGTCGCGTCCAACACGGTACGCCCGTTCACGGAGAGCACGGTCCGGCCCGCTGCCGCGAAGCCGATCGGCATCCACCCCGTGTCGCCAGGCGTGAATTCGGTCGTCACGACGACCATGTCCGCGTCGCTCAGAGGCGCCTCGGGATCTAGGTCCACGAGCATGTTCGCGCCGCGTATTTCGCGATGTATCTCGCGACCGTCCGCCATGAGCTGCACGAGTACGCCGTTCTGGGTCGTTCCGGGGACGTTGATGCGCTCCAAGGGAAAGTCGAGCAGGTCATCCGCAATGGCGACCCCTGGTGCATACGTGACGGATGCCCCGTGAGCGGCGCGAGATATGCCCTCCAACGGCGATATCACTTCTTCGGGCAGAACAGTGGCGCTCCCACCTCCCTGAATTCGTGGATAGCGGGCGGCCTGCCCGCAGACCGCGATACGCGATCCGTGCCGACGGCTCAGGGGAAGGGTCGGCGTCGTGTCTCGCACCGTGTTGTGCACGAGGACCATCCCGGACGCTGCAGCCTCACGAACGAATGAGATCGAATCCTCGGCAACGTGATCTGCGGCCATGGGAGAGACCGAGTCAAGCGCACCGACCCGCACGGCCAGCAGGAGAATGCGCAACACCTTCTGGTCGATATCACGCACAGGGATGTCACCTGCACCTACCGCGGCGATGAGAGCAGCACCCCAGGGGCCCTCCGGCCCCGGCATGACAAGGTCTTGCCGGCCCCGCGCGGCCGCCACCGATCGCACTGCACCCCAATCGCTCACGACAACCCCGTCGAAGCCCCACTCGTCGGACAGAATCTCCTGGAGAAGCGGACTTTCGGTCGCTGTCACTCCGTTGATCGCGTTGTACGCGCTCATGACGAGCCAGGCCTTGCTGTCGCGCACAGGCCCCTCGAATGCTCGAAGATACAGCTCTCGGAGTGCTCTGTCACTCACCGTGACAGAGGCTGTCAATCGATCGGTCTCGAAGTCGTTCGCGACGAAATGCTTCGGTGTCGCACCGACCCCCCGCGACTGAACGCCATCGACGTAGGCGGCAGCCAGGTCGCTGGTCAGCAGAGGATCTTCGCTGAATGATTCGAAACTCCGGCCGCCGAGAGGGGATCGGTGGAGATTGATCGTAGGCCCCAGCACGACGTCCACTCCCTTGCGTCGCGCCTCCTTCGCCGCGTGTTCGCCATACCGGCGAGCAAGGTCGGTGTTCCACGACGCAGACAGGGCCGTGGCAGACGGGAAACTCACCGATGGGTCGCGCTCATCCCACCACTCACCGCGGACACCCGATGGGCCGTCGGACAACACCATGGAGCGCAGTCCGACCTCCTCGATCGCGGCGGTGCTCCAGAATGTCGATCCGGTCAGCAACTCGACCTTCCGTTCCAGCGTCAGACGCTCAAGAAGGCAACGTAGGTGCGCGTCGAGAGCATCGCCCCTTGTCGCCGCAGGTCCCTGCGGCCACGGGTGACCCACGACGACCGTCGATGGCCTGCCGTAGACCTTCGTGACGGAGTCCGCGAGAGTGAACGGGCTCCACGGAGCTCGGCGAGTCTTGATGAAGGTGACGGCGTCGTCGAAGAAGTCCGTTCCGTCCGCGGCGCTTCCGAGGTGGGTGTCGCCGACGGCGAAGAAAGCGGGCACATCTGCGCAGTGCGGAGTGATGTCATGCCCCATCGGGGGCCGCGCGAAGTCGTAGAGCCAGGTCTGAGCACCTCGACGTGCGCGCTCACGAGCGATGTGAGCGACCGGCCCGCGGAAGACGAGGTCCGTGACGGCGCGGCCCAGCACACGCGCCGGGCTGTCCGACGCATGATCGCGAAGGATACGGGTGGCAGCGTGGTCGCTGATTCCGAGTTCGCGGAGCATGTGCGCGGGGTTCCGCCCGTCGAGGTCCTCGCTCTTGCTGAAGATGTCGGAGAACTCGCCGTCAGTGGCCCCCAGCAGGAGAGGCTTCTCGGCACCATTCGCAATGCCTGCCGGCCAGAGAGCACCGTGCGGCAGCAGGTCGCCATCGATCACCGGCGCGAAGGCCATCCCGGGGTCGAGGAAGCTCCGGGCAAGAGCCATGGAGTCCGACCAGTCGATGTCCTCGACGTCGATGCGAACGCGCTCTACGACACTCTCATCGATCTGTGAGAAGTCATGGCGCGTGGGAGGGATCCCGAGCGCTGTCGCGACAGTATTCGTGGCCTCCCGCGACCGGACGAGCGGCACATCCCCCACGGCGGGCGACAGGGCGATGCCCGCTGAGAACAGTCCCGATGCCTCGGGACAGGCCATCAACGTCAAGACGGCGCCGCCGCCCGCTGACTGCCCGGCTACGGTCACCCTCTCGGGGTCACCCCCGAAGGAGGCGATGTGATCCCGGACCCACCGCAATCCGGCAACGAGGTCACGCATCCCACGATTCGTCGGCGCCCCGTCCAGAGATCCGAAGCCGTCAACCCCCAATCGGTAAGACAGGTTGACCGTCACGATGCCGCGGCGAACGAATTCAGCACCGTCATACCAGGGGCTGGCCGGACTCCCACCGATGTATCCGCCACCATGGATCCAGACCATGACCGGGAGGAGTTCGACGCCGTCTCGAACGCTAGGTGTGAAAACGGATGCGTTCAAGATCGAGCTTCCCGGCACCGCAGGCTCAGGGATCGAGGTGAACAAGTCCGCCACCTCAGCCCTCAGCGGCGTGGCACCGGGCTCCGTGGCATCCAGGACATCGCCCCATGGCTCGACAGATGACGGTGCCGCCAGGCGCAGCGATCCTGTCGGCGCCGCAGCGTAGGGGATGCCCAGGAAGCGGTCGGTCATGCCGTCGCTCGTCCCGCGAACCGTCCCAACCGGCGTGGATACTTCAACATGGGTGCGATTCGCGGACTGATCCATGATTTTCCTCCCGACGTCGGCCTGTAACCATTTGGATACTAACGCACCCATCGGACGGCGTCACCCCGTGCACCCGTCGAACGCCGGCGCGCGCGGGGTGACGATCAGTCGACGCGTTGAGCTCCGACGCCCAGCCCCCGCACGATGCCGTCCAGGGCGCGCATTGCGCGCTCTGTCGAGGCGAGATCCCGCAAGTCCATCTGCCGCCGCACCAGACCATCCATTGCGGCGCCGACGAGCACCACCACATCAGGGTCGACCACACCCATACCCTCGAGCTGCTCTCGGACCGCAGACTCGTACCTCTCGTACATCTTCACTGCGAGCCCACGAAGCCGCGGATTCCGCAGCGCCTCATTCAGCACTTCGCGCTGAAACGCAACCGCCCCGCCGTCATCCAGGCCGACCTCGACGAGGTGGTCACCCAGCTGAGGCCGCGTACCGACCAGACCTGACGGCACCGACCCGGCAAGCGAACGATCGATCGCGTACTCCATCGCCTCTTCGATCAAGCGGTCGCGTGTGCCGAAATGACGCACGATCAGGCCGTGGGTCAACCCCGCCTGCGCCGCGGCGGCCCGCAACGTGAGTCCACGCATTCCCTTCGAAGAAATCACGGCGACTGCGGCGCGCACCAACTGGGATCTGGTGCTCTCCTCGGAGGTATCTGAACTCATCTTCCGAGACTAGTTGAGGCAACCTTCGGAGCGAATGGGTTCACCACGCCCCCTATTGCACGCGTGTATCCAATCGGATACTCTTCGGGAGCTGGACTAAGAGAACGATGGGATCGAACCGCGCGCCACCTGTACAGCGCCGAGCTCATCACCCCACGCTTCACCGACCCGAAGGACACAGATGTCTTTATCAATTCCGGGCGAGACCCCCGCCTCGGGTGCCGTCAACGATCGCCTGTCTCGCCCCCTCACCGAGGGCGTCAGGACTTCACCCCCCGCGGGAAAAGCCCTGATGCCATCGATCGGCATCGTGAACACGGCACTGATCGCGACCCTCTTGGGCGTGACAGTGGTCCTCCTGCCCAACCAGGTCGCACTGATCGATGACGCGAACAAGGTCACGAATCTGGCGATCGTCTCGTCGGTCACACTCCTGATCACTCTGCTTGCGCAGCCCATCATCGGTGCGTTCAGCGATCGCACCAGGTCCCGCTTCGGCAGACGTGCGCCGTGGATGTTCATCGGACTCCTCGTCATGGCGATGTCCACGGTCAGCCTGGGAAGCGTGCAGACGATCGCCTTCCTCGTGGGACTCGTCACGCTTTTCCAGTTGGGCTTCGCGACGATCTCCGCCCCCCTCGCCGCGCTCACGGCCGATAGGTACCCTCCGGAACGCCGTGGCATGGTGTCCGCCTTCATCGGCTTCGGTCTCAATGTCGGCTATGCGGTGGGCGTGTTCATCGCCGGCAACCTCGCGGCCAACGTGAATCTCGCCTACACGATCTTCGGCATCGGCGCTTTTGTCGTCGGGTTCGCCTTCATCCTCGTCGCTCGAGATTCGAGCAGCCTCGACATGCCGGTCAAGAAGTTCCGCTGGACGACCTTTCTGCTCAGCTTCTGGATCAACCCCCTCAAGAACCCGGATTTCGCGTGGGCGTTCGTCGCGCGATTCTTGTTCATCCTTGGCTACTACGTCGTCTTCGGCTACCAGTTCTTCATCCTGATCGACTACCTGGCCTTGGACCTGGATGGAGCGAACTCCGCGATCGCCGTCTTGGGCCTCGTGGCTCTGCCACCGACACTCATCGGGGCGTACGTCACCGGGTGGCTGAGCGACCGCTGGCACCGCCGCAAGCCCTTCCTGTACGCCGCTTGTGTCGCGATGGCTGCGGGGTTCATGTCCCAGTACATCGCGCCGACCATGACGGGGCAGGTCATCATGGTGATACTCACGGGAATCGGGTTCGGCATGTACCTCGCCTCCGATACCGCGCTGATGACTCAGGTCCTGCCTGATATCGAGGGGGCCGCTGCGAAAGACCTCGGAATCCTCAACCTCGCCACCGGTCTGCCGCAGGCTCTGAGCGCAATCGTGGCAGCGACCATCATCACCAGCTTCGGCGGATACAGCGGCCTGTTCATCTTCGCAACGGTCATCGTCATCGTGGGTGCGATCGCTGTCATCCCCATCCGCAGCGTCCGCTAGGGCGAGGGACCACACACACGCCATCTCCGCTGGCACTCAGCCTGCCTGATCTTCTCGAGGGACGAGCCGGTGCCACGAGGATCAGGGATCGCATGAGGAGGAAACGATGAACCACGATGGCTGGTTCGATCTCCCTTTGACGACCATCGCCGGGAGTCTTCGAGGAAGCGCGCACGTGAAGACGGGCGAAGGCGGAGTAACACCGTCCCACTTCACGAGCTGGGCAACCGACCGCGTGATGTCACCGGTCTTCACGGTCGTTGCGTCTGCGGCGGGTGGCGCACGGATCGAACTCGCAACTGATGCGCGCCGCATCCGCATCGACTATTCCGCCCAGCGGACCACGTACGGACCCGCCGCACCGCGGGCGCCGTTTGCCGCGGTGTCGGACGGAGTCGTGTGGTCGCTCGGGGAGATCGAGCCAGAGGTCGGGAGCACACTCTTCATCGATGAGCATGATCAGGTCAGTCGAGTCGATGGCCCCGGAGGACAGGTGCTGCTTGAGCGACCTTCGGGCGCCACGAGCTCCATCGTGGACATCTGCCTTCCGCTCGACGCAGCGATAGTGATTCATGGACTCGCGGCGGACGCTCCCGTCGCGGCTCGTCCCGAGGCGGATCGCGTTCGGTGGTTGCACCACGGAAGCTCGATCAGCCAAGGAGGACATCTGAGGAACCCTCTGCACCCTTGGCCCGTCCAGGTCGCTCGCCGCTTGGACATCGCCTTGACCAATGCCAGCCTGCCGGGAAACAGCCTGCTCGACCCCTGCGTGGTGGAAGAACTGGCGGGGATCGACGCTGACGTTGTTTCTCTGGAGATCGGCATCAACGTGGCCAACTGGGACTCTCACATTTCCAGGACCTTCGTTCCCGCAGTGCACAACCTGCTCGATCAGTTCCGGCTTCGGCAACCGAACACGCCTCTGATCGTGATCTCACCGCTCTTCTGCCCTACCTATGAGAACCGCGGAGGGGTGATCCAGATGGATGAATCGGGCAGCTTTCACCCTGTGCCGAACGCACGAGATGATGCCCTCAGCTTGACTGATATTCGCGGTCTGCTGGCATCCGTGATCGCCAGCCGATCCGACGATCTCATCTTTTCGATCGACGGCCGGGAGTTGCTCGGCCCTGACGAAGAACCGACCCTCACCGATGGGCTTCACCCTGATCTCATCGGCACGACTCTGATTGCCGATCGCTTCGCCGAGTTGGCGTCTGGCCCCGACGGGGCACTTTCCGAATTGTTCGGAACGGACCGGGATCGATAGACCGACACGGCGGAACGGATCGCGAAGTTCCTCCCGGTCAGAGCTCGACGCTCTCCACTCCTCGCACCGCACACGGGACGGAGGTCGAACTGGTGACGACCGCATCGTGCACCAGCCCGATCCCCGCATCGCGCCCTATCTATCGTTGTCGTGCCTTATCGCGAGATCACCTTCGGGGCGGCGACAGCTTTGAGCCCCGCTACGCCGAATTCCTGGCCGTACCCGGACTGCTTGGTACCTCCGAACGGAACGTGAGGGTTGAGCGCGCCATGCTGATTGATCCATACGGTCCCCGCTTGCAGCCGGGCGGCCACGTCCAGGGCTGCGTCGACATCATCAGACCAGACGGAAGCACCGAGGCCCTGCGTGGAACTGTTCGCCCGTGCGACGGCATCATCGATATCGGAGAAGCGGAGCACAGGAATCACCGGGCCGAACTGCTCCTCCACGACCAGCGAGGCGTCGTCCGCAATGTCGGCGACGACGGTCGGCCGGTAGAAGAGCGGCCCGAGTTCTTCGGCGGGCGTGCCGCCGGTGACGACAGTGGCGCCTCCGGATCGCGCCTCATCGACGAGGCGGCTCACGATCTCGAACTGCTTCTGGTTCTGCAGGGGTCCGAGGACATTTCCCGCCTCGAGTCCAGGTCCCATCGGCGTGGTCGAGGCGAGATCGGAGAGCGCATCGACGACCGATTCGTAGAGCGAGTCGTGCACGTACAGCCGCTTGAGTGCAGCGCATGTCTGACCGGTGTTGATGAAGATGCCCCAGAAGAGATCCTGAGCGATCTTCGACACATCGGTGCCGGGCAGCACGATGCCTGCATCGTTGCCTCCGAGCTCCAGTGTGAGTCGGGCGAGGTTCTGGGCGGAGGACTCGATGATCTTCCTGCCGGTCGCCGTCGATCCGGTGAACATGATCTTGTCGAGACCTGGATGCTTCGCGATCGCCGCACCGACCTCGCGGTCCCCGACGACCACGGACAGAACACCTTCGGGAAGGTGGGCGTTGAACACCTCGACGAGCGCCAGCACCGAAAGCGGCGTGTACTCGCTGGGCTTCACGACTACAGCGTTGCCCATCCGGAGGGACGGTGCGATCTGCCAGACCGAGATCATGATCGGCCAGTTCCACGGTCCGATCGCGCCCACCACTCCGAGCGGGTCGTAGTGCACCTCCGCTCGAGAGGCGCCGTTCTCGAACACGACCTCGGGTTCGAGAACGGTATCGGCGGCGTTTCTCGTCCAGGCGGCTGCAGCGCCGATCTCGAAACGGGCGTTCGGACCGTCGAGCGGCTTGCCCTGTTCCCGGGAGAGGATCACCGCGAGTTCCTCAGAGCGCGCTTCGATGTCGTCGGCGATGCGATGGAGGATTCGGCTGCGTTCCTGGTGGCCGAGGGCTGCCCAGGCCGGTTGCGCACCCCTGGCGGCACCCACGGCGGCGTCGAGATCTTCGAGCCCGTGCACGGGTGCGTATCCGATCGTCTCCCGGGTCGCTGCATCCGGAATCGCCCGCCCGTCGGACTCCGGAACAGTGATGGCATCGAGAAGTGTGGTCGCAGTGGTCATGATGTCTCCTTGTCGGATGTGGTTGAGATGTCCGTGGTCGAGCGGTGTCGCTCGGTGGCGAACCCGATGATGAATGCGATCGGTACGACCGCGAGAAGTGCGACGGCGGTCGTCACGTCACCGCCGATGAGAGAGGTGAAGTTCGTCACGACGAGTGCGAGGACGCCGATCAGCAGCACGGCCGCGGCGGCGGGTGCGACCCTGGTCTGCCACGTTCCGCCTCCCGGGTGCCGCACCGAATAGGTGATCACGGCGATGGAGCACAGGATGTACAGCGTCACGAGCGCGGCGACGGCGAGTCCGCTGAACCACGAGAACAGGGTGAGCACGGGATCGAGCCCCCACACGACGAACGGCAGGATGATCAGCACCGCGAGAATCGACTGCACCCACGCGGCCGCGTGCGGTGCGCTCTGGCGATTGGTGCGAGCGAGGGCGCAGGGCAGAGAACGCTGTGTCGCCAGCGCGTGAATGTACCGGTTGATGCCGTTGTGGAAGGCCAGGATGCCGGCGAAGAGTGAGGTGACCAGGAGGACCCCGGCCACAGGCCCCGACCAGGCGCCGAGAATACCGACCAGCGCATTGAAGACGAACACGGTCGAGTCACCGGAGACGACGGCTTCTTCCGCCGCGGCGACCGCGGCGTCCGCACCGTAGAACGAGATGAACATCCACGACACGAAGGAGAAGAACAGTGCGATGACGCCGACGGAGAGGTAGGTCGCACGTGCGACGGTGCGACGAGGATCCTTCGCTTCGCCAGAGTAGATCGCCGTGGATTCGAAGCCGAACATCGAGGCGACGGCGAACATGAGAGCGACGCCCGGCGCGCCGGACATCACCGCCGCCGGCGAGAAGCTCGAGGCCACATCGATCGATCCCTCGGGGCCCCGCCCATGATGAGCGTGCCCACCGCGAAGGCCAGGAGGATCGCCACCTCCAATCCCACGAGCACGGCGAGTACCCGCGCACCCAGCTCGATGTTGAGCGACCCCAGAACCTGTACCAGGACGATGGTGACGATCACCGGGACCCACCACGGCACGAAGACGCCGACTGTGGCGAGGAGACCGCTGAAGCTCGCGCCGTAGAGGCCGTACATCGCCGCCTGGACAGTCGCGTAGGCGACGATCGCGAGCCATGCTGAACCTGTGCCCGTCCGCCGCCCGAGTCCGGCGGAGACGTATGCATAGAAGGCGCCCTTGCCGTCGATCCGTCGCGACATCGCGATGAACCCCACGGCGAAGATGACGATGATGATGCCGATGAGCAGGTAGGCACCGGGTGCGCCTGCCCCGTTGCCGAGCAGGATCGTGAGGGGCAGGGCACCGGCGATGCCGGTGAGAGGTGCCTGCGCTGAAAGGACGAAGAAGAGGATGCCGAGCACGCCGACTGCACCCTTGCGAAGTGATGTGCGGTCGTCGGGATCACCTCGCTCCGCGAGGTGCGGGGGGCTTACTTCGTTTTTCGTGGACATGATGATCACCATTGATCTCTCGTAGTTGGGTGTTGCTGAATCAGGCGGACACCAGGCGGGATGCCGTGAGAACCCCGCGTGCTGCCTTCAAGCCGCTCTCGATGGCGCCATCGATGAAACCGCCCCATCCGTCGGCGATATCCGACCCCGCGAGCCGGACCCGCCCCAGCGGCTGCTGAAGCGCCGGCAGAGAGTCGGAGAGATAGCCGACTCGGTGCATCGGCCACGTCTCTCGGGAGAAGTCGTCGCCGACCCAGTCGTGTCCGGCGCTGGCGATGACGCGCAGGTCCGGCACGAGGCGGCTCAGTACCCGCTGAATCGCCTCCGGATCGTTGGGGTCGAGGGCTGATGCGTCAGGGCCGAACCCGATGACGTACGTGAGGCCGTCGCGCACATACTCCGATTGGAAGAAGTTCAGCGGCCAATCCGCTCCACCGAGCGCCACGAACGGACGATGTTCACCCTCGACGGTGAACCAGACCTTGACGCCGAGACCGAGCTGCCCGCGGTCGGCCGCCAAGCGGACCGGTGCGGGAAGAGCCGGCTCGAAGTGGATGCGCGGCAACGTCTGCAGCGGCACCGTGACGATCACATCACGAGCGGAGTACTCAGACCCGTCGGCCGTCGACACCGCCACGGACGACTGCTCCTGCGTTATCTGGCGGACGTCGACCCCGAAGACGAAGTCCGCCGACGTGTCTTGAGAAATCGCTTCGGCGAGAGCGCGCGTACCTCCCGCGATCTTGTAGGTCGCGCACGCCTCGAAGTTCACCTTCCAATCACCATTGGTCAGCGACACCCATCGCAGCGCCTGCGTGAAGGCGGCATCTGCGATCCGCCCGTTGAAGTTGAGAGTCCAGAATGACTCGACCAGTGCGCGCCTCTCCGCGCTGATCGGCAGAGCCGCGATCTCGTCGGCGAGCGAGAGAGAGTCGAACGCCTCGACCGACGCGCTCAGGGGACGGAAAGGCTGAGGGAAGACGTCTCTGGACCGCGCGGTGAGAATCTCATTCGGCTCGTCGAGCAACTCGAGCAGCTCGTCTGCCGAGCCCGCGACAAGCTTCGAGCCGTCCCACCAGTACGCGTTCTCGGGTACCGGGCTGGGGGCAAGACCGATGCCGTAACGGCTCAGTTCGGCCCAGACATGCGGCTGGGTCCAATGCACCCACGTTCCGCCGAGTTCCAGATCCATGCCGAGTCGGCGGTCGAGCCACGTGCGGCCGCCGATCCGATCTCGCGCTTCGAGGACCAGCACCGACTGCCCTGCACGGGACAGCTCGCGAGCAGCTGTGAGGCCGGAGAACCCCGCTCCCACCACGATGGTGTCGTACGGCTGTTCCATGTCGATGTCACTCATGAGTAGACGAAGAACTCGACGGTCGGCTCGAGCACTGTCCACGTCGCGGAGACGCCCTTGTTCATCGACGCGGATCCGCCAGCAGAGACTTCGAATGCTGCGGAGCCCTCCGGCTCGATTCGCACTCGTCCCTCGATGATGTAGATGGTCTCGTCCGCATGAGCCACGACGACCATCGGACCGGGGGTCTGCTCCGGGGTGATGAACCAATAGCCGGCCGAGAGCTCGTCGCGCTCGCCCTCTCCGGGGCGGCGCACCCACTGCACCTCTCCGACCTCGAAAGGCTCACGCTTCGCAGCGTCCACACTTCCAGCGGTGATGAATTGTTCAGACATCGGCGTCCTCCTTGACGGTCCCGGCGCTTCTGGTGCACCTGCACCCAGACTAAGCAGTTGCTTAGTCTGGGCACAAGAGCGGGTTTTTGCGGTTTAGTAGATGCATGGTTCGACAGGTCCCTCATGGCAGCGGTCGCGATCTCTTGGTGGCGACAACGGTAGGGATCGTCGCGGAGAAGGGCCTCCGAGGCATGACTTTTCGCGCGGTCGCGGAGAGAGCGGGCGTGAACAACTCGCTGATCGCCCACCACTTCGGAGACCGAGAATCGCTCCTCGCAGCCGCACTCGACTGGAGCGTCGAGCGATCGATCGAGACGACGGGTCTGCTCGACCTCGCGACGAGCGGCGCATTCGCTGATGGCCTGCTCGACTCCGTCGCCGATCGTCCCGAACTGCAGGCATTCCAATACGAGATGATTCTCGAATCCCGGAGGAACCCGCGTTACAAGCCGTACGTCAGTCGCCTCTACACCCGATACAACGAGGTCGTCCAGGCGAGCCTCAGCGAACACGGTATCGACGATCCTTCCGGCGCGATCGCCCGATCCGCATTCGCAACCCTGGATGGCGTCGTCCTGCAATTCATGGCCGGTGTGGATCCTGAGCTCCTGCGAGCGGCACTGCACAACCTCTGGCAAGGACTACTGGGCGACGACACGCGCGTTCAGCCCGGCGCACTCGCGACCGACGAGCAGCCCCACTCCAGCAATGACGTGGGTCTGCTCACCGAAACCTGATGGCTCCGTGCCGGGGCTATACCTTTCTGTACGCGCCTCGCTGCGGACGAAGTCATCGAGACCGTCCGGCGCCTCGAGAGAGTTCTGCGCCGTCAAGGTGATCTCCGCGTACTTCGCTGCTCGACCTCACGAAGAGCGATGATCGCCTGGTGATCCACGCCTGGCTGGCGAAGCGGCGATTCATCGACGGACGCAGCGGAGCCGCGGGCAGCGCCTCGCGGCGAGATCGGCGCACTCGGCAGCGCCACCACCAGCGTCGTCTACTCGACGAGGTTCCTCTCCACCCATTCGCGCAGAGTCATGGTCGGGATGCCGTGGCGCGCGTTGAACGTGCCTTCCTTCCCCCAGGCCACGCCGCGTCCCTGTGCGAACACTGCGCGGTACTTCCTGGTCATGTTGTCCGGGTCGACGGCGAGTTCAGCCATGAGGAGGGGCTCCGACCATACGCGCAGCGCAAACGAGCGCCCCAGACCCTGTTTCAGCGCCTCCGCCAGCTGGCTGTACGTGATCGTGTCGCCGGCGACGTAGACGATCTCGTTGCGGATCCGCGGCTCGGCGAACAGGATCGCCGCGGTGAGCGCACCGATGTCTTCCGGGGTCGTCACGGTGACGGCGGTGTCCGGGGTGCCGAGTGCGTTCACGGTGTCGTTCGGCAGGTCGACCATCCCCGACCCGGGCTCGAAGAGGTAGTTCATGAACATGCCTGTGGATATGATCACCCACTCGGTGTCGTCCTGTGATCGGAGGAGGTCTCGCACGTCGAGCTGCGAGTCGAAGATGTCCTGAGGGCTCCCCCGCCCGATCACATCGAAGTCGACTCCGAACTGCCACGGGAAGTACCGCGGGAGCTTCGCCTGCAGCGCGGCCTGCGCGACCTTCATCGGAGTGTCGAGGCCTGCGGTGATCCCCGTGCAGCCGATGACGGTGTCGTAGCCCGAGAAGATCGCCGCGAGGTCGTCGACGGTGTTCTCGACCAGGTCGCCGGGGACGATCCCGATGCCGAGGGCGCGGATCTCCGCGACGTCGCGCTGCTTCGCCGGAACGGTGGAGTCGATCGTATGGGCGCGCAGCAGCACATCCACGGAAGTTCCCGGCACATCGGCCGCCCGGCGCGCGATGTTGCGCAGCACGGGCATCCCGAGTTCACCTGCTCCGATGACGAGGATCTCCCGCGAGGCGCCGCCCCAGCCGCTCACTGACATGTGTTCTTCCTTTCTCCGGCATCTCGAGGATCGGGACGCCGTACGCTCACGAAGCGTAAACTTTGACATCACTGTCAAGGTCAAATCCAGCACCATCGAGGAAGGGCACACCGCGATGAAGATCAGCGAAGCCGCGGAAGAGATCGGAGCGCCGGCACGCATGCTGCGTTACTACGAGCAGCAGGGACTCATCGCGGCATCACGGTCGGGGAACGGGTACCGCGACTACTCCGCCGAGCAGATCGATCATGCCCGCCACGTCCGTGCACTCGTCGAAGCGGGACTCTCCACTCGCATGATCAAGATCGTGCTGGACATCGAGGCGCCTGTTCCGAACCAGCAGTCGACGCACGAGAGCCGAGCCTCCGCCGAAGAGCTGGCGAGAGAGCTGCGCGTGGTCGAGAACCGCATCGTCTGCCTGCAGAAGAGCCGCGAGGCTGTCATCAGCTATCTCCAGAACTCCGACCATGCGGATCTGCTGACGACCGCACCCGCGTGACCGGTCCGCGGCAGTCGGCCTGAATGACCTTCCCATGTAAAGTTTTTGGCACATTCGCGCCATGTTCGTTTTACGGCACCTGACGATGATGGTATATTTTTATAACCAAAACGTGCGGTGCGATTTTTCGAACACAGATGGGGTGGCCACGGTGAAGCTGCAGACACCATCAGACCTCGCGCGTATGGTCAAGAACGCCCGCGTCCAGCGCAACCTCACCCAGCAGGACGTCGCCGACGCTGTCGGCATCACCCGTCAGTCCCTCGCCCGCCTCGAACGCGGCAACGGCGGCACCTCCTTCGACACGGTGTTGCTCATCCTCGACCACCTCGGCATCCACCTGGACGCCACCACCGAGCGCCGCATCCCTCCCGCCACGACCGTCGCGACGGGTGCCGCCCAGGCAGCGGCCGACGCACTCGCCAAGCGCATCACACCGCTGATCGGCTCGGGCACGCTCGACGCACTCGACAAGCAGCTCCTTGGCTCGCTCCCTCGGATCGCCCCCTCGCTTCCACCCGAATTCGACACCTCTGGCATCCTCAAGCAGATCGAAGCGAACCTCGGCCCCGCTACGCTCGCCTCCATCCGCGAAGCCTCCCGCGGACTCACCGAGCGTCTCACCGTCCCGGGCTCCGTCCTCATCGATCCGCCTCGCGCGGTGGAAGCCGGCTCCAGAGCAGCCGCGGATGCCCGAACGGCGGAAGCCCGAACGGACGCCGACCCGCATGCCGAGGCAGGTATCGAATGATCCGCGCCCTCAACGTGTACCTCTACGACACCCACGTCGCCACGATCACCCGGCGGGGCGAGAACCTGCAACTGCGCTATCTGCCCGAATACGTCGAATCGGACACCCCAGTCCCCATCTCTGTGACACTCCCCGTCGTAAGTCCTCCCTTCGGTAACGACGAGACCAAGCGGTTCCTCGACAACCTCATGCCGGACCGCGCTGATGTTCGTTCCCGGTGGGCGCGCGAAGCGAAGCTGACCAGCGACAGCACCTTCGACCTGCTCTCCGTCTACGGAGCCGATGTCGCCGGCGCACTCGAGTTCTACCCCGCAGGCACATCACCCAGGCAGGAGGAGAACCTGACGCCGCTCACCGATAGAGAGATCGGCGACCGGATCCGGCAGATCCGTCGAGACGATTCCGACTGGTTGCAGCACCGCGCAGTCGAAGAGGGGTTCTCGCTCGGCGGCGCTCAGGGGAAGTTCGCGCTCACCCTTCGCGACAACCGGTGGTTCGAGCCGTCTGGACGGCAGCCGTCGACACACATCTTCAAGCCGGGCATCCAGCCGCTGCCTGGCTCCGACGTCACTGAGCACATCACGCTGCAGGTCGCACGCCTGCTCGGGATCGACACGGCCGCATCCGTGATCGCCGAGTTCGACGGCGAGCACGTCCTCATAGTGGAACGCTTCGATCGCTTCGAAGACAACGGCGCCATCAGCCGAATCCACCAGGAAGACCTCGCTCAAGCTACCGGGACGTCGCACGTCCAGAAGTACGAATCCGACGGCGGCCCCGGCTACCGCGACATTTTCACCGTCTTCGACCGCAACCTCAGTGCTGCGGACGCCAAGACCGCCAAAGAGCGGTTCGCGAAGCTGCACGTCTTCTCCTGGATCATCGGTCACAACGATGGGCACTCCAAGAACTACTCCCTCACCCATGTGCCCGGTCGTAGCGTGCTCGCCCCCTTTTATGACCTCAACAGCTCGCTCCCGTTCACGCAGCGAGAGCAAGTCCTCGCCCACGAACCTGCGGTCTTCGACGACGTCGAGCTCGCCTTCGCAGTCGACGGCGCGAACACACTCGGCACCTTCAATGGCGACAGTATTCGACGCCTCGAAGTCGACGCGGGGCTCACCGAAGGGTATCTGCGCGACTTCGCCCTCCAGGTCGCCGCGGGCCTCCAGCCCGCCGTCGCTGTCGTCACCGAAGCAATCCCCGATCGCCTGAACGAGCTCCCCTCCGTCGCGCTTTACCCGCACGCCACGTACACGCAGACCCTGAGAGTCTTCGACGCCCTCATCTGACCGAGCCGCCCCCGGGAGGCTGCATTCCAAAGGCGTCGGTGTCTGGTTTCAGGACATCGTGAACGCGTGAGGTGCTCGCCAGCACCGAGCTCGACGTGACGCCGAACGAGATCGCCCCGGCAGCAGGCTGATCCACAGCTGATCCACCGCTGATCACAGAGAGAGGGGATGCCGGGAGCTTCCGCACCAGGCATCCCCTCTCTGTTGCTGCTACTTCTGCGGCCGTCGAGGTCGCTGCGTCACGCCACAGGATAGGGGTGTTCGGCGCCGTCTCGCCGGGTGTAGATGTCCCAGTAGTGCTCGGCGATGGTGTCGGCCTGACTCTCGGGGCCAGCGGCACCGATCCAGGTGGAGATCGGCACGTGCGCCGCGTACACACCGGTGCCGGCGGTGACCTGGTTCAGTTTCATCACATAGGCGCGAAGGGCGGCGGTGGCGATGGCGATGTTGCCGAACTCGGGCGGCCCGGCGAGCGGGTTCTTCGAGGATCCGCCCGTGGTGAAGAGGAGGGTTCCCGAGTCGCGTCCGATCATGTCGGGCAAGACCTGCTGCGCTGCGGCGAGACCACCGTAGAGGTAGTAGTCCAGTTCGGGCTGGATGTTCTCCACCGTCGCATCCAGCGGAGCGACCATGGCATCCAGGGACATTCCGGGCGAGGGCGAGAACTCCAGCACGTCGACGCGACCGTACCGTTCGTCGATGCGGGCGAACGCCGCGGCCAGGGACGGCCTGTCCGTGATGTCGGCCGCGAAGCCGGCGGCGTCGATGCCTTCCTCGCCGAGTTCTGCGGCGAGGCGGTCGAGTGTGTCCTGGGTGCGGGACACGAGAGCGACGGAGAAGCCGTGGCGGCCGAACACTGTGGCGATGGAGAGGCCCAGTCCGGGGCCGGCACCGACGATGGCGATGGTGGGCATAAGAGCATTCCTTTCGAGCGAGACCAGATTAAATGGAATCTTGGCTCCGGATGATCATCACACAAACGGAGTGAGATTTCCACTTAACCGGTAGACTGCTGGCATGCCCGCCCCGACCGAGAAGACGAGGCCCCTGCGCCTCGACGCGGAGCGCAACCGTGCAGCGATCCTCACTGCGGCGGCGACGGTGTACGCCGAGCGAGGTTCTCATACGTCGTTGGAAGAGGTCGCCAAGTTGGCCGGCGTCGGAGTCGGCACGGTGTACCGCCGCTTTCCGAACAAGGGGCTGTTGATCGAGGCGCTTCTCGAGGCCACCATGCGCGACTATGCGGAACGCATCGAAGCGTTCGCTGTGCAGGCCGAGACCGAGCCGTGGGAAGCGTTCCGGGGGCACGTGATGTCACTCGTGCACATGCAGGCGAACGACCGGGCATTCAGCGAGGTGATCGCGGATCCCACATCGAGCTCGGACGCCTTCCGGGATCATCATGACCGGGCACTGCGCGCATCACTCGCGCTCACCGCACGGGCGCAGAGCGCGGGCGTCCTCCGTAAGGATTTTCACCACCGCGACCTGCTGATCCTCACCCGCGCCAGCCACGGCATCGTGGCCGCGGGAGACCCCGACGGTATCGGCGACCCCGTGCGCCTCGCAGAACTGTTCCTCGACGGGCTCCGTCGTCGCTGACGCGCACGCGCGTGCCGCTGCCCCGCGGACGACTCTCGTCCAGCGGTAGGAGGTTGGCGTATCGGGGTACGCGTTCCACGGGAGCATCTCAAAAGTTGAGATCGCGGCCTCCTCGACGGCTTCGTTCACGGGCGGCTCCGGGACCGCGCGCCTGCGCAGGCGCGCGGTTCCTCACTGCCGAGGGCGACTCGGTCTCACGACCTGCCCGCGGCGCGCAGAGGATCCACTTCATCGAGTACGACGGTCACTGCCGCGATCATGTCGCCCGCGGAGGCCGTCACACTCGCCGCCCCGTGACCGGTGCGTCGGACGACGGCCAGCGCCAATCCGTCGAACGTCTGATGCTCGGGTCCGTCGTAGCCATGCGTCGGAGCCGGATCCCCGCTTCCCACTGCCGCGAGCACGGCGTCGCCGTCGACGCGAACCTCGATGAGCCGGTCTGCGCCGGTGTTGACCCGTCCGTCCGCGTCGACGACAGCGATCTCGATGAAGACCAGTTCTCCCGACGGACCGTCCTCCACCCTCGTCTCGAGGCGGCTGGCATCGCCGGCGCTGGAGAGAGAGAACGTCTCGGCGCGCGCGCCCTGGCGAATCGCCGTGGCGGTCAGCTCACCCGGGCGGTAGGCGACGGTGAACTCTGCCGTGAAACGGTTGTCGGCACCTGCGGCGACCGTGCCGATCACGTCTCCGTCGAGAGCGAGCTCGACCTCCTCCGCATCGCTGTAGACCTCGACTGCGAGCGGTGTTCCCTCGTGGCCGGTCCAGGTCCAGCTGCCGATGCTGTCGCTCCAGGTCCAGGGCCCCGCGTAGAACGTCGCGTCCTCATGACCGGGCCGGGACACGGCGATGTAGGGGCTCTTGCGGAGCCCGAAGACGATCTCCCGATAGAACGAGGCCGGGCGGCGGCCGCCGATCAGGTCCAGGTCGCCGCACCAGGCGGCGATCCAGGGGTACGGCCCGCTGAGGCTCGGCGTCTCGCCTTCTGAGAGGTGGTGGGCACGGCCGATCCCCACCTCTCCGAGATAGTCGAAGCCGGTCCAGGTGAAGTCGCCGATGACGTGCGCGTTCTCGGTGACGAGGGCCCAGTTGTGGTCGATGCGCGTGGGGAACGTCTCGGTACCGACGATCACGCGGTGGGGAAACAGCTCCTTGTCCATCACGTAACGGCCGTCGAGGTAGTTCATACCGGCGATGTCGAGCACGCCGAAGGACTCGGCGGTCTTTTCCGTGACCATCGGGGACATGCCGATCTGGTTCATGAACTCCCCCGGGCCGGCCATGAGCGTGTTGATCCCCGCGGCGTCGCCGTCGCCCTGCCCGTGCTGCGCGGCCAGCTTCTTGATGTCGTCCATCACGGCGAGCATCCCGTTCACCGCATTCGTGACGTACCGCGTCGGGTCGAGTACGCGCACCTTCTCGGCGAGCGCTCGGCCCATGATCCCGCCGGCAGGCGAGCCGGTCTCGGGAATCTCGTTGCCGATCGAGTACACGATCACGGACGGATGGTTGAAGTCCTTCGTCACCATCGCTTCGACGTCGCGCTCCCACCACTCCGTGAAGTGGAGCGAGTAGTCGTGGGGCATCTTGTTCGAGGTCCACATGTCGAAGGTCTCGTCCATCACGTACACGCCCAACCGGTCGCACGCCTCGAGCATGGCGACGCTCATCGGGTTGTGCGAGGAGCGGATCGCATTGAATCCGGCGTCTTTGAGCAGACGCACCCGGCGTTCCTCGGCGTCGGCGAACGTCGCCGCCCCGAGGATCCCGTTGTCATGGTGGACGCAGGCACCACGGAGCTTCACGACCTCACCGTTCACGCGCAGTCCATGCACGGGGTCGACCTGCAGCGTGCGGATGCCGAAGACCGCCGACGCGTCGTCGATGGTCGCTCCGGCGACGGTCAACTCCACCGCCGCGGAGTAGAGAGTGGGGTTCTCAGCGCTCCACAGCTGCGGTGAGCGGACGTAGAGCCGCTGCCGACTGCGGGACCGTCCGTTCGCGTCGACGGTCACCGGGACGGTGCCGCGTGCCACGGTTGCTCCTGCGGTGTCGGTGAGGGCGACGGCCACGTCGACCGTCTCGAGACGATTGCTCGTGCTCGCCACGACCACGTCGACCTCCACCACGGCACCATCCGGTTCGATGTCGGCCGCGCTGACCCGGACTCCGTCGACCGGGATGTGGACGGCCGGTCCGACGTGCAGCCAGACGTCGCGGTAGATGCCTGCTCCGGTGTACCACCGGGAGTCTCCCCCGTGCCGTGATTCGACCTCGATGAGGTTCTCCTCCCCGGGGCGGAGGAACCTGTCGGCGTCGATGGTGAACCCCGAGTAGCCGTATGGACGCTGACCTGCGAAGGCGCCGTTGATGTGCACGGTCGCGTCGCGGTAGACGCCCTCGAACTCGAGGACGATTCTCTGGCCGGCGAGGTCGGCCAGAGGGGTGAACGTCCTGCGGTACTGATACGCGCCGCCGGGGAAGTAGGCGACGGCGCCTTCTCCGTTGGGATCGCGCTGCTCGTGGATCAGCGCATCATGCGGGAGGGTGACGTCGGCGTACGGGATGCTGACGCCGCCGAGCTCGGCGAACGGGTTCTGCTTCGGTCGGAACTGCCAGCCATCGTTGAATGCCGTGCGCTTCATCGGGTCTCCTTCGGTCGTGCGGTGGGGCTGCTCAGGGATTCGCGGACGGCGTCGAGCACCTCGAGGGCGGCGATGCTGTCTGCGAGGGGGTGGGTGGGGTGTTCAGTCCGGTGCGCGGCGATCGCGACGGTGACCGCTTCGAGCATCGGCACATACCCGTTGCCTCGGCGGTCGTGGTGGGTCCGGCGCCGCTCGGTCAGGGCACGGGCGATCGGTCCTGCCTGCGTGGTGAATTCATCCGCGGCCCAGAACGGCGCAGGCACCGACATCCACCCGTCGGATCCGCTGACGGATGCCGTCGGCTCGATGTACTCGATCATCGATGCGCTCAGCTGCGCGAATCGCCCATCGTCGTACTCGAAGGTGGCGTGCGCGGTGAGGTCGACGCCGTCGTCCCTGACGCGACCGGTGGCGTGTATCCGCGCGGGCCGTCCGAGCACATCGAGCGCGAGGGTGATCGGATAGATGCCCTGGTCGAGCAGCGTGCTGCTGGCGCGCTCCGGGGTCCAGCGGGAGGAATCGGCCCGCCCGAACGGCAGCCCGAACGAGGCGCGCACGCTCCTGACCTCGCCGATCGCCCCTTCGCGCGCGGCCACGATCAGGTCGCGGTATGCGGGATTGAACCGCATCCACATGGCCTCCATCGCGAACCGCCCGCTCGCTGCCGCAGCACTCGCGATCTGCCGACCCTGTTCCGCGCTCACCGCCATCGGCTTTTCGATGAGCACGTGCTTGCCCGCCTCCAGAGCAGCGATCGCGATCGCCGCGTGCGTGGAGTGCGGGGTGGCGATGTAGACCGCGTCGACCGTCGGGTCGTCGAGCAGCGCGGACACGCTGCCGTGGGCGACAGCGAATCCGTTGTCCGCCGCGAACGCGCGGGCCCGGTCCGGGTTCCGGGAGCACACCGCCCGGCGGCGTGCTCCCGGGGTGAGGTGGAGGTCGTCCGCGATGGACTGGGAGATGAAGCCGGTGCCGACGACCCCCCAGTTCACCTCTGTGTCGTGCGTGGTCACAGCGCTCAGTCGTTCGACGCGGATTCCGCCGCAACCCGTCTGGCGGCGAGGTCGCGCTGGATCCGGGAGAGGTTCTTGTCGATGTTGAGGAACCAGATGATCACGCCCATGAGCACCGTGACGATGAGCGGAAGCCAGAGGTAGAGGAAGATCTCCATGCTGACCGCGCTCGCCGGCTGGGTCGCCGCCTGGCCGTCGTAGCTGCCTGCCGCCAGCAGCCAGCCGACGAGGGCGACGCCGAGTCCCGCGCCGAAGTTCTGCCCGGCGGTCGCGGCGGCGTACGTCATGCCGTCGAGTCGGTAGCCGCTCTTCCACTCGCCGTAGTCGACCACGTCGGCGACGAGGGCGAAGAGACCGGCCGCGGCGGGTATGCCTCCGATGGAGCGGACGAGTCCGCCGGCGATCACGAGGGTGAGGTTGCTCGGGTCGATGAGCGAGATGAGGATGCCCACGACCGTGACGATGACGCCGACCAGGATGAGCGTGCGCTTGCCGAAGCGAGCGATGAGCGCGGGCATGAACCACAGGCCGATGATCAGGGGGAGGAGCTGGACGAGCCCGAGGAAGCTGTAGATGTTCGGGTCGCCGAGAACGTCCTTGGCGAAGTAGATGCCGACCCCCGCCGTGCCCGAGAGCAGGAAGTTGAGCAGGAAGAAGCCGAACGCGAGGAAGAAGTAGGGGTTGCCGAAGAGGATGCGCAGGGACTTTCCGAGCGGGAGCTTGTTCCCGTCATCCTGCTTCATCGTCGACTTGACTCTCTCCTTGGTGCCGAAGAACACGATGAGGAACGTGACGGCCGCGATGATGCCGTAGACGACCGAGATCATGGTCCAGCCGGCCTGGCCCCCGCCGTTCGCGGTGACGACCGGGATCGTGACGAAGTTCACGACCAGCGTGGTGACCAGGGCGAAGAACGTGCGGATCACAGTGAGGGAGACCCGCATCTTCGAGTTGCTCGTGATCACCGAGAGCAGCGTGTGGTACGCCAGGTTCGACCCGACGAAGCCGACGCCGAGGCAGAGGAAGTACATGGCGAAGGCATAGAACTCCTTGGCCCCCTCGCCGAGCCCTGCGGGCACGTTGAAGAGCAGGATGAACGAGATCACCACGACCGGAGTCGAGAACAGGATCCAGGGGCGCGCCTTCCCCCAGCGAGTGGAGGTGCGGTCGATGAACGTGCCGAGGATGAGATCCATCGTGCCGTCGAGCACGCGACCGAAGAGCAGCAGGGTTCCGGCGATCGCTGCGCCGATCCCGACCGTGTCGGTGAAGTAGAAGAGCAGGAATGCGGAGATCGGCGCGAAGATCAGGTTGCCGCCGATGTCTCCGACGCCGTACGCGAGCCGTTCACGGACCTTCAGCTTCTGACCGCTCGGGTCGCCGATCGTCTCGCCGACCGCGACGGCGGCGAGTGATGCCGTCACCGATTCCTCTGCGCTCGCAGCTACGGCGGCGCGCTGTTGCTCCGCCGAGGTCCGGGTCGAATCCTTCGCCATGCTGACTCCTTCGTCATGAATGGGACCGGTCACGGTGACCGGTGGTGTCACGTGTCAGTGACACGCGTCACCACGGTAGATTGCCAAAGTGTCACGTGTCAATAGCGATGTGCGAGACTGGGGTCATGACGGCGGACGCACGGCCTGCTCGACGAGCCACGAGCAAAGACGTGGCCGCGAGTGCCGGAGTGTCCCGTTCGACCGTGAGTCAGATCCTCAACGGAGACGAGCGGTTCCCCGCAGAGACCCGCGACCGGGTACGGGCCGCCGCGGAAGCTCTGAACTACCGCCCGTCACGGGCGGGGCGTGCTCTCGTCACCGGCCTCAGCGACATCGTCGTGGTCGTCGTCCCCCACGCGACCTTCGGGTCTCACCTGCAGGACTCCGTCGATCGAATCACGGGCACCAGTGCGACCGCCGGCATGAGCGTCGTCGTGCGATTCGCCAGGATGGAGGATGAGACGACTCTCACCTCCGTACTCGATCTGCGGCCAGCGGCCGTCGTCGACATGGGCGTATTCACCCCGCAGCAGCGCGAGCGGATCGAGGCATCCGGGACTTTCGTCGTCCCCCGACGTGCGTACGTCGCCGAAGGCGCCGACGCCGATCCCGATCCGATCGACATCGAGATCGGGCGGCTTCAGGTGCGCGAGCTGCTCCGGAACGGCCCTCGTCGCCTGGTCTACGCGGCGCTCGAGGACAAGCGCTTGGACCCGTTCGGGCCTCCGCGTCTCGAGGGCATCCGACGCGAAGCACAGGAGCGCGGTCTTGACGCGCCACTCACCCCGCGCATCCCGCTCGACCTCCAGGGCGCCACGAAGTCACTGAAAGAGGTACGCGAGCAGGCAGGCGCTGCTCCTCTCGGCATCTGCGCCTACAACGACGACGTGGCGATCGCGGTCGTCGCCGCGAGTCGCGGGCTCGGGCTGCGGGTCCCCGAAGATGTCGCCGTCATCGGCGTCGACGGGACGGCTGTCGGCCAACTCGTCAGCCCGCGGCTCAGCACGGTGGCCATCGATCAGCCTCTGCTCATGGATGCGCTCGTGCAGGACCTGGCCACCCTGTCTACGCGCCGTGCCGATGCGGACGACCCGCAAGACGAGCTCGACCTCCGTCGTGTGCTGGAGCTCGTTCGTGGAGAAACGACGTAGTAGTACGGCGATCGCCGCGGAATGAACCGATGTGTGTGCACATCGACTCACGGATGCACGTCGGCATAGCCCACGGCCGCCACAATGACTCCCGAGGCGGCCGCCTCAGCGTGCGATGCGCCCACGCACGATGCTCGCCGCATCGAGGTCGCTCACCAGACGTGCCATCAGGCGCTGCAGCGTCTCCACGTCTTCTTCGTCCCAAAGCTCGAACACGGAATCGATATCGTGGCCCACTCGCGCGACGATGCGCGCTCCGACCTGCGCACCGTGCGCTGTGAGTACGACCAGCACCCCGCGCCCGTCGTCGTCAGTGGACCGGCGATCGATAAGACCGATCTCCTCCACACGCTTGAGCACCTTGCTGATGTTCGTCTTGCTCTGACTGAGCGCGTTCGCCAGGTCGACGGGCCGCATCGGCCCGTTGAAGGCGAGATGGTTCACCACGAGGAACTCGATGAGGTTGTCCGAGGGGAAGCTGCAGTCCTTCATGATCTGCCGCCGCAGCCTGATGTCTGTCGCCCAGTCGACAAAACGACTCATGGATCGACGAAGATCCGTGCGCTGCAGACCGGCGTAGACCTGGTCACCGGGAGGCGGGACGGACGACGTGCTCATCTGGGCGCGCTTCCCTTCCTATCGAGTCAGCGTAGGGATGGTTTCTCCGCCATCACTCGCACCGGGCCGATCAGACCGTATGGTCTCACCGATGTGGGAACAGACCTCTCGACGCCCACCCTCATCGCCGGCCGGTCCGGGATCCCATCGTAGTAGCCACGCGCGAGGAGTCGATTGTTCAACGAGCTGCTGACGCGCACGACGACGGAGTTCGGCCCCGCGCGCACATCATCAGTGATGTCGACGATCGGGCGGGAGGTGTCGAAGCCTCGGCGCGGGCCCCCGTTGACGGACACCGAACCCAGCCCGCCGCAAGTCGATCCGAGATCGAGCAGAATCCGCCCCGCCTCGTCCCGACTCTCATCGACAGCGAACGTCGCGTCGTACTGGCCTACACCGGAAACCTCCGGGCCCACCTCTGGCAGCGAATGCCAAGGGGCGAGACTGCTGACGCCACACTCGATCACCTCGACCGCGGTCGTCGGCCGGAACTCGTGGGTCCGGTAGCCGAGGCCCCGATCCTCTGTGAGAGTCTCCCCTGATCCGGCGTCCCAGCTCTCCACCCGGATCCTCCACCGCGTGATGACTGCCAGCTCGACTGCCTCCTCGGGTCGAGCGATGACCTGCCCCGGAGCACTCCGGTCGATCGTGAACAGCGCCGACTCACCAGGCGCGAGCGTGACGGTCACGTCCGTAGAGCCGTTTTCGGAGCGGGCATTGCCCCAGCCGCGCAGCGTGCCCTGCCAGAGATCGTGGCGGAAGACATCTCCTTCAGCGGGAACACGGACGGTCACCGCGGAGTCGTGGGTTTCCAGGTAGCGATAGTTGTAGACGTACAGGTGCAAGAGGTTCCCCTCCTCGCGGATGCGAGTGAGGAAGGTCGGTGTTCCGGCAACGATCTCGGTCTGCGATTCGACGCCGAGTTCGCGCAGGAGAGGGAGCGTGCGAGACGGCTCGGCGGCGACCCGCACGTTCGGGAGCGATTTGATGCGCGTGACGGTGGCGGCCAACTCGCCATCCCGCCCATCCAGACCAGGGGTTCGCACGGCTGCGGCAAGATGACCGCGGAACTCGTCCCGCGTCAAGCAGACCAGCTCCCGCGCTCCGTCCACGAAGACGATAGGCAATCCCGCTTCGGCCAGACGGAGCAGTTCCTTCGCGGGCTCGACCGCTAAAGTCTCCTGGAAGACGATCAGCGCCCGGTAGCCTGGCCCCGACTCCTGAACACTCACGCCGTCGGCGTGCACATCCGGATGCGTGAGCAGAGCACCATCCAGGAACTCGTAGGTCCAGCCGGCATCCTGCAGCGCCATGTCCTGCCACCAGAAGTTGACGCGATCTCGCATCCCCATCCGCCCGTAGGCCTCTTCGACGTCGGCAGGAAGCCCGTCCTTCATGAAGCTCAGGCCCACGAAGTTGTCGGTGTAGTGCCCCGTGCGGACGATGCCGACATCGACTCGCGGCCTTCCGCGGCCCAGGACGTGTTGCACGCGCGAAAGGGCCTGCGCCCACAGGGCCGAGAATTCAGTGGAAGGCTGGCGCGTGTCGAAGCGCTCGGAGAAGGCCGGCCACATCCCTTCGTGTCCCGGCCACTGCGTGTGATCGGCAGGGCCGGCCGGGCTCGCCCACCCGTGCATCACAGTCCGGGTCACCCCGGCGGCGAGCTGCGTGGCGATGATCTGGTCGTAGAAACGGTGATCCAGCACATGGTTCTTCGGCGTCGCCCCGGTTTCAGAGGAGAACACGCGACCGAACAGGTGCGCCGGCGCAGACAGCAGGCGGTATCCGTCGATCTGCGAACCGAACTCCAAGGACTCGGTCTCGACCCCGTCGACCTCAGGCCCCGGGCGCGTCAGCTCGTAGGGCGCTCCGTAGGAGATCTCGGCCCGCAGCCCAATGCCGCGTGCGTGCAGGAATGCGCGGAACGGCCGCAGGACATTCTCGATGTAGAGGTCGGTGAGTGTCTCCGCGTAGTCATGCCGTACCTTCTCGACCTGCACCGCGGGCACCGTCGGCTCGTTGCGAGGCTGCGTGTGCACCGCCATGAGCGAATTCGTTCGCACGAGGAACGGCAGCCAAGGACGCACGTCATAGCCGCGACGGACGCGGAACTCCTCGACGAAAGAGTGGCCCCACAGCAGACCACCCCACCCGTAGGTCCGCAGCTCGAGAGAGTCCATGTACATCTGCGGGTGACGGTTGCCCGCCAAGGACTCGCGCATCGCGGGGGTGAGCACCTCCCGGTCCCAGTACTGCATGACCGCCTCGAAGCCATCCGGATCCACGTAGTTCACGGCCCGGTTCACGGTCACCGAGGGCTCGGCGGTCTGCCCGGTTCCATGCATCCAAAAGGAGAAGAGCGCCCATTCTCCGGCAGGCGGCGTCCAGGTGAGCGCCCCGTCACCCGCATCGGCGGTGAGATCGACGATCGAATCGAGATCGAGGGACCACCCTCGATCGGTGCGTCCCGACACGCGAGCCGCCACCACGGCCACGAGCGTCTGCGACGACGGTTCCTTGTGAGCGTCCGGTCCGTCGACGTACTTCGCTCGCCGGAGCGGCCCGCGTCGACTCACGCCGTCGAGGAGTTCTACCGACGCGTTCAGTTCCTGCGATGTCGCCGTATCGGACGGGTCGAGGTCGGGCAGATTGGCATGGGCCCAATTCGTTCCCGAGGTGAATGAGACGGACATGCCGTGTTCATTCGCGGCGTCAACCACGAGCTGCGAACTGTGCGCCCACTCTTCAGAGCCCCAGCCGTAGCGGGCATCATCGACGCCTTCCTCCTCCATCGCCAGGAACTCGACCCCACCGAAACCGGCGAGTCGCATATCGGCGACCTCACGTCGCAGAGTTTCATCCGTGTGAGATCCACCGGCAAGCCACCAGCGCACGTCGGGCAGCGCGCCCTCAGGGGGTGCGGCCATCTGGAACGACAGCTCCTCAATCGACATGATCGACTCCGATCCTGCTCCTTCGAGCTTGTGTAGTTGCCTCACGACACTATACCATCCCCACAAGACGCTACTTGCTGTCTGGCAAGCTATTCAAAGGAGAACAAGCGATGGTTCGCAGCACACCGACCCCCTGGCGAGTCGCTTCGATCGCGGGGATGGCGTCGTACATCGACGCGGCCGCGATCGTCGGCACAGGCACCGCACTCGTGCTCTATCAGGGCGCGGGCATTCTCGATCCTGCGCAGATCGGCATTCTGTCGTCGGCGCTGACTCTCGCCATCGCCGTCGGTGCGTTCGTCGGCGGCGGACTCGGCGACCGGTTCGGCCGCAGAGGAGTCTTCCTCGCGACGATGGTCCTCATCTTCCTGGGAGCCACCGGCCTCGTTTTCGCGCCGAACTTCGCTCTGATGCTCATCGGCGTCATCGCTGTCGGTCTGGGATGCGGCGCCGACCTGCCGGTTTCGCTCGCGACGATCGCCGAGGCGTCAGACGACTCCAACCGTGGCAAACTCGTCGGCCTGTCGCAAGTGTTGTGGTACTCGGGCATCATCGCCACGTATGCGCTGCAGCTCGTCATCGGCGGCATGGGTTCCCTGGGCGGCCAGATCGTTTTCGGCCATGTGGCACTGGCGTCTTTCGTGGTGCTCATTCTGCGCCTCAGGCTCCCTGAGTCGTCCGAATGGAAGCAGGCGCGCACGGAGCGCGAATCGGGCGTGGCCACCTACCGCGCTCGCACTGCTCGTATCCGGGATATCTTCAAGCGCAAGGATCTCTTGGTGGCCTTCCTGAGCCTTCTGGTGTTCTACTCGCTCACCAATCTGGCGGCGAACACGAAGGGCCAGTTCGGCACCTACGTCAATGTCAACGTCGTCGGCCTCACGGTGCAGCAGAGTTCGCTCATCTCCTTGTTGACCCTGCCCGTGTCGATCGTTCTTGCCATCTGGTTCATGCGGATCGTCGACGGTCGTCGGCGCATGCTGTTCTTCGGTTTCGGAGTCATCAGCCTGACCGCCGCGTTCGCGGTTCCCGCTCTCCTCGGATTCAGCCTGGCCACAGTTCTCGTCGCGCAGCTGCTCTTCGGATTCGGCGCGGCCTTCGCTTTCGAGGGCATCATGAAAGTCTGGACGCAGGAGTCCTTCCCGACACTGCTTCGATCTTCGGCACAGGGGGCGATCATCGCCGCCGCACGCGTGGTCGCAGCGGCCCTCGCCCTGTGGACGCCTATGCTCCTCTCCGCGCCGCGAGTGATGTACACGATCCTCGCGGTCGGGGTGCTCGTCGGGGCGCTCGTCGCCTGGTTCGCGTTCCGCTCACGAGGACGCGGAGAAGGCTCGCTGGCCCCGACCGACGGAGAGCAGATCTCGGCCTGAGGGGCGCGCGCGTCCGCCTGCCGTACATGCTGGAGCTCCTCACACCGATCGGATATAGGACCTGATCTCCGGCAAGTGCGTCGATGGACGGGCCGCGGGGCAAGCGATCCCGCGGCCCGACCCCCCGGGCGGGGTGGGACCCCACCCCGGCCCGATACAGTTCGTTCAGCCCGCGGCGACCACGCATCGGGATCCGCCGTATCGCTGCTCCACTTCGTCGCGCGTTGAAGGAATCAGGGAAGTGCGCGAAGCGGGAGTGCACGTGCTGTCCCGCTGACAGGGCAGCAGAAGCCCGCTCCGACGAAGGTGATCACGCCGTGCTCCACGAGGATCGCGTCAGCCACCGATTCCGCGTCACGTCCACGACGCTCAGGAGAACGGAATGAACTCGAATGCGCCGGGAGGCTCGCCCGCCCTGGACAACGAAACGCGCGGGCATGGCGAGCTCGCGGCGCGAATGGGCATCGAGGTTGTGGACGCTTCACCGGAGCGCGCCGTGCTCCGGATGCCCGCCGCCGGCAACCGGCAACCGTTCGGCATCGCTCACGGTGGCGCATACTGCGTGCTCGGAGAGACAGCGGCTTCGTTCGCCGCGAACCTTCATGCGGGGGCTCATCGAATCGCCGTCGGCATCGAGCTGAACGCCTCACACCACCGTTCCCTCGCCGACGGCTGGATGAGGGCGACCGCGGTCGCCCTCACACTCGGACGGACGTTGACTGTCCATGAGGTCTCTGTGTGCGACGACTCCGGGCAGCTCCTGAGCACGATTCGGGTGACGAATCTTCTTCGAGAGCGTGAGCCCTCCACACGGTAGGTGCGGTGCTCGGAGACCTGCCGCTCCGATACGCAGGACCGTGAACACCTCACCTCGAGGCGGGTACCGCTGTGTGTGGGTCGCTCAGATGTGCACCAAGAATGCACCACGCCACACCCGGGATACGGAAAAACCCCCGATTTCTCGGGGGTTTCCATGGCGGTGACGGTGGGATTTGAACCCACGGTAGGGGGTTACCCTACACAACTTTTCGAGAGTTGCACCTTCGGCCGCTCGGACACGTCACCGCGGACTAGCTTACGACAAGCCGCGCCACGGCGCGAATCGGAGCGTCCGGTTATCTCCGGCACGGCCCCGGGACCGACAGCGGCCGCCGGATTAGGATGGCCTAAGTGACGCGACGGAGGGACGAACCATGGGCTTCATCACATCGGAGGCGCTGGCCGAGACCGGGTACGTGGTGCTCGACGACCACGACCAGGCATCCGACCCCGCCGAGTGGCTCGACCTCACCTACGTCGGCTGGCGCTCGTCGGGCGTGACGCGCTTCGCCCCTCTGGCGAGCTACGCGGGCGAGATCGAGTGCAACGGCTTCTGGAACCAGACCCCGCCCCGCAGCGACAAAGACGGAGTCTGGGTCGAGTCGCAGGTCGCGATCGCTCCCACCCTGCAGCGCCGCGCACTCGAGCCCGGCGCGGGAGTCGGTCGCTGCCGGGTCATCGAGCTGCAGCCCAACGAATATGCGGATGCCGTCTACAACCTGCATCAGGACGACAACAACCGGCTGAACGAAGACGGCACCGGCTGGGTCGTGCGGGGCTACTACAACCTCTCCGACGACGCCGACTCGCTGCTGCTGCTGCGCTCGGACCGCTTCGACCCGGCGACCGAGATCCGCCTGCCGCTGCGTGAGGGGTCGCGGATCATCGTCGACACCCAGCGTTTCTGGCATGCCGTCTGGCATCGGGGCGCGGCACCGCGGTTCGCGCTGATCACCTCGTGGACGTCGGGCCCCGAGCTCGATGCCTACATCGCCGCGAACCATGGCGACCCGCATCCCCCGACCGTCGACCTCGACCCGCGCCTCGTCGATGACGCCCAGGTCGAACTGCATCGGCGCATCGAGGAGCGCCGCCGCGTCTTCGAAGCCCAGGGCATCGTCATGGAGCCCCGCGCCGACCTCAGCGTCTAAACTCGGCCAGGCGCGGCTTCGGAGTACAGGCCGGACGCGCCAGGCACAACTCAAATGATCCGAGAGTGCAGTGTTGCCGAAATACCTAGGCGCGAGAGTTCGACATCACGCCCCGTCGAACCCAGCTGTCTCCCAGTCCCTCAGACTTTCGCGCCTTATCCGGTCGAGCCGGAGCTTGGAGCCCTCCTCCAGACCCGCGATGGATGCGAACCACGAATTCCACAAGGTGCGAATCTGGCGGTTCAGTGCCGGGTCCCTGTCGGGTACCATACGCACGAGCCTGGCGACATAATACAAAAACGTCTCGATTGGATACTCGGCGCGGCTCCCCTCCACTTGCTTTGCATCAGCGAGGTAGCGTTCGGCCTTCTCAAATGTGTCAGTGGGCCATTCTCCCGCCGATGCCTCCGAGACAGCCCGAAGCATAAGAACCTTTCCAGTTGTGGTTAGTGAAAGAGCGTCACGTTTTCGAGCAACGGCCTGTTCCGCCCAGCTATATGCCTTCTCGTACCTATGAGCATCCGCCGCCGCCAACGCGCGCTGGTCCCAATAACGGGCATTCCAATCGTAGGCATGTTCAAGATCTGCGTACACTTCCAAGATCGTTTCACTATGCGATCTGAAAAGCTCCCCCAAAATCTCAGCCCCCATGAGCCCGCGCGCAATACGATAGTAGATTGTTGATGCGCGGATAGCGGCGGGTGAGACGTTTGGAGCGGCAGCTAGAGCGAGCCGAACTACCGCGTCTTTACGCACCTCACCCGAAAGTTCGTCAATTAGTAGCTCGCCGAAGATCCGGTGGCGCGTGGCGATCCCACCGGAACGAACTTCTAGCAGATCGGAGAGTTCGCCATCGACCAAAATCTGTGCGTCTGCAGCCGTAAGTCCGCAACTAGTCTTTGTGAGCTCGAACGGAAGTGGATACCCGAGTCGACTTGTCAAGGAAACTGCCGCGAGAAGCGCTCTAGCCGACTTCGACGATGCTCGCGCCAATTCATCGGAAACTCGCTGTTGAAATCCGCGACCGTCCTCCAAAGCGGCCATAGCTGAGAATATCTTCTCGCCGTGATCGTTAAAGTATTTCTTCCTCGAAGTTTTACTCTCATTCGTCAACGCTCCGAGCCTCCGCTTCGCATCGAGCGTTACAATGAGCGCATCGACCTCCTCAGCTGAGAGCTTCCCGTGGACCTTGAGTTCTACAAAGCGCTCTGTCGCAAGGATCTCGGAAATATGCTTGCTCCGGCGCGCCCGGTCCACAAGCACGACTTGAACCACAATTTTTCTACTCTTTGCCTCCTCCAGTAATTCGTGAACATCCTTTGCGAAGTCGGACGAGTTGTCAACGAGCAGGACAGCTTTGGGGTCCCTCATCGTCCAATGGAGTGCCGCCTCAACATCGAGCGCTTCGTCACCGCCAAACTGCCAGGCCTTGTACCCCGAGTCAATAAGCTCGCTCGCAAGCTTAAGCAGAACGCTTGACTTACCGCTGAACGCCTCGCCGCTGAGTAGAATCGCGCCACTTGTCTGCGACTTATATGATTTATGAATTTCATCGATGGCACGCTTGATTACGGACCGGCGACTGATGAAAGAGTTTACAGCGTCATGCCACACCGGTTCGTGCCCCAGATAGAGATCATGCCCGTTCGGAGTCCGGAGCGATTCAGATCGCCGCAGCTTCTTCCACTGGTTGAGAAAGCGAATGCTCTCGTCCGGCGTCGCTTCTGTCACCCCAACTTCATCGTCAGTGAGCTGCGCGAGATAGCTCGGGAGCGCCGCAATAACTGCAGTCGTAAATTCTTCTCCGGTGGCGGCGATTGGCACCAAACCAAGGCTTCTGTATTCCTTGTCCTGAAACTTGTCAATGGACCGCAGAACAATGAAGGACGGATGTTCAGCATCCGCGCGACGTCCCTCGCTGAAGATATCTTGCAGATCGATCTCTTCATCCATCGACGCACCCAGCACAATGAAGGGCTTTGAAGGGAAATCATCGCCAAATATCTTCAACCAACGATGTTGTTCGTCCAGCGAGTTTGTGTACCCAGAAATATCAAAAATGAGCTCGTTCTTTTTTTGCGAGCGACTTGCTTTTCCATGAAGATGAACGAGTAGCACTTCACCGGTTCTCTGGTCTGCCCTGTAGTGACGTTCGGACCACGACTTCGATACGAGTTTCTGAATAGCACCAGCGCCGAGCCGCGCGGAGGCGACTTCGAGGCAATCATCGACGTTTAGTGTCCACAGCGAGTTCCACCGAACGCGCAAGAAGTCATCGAGCCAGAACGCTGGCTTCGTGCTGGTAAAGCGATCACGAATAAAGTCACTAACGCTGCGTCCATCACTAGATGTCTCGCCCGAAGCAAGGGCATAGACCCGCTTCAGGCCCTTGCCCCCCGCGTCAGGAATCCCGAATGCGGCGGCAAGTTCATCTCGCAATTGATTGCCCACCGGAAGCCCTCGATCGAACCTATCAGTCGAGTCCGCGCTGGCGCCCGCGCCGAGCAGCACGTTATATTGCCCAAGCGCAAGCCCCCGCATGAGGCGATCAAAGTTGTCTGCCCCTATCACAGCCTTCAAGTCAAACATGATTCATCCTTGCATGCCTTCGCACAGCGCGAGAACTCTAGGTTCGCTAGCGGTGGCTGTATGTACTCACGAGACCGAGCGGAGCCTGGTCCACCGACCACCCCGAGACATCAGCGTTTCGCCACGCTGCGACCGTCCTCGATCCGCACGACACGATCGACCGTCCCGCGCGGCGGCTCGACGTGCGAGATGAGCAGCACCGACTGCTCCCCCGCCGCCTGCAGCAGATCGCTCAGCAGCGCATCGGAGGCATCGGGATCGACCCCCGCCGTCGGCTCGTCGAGCACGAGCACGGGGAATCCACGCAGCAGCGCCCGCGCGAGCGCGATCCGCTGCGCCTGACCACCCGACACCAGACCGCCGCGGTCGCCGACCCGAGCGTCCAGGCCGCCGCGCTCGCGCACCCAGGCGCCGAGGCCCACGCGGTCCAGCACAGCCAGCAGCTCCTCGTCCGTCGCTGTGTCTCGCGCGAAGAGCAGGTTCTGGCGGATGTCCTCGTCGAACAGCCGCGGCGTCTGCTCGCACAGCCCGATCGTCCGACGCAGCGCCGGGCCCGACATCCTCGAGGCATCCATGCCTCCGACGGAATACTCGCCGTCGACCCGCAGAAAGCCGACCAGCGCCGCCGCCAGAGAACTCTTGCCCGCCCCGCTCGGCCCGGCGACCAGCACCCGCTCCCCCGGCTGCAGATCGAGATCGACGCCCCGCAGTGCCGGCGATCCTCCGGGCCACCAGGCGCGCACGTCCCGCAACCGCAGGGCCGGGACTCCTGCGATCTCGACGTCCTCGCCGTCGTCGGATCGCAGCTCGGCCGGCGCCTCGGACGGCAGCACATCGACGATCCGCTCCGCGCTGGAGCGCACACTGCGCCACGACGCGGCAGCGATCGGCACCGCGCCGAACACCTCGAACACGACCATCGGAACCAGCACCGCGACGGCGAGCCATGGCCCGTCGATCGCCCCGGTCACGAGCCCGGGAGCGGCGACGGCGAGTGCCCAGACCGACGCCGCACCCGCGACGGCCGAGACGACCCCGGCCGCGATCGCCTGCGCGAGCGAGGCCCTGCCGACCGCGCGGCGGAGCTCGGCATCCGCCTGCGCGACCCGTTCCCGCGCCTGGGCCTCGGCCCCGTAGGCCAGCAGCACGTCGAGCGCGCCGAAGTAGTCGGTCAATGCGGCCGACAGGTCGCCGCGACGCCGAGAGACCGCCGCCTCGGCCCGGGAACCGAAGAGCCAGCCGAGACCGACGGCCGCGGTGGCCGCGATCATCAGGCAGGCGAGAAGCGTCGATGCCGCGGGAACCGACACGAAAAGGAGGAACACGACCGCCCCCGACGCGACGAGGCCCGCGACCGCGAGCGGCTGCACCACCCGCAGCGGCAGGTTCTGCAGGTTCTCCACGTCGTCGACGAGCGCCGACTGCACGCGTCCGTGATCGGTGCGCCCGAGACCCGCCGGCGACAGCGGCGTGAGGCGGCGCACCATGTCGGCGCGCGTCGATGCGAGCTGACGCAGCGCCGCATCATGTCCGCTCAACCGTTCGAGGTAGCGGGTCACCGCCCGCGAGACGGCGAAGAAGCGCACACCGACGACTGCGATCGACAGCGGGACGAGAGAGTCCACGATCGAGGCGCTGACGATCAGCCAGCCGCTCACCGCGAGCAGGCTGACCGCGGCACCGGCCGAGAGGAACCCCCAGATCAGGCCGGGCAGGAACCGGCGGACGGGCGGCTGCGCCAGACGCAGGATGCCGCGCACGCGGCCCTCCACGCTCGGTCCCTGAGCCTGTCGAACGATCATACGCCCACCCCCAGGGCGACGACGCGATCGGCGATGTCCCTCGCCGAGCGGCGGTGCGAGACGAGGATGACCGTGGCCCCGGCATCCGCTCGGGCGCGCAGCGACGCCCACAGCCGCGCCTCGGTCTCGGAATCCAGTGCGCTGGAGGGCTCGTCGAGAGCCAGCAGGGAGTGCGGGTGACGCCCCTGTCGATACAGGGCGCGTGCGACGGCGACGCGCTGCGCCTGCCCACCCGAGAGGCCGCTGCCCTGCACGCCCAGCTCGAATGCCGGGTCGAGCTCGTTCGCGCAGGCGTCGTCGAGCGCGCGGCGGATGCCCTCGACATCCGGAGCGGTGTCACCCAGCGCCACGTTCTCCGCGATCGTGCCGCGGCTGAGCTGGGGCCGCTGTCCGCTCCAGGCCAGCCAGTCCGCGGGGGCGAGGCTGCGCACGTCGACGCCGGCGACCGTGGCGGCCCCCTCGAACTCGGTCGCACCGCGCAGAGCGGCGAGCAGACTCGACTTGCCCGCACCGCTCGGCCCCTCGATCAGGGTGACGGTTCCGGGGGTCGCGGTGAACGAGACGGGCGCAAGGTCGCGCACCCGGAGGCCTGAGACGACCAGGTCTCCCCCGGCCACCGTTCGCGATTCAGCATGAAGATCTCCGGGGCCGGACTCACGGCCACCGGCACGCGGTTTCCCGACATCTCGTGCTGAATCGTGAACGCCGCCCGCCTGAGCCCCTGCCGCGTCGAGCACCTCGAACACGTCCTCGGTGGCCGCGACGCCCTCCGCCGCCGCATGGAACTGCACGCCCACCTGGCGGATCGGCAGGAACGTCTCGGGCGCGAGCAGCAGCACGAACAGACCGACCTCGAGCGACAGATCGCCCGACAGCAGGCGGAACCCGACGGCCACCGCGATCAACGCCACGGCCAGCGAGGCGAGCAGCTCCATCGCGAACCCCGACAGAAACGAGAACCGCAGCACCTTCATCGTCTCGCGACGGTACTCGTCGGCCGTGGCCTCGATCTGGGCGGCGGCACGGCGCTCCCGGCCGAATAGCCGCAGCGTCGACAGCCCCTGCACCGTGTCGGCGAAGCGGGCGGCGAGGCGTTGCAGCGTCTGCCACTGCGTGCGCTGCACGGTGCGGGTGGCGATGCCGATCAGGATCAGGAAGAGCGGGATCAGCGGCAGGGTGATGAGCGCGGTCAGACCGCTCGGCCAGTCCTGCCACCACATCACCGCGAGCAGCACCGGTGTCGCGATGACCGTGAGCACCAGCTGCGGGATGTACCGGGCGAAGTACGCATCGAGCGCCTCGAGCCCGTGCCCCGCGGTGACGGCGAGACCGGCCTGGTTGCGCTGTGCGAGCCACCCGGGTCCGAGACGGCCGACGGCGGCGATGAGGGCGGCGCGCAGCTGCATCCCGGTCTTCGCCGCCGCGCGCGTGCCGGCGGCATCCGACGCCGCGATGAGCACCCCGCGCAGGGCGGCGAGCGCGAGCAGCCAGAGCAGCGACGCCATCACGTCGCGTCCGGCGAGCGCGCCGATGACGGCATCGGTCAGCATCCAGGCGAACGCGATCGTGACCGCGGTCTGGGCGACGCCGATCAGCCCGGACAGCAACAGGAAACCCCGTGCGGCGCTCGCATACCGGATCAGGCGGATGTCGACCGGCTTCATCGGACAGCGCGTTTCGTCTCGGGCGCGCTTCGCGCGGCCTCGCTCAACGACCGGGTCACGGGCCCGCTGCGCGCGGCCTCGCTCGACGACCGGGTCACGGGCCCGCTGCGCGCGGCCTCGCTCGACGACCGGGTGAACGCGGCCTCATACAACCGATTCACGCGTGCGCCGGTGCCCCCTCGATCGAGCTGCGGGTGACCCGCTTGCGGAAGATCCAGTAGGTCCACGTCTGGTACGCCAGCACGAGCGGCAGGGCGATCAGGGCGGTCCAGCTCATGATGGTCAGCGTATACGGCGTGCTCGACGCGTTCTCGATCGTGAGGCTGAACGCGGGGTCGATCGTCGACGGCATCACGTAGGGGAACAGCGCCGCGAACAGCATCACGACAGCGGATGCCACGGTCACCGCACCCGCGGTGAAGGCGCGTCCGTCGCGGCCGCGCAGCGAGAACACGACCGAGCCGATGAGCGCGAGCGCGGCGACGAGCCCGCATCCGATCACCATCAGCATGAGCGGTGCGTCCCGCTCCCCGGCGATGCCGATCGTCCACAGCACGGTGACTGCCGCCGCCAGCACCGTCGGGCCCGCCGCGAGCTTCACCAGGCGTCGGGCATCCGCGTGCACCTGCCCGTCGGTCTTCAGGGCGACGAACAGCACGCCGTGCAGGAAGAACAGCAGCAGGGTCGTGACTCCGACCAGCAGCGCATACGGGTTCAGCAGCGCGAAGAACCCGCCCACGTAGATGTGGTTCGCATCGATCGCCACGCCCTGCACGATGTTGCCGAAGGCGACGCCCCAAAGCAGCGCGGGCACGGCCGAGCCGATCACGATCATCCGATCGAAGCCGGCCTTCCACTTCGCCGACTCGCGCTGGTGCCGGTACTCGAACGACACCCCGCGCAGGATCAGCGCGAGCAGGATCAGCAGCAGCGGCAGGTAGAACCCGCTGAACAGCGTGGCGTACCACTCGGGGAACGAGGCGAACAGGCACGCGCCGGCCACGATGACCCAGGTCTCGTTGAGATCCCAGATCGGGCCGATCGTGTTGATGACCTGGCGCCGCGAGACGTCGTTCTTGCCGAGGAACGGCAGCGACATGCCCACGCCGAAGTCAAACCCGTCGAGCACGAAGTAGCCGACGAAGAGGAAGGCGACGATCCAGAACCACATGTATTCCATGACTGTTCCCTCTCTCTCAGTACACGACCGACGGCAGCTGGGCCGTCTCCTCGTGGGGCTGCTCTTCGGTGTCGGGGCCCTTCTGGGCCGCGCGGATGATGAGACGGATCTCGACCACGGCGAGCGCCGCGTAGATCGCGGTGAAGGCGATCAGCGAGATGAGCACCTCGACGCCGCTGACACCGGGCGAGACGCCGTCCTGGGTGGTCATGAGGCCGAACACGATCCAGGGCTGTCTGCCCATCTCGGTGAAGACCCAGCCCATGATGTTGGCGACGAGCGCGAGCGGGAACGACCAGATCGCGAGCTTCCACATCCACGGAGCCGGCGGCTTCTTGGCGCCCTTGCGGGTCACCCAGAGTCCGACGACGGCGACGAGCGCTGCGGCCATGCCCAGGCCGATCATCCAGCGGAACGCCCAGTAGGTGACCCAGAGGATCGGGGCGAACTCGGTGAGACCGGTGTCGGCGAAGGTGCTGGCGTACTCGGCGTTCAGATCGTTGATGCCGTGCACGCAGGCGTCGAACGTGTGCGTGGACAGGAGCGACAGCAGGTACGGCACACGGATGGAGAACAGCTCGGAGCTGCCGTCGGGCGTGCCGAGCGTGAACAGGCTGAAGGAGGCATCCGGTCCGCACACCGTGTTGAACGTCGCCTCCGCCGCGGCCATCTTCATGGGCTGCGCGGCGTACATCGCGAGACCCAGCTGGTCGCCGGTGAGCACGACGCCCGCGGTGGAGAAGATCATCGCCCAGAGTCCGAACTTCAGCGAGATGCGCATCGTGTCGAAGTGCTGACCCCGTGCCAGGTGCCAGGCCGAGACGGAGATCACGACACCGGCTGCGAACATCAGCGCACCGAAGATCGTGTGCGGGAAGGCCGCGAGGGCGACGGGGTTCGTGAGCAGCGCCCAGAAGTCGACCAGCTCGGCGCGGTTCGTGACGGGGTTGTACTCGTAGCCGACCGGATTCTGCATGAACGCGTTCGCGGCGATGATGAAGTACGCCGAGAGGATGCTGCCGATCGAGACGCACCAGATGGTGGCCAGGTGCAGCTTCTGCGGGAGCTTGTCCCACCCGAAGATCCACAGCCCGATGAACGTCGCCTCGAAGAAGAAGGCCAGCAGTCCCTCGAAGGCGAGCGGGGCGCCGAACACATCACCGACGAAGCGGGAGTAGTCCGACCAGTTCATGCCGAACTGGAACTCCTGCACGATACCCGTGACCACGCCCATGGCGAAGTTGATCAGGAAGATCTTGCCGAAGAACCGCGTGAGGTGTAGGTACTGCACCTTGCCGGTGCGCACCCACGCGGTCTGGAAGATCGCGGCGACGAGCGCCATGCCGATCGTGAGCGGCACGAACAGGTAGTGGTAGACGGTGGTGAGTCCGAACTGCCATCGGGACAGGACCAGCGGGTCGAGCCATTCCATGAGCCACTCCTTCTTCCGTGCCCTGGTGCCACGCTAATGACGGGCCCGCCGCCCCTGAGGGGCCGCCGGCCGTGAATAAGGCAGATGCGCGCCTAGGCGGCGGTCATCTCCGTCAGCGTCAGCTGTACGACGCACTCCGCAGGCACAGCGCAGTCCGCCGGGAGGGCGGGGGTGCGCACGGCCTCGGCAGCGAGTGGCCCACCGGCTTGGGTGAGCACCCCCTGCATGAGGCCGAGGTGCACGGTGCACAGCATCGGACGGTCTTCGGCGCGGCCCGCTGCGTGCGGGCAGGGGCTGAGATCGACGGTGAGCTGCTCGTCATCGACGACGGGCTCGAAGCCGCTCTCTTCCAAGTGTTCGATCAGGGCGTCCAGCTGATAGGTCGCGTCGCGACCCAGAGCCGAGGCGGATGCCGGCAGCACCCGGCGCAGCAGGTCGCCGCGCTCGGCGGCGGCCTTGGCTTTGTTCCTCGCGATGGGGCTCGACGCGTCGGCCGTCCCGGTGGCGGCGCTGTACAGGGTGCGCGGGCGGCCGCGGGTGGTGCGGTGCTCGCTCGCCTGGATCACGTAGCCGCCTTCGATGAGGCGCTGCAGGTGCTCGCGCACGGTGTTCGGATGCAGGCCGGTGGCCCGGCACAGCTCGTCGATCGTCCGCTCCGCGCGCGTCTGCACGAGATGCAGGATCTGCACTCGGGAGAACGTCGAGATCGGCCCGCAGACGGGCCCGCCATTGGCCATGACTCCAGTATCCCGTGGCCTCTGCGCGACTTCGACGGGTTCGGCCGTGAATAATGCCTCTGCTGATAGGGATGTCAGATGCCGGCGATAGCCTGACAGCATGGCCACCCGAAAACCCGCCCCTCCCGCCTACGTCTGCACCGAGTGCGGATGGACGACGGCGAAGTGGGTCGGCCGCTGCGCCGAGTGCCAGCAGTGGGGCACCGTGCAGGAGCAGGGCGCGCAGACCGGCATCCTGAGCCGGATCACTCCCCTCGCCCCGACGGCGGCGAAGGCCGCCCGACCGATCACGCAGATCACGACCGAAGACGCTCCCCGTCGCACGAGCGGGGTGGGCGAGTTCGACCGCGTGCTCGGCGGCGGCATCGTGCCGGGCGCCGCGATCCTGCTCAGCGGCGAGCCCGGCGTGGGCAAGTCGACTCTGCTGCTCGAGGTCGCTGCCAAGGCCGCCTCCTCGGGCCGGCGCGTGCTCTACGCGAGCGCCGAGGAGTCCCCCGCCCAGGTGCGACTGCGCGCCGAGCGCACCGGCGCGCTGCACGACGAGCTCTACCTCGCCAGCGAGACCGACCTCGCGACGATCCTCGGGCACATCGACGAGGTGCAGCCGCAGCTCGTGATCGTCGACTCGGTGCAGACGGTGTCGTCGTCGCTCATCGATGGAGCAGCGGGTCAGCCGAGCCAGGTGCGCGAGGTGGCATCGGCGCTGATCCGCGTGGCGAAAGACCGCGGCCTGCCGATCATCATCGTCGGTCACGTCACGAAAGACGGCCAGGTGGCCGGCCCCCGGGTGCTCGAGCATCTCGTCGACGTCGTGTGTCACTTCGAGGGCGACAGGCAGACGTCGCTGCGGTTCATCCGCGCGCTGAAGAACCGGTTCGGCCCGACCGACGAGGTCGGATGCTTCGAGATGACGGGCGACGGCATCGCCGAGGTCCCCGATCCGTCCGGCCTGTTCCTCTCGCAGGGCGCGACCGAGCCGGGCACGTGCGTGGCGATCTCCCTCGAAGGGCGCCGTGCGCTCCCCGTCGAGGTCCAGGCGCTCACGATCACCACCACCGCTCCGAATCCGCGACGCGTCGTGCACGGTCTCGACTCGTCGCGGGTGGCGATGGTGCTGGCGATCCTCGAGCGGCGCGCGGGGATCAAGACCAGCACGCTCGACGTGTACGTGTCGACGGTCGGCGGTGTGCGCTTCACGGAACCGGCCGCAGATCTCGCCATCGCCATCGCCGTCGCCGGGTCGATCCAGCAGATCTCCGTGCCACGCACCGTCGCCGCAGTCGGCGAGCTCAGCCTCGCGGGCGAGATCCGTCCCGTGACCCAATCGGCTCAGCGTCGCTCCGAGGCCGCGCGACTCGGCTACGAGCAGGTCGTCGACGATCGGTCGAAGACGCTGCGCGCCGCACTCAATGACGTCAGGGCTCGAAACACGAACCGCCGCAGCGACGCCGACATCCCGCCCTTCTGACCCGGCGCCGCACCGCGAGACAGCCGGGGCCACTTTCGCTCCCAAAACGCTCGCGCCCAGTGCCGAACTGACCCCGCCCAGACCCCAGATGCGGAACTGACCCCGCCCAGCGTGGCCCTGCCTGCCCTGCCCTGCCCTGTTCTGCCCTGGCCTGCCCTGGCCTGCCCTGGCCTGCCCTGGCCTGTTCTGCCCTGGCCTGTTCTGCCCTGCTCACTCCACGCCCGCCCCCGCCCCGCGAGCCGCCCTGCGGGGTCACTTTCGCACCGCCCCGCCAGCCGGGGCCACTTTCGCACCCAAAACGCCCGCACCCGGTGCCGGAGTGACCCCGCCCAGCCCTCACGTGCGGAACTGACCCCGCCCAGCGCGGCCCTGCCTGCCCCACTCCACGCCCGCCCCGCGAGCCGCCGTCCGGGGCCACTTTCGCACCGCCCCGCCAGCCGGGGCCGCTTTCGCACCCGAAACGCCCGCATCCAGTGCCGAAGTGACCCCGCCCAGACCCAAGGTGCAGAACTGACCCCGCCCAGCCCCACTCCACACCCGCCCCGCGAGCCAGCCGGGGTCACTTCTGCACCGCCCCGCCAGCCGGGGCCACCTTCGCACCGGGCCGCCATCCGGGGCCACTTTCGCACCCGAAACGCCCGCATCCAGTGCCGAAGTGACCCCGCCCAGACTTCCGATGCGGAACTGACCCCGCACGGACCGCACGCGCGAAAGCGCCAACGCACCTGACGGGCGAGGCGCCGACCACGCGCACCGGCGGCTGACGCGGGCGGGCACACACGCGCTACAGGGCCCGCAGCAGTGCGCCCGGGATCAGGCCTCGAGAGCTTTCAGGATCTCGTCGGGCGAGGCCTGCATCGGATGCGGTCCCGCGATGTCGAGGAACACGGTCGTGATCGGGTGCGTGCCGAGGAACGCGCGCAGCCAGTCCGCCGTGTAGATGCCCACGCCTGGCGGCAGATTGTCGGGCTTGTTCCGGGCGTCGCTGAACAGGAGCAGCGCCAGATCGCCGGAGTTCGGATCGCGATACGTCCACACCTCGCCGCTGTCGAGCGGGTTGTCTCGCGCCCCCGGCTTCACCAGGGGTACGACCGTGACCCCGTGACGCAGTGCCAGGGCGACAGCGGCGATGTCCTGCTTCTCCAGCGCCTGCGCGAGCGCCTCCGACCGGAAATCCTCGGGTGCGGGCTTCTTCTTCGCCGACTTCGCGGACTTCGCCTTCTTCGCTGCCATGCATCCAGCATATTCAGCCGGCACCGACATCGCGGCGGCACGGCACCGACATCGCGGCGGCACGGCACCGACATCGCGGCGGCACGGCACCGACATCGCGGCGGCACGACGCTCACACCGCGAAGGGCAAGAAGTGGGGCCCTCTCGAGTCATCCATTGGGGACTGGGGTACTCGGGAGGGCCCTCGGACCCTCGGGCGGCATGTCGAAGCGCTGGGGACGCTGAGCTCGACGCCATTGGGGATGGCATGCGCCGCAAGTCTGCGAGGGTCACCCCAATGGTATCCCAAATATCGGACAGTGTCAGCCCGAAACTGAGTGCAGGTCGGTATTCGAGACCTTCGGCCACTGCCGCACCCGACCAGCGACGCGCCTGGCCGCTCAGTAGAGCAGGATCTGAGCGGTGCTCGCGCCCTTGAAGCCGCCGATCTCGACCGACACGTGGTACGAGGCTCCACCTCCGGGAGCGCGCGGACGGTTCTCGTCCGCGCAGGTCTCGACGCTCGACCGGGTGCGATCCCAGGTCACCGGCACCTTGCTCGTCACGGTGGCGCCCGCGGCGAGGGTGGCGATCATGCTGCTCGGGTTCTCCTGGCAGTCGGTCGATGTCCACCACACGTCGGAGCCGCTCGACACGGTGAATCGCTGCGTCGTCGACCCGACGTCGATCGCGCAGTCCGTCGAGCCGCGGTTCGTCAGCGAGATCGACAGCTGCGGCAGGACACCGGCCGGGTAGGACTCGGCGTCCGTGACGGCGGCGACCTCGACATCGCCCGCCTCGCACGCGACGAGCCCCGGCGATTCCTCCGCCGACGGCTCGGGTGCGGGCGACTCCGACGGGGTCGCGTCCGGCGAGGCCGACGGCGTCGCGCCGGCGGTCGCCGACGAGGTCGGCGCCGGCCCGGCATCCGTCGCACTCGCCCACGGACGAGCGACCAGGGCCCACACGGCGGCGGCGATCACCGCCAGGAGCAGGATCACCGCGACGAGGGTCACCAGACGCCGACGACGGTAGACGGCGGCGGACTGACGGGGCATGATCCCAGGTTAGTTGAGGGCCTTGAGCATCCTGGTGTTGCCGAGCGTGTTCGGCTTGACGTGGGCGAGGTCGAGGAACTCCTCGACTCCCGCATCCCCGCTGCGCAGCAGCTGCGAGTACACATCGGAGTCGACGACCTGCTCGCCGATGGGCGTGTAACCACGACGCCCGAAGAAATCGACCTCGAACGTGAGGCAGAACAGCCGGCTGAGACCGAGCACCCGCGCCTGGTCTTCGAGATGCCCCACGATGGCTCCGCCGACGCCGTGGTGCAGCCAGTCCTCTCGGACGAGCAGAGTGCGCACCTCGCCGAGGTCCTCCCAGAACACGTGCAGTGCACCGCACCCGATCAGTTCCCCGTCGGCTTCGGCCACGACGAACTCCTGCACCGCGCCGTAGAGGACGGCGAGATCCTTGCCGAGGAGGATCCGCTGCTCGACCATCGGCTGCAGCAGGTTGCGGATGCCGACGATGTCCGCGCTGCGCGCCGGACGGACGATGTACTCACTCACGTCGTCAAGCCTAGAACCCGCCACCCCCGAGACCCTGAGTCCGCGCGGAGCGCCGAGAACCCCCCCGGACACGCAGAAGGGGCGGATGCAGCTCGCATCCGCCCCTTCCGATTCAGACCGGGATCACTCCCCGCTGGCGACCGCCAGGTCGGGGGTGGCCGAGATCTCTCCGCCGGTGTTCACGCCGACCGCGACCTTCTCGCCACGGGGACCGTGCTCGAACAGGAACTCGCCGTCCTTCGCATCGACCTTCACGTGGTCGCCGGGGTTGAGCTCGCCGTGCAGGATCTTCTCCGACAGGCGGTCCTCGACCTCGTGCTGCATCGCGCGACGCAGCGGGCGGGCACCGAGTGCCGGATCGAACCCGATCTCGATGAGACGCTCCTTGGCCGTCTGCGAGAGCTCGATCGTCATGTCACGGTCGAGCAGACGCTCTCCGAGCCGCTTCGTGAACAGATCGACGATCTGCACGAGCTCGCTCTTCGACAGCTGCGGGAACACGATGATGTCGTCGACACGGTTGAGGAACTCGGGCTTGAAGTTGCGCTTGAGCTCCTCGTTGACCTTGCCCTTCATCCGCTCGTAGCTGGTCGAGTTGACGCCCTCGATCTGGAAGCCGACCGGACCGCCCGCGATGTCACGAGCACCGAGGTTGGTGGTCATGATGATGACGGTGTTCTTGAAGTCGATCATGCGTCCCTGACCGTCGGTCAGACGACCCTCTTCGAGGATCTGCAGGAGCGAGTTGAAGATGTCCGGGTGGGCCTTCTCGATCTCGTCGAACAGCACCACGCTGAACGGCTTACGACGCACCTTCTCGGTGAGCTGGCCACCCTCTTCGAATCCGACGAACCCGGGAGGGGCACCGAACAGACGGGAGACGGTGTGCTTCTCACCGAACTCGCTCATGTCGAGCGAGATGAGAGCGGCCTCGTCGTCGAACAGGAACTCGGCGAGCGCCTTGGCGAGCTCGGTCTTTCCGACGCCCGTGGGGCCGGCGAAGATGAACGAGCCCGAGGGACGCTTCGGGTCCTTGAGGCCGGCGCGCTGACGACGGATGGTCTTGGAGAGTGCCGCGATGGCCTCCTCCTGACCGATGACGCGCTGGTGCAGCGCCTTCTCCATGAAGACGAGTCGCGAGGACTCCTCTTCCGTCAGCTTGAAGACCGGGATGCCGGTGGCCTGTGCGAGCACCTCGGCGATCAGACCCTCGTCGACGACCGCAGCGGTCGCGACGTCACCCGAGCGCCACTGCTTCTCGAGGCGGAGGCGCTCCGCGAGGAGGCTCTTCTCCTCGTCGCGCAGCGATGCGGCCTTCTCGAAGTCCTGGTCCTCGGAGGCGACTTCCTTCTGCTCGCGGACCTTGGCGATCTTCTCGTCGAACTCGCGCAGCTCCGGCGGCGACGACAGGATCGACAGTCGCAGGCGGGCGCCGGCCTCGTCGATCAGGTCGATGGCCTTGTCGGGCAGGAACCGGTCCGACACGTAACGGTCGGCGAGGTTCGAGGCCGCGACGATGGCGCCGTCGGTGATCTGCACCTTGTGGTGCGCCTCGTACCGGTCGCGCAGTCCCTTGAGGATGTTGATCGTGTGAGGGAGGCTCGGCTCGTTCACCTGGATCGACTGGAAGCGGCGCTCGAGAGCGGCATCCTTCTCGAAGTGCTTGCGGTACTCGTCGAGCGTGGTGGCACCGATGGTCTGGAGCTCTCCACGGGCGAGCAGCGGCTTGAGGATGCTCGCCGCGTCGATCGCGCCTTCGGCGGCACCCGCACCCACGAGGGTGTGGATCTCGTCGATGAAGACGATGATGTCGCCGCGCGTGCGGATCTCCTTGGTGACCTTCTTGAGGCGCTCCTCGAAGTCACCGCGGTAGCGGGATCCGGCGATGAGCGAGCCGAGGTCGAGCGAATAGAGCTGCTTGTCCTTCAGCGTCTCGGGCACATCGCCCTTGACGATCGCCTGAGCGAGGCCCTCGACGACGGCGGTCTTGCCGACGCCGGGCTCGCCGATGAGGACGGGGTTGTTCTTGGAGCGACGAGACAGGATCTGCATGACCCGCTCGATCTCCTTCTCGCGCCCGATCACCGGGTCGAGCTTGTTGTCGCGCGCGGCCTGCGTGAGGTTGCGGCCGAACTGGTCGAGCACCTGCGAGCCGCCCTGGGCGCTCGGGGTGTCGTTCGACTGCGCACCGACGGCGGCGGGCTCGCGTCCCGGTGCTCCGGAGAGGAGCTGGATGACCTGCTGGCGGACCTTGTTGAGGTCGGCGCCGAGCTTGACCAGGACCTGGGCTGCGACACCCTCGCCCTCGCGGATGAGACCGAGCAGGATGTGCTCGGTGCCGATGTAGTTGTGACCGAGCTGCAGAGCCTCGCGGAGGCTGAGCTCGAGCACCTTCTTGGCGCGCGGCGTGAACGGGATGTGACCGGTGGGCTGCTGCTGACCCTGTCCGATGATGTCCTGAACCTGCTCGCGGACGGCGTCAAGGGAGATGCCGAGGCTTTCGAGTGCCTTGGCTGCGACACCCTCACCCTCGTGGATGAGGCCGAGCAGGATGTGCTCGGTGCCGATGTAGTTGTGGTTGAGCATCTTCGCCTCTTCTTGGGCGAGGACGACCACTCGACGGGCTCGGTCCGTGAATCTCTCGAACATGCTGTGACTCCTTATTCGCACTGGGGCGAAGCGAGGATCCCTCGACGGTCTCCGCGCCTGTACATCGAGAGTAACCACCGTGCGGAGGCAGTATGCCCGTGTTCGCCGTCGGCATAGCGGCGTGACGGCCCCTCGCAGCGCCGCGGATGCGGGCGGGGTTGACGTACATATCGACAGTCGATATGTTAACGATTATCGGTAATAACGATCAACGATAAGGAGTGGATGATGACCTCGACGAAGACCCGCGCGATCTCCCTCGGCGACAGGGGAGCGCTGATCGGCTTCTGCATCGCCGGCGTCGCGATCGCCGCCTACATCACGGTGTTCTCGATCATCCGGATCATCGAACTCGCCCGCGGCGTCGACGTCCCCGTCCTCGTCGAGTTCATCGGCTCGAAGACGCCGGTCGACCTGCCGCTCAGCACCGGGGACAGCATCTCGGTCGGCCTCGACAGCGCCGTCATCACGGCGCCTGAGCTGCCGATGATCGCGATCGTGCCCGGCATCATCGCGCAGATCGCGCAGATCCTGACCATCGTCATCGTGATCGGATGCCTCATCCTGCTGGCTCGGAGCGTGCTCGCCGGCCGCGTCTTCAGCGGTCGCAACACCGCCCTCGTCGCGACGGCCGGAGTCACCGGACTCTTCGGCTTCGCCGCAGTGCGCTTCTTCGACAACATGCTCGCCAACGCGACCGTCGCCCGCATCACCGGCAACGGAGTCGAGAACGCGGTGATCAGCGTCGAGCCCTTCACCTTCGTGCTCGCGGGCTTCGTGCTCGCCCTGATCAGCACGGTCTTCGTGATCGGCGACCGCCTGCAGCGCGACACGGACGGCCTCGTCTGATGAGCGGGCTCGCGACGACTCCCACCAGGTCGCAGAGCGCCGACGCGATCACCGTCATCCTCTTCGGCGCCGCCGCCGTGATCGTCACGGCGATCAGCACGGTCCTCCGCGTCCTCTCGACCTTCCGAGACCAGGGCATCGCCTGGTCGATCCCCATCGATGAGCAGCCGATCGACGCCACGGTCGACTCCGGAGCGGTCTCCGTGCAGGGGATCGCGCAGCACGCGATGGTGTTCGCGACCGGGGTGGATGCCGCGTCGACGGCGGCGATCATCGGCTCGCTGGCGCTCTGGGCGATCGCTCCGCTGATCGTCATCGTCGGGATCATGGTCGTCGCCGGGAACTTCCTCCGCGGACGCTTCTTCGTGCGCTCGAACGCCCGGGCCTTCGACACGATCGGATGGACTCTGGTGCTCGCGCCGATGCTGATCGTGATGCTCGAGAACGTCGGCCTCAACGGAGTGTCGGCGGCCGTGGGCCTGGAGGGCGGCGGACCCGTGCACCCGATCGAGTTCTGGTCGATCGTGCCGATCTTCGCGACCGGTGTCGCCGTGGGTCTCATCGCCGCGGCGTTCCGCCAGGGCATCCGCCTGCAGAAGACGAACACCGCGCTCGCGAACGACACGAAGGGACTCGTCTGATGTTCACGTTCGGTTCGGAGACACTCGACTCATCCCTCGCGAACATGGGCATCGCGCTCGGAGTGTTCGCCGTGATCATCGGCCTGATCGTGCTCGTCGGCCGACTGCGTGGCAGCAAAACCATCGCGCTCGACGCCACTCTCGCGATCACGGGACTGTGGATCGTCCTCTCAGCCGTCAGCCTCGTCATCTTCGTCGTCAAGGCCTTCACGGTGAACTGGGCCGAGCTGGGCGGCACCTCCCTCGTCTCCGTGCCCTGGCCCGCCGACCTCCCCTGCTCCGACGACGAGAACGGCACGTCCGCGATGCTCCGGTGCGGATCAGAGTCGCTCTCGGACTTCACGGTCGCCAACGCCTCGCTCGGACTCCGACTGCTCGCGGCAGCCGCGCGGATCAGCGGTCTCGCGCTCGCGACGACTCCCGTCGTGATGCTGTGGCTCATCTGCGTCAACACCGTGCGGGGCCGCGGATTCTCCCGCACGATCACCCGGGCGCTCACGGGCGGCGCGATCGCCGTGCTCGTGTTCGGGATCGCCTCGGATCTGCTCCAGGGCATCGCCGCGACGACGGCGCTGCGCGAGGTCTTCGCACCCGACGACTACGCGTGGTATCCGTCGGTCTACCAGCTGACGGTGACTCCGCTGCCGTTCGCGGGAGCGCTCATGCTCGCGGCCTTGGCCGCGGTGTTCCGCCACGGGCTGCGCCTGCAGCAGGAACGCGACGCCCTGCAGCGAGAGAACGAGATGCTCGCCGACGACAACCGAGGCCTCGTATGAGCCCGGCGGAGAACGACGACGAGCTCACCGGCATCCACTGCCGACTCGACGAGCTGCTCGCGGAACGCGGCATGACGCTCACCGAGCTGAGCACCCGCGTGGGCGTCAGCATCGTCAACCTGTCGGTGCTGAAGAACGACAGGGCGCGGGCGATCCGCTATTCCACGCTTCGGGCGATCTGCGACGCGCTCGCCTGCGAGGTCGGCGACCTGCTGGTGCTCGCCTAGCCGGCCGGCGTCAGGCCTGCTGCGGCTGCGGCGGCTGCGGCGCGGAAGCCGCCGGCGCGAGGGGCTCGACCACGACGGCGGTGCCGTACGCGCAGATCTCGGTGAAGTTCGCGATCGATCCCGCATCGAACCGCATCGCGACAATCGCATTGCCGCCACGCTGCAGGGACTGATCCCACATCCGCTGCATCACCACCTGGCGGGCCTCGTACATGACCTGCGTGTACTCGGGGATCTCGCCGCCGCCGAGCGAGCGGAATCCGGCGGTGAACCCCTGACCGAAGTCTGTCGACCGCACGGTCAGACCCATCACCTCGCCCAGCACCTGGGTGATGCGGTAGCCCGGCACGTCGTTGGTCGTCACGATGAACATGAGGCCATCGTGGCAGAGCGAGGGCGCCGGGCACAGCACGAGCAGGTGGGGACTCCTCCCCATGCAACCCCCACTATGAATTGCCTGTGGGCCGCTAGCGTCGTGACCATGACCCTCAACGACCGCACCCAGCGCACTTCTTCCCGCATCCTCATGGCCCTGCCCATCGCGGCCCTCGCCTTCTCGCTCGCCGCCTGCGGTGGCGCCTCGCGCCCCTCTGCCGATGACGTCGCCGATGGCATCCAGCAGGTGTACGAAGACCAGGGCCTCGGCGATGTCGTGACCGACGACGTCGCCCAGTGCTTCGCCGAGAAGCTCGTCGACTCCGACCTCAGCAATGAGACCCTCGGCTACATCGCGAACGGTGAGGACAAGCAGGCGAACGAGAAGGAGAAGGATCTGACCACGAAGATCCTCACTGACAACGTGGAGGAGTGCGGCTTCACCCAGTGAGGTCCGTCGGCTGACGAAGGATGACGGATGCCGCGGCATCCGTCATCCTTCGTCATGTCGGCCTCGGAATTCGCACGCCCTCATAGCGTTGAGCGTTATAGCGTGCACACGGCGCGCACCGATCCTGGAGTCCCCACCCCATGAGCACCACCGCCCGCCCCACGAAGGCGCCAGACACCCGAGGTCCCGTCCGGAAGCTGCTGACGTCGTTCGGCTTCCAGATCCTCGCCGCCCTCGTCCTCGGCATCGCCGCAGGCCTGATCGCCCGCCAGCTCGGCGCCACGGCCGACAGCCCGAACGGCCTGTCCGCCACCCTCGACACGATCGGCAGCTCGTACGTCACGCTGCTGCGCGCCGCCGTCGTACCGCTGATCTTCACTGCGATCGTCGCCAGCATCTCGAACCTGCGTCGGGTGCAGAACGCCGCTCGCCTCGCGGGCCAGACCCTGCTGTGGTTCGCGATCACCGCGTTCATCGCCGTGACCATCGGCATCACGCTCGGCCTCGTGCTGCAGCCCGGTTCGCGTGCCGGCGAGGGCCTCGAACCCAGCGACCCGTACACGGTCGGCACGTGGTGGAACTTCCTGCTGGGTCTGATCCCGCAGAACTTCCTCGGTCTCAGCGTGAGCACCAACCCCGGCGCCACCGACGGCACGTTCAGCTCGAGCGTGAACTTCAACATCCTGCAGGTCATCGTCGTCGCCGTCGCGGTCGGCATCGCCGCGCTCAAGGCGGGCAAGAAGGCCGAGCCCTTCCTCGCCTTCACCGAGTCGCTGCTCAAGGTCATCCAGCGCGTGCTGTGGTGGATCATCCGCATCGCCCCGATCGGCACGTTCGGACTCATCGGCGCCGCGGTCGTCAAGTACGGCTGGGAGAAGCTCGCCGCCCTCGGCTGGTTCGCCATCGCGGTCTACATCGGCCTCGCGCTCGTGCTGTTCGTCGTCTACCCGGTGCTCGTCAAGACGCACGGGCTGTCGATCAGGCAGTACTTCTCGGGCGTGTGGCCCGCCGTGCAGCTCGGCTTCGTGAGCCGCTCCTCGATCGGCACACTGCCCCTGACCGAGCGCGTGACCGAGCGCAACCTCGGCGTGCCCCGCTCGTACGCCTCGTTCGCCGTGCCGTTCGGCGCGACCACGAAGATGGACGGATGCGCGGCGATCTACCCGGCCATCGCCGCGATCTTCGTCGCCCAGTTCTTCGGCATCGAGCTGAACTTCGTGCAGTACCTGCTGATCGTGCTGGTCTCGGTCGTCGGCTCCGCCGCCACGGCGGGCACCACCGGAGCGACCGTCATGCTCACCCTCACGCTATCGACCCTCGGTCTGCCGCTCGAAGGTGTCGGTCTGCTGCTCGCGATCGACCCGATCCTCGACATGGGCCGCACTGCGGTCAACGTCGCAGGCCAGGCGCTCGTCCCCGCGATCGTCGCCAAGCGCGAGGGCATCCTCGACGAGGAGCTCTACAACGCGCCGCGCGAGGGGCTGCCGTTCGCAGACGACTCGGACGACGACGAGGCGGATGCCGCGGCATCCGAGAACGCGCCCGTCGGCACTCGCTGACCCCCACCGCTCGCCGGCCCGCACCACGGAACCGACCGGACGCCCCGCCCACCTCGGGCGGGGCGTCCGTGCATGCGGCGACCTGCGCTACGCGCGACCCTGCTGACGCGTGGCACCACGGGTGTCGAGCGCGAGTTCCTCGGCGTCCATCGCGGTCATCAGCTCGCGCATGACCTCTTCGTCGAGGTTGCCGGCGTCGCGCTCGGACAGCAGGATGTCGCGGCGCACCTGCAACCACCCCCGAGACAGGGCGACGAGGTCGTCGTACGAGGGCCGCGCCGCCGCATCCTCGACCTCCTGCGCCTCATCCGTGTCCTTCTCGACCCGGGTCATGCGCTTGGTGAAGGCGTCGAACACGCTGAGGTCCACCGCGCCGTACTTGTCCTCCCACTCGACGCGCTTCTCGGCGAGGAACGCCATACCCGCCTCGCGGCTCTTGGCCCTGATGTCGGCGATCGCCCTCTCGTCGTCCTCGTCTTCGACATCGCTGGCGATACCGAGCCCGCGGATCAGCAGCGGCAGCGTGAGGCCCTGCAGCAGCAGGGTGCCGACCGTCACGATGAAAGCGACGACGACGATCGCGTGCGACGGCTCGGTGTCGAGGGCCGCGAGATCGGCCGCGGCGAGCGCGGTCGCGAGCGTGACCACGCCACGCATCCCCGCCCACGAGATCACCGCATTGTCCTTCCACGTCAGCTGGAGTCCCGCCATGCGATCGCGCACGATCTGGGACCGCAGCTCTTCGGGGGTGTACTGCTTCCAGCGTTTCGACTCACGGCGACGCGCTTCGAAGGCGCCCGAGGCGACGGAGCGATCCCAGCGTTCCAGCCGGCGCCGGTCCTGCCGGTTCGCCCACAGGTTCGCCGGGTAGACGTACAGGGGTCGCATGACGAGGACGACCAGCAGCACGGCGCCCGACAGCAGCAGGATGCGGCCCACCTCCTCGCCACCGAGGTCGCTGAGCACCCGGGGGAACTGCAGACCGATGTACGCGAAGACGAAGCTCTCGAGCAGCAGGTCCGCCGACAGCCACAACGGCTTCTCCTGCTGGCGGGTCGTGTAGTCGGTACGGGGGGAGTTGTATCCGACGTAGAGGCCCATCGCGACCACCGCGAGCACACCCGAACCCAGCAGGTGCTCGGCGATCGCGTAGGCACCGAAGGGGGCGAGCAGCCCGAACGTGCCGATCACGACGGCGTCATTGATGCGCATGCGCAGCTGGTGCAGCACGATGCCGAACACGAGACCGATCGCGACGCCGACCCCGACGGCCATCAGGAACTGGCCGATGCCGTCGACGATGCCCACCGTGGCGCCGGCGATGATCGCCGCGAACACCCGGTACAGGGTCAGCGAGGTCGCGTCGTTGATCAGGCTCTCGCCCGACAGCACCGTCATGATGCGACGCGGAAGCCCGAGCTTGCGGCCGATCGCCGCCGCCGAGACGGCATCGGGCGGAGCCACGATCGCCCCGAGCAGCAGGGCGCCGGGCAGGGTGAGCGAGGGCAGGATCCACCACGCGACGAGCCCGACGGCGACCGAGGTGAGCAGCACGAGCGTGATCCCGAGTCGGCGGATCTGGGGCAGGCTGCGCTTGAAGCCGACGAACGAGACGTCGAGCGCCGCCGAGTACAGCAGCGGCGGCAGCACGAGGTTCAGCAGCAGATGCCCGTCGATCTCGACATCGGGCACGAACGGCAGGAAGGATGCCGCGAGCGCGACCACCGTCACGAGCAGCGGCGCCGGCCACCCCCGCCATCGGGCGATGGCCGCCACGATGACAGCACCGACCAGCACATAGAAGATCTCCGCATCCATGCCCTCACGCTACTGGGAATGCGCCGCTGTCACCCGGCGTTGAGACCGGGGTGACCGCTCTCTCCGTTCTCGACCTCGTCCCGGTGCGTACCGGGCAGACCAGCGCCGAGGCCATCACGGCCTCCCTGTCCCTCGCGGCCGTCGCCGACCGACTCGGCTATCGCCGCTTCTGGTTCGCCGAGCACCACAACATGCCCGCCGTGGCATCCACCACTCCCCCGGTGCTGATCGCGGCTGCGGCGATGCGCACGTCGAAGATCCGTCTCGGATCCGGCGGCGTCATGCTGCCCAATCATGCGCCGCTCATCGTGGCCGAGCAGTTCGCCGCGCTCGAGGCCATCGCCCCCGGACGCATCGACCTCGGCCTGGGTCGAGCCCCCGGCAGCGACCCCGTGATCACCCAGCTGCTGCGCGGATCGGGCACCACCAGCGACGTCGAGCAATTCCCCCGCCACGTGCAGGACATCGGCGCCCTCGTGTCGGGCGACGGCGCGTCGCTGCGTTTCACCTCCGGCGGCGAATACACCGTGCGGGCCACCCCGGCTGCGACCGGCGCCCCCGTGGTGTGGCTTCTCGGATCGAGCGACTACTCGGCCCAGCTCGCCGCGTCGCATGGACTGCCCTACGTGTTCGCGAACCACTTCTCGGGGCAGGGTCTCGAGCGAGCCCTCGACCTCTACCGCACCGGCTACCAGCCGAGCGAGGAGCACCCCGAGCCGCAGACGTTCCTCACCGTGAACGCCGTGGCCTCGCCCACGCAGGAAGAGGCCGAGGCCCGCGCCCTGCCGCAGCTGCGCATGATGGCGAGGCTGCGCCTGAACAAGCCGCTGGTCGCGCTCGAGACCGTCGAAGAGGCACTGGCCGCCGAGACGGATGCCGCGACCGACCAGGTCATCGAGGCTGCGCGTTCGCGGTGGTTCGTCGGCACCGGCGACTCGGTCGCCGCCGAGGTGCGAGAGTTCGCCACGAAGCACGGCGTCGACGAGGTCATGCTGTCGCCGGTCGCCGGGGCGTACGAGTCCGAGCCGCGCGACAGCGCCGCCGGTCGCGCTCAGACACTCGAGCTCATCGCCGCCGCGGCGTAGGGATCGTCCGGTCCGGTCCGGAGGGCGGCCTAGGGCTCGGCCGGTCCGGCGTCCTCCGATCCGACGCTCTCCCGTCCGACGCCCTCGCGGCGCGCCCGCACGGCGTCCAGCCGGCGTCCGCCCGTATCCAGGCGGGGTCAATTTCGCACCCGAAACGTCGATTGGGGATGCGGAAGTGACCCCGCACCGATCGCTGGATGCAGAAGTGGCCCCGCGCCGGTGGCCGGATGCAGAAACGGCCCCGCACAGGCAGGGTCGATTTCGCACCCGAAACGTCGCTTGGGGATGCAGAAATGACCCCGCGCCGATAGCCGGATGCGGAAATGGCCCCGCACGCGCAGCCGGATGCGGAAGTGACCCCGCACCGCACCGGGCCCCGAAGCGATCGACTCACGCCCTGCCCGCGGATTCTGTCCACAGGCGCGACTTGTCCACATTCCCCGGGGATCCGGCGACGAGGATGCCCGAGCGTTGCGTCAGGTGTCCATCCTGGTCGGATGCGCCATCGGATACTCCTGCCCGACGAACTCGGCCGCCATTTCACCGTGCGGCAGGCTGCGGCCTCAGGTGTAGGCCGTGGTCGTCTGGCCGCACGTGATCTCGACCGTCCGTTCCGCGGGATCCGGTCGATCACGACGGCGGAGACGGCGCTCGAGCGCGTGGCCGCGCTCGCACCGCGGCTTCGACGCGGTCAGCTCATCGGCGGGGAGACGGCGATGCGGGTGTGGGGATACCCGCATCCCGGCATGTGGAGCATCGACGCACCGATCACCGTGGTCGTGGCGACCGGTTCGGCCCGCGTCCGCAGCCACGGCGTCACCGGCCTACGCCTGGCAGAGGGACGCGCGGATCCTTGGCGAATCGGCGTGATCCCGATCGTCGATCCGGTCACGGCGCTGTTCATGTGCGCGGGGACGCTGACCGACGATCAGGTGGTCATCGCGCTCGACGCGATGATCACCACGGCGGACAACTACCCCGGGCTGCGGGTGGGGCGTCCGACGCTCACCACGACCGATATCGAGCAGCGTCTGCAGGCCTGGGCCCGCTTTCCCGGTTCCCGACGAATCCGAGACGCGCTGTCCCGCGCGCGTGACGGAGTGGAATCGCCGAAAGAGACCGAGACGCGGCTGGCCCTCGTCACGGGCGGTCTTCCTGAACCCGTCGTACAGCACGAGATCCACGAGAACGGCGTGCTCATCGCGCGAAGCGATCTCGCCTATCCCGACCTCAGGATCGCGATCGAGTACGAGGGCGATGGCCACCGCACCAGCCGCGACCAGTGGCGGCGCGATATTCAGCGACAGCGAGAACTCGAGGGTCTCGGATGGATCGTCATCCGAGTGACCCAGCTCGACCTCGCCGACACGCGGCCGCTGCTGGAGCGCATCCGGCACGCGATGGCATCCCGCCGCTGACTCCCGCCTTCTCCTCCCTCGTGTCCTCGCCCCTGCCTGCCCCGTCCCGCCGCCCTCCGACTCTCCGAGCGGAGCCGCCTCCGCACCCGGCTGTCCGAGCGGGGCCACTTCCGCACCCGGCTGTCTGTGCGGGGCCACTTCCGCATCCCCAAGCGCCCTTTCCGATGCGAAACTGACCCCGCGCAGATCGCGATGCGAAATCGACCCCGCGCAGATCCCGATGCGAAACTGACCCCGCGCAGGTCGCGGCTCGCGGTGAGAACCCGCACCGGCACGGGCGGAGGTGAGCGCGACACGTCCCACGGGGCTGGTATTCCGGTGCCCCGAGGCGTAGCGTCAGCCTCAACGGAAGGGGTTCGATGATGAGCACCAAGACCCTGGCACTCTGGGTGGCCTACGGCACGAACGGCGTGGTCGGCAGCGTCCGCCACGACGACGAGGGCTACACGGTCGTGATGGCGGGATCCGACGCCGCATCCGGCGTGTACCCGACCCTCGAGTCGGCGAAGGGCGCGCTGCACGCGCGGATGCGGCCGGGCAGCGCCTGGCCGAGGTTCCAAGAGCACTGACGGCCGGACGATCGCAGCGACGCGAGGCGGGCGCGCAGCGACGCGAGGCGACCCCCGAGGCTCAGGCGTCGGGCTCGCCCGAGAGGATCCCCCGCAGCCAGTCGCGCGCCTCGACGAAGATCTCGTCGGAGTACCGCTCCGGGTACTGCACGATCTGACGATCGGCACGCGGGTACGACCCGAGGAACACCACGCGCGGGCTGAACCGACGGATGCCGAGCAGCGCGTCGGCCATGCGCTCGTGCTCGATGTGCCCGTCGGCATCGATCACGAACCGGTAGCGGCCGAGTTCGTCCCCGATCGGGCGTGACTGGATCAGCGACAGGTTGATGCCGCGCGTCGAGAACTGCTCGAGCATCTCGAGCAGCGACCCGGGATGGTCGTTCGGGAGCTCGACGATGAGCGAGGTCTTGTCGGCGCCGGTCGGCGCGGGAGCCGTGGTGGTGCGGGTCACGAGCACGAAGCGTGTGACGGCCTGCGCGTTGTCGCCGATCCCCTCCGCCAGGACGTCGACGTCGAGGTGATTCACGACGCCGGGTGCGGCGATGGCCGCCTGCACGGGGAGGCTCCCGTCGAGCATCCCGATCGCCGAGGCGACGTTGCTCGCGGCGGGCACATGGGAATGGGTCGGCAGGTGAGCGCCGAGCCAGCCATGGCACTGCGCGTAAGCCACGGGGTGTGCGGCGATGACCTGCACGTCCGACAGCACGGTGCCGCGCGGGGCGACCAGCACGAAGTTCACCGGTACCAGGTATTCGCCGATGATCCGCAGGCCCGGCAGCGTGGCCAGAGCATCCTGCGTGGTCGAGACACCGCCCTCGATCGAGTTCTCGATCGCGATCATCGCCGCGTCGCTGCGCCCCTCGAGCACATCCGCCAGCGCCTCGCCCACGTTGTGCACGGCACGCCGGTCCTGACCGCGTGCCTCGGCGACCTGATCGAGTGCCGCTTCGGTGAACGTTCCAGCGGGGCCGAGATAGCTGTAGGAGCGGCGTGCAGTCACGCGTTTCACCTTAGGGCACCCGCAGACGCCCAGAAGATGCGCGCAGACCCGGATGGGGGCAGACTGTCTGCATGACGAGCCGTGCCGGCCTCCCCGCGGAGGAAACTGACCTCATCGATGTCGACGAACTGATCGCCGCCTATTACGATCGCATCCCCGACCCCGGCGTCGCCGCCGAGAGGGTCGCGTTCGGCACGAGCGGCCACCGCGGCTCGTCGCTCACGGGCAGCTTCAACGAGAACCACATCCTCGCGACGACGCAGGCGATCGTCGACTACCGCGCAGGTCAGGGCATCACCGGCCCCCTGTTCCTCGGTCGCGACACCCACGCCCTCTCGCTGCCCGCCGAGCGCAGCGCCATCGAAGTGCTGGTCGCGAACGGGGTCGACGTCCGCGTGGACTCCCGCGACGCCTGGGTCCCGACCCCTGCGCTCAGCCACGCCATCCTCACCTTCAATCGCGACCTTCCCGCGGATGCCGCCGGCCGTGCCGACGGCATCGTCGTGACCCCCTCCCACAACCCCCCGCGCGACGGCGGCTTCAAGTACAACCCGCCGCACGGTGGACCGGCCGACACCGACGCGACCGGGTGGATCGCCGACCGCGCCAACGAGCTGATCGCCGGCGGACTGGTCGATGTGAAGCGCGAGCGCTTCGCCGACGTCGACTGGGATGCGATTCCGGGCTACGACTTCCGCGATGCCTACGTGCGCGACCTCGCGACGATCATCGACATGGATGCCATCCGCAACGCCGGAGTGCGCATCGGCGCCGACCCCCTCGGCGGCGCGTCCGTGGAGTACTGGGCGCTCATCAAGGAGGTGTACGACCTCGACCTCACCGTCGTGAACCCCGAGGTCGACCCCACCTGGCGTTTCATGACGCTGGATTGGGACGAGAAGATCCGCATGGATCCGTCCTCCTCCTCGGCCATGGCCTCGCTCGTCGCCAAGAAGGGCGACTTCGACGTGCTGACCGGCAACGACGCCGACGCCGACCGCCACGGCATCGTCACCCCCGACGCCGGGCTGATGAACCCCAACCACTACCTGGCCGTCGCGATCGACTACCTGTTCTCGCACCGCTCCGAGTGGCCCCGCGACGCCGCGATCGGCAAGACCCTCGTGTCGTCGATGATCATCGACCGGGTGGCCGAGTCGCTCGGTCGGCGCCTGCTCGAGGTCCCCGTGGGCTTCAAGTGGTTCGTTCCCGGACTGCTCGACGGGTCGGTGGCCTTCGGCGGCGAGGAGTCGGCCGGTGCGTCGTTCCTGCGGTTCGACGGATCGGTGTGGTCTACCGACAAGGACGGCATCCTGCTGTGCCTGCTCGCGGCGGAGATCATCGCCGTCACGGGCAAGACGCCGTCGGAGCGGTACGCCGAACTCGAGCAGGCCTTCGGATCGTCGGCCTATCAGCGGGTCGACGCTCCGGCGACGCCCGCGCAGAAGGCGACGCTGGGCAAGCTGGCCCCGGATGCCGTCTCGGCGACGACCCTCGCCGGCGAGGACATCACGGCCAAGCTCTCGCACGCACCGGGCAACGGCGCCGCGATCGGCGGGCTGAAGGTGCAGACCGAGCACGCCTGGTTCGCCGCGCGCCCGTCGGGCACCGAAGACGTCTACAAGCTGTACGCCGAGAGCCTGCGCGGACCCGAGCACCTCGCAGAGGTGCAGGCTGAGGCCCGCGCCGTGGTGTCGGCCGCTCTCGGAGGCTGAGTCCCGCACTCGTCCCGCCGCCTCTGCCCCCGCACGTCACCACGTGCGGGGGCAGAGTGCATCCGGGGGCGGGAACAGTTTCTGGGCGGCGGGCGTGCGGGCGGCGCGGGTGCGTGCGGGCGGGCGGCGCGGGTTTCCCGCTCACCACGGGTGCGGGGTCGCTTTCGCACCGGAGTCGGTCGATTCCCGTGCGAAAGTGACCCCGCCTGGCATCCGCCGTGCGAAAGTGACCCCGCCCGGCATCCGGGGTGCGCAGGTGGCCCCGCACGGCATCCGCGATGCGCAGGTGACCCCGCCTGGTGGGCGGGGCGAACGCCGGGCCGAAACGCTCCTGCACAGCTCGCCGGCGGGGTCGAACTCCACGCGGGGTCAAAAACACACCCCGATAGGCCGATCCCGGTGCGAAAGTGACCCCGCCCGGCATCCGGGGTGCGAAAGTGACCCCGCACGGCATCCGCGATGCGCAGGCGACCCCGCCTGGTGGGCGGATGCGCCCGGATGCGGATGCGCCGGATCAGAGCGAGCGGGCGAGCACGGCACCGGCCTCGCGCAACCACCGCGCAGGTTCGGCGAGCGCGGCGGCGGACGACCCCGCGAGGTCGGTCAACGAGGCGGATGCCGCGAAGACCGCCGTGTCGGCGTCGGCGGTGATGCGTCCGGCAGCGAGCAGAGGCGTCGCCCCGGCTTCGGTCGCGATGCCCGCGATGAACGAGGGCACCTTGCCGTCGCCGGACTGCCCGTCGTACGACCCCTCCCCCGTGATGACCACGTCGGCGTCGGCGATCGCATCCGCCAGTCCGATCAGGTCGGCCACCTCGGCCGCACCGGGAGCGAGGGTCGCCCCCCACACGACGAGTGCTCCCCCGGTTCCGCCGGCCGCTCCCGTGCCGGGCAGAGCCGGATCGAGGCCGAGCAGGGTCGCGAGGCGCGCGAGCGCGGCATCCACTCCGGCGATGTCGTCGGCGGCGAGCCCCTTCTGCGGGCCGAACACGGCAGCGGCTCCGCGATCGCCGGTGAACGGGTTGGTCACGTCGGTGAGCACCCGCACCTCGGGTGCGGCGCGCAGCCCCGACAGATCGACGGAGGCGATGTCGGCGAGTCCCCTCGCGCCGCGGGCGACCGGGCTCCCTCCCTCGTCGAGGAATCGGGCGCCGAGGGCAGTCAGCATCCCGGTGCCGCCGTCTGTCGACGCACTGGACCCGATGCCGACCACCAGGCGCGAGACGCCGTGATCGAGGGCGGCGACGATCGCCTGCCCGAAACCGGTGGTGTCGGCGTCCCAGGGCCGCAGTTCCTCGAGCAGCTCGATCCCTGAGGTCGAGGCCAGATCGACGACGGCGCTGCCGCCGGGCGTCTCGCCGGTGGGCGGCAGCAGCAGCCAGCCCGTGTCGACGACGTGGCCCGTGGGGCCGTCGACCGCGACCGGCATCCTCCGAGCGCCCGGTACGGCAGCCGCGAACGCCGCCACGGTGCCCTCGCCGCCGTCGGCCATCGGCCGGTGCACGAACGTCGCGGAGGGATCGACCGACGCCCACCCCTCGGCGAGGGATGCCGCAGCATCCGCCGCCGTGATCGTGCCCTTGAAGCTGTCGGGCGCGAGGACCACTCGGGTCATCGGGTGAGGCCGGGGGTGCTCGCGCGCACGGTGACCTCGAGCGGCAGCGGCGCCTGCTCCCAGTCGGCGTCGACCGTCGCGCGGAAGGCCTGGTATCCGACCTCGCTGAGCGGCACGCGCACTGTCGTGAGCGCCGGGCTCACGTCGCTGCTGGAGGGCACGTCGTCGAAACCGCACACCGCGATGTCGGAGCCGATCTCGCGTCCTGCGTCGCGGATCGCCGCCATCGCGCCGATGGCCACGACGTCGCTCATGCCGAACACGAGGGTGCCAGGCTCGACGCCCTGCTCGAGGGCGTCGGACATCGCGCGGGCTCCCGACTCCCGTCGGAAGTCGCCCCGGAGCACGCGGTCGAGGCTCCCGCCGCCCGACTCGAAGCCGGCGCGGAAGCCGGCGAGACGCTCGTCGGAGGTCAGCACTCCCTCGGCGGCGCCGATCGCGATCGCCGAACGGTAGCCGAGTGACGCCATGCGCCGGCCGAGGGCTGCGGCGCCCGCGCGGTTGTCGATCTCGACGTGGCGGTTCTCGGCGCTGCCCGCTCCGAAGGTCACGACGCGTCCGCCGAAGCGCGCATACTCGGCGAGCTCACGGGCGGTGTCGGAATCGGTCGGCTCATCGGTGCGGGAGGCGGCGAGGATCAGTCCCTGGGGCCGCTGTCCGCGCAGGGCACGCACGATGCGCGCCTCGCGGGCCGGGTCGCGTTCGGTGATCGCGATCGTCACCACCAGTCCCTGCTCGTCGGCGCCGCGCGCGACTCCTGCGGCGATCAGACCGAAGTACGGGTCGGCGATGTCGGCCACGAGCAGGGCGATCACCGGCGAGCTGCCGCGGGCGGTCGCCTGCGCCGAGGCGTTGGCGGTGTATCCGAGTTCGGCGGCTGCCTGCTCCACACGCTCGCGGAAGGACTCCGCGACCTTGCGCTCCGACCCGTTGAGGACGCGGGATGCCGTCGCGAGCGAGACTCCCGCCTCGCGTGCCACATCGTGCAGGGTCGGCGCCGCCCCTCGGGAGTGGCGCGGCTGACGCGCGCGGGAAGGGCTTTCCTGCTGACTCATGCCCTGAGCATACTGCGGGGCGGGCTCCGCACCGGGGAGCGGACCGGTATCCCGCACCCGCGTGATCGCGGCGATGTCGGCCATCAGTTCGAGAGGTAGGAGCGCAGGGCCGCCGCCTCGCCGGGCAGCAGCGCGGGGTCGTCGTTCGGCACGAACTCGAGCAACGCCTCGCGGGGCGGCCTCGGGGCGGAGAGCGCCTCGGTGAAGAAGCGCGTCCAGAGGGCATCCCGCGCCCGCAACGGACGTCGTTCCTGCGCGGGCCACCACGAGAACACGTGCGCCGCACTGGTGTGCGCGGCGACCGCGCGGTACTCGGCGAGCACATCGTCGACACTCGCCGCGACCGTCGGCTGCCAGTAGGTGCTGAGCGCGGGACTGGCCACCTCGGCGAGCAGGCGCAACGTCGTCGGCGCCGTGTCGGCGAGAGTGCCGGAGTGGAACTCCAGTGCGAGGGCGATGCCGCGTGCATCCGCCTCGTCCACCGCATCCTGCAGTCGGGCAACGGTCGATGCCCAGTGCGCGGGTGACGCCTCTGCCGACCCGCGCTCGCCGGCCCAGACGCGCACCCGATCGACGCCGAGCGCGGCCGCGGTGTCGAGGATCGGCGTGAGCGGTTCGTCCCGCCCGGCGCGGAAGTACGACCCGTACGAGCACGAGGTCAACCCGGCATCCGTCGTCATCTGCGCCACGGCGGCGGCGCGCTCGACATCGCCCGGGGCGACGTGCACGTCGGCGCCCCACTCGATGACCTCGAGTCCGGCCTGCACCGCGAGGTCGATCACCCGTTCTGCGGTCAGCGACCGGAAGGTCACCGAGCACAGGCCAGGTCGGATCCTCGTCATGTGTTCATCCTCTCAAGCGGCGCCGGCGAAAGACTCCGTCACCTCAGGTGGGGCGAGACCGCGGCGCCGAACGCCTCGGCCGTGCGTCGCACGACGTTCTCGGGAGCATCCGCCCAGATGTCGGCGTGGAATATCTCGACCTCGATGTCGCGGTCGTATCCGGTCTCGATCACGGCGCGCGTGAGCGAGCCGAAATCGATCACGCCCTCGCCCGGGTAGTGCCGCGACAGCAGCACATCGGCGGCGAGCGGGGTCTTCCAGTCGCACACCTGGTAGGTCGCGATGCGGCCCTCTCGGCCGGCGCGCGCGATCTGCTCGAGCACCTGCGGATCCCACCAGATGTGGAACGTGTCGACGGCCGCACCCACGACGTGGGCATCGAAGTCGGCGGCGATGTCGAGCGCCTGACCGAGGGTCGAGACGACGGCGCGGTCGGAGGCATACATCGGATGCAGTGGCTCGATCGCCAGCGTCACGCCCGCGGCCTTCGCGTCGGCCGCGAGCACGCCGATCGCATCGCGCACCCGCTCGCGCGCACCGATCAGGTCGCGCGAGCCCGCCGGAAGGCCACCGGCCACCAGCACGAGAACGGCGGTGGATCCGTCGGCCCCCGCGGCGGCGAGGGTCGCGGTCTCCTCGATCGCACGGCGGTTGTCGTCGAGGGCGGCGACGCGTTCCGGGCCGTCCGGCAGCGTGAAGAACCCGCCGCGGCAGTGGGTCGTGAAGCGCAGCCCCGAGTCGGCGAGCATGCGCGCGGCGACCTCGAGTCCGACCTCGTTCACGGGTTCGCGCCACAGACCGATCGCCTGGATGCCGGCATCCGCGGTCACCCGCAGTGCGGTCGCCAGGTCGGCGTGTTTGATGGTGGCCTGGTTGATCGACAGGCGAGGATCGACGGTCACCGTGCCACGCTCCCGGTGTCGACGCCGTTCAGGCGCAGCATCCCGTGCCAGCGCTCACGTGCGAGTTCGGGATTCTCCAACGCCAGCGAGGCGTTCGCGAGCTCGACGATGCGGCTCAGGTGCGGCAGGCTCCGTGCGGAATGCAGGCCGCCGACCATCTGGAACGCGGGCTGATGCCCGTTCAGCCAGGCGAGGAACGCGACACCCGTCTTGTAGTAGAAGGTCGGGGCCGCGAACACCTGACGGCTCAGTTCTTCGGTCGGCCCGAGGATCTCGAGGTAGCGTGCGGGGTCTCCGGCATCCAGCGCCTGGATCGCGGCGGACGCCACCGGCGTGATCGCCGCGAACGCGCCGAGCAGCGCGTCGGAGTGCCCCTCGCCCTGCCCCACCGTGTCACCGCCGATCAGGCCGACGTAGTTGAAGTCGTCGCCTGTGAACATGCGCACGCCCCGCGTCGAGTCCTGAGAGTGCAGGCGCTCGCGCACCGATATCTCGGACTCGGCGTTCAACAGGCTCATCTTCACGCCCGCGACCTTGTCGGGGTTCTCGGCGATGATATCGAGCAGCACAGCGGATGCCGCCTGCCAGTCATCCGGAGCGCCACCCAGACTCGACGAAGACGAAGTGAAGTAGCCCGCGAGCTCGGGGTCGAAGGCCGGGCCGAGCCAGTGCAGCACCACCGGCACCGTGGCCGACTGCAGCACCGACCGGTAGACCCGGCGATAGTCGTCGGCGTTCTCGGCCACCCTGGCGAGGTGGCGGGAGGCCATCAGCACGGGGCCGGCCCCCTGCTCCTCGGTGAAGTGCAGCTGTGCGGTGTAGGCGTCGATGACCTGGTCGAGCGAGATGTGCGACTCGGCGATGTGGTCGGTGTTGACGCCGACCACGACCGAGCCGCCCTCCTCGCGGGCGACCTCGGCGCTGCGAGCGATGAGCTCTCGGGTCGCAGCGGCATCCAGCCCCATGTTCCGCTGCGCGGTATCCATGGCGTCTGCGACGCCGAGGCCCCAGGAGTACACGTTGCGACGGAATGCGAGGGTCGAATCCCAGTCGATGTCGGCGGGCTGACCCGGTGTGTTGTCGGCATGCACCTTCGGGACGACGTGCGCGGCGGCGTAGGCGACGCGGCTCTGCAGCGGGGCGGCGGGTCGCGTGTACCCGCCGCCCTCGCGCAGCTCGGCATCCGTCGCCGCACCCGCGGCGTCGAGAAGTCGGAGAGTGCTCATGCTCAGCCCAGCGCGAGCGGCGAGAGAGCGATCTTGCGACCCTCGGCGCTGGAGGTCAGACCGGCCTCGGCGAACTGCACGCCCCGCGCGCCCGAGAGCAGGTCGAACGGGTACGTCGTGCCCTCGACGAACGAGACGAGGTACTCCTCCCACTGCTGACGGAATCCGTTGAGGAACACGTCGTTGGTGGGGATCTCCTGCCAGTCGGCGTCGTAGTCGTGCGAGTCCTCGAGGTCGGGGTTCCACACGGGCTTCGGCGTGGCGTTGCGGGGCTGGATCTTCGCGCCGAAGAGTCCGACGACCGCGGATCCGTGGGTGCCGTCGACCTGGAACTCGACGAGCTCGTCGCGGTTGACGCGCACGGTCCAGCTGGAATTGATCTCGGCGACGATCCCGCCCTCGATCTCGAAGATGCCGTAGGCGGCATCTTCGGCGGTGGCGGTGTAGTGCTCGCCGTGCTCGTCCCAGCGGTCCGCGATGTGCACCGCGGCCTGGGCGTACACGCTCTTGACCTCGCCGAAGAGGTTCTCGAGCACGTAGTTCCAGTGCGGGAACATGTCGACGATGATGCCGCCGCCGTCTTCGGTGCGGTAGTTCCAGCTCGGGCGCTGCGCGGGCTGCCAGTCGCCCTCGAACACCCAGTAGCCGAACTCGCCGCGCACAGACAGGATGCGGCCGAAGAAACCGGAGTCGATGAGGCGCTTGAGCTTCTGCAGACCCGGGAGGTAGAGCTTGTCGTGCACGACGCCGGTCTTGACGCCGGCGGCATCCGCGAGGCGCGCGAGCTCGAGGGCCTCGTCGAGCGACTCGGCCGTGGGCTTCTCGGTGTAGATCGCCTTGCCTGCCGCGATCGCCTTGCGCAGCGCCGACGCGCGCGCTTTCGTCACGAGGAAGTCGGCGTAGATCTCCCACTTCGGATCGGCCAGCGCTGCGTCGAGGTCGGTCGTGTAGTCCTCGATGCCGTGCTTCGCGGCGAGCTCGGCGAGCTTCGCCTCGTTGCGGCCGACGAGGATCGGCTTCACCGTGATGCGGGATCCGTCGGGCAGCTCGATGCCGCCCCCGTCACGGATCGCGAGGATCGACCGCACCAGGTGCTGCCGGTAGCCCATGCGCCCGGAGACGCCGTTCATGATGATCCCGATCTCGCGGGTCGTCGCCTGTGACATTGCTGATCCGTTCTCTCTATCTCCGTCGCCCGCGTCCTCCGCATGGAGGCCGCGCGGGTAAGCGCTTTCCGACAGCATGCCATGCCGTGGGGCCGGATGCAAGGACCGGTGGAAAACGCTCTCCTTCAGCGCGCCCCGCGCCGGAGATCCGCACGGGGCGAAAAGCATGCGCTCGCGAGGCGCGCGGGTGCTCGGCGTGCGCGGCAGGCGGGGCCACTTGCGCATCCGTCGCTCCCGGCGGGGCCACTTACGCATCCCGCGCGCCAGACGGGGCCACTTGCGCATCCACCACGCCAGACGGGGCCACTTGCGCATCCGAAACTGCCGTTACCGATGCCGAACTGACCCCGACCACAGGCCCGGTGCACTTTTGACCCCGCACCGCGGCAGCTACAGACGCGGCGGCGACAGACGCGCGGCGACGGATGCAGGGGATCGGGTGCGGAAGAACGGGCACATCCGCCACGCCAGACGGGGCCACTTGCGCATCTCGCGCGCCAGACGGGGCCACTTACGCATCCGAAACCACCGCTTCCGATGCCGAACTGACCCCGACCACAGGCCCAGTGCGCTTTCGACCCCGCACAGCCACGGCGACGGATGCAGGCGATCCGGCGCGGGAGAACGGGCGCATCCGCCACGCCAGGCGGGGCCACTTACGCATCCCGCCCTCCAGGCGGGGCCACCTACGCATCCAAAACCGCCGCTCTCGATGCCGAACTGACCCCGACCACAGGCCCGGTGCGCTTTTGACCCCGCACCGCCACGGCGACAGACGCGGCGGCGGCGACAGACGCGGCGGCGACACCGACAGACGCGGGGAACGGATGCGGGCGCCGCGACCGGATCAGCGGGTGCTGGCGCGCTCGACCAGGAGGGTCGGCACGACAGCGGATGCCTCAGCCCCGGGCGTCCCCTCGATCTCTGCGACGAGCAGGCCGACGGCGCGGTGCGCGAGGGCCGGGAAGTCCTGCCGGATCGTCGTCAGCGGCGGGCGGTAGTTCGCGGCATCCGGCACATCGTCGAAGCCGATCACGCTGACGTCCTCCGGCACCCGACGCCCGGCGTCGGCGAGCGCCCGCAGCAGCCCCAGCGCCATCTGGTCGTTGGCGCAGAAGACGGCGGATGCCGCGAGCAGCGCCTCGCCCGCGAGAAAGCCTGCCTCCGCCGTCCAGTCGCCGCGCACGATCGGCGGCGGCTCGATGCCCGCGGCGACGAGGGTCTCACGCCAGCCCCGCTCGCGCTCGCCGGCGGCGAACGAGTCGGCCGGGCCCGCGAGGTGGTGCACGGTCGCGTGCCCGCGCTCCAGAAGATGCGCGGTCGCCGCAGCAGCCCCGCCGACATGGTCGCTGTGCACGACGACGAGATCGGCCGTGGCCGGGGCATCGACCACGACGAGCCGGAGACCTGCAGGCCTTTCGGCGGCAGGCACCAGGGCCGAGGCCTCGTTGAGCACGATCGCGCCGTCGACCTCCTGTTCCGAGAGGCGTTCGAACGCGTCGGCTACGGTGTCGCCGGAGCCGCTGCCGCTCGCAGGGGCGCCGTCGCGTTCTGCGGTGGTCGACGCGCTGTCACCGGCCGTCACGAGCGTGAGCGCGTATCCGCGTTCGGCGGCCGCCTCGGCGGTGGCCTGCAGCATCCGCGAGTTGCCGACCGTGGCGAGCGTGGTGACGACGAGACCGATGGTCTGCGAGCGCCCGGTGCGCAGCGCGCGCGCCGCACGATGGGGCCGATATCCGAGCTCGGCCATCGCGGTCTCGACACGCTCACGTGTGGCGGGATCGACCCGCGGACTGTCGTTGACGACGCGCGAGACGGTCTGACCGGACACGCCCGCGCGAGACGCGACCATCGCCATCGAGACGCGCCCCGATGCGGGGCGGCGCCGGCGGCGAGCATCCGGCGCGCGCAGCGGGTCGTCGTCCATCCCGCTCACCCCCGCCTCGCGTTCACAACTCAGCAGTGTTGACGTTACCACGGCCCTGTGCGTAGCATGTTTACGTGAACACGCACGAATTGCCTGAGTTGCGAACCGAGTCCCTCTCCGCGGGGATCACCAAGCGCGCGACGACCCTCGCCGACGGCCGCGAACTGATCTACTTCGACGACCCCGACACGACGCTCGGTGCCGAGCGCGCTGTCGACTCCCGCACGCTCGACCCGCGCGGCGCCACCGCCACGATGCGCCTCGACGTGCTGACCGGAGACTGGATCACGGTCGCCGCGAACCGTCAGAACCGCGTCATGATGCCCAGCGCCGACGCCGACCCGCTGGCACCGCAGACTGCGACGAACCCGTCGGAGGTGCCGTCGATGTACGACGTCGCCGTGTTCGAGAACCGCTCCCCCGCGTTCGGCCCCGCGCTGGCCGAGGCGATCGGCTCAGCCCCCGAGGCATCCAACGCTCCGCGTGGCCTCGACGATCTCGCGGCCCTCGGACTCGGGCGCACGCGCACCTCGGTCGGTCGGTGCGAGGTCGTGTGCTTCAGCCCCGAGCACACCGGATCCTTCGGCACGCAGTCCGTCACCCGCGCGCGCACGGTCATCGAGGCCTGGGCCGACCGCACCGCCGCCCTCTCGCAGCTCCCCGGCATCGAGCAGATCTTCCCGTTCGAGAACCGCGGTGAGGCGATCGGCGTCACGCTGCCGCATCCGCACGGTCAGATCTACGCCTACCCGTACGTCACACCCCGCACCACGAGAGTGCTCGACTCGATCGACCGCACCGCCCCCGACCTGTTCCAGCACATCCTCGAGTCCGAGCAGGCCTCGGAGCGGGTCGTGTTCCGCGGCGAGCACTGGACCGCCTTCGTGCCCTTCGCCGCGCGGTGGCCTCTCGAGGTGCACCTGATGCCGCACCGCCACGTCCCGGACTTCGCCGAGACGACCGAGGCCGAGCGCGACGAGCTCGCGCCCCTCTACCTGCGCCTGCTGCGTGGCGTCGATGCGCTCTACGACACCCCGACCCCGTACATCGCCGCGTGGCACCAGGCCCCCGTCCACGTGGGGCGCGACAGCGTGCGCCTGCACCTGCAGCTGACCAGCCCCCGCCGCGCCGCCGACAAGCTCAAGTTCCTCGCCGGATCCGAGGCCGCGATGTGGGCGTGGGCCGCCGAGGTCACCCCCGAGCAGGGCGCCGCCCGCATCCGCGAGGCGATCGCGAAGGCCGACGCCGCCCACGGCGACGAACCGCGCACAGCAGACACCGCACGCACCGCAGACACCGCAGACGAGGCCTCCGCATGACCACCACGACCGCCGCGCAGGCGACCGCCCTGTTCACCGACCTCACCGGCCGCACTCCCGACGGCGTCTGGTCGGCTCCGGGGCGCGTGAACCTGATCGGCGAGCACACCGACTACAACGACGGTTTCGTGCTGCCGTTCGCGATCCCCCACCGCACCTACGCGGCCGTCGGGGTCCGTGACGACGGCCTGGGTCGCGTGCGCGTCGCATCCACGTTCGCCGACGAGCCGGTCGAGGTCGCCCTCGACGAGCTCGACGACCTGTTCCCCACCCCGTCCGGCACCGCCCCGCGCGTGCCCGAATGGGCCGCATATCCTCTGGGCGTCGCCTGGGCGCTGCGTCAGGCCGGTGCGGAAGGCCGCGGACTCGACATCGCGATCACCTCCGACGTCCCCGTGGGCGCAGGGCTCTCCTCGTCCGCCGCGATCGAGGGTGCGACGGCATCCGCCCTGAACGACCTCTGGGATGCCGGACTCGACCGCATCGCCCTCGCCCGCGTCGGTCGCAAGGCCGAGAACGAGGCCGTGGGCGCCCCGACGGGCATCATGGATCAGATGGCCTCGATGCTCGGTGAGCCCGACGCCGCCATCTTCCTCGACTGCCGCTCGCTCGACGCGGTGCTCGTGCCCGTCGGGATCGCCGAGGCCGGTCTTGCGATCCTCGTGATGGACACGCGCGTCAAGCACGCCCACTCCACGGGCGGCTACGGCGAGCGCCGCGCCGCGTGCGAGCGGGGAGCCGCCATCATGGGCGTGCCGAGCCTGCGAGATGTCGCGGTCGGCGACCTGCCGCGTGCCGAGGAGCTCATGGACGACGTGACGTTCCGCCGCGTGCGGCACGTGGTCACCGAGAACCAGCGCGTGCTCGACACCGTCCGCGTGCTGCGCGAAGACGGTGCCCGTGCGATCGGCGACCTGCTCGTGGCCTCGCACGCCTCGATGCGCGATGACTTCGAGATCTCGGTGCCCGAGCTCGACACCGCGGTCGAGGCAGCCCTCGCCGCCGGCGCGATCGGCGCACGCATGACCGGCGGCGGTTTCGGCGGCGCCGCGATCGCGCTGATCGAGCAGGATGCCGTGCAGCAGGTGACGGATGCCGTGAACGCCGCGTTCGCCGCATCCGGGTTCACCGCCCCCGTGATCTTCACCGTCACGCCGGCGGCGGGCGCGCACCGCGACTCCTGAGATACTGAACACTTCCCCACCCTGAGGAGCACCATGTCCTGGATCGTGACCGGCGGCGCCGGCTACATCGGCTCGCACGTCGTTCGCGCACTGGCGGATGCCGGGCTCACACCCGTCATCCTCGACGACCTCTCGAGCGGGGTCGCCTCGTTCGTTCCCGAGGGCGTGGCCTTCGTGCAGGGCAGCATCCTCGATCGCGCGCTCGTCGTGAAGACGCTGCGCGATCACGACGCCGAGGGCGTCATCCACGTCGCGGGATACAAGTACGCCGGCGTCTCGGTGCAGCGGCCGCTGCACACCTACGCGCAGAACGTCGAGGGCACCCGCGTGATCCTCGAGGCGATGGATGCCGCGGGCGTCGCGAACATCGTGTTCTCCTCGTCGGCCGCCGTGTTCGGCACGCCCGATACGGCGCTCGTCGTCGAAGACACCGCCAAGAGGCCGGCGAGCCCGTACGGCGAGTCGAAGCTCATCGGGGAGTGGCTGCTGCGCGATCAGGCGATCGCGACCGCCGACTCCGACGCCCCGCTGCGTCACACCTCTCTGCGGTACTTCAACGTCGTCGGGTCCGCCGATCCGACCGTCTACGACGTGAGCCCGCACAACCTCTTCCCGATCGTGTTCGAGAAACTGATCGCGGGCGAGACTCCGCGCATCAACGGCGACGACTACGACACCGAGGACGGCACGAACGTGCGCGACTACGTGCACGTCGGCGACATCGCCGCCGCGCACGTCGCGGCTGCGAAGCGTCTCGCCGGCGGCGAGCCGATCGAGGCCGCGTACAACCTCGGCTCGGGCGACGGCCTCAGCGTGAAGCAGATCATGGACGCGGTCGCCCGCGTCACCGGCATCGACTTCACCCCCGAGATCGGCCCCCGGCGCCCGGGAGACCCCGACCGCATCGTCGCCACCGGCGAGCTCGCTGCCCGCGACCTCGACTGGAAGATGCGGTACACGGTCGACGAGATGGTGCGCACCGGCTGGGAGGCGCGTCAGGCCGCGTCCTGACGTCGGATCAGAGGTCGCGCGTGCGGATGGGGTAGAGCCAGAAGCACAGCCACGCCAGCGCGGCGAAGACGAGCGGGATCACCGCGACCATCACGCGGATCCCGCCGTCGACGGCCTCGGGCTGCGCATCGCCGAGCGACGCGTCGAACCCCGACGAGGTGAGCACCGCCGCGGCGACGACGGCCTGCAGCACCACCGAACCGCGCACGACGAAGCCGTTGACCCCGAAGTACGCGCCCTCGCGGCGATGGCCGGTGCGCACCGCATCCTCGTCGATGATCTGGGCGAGCACGACCTCGAGCAGCTGCAGCAGCCCGCCGACCCCGACGCCGACCGCCACCCCGATCAGCGCGGCCGCCGTCACGCTCGAGGGCAGCAGGTAGCCGAGAACTGCGAGGCCGAAGACCGCGACGCTCCACAGCAGCGCCGTGCGCGGTGACGTGCGACGCACGACCGCACTCCACAGCACGATCGACGGGATCGCGGTCACGAAGATCGCCCCCAGCAGCAGGCTCCCCTCGCCCTCGGCGGCACCCAGCGAGTACCGCACGTAGAAGGGGACCGCGGCGAGGATGACGGCGATCGCGGTCTGGATGAACAGCGAACCGAGCACGTACGGCACGAACGCGCGGTTGGCGAACGTGTACCGCAGCTGGTCCCGCCACCGCATCGCCTCGGAGGCCGCCTCGGGCACGTCGCGCTCGAGCATCCCGCCGAGGAACGACACGACGAGCAGCACGAGGCAGACCCCGGCGAGCACGAGAGCCATGCCCGACCAGCCGATCCAGCCGTAGAGCCGGGGCGCCCCGGCCGTTCCCAGCACGATGCCCACGATCGCGAAGATCTGCCGAGGCACATTGCCGCGCGCCCGCTCCTCCGTGGTGCGGAAGATCTCGGGGAACAGCGCCGAGATGTTCAGCACCACCACCACGAACGCGATGTCGTAGACCGCGACGACCACCAGGAACCAGACGATCAGCCCCGCGGCGGGCAGCGGCGGCGGCATCCAGACCAGAGCGAAGGCGACGACGAGCGGGACGATCCCGACACCGATCCACGGGACGCGGCGGCCCCAGGGAGTGCGGATGCGGTCGGACAAGGTGCCGACGAGCGGATTGAGGACGGCGTTGAGGATGCCATGGGCGATCATCGCCGCCGCCACCCAGGTCGGCTCGACACCGAGGTGCGCGACGTAGAAGTAGACGACGAACGCCGAGAACGTCTGCGTCATGAGCTGCGTCGGGAACCCGGAGGCCCCGAACGCGACGGACTGCCTCCTCGTCGGCGCGGAATGCAGGCGTCGGTCGCGCAGTCCCGCGCGCAGCGAGGTCATGGGCGAGGGCTCCGCTGCAGGTCGCGCAGCGCGCGCCATCCGATCCTGACCAGTCCCTCATCGGCGATCGCCTGCAGCACCGCGGGGTCCGACAGCAGACGCAGCTCGTGACCGCGCTTGACGGCACCGAAGTCGACCACCGCGCGCAGCTCGTCGTCGTCGACCATCGGATGCAGGTAGATCTCGGTCACCCCGGCGGGTACTGCACGGAGCAGGGCGATGAAGCCGTCGCGCACCTGCTCGTACGACTCGTCGGGCGCGGCGTCGAACGGATGGCTCCACAGCCGGTCGATGATCTCGACGCCGAGTGCGTCGGCGGCGCCGGCCGCCTCGGTGAGCTTCGCCTGCAGGGCCGCGTCGTCGGCGGTGCCCTCCATGCTGCGCGGCAGCCGGAAGGGCAGACCGTGCTGCGCCGCGAGGGGGAGCACCTGCGCGAGGAAGTCGCGACCGGTGAGCAGTCCGTAGACCGACCCCATGTGGTTGTCGAGGTGAGTGACGTCGACTCCCGCATCCAGCGCGCCCTGCAGCTGGGCGGCGACCTCTGCCGCCACGTCGGCGTCGTCGGCATTCTGCTCGATCGAGAGAGTGTCGGCCGGGAAGCACCCTCCGGCATCGACCAGGCTCGTCTCGGTCCCGGTGAGCGGACGCCACCGGTAGGCGGTCCACTCGCTCGTGAGCACCAGATGCACGCCGACGTCGAGGTCGGTCCGCGCCGCGGCGAAGGCCAGCGCCTCGGGAGCCCACGCGCACGGCATCATCACCGTGGTCGAATCGATGTGCCCGGCGCTGAGCAGTCCGGTGATGGCCGTGTTGGCCGCGTGGCACATCCCGAAGTCGTCGGCGTTGATGATGATGGCGCGGGCGCCCGGTGCGAGGCCGAGGCGATCGGCCAGATCGGAGATCACCGGCGGCTCCGCTCTGATCCGGGAAGAAGGCGGGAGAAGACCGTCGCCCGCAGCGCCGCGGCCGCTTCGCCGACGGCACCGACGAGCGGGGCCTCCGGCCCGAACGACGAGGCGAGGATGCTCAGCGGCAGCCGCGGGGCGAGGTCCTCGGCGGCCCTCGCGGTCGCGTCGACCATCGCGGGATGCGCGGCGGATCCGCTGAGGATGAACGCCTGGGGATCGAGCACGAGCGCGATCGTCCCGGCGATCAGTGTGAGCCGTCGGCCCATCTCGGTCGCCATCGCGAGCGCTCCCCCGTCGCCGTCGCTCGCGGCGTCGAGGTGCTGATCGATCGTCAGCTCGGGGTCGCGCCCGTGAGCGAGGGCGAGATCGCGCACCACGTCGTCGCCGAGCACGGGGGCGCCGATCGGCACCGGGGTCTGCGGCAGGTACATGACCTCGCCCGCCACCCCCGAGAAGCCGCGGTGCAGCCGGCCGTCGATGACGATCCCGGCTCCGAGCCCCTCGTCGAGCAGCAGCAGGGCGAAACTGTCGAGGTCGGCACCGGTGCCCGAAGTCAGCTCGGCGAGAGCGGCCAGATTGACGTCGTTCTCGACACGCACCGGGCACCCGAGCCTGGTGGACAGCGCGTTCTTGAAGGCGCCCCCGTCGGGACCCTGATCGTCACGGATGCCGCCGTCGGCGGTGACGATCCCCGGGATCCCGACGACCGCCAGCTGCACGGTCGCACCCACCGCACGACGGCACGCGTCCACGAGTCCGGCGATGTGATCCACCCGGTCGCCACGGATCGGGAAGGGCGCGTGGTTCTCGGCGCGCACCGCACCGGTGGGATCGACGAGCACGACGTGCGCGGCATGGACGTCGACGTGCACCGCGGCGGCGACCCCGAGCTGCGGATGCAGAGCGACGCGTCCGGCAGCGGGTCCCCGGGTCTCGCGATCCACGCCGGCCGGTGCGACCGCGGTCGCACTCTCGAGCATCCGCAGCACCTGGGTCACCGCGGTGCGCGACAGCCCCGTCTCGGTCATCAGCTCGGTGCGGGTCAGTGGCCCCCGACGCGCGAGCGTCTCGAGGATCGCACGCCCGTTGAGCGTGCGCAGCAGGCCCTGCGGACCTGCGAGCGGTCGTGCCATGGATCCCCCCGGAGTCGGCGTCCGCCCCAGCATGACACATCGCGTCTCACCCGCGCACGCCCGATCACGGGCTCAGGACGACGCTCCGCCGAGACGCCGGATGCGCGACGCGCGACCCGCTCAATCGAGCGCCGACATCACGTGCTTGATGCGCGTGTAGTCGTCGAAGCCGTACTGCGAGAGGTCCTTGCCGTAGCCCGAGTGCTTGAATCCGCCGTGCGGCATGTCCGACACGAACGGGATGTGGGTGTTGATCCACACGCATCCGAAGTCGAGGTCGCGCGAGAAGCGCATCGCACGGGCGTGATCAGTCGTCCACACCGACGACGCCAGCGCGTACGGCACGTCGTTCGCCATCTCGAGTGCCTGCTCTGGTGTCTCGAAGGACTGCACGGTCAGCACGGGTCCGAAGATCTCACCCTGCACCGCCTCGTCGTCCTGGTGCAGCCCCGAGACGATCGTCGCCTCGAAGAAGTACCCCGTGTCGCCCTGTCGCGACCCGCCGGTCTCGATCGAGGCGTGCGCGGGCAGCCGGTCGATGAATCCCTGCACCTGGGCGAGCTGCGCGGCGCTGCTGAGCGGCCCGTAGAGCACGTCCTTCTCGTGAGGACCGCCGGTGCGGGCATCCGTCTTCGCCTTCTCGACGAGCGCCGCGACGAACTCGTCGTGCACCGAGGAGTGGACGAGCACCCGGGTGGCCGCGGTGCAGTCCTGTCCGGCGTTGAAGAAGGCTCCCGTGATGATGCCGGATGCCGCCTTGTCGAGGTCCGCATCGGGGAACACGATCGCCGGCGCCTTGCCACCGAGTTCCAGATGCACGCGCTTGACGTCGTCCGCCGCCGACCGCGCGACCGCCATCCCGGCGCGCACGGACCCGGTGATCGCCACCATCTGCGGCGTCGGATGCTCGACCAGCGCCACCCCGGTGTCGCGGTCGCCGAGCACCACGTTGAGCGTGCCCGCGGGGGTGTGCAGCGCGACGATCTCGGCCAGCAGAAGCGTGGTCAGCGGCGTCGACTCGGCGGGTTTCAGTACGACCGTGTTGCCCGCGGCGAGCGCGGGGGCGATCTTCCACACGGCCATGTTCAGCGGGTAGTTCCACGGGGTGACCTGGCCGATCACACCGATCGGCTCGCGGCGCACGAACGACGTGTGCCCGGCGAGGTACTCCCCCGCGGCGCGCCCCTCGAGGCTGCGCGCGGCACCGGCGAAGAAGCGCAGCTGGTCGATCGACTGCAGGATCTCGTCGTCGACGAGGGTCGCCCTGGGCTTGCCGGTGTCCTTCGACTCCAGGTCGGCGAACTCCTCGGCTCGCGCCTGCATCGCGTCGGCGATGCGGAACAGGGCCAGCTGGCGGTCGGCGGGGGTGGTGTCGCGCCAGATCGGGAACGCCGCAGCGGCCGCGGCATACGCGGCATCGACATCGGAGGTGTCGGAGACGGGCAGCTCGCCGTAGCTCTGCTCGGTCGCGGGGTCGATGAGCGGCATCCGCCCCTGTCCCGAGACGGCCACGTATCGACCGCCGATGAAGTTCTGGAGGAGTTCTGTCGCCATGACCGCCATGCTAGCGACGCGCTTGCGAATACAGAAGAGTCTCTTGATCTGGGCGATGGAATCAGTTGCCAAGGTGCACTCGTCCTGTCAATATCGACACATGAGCGCGACGCCGAAGCAGCCGGTCCTTGATGACATCTCGAAGCGGATCGTCGAGCTGCTGCAGGAGGACGGACGCCGACCGTACGCCGAGATCGGTCGAGAGGTCGGGCTCAGCGAGGCGGCGGCACGCCAGCGGGTGCAGCGGATGACCGAGGCCGGGATCATCCAGATCGTCGCCGTCACCGATCCGATGCAGCTCGGGTTCCACCGCATGTCGATGATCGGCATCCGCGTCACCGGCGATCCGCGGCTGATCGCCGAGGAGCTCACGAAGATCACCGAGCTCGCGTACGTCGTCGTCACGCTCGGCACCTTCGACATCCTCGTCGAGGCGGTGTGCGAGAGCGACGCCGACCTGCTCGACCTCATCGCCACCCGCATCCGCACGATCCCCGGGGTCGCGCACACCGAGAGCCTGCTGTACGCGGGGCTCTACAAGGACCTCTACAACTGGGGCACACGCTGAGGCGCGGGCCCGGAAACCGGGAGTGAGCATGGGAACCACCGTCTTCGAGCGTCGCCTTCCCGCGCCGGTCGCGATCGAGCGGTCGTTGCGCGACACCGTCCTCGACGTGTTCTGGCTCGACGATGTGGAGCGCCCCGAGCACCCCGCCCTGTCGGGCACCGTCACCGCCGACCTCGCGATCGTCGGCGGCGGCTATGCGGGGCTGTGGACCGCCGTCCGCGCCAAGGAGCGCGACCCCGATCGCCGTGTGGTGCTGCTCGAGGCCTCGCGCATCGCGTGGGCCGCCTCCGGTCGCAACGGCGGCTTCTGCGAGGCGAGCCTCACCCACGGACACGAGAACGGCCTGACGCGCTGGCCCGACGAGATCGACCGCCTCGAGGAGCTCGGACGCGAGAACCTCGACGGCATCGAGCAGACCGTGTCGCGCTACTCCCTCGACGTGGACTTCGAGCGCACCGGCCAGCTCGCGGTGGCCGTCGAACCGCACCAGGTCGAGTGGCTGCGCGAGGAGGAGGGCTTCCTCGACCGCGACGCCGTGCAGGCCGAGGTGCACTCCGACACGTTCCTCGCCGGCGCCTGGGATCGCGAGGGCTCCGCCCTCGTGCACCCCGCCAAGCTCGGACTCGAGCTCGCACGGGTCGCGGTGGAGCTGGGTGTCGAGATCTACGAGCACTCGCTCGTGCGGGCGCTCGAGGGCGACGGCGCGGGCCCCGTCACGCTCGTGACGCGCGGGGGTGGGCGGGTCGTCGCGGATGCCGTCGCGCTCGGCACGAACGTGTTCCCGTCGCTGCTGAAGCGCAACAGGCTCATGACGGTGCCGGTGTACGACTACGTGCTGATGACCGAGCCGCTGACCGATGACCAGCTCGCCTCCATCGGGTGGTCGAACCGCCAGGGCCTCGCCGACAGCGCCAACCAGTTCCACTACTACCGGCTCACAGCCGACAACCGCATCCTCTTCGGAGGCTATGACGCCGTCTACCACTTCGGCGGAAAGGTGCGGCCGGAGTACGAGGACCGCATGGAGAGCCACCGCAAGCTCGCCTCGCACTTCTTCACGACGTTCCCGCAGCTCGAGGGCCTGCGCTTCACACACCGTTGGGCCGGGGCGATCGACTCGTCGAGCCGCTTCTGCGCGTTCTTCGGCACCGCCCGCAGGGGCCGGGTCGCCTACGCCACCGGATTCACCGGTCTGGGCGTCGGCGCCGCGCGGTTCGCCGCGGACGTGATGCTCGACAAGCTGTCGGGCGAGCCGACCGAGCGCACCGAGCTCGCCATGGTGCGCGAGAAGCCGATCCCGTTCCCGCCCGAGCCCCTCGCCTCGATCGGCGTCAATCTCGTGCGCGCGGCGATGGACAGGGCCGATCACAACGAGGGCCGGCGCAACCTGTTCCTCAAGACGCTGGATGCCGTCGGCATGGGATTCGACTCATGAGCACGCTCGCGCCCGGCGAGGCAGTGGATGCCGCGGCACTGCCGCTCGTGCACGCGTCCCTGCCTGCCGATGAGGTGATCCTCGGCCGGCCGACCACCGCCGCGCATGCTCTGGCGACGGTCGGCGCCGTCGAGGTCGGCATCTGGGAGATGACACCGGGCACGGCATCCGACACCGAGGTCGATGAGGTCTTCGTCGTGCTCGCCGGTCACGCCCGGATAGAGTTCGTCGACCCGCCGCTGCCCGCGATCGAGGTGGACGCAGGCTCCGTCGTGCGCCTGGCCGAGGGCCAGCGCACCGTGTGGACCGTCACCGAGACGCTGCGCAAGATCTACATCGCCTGAGGGTGAGGCGGGCGGCGTGCCCCATCGCACGCCGCCCGCCGGACGCTCGGGATCAGGCCGCGTCGACGAGACTCTGGCACTCGATGCAGGCGGACGCCTGGGGCAGCACCTCGAGACGGGCGGGCGCGATCGGCTCTCCGCATCGCCCGCAGAGCCCGTAGGTACCCGCGGCGACCCGTTCCAGCGCATCGGTGAGCTGACGGATCACGGCGCGGTGCGACGCCGCGGTCTGATACGCCACCGGGTCGACGGTCGGGAGCGCGCGCGGTTCGAGCTCGCGCAGAACCGTCTCGCGATCGCGGAGAAGGCTCTCGAGTCGAGAGGCGATCTCCGCGGACGGCGGGAGATCGGCGACGGGAGTGAGATCGGGCATGGCTGCTCCTTGCAGACGGAAGGACGCCGCAGGCGCGGCGTCTCGGGTGGGGTGTCGCAACGGCCGGGATCAGCGGTCGACGCGGTCGCGGCGGGGGATCAGAAGGAGATCGGCAGTCCGCGGAGGGCGATCAGCCGAGGCGGAAGAACCTCGTGCCGGGCACCGGCGATGTCGACCGCTGTCGTCACCACGGAAGCGTCGCGAAGACGCTCACTGCGCGGGAGAACGGTCGATATCGTCATGTGCATCACCATAGCCGGATGCCCGGAAAAAGCAATTCGGTAAAACCCGGACGTGGCGGATCGTGCATTTATCGATGACGCGATGCGTAAATGTCCCGGTGCGGACTGCGGTGCGGAGTGAGGAGAAAATAACCTCGTCAGAGGCGATTTGATTTCCTGCACCGGCGGGCTATGGTCAGAGGACGCACGCCAGCCACGAGGGGAAGCGAGTTTCTCATGTCCGCAAAGACACCACACGTCCGAGGGTCGAAAAAGGCCCCGCAAATGACCATCAAGGAAAAGCGCGCTGCAAAACGCGAAAAGCGTGAGCCGGAGGAATTCCTGAAGCCGCGCAAGGCCGCCGCCCGCTGACCCGACCACCGTTCGATCATGCCGATGGCCGGCCGCACACACCTCCGGGAGCGGCCGGCCATCGGCCGCGGTGCCTCTGCGGCGGAACGCCTCAGATCAGAGCGCGCACAGACGCGTACGCATCGGCGACGTCGCGGGTCTGCACGTCGTAGATCCGCACGGTGCCGGCACCACCCTCGTGCCTCGGCCACCCCGGGTCTGCGGTGGTGACGAACGCGACGGCCGCGCCGTGCAGGTCGTCGGCGAGGGTCTGCGGCGGGTTCGGCCCGGCCAGCGCCTCCATCGACGGCCCGTCGAGGCAGTCGAAGAAGAACGGCACGTCGAGGCAGTGCTCGGCGAAGCCGAAGTGTCCGGACGGCCAGGAGAACCGGTAGAGCCAGGTGGGCGCGTCCGCCCTGTCGGCGGCGATGCGCGGCACGGTGCGGCGGAACATCCGGTCGGTGAGCACACGCCCCGCGAGCCGCGCCTTGCCGAGACGCGCGATGTCGGCGTTCGCCGCGAGATACTCGGCACGGATGCTCCGGGGCAGCCCGAGCCGGTTCAACAGCACCGACTGCGGCACCCACCGCAGCGCTGTCGCGGCCTTGCCCGTGAACGCCATGGTGAACTCATCGTCGGCCGCCCCGATCACGAGTGGCTTGTCGGCGCCGACGCCGGCGCGCAGCGACTCGCGGGTCGACCGTGCGAGAAGGTCTCCATCGATCGCCGGCCCGAGCGGAAGCCCCTCGTCGATCATCGTCGTCATCGACGACGGCCCGAGCTGGGTCGCCTTCTTCTGCAGTGCGAGCAGACGATCCTCCGTCACCGTCGCGAAGCCGGCCACCGTGGGCTCGACGCCGGCCGCAGCGGCGAGCGCCCGCCCGAACGCCTCGGCCCTCGCAGGCGCGACGTCGCCGAGCGCACCCGAGATCGCGTAGACCCCGTGGAACAGGTGCTGTGCCGCCTCCATCCCGAGCAGAGTGAGCACCGCCCCTCCCCCGGCGGACTGCCCGGCGATGGTCACCCGGCCGGGGTCACCCCCGAATGCGGCGATGTTCTGCTGCACCCATTCGAGCGCGAGCAGCCAGTCGCGCACCCCGCGGTTCGACGGGGCATCGGCGATCCACCCGAAGCCGTCGAATCCGAGCCGGTACGAGATCGAGACGGTGACGACGCCATCTCGATTGAAGTTGCGCCCGTCGTACCAGGGGCTCGCGGGAGACCCGGCGAAGTATCCGCCGCCGTGGATCCATACGAGCACCGGGAGACCTGCAGCCGTCGGATCGGGGGTGAAGACGTTGACGTTCAGCGTCGAGTCGCCCTCGACACTCGGCTCGGGAATGAGCGTCACTCCGGGGTCTCCGCGTTGCGCGGTGGCGGCGAACTCGAGCGCATCGAGCACGCCCTCCCACGGCGCCTTCGGCACCGGCGCCTGGAATCGCAGATCGCCGATCGGCGCCTCGGCGAACGGGATGCCGAGGAATGCCGCCGAGCGCGAGGCCCCGCGCCCTCCGGTGGTCGGGCGCCAGCGCCCTCGGACCCGCCCCGCGGCGGTCTGCACGTCGACGTACTCGGTCATGCCCCTCACACTCTCACGGCGGGGGTCCGACAGACTACGGCGCGGGCCGCGCGGCGACGATGATCCTCGGCTCCACGTATCCGGCCTTCTCCAGCTGTGCGGTGATCTCGGCGCTGTACGCGTCGAGGTCACGACCGTCCAGCACACTGATGTCGCCGAACACGGCGGCCGCCTGCACCTGGAACGTCTCGTCGAACTGCACCCCCGGGTCTGCCAGGGTGTCGAGCCACACCTGCACCGCCGCGAAGTAGCGGTCGGCGCGCTCGGGGTCGTACCCCCGCCACTCGAGTGTGGTCGACCCTGCCACGGCTCCCTGCTGCCCGGACCCCTGTTGCGTGTGACTCAGAAGCAGGCGCACCGGCATGGCGCCCAGGGGCGACTCCTCGACGATCGGCAGCGCCTCCTCGATGAACGCTCGCGTCTCGGCATACGACATGTCGCCCAGGCGGGCCTCGAGCACGATCCCGTCGAAGGACGACCTGGCCTGCACGTCGTCGGGGGCGGAGTCGAGCTCGTTCACCGCTTCTGCCACCGGCTCGGCGAAGGATTCCGAACGCTCGTCGGGGGTCGCGTACTGCGGCGCACAGCCCGTCAGCAGCAGCGCGGCGACGGCGGCCGCGGCGGCGATGGCCGCGATCCGCCGGCTCATTCGGCCACTCCGTACAGCGTGGTCTTGGAGTCCTTCGGAAGCGCGGACCTGTTGGTGTGGATCACATTCACGGCGGGGCCGAGCACCCCTCTGTCCGCGAGCACCGCCATGATCTGCGCCGTCTGCTCGGCGGTGAGGTCGGTGTCTCCGACGAGAGAGACCCAGGTCTCGTCGGGAGTGAGGCTCACTCTGGCGCTCGTCAGGCAGTCCAGACTCGCCAGCTCCTCGCTCGGTTCGATCCACGCGTCTCCGAGATCGGCGCGACCCGACTTGTTCGAGATCGAGGCGTGATCGACGGACGCGTACAGCGACGGCGGAGCATCGGAGTAGGGCGGTTCGCTCACGGCCTGCTCGATCGCGCCGTAAGCCTCGGCCAGCGTCTTTCCTGCTTCTCCCTGACCCTCCGAGAACACCGCCAGGGTTCCGGGGCCCGCCCCCTCGGAGGCGGTGACATAACTGACCTCGGTGAAGCCGTCGTCGAGGAATCCCGCCCACAGACGGACGTCGTCCTCGAAGCGGTCGGGGTCGTCGTACGTGGACGTCGTGAACGTCGTGTTCACGTAGGGGTCACCCGGGTACACGGCGACGATCTCGAGGTCGCGCGGGCGGTCCTCGCCCATCCCGTCGACGATGTCGCGCACCGCGAGCGCCGTCGTCACGATCTCGTCCTCCGGCGCATCGGGGTCGATCTGCACGAAGTGCTCGTACGGCGCGACGAGGACGCCGGGAACCTTCTCGACGTCGAGCATCGCCTCGACCGACGCGGGATCCGCGTCGCCCTCCTGCCCTGCACAGCCCACCAGTGTCACCGCGAGCGCGATGACGACCACCCCCCGGATACGTCGCATGCGTCGAGCCTATCCGGCACCCCCGACGCTCCAGGACCGCCGCTTCGGCCGTGCGGCCGGTCGGCGGGCGCCCGCGTGCTACTCGTCGAAGGCTGCGACCTCGGCGTGCGGCATCCGCACGGTCATCACGCGCACGGCTTCGGGGTTGTCGTCGACCAGCACCGCATCCCGCCCGAGCGCCGACGCGACGGCCCCGGTCGTGCCGCTGCCCGCGAAGAGGTCGAGCACGCGGTCTCCCGGTCGGCTCGACGCGCGCACGATGCGCCGAAGGATGCCCTCGGGCTTCTGGGTCGGGTACCCGGTCTTCTCGCGCCCGGTCGTCGGCACGATCGTGTGCCACCACACGTCGGTGGGCAGCTTGCCCCTGGCGGCCTTCTCGGGTGTGACGAGACCCGGTGCCATGTACGGCTCACGGTCGATGTCGTCGGAGTTGAAGACGTACTCGCGCGGGTTCTTCACGTACACGAGGATCGTGTCGTGCTTGGTCGGCCAGCGGCGGCGCGACTTGGCACCGTAGTCGTAGGCCCAGATGAGCTCGTTGAGAAAGCAGTCACGGCCGAACACCGCGTCGAGCATGACCTTGGCGTAGTGCGCCTCGCGGTAGTCGAGATGCAGGTACAGCGTGCCGTCGTCGGCGAGCAGCCGCCACGCCTGCTCGAGCCGCGGCATCAGGAACGCGCCGTAGTCGTCGAAGCGGTCGTCGTAGGCGCGCAGCATCCCGCGGACCCGCTCGTAGGCGTGCCCGTGGAACCCGTACCGCACCTCGGACGGCGGCGTCGCCGGTTCCGTTCTCCGCACGGCCGAGTCTGCCGCGGCATCGGATCCGCGGGATTCCGCGACCGCACCGGCCCCTGCCTCCGACTCCTGCTGAATCGTGACCGAGCGGCGGGCGGTGACCACCTGACGCTCCTGCGTACGACCCGTGTTGAACGGCGGATCGAGGTACACCAGCGTGAACGACGCCGACGGCAGCGACGCGGCGACGGCCAGGTTGTCGCCCTGGATGATCGAGACCGCGCCGGGGGCGTCCGGCCCGGGCTGCGCGGTCACGGAACGCGGTGCAGCCACGCCTCGGTGGCGAACTTCGACTCCACCAGCGCCTCGGCCGCGGCGTACTCGTCGGCCGTGATCTCACCCGTCTCCGCGTCGGTGAGCGAGCGGAAGGTCTCGATGAAGCGCTCGATGATCTCCTCGCGCGTGAGACCGGTCTGCCGACGCAGGGGGTCGACCCGCTTGGCCGCCGACGTGGTGCCCTTGTCGCTGAGCTTCTCACGTCCGATGCGCAGCACCTCGGTCATGATCTGACCGTCGAGGTCGTACGAGAGCGAGGCGTGGTGCAGCACTCCTCCGTTGGCGAGGCGCTTCTGCGCGGCGCCGCCGATCTTGCCCGAGGGGCTCGCGATGTCGTTGAGCGGCTGGTACACCGCGTCGATGCCCACCGAGCGCAGCGCGTGCAGCACCCAGTCGTCGAGGAACGCGTACGAATCGGCGAAGGTCATGCCCTGCACGAGGGATGCCGGCACGTACAGCGAGTACGTGATGATCTGCCCTGCGGGGATGAGCATCGCTCCACCGCCGGAGATGCGACGCACCACGTCGAAACCGTGCCGGGCCGCCCCCTCGGGGTCGACCTCGTTGCGGTACGACTGGAACGAGCCGATCACCACGGCCGATCCGTCCCATTCCCAGATGCGCAGGGTCGGGCGGCGACGGCCCTCGCCGACGCGCGAGGTCAGGACCTCGTCGAGGGCGAGGTTCATCTGGGGCGAGACCGCCTTGTCGTGCACGATCTCCCAGTCGAAGTCGCGCCAGCCCGGGGCCGTCACGAGAGCACGGCGAACCGTGGTGCCGACCGACTCCGGCGTGAAGCCGAGCAGCTGCGCGCCCTCGGGCAGGGCCGCACGCACGGCGGCGGCGATCGTCGAGGCATCCGTCTCGACGGGCAGCCCGTTCACGGCGTCGTTGATCGCGTCGAGCGCGGTGTCCGGTTCGAGGAAGAAGTCACCCGCCAGGCGGAACTCCGCGATCCTGCCGTCGTCGACCTCGAGGTCGACGACGACGAGCTTGCCCCCTGGGACCTTGTATTCTCCGTGCACGAGTACAGCTTAAGGCGCGGGGCTCCCGCCGGGGCGGCGAGTGCGGCGCCAGCGGGGTCGCGAGTGCGGCCCGGCGGGGCGGCGAGTGCGGCGCGGCGGGGCGGCGAGTGCGGCGCCGACGGGGTCAGCGCCCCCGCACGACCGCGCGCTCCCCCGCGCGGATGGGCAGCGAGTAGCGGTTCTCGGCGAGCGGCTGCGGGCACAGGTACTGGTCGGAGAAAGCGCACGGCGGCAGGTACGCCCGGTTGAAGTCGACGATCACCGTGCCGTCGTCGTCGGGCTCGCCGATCGGCAGGAACCGGAACCGATACGTCTCGATGCCGTTCGTGCCGTCGGCGAAGACCGCCGTGAGACCGCCGCGCTCGGTGCGCGTCACGCTCAGCGAGTGCGGGATGCCGTCGAGCTCGAAGCGCAGTCGCCCGGCCAGCGCCTGTTCGTGCACGGAGCCGTCGACCGCGGTGACGGTCACCGATTCCCCGGGCGTCTCGGTGAACGACGCGCGGATCCGCCACCCCCTCCGTGGCGGATACGCGTCGATGCCGCCGAACGACTCGCGCTCGGCGCGCTGCGGGTTGAAGACCCGCAACGCGACCGACCCCCGCCGATCGAACACCCGCAGCTCACGCCTGCCGAGTCGCAGCGCCTGCGGGCCGTGGAGCGTGACGACCGATCCGGACGTGCCGAGGTCGGTTCCGCGGATCCCGCCGTCGCCGGTCAGCGCCCAGAGGCCCGGAACACCCTCCACGGCGGCGGGCTCGGTGATCAGCCAGTTCGTCGACTCGAGTGCCGCCGGACCGTACTCCGCCCCCGCATAGCGCTCCCGCGTCTCGTGCCAGCTGCGCCACTCCTCGTCGAAACCCACCGCTCACCTCCCTCTCGCCCCCTCACACGAAAATATGCGGGGGCGGGGGAGAGAGGCGCGCGCGACGTCATGCGCATTCACCCGCTGTCACACGGGGTCATCGGGCGTCACGCGAGGACCCACGGGTGCTCAGCGCGAGGACCCACGGGTTCTCAGCGATACGAGATGCGGGTGCTCAGCGCGAGGGGATGCGCGCGTCGAGCCACGACAGGATGTCGGCGCGGACCTCGTCCTGCTGCAGCTCGTTGAAGATCTCGTGGCGCGCGTCGGGGTAGACGAGGGTCGTGATGTCGGTGAGTCCCGAGCGCGTGCGGTACTCGTCGGCGAGCTTGTGCACGCTCCGAGGACCCCCGACCGGATCATCGCGACCGACGAGGAGCAGCAGCGGGATGTCGCGGTCGAGGTCCTTGCGCGGACGGCCGTAGAGCTTGGCCGCCTCGACGGGACCGAACAGCTTGAGCAGCGGCTGGTTCGTCGTGAGCGGGTCCTCGTCGAACGACGTCCACACCGCCGGGTCCCTGCTGAGCCATTCGAGGCCGGTGGCGTCGTCCGCTGCCCACCGCGCGTTCAGCGGTGCGGCATTGAGCGAGCCGGGGGTGCGCAGAGCCGAGCCGGAGAGGATCACCGCATCCCAGGCCTCGGGGTGGTCGTTCACGAGCATCTGTGCGAGGAACGACCCCCACGAGTGCCCCAGCAGCACGAGGGGAAGGTCGGGGTGCTCCGCCGTGATGATGCCGGTGAGCTGCCAGATCGCCGCCTCCGCCGCGCGCAGACCGCCCTTGCCGAGTCGGCCGAGTTTCTCGGGTCCGCCGTGCTGGCGGATGCCGGTGCGACCGTGCCCGCGATGATCGTCGGCGTAGACGATGAATCCGGCGTCGGTGAGTGCGGCGATCAGCCGTCCGTACCGACCCGCATGCTCGCCCACCCCGTGCAGCAGCTGCACCACTCCTCGGGCATCACCTGCCGCCGGGTGCACGTCGTAGACGATGGCGATGCCGTCGGCATCCGTGAATTCTCGGGTATCCGTCACGCCCCCACACTACTGAGCGCGAGCGGCAGCCGTCAGTCGGCGAGGGCGGCGAGCACGCTCTGGGCGATCGCGAGATCGGTGACGTCGTACCCTCCGACGCCCTCGGCGGCCGCCCCCATCCGCACCCCGCCGGCCTCGTGCACCGTGCGCTTGGCGGAGAAGTGCAGCGCATCGACGCCGGTGGCGGCGAGATCGGCGGCGTTGGCGGCTCCCACTCCGCTGCCCGCCATGACCTCGATCCCGCCTGCGGCCTCGACGACGAGGGCACGCAGGGTCTCGATGCCGTCGATCGCGGCGGATGCCCCGCCCGAGGTCAGCACGCGGCGCAGTCCGAGTCCCCGCGCGGCGACGAGAGTGGCGACCGGATCGGGGGTGACGTCGATCGCACGGTGCAGGGTCACCGACGCCCCGCCGGCCGCATCGCGCAGACGCGCCATGGCGTCGAGGTCGAGGTGCCCGTCGGCCGCGAGGGCTCCGATCACGACCCCGTCGGCTCCGGCGTCGACGGCCCGGCGGACGTCGCGCTCGGACAGCGCGATCTCGTCGCCGTCGTAGCGGAAGCCGCCCGCTCGGGGCCGGATGAGCACGTGCACCTCGAGTCCGTCTGCACGGGCCGTCTCCACGGCCAGCTCGACGGTGGCGATCGAGGGCGTCAGCCCGCCGAGCGGCAGCGCCTGAGCGAGCTCCACGCGCGCGGCGCCCACGGCTCGGGCGATGCGGACGCCGGCGGGATCCTGGACGGCGATCTCGATCGCGGGGGTTCGGGTCACCCGACCATTGTGCCCGAGCCGGACTCGCGACCTGGCAGGGTGCGGATCTCCAGCATGGCGGCCCTGTGCGGATTCGGATTAGATAGACTGTCTAAGTAATGCCTGCCTCCGATGATCTCCTCCAGCTCACTGCGACCGATCTGCGCATGGCCACCTTCCGCCTGGCCCGACGCCTCCGTTGCGCCCGCGCGGTCGACGAGATGAGCGACGCGCAGCTCGCCGTGCTCGCCACGCTGCGCCTGCACGGGCGCCGCACGATCTCCGCTCTCGCGGAGCGGGAGCGGGTCACCGCACCCTCGATGACGAGCATGATCAACGGCCTCGAGACGCAGGGCTTCGTCCTCCGCACTCCCGACAGCGACGACCGTCGTCGCGTGCAGGTCGACATCACCGACGCCGGCACCGAGATCGTCGCGCAGACGATCCGCCGCCGCGACGAGCTGCTCGCCGCGATGCTCGCCGAACTCGATTTCACCCCCGACGAGCTTTCGACCCTCCGCGAGGCGAGCGAACTGATGCGCCGGGTGGTCGAGCGATGAGCGCGATGTTCCGTTCGTTCTCGAACATCAACTACCGCATCTGGTTCGCCGGCGCACTCGTCTCCAATGTCGGCGGATGGATGCAGGCGACCGCCCAGGACTGGGTGGTGCTCACCGAGCTCACCGACAACGACGCCGCCGCCATGGGTGTCACGATGGCCCTGCAGTTCGGTCCTCCGCTCGTGCTCGTGAGCCTGACCGGCTGGGTCGCCGACCGGTTCGAGCGGCGACGGATCCTGCTCGCGACCCAGTCCGCTCTGCTGCTGCTCGCGATCGCGGTGGGCGTGCTGCTGCTGAACGACGTCATGACCCTCCCGATGATGTTCGGCTTCGCCGCGGCGTTCGGTGTCGTGAACGCCTTCGACGCGCCCGCGCGCCAGGCCTTCGTGTCCGACATGGTCTCGGCCGGCGACACCTCGAACGCGGTCGCCCTCAACTCGGCATCCTTCAACCTCGCCCGCATGATCGGGCCCGCCGTCGGCGGTCTGCTGATCGTGGCGATCGGATCCGGCTGGGTGTTCATCGCGAACGCGGTGACGTTCCTGGCGATGCTCGTCGCCCTGCTCCTGCTGCGCACCTCCCAGCTCGCGCCCCGCCCGAAGAACCGCCGCCCCGGCGGCCTCGCCGAGGGCTTCCGCTACGTCTGGGGCCGCAGCGACCTGCGCGTCGTGTTCGTGACCGTGTTCCTGATCGGCGCGTTCGGCATGAACTTCCCGATCTTCGCCTCGACGATGGCGCTCGAGTTCGGCGCGGGGGCCGACGGCTACGGCGTGCTGAGCTCGGTGCTCGCGATCGGCTCGCTCGCCGGCGCGCTGCTCTCGGCCCGCCGCGATCGGGCCCGCGTGCGGGTCGTGATCCTGGCTGCCGGCGGCTTCGGCATCGCCGCCTTCGTGTCGTCCGCGATGCCGACGTATCTCACCTACGCGATCACCCTGACCTTCACCGGATTCATGATCGTCACCCTGTTGACGACCGCGAACGGCTACGTGCAGATGACGACCGCCCCGGCACTGCGCGGACGCGTGCTCGCGCTCTACATGGCCGTGATCATGGGCTCGACGCCGGTGGGTGCGCCCATCGCCGGCTGGGTGGCCGACACCTTCGGTCCGCGCAGCGCGATCATGCTGGGCGGCACGGCGGGCTTCATCGCCTGCGCGATCGGCGCCGTCTGGGTCATCACCTCCGGCCGTCTGCACCGGTCGGAGGACAGCCGCTTCCTGATGACGCTCGATGAGACCAGACCGCTGAACGTGGTCGACGAGGCCGACATCCTCGAACGCACCGACCCCGTGCAGTTCACGGACGGGGTCGCGGCGACCTCGCCGATCCGCCTCCCGAAGAAGGACTGACGGACCTCCCGCGGCGACGCCGTTTGTCAATCCCCTGCACGGAGCCTCTGGACGGACGTAGCGTCGGCCCATGGACCAGAACACAGGACGCACCCCTCACGCCGAAGAGCCCGCCGAGGGCTCGACCGACCAGAACCCCGCGCACAACACCGCGCCCGACGGCCAGCCTTCGTCCGAGCGCGACGAGCTCGACGGCAACGCCCAGGGCTCGACGCAGGGCGGCGCCATCCAGGGCGACAGCTCGCACGGCGAATCTCCCCGCGGCGCGATCCAGGGCGAGGCCGAGGACGGCGACCCCCAGGGCTCGGCGCAGGGCGGCGCCATCCAGGGCGACAGCTCGCACGGCGAGTCGCCGCACGGCGCGATCCAGGGCGATGCGAGCCCCGACCGCGGTGCCGCTCTCGGCGGTGACGAGAACACCGAGGACCAGCTCACGGCGGACACCGACGTCGAGCGCGACACCCTGCGCACTCTCGATCCGGACGACGCCCCGGCCTGACGCAGGAGGACCGTCGGTGCGGCCCGCGGGGAACGCGGACCGCACCGCTGAAGACGAGGCGCGGAGGACGAGGCGCGGAGGACTAGGCCCCGAGAACCAGCTTGAGCTGCTCGACGGCCCAGTCGAGTTCCGTCGCGCGGATCACGATCGGCGGCGCGATGCGGATGGTCTGGCCGTGCGTGTCCTTCACCAGGACGCCGCGGTCGAGGAGCCGCTCGGCGATCTGCCGCCCTGTCCCCTTGGCGGGGTCGATGTCGACTCCGGCCCAGAGTCCCGCGATGCGCACCTCGGTCACGCCGTGACCGACGAGCGGCTCGAGAGCGGCGCCGAGGTGGGCGCCGAGGGCACGGGCGCGCTCCTGGAACTCCCCCGATTCGAGCATCTCGACGACCCGCAGGCCCACGGCCGCCGCGAGCGGGTTGCCCCCGAACGTCGACCCGTGCTCCCCCGGGCGGATCACGCCGAGCACGTCGGCATCACCGACGACGGCCGACACCGGAAGGATCCCGCCGCCCAGCGCCTTGCCCAGCAGGTACAGATCGGGCACGACGCCTTCGCGGTCGCACGCGAACGTCTCGCCCACGCGCCCGAGACCGGACTGGATCTCGTCGGCGATGAACAGCACGTTCTTCTCGTCGCAGATCTCACGAATGCGGCGCAGGTAGCCCTCGGGCGGGATCACCACGCCGCCCTCGCCCTGGATGGGCTCGATGAGCACGGCGGCGGTGTCGTCGGTGATCGCGGCGGCGACGGCATCCGCATCTCCGTACGCCACAGTGTCGAACCCCGGCGTGTACGGGCCGAAGTCCGCGCGGGCCTCCTCATCGTCGCTGAAGCTGACGATGGTGGTCGTGCGACCGTGGAAGTTGCCGGCCGCGACGATGACGCGCGCGCGGCCCTCGGCGATGCCCTTGACCCGGTAGCCCCAGGCCCTGGCGACCTTGATGCCGGTCTCGACGGCCTCGGCGCCGGTGTTCATCGGCAGGACCATCTCTTTGCCGGCCAGCGCCGCGAGCGCGGCGGCGAACGGTTCGAGACGGTCGCTCCGGAAGGCGCGGCTGGTCAGCGCGACCCGCCCGAGCTGCTCGGTCAGCGCCGCCACGAGGGCGGGATGCCGGTGCCCGAAGTTCACCGCCGAATACGCGGCGAGCAGGTCGAGGTAGCGCTTGCCCTCGACATCCGTCACCCAGGCACCCTCACCGCGCGCGATCGTGACCGGCAGCGGGTGGTAGTTGTGGGCGACGTGCGGCTCGGCCTGCTGTGCGGGCTCAGAAGTCGTCATGTCACTCACCGGTTCCTGAGCGCCGAGACGACGAGCGCAGCTCGAGGGTGCAGCACTTGATACCCCCGCCGCCGAGCAGCAGCTCCGACAGGTCGACCATGATCGGGTTGTAGCCGCGTTCGCGCAGCTGCTTCTCGAATCCGACCGCGCGCGGCGAGATGACCACGTTGTAGCCGTCGCTCGCCGAGTTCAGGCCGAACACCGACCCGTCCTCGTCCGACACGAGGATCGCCTCGGGGAACCGCTCCTCGAGGATCGCGCGGCTGGCGTCGTCGAAGGCTCCGGGGAGGTAGGCGATGTTGGCGCGTTCCGGGCCGCCGTTCTCGGCGCCCTGCACGGGGTCGAGTACCGCGATGGCGGTGTCGAGGTGGTAGAAGCGGGGGTCTACGAGGTTGAGCGAGACGACCTCGCGGCCGAACACCTCGCCGACCTCGCGGTGGCTGTCGCCGGTGGAGCGGAACCCGGTGCCCGCGAGGATCACGTCGCCGACGAGCAGGAAGTCGCCCTCGCCCTCGTTGACCTCCTCGGGGATGACGGTGTCGTAGCCGGCCTCGCGGAACCAGTCGGCGAACGCGGGCGCCTCACCCTGCCGCTCGACGAAGCGGAACTTCGGGACGTAGGCGCGGCCGTCGATCACGAAGCCGCCGTTCGCGGTGTAGACCATGTCGGGGTAGTCGGCGAGGGGCTCGATCAGCTCGACCTCATGCCCCAGCTCGAGGTACAGATCATGCAGCTTCTGCCACTGGGCGACCGCGTTGGCGGTGTCGGTCGGACGCGAGGGCTCCATCCACGGGTTGATCGAGTAGGTGACCGTGAAGTGCGACGGCATGCACATCAGGTAGCGACGGTGATGGGCGGTGCGGACCGGCGTGGTCTCGGACGTCGACGTGGTGGTCTCGACAGACATGGGGCTCCTCGAACGGATGCGGCGGACGCTGTCCAGGGGCCCGACGGTCCTTCGACCCGCGCCGCTCGATGAGAGCCGGCGCCCGGGGAAGATGCGACTCGGGCACGCCAGGCTCCATTGTGTCATCCACCCCTGGACGCCGCCAGAGCCGAGGCCCGCGCTCAGCCGGGGTCGAAAGTGCATCGCCGCACGCAGGCGGGGTCAATAGTGCATCGCCATCGCCAGATTCCCGTGCGTTTCTGACCCCGCACAGCACGGAGGTGCGTTTTTGACCCCGCACGGCAGGCGCGGAGAGGCGGATGCCGGGGCCGAGGCAGATGCCGCGGATGCCGCAGATGACGCGAACGCCGGCACCAGCGCTCAGATGACGGAGGCGCTCCAGTCGTCGGGGTTGCCGTACCGGTGCGCGGTGATCGCGATCGCCTGCTCGTGCACGAACGGCAGCAGCTCGATGCGACCGGCGGAGGTGACCTCCCCGTCGTACACCGCGAGATCGGGGTCGCCCTCGACCGCCTCCGCCACCGCGCGATGCAGCGCCGCGACGGAGGCCCGCGGTCCGACGAGGCGCACGCGGCCGGGCCGGGTGTCGGCGTCGAGCAGTTCCGACGCCGCATCGGAGTCGGAGCCGCGGCCCCGCATCCGCGCGATCCACTCGTCGTCGCTCTCCATGTACACGACCGCGCCGACGTCGCCGAGCGCCCGACGCACCTCGGCCGGCAGACCGACCGGGGTCGACAGCACGAACGCCGCACCGGCGCGCACGGCGGCGATCACGACGCGCAGGAGCTCCTGCCATCCGGCATCCGCCGTCGCCCGGATCGAGACGGGCACGGGCCGGTAGCGGAACAGGTTGCGCTCCACGCCCAGTCGCGACACGTCGCGCACCTGGCCGAACTCGCGGTCCCAGGCCAGGGCGTCCGACAGCGCCGACCGGCGCAGCCACTCGAACGACTCGTAGTCGAGCGACGGCTGAGCCGACTCGATCAGCTCGGTGATGCGGGAGTCGAGGCCGCGCAGGTGCAGCGTGCTCGACACCGGTCCCGATCCGCTCGAGCGCCAGGATCCGAGGCCGATCAGGTAGTTCGGTCCTCCCGCCTTCGCGCCGGGCCCCACCGACGAGCGCTTCCACCCGCCGAACGGCTGTCGCTGCACGATGGCGCCGGTGATACCGCGATTCACGTAGAGGTTGCCGGCCTGCACCCGGTCGAGCCAGAGCGCGAGCTCCGCGGGATCCTGCGTGTGCAGCCCCGCCGTCAGCCCGTAGGCCACGGCGTTCTGCAGCTCGATCGCCCGCTCCAGCGTCGGCGCGTGCATCACCCCGAGCACCGGGCCGAAGAACTCCTCGACGTGGAAGCGGGATCCCGGTTGCACACCGACGCGGATGCCGGGACGCCACAGTCGCCCGCTCGGGTCGTCGGCCGACACGGCCGGCTCGATGAGCCACTTCTCCTCCCCCTCGAGCTCGGTCAGAGCCCAGGCGAGCTTGCCCTGGGGACGCTCGATCACCGGCCCCACCTCGGCGAGCGGATCGGAGGGCCAGCCCACGTGCAGCGAGCGCGTGGCATCGGCCAGCTGGCGGGCGAAGCGATGCGAGCGGCCGACCGGCCCGACGAGGATCGCCAGCGACGCGGCCGAGCACTTCTGCCCCGCATGTCCGAACGCGCTGCGCACCAGGTCGGAGACCGCGAGGTCGAGATCGGCCGAGGCGGTGACGATCATCGCGTTCTTGCCGCTCGTCTCGGCGAGCAGCGGCAGGTCGGGACGCCACGAGCGGAACAGCGCGGCGGTCTCCCACGAGCCGGTGAGGATCACCCGGTCGACCGCATCGTGCGTGATCAGCGTGCGGCCGAGGTCGCTCTCCTCGATGTCGACGAGGGCGAGCACGTCACGAGGCACGCCGGCCTCCCACAGCGTCTCGGCGATCACCGCGGCGCACCGGCGCGACTGCGGCGCCGGCTTGAACACCACTCCGGAGCCCGCGGCGAGCGCCGCCAGCACGCCGCCGGCCGGGATCGCGAGGGGGAAGTTCCAGGGCGGGGTCACGACGGTCACGCGCGCCGGCTCGAACGCGGCGCCGGCGACGGCATCCAGCTCCCTTGCCTTGGCGGCGTAGTAGCGCGCGAAGTCGACGGCCTCGCTGACCTCGACGTCCGCCTCGGCGAAGACCTTGCCGGTCTCGGATGCGGCGACCTCGATGAGCTCGCCCCGCCGGCCCTCCAACGCGGCCGCGGCCCGCAGCAGCACCTCGGCCCGCTCGGTGGCCGGACGCGACCCCCACCGGGCGCCGGCATCGCGCACCTCGGAGATCGTGCGTTCCAGCACCTCGGGGTCGTCGATGCGGGCGGCCTCGACGGTCGCGACGCCGAGAGGCGACTCCGCGATGCGCGCGTGGATGCCGCGCGCCCACTCGCGGTTGGCCGGCAGCGAGGGGTCGCTGTCGGGGGTGTTGGCGAAGCCCGGAGCGCCGCCGGTCCCCTCCTCGAGCTCCCTCGGCGCGTACACCGCGGTCTCGAGGAACGGCCCCGTCGCCTCTGCAGACCCCCGGGAGATGCCGAGCACGGCTTTCGTGAGCCCCTCCTCGGGGGCGGGGGCCACGGGTACAGGGCGCATCGACTCATGCACGGGAGCGAGCCGGTCCTGGGTGCGCCGTGCTCCCTCCCACAGGGTCGGCGATGCGGAGCGCGCGACGGCGTCGAGGAAGCGATCGCGCTCGCGGGCGAAGAGCGCCTCCTCCTCGCCGAGACGGAAGGCGGCGGAGAGGAAGTTGTCGGTCGAGGCGTTCTCCTCGAGCCGCCGGACGAGATAGCTGATCGCGACGTCGAACTCGTCGGGCTTCACGACGGGCACGTACAGCAGCACCTCACCGACCTCGCGCGAGACCGCCTGCACCTGCCCCTGCGCCATGCCCAGGAGCATCTCGAACTCGATCGGAGGCTGCCCCGCCTCGGTCACCGCGGTGAGATCGCGCAGTCCGCGCTCTCCGGCGAGCAGCCAGGCGTAGGCGATGCCGAACAGGTTGTGTCCGGCGATGCCCAGGTGCACGGCCTCGATGTGCTCGGCCTGCAGCGCCCAGTCGAGGCAGCGCAGGTAGTTGGCGTCGGTGTCGACCTTGGTGTCGTACGTCGCGGGCGTCCAGCCGTGCATGCGCGCCTCGACGTTCTCCATCGCGAGGTTCGCGCCCTTGACCAGGCGCACCTTGATGGGCGCACCGCCGTGCTCGACCCGCTCGCGCGCCCACGCCGTGAGCTGCTGCAGAGCGGGCAGGGCGTCGGGCAGATACGCCTGCAGCACGATCCCCGCCTCGAGTCCGGCCAGACGCGGATCCTCGAGGATGCGGGTGAACACCGCGATCGTCAGATCGAGATCGCGGTACTCCTCCATGTCGAGGTTGATGAAGGTGCGATCCGTGGCCGCCGTCGCATAGAGCGGGAGCAGCCGCTCCACCACCGCGTCGACGACCTCGTCGAACGCCCACATCGAGATGTGGCTGATGATCGCCGACACCTTGACCGAGACGTAGTCGACGTCGGGTCTACGGATCAGGTCGTGGATGCCGTCGAGCCGGCGCTGCGCCTCGGCCTCGCCCAGCACGGCCTCGCCCAGCAGGTTGAGGTTGAGCCTGGCGCCGGATTCGCGGATCCTCGCGATCGCGGGGCCGAGCTTGGCGGGGCGCGCATCGACGACGAGATGTCCGACCATCTCGCGCAGCACGCGCCGCGCGATGGGGACGACCGGAGTCGGCAGCACCTGCGCGAGCCCGCCGCCGAGCCGCACCGCGGAGCGCAGGTACCAGGGCAGGAACTCCGGCACGATCGGCGCGATCCGGTGCAGCTGCGAGGCCGCCGCGCTCAGGCTCTCCGGACGCATCACCCCGTCGACGAATCCCAGCGTGAACGGGAGCCCGTTCGCATCCTGCAGCACGCCGGCCAGACGCGCGGCGGCGGGGTCCACGTCGGCGGCGGCGGCTTCGACCGCCCAGCGCCGAGCGAGCGCGACCGCGCGGGCCTCGAGAGAGTCGGATGCGGGATCCGTTCCGGATTCCGCCGAGGGCATCGGGTCGGCCATGACCTCAGCCTAGGACGGCGATGCACGCGTGCCCGGGAACGACAGCGCGTCGGATCGTTCCCGGGGTGCCGTCCGTGTCGTTCCGGGTGCCGTCCGTGTCGTTTCGAGTGCCGTCCGGATCGTTCCCGGATGCCGTTCGTGCCGTTCGTGGATGTCGTTCCTGGGTCAGCGGGCGGCGATCATCTCGTCATACCCCTCGCGGAAGGTCGGGTAGTCGAGAGTGCCGAGGAACTCCTGCAGCAGGTGCCCGTCGAGCACGGTGCCGCCGCCCTCTTCGGGGTCCGCGTGCGGCGGGGGCGCGACGCCGAGTCGCGCGGCGATGTGCGCGGCGACCTCGCCCAGCAGCACCGGCTCCCGGTCCACCGCGTGGATCAGCGGCGGTGCGGAATCCGCCCGCAGCACCGCCTCGAGCAGCCGCACGAGGTCGGTCTCGTGGATGCGGTTCGTCCGGCGAGTGTGATCCACGGGCGCCTGCTCGAGCACGCGGCGGATGAGGTAGTCGCGGCCGGGGCCGTAGATGCCGGCCGGGCGGACGATCCGCGCGCCGAGGAGCTCGGTCGCCAGCAGCTCCCCCTCGACGAGGTCGCCGCCACGTTCGGTGGACACCTTCGGGGCGTCGCGCTCGGTCAGCGGCGTGCCACCGGGGCGCCCCTCGAACACCCGGGTCGACGAGACGAACACGACCCTGTCGGGCATCGTCGGCAGCGCCCTGGCGAGACCGCGCAACGCGGGCGGATAGATCGACTCCCCCTCGGTGCTCGGCGGCAGCGTGATCACGACCGAATCGAACGCGGGCAGCGCCTGCGCGAGCGGATGCCGCAGATCGGCCTCGATCGTCGGGAACGGCACGGCGCCCGCCTGGCGCCGCATGGCGGTGACCTCCGCGCCCTGCGCGATCAGCCGCTCACCGAGCCGCACGCCGAGCTTGCCGCATCCGACCAGCAGCGTCGCGCCGGGCGTGCGCGTTCCGAGACCCCAGGGATCCGTCACGGCGTCAGCTCCACACGCTCGGCGCCGGGGTGCGCACAGGCGGCAGTGCAGAGGCCGCCGCCCAGTCGTGCACCCACGGGTCGATCTCCGGCACGCCCTCCGGTCTGCCGACCGCGGCGAACAGCTCTCCGTTGCTGACCGTGCCGCCGGTGCGGCGCAGCATGCGCGATCGCACGATCACCCGCGCGTAGATCTCTCCGTCGACTACGGCCCTGTGCTCGAGGAACACCGCCTTGTCGTCGTGACCGACGAAGCGCGATTCCACGTCGAACCGCTGCCACAGCTGCAGCGACTTGCGGAAGGTCACCGTCTCGCTCGACACGACCGCGTACCAGCCGCGCTCGGTCATCGCGTCGAGCAGCCCCGTGCGGATGAGCAGATCCCACCGGCCGAGATCGAACAGCGACAGGTATCGGCCGTTGTTCATGTGCCGGAGGATGTCGATGTCGGTGGGCAGCGTCGTCAGCCGGATGCGTCCGACGGACGAGACGTCGAGCGTCTTCTCCCGGCGCAGGCGACGACGAGCACGGAGGATGACGAGGAGGGTGCGCCAGATCACGTTCACGAGGATCGATCGTAGCCATCGCGGAAGGGATCGCGAACATCGTTGTGCGAATCCTCCACTGGCGGGATCGGCCACCGCAAGGGTCCCCGCTCGATTTCCGGTTCCCCGGGGCCGCGCGTAGAGTCGCGCTATGAGCGCCGAAGCCCAGCCTGAAGTCATCGTCCGTCCGGTCCGTGATGTGGATGCGGAGGCTCTGGGTCGCGTGCATGCACAGTGCTGGCACGAGACCTACGACCACCTGATCAGCAAGGCCGCTCTCGAGAAGGTCTCGCCTCGTCGCATGGCCGAGCTGTGGACGCACTGGGCGTCGCAGGGTCCCGAGTTCACGATGCGCGCAGCGCTCGTCGACGGCGAGATCGTCGGCTTCGTCGGCTCCGGCCCCGCCCGCGACAAGGATGCTCCCGCCTTCCGCGAGCTTTACTTCATCTATCTGCTCGACGCGTACCACTCCACCGGCATCGGCCAGAAGCTGTTCGACGCCACGGTCGAGGAGGGCGAGTCGCTGTACCTCTGGGTCGCCGAGGACAACCCCCGCGCCCACCGCTTCTACACGCGCAACGGATTCACGCTCGACGGCGCCAGCCACACCGAGCCGTTCCTGGGCGAGACGCTGACCGAGGTGCGCTTCACTCGCTGAGGTCGACACCTCGCGAACCTTGCGTTCACGATTCAGCAGCGACGGCCCCCGGATTCCGATCCGGGGGCCGTTCCGCGTCCGCGGACGGTGTCGATGCTGAATACGGAACGGCTCAGCGACCCGACACGCTGCCGAACAGCTTGGCGATCGGGGCGATCACCAGCGGCCGCGCCGCCACCCAGCCGAGGGCGATGACCACCATCGAGGCGACGAACACCCAGAACCCGGTCCAGCCGACGGCATCCGACGAGGCGTACATGTGGTTCAGGTTGCGCAGGAACCCGGTGAGGAACACGAGCGCGACGTGGCCGATGATGAACACCACGAAGTAGATCATCACCGGGAAGTGCAGGGCGCGGGCCCATTCGATCGGATACGCCTTCGACAGTCGCTCTGCGCGCTTCGGCCACATCCCCGACATCCGGAAGCCGGTGGCCGCGGCCAGCGGGGCGGCGATGAAGACCGTCACGAAGTACGCCAGCTGCTGCAGGCTGTTGTAGTTGACCCAGCCGTGCTCGGTGGGCCAGTCGAACGAGACGTACTGGAGCGCCGCCGACAGAGCGTTCGGCAGCATCTCCCAGCTCGTCGGCACGATGCGCACCCAGTGCCCGGTGACGAAGAGCAGCACCACGAAGACGGCGCCGTTCAGCAGCCACAGGATGTCGAGTGCCTGATGGAACCAGATCGTCAGGCTGACCTTGCCCTTGGGGTTGTTGCGCGGGGTCCAGAACGCGGTCGGCCGCTTCTCGTTGCGGATGCGCAGACCCGATCGGATGATCAGCACGATCAGGAACGCGTTGAAGAAGTGCGCCCAGTTGACCCAGGGCGCGAATCCCGGTTCGACGGCGATGGCCGGGGTGTACTCCCCCGGGAACGCGGCGAGGAAGTCCTGCATGAACGGGAAGCTCAGCAGTGCACGCACGAAGGCGACGGCCGCGGCCGCCAGGATGCCGAGAGCTGCGGCCCCCAGCAGAGCGGCGATCGCCTGGGTCCATGCGGGCCTCGGCCGACCGGATGCCGTCGACGTCGCCGCCGTGATGTGCCGAGGGGCGCTGCCGTTCCAGACCGTGCGCGGCGCCGGCAGCGGCACCGACGGGTCGCCGAGCACGGGCACGCGGGCCAGCGCGGCGGCGGCCGCGGCGGCCGCGGCGGCGGGTGCCGACGCCGACACCGACGCCGTGGCCGACGCCGTGGCCGACACCGACGCCGTGTCCGACACCGCGCCCTCCACTTGGGGGGCCGACACGCCACCCGTAGGGCTTCCGCCGGGAATGGGTCCGGATTGCGGCGTGTCGGCCCCCGAAGTGAACGACGCGGGCGTCGGCAGAACCGGCGCCGTCCCTCCCGGTGGCCACGGCTCGCCGCCTGTGACCCGCGGGAGCCCGCGACGGACGGACATGGAGGGCCGCGTCGCCACGCCGTCTGGGACGGGGGCCGACACGCCAGATGACGGATGCTCTCCGACAGACGATCCTGCAGGTGGCGTGTCGGCCCCCGGAGTGGAAAGCACGGCAGGACCCGGCACGGCAGGACCCGGCACGGCGGGTCCTGGAACGGCAGTACCTGGAACGGTGCCACCCGGCGCGACAACGGCGTGTGCACTCGCGACCGCCGATGCGACCGCGCCCACCGGCGGCCAGGGCTCGCCACCCGAGACGCGCGGCAGCCCCCGACGAAGTGCAGCAGAGCCCGAGGTCGCCGCACTGTTAACTTCGGGGGCCGACACGCCAGATGAAGGATGCTCGCCAACAGACGATCCTGCGAGTGGCGTGTCGGCCCCCGAAGTGGAAGACACGGCAGGGTCCGACACGGCAGGGGCCGGCACAGCAGGGTCCGGCACGGCGGGGGCCGGCACGGCAGGGGCCGACACGGCGGGGGCCGGCACGGCAGCATGCGCCGCGATGTCGCCGGGGGGCCAGGGTTCGCCGCCGCGCACGCGGGGCAGCCCGCGCCTCAGCATCCGCGTCGCCATGACTACTTGTTCCGCGCCTCGAGTGCGGCGATCACCTTCGGGACGACGGTGAACAGATCGCCGACGATGCCGAAGTCCGCGACGTCGAAGATCGGCGCCTCCGCGTCCTTGTTGATCGCCACGATGTTCTTCGCGGTCTGCATGCCCGCCCGGTGCTGGATCGCGCCGGAGATGCCGAGCGCGACGTACAGCTGCGGCGACACCGAGACACCGGTCTGGCCGACCTGATGCGACTGGGGGATGTAGCCGGCGTCAACCGCGGCGCGGGACGCGCCGACGGCGGCCCCCAGAGCATCCGCCAGCTCCTCGACCAGCACGAACTTCTCCTTCGAGGCGAGTCCGCGTCCACCCGAGACCACGCGCGTCGCGCCGCGGAGCTCGGGCCGAGACGACGTCGCCTCGACGGCCTCGACCGCGCCGACCGTCGCGCTCGGCGCACCGGACGCCTCGACGCTCAGCGGCTCGACGGTCGGCGAGGGCACCGCCTCGGCACGGGCCTCGACCGCGCCCTGGCGCACCGTGATCACCGGCGCACCGAACGTGGGCGCCGAGTCGGTGAGGTACGCCCCGCCGTACACGGAATGGTGGGCGAGCACCCCCTCGTCGTCACGGGAGACGCCGACCGCGTCGACCGAGAGCGCGAGCCGCGCGCGCACGGCGAAACGTCCGGCGATGTCGCGCCCGGCGATCGAGTTCGAGATCAGCACGGCGTCGGGATGCACCTGGGCGACGGCCGCCTGCAGAGCATCGACGACCGGCACCGTGAGGACGGTCGCGTCGGCATCGGCGGTGAGCACGACCGAGGCGCCGAGGGCGGCGACCTTCGACACCGCCTGCTCGGATCCGCCGACCACGAGGGCGACGGGCGCTCCGACAGTCGACGCGGCGCCGATCAGGGCCGCCGTGCTGCTGGCGGGGTCGCCGGCCGGGTCGAGATCGACCACGACGAGAATGGGGTTCTCGGGATACGACATGTCACACCAGCCTGTTCTGCACGAGGTACTCGACGAGCTTGTCGGCGGCGTCGCCCTCGTCGACGATCTTGACGCCGGCGGCGCGAGGGGGCTTCTCGGCCACCGCGGTCATGATCGTTCGCGGTTCCGCGGCGGGATCCGCCGAGACCCCGAGGTCGTCGAGGGTGAGCACCTCGAGCGGCTTCTTCTTGGCCGCCATGATGCCCTTGAAGTTCGGGAAGCGCGCATCGGGCAGCGCCTCGGTGATCGAGATCACGGCCGGCAGCGATGCGGAGATCGACTGGCCGCCGGCATCCGCCCCTCGCATGCCCGTGACCGCGTCGGCCGTGATCTCGACGCTCGTGAGCGCCGTCGCCTGCGACCAGCCGAGATGCTCGGCGAGCATCGCCGCCATCACGCCGCCCGATCCGTCGGTCGAGAGGTTGCCGGTGATCACGAGGTCGGGCTCGGCGCGGCGGATCGCGGCTGCCAGCGTCTCGGCGGTGAGGCCGAGATCGGCGCCCGCGAGCTGCTCGTCGGCGATGTGCACGGCCGACCCTGCGCCGATCGCGAGCGCCCGTCGCACCGACGCCGTCGACCCGGCCGGAGCCATCGCGAGCGCGACCACCTCGGTGCCCTCGTTCTTGTCGGCATGACTCAGCGCGACCTCGAGCGCGCGCTCGGTGATCTCATCGAGCACCAGGTCACCGGCACCGCGATCGGCGAGGCCGGTCTCGAGATCCAGCTTGCGATCGCCGTAGGTGTCAGGCACCTCTTTGACCAGGACGAAGATCTTCATCGATTGCTCCTCACGACTGCCTTGATTCTAGTCCCTTGATACTGAGTCCCAGCCTCTGAGCGACTGAGATCCACACAGTGCGCACAGCCCCGCATCCCCGGCGCAGCGAGCGGATGCCTTACCGTAGAACCGTGGTCCGACCCCGCCCTCTGCCCGTCGATCCGCTCGCCGAGGCGAAGCGGCAGTGGCTTGCGCACGGCTGGTCCGATGCCGCCGAGGGTATGACCGTCGTGACCTCGGTCATGCGGGCTCAGCAGCTGCTGCTCGCGCGAGTGGATGCGGCGCTCAAGCCCTTCGCGCTGAGCTTCGCCCGCTACGAGATGCTGCGGCTGCTGGCCTTCAGCCGGTCGGGCCGCCTGCCCCTGTCGAGTGTCGTCGCCCGACTGCAGGTGCACGCGACGACCGTCACGAGCACCGCGGAGCGTCTGGTGCGCGACGGACTCATCGTGCGCGAACCGCACCCGCACGACGGTCGCGCGGCGCTGCTCGCCCTCACCCCGTCGGGCCGCGAGCTCGTCGACCGCGCGACGCACGCCCTCAATGCCGAGGTCTTCGCCGACCCCGGCATGACCAGCGCGGATGCCGCCGAGCTCGTCGCGATCGTCGCGCGGATGCGCAAGGCGGCGGGCGACTTCACCGACCCCAAGCCTCAACCCGATCCGCTCTGACGTGGCCGAGTTCGTGCTCGAGAGGGTCATCGCCGCGCCGAGGCAGACGGTGTTCGCGCTCGCGCTCGACCCCGGACTGCACCTGCGATCGATGGCTCGATACGGCGAGACGATGATCGAGGCGCCCGACGGCGGCGTGTTCACGGAGGGATCGACCGTGACCTGGCGGGCGCGGCACTTCGGCATCCCGTTCCGACTGCGGACGATGGTGTACGACGTCGACGCCCCGAGCGGGTTCCGTGACCGGCAGCTCTCGGGTCCTTTCGGGGCGTTCCTGCACGTGCACGTGTTCGAGGAGCATCCGACCGGGACGTTGCTGCGCGACACCGTGATCTTCCACTCGCCTCTCGGTCCGATCGGGCGCCTCGTCGACCGCGTGTTCCTGCGCGAGTACATGCGCGCGTTGATCGAGGAACGCAACGACCACCTGGCCTCCGAGGCCGAGGAGCGCGGGCGTACACTGCCCGCATGAGTGAACTGCGCCTGCACACCACGCTCGAAGGGCGCGGCCCCGCCGCCGCGATCATCCTCACCGACGAGCAGGTCGCCGAGCTCCGCGCCGGAAAGGCGTTCCCCGTCGTCGTCACGATCGGCGGCCACTCCGGCCGGCTGCGCCTCGCCCGCATGGGCGGGCAGAACATGATCGGCTTCAGCAAGGCCGTGCGCACCGAGTTCGGGGTCGAGATCGGCCAGGACGTCGATGCGGTCATCCGCGTGGACTCCGCCGAACGCGAGGTCGAGATCCCGCCCGCCCTCGCGGCGGCGCTCGACGCGGATGCCTCGCTGCGCACCGCCTTCGCCGCACTGTCGTACTCGGTGCGCAAAGAGCACGCCCGCTCGGTCGCCGAGGCGAAGCAGGACGCGACCCGGGAGCGCCGCATCGCGAAGATCCTCGACGCGCTCCGCGGCTGAGGTCTCGGGCGTGCGCCGTTCACGATTCAGCATGAGCGGGTGCGCCGAGTGCCGGATCGGTGTCGAGGTAGGCATTCCGCGGCTTCTGTGCTGAATCGTGAACCCCGACCGGGCGCGCTCAGCGGTTCCGGAAGTCCGGAGCACGCTTCTCCCGGAAGGCCGACATGCCCTCCTTCTGGTCTTCGGTGTCGAACAGCGCGGCGAACGCGCTCTTCTCGTGAGCGAGCCCCTCGGCGAGAGTGGTCTCCATCGCGGCGTCGAGCGCGGCCTTCGCGGCGAACACCGACGGCAGAGACTTCGACGCGATCGTCTCGGCGAGCCTGGTGGCTTCATCCTGCAGGTCGGATGCCGGCACGACGCGTGACACGAGCCCTGCGCGCTCGGCCTCCTCGGCGCCCATGAAGCGACCGGACAGCACGAGCTCGGCGGCCTTGTAGTACCCGACCGCGCGGATCAGTCGCTGCGTGCCGCCCATGCCCGGGATCACGCCGAGGTTGATCTCCGGCTGGCCGAACTTCGCCGTGTCGGCGGCGAGGATGATGTCGCACATCATCGCGAGCTCGCATCCTCCCCCGAGGGCGAAGCCCGAGACGGCGGCGATCACGGGCGTGCGCACGGCGGCGAAGTCACGCCAGACCCCGAAGTGGTCGGTCTCGAGCATCCCGGCGGCGGACATGCCCTCCATCTCTTTGATGTCGGCCCCGGCGGCGAACGCCTTCTCGGATCCCGTGACGACGATCGCGCCGACGCCGTCGTCGAGATCGAAGGCGACGGCGGCAGCGGTGACCTCTTCGGCGAGCCGGCTGTTCAGTGCGTTCAGAGCCTCGGGTCGGTCGAGGGTGATCCACCCGACTCGTCCGCGCTGCTCGACCAGGATCGTTTCGTACTCGGTCATCGTGAAGCCCTCTCCGTCGTGGTCATCTCAGTATGTCGCGGGGTGATCGTCGCGTTTCGTCTCGGGCGCTCCGCGGCCTCGCTCAACGGGCGGGTCTGGGGCGCTCCGCGGCCTCGCTCGCCGACCGGGCAGACCTCCGCCCATCGAGCCGACCGGGCAGACCTCCGCCCATCGAGCCGACCGGGCAGACCTCCGCTCTTTGAGCGAGCGCAGCGAGACGAAACGCGCGCGTCCCAGGCGCTCCCCGGCCCCGCGCAACGACCGGGCAGACCTCCGTCCGTTGAGCGAGCGCAGCGAGACGAAACGCGCGCGTCCCAGGCGCTTCGCGGCCCCGCGCAACGACCGGGGAGACCTCCGCTCGTTGAGCGAGCGCAGCGAGACGAAACGCGCGCGTCGGTTCACGAGTCACACGGCGCCGTCGCGGATGTCGGTGATGATGCCCGAGAAGTCGCGCGTCGCCCCCTCGCCCGCGGCGAATGCCGCATACAGCTGCTGCGCCAGCCGCCCCATGCGGGCATCGGTCCCGGTCTGATCGATCGCCTGCAGCGCGAGTCCCAGATCCTTCGCCATCAACGACCCGGCGAAGCCCGGCCGGTAGTCGCGATTGGCCGGGCTCGCCGGCACCGGCCCCGGCACCGGGCAGTTCGTCGTGATCGACCAGCACTGTCCGGATGCCTGCGAGACGACGTCGAACAGCGCCTGATGCTCGAGCCCGAGCCGCTCTCCCAGCACGAACGCCTCGGCGACGGCGATCTGCGACACCGCGAGCACCATGTTGTTGCAGACCTTCGCGGCCTGACCGAGCCCGGGTCCGCCGCAGTGCACGATGCGCTTTCCCATGACCTCGAGCAGCGGCATCGCAGCGGCGACGTCCTCGTCGGAGCCGCCGACCATGAACGCCAGGGTCCCGTTCTCGGCCCCGACGACGCCACCCGAGACGGGAGCATCGATGTTGCGGTGCCCCGCGGCGAGCGCGAGGGCGTGCGCGGCACGGGCCTCGTCGACCGCGATCGTCGACGACTCGATGAACAGGGTGTCGGGACGCGCGGCGGCCAGCAGCTCCGTGCGATACGCGTCGATCACGTGGCGGCCGGCGGGGAACATCGTGATGACGACATCGGCGTCGGCGACGGCATTCGCCCCGCTCGCCGCGATCGGGATGCCGGCGGCCTCGGCCGCCTCGATCGCCGCCGGCACGAGATCGAAGCCGTGCACCTCATGGCCTGCCGCGACCAGGTTCTTCGCCATCGGCAGACCCATATGGCCGAGGCCGAGGAACGCGACTCTGCTCGGCGACCCGGTCATGAGGCGCTCCGCATCGACACGGAACCTGCGGGCCTCAGCATCTCGCGGCCGACGATCAGGCGCATGATCTCGTTGGTGCCCTCGAGGATCTGGTGCACCCGCAGATCGCGCACGACCCTCTCGATGCCGTAGTCCTGCAGGTAGCCGTAGCCGCCAAGCAACTGCAGTGCGCGGTTGGCGACGTCGAAGCCGGCATCCGTCGCGAAGCGCTTGGCCATGGCGCACCGCATCGTGGCGTCGGGCGCCTGCTCGTCGACCGCTCGCGCCCCGTCGCGGACCATCAGGCGCGCAGCCTGCAGATCGGTGCGCATGTCGGCGATCGCGAAGAGGATCGACTGCTTCTCGGCCAGGGGCTCGCCGAACGCGACCCGCTCGTGCACGTACTGCACGGCCCGGTCGAGCGCCCACTGGGCTCCGCCGAGCGAACAGGCGGCGATGTTGAGCCGGCCGCCGTTGAGCGCCGACATCGCGATCGCGAAGCCGCGCCCCTCGTCGCCCAGCACTCCGGATGCAGGGATGCGGACGCCGTCGAGGATGACCTGACGGGTCGGCTGGGCGTGCCAGCCCATCTTCTTCTCGGGAGCGCCGAAGCTCAGTCCCTCGGCATCGCCCGGGACGAGGAAGGCGCTGATTCCGCGCGCTCCCGGCTCGCCGGTGCGGGCCATCACCACGTAGACGGCGGCTTCGCCGGCTCCCGAGATGAACTGCTTGACGCCGGTGAGCACGAAGTCGTCGCCGTCGCGGACCGCGCTCGTGGCGATGTTCGCGGCATCCGACCCCGCGCCCGGCTCGGTGAGGCAGTAGCCTCCGAACTCCTCCATCGCGGTGAGCTTCGGCAGCCACTCGCCGCGCTGCGCATCGTCGCCGTAGGTGTCGATCATCCAGACCACCATGTTGTGGATCGAGATGTACGCGGCGACCGCGGGATCGCCCTTGGCGAGCTCTTCGAAGATCGCGACCGTGTCGGAGCGGCTGAGGCCCGTGCCCCCGAAGTCCTCGCGCACGTAGATGCCGCCGAGTCCGAGCTCGCCGGCCTTGCCCAGCGACTCGCGCGGGAAGAGGTGCTTCTCGTCGCGCTCGGCGGCGAAGGGGGCGAGCTCGGTGTCGGCGAACTCCCGGACGGCGTCGAGGATGGCCTCGCGCTCTTCGGCGGTGGTGGTGACGGTGGTCATTGTCATCGTGGTTCCTTGCGGGAGGTGTCGCGGGATCAGTGCATGGTGGGGATCACGAAGCTGGCGCCGTCGCGGATCCCCGCCGACGGCCAGCGACTCGTGACCGTCTTGGTCTTCGTGTAGAAGCGGAACGCGTCGGCGCCGTGCTGGTTCAGGTCGCCGAATCCGCTGCGCTTCCAACCCCCGAACGTGTAATACGCGATCGGCACGGGGATCGGCACGTTGACGCCGACCATGCCGACCTCGACACGGGCCGCGAAGTCGCGCGCGGCGTCGCCGTCGCGGGTGAAGATCGCGACGCCGTTGCCGTACTCGTGCTCCGAGGCCATGCGCAGCGCCTCCTCGTAGTCGGCGGCACGGGCGATCACGAGCACCGGACCGAAGATCTCCTCGCGGTAGATCGCCATGTCGGTCGTGACGTGATCGAAGAGGGTCGGCCCGAGGTAGAAGCCCTCCTCGTGGCCCTCGACCGTGAAGCCGCGCCCGTCGGCCAGCAGGGTGGCCCCCTCGTCGACACCCTGCTGGATGTACCCGACGACCCGCTCGACCGCAGCCCGCGTGACGAGGGGCCCGTAGTCGACGTCGGGCGCGAGAGAAGGCCCGATCCGCAGCTGCGCCACTCGCTCGGTGAGCTTCGCGGCGAGAGCATCCGCTGTCTCCTGCCCCACCGGGACCGCGACCGAGATCGCCATGCAGCGCTCGCCCGCCGACCCGTATCCCGAGCCGATCAGCGCGTCGACGGCCTGGTCGAGGTCGGCGTCGGGCATCACGATCATGTGGTTCTTCGCGCCGCCGAAGCACTGCGCGCGCTTGCCGTGGGCGGCGGCCGTCGAGTAGATGTACTCGGCGATCGGCGTCGAGCCGACGAAACCGACGGCGCGGATGCGGTCGTCGGTGAGCAGGGTGTCGACGGCCTCCTTGTCGCCGTGCACGACGTTGAGGACGCCCGCGGGCAGGCCCGCTTCGAGGAACAGCTCGGCGAGGCGCACCGGCACCGAGGGGTCGCGCTCGCTGGGCTTGAGCACGACGGCGTTGCCGGCGGCGAGGGCGGGGCCCGCCTTCCACAGCGGGATCATGGCGGGGAAGTTGAACGGGGTGATCGCCGCGACGACTCCCAGCGGCTGGCGCATGGAGTAGACGTCGATGCCGGCACCGGCACCGGTGGAGTACTCGCCCTTGAGCAGATGCGGGGCACCGGCGGAGAACTCGATGACCTCGAGTCCGCGCTGGATGTCTCCCTTCGCGTCGTCGACCGTCTTGCCGTGCTCGCTCGCGAGCAGCTCGGCCAGCGACTGCATCTCGCGCTGCGCCAGGTCGAGGAACCGCAGCAGCACCCTCGCGCGCTTCTGGGGGTTGGTCGCCGCCCACGCGACCTGCGCGGCCTCGGCGTCGGCGATCACGTCGCGGACCTCGTCGGCGGACGCGAGGGGAACGCGCGCCTGCACGGATCCGGTACTCGGGTCGAACACATCGGCGAAGCGACCTCCCTCGGGGGTGAGGTGCGATCCGCCTACGAAATGGGGAATGGTGCGAGTCATTGTGCGATGTCCCTTCGCGCCGTCGTTGGCACTATGACGATGATAGTTCGGCCTCCGGATATTTACTAGGGCGTCCATCTATATTTCGTCCGGCGCTCTCGTGCTCCCTGGGGGTGCGCTTGGAAAGCGCTTCCCGATAGGCTGGATGCGCGATCAACGACCACCTACCCGGGAGATCCATGCACTACGGCGCCGACTACAACCCCGAGCAGTGGCCACGAGAGGTGTGGCCCGAGGACGTCAGACTCATGCGCGAGGCAGGCGTCACCCTCGTGAGTCTGGGGATCTTCGCCTGGTCGCGCATCCAGCCGGCCGAGGGCGAGTTCGACTGGGACTGGCTCGACGAGATCATCGGGCTGCTGCACGAGGGCGGCATCGAGGTCGACCTCGCCACGGCGACCGCATCCCCTCCCCCCTGGGCCTCGGCCGCGTACCCGGAGATGCTGCCGCAGGATGCCGACGGCTCGACCTTCTGGCCGGGCAGCCGGCAGGCCTTCGCCCCGTCGTCGCCGATCTACCGCCGCCTCGCCGCCGAGCTCGTCACCGCCCTCGCCGAGCGCTACGCGCAGCATCCGGGCGTCACGCTCTGGCATGTCAACAACGAGTACGGATGCCACCTGCACTACGACTACTCCGACGCGGCGCGTGATCACTTCCGCACGTGGCTGCGCCGCAAGTACGAGACCATCGACGCGCTGAACCACGCCTGGGGAACCGACTTCTGGTCGCAGCGCTACACGGCGTTCGACGAGATCGTGCCGCCACGCAAAGCGCCGTACAGCATCAACCCGACCAGCGTGCTCGACTTCAAGCGCTTCACCTCCGACACCCTCCTCGAGCTGTACGTGATGGAGCGCGACATCATCCGCGCGGCCGGCGCCACGCAGCCGATCACCACCAACTTCATGGGCGCGTTCCCCCCGGCCGACTACTGGAAGTGGGCGGCGGAGGTCGACGTCATCTGCGACGACAACTACCCCGACCCCAACGACCCCGAATCGTTCCGGGGCGCGGCGTTCGCCCGCGAGCTGATGCGCGGGCTGAAGCCCGGGGTGCCGTGGCTGCTCACCGAGCAGTCCACGAACGCCCTGAACTGGCGCCCGACGAACGCGCCGAAGGCACCGGGGCAGATGGCCGCCATCAGCGCCCAGGCCGTGGGCCGCGGCGCCGACGCCATCATGTTCTTCCAGTGGCGGCAATCCCGCCGCGGCAGCGAGAAGTTCCACTCCGCGATGCTGCCCCAGGCCGGGCGCGAGACCCGGACCTGGCGGGAGGTCACGGCTCTCGGCGCCCAGCTCGCACAGCTCCCTGATCTGCCCGACGTCACCTCGGGAGCGAAGATCGCCCTCGTCTTCGACTGGGAGAACTGGTGGGCGATCGACGGCCGGGACCACCCGATCGTGCTCGACTACCTCACGCTGTCCCACCGGTGGCACGCGGCACTCCACCGCCAGAACCTCTCGGTCGACATCGTGAACACGACGTCCGATCTGAGCGCCTACTCGCTCGTCGTCGCGCCGCAGCAGTACCTGCTCGGCGATGAGGGGGCCGCGAACCTCTCGAACTACGTCGAACAGGGCGGCCACCTGTTCGTCTCGGCGTTCAGCGACGTCGTCGACCAGGACGACGCGTTCCGCGACGGCGGGTTCCTCGTGAGCCTGCGCGATGTGCTCGGCGTCGCGCTCGAGGACTTCGGGGCGCTCGTGCCGCCCGCGTCGGTGCGCGGCGCGGACTCGGCAGGAGAGGTCGCCAGCCACGCATCCGTCGGCGGCCCCGGACAGTCCGAGGCGCCGCTCGAGAGCCCTGCCGGACGCATCGTCGGGCAGTACTTCGCCGAGGAGCTGCTGGTGCAGGATGCCGAGGTGCTCGGCCGCTTCACCGAGGGCCGCACCACTGGGCGCGCCGCACTCACCCGCCACACGTTCGGGACGGGCCGCGGGTACTATCTCGCGACCATCCCCGACGACGACGGCATGGCGGCCGTGCTCGGCTGGCTCGCGGTGGAGGCGGGCGTCGCCCCCGAGATCGAGGGGCTGCCGGAGCATGTGGAGGTCGCCCGCCGCGGCAGCGTCCTCACCGTCATCAACCACAGCACCCGGCCGTACGCCGTGGACGTCGAGGGCGTCGATCTGCTCAGCGGATCGACCGAACCGCGCCGCGAGCTCGACGCCTTCGGATGGGCGTTCATCGACACGGGCACCGTCGGCGACACTCGGCGAGGCCGCTGACGCTTCGCGTTCGCCGGCCGTTCACCCTGTGGACACGTCGCCCGACTACAACTTCACATGCGCGGACACAGACTCAGACCGGATCGGGTAGTCACGTCATCCGCGCGACACGGCGAGCATCTGCTCCCGTCGCGGTGATCGCACCGCGAAAGACCCCCGCCGAATCGGGTCGGCGGGGGTCTTCTCTGCTCTGCGGGGCGGGGGGCGCGGACTACAGGCGCTCGATGATCGTCGCGTTCGCCATGCCGCCGCCCTCGCACATGGTCTGCAGACCGAACCGCCCGCCCACGGCATCGAGCTGATCGATGAGCGTGCCCAGCAGACGGGTGCCGGACGAGCCGAGCGCGTGCCCGAGCGCGATGGCGCCACCGCGCGGGTTGAGCTTCGCGGCATCCGCCCCCACCTCCGCCGCCCACGCGAGGGGCACCGACGCGAAGGCCTCGTTGACCTCGTACGCGTCGAGGTCGTCGATCGAGAGCCCCGTGCGTTCCAGGATGCGCCGTGTCGCGGGGATCGGCCCGGTGAGCATCATGAGCGGGTCGTCACCGACCACCGTGAAGGCGTGGAACCGCGCCCGAGGTGTGAGCCCCAGGGCGTCGGCACGCTCCGCGCTCATCAGCAGAGCGGCAGAAGCCCCGTCGGTGAGCGGCGAGGAGTTCCCGGGGGTGATCCGCCAGTCCGCCTCGGGGAAGCGGGCCGCGAGCGCATCCGTGCGGAACGCCGCCGGAAGCCCGGCGAGCCCCGCGTCCGTCGTGCCCGCGCGGACGGTCTCGTCGACGACGGCATCCGGCGCCTCCGCGACCGGGATGACCGTGCGGTCGAAGAACCCCTCGGTCCACGCAGCGGCGGCGCGACGGTGCGACTCGGCCGCGTACGCGTCGAGAGCCGCCCGGTCGAGACCCCAGCGGGCGGCGATCAGCTCGGCCGAGACACCCTGGTTCACGAGCCCCTCGGGGTAGCGCTCCCGCAGACGAGGAGACATCGGGGACCCGCCCGCGGCGGACGACCCCAGCGGCACCCTGCTCATCGACTCGACACCGCCGACGATCACCGCCTCGTAGGCCCCGGCGATGATCCCCTGCGCGGCGAAATGCACCGCCTGCTGGCTCGACCCGCACTGCCGGTCGATCGTCGCCGCGGGGATCGCCTCGTCGAAGCCGGCGGCGAGCACGGCCTGCCTGGCGATGTTCGACGACTGATCGCCGACCTGGCTCACGCACCCGAGCAGCACGTCATCGATCTGCCGCGATTCGAGACCGCTGCGCGCGAGGATCGCGGCGAGCGCTCCGGCCGCGAGATCGACCGGATGCACACCCGACAGGGCACCGCCCGGCTTGCCCCGCCCGACGGGGGTGCGGACGACATCGATCAGAACGGCTTCGCTGCGCGTGCTCATGAGACCCATTCTCTCCCCGTCGCGTTCGCCTGTGACCGATGCGATTCGTGGGCGGCCGATCGCGGGGCCGGGTCGTGGGTGCGGGACGTGGGTGCGGGGTCGCGGGCGTGCGATGAGCGGATGCCGTCTTCGCGCGCCGCGAAAACGAGGCGTCGACCCCGGCATCCGAAATACAATCGATCCTGCGCCCGCACCCTGGCGCGACACCCCCACCGTCGAGGCGTCCGTGACCCGGGCGACCGCACTCTCCGAGGACCCACCATGTCCAGCGAACCCATCACCGTCTCCATCCGCCGCGAGGTCGACCCCGAGCACGTGGCCGCCGCCACCGCGTGGGTGCAGACCGGCGTGAATCTCGCCCACCGGTACCCGGGATTCCTCGGCTCCGGCTGGGTGCGCGACGGCGAGGACTCGCACGTCTGGCACATGCTCTACCGCTTCACCGACGAGAAGTCGCTGATCGCCTGGGAGCAGTCGGGCGAGCGGGAGTGGTGGAAGTCGACCGGAGAGCAGTTCGTGCGCAGCGAGCGCGTGAAGCGTCGCACCGGCATCGAGGGCTGGTTCGACGAGCCGACCACCGACACGATCACGCTGCCGCGCGCGGACGGATCGACGACCACGGTCGCGATGGTGAGCACGCCGCCGCGGTGGAAGCAGGCCATCTCGATCTGGCTCGGCTTCTTCCCCGTCAACCTGGCCTTCACGTACGCGATGAGCCCGGTTCCCGGCTGGAACGAGCTGCCCATCTGGCTGCGGGTGCTGGCGACGACCGTGGCGCTCACGCCGATCATGGCCTACTGGGTGCTGCCCTTCGTCACGCGGTCGTTGCGCCGCTGGCTCACCCGCTGACGCAAGACCGCCGCGCGCATCGGCCGACGCATCCGTCGCGACCTCGTGCTGCCGCGTGCTGGCTCGTGCTGGCGCTGCCTCGCCTGCTGCCTTCCCAGGCGGGACCACTTGCGCACCTCCCCGCCAGGCGGGGCCACTTGCGCACCGGAATCAGGCGTTACGGATGCGCAACTGACCCCGCGTAACCGCCGAGCGCACAACTGCGGCCGGAACCCGCCACAGCCGCATCCGCCGCCTCGCGCTGCCGCACCCGGTCGGGGCCACTTGCGCAGCTCCCCACCAGGCGGGGCCACTTGCGCACCTCCCCACCAGTCGGGGCCACTTGCGCACTGGAATCGGACGTCACGGATGCAGAACTGACCCCGCACAACGTGCGGATGCGGAACTGACCCCGCACAGACATCGGCAGGGCACAACTGCCCGGAACGCACCGCAGTCGCCCCACGCCGCATCCACCGCCTCGCGCAGCTCTCCCCTAGGCGGGGTCACTTGCGCACCTCCCCGCCAGGCGGGGCCACTTGCGCACCGGAATCGGACGTCACGGATGCAGAACTGACCCCGCACCGCGCGAGACGGCAGCCGGAACGCACCGCGCGAGACGCGGAGCCCGCCGCTCCGGCTCAGATCGCGGCGATCCGCCAGGATGCGGAGTGCTGGTCCCCGGGCTCGAGCACCACCAGGTCGGTCCCGGAGTTGAACGCGTCCGGCGGACAGGTCATCGGCTCGACCGCGAGGCCGATGCGGTGGATCGCGGCGATCTCGGGATTGTCGGCCGTGTGCACCTGCACCCAGGGGCAGCGCTCGTCGAACGTCATCGCGACGCCGGTTCCGGCATCCGTCACCAGGCGCACCTCGGCCACTCCGCCCTCGCGGGCGAGACCCGTGAAGGCGTGGTCGATGAAGACATCGGCGATCGGGCGCGCGGCGCGGAAGTCCCACTGCGGATGCGCGGTCACGCCCTCCACCGCGACAGGACTCAGCCGGTCGGGTGTCACCGTGAGCACGTCGGAGGCGGGCAGAGTCAGCGTCCAGTCGTCGACCCGGCCGGGGCCTGCGACGAGGTACGGATGCGGTCCGGCGCCCCATGGCGCGGCATCCGCCCCGAGGTTGTGCGCGGTCACCGTCTGATGCAGCCCGTCGGCGTCGAGACGGTACTCGGTCTCGACCTCGACGCGGAACGGGTACCCGGTCTGCGGCTCGATGACGGCGGCGAGCACGACGCGGTCGTCGAGCACGAGACGGTCCTCGAACTCGGTCCACGCGAGGAGCCCGTGCAGCGCCTGCCCCCGCGTCGGCTCGGTGAGGGCCAGCCGGTGCTCGACCCCGCCGAACGTATAGCGGCCGTCGACGATGCGGTTCGGCCACGGCGCGAGGGTGGCGCCGCGGTATCCGGGGCGCACCTCGTCGGCGTCGAACGGCACGATCAGATCCCGCCCGTCGTGGGTGAGCACGCGCAGCGAGGCGCCGACGCTCGCGATGACCGCCTCGTACCCGTGAGCCGCGATGCGCAGCTGTCGGCCGGAGCGCAGACGTGCGGCGGCCACGACATCGACGGCCGGTGCGGCGCCCTGCGTCATCACAGCCCCTGCGCGAGTCGGTAGTACGCCTGGTTCCAGCGCACCTGCTTCTGGAACTCGGGCAGCGTGGTGTCGTCGTCGATCACGAGCAGCTCGACCTCGGCCATCTCGGCGAAGTCGCGGAAGGCCTCGAGACCGACGGCGGTCGACATCACGGTGTGGTGCGCGGCACCCGCGGTCAGCCAGGCGGCGGCCGACGTGGTGAAGTCGGGCTGCGGCTTCCAGACGGCACGGCCGACGGGGAGCTTGGGCAGCGACTGACGCGGCGGCACGTTCTCGACGACGTTCGCGGTGAGGCGGAACCGGTCGCGCATGTCGCTGAGCGCGACGACGATCGCGGGCCCGGGGTCTGCCGTGAAGACCAGGCGCACCGGGTCGTCCTTGCCGCCGATGCCGAGCGGATGGATCTCGAGAGTGGGCTTCGCGGTCGTGAGCGACGGCGAGACCTCGAGCATGTGCGCGCCGAGGATCAGCTCGTCACCGGGGGTCATGTCGTAGGTGTAGTCCTCCATGAGGCTCGCCCCGCCGGGCAGGCCCGACCCCATGACGTTGGCGATCCGCACGAGGATCGCTGTCTTCCAGTCGCCCTCGGCACCGAATCCGTAGCCCTCGGCCATCAGACGCTGCACCGCGAGGCCGGGCAGCTGCGTCAGCGCACCGAGGTCCTCGAACGAGGTGGTGAAGGCGCCGAAGCCGCCCTCTTCGAGGAACGACCGCAGACCGATCTCGATCGCGGCGCCGTCGCGCAGCGACTGGTGGCGCTCGCCACCGCGGCGCAGTTCGGGCACCACCTCGTACAGCTCTTCGTACTCGGCCACGAGGGCGTCGATCTCGGACGCGGATGCCGCGGCGACCGCATCCGCCAGGTCGTTCACGCCCCACGTGTTGACCTGCACGCCGAAGCGCAGCTCGGCTTCGGTCTTGTCGCCCTCGGTCACGGCGACGAAGCGCATGTTGTCGCCGAAGCGGGCGAGCTTGAGCGAACGCGAGGCGGCGAGGCCGGCCGCCGCGCGCTGCCAGGTGGCGATCTCCTGACGCACCCGGGGGTCGCTCGCATGGCCGACCACGGTCTTGCGCGGCACGCCGAGACGCGTCTGGATGTAGCCGAACTCGCGGTCGCCGTGCGCGGCCTGGTTCAGGTTCATGAAGTCGAAGTCGATGTCGGCCCAGGGCAGCTCGACGTTCGCCTGCGTGTGCAGGTGGGCGAGCGGCTTCTGCAGCGCGTCGAGACCGGCGATCCACATCTTCGCGGGGCTGAACGTGTGCATCCACGCGATCAGTCCGATCACCCTCTCGTCGGCGTTGGCCTCGAGAGCGGTGCGCTTGATGGCGGCGGAATCGGTGAGGACCGGCTTCCACACGATCTTCACCGGAACCTCCCCCGCCTCGTCGAGGAGGCGGGCGATCTGCTGAGACTGCTCGGCGACCTGCGCGAGCGTCTCGGGACCGTAGAGGTGCTGACTCCCGGTGAGGAACCAGACCTCGTAGCCGTCGAGCGAGGTGGTGAGCGGGGTGCGGGGCATGGCGGATCCTTCGGTCTGGCGGGAGCAGTTCAGAGAGCGGTGGTGGCGGCGGCCTCGACGGCGAGGCCTGCACGGTAGCGGTCGAGATAGGCGGTGAATCCGGCGACGTCGGCAGGATCGGGCTCGGCCACGACGAGGGATGCCGAGGCGAAGACCTCGCCGTCGAGGTACTCCCCCAGGGTGCGCGTGTCGGCATGGGCCAGGTACGACGCGAGCACCGCGATGCCCCAGGCCCCGCCCTCCGCTGCGAGCTCGCCCACCGAGACCGGGGCATCCAGCGCGCCGGCGAGGAAGCGCTGCGCGACTCCCGCGGTGCGGAACATCCCCCCGTGCGCGAACATGCGGTCGAGCTCGACGCCCTCGTCGGTGAGCACCTGCATCCCGAGCGCGAGGGTGCCGAAGACGCCGTACAGCTGCGCGCGCATGAAGTTCGCGAGGGTGAAGGCGCTGTCGGGGGTGCGCACGAAGAGCGGACGCCCCTCGGTGAGGCCGGCGATCGGCTCGCCCGCGAGATGGTTGTAGGCGAGCAGGCCACCGGCATCCGCCTCGCCCTCGAGCGCCTCACGGAAGAGCGCGTCGAACACCGCATCGGCGTCGAGCGGCTGCCCGGCCGCAGCGGAGAAGCGGGTGAAGAGTCCGGCCCACGCGGCGAGCTCGCTCGCCCCGTTGTTGCAGTGCACCATCGCGACCGCGTCGCCGGCCGGGGTCGTCACCAGGTCGAGCTCGTGGTGCACGTGCGACAGCGGGCCCTCGAGGACGACCATCGCGAAGATGCTCGTCCCCGCCGAGACGTTGCCCGTGCGGGGCGACACCGAGTTCGTCGCGACCATGCCTGTTCCCGCATCTCCCTCGGGAGGACACAGCGGGATGCCGGGGCGCAGCGCGCCGGTCGGATCGAGCAGGGCCGCCCCGTCGGCGGTGAGCGTGCCGGCCTCGGCGCCGGCGGGGAGGACTTCAGGGAGAAGGTCTCTGGCGCTCGCCGGCAGGCGGTCGGCCGCGAGCGCGTCGTAGGCCTGCAGCATCCGCTCGTCGTAGTCGCCGGTCGCCGAATCGATCGGGAACATGCCGGATGCATCGCCGACACCGAGCACGCGACGGCCGGTGAGAGCCGTGTGGACGTATCCGGCGAGCGTGGTCACGAAGTCGAGCTGCGGCACGTGCTCCTCGCTGTCGACGACGGCCTGGTGCAGATGGGCGATCGACCAGCGCAGCGGGATGTTCACCCCGAGCAGCTCGGTCAGCTCCGTCGCGGCGACGCCCGTGTTGGTGTTGCGCCAGGTGCGGAACGGCACGAGCAGCTCGCTCTGCGCGTCGAACGCGAGGTATCCGTGCATCATCGCCGAGATGCCGATGGCGCCGAACGTCTCGGGGCGCACGCCGTGCGCGCGCTCCGCGTCGGCGACGAGCTCGGCGTACGCGGCCTGCAGGCCCGCCCAGACCTCGTCGAGGTCGTAGGTCCAGAGGCCGCCCTCGAGGCGGTTCTCCCAGGCGAACGACCCGGTGGCGAGCACCTCGGTCGCATCCGATCCGATCAGGCACGCCTTGATGCGGGTCGAGCCGAGCTCGATGCCGAGGCTCGTGCGGGCGGCGAGGATGTCGTCGCGGGCGCTGGTGCGGGGGGCGGTGGTGCGGGGGGTCGTGTCGCTCATCGTCGGGCGTCCGAGTTCTGTCCGTAGACGTTCTGGTAGCGGGCGAAGAGGCTGTCGACGGCCTCCTGTGGGAGGGGGATCAGGGGGCCCGCCTCGCGGGCGTGATGCACGGTGCGGGCGACGTCCTCGACCATGACGGCCGCCTTCACGGCGTCCTTCGCATCGACGCCGATGGTGAAGGGGCCGTGGTTCTGCATCAGCACCGCCCGGCTGCGGTGGCCGGAGAGGGTCTGCACGATGCCGCGTCCGATCGAGTCGTCGCCGATGATCGCGAAGGGCCCGACGGGGATGGGTCCGCCGAACTCGTCGGCCATGGCCGTGATGACGCAGGGGATCTCCTCGCCGCGGGCCGCCCAGGCGACCGCGAAGGTCGAGTGCGTGTGCACGACGCCGCCGACCTCGGGCATGTGGCGATAGACGTAGGCGTGAGCCGCGGTGTCGCTGGAGGGCGAGCGATCGCTGCCCGGCGTTCCGGCGATCACGGCGCCGTCGAGGTCGCAGAGGATCATGTTCTCGGGCGCGAGGTCGTCGTAGCTGACTCCCGAGGGCTTGATCACGAACAGATCGGCGCCGGGGACCCGCCCCGAGACGTTTCCGCCCGTCCAGACCACGAGCCCGTAGCGCACGAGTTCGCCGTGCAGGCGGGCGACGTCCTCACGGACGGTCTGGATCGATGCGGCGATCTCGGGGGAGAAGGCGGGGGCTTCGTTGCTCACGGGTACCTCGGGTCGTCGGTGGTCACTGTGACCGGTCACAGAAGTGTGTCACGCGGGTGCGGCGGCGGTCAAGACGCGCGCTGTCGCCGCGTCCGTGCGGGGTCAGTTTCGCACCGCGGATCCAGGCGGGGTCAGTTTCGCACCGCGGATCCAGGCGGGGTCAGTTTCGCATCGGATACGGCCGATCAACGTGCGAAATCGACCCCGCCTGCGATTCCCGTGCGAAATCGACCCCGCGCCGCGACGGGACGGGACGGGACAGGACCGGTCGGCACGGCGCGAGACGGGACGGGACGGGTCAGCACGGCACGGCACGGCGAATCCCGGGTCAGCGCGGCGGGGCGACCGAATCCCGGGTGACCAGCACCGGCGCCACGGGAGGGAGATCGGATGCCGGAGCCTCCACGCTGCCCGCCAGCACCGCCGCCACCGCACGACGCGCCAACTCGGCGAAGTCCTGCCGCACGGTCGTGAGCTTGGGCCAGTAGTACGCGGCGTCCGGGGTGTCGTCGAATCCCACCACGCTGATGTCGCCCGGCACGGTGAGCCCGGCTTCGTGCAGACCGCCGAGCAGCCCGAGCGCCATCTGGTCGTTCGCCACGAACACGGCCGTCACACCGGATCCGCGCACGGCCTCGACCGCCGCATAGCCCGATCCCGCGGTCCAGTCGCCCTCGAACACGGGCCCGGCGGCGAGCCCTCTCGCGGCGAGCTCGGCGGCGAACCCCTCGGCGCGGGACTCGGCCTCGAGCCAGTCGGCGGGTCCGGCGAGGTGCGCGATGCGCGTGTGACCGGCATCCGCGAGCGCCCCGACCGCGAGCCGGGCTCCCGCCGCCTGATCGACCGAGAGGCCACGAGCCCCCCGGTCGGCCGCGTGCAGCGTGACGACCGGAACCCCGATGCGCACCTCGTCGAGCGCGTCGAGGGTGTGGGCGTGCGGTGCGACGACGACGATGCCCTCGACGCCCTGCATCACGAGGTGGTCGACAGCGGCGACCACGGCATCCGCGTCCCCCGCGTCCGCGAACGCCGTGCTCAGCCAGTACCCGGCCTCGCGGGCCGAGGCCTCGAGAGCGGCGATGCTGCGCGAGGGACCGTAGTGCAGGGCGTCTGTGGCCAGCACACCGAGGGTGCGCGAACGCCGCGTCCCCAGCGCCCTGGCCGCGTTGTTCATGCGGTAGCCGAGCTCGGCCATCGCGGCGAGCACCCGCTCGCGCGTCTCGACCGCGACTTCCGGATGGTCGTTGAGCACTCGGGAGACCGTCTGCCGCGACACCCCGGCACGAGCGGCGACATCACGCACCCCGACGGTGCGCGGGGGCTCGCTGTTCGTGTCACTCACGCCGACGAGTGTATGCCGCACGGCCCAGACTCCCCGCCTTCGTGCCACTCTGGTGACATGCGCATCGCACTCACCGGATCATCGGGCAAGCTCGGCAGCGTCGTCGCGCGGGAGCTCCGCGCCCAGGGTTACGAGGTCATCGGCATGGACGTCGCGGGCACCCGCGGCCCCGACTTCGTGCAGGTCGACCTCACCGACTACGGCCAGGTCGTGGATGCCCTCGGCGGCGTCGGCGATCGGCACGACGGCATCGACGCCGTGGTGCATCTCGGCGCGATCCCCGCCCCGGGCATCCGCAGCGACGTCGCGACCTTCCACAACAACATGCCGGCGACGTTCAACGTGTTCTGGGCGGCGGTGCGCCTCGGCATCCGCCGCGTCGTCTACGCGTCGAGCGAGACGGTCCTCGGCCTGCCCTTCGACGTGCCACCGCCCTACGTGCCCGTCGACGAGGACTACCCCGCCCGCCCCGAGTCGGTGTACTCGCTGGTCAAGACGCTCGAGGAGCGCATGGCGACCGAGCTCGTCCGCTGGCATCCCGACCTCTCGATCACGGCGCTGCGCTTCTCGAACGTGATGAACCCCGCGGACTACGCCGAGTTCCCGGACTTCGACGCCGACGCCCTTCGTCGCAAGTGGAACCTCTGGGGCTACATCGACGCCCGTGACGGAGCCCAGGCCGTGCAGCGCGCCCTCGAGGTCGCAACTCCCGGCTTCGACACCTTCATCATCGCGGCGGCCGACACCGTGATGTCGCGGCCGAACGACGAGCTGCTCGCCGAGGTCTTTCCCGACGTGCCGCGCGCCCGCGAATTCGGTCCGCACGAGACGCTGCTCTCGATCGACAAGGCGCGACGCGTGCTCGGCTTCGATCCGCAGCACTCCTGGCGCGACGCGGTCTGATCGGACGCACCGTGCCGCGCGCACGATCGACCGGACGTGCGGGCACGCCTCAGCGTCGGGCGATCGTGGATCCGCGGATGACGAGACGCACCGGCAGACGGTGCGTGCCCTCACCGATGTCGATGCCGTCGATCGCGTCGAACACCCGCAGCGCCGCCTCGCGACCCAGCTGCTGCAGGTTGGCGTCGATGCTGGTCAGCTCGGGTCGGGCGTTGGTGGCGAGCACCTGCCAGTTGTCGTAGCCGATCACCGCGAGGTCGTCGGGAACCGATCGGCCGAGATCCCGCGCCGAGTCGAGCGCCCCCCGGGCGATCTGATCCGACCCGCAGAACACCGCATCGATGTCGGGATGCCGCTGCAGCAGCATCGCCGCGGCATCGCGTCCCCAGTGCTCCGTCCACTCCGAGAACATCGGCTCGCCGACGAGCTCGAGTCCCGCGTCGCCGAGTGCAGCTCTGGCGCCGGCGAGGCGGTCCTGCGCCGCGGCATAGGTCGGGTCGCCCGAGATGTGCGCGATGCGCCGCCGTCCGCAGGCGAGCAGATGCTCGATCGCGAGACGCCCTCCCGCGTAGTTGTCGGGGGTCAGCGACAGGTCGTGCGGGTCGTCTGACGGCGCGTAGGCGTAGACGACGGGCACCGGGATCTCCTGCCCGAGCGACGGACGCGGATCGGTCTGCCGCCCCACGACGATGATGCCGTCGACCCGGCGGCTCAGAAGTTCACGCAGGTGGTGCTGCTCGCGGATGGCGTCACCTCGGGCATCGCACAGGAAGACGTTGATGCGGCCGGCGCCGAAGGCGTCTTCGGCGCCCATGAGGATCGGCAGCATGAACCGACCCTCGAGGTCGCTGGTGAGCAGACCGACCGTGCCCGTGCGGCCGGCGAGGAGGCCCCGGGCCATCGCGTTGGGCGTGAACGAGAGTTCGTCGGCGATCGCACGGACCTTGGCCCGCGTCGCCGCCGAGACGTCACCGCGATCGTTCAGCGCCTTGGAGGCCGTCGAGATCGACACTCCTGCGCGCGCGGCGACATCGCCGAGGGTCACAGCCCGCACTCCGGTCGAATCGCTCATCTCACTCCCTGATGCTGAAAGGTTATCGGAACAAGGCTTGACGACCCCGTCACAACCACGCTATACCTTTTCGAAAGGGTTTTCGTAAGTTTCGAAAAATCCGGATCCACACCATCTCCACACCGGCGCTGCACTGCCGAAGCGCCACACCGCATCCGCTCGAGGAAGAGCCAAGAGGAGCCCCCGCCCATGAACATCATCCGCACACACGCCGCGCGCCGCGCATCCGCCGCCGTCGTCGCGGCCGGCCTGCTGGTCGGCGGCCTCGCCGCCTGCGCACCCGCCGCAGACGAGGCCTCGAACGAGCCGATCACGGCGGAGGGGACCGACGACGGCACGACGCTGACGCTGTGGACCCGCGCGCCCATCGAGCGCCAGGCCAAGCTGCTCGTCGACGCCTACAACGCGAGCCACGAGAACCAGGTCGAGCTCACGGTCGTGCCCAACGACGACTATGTCGCCAAGGTCGGCGCCGCAGCCGGCTCGGGAGGGCTGCCCGACCTCTTCGCCGCCGACATCGTCTATGTGCCGAACTGGGCCCAGCAGGGACTCTTCCAGGACATGTCCGAGCAGATCGACGGCCTCGACTTCAAAGACGAGATCAACCCCGGCCACCTGGCGGCGGGCACGGTCGACGACGCGGAGTACGTGCTGCCGTTCGCCCTCGACCTCTCGATGCTCTTCTGGAACAAGGAGCTCTTCGCCGAGGCGGGCCTCGACCCCGAGAAGGCACCCGCCACGCTCGAGGAGTTCTCCGAGGCGGCCATGGCCGTGCAGACTCTGAACAAGCCCGACACCTACGGCACGGCGACGGGCCTGAACTGCGGCGGATGCCTGGTGTTCACCTGGTTCCCCTCGATCTGGGCATCCGGTGACGAGGTCATGAACGACGACGGCACCGAGTCGCTGCTCGACGGAGGCTCCGCCCAGGCGGTGTACGACACCTGGGCCGGGCTCGAAGAGGCCGGAGCCGTGCTCCCCAGCTCGACCGACGAGGCCGGCCCGACGTGGACGGCCGCGTTCAGCGAGGGCAAGGTCGGCGTGATGCCCTTCCCCGCCACCCTGCTCCCGTCTCTCGACTTCGACGCCGGCGTCGCCGGCATCCCCGGTGTCGACGGAGGCGTCTCGACCTTCGTCGGAGGCGACGGGATCGGCATCTCGAAGGACTCGAAGAAGGCAGCGCAGGCCTGGAACTTCCTCAACTGGATGATGTCGGAGGACGCTCAGGTCGAGGTGCTCGCGAAAGACGGCAACGCCGTGTCGCGCGGTGACCTCGCCGACAACGAGTACTCCTCCGCCGACCCGAGGCTCGTCACGATCAACGAGGTGGCGGCCAAGGGCGACACCCCGGTGGCGCTCAACTTCCAGCAGGCCTTCAACGCTCCGGGCAGCCCCTGGCTCACGCTGATCCGCAACGCGGTGCTCAACGGCGAGGACTCGGTGCCGGCCGACAACGAGGAGATCACCGCGATCCTCTCGCAGTGACCACGGATGCGGGGCCGGAGCGAACGCGCCGCCCCCGCATCCGTCCCGCACGTCCCGCACTCCCGATCGAAAGAGACCGAGATGACCCAGACCGCACCCCTCTTGCGGCGCCGCAGACCGCGCACCGCGTTCGGCGGCCCGGTGCAGGGCTGGCTCTATGCCGCCCCCACCGCGATCTTCGTCGCCCTGCTGTTCGTCGTGCCGCTGGTGCTGGTGGTGCAGATGTCGGCCTCCGATTGGCCTCTGCTCAGCGGCAACCGGGGCATCAACTTCCCCGAGAACTACGCGGATGCCGTCACCCACCGCCTCTTCTGGGACTCGATCCGCTTCACGCTGCTCTACACCGTCATCACGACCGTCATCCTGATCGGTCTCGGCCTCGGGCTCGCCCTGCTCGTGCAGGAGTCGACGCGGTGGAAGGGCTTCCTGCGCACCGCCTTCCTGATCCCCAGCGCGCTCGGCCTCGCGTCGGCGTCGCTGCTGTTCTACGTGCTGTACTCCCCCATCGCCGGCCCCTTCGCCGGCCTGATGAAGTCGTGGGGCATCACGTTCCTCGGCACGCCGGAGGGGGCGCTGTGGTCGACGATCTTCCTCATCGTGTGGCGCTTCGCCGGCTTCTACATGCTGCTGATGCTCGTGGGTCTGCAGGGCATCCCCGACGACATCTACGAGGCCGCGCGCATCGACGGCTCGAGCCCGTGGCAGACGTTCCGCCACATCACGGTGCCGCTGCTCAAGCCGACGTTCGCGCTCACCACCGTGATGTGCGTGACCGGGTCGCTGCTCGCCTTCGAGCAGTTCTACATCCTCACCAAGGGCGGCCCCGACAACAGCACGATGACGGTCGTGCAGCTCATCTACAACGTGGCCTTCCAGGGCCAGAACAGCCTCGGCATCGCCGGAGCCCTCTCGGTGATCGTGCTCCTCGCACTCATCGTCATCAACGTCTTCCAGTTGCGCGCCTTCCGGCGTCCGGATGAGAGCTGAGAACCATGACCGAAACGCTCACCCGCACGATCGTCGCGCCGAACAGTCAGCCCGTCGCACCGCGATACCGCTCGACGGCGATGCGCGTCATCTTCGGCATCCCGTACTGGGTGTTCACGACCGCGCTCGCCGTGATCTTCCTCTATCCCCTCATCTGGACGGCCGTGTCGTCGCTCAGCCCGGTGGCGGGCACCAGCCAGACCGACGGCTGGGGCTTCGGCAACTACATCGCCCTCGGCGACTACCAGGCCGGCATCTGGGTGTACCTCGGCAACTCGCTGTTCGTCTCGGTGCTCACCGTCGCGCTCACCCTGTTCATCTCGCTGCTGGGCGGCTACGCATTCGCGCGCTTCTCTTTCCCCGGCAAGAACGCGCTGTTCCTGCTGACCCTCGCGATCCTGATGGTGCCGTATGCCACGCTGCTGATCCCGCTGTACGTGATCCTGAACGCGGTCGGCCTGCAGAACTCGCTCGTCGGCGTCGCCCTGGTGATCACGATGTTCCAGCTGCCGTTCTCGATGTTCATGATGCGCATCTCGTTCGAGTCGATCCCGAAGGAGATGGACGAGGCGGCGATGGTCGACGGATGCTCGAGCTGGGGCGCCCTCTGGCGCGTGCTGCTGCCCGCGGTCAAGCCCGGCCTCGTGACCGTCGGACTGTTCGCGTTCCTCACCGCGTGGAACGACTTCATGGCCCCACTGATCCTCATCAACGACACCAACCGCATGACGCTGCCGCTCGCGGTCGCGAACCTCCGAGGACAGGTGCAGGGAGTGGTCGACTACGGCGCCACCGAGGCGGGGGTCGTCGTGCTGGCGCTCCCCTGCATCCTGCTCTTCCTGATCCTGCAACGACACTACGTGCGCGGATTCATGTCCGGCGCCTTCAAGGGATGACCATGTTCGACACCACCACACCCGCCGCTCCGGTGGTCCCCACCCGCGGACGCCTGCGCCCTCTCGGCCTCGACGAGGTCTCGATCACCGGTGGATTCTGGGGCGAGCGGCAGGCCGTCAACGGGTCGGCCACGCTCGCGCACATCGAATCGCGACTCGAATCGGAGGGCTGGCTGCCCAACTTCGACCTCGCGGCCGCCGGCTCACTGCCGTCCGGGCGCCGCGGGCGCGAGTTCGCCGACTCCGAGATCTACAAGTACCTCGAGGCGCTCGCGTGGGAGATCGGCCGCACGGACGCCGCGGCCGACAGCGACCTCGAGCGGCGATTCCGTCGCATCGTCGATCGGGTCGGCGCCGCGCAGGAGCCCGACGGATACCTCAACACCATGTTCGGACGCGAGGGGCAGGACGACCGATGGACGGCGCTGCAGTGGGGCCACGAGCTGTACTGCCTCGGGCACCTGTTCCAGGCGGCCGTCGCGCGGGTGCGCACGCGGCCCGAGTCGGATGACGGGCTGATCGACATCGCCCGCCGCGCCGCCGACCTCGTCTGCCGCGAGTTCGGTCCGGACGCACGCGACGCGATCTGCGGACACTCCGAGGTCGAGGTGGGCCTGGCGGAGCTCGGCCGAGCTCTCGACGAGAGGCGCTACCTCGATCAGGCCGCTCTGTTCGTCGAGCGGCACGGCCGTGGTTCTCTGGGCGAGATCGAGTGGGGGCGCAGCTACTTCCAGGACGATGTGTCGGTGCGCGACGCCGAGGCGCTGCGCGGGCACTCGGTGCGCGCCAACTACCTCTCCGCCGCCGCCGCCGACGTGGCGACCGAGCTGTCGGATGCGTCGCTGCTCGACGCCCTGCGCGCGCAGTGGGATCGCACGGTCGAGCGCCGCACCTACGTCACGGGCGGCCAGGGGTCGCACCATCAGGACGAGGCGTTCGGCGACGACTGGGAGCTGCCGTCGGATCGCGCCTACTCCGAGACCTGCGCGGGGATCGGATCGATCATGTTCTCGTGGCGCCTGCTGCTCGCGACCGGCGAGGCGCAGTACGCCGACCTGATCGAGCGCACGCTGTTCAACGTGGTCGCGACCTCTCCGGGGTCGGACGGCCGCTCGTTCTTCTACGCCAACACGCTGCATCAGCGCACGCCGGGGATTCCCGCAGACCCGGACGCGACCTCCCCCCGCGCCTCGTCATCGCTGCGGGCACCGTGGTTCGAGGTGTCCTGCTGCCCCCCGAACGTGGCGCGCACCTTCTCTAGCCTCGCCGCCTACGTCGCGACGGCCGATGACGACGGCGTGCAGCTGCACCAGTACGCGCCGTCGACCGTGCGCACGACGCTGCCGGACGGCCGGGTCGTCGCGTTCGACGTGTCGACCACCTACCCCGCCGAGGGGGTCGTGCGGATCACGATCACCGAAGACGCCGAGTTCGCCCTGACGCTGCGCGTGCCCTCCTGGGCCTCGGGAGCGACGGTGCGCGTGCGCCGCGGAGACGAGGCGAAGGAGTCCCCTGCGCCTGCCGGTGCGCTCCAGGTCGCTCATGCGTTCCGCGCCGGCGACGTCGTCGAGCTGACGCTGCCGATCGTGGCGCGCGCCACGGCACCGCATCCGATGGTCGATGCCGTGCGGGGCAGCGTCGCGATCGAACGGGGCCCCGAGGTCCTGGCGCTCGAGTCGATCGACCTCGGCGCCGACGTCGGAGACGCCGTCGTCGCCGGAGAGCCCGTCGAGCGGGACGGTCATGTCGTGCTGCCGGTGCGGCATCGCTCGACGGGAGAGGCCTCCGACGCGCCCCTGGTCGCCTACCACGACTGGGCTCGGCGCGGCCCGTCGACGATGCGGGTGTGGATCCCGACGAGCTGACGCAGCCGCATCCCGCGCACACGAACGGCCCCCTCTCGATCGAGAGGGGGCCGTTCGTCGTCGATGGCGTCTGACGCCGCTACTCCCGCTTGCGGATCACCGCCCGCTGCAGCAGCACGAACACGAGCAGGATGCCTCCGGTGATGATCGTCGTCATCTCGGGCGGGATGCCGCCGTCGCGCGTGATCAGCACGTTCATGAGTCCGAGCACCAGTGCGCCGATCACAGATCCGAGCACGTAGCCGTACGCACCGGTCAGCACGGTTCCGCCGATGACGGCCGCGGCGATCGCGTCGAGCTCCCACCCGATGCCGGTGATGTTCTGCGCCGTGCCCAGTCGCGCCGTGTACAGCACCGCGGCGAGGCCGGCCAGGCCACCGCTGATCACGTAGACCATGACCTTGGTGCGCTGCACGGGCAGTCCCATCAGCAGCGCCGAGTTCTCGGATCCGCCGATCGCGTAGACGGTGCGGCCGGTGCGGGTGCGGTGCAGCACGAAGAACGCGACCGCCACCACGATCACCGCGATGAGCACCGCCGGGGTGATGACGAGGTCGTTCACCTTGGGCCCGTCGATGATCTTCAGCTGCGACCCGATCCAGCGGATCGGGGAGTCCTCGCCCAGCCGCTCGGGCTTGGTGCTGAGCAGCGAGGCGAGCCCTCGACCGAGGAACATCATCGCGAGCGTCGCGATGAACGGCTGCACGTTGAAGTATCGGATCAGCACGCCCGAGACGACCCCGAACAGCATCCCGATGACGATCATCGCGACGATGACGGCGAATGCGTTCCATCCCGCATTCGAGAGCATGACTCCGGCCACCGACGAGACCGCGATGACCGATCCGACGGAGAGATCGATGCCTCCGGTCAGGATGACGAAGGTCAGGGCGACGGCGAGCACGATCAGGTGCGCGTTGTTGATGAGCAGGTTCGACAGAGTGTTGAACTGCAGGATGCGGCCGTACGCGACTTCTCCGAAGATCACCATGCCCACGAAGATGACGACCGAGGCGACGGTCGGCAGCACCGACGGGTTGGCGCGGATCATGCGCTGCACGCGCTCGAGGAGCGTCTGGGTCGAGCGCTCGTCGGCTCGGGATTCGACGGTCAGGGCGGTCATGCCGACACCTCTTCCTTCTGCAGCAGCTGTTCGACCGGACGTTCCCGGCGTCGACGTGTGAACCAGCTGCGCACCCGCTGCGACTGCAGCAGGCACAGTACGACGATGACGATGGCCTTGAAGGCCGGGGTGGCCGACGACGAGACGCCGAGGTACAGCACGGTCTTGTCGAGGGTGGCGATCAGGAGGGCGCCGACGAACGCGCCGCTCAGCGAGAACTTGCCGCCCGCGAGCGAGGCGCCGCCGATCACGACCGCCAGGATCGCGTCGAGTTCGAGCTGGTAGCCGGTGCGCGAGATGTCGACGGTCATGACGCTGCCGACCGACATGATGCCGGCGACTCCGGCGAGGATGCCGCTCATGATGTAGGCGGTGAGCAGCAGCCCCTTCGGCTTGATGCCGGCCATGCGGCTCGCCTTGGGGTTGATGCCGATCGCCTCGATCATGAGGCCGAGCGCACTGCGCCTGACCACCCAGCCGACCGCGATCACGATGAGCACCGCGAGGATGAACACGACCGGGATGCCGATCACGAAACCGTTCGCGATCCAGCGGAACGAGTCGTTCGAGGCGGTGGTGTTCTGCCCGCCGGTGATCACCTTGGCGATCCCTCGACCGGCGAGCATCAGCACCAGGGTGGCGATGAAGGGCTGCAGCCCGACGTAGGCGACGAGCAGTCCGTTGACCGCCCCGAGGATTCCGGCGATCACCAGCGCCAGGCCGACGGCGGCGAGCGCCGCGCCGAACGAGTCGCCGGCCGCGCTGAGGAACTCCATCGAGACCGCGCCGGCGACGGCCATGAGCGAGCCGACGGAGAGGTCGATGCCGCCGGTGGCGATGACGAGCGACATCCCGATCGCGATCATCATCACCGGGGCGGCCTGGCGCAGGATGTCGACGAGGTTGCCGACGAGGTTGCCGTTGTTGGGGTTGATCGAGAGCGCGAGGTACGTCGGATCCTTGACGACGTTCAGGGCGAGCAGCGCGAGGATCGCGACGATCCCCCAGAAGAAGGGCTTGTGGATCAGATCCCGCCAGATGGCGGTGCCGGCTGACGCGGTCATCGCGCTGCCTCCTTGTCGGTCGTGGGGGCGATGCTATCGGTCACTGCGCCGTCGGTGTCGTCGAGGGTCTCGGCCGCGGCGTCCACACCGTGGGCGGCGATGACGTCGACGATCACCTGTGCGGTGACATCGGGGCCGTTCTGGATCTCGCCGATCTTGCGGTGGTCCTTCAGCACGACGATCCGCTCGGACAGTCGCACAACCTCCTCCAGCTCCGACGAGATGAACACGACCGCGACTCCCTCTTCGGCGAGCTCGGCCACGGCCTCCTGGATCTCGGCCTTGGCGCCGACGTCGATGCCTCGGGTCGGCTCGTCGAGGATCAGCAGCTCGGGCTGCGTCGCGAGCCAGCGTCCGAGCAGCACCTTCTGCTGGTTGCCGCCCGAGAGGTTCTTGATCATGCGATCGGGGTCGGCCGGTCGCACGTGGAACTGCTCGATGTAGCGGTCGACGATCGCGTCCTGCTCCTTGCGGCTCATCGGCCGCGCCCAGCCGCGCTCGGCCTGCACCGCGAGGATGATGTTCTCTCGCACGGTCAGGTCGCCGATGATCCCCTCGTCGCGGCGGTTCTCGGTCGAGAAGGCGAGCCGTCGGGGCAGTGCGTCGGCGGGCGAGCGGAGATCCACCCGCTGCCCGTGCAGTTCGATGGAGCCTTCGTCAGCGCGATCCGCGCCGTACAGCAGCCGCGCGAGCTCGGTGCGGCCGGAGCCGAGCAGGCCCGCGAATCCCACCACCTCGCCGGGGCGGATGTCGATGTCGGTCGCCTCGACCGCACCCCGCCTGGAGATCCCCGTCGCCGACAGCAGCGGCTGCTCGGCGGGGTCGCGCGGCTCGCGGCGTCGGTTGCCGCCGAGCGAGGTGAGCGTGTCGAGATCCTTGCCGATCATCTTCGAGATGAGTGCGTGCCGGTCGAGCTCCCGAGTGAGGTACTCGCCCTCGTATCGTCCGTTGCGCAGCACCGTGAGACGGTCGCTGATCGCGTAGACCTGGTCGAGGAAGTGCGAGACGAACAGGATCGCGACGCCCTGGTCGCGGAGCGAGCGGATGACGGTGAACAGCCCCTCGACCTCGGCCGCGTCGAGGCTCGAGGTGGGCTCGTCGAGGATGAGGACCTTGGCCTTGATCGCCATCGCCCGGCTGATGGCCACGAGCTGCTGCACGGCGATCGAGAGCGTCGAGAGGGGCTTGCGGGTGTCGAGGTGGCCGAGCCCGAGGCGCTCGAGAGCCTCACCGGCCGCGCGATGGGTCGCCGTCCAGTTAATGCCGAACACTCCCCTGCGCTCATGGCCGAGCATCACGTTCTCGCCGATCGAGAGGTTGGGCGCGAGGTTGACCTCCTGGTACACCGTCGAGATCCCGGCGTCCTGCGCGTCGCCGGCACCGCCGAAGCTGCGCGCGCTGCCCGCGACGACGATCGAGCCGGAGTCGATGCGGTACACGCCGGTGAGGGCCTTGATGAGCGTCGACTTGCCCGCTCCGTTCTCACCCATGAGCGCATGCACCTCGCCGGGGAACAGGCGGAAGTCGACGGCGTCGAGCGCCTTCACACCGGGGAACTCGATGGAGATTCCGCGCATCTCGACGAGGGGAAATTCTTCGTTCATGGGTCTCTCCGTCCGGGTGAGTCCGGGTGGCGCAGCGTCTGCGCCACCCGGACTCGCTGCCGGATCGCTCCGGCGTCGGGGTCGGTCTCGATCAGTACTTGCGGTCTGCCAGCACGGCCTGCGCGGCCTCGGCGGAGTCGAACGCCTCGCTCGGGACGACGATGTAGGAGTCGACGTCCTCGCCGGCCAGCGTCTTCTCGACCACGTCGAGAGCCGTCTCGCCGAACAGCGGGTTGTACTCGTGCACGTAGCTGAGCTCTCCGTCGGCAAGGGCGGTCATGGCGTTCTTGGTGCCGTCGATCGTGGCGATCTTGACGTCGGTGCCCACCACGAGGCCGGCCTCCTCAGCGGCCTGCGCCGCGCCGAGTCCCATCTCGTCGTTCTGTGCGAACACGAGCTGGATGTTGTTGCCCGACGACTTGAGCATGGTCTCGAAGACGCTCTTGCCCTCCTCGGCCGACCAGTTCGCGGTCTGCGCGTCGAGCTTCTTCAGCGACGACCCGCCCAGTCCCTCATCGAAGCCGGTGTTGCGCTCGTTGACGACGCCGACGCCGGCGGGACCCTCGAGCACGACGTAGTTGCCGCCGTCGGGGAACGTGGCGGCGGCCCAGGCGCCGACCTCCTTCGCGACCTCGACGTTGTCGGGGGCGATGCGGGTCACGTACAGGCTGTCGTCGTCGGGCTCGATGCCGCGGTCGAGGAGGATGACCGGGATCTCGGCCTCCTGTGCACGCTTGAGCGAGTCCTCCCAGCCGGAGGCCTCGGTGGCCGAGAGCAGGATGACGTCGACGCCCTCGTCGACGAACGACGTGAACGCGTCGATCTGCGACTTCTGGTCGAGGTTGGTGGCCGGGGCGTACTTGAGGTCGTATCCGGCTTCCTCGGTGAAGGTGTCCTGGATGTTCTGCTCGTTGGCCTCGCGCCAGGCGCCCTCGGGTCCGACGGCGACGAAGCCGACGGTGGTGACATCGCCGGAGCCTGCACCCTCTCCCCCGGAGTCCCCGGTCGAGCAGGCCGCGAGGCCGATGGTGAGTGCGCCGACTGCTGCCAGGCCGAACGCGATGCGGATGCGCTTGTTCGCGGACATTTTCTCTCCTCTTCGAGACGCCGGTAGTCATTCCGGCAACGATGGACCGCCGTGGTCCCTGTCGTGATTGCAGGACCGCGATGTCGCGTGTCCTGCCGTGATGTTACCGGGAACAATTTCTGTAACACAAGAGGTAATCGTCAAATCAGCGATTTCGCTACCTAACGATTCTGTTACCGATCACAATTCGACGCTGTGGCCGAGCTCGGCGGCGATCATCTCCACCACCGTGTCGACCGTCACACCCGGTCCGTTGCTGAGCTCGCCGATCTTCTCGCGGTCCTTCAGCACGATGATGCGGTCGCTCAGACGCACGACCTCCTCGAGCTCCGACGAGATGAAGACCACCGCGACCCCGTCGCCCGCCAGCTGACTGATGCGCCGCTGCACATCGACCTTCGCGGCGATGTCGATGCCGCGGGTCGGCTCGTCGAGGATCAGCACGTGCGGGCGCACGGCCAGCGCCCGCGCGAGCAGGATCTTCTGCTGCGTGCCGCCCGAGAGCACGGCGACCGGTCGATCCAGATCCCCCGGATCGAGATGCAGCGCCTCGACGTACGTCTCCACGAGGGCCGACGCCTCGGCCGGCGCGAGCGGTCTCGACCACCCGCGCAGCGCCTGCAGCGAGAGGATCATGTTCTCCCTCGCCGTGAGCTCGCCGATGATCCCCTGCGTTCCGCGGTTCTCGGCCGACAGTGCGATCCGATGCCGCAGCGCCACCGACGGGCTGCGCAGCTGCACCTGCTCTCCGTCGACCCAGAGCACCCCGCTGTCTGCGCGCACGGTGCCGCTCAGCAGCGACGCCACCTCGGTGCGCCCCGAGCCCCGCAGCCCCGCGAGGCCGACGATCTCGCCCCTCTGGATCTCGATGTCCATCTGCTCGAGCTCGCCGCGCCGCCCCAGATCCGACGCCTGCAGCGCGGGCTGCCCGTCGGACGCGTAGTGGTGCGCCTTGCGCTCGGAGCCGAGCGCCCTGAGGCTCTCGATGTCCTTGCCGAGCATCTTCGAGATCAGGTCCGCGCGGTCGAGGTCGCGGGTGGCGTACTCCCCCACCCTCCTGCCCCCTCGCAGCACCGTCATGCGGTCGCTGATCGCGAACGCCTGCTCGAGGAAGTGCGAGATGAACAGGATCGCCACACCCCGCGTGCGGAGCCCTCGGATGACGCGCATCAGCGTCGCGACCTCGGCGACGTCGAGGCTCGACGTCGGCTCATCGAGAACCAGCACCCTCGGTTCGTCGACGACGGCCCGAGCCAGCGCCACGAGCTGCTTCTGCGCGGGGGTCAGCAGCGACAAGGGCGTCTTCGGATCGAGATCCTCGAGCCCGAGCCATGCCAGCGCCTCGGCGGCGTCGGTCCTGGTGCGGCGCCAGTCGATGCCGAAGCGCCCGCGGCGCTCGCGGCCCAGCATCACGTTCTCGGCGACGCTGAGGTTCGGGCTCAGCTGCGCCTCCTGGAACACGGCGGCGATGCCCGCGGCACGGCTGTCGGCGACGCCCGAGAAGCGGCGGGGCTCGCCGTCGACGAGCACCGACCCGGCATCCGGGGCGTGGGTGCCCGTGATCACGCCGACCAGGGTCGATTTGCCGGCCGCGTTCTCACCCATCACCGCATGCACCTCGCCGGGGAACAGCCGGAAGTCGACGTCGTCGAGGGCGTGCGCGCCGGGGAACTCGACCGTGATGCCCTCGAGACGCACGACCGGCTCGGGGGTTCGGTCGGTGCTCATCGCACCTCCCTGGGGGCGGCGGACGAGGCCCGGGGCACCAGCTCGGTCGGGATGCGGGTGAGTGCGGGGATCTCGCGCCCCTCGATCGCGGCTCGCAGCATCTCGACGACGGAGACGCCGAGCGAGCCGAAGTCCTGGCGCACGGTCGTCAGCGGCGGCAGGAAATGCCGGGCGAGGGGGATGTCGTCGAATCCGACGACACTGAGGTCGGTCGGCACCTCGAACCCTCGGTCGTGGAGTCCGTGGACGAGGCCGATGGCCATGTCGTCGTTGGCGGCGAAGATCGCCGTGTACTCGGGCAGTCGGGTGAGACCCTTCGCGAAGTCGTAGGCGAAGTCGGCCGACCAGTCGCCGACCACGATCGGACGCTCGCGGATTCCCCACGACTTCGCCCTGGTGTGGAACGCGCGCTCCCTGGCCCTGGCGTCCAGCCAGTCGAGGGGCCCCGCGAGATGCAGGATGTCGCGATGGCCCAGCGCGACCAGGTGATCGACGACCAGGGTCGTGCCGGCGTGCTGATCGATCGAGACCGTGAGGAACGTCGGGTCGGCGTCGGCCTTGACGACCAGCATCGGCACCGTGATGGCGATGCGGCGCAGCGCGGCGACCGATGACGAGCGCGGCGCGATCACGCACAGCGCGTCGACGCCCTGCGTGACGAGATTGTCGACCGCCTCCTGCGGCGACAGCGCGTCGCCCTCGTGCAGCGCGACCGGCGTGACCGAGTACCCCGCTGCGCGGGCCGACAGCTCGACGGCGCGCAGGATGCTGGTGGGGCCGTGCGCGACCGCGCTCTCGACGATGACGCCGATCCGGCGCGTGCGCTGGGTGGCGAGCGCTCTGGCCACGAGGTTGGGGCGGTAGTCGAGCTCTTCGATCGCCTCGAGGACGCGGCGTCTGGTGTCGGGCTTGATGTTCGGGTGATCGTTCAGCACTCGCGACACGGTCATGTGCGAGACGCCCGCGAGGTCTGCCACGTGCCGGAGGCCGGGCTTGTCGGAACCGAGGTTGGGCATGCGCACCTCCGTCGGTCCCGCCTGCAGAGAATGTTACCGAGAACAGGCACGGCCGTGCAATCGGCCCTCGCCAGGGGCGAGGAGCCCACCCCTTCCTGCTGTGGGGGGCAGCAGGAGGAGGTGGGCTCCCGAGGTCGGTCGCCGTGGGGGGACGGCGACCCCACCTCACTCCGTCTCGGTCTCCACGACCGAGCGGCTTCGACGGCGCAGGATCCAGACCGCGGATCCGAGCGCCAGGAGGAGAGCGCCGAGCGATGCCGCTGTCAGCGACGCACCCGCATCCCCTCCGGTCTTCGCGAGGGAACCGTCGGTGCCCACGCCCGTGCCCACGCCGGTGGACGGACCGCCGCCGGTCGACGTGCCGCCGCCGGTCGACGGAGTACCGGGGCCAGCGCCATCGGTGCCGCCGTCAGTACCACCATCGGTGCCACCATCAGTGCCACCATCGGTCCCACCGTCAGTGCCACCATCAGTACCACCGTCGGTGCCGCCGTCAGTGCCACCATCGGTGCCGCCGTCAGTGCCACCATCGGTACCGCCGTCAGTGCCACCATCGGTCCCACCATCAGTGCCACCATCGGTACCGCCATCAGTGCCACCATCGGTACCGCCATCGGTACCGCCGTCGGTCCCGCCGCCGGTGTCGGCGCGGGCGACGGTGAGCGGCAGTCGTGCGAGCTCCGTCTCACCGTCGCGGAGCACGATGTGGTGCGCACCCGCCGTCGTATCGGCGGGGATCACCACGGACGCCTCGATCCGACCGTCGGCGACGGTCGCGGTGGTGAGCGGGCGATAGGTGCTCTCGATGCCGATCTCGACCTCGTCGGCCGTCACCCCCGTGGCCGTCACGGTGACAGAACCACCCGCGGCGACCTCCGAGACCGAGAGCTGAGCCTCCAGCTCCACCTCGGGGCTGTCGTCGATCGGGGTGAACGCCCAGTTGTCGACCTCGAACAGGTCGGTCTCGGCATCCGCACCCTCGGCACCGGCGAAGACGAAGAACACATCGTGCTCGCCCGTGGCGCCGGTGACGTCGGCCTCGACCGTCGCCCATTCTCCGACCGCGCCGTCGACGGGGATCTCCGCCACGACGGGACCGTCGACGTCATCCAGACGAACCTGGATGCTGCTTCCGGCGACCAGCGGCTTCACCGTCGCCGACACCTTCTGGGCGCCGGCACCGAAGTCGACACCCGCGACGCCCGAGAAGTCTCCGTCATCGACGCTCGAGAGCACCATGTTCCCCGACCCGTTGTGCTCGGGGAACTCGACCGAGACGGCATCCGTCGTGGCCGTGGCGATGCCGAGCTGCCAGGCGAGCGTCTCCGCCTCGAAGGTGCGGTACGGGTCGAAGCTCTCGACCTGCTCCACGCCGGCGCGGGTGCCGACGATCGGCTTGATGGTGCCGTCGTCGTTGAACTCGAGCTTGTCGATGTGCACCGAGCGGTAGCCCTGCGTCGCACCGGGGGTGCCGAGGGCCTCCGCCCACGCCGCACCGCGCGTCTGCGCATGGTAGGTGAAGTACGTCTCGCCCTTGTAGTCGAACATGTCGGAGTGGTTGTTGCCGCCGTTGCCCGCACCGAAGAACGTGCCCTGGTTCTGGAACGCCACACCCGCGTACTCCGAGGATCCGAGCTTCATCGGATCGTCGGTCATCATGTAGGCGATCGCCCCGCGCGACGGGTACAGGCCCGACTGCTCGTTCACCTGGAAGTTCGACGAGTACGAGTAGTAGTACTTGCCGTCGTGCGTGAACATGCTCGAGGCCTCGAACATGCCGGGGGCGTCGATCTCGACCGGGTCTCCGTCGAGGGTGACCATGTCGTCCTTCAGCTTGACGACACGCGTCGACTTCGGGTTCTGCGGACCCTGCACGTTCGGCGAGGTGCCGATCTGCGAGTTGCCGCCGAAGTACAGGTAACCCTGTCCGTCGTCGTCGATGAAGACCTCGGGGTCGAACAACCACATGCCGGCGGGGAATCCGCCTCCGGCGATGTAGTCGCGGGAGACCGTGTCGGGAATGATCTTCTTGCCGAGCGGGTCCTGCCACGGGCCCAGCGGAGAGCCGCCGACGACGACCGCGGTACCGGTTCCGTTGTCGCAGAAGTAGAGGTAGACCTTGCCGTCCTTCTCGATGGCCGCCGGTGCCCAGGAGTTGCGGGACCACGGTGCGGCACCGCCTTCACGAGCGATCGGCACCGCGCCGTGATCGACCCAGTTGACCATGTCGGTCGTGGACATCACGTTCAGACGGGTGATGCCGCCGTAGCCGTTCGACTGCGTCGGCAGGCCGTTCTCGTCCTTGCTGTTCAGGTCGTACTGCTGCGTGTCATCGGTCGAGTAGATGTAGAGACGGCCGTTGTAGACGAGGTGATGCGGGTCCGCACCGAACTTGTGCCCGACGAGGGGGTTGTGGTCGCCGATCGGCTTGGTCTGCACCTTCTCGAGGCTCGTGAAGGCGGGTGCTTCCGGCACATCGGCGATCTTGACCAGCGAGACGTCGTCGACCGAGAAGTCCTGCAGCGCGGCGGAGCCCCACGGGGTCTCGACGAACAGCCATCCCGCCGCGACATGCTTCGCCTCAGCGGTGAACTCCTGCGAGAACGTGCCCCATTCTCCCTTCGTGAACGTATGGCCGTAGTCGGCGCATCCGTTGAAATTCGTCGGGCAGAACGTGAAGTTGAACTGCTGGGTCGGGGCCCCCTCGTCGTATCTGAGCGAGCCGGTGAGGCGGTAGGTGGCACCGAGCTCGATCTTGTCGGCGACGCTCGCGAACGGCCCCGACTGGGTGTTCTCTCGGCCGGTGACGGTGAGAGCGTGCGCGCCGCTGGCGGCATCGTCGCCGAGGGCGAGCGTGCCGCCACGGGGGGCGGTCCACCCGGCGAGATCGGAGACGAACCGGCCGTCCGGCAGGAGGTTGCCGGCGACCACGGGCGGCTCGGTCGCGGTCACTCCGGTCTCGAAGGCGCCGTGGGAGAAGGTGTTCGCGGGAGCGGCGACCGCCGCTCCCGGTGCGGCGACCGCGGTGACGGACGACGCGAGCAGGGCGGCGATGCCCCACAGCGCCGCGGGGCGCGACAGGGATCGGCTACGCTGCCGATCGGCGGATCTGGACTGGGACTTCACGGGTGTTCTCCTTGTGGATCGATTCGCTCGAGGGCGCGCGGGCGCGCTCCGATCACGGCGCTCCCTCGGTGAAGGAGGCCGTCGAGGGCGGGGACCTCAGGCGAAGGTGGGGATGCGACCGAGTCTTCCGCCGCGGTGGATCACCGAGGCGGTCGTCGGTCCCTTGTGGGGTCGGGGGGTCGGGGGGTCGTGGGGTCGCGGGGTCGCGGGGTCGGCCCAGCGGGATTCCCGCGGCCTGGTCAGCGTGGCTGTCGGGGGGCTGCCCTGCTGCACTGCGTGCGCGAGACGACGGGACGCGACAGGGCGAGACCGGTGGGGGCTGAGCAAAATGACCGCGACGTTGTTCATGCACTCTCCTCTTCGAGATGCCGGAGCCCCGCACGACGAGAGCCCGGTGGAGCTGTCGCGGGGCGATGATCACTACGGTTCGCAAGTTACCGGTAACAGTCCGGTGGGCACAGGGTGAAATCCGGAACACCGCCCGTCCTCGATGCAGACGGAGGCGGGCATCACCGCCGGATCACGGCGGTCGGGGTCTCGCTGTGACGACCCGGTGCTCGTTACAGACCGAGCCTCTCGAGGTAGGGGTTCACGAGGCGGCGCTCGGGGTCGAAACGGGCGGCGAGCGCGGCGAAGTCGTCCCATCGCGTATACCGCGAGCGCACTTCGGAGGGATCGAGGGTGAACACCTTGCCCCAGTGCGGCCGGGCGGTCGCCGGAAGCAGGGCCTCGAGCGTGGGGAGGAACGCGCGGACGGCCGCCTCGTCGGGCTTCCACGTGAAGTGGATGCCGACGGCATCCGTGCCGTGTGCGGAGCTCAGCCAGAGGTCGTCCGCGGCGACCGTGCGGATCTCGTTCACGAGCAGCAGCGGAGCGATCTGCCCTGCAAGGGTGCGCACCGCCTGGATCGCGGCGACGGCATCCGCCCGGGGCACCAGGTACTCGCTCTGGATCTCCGCCCCGGCCGACGGCGTGAACTCGAGCTTGAAGTGCGCGAGGCGCTCGAACCAGGGCCCTGGCACGCCGAGCTGATCCGTGCAGGCGATGGGGTCGACACCGAGGATCGGGTGCCGCTCACCGGTGGCGGGCTCCGCGCCGAGCCGTTCGAACAGGTCGTCGCGCAGCAGCTCGTGCGCCTCGGGATGACGCTGCTTGACCCAGATCTGGTCGGCGATGTCGGTGCGGGTCCAGGTCGAGAAGATGCTGACGCTCGTGCCGACGCCGGTCACCTCGTCGAAGTCGGCGAGGATCGCGTCCCAGGACGGATGCTCGAACACGTGCTGCGCCACGTCGTAGGTCGGCTCCACGTCGAGCGTCACGTCGACCACCGCGCCGAGCGCGCCGAGGCTCACGACCGCACCCTCGAAGTCCTCGTCGCCGCGGGCGAGAGCACGCACCTCGCCCGCCGGCGTGACGACGGTGAGCGCGCGCACGGACGACGCCAGCGAGCCGAGTGCGTCTCCGGACCCGTGCGTGCCCGTCGCGACCGCGCCGGCGATCGAGATGTGGGGCAGCGAGGCGAGGTTCGCGAGCGCCAGGCCCTCGGCCGCGAGGCGCGGGGCGATGTCGCCGTAGCGCAGCCCGCCTGAGACGCGCACCGCGTCACGGTCGGCGTTCACCTCGAACACCTCGGGCAGACGGTCGAGTACGACGAGCACCCCGTCGGTGTCGGCGATGTCGTTGAAGCAGTGACGGGAGCCGAGCATCCGCATCGCCCCGCCGCGCGCGAACACCTCCTGGAGCTCGGCGACCGACGACGGATGCTCGATCCGTGACGCCCGGTACGTGAGATTGCCGGCCCAGTTGCGTTCGATCGTCATGGCGCCATAGTAGCCAGCACTCCGGGGAGTACATCGATGTACGGCACGAGCCCGCCCCCTCCGTCGCTAGGCTGACCGCATGACAGCGATGCCGCCGCCCCGCGCGACGATGAAGGACGTGGCGGCGCTCGCGGGGGTCTCGCCCAAGACCGTCTCGAACGTCGTCACCGGCACGACCGCGGTGAGCGAGGAGACACGGCGCAAGGTCGATGCGGCCATGGCGCAGCTCGACTTCGTGCCCAACCTCAATGCCAGGGGGCTGCGCAAGGGACGCTCGGGAATCATCGCCGTGGCGCTCCCCGACCTCGCGACGGCGTTCTCGGCCGAGCTCGTGCACCGCCTGGTCGAGGCGGCGCATGAGCGGGGCCTCGCCGTGCAGATCGAGGAGACGGCGACCGACCCGGAGCGCGAGCGCGAGCTCGTCTCCCGTGCGCGCGCGCACCTGGTCGACGGGCTGATCCTCAACCCCATCCGCCTCGAGGACAGCGTGCTGAAGTACGCCGACCGCCTGCCGCCGCTGGTCGTGCTCGGCGAGGTCGAGCAGAATCGGGCGGATCACGTGCGTATCGACAGCCGACGCGCGGCGGCCGAGGCGACACGGCACGTCCTCTCCCGCGGGGCCACGCGGATCGCCGTGATCGGTGCCGACGACGATGCCACCGTCGCGACCGCGACCAGCCGTCTGCGCCTCGAGGGCGTGCACGATGCCCTGCGTGAGGCCGGCATCGCGCGAGACACTGCGCTCGAGATCAACCCGATGCCGTGGTCGATGACGGGTGGCGCCGAGGGCGTGCAGACGCTCTTCCGCCGCGGCGTCGCCTTCGACGCGATCGTCGCCCTCACCGATTCGCTCGCTCTCGGCGCTCTGCATGCGCTGCACGATCACGGCGTGAGCGTGCCGGACGACGTGATCGTGACCGGCTTCGACGACGTCGAGTTCTCGCGCTACACGTCGCCGTCGCTCACGACCATCGCCTTCGATCGTCGGGCCTTCGCCGATGCGGCGCTGGGCCTGCTCGAGTCGCGGATGGACGACCGCACCGCTCCCCCGCGGTCGCTCACCCTGTCGCACCATCTGCTCGAACGCGACAGCACCCAGGGCGCCCCGCGCGGCTACCGCCCCTGACGCACCCGCTCCGGTCCGTGGACGCGTGCGCATCGGAACTCTCTTGCGCCGTCGATTACATCGATGTAATGATGGGTCGACCCTCACCGCTGTCACGAAGGAGTGACGATGACGCCCCCGCTCGATATGTCTCGGCGGCAGTTTCTGACTGCCGCCTCGGTCACGGCCGCCGCGGCTCTGCTCGCCGGCTGCGCCCCCGGCACCACGCCGGGCACGAACGCCCAGACACTGCAGTTCTGGCACCTGCTCTCGGGCGGCGACGGTGTGACGATGTCGCAGTTGCTCGATACCGCCAACGCCGCACAGGACGCGTATCGCATCCGGCCCACCGTGCTCGCCTGGGGCACGCCCTATTACACGAAGCTCGCGATGGCCGGAGCCGGCGGTCGCGCCCCCGACGTCGCGATCATGCACGCCACCCGCACGGTCGGCTGGGCGCCCGGAGGCCTGCTCGACACGTGGGACCTCGACCGGCTGGCCTCGCTCGGCGTCGACAGCACGACGTTCCCGAAGCCGATCTGGGAGAAGGGCTTCGTCGGCGAGAACATGTACAGCATCGCTCTCGACGCGCATCCGTTCGTGGCGATGTTCAACACCGACGTCTGCGACGCCGCAGGAGTCCTCGACAGCGACGGGCGTCTGCAGCAGACGACGTCTCCCGAGGAGTTCCTGGACCAGCTGCGCATGATCGGAGGCCAGGCCGAGGGTCATGCGCTCTCGTACGGCTACCTCGGCGACGGCGCCCAGATGTGGCGCCTCTTCTACACCTTCTATTCGCAGCACGGCGGCGCGATGGAGCTGCCTGCGGGCGGCAAGGCCGTGATCGACAAGGATGCCGCCGTCGAATCGCTCACGCTGATGCGCACCCTGCTCGACGGCGAGATCGCCCTCGCGCAGGCCGACTACGGCAGCGCGGTCGCCGAGTTCGCGACCGGCAAGAGCGGGATGCTGTTCACCGGCGTCTGGGAGCTGCGCACCATGCAGAACGCGGGGATCCCGTTCGACGCGACGATGATCCCCACCCTCTACGGCACCCCGGCGGTCTACGCCGACTCGCACTCGTTCGTGCTTCCGCACCAGGCGAACGCCGACGACGAGAAGCGCGACCTCACCTACCGGTTCGTGGCCGACATGCTCAAGGGCTCGTTCGGCTGGGCGGAGGCGGGGCACATCCCCGCGTTCCTCCCCGTCACCGAATCCGCCGAATACGCCGACCTGATCCCGCAGGCGCACTACGCCGAGGCCGCGCAGCAGGTGGTGTACGACCCGACCGCGTGGTTCACCGGATCCGGATCGAACTTCCAGGGCGAGTTCGGCGCCGCCGTGCAAGGCGTGCTGCTCTCGGGCGACGACCCCGCCGCGGCCGTCGACCGTTTCGAAGCGCGTGTGAACACCCTCCTCCGACAGCCGAACCCGGCAGACCCCGAGGGGACGTTCGCATCATGACGACCACCACCGCGGCCACCGACTCGACCCGCACGATCGTCACCGGTTCGAAGACCGGCGCACCGGCCCGCCGTGCGGGATCCCGCAACCGCGAACAGCTCATCAGCTGGGCGTTCCTCGCGCCCTTCCTGATCGCGTTCGTGCTCTTCCTCGCCTGGCCCATCGTGCACGGCATCATTCTCAGCTTCACCGACCAGTCGCTCACCGGCGCCGGCGGAGCATTCGTCGGGTTCGCCAACTACGCCGAAGCGCTCGCCGACCCCGTCATGTGGCGCTCGATGGGCAACACGGTCTGGTTCACGCTGCTGTCCACCGTGCCCCTCGTCGTGGTCGCGCTGCTGATGGCCGCTCTCGTCGATCGCGGCATCCCCGGCCAGTGGCTGTGGCGCCTGTCGTTCTTCATGCCGTACCTGCTCGCCTCCACCGTGATCTCGCAGATCTGGGTGTGGATCTTCAACCCCCAGATCGGTGCGGCCAACAACATCCTCGAGGCGTTCGGTCTCGAGCCGATCGCCTGGCTGCAGAACCCCGACACCAACATGCTGTCGATCGTCATCGCCACCGTCTGGTGGACCGTCGGCTTCAACTTCCTGCTCTATCTGGCGGCGATGCAGAACATCCCGCCGCAGCAGTACGAGGCGGCGTCGCTCGACGGCGCAGGGCCGTGGCGGCAGTTCTGGTCGATCACGCTCCCCCAGCTGGGCCCGGCGACCGTGCTCATCCTGATCCTGCAGATCCTGGCGTCGCTGAAACTGTTCGATCAGGCGTATCAGATGCTCGGCGGGGTCGCGAGCGACACCACCCGCTCGATCGTCCAGTACATCTACGAGGCCGGCTTCGTCAGCTACCGATTCGGCTACTCGGCCGCGATCTCCTACGTGTTCTTCGCTCTCATCGTCATCATCGGCGTCGCGCAGGCCCTGATCTCGCGTCGCCGGAAGGAGTCGCAGCTGTGATGTCCACCGCCACTCTCACCGAGACCCTCACCACCGCCAAGCCCGCGCGCCCCCGCCGCCCGCACCTGCCGGGCGAGAAGCCGTTCGGCGCACTCCGCATCAGCGCTCTCGTGGTGCTGATCGTGCTCGCCGTCGGCTGGCTGCTGCCGTTCCTCTGGGCGGTGGCGACGGCCTTCAAGACCGAGACGGATGCCGCCAGCGGCGACCCCTCGTGGATCGGCGCCACCGGTCCGACGATCGAGGCCTTCACCGCGATCCTGTCGCAGGGCAACGTCTACACCTGGGCCTTCAACAGCCTGTGGACGTCGATCGCGGTGACCCTGATCACCCTCACGATCTCGGCGCTGGCCGCCTACGCGTTCTCGAGGCTCGACTTCACCGGGCGCAAGTGGCTCTTCGTCGCGATCATCGCCTCGATCGTGGTGCCGCCCCAGGTGCTCATCATCCCGCTGTTCTACGAGATGCTCGCGTTCAACATGATCGACACCTACTGGGGGCTCATCCTGCCGCAGGTGGTGGCTCCGGCCATGGTCTTCATCCTGAAGCGGTTCTTCGATGCGATCCCGATCGAGCTCGAGGACGCGGCGCGCGTCGACGGAGCGAGTCGGTTCCGCATCTTCTGGTCGATCGTGCTGCCGCTCTCCCGTCCGATCCTCGCCTCCGTCGCGATCTTCGTGTTCATCGGCGCCTGGAACAACTTCCTCTGGCCGTTTCTCGTCATCAATGACACCACGCTGATGACGCTGCCGGTCGGACTCCAGACGGTGATCAGCGCCTACGGCGTGCAGTACGCGCAGGTCATGGCTCAGGCCGTGCTCGCGGCGCTTCCGCTGATCATCGTGTTCATCATCTTCCAGAAGCAGATCGTCAAGGGCGTCGCGACCAGCGGCTTCGGCGGTCAGTAGTCCCTCCCCCGGCCCCCGGGCCGAAAATCCGCAGAGCCAGAATCAAGGAGTGCAATGAGCAAGGCCCGCATCACCATCGACCGCGACTTCACCATCGCCGATGTCCCCCGGAGACTCTTCGGGTCGTTCGTCGAGCACATGGGGCGCTGCGTGTACACCGGCATCTACGAGCCGGGACACCCGCAGGCCGATGAGCGGGGCTTCCGGCAGGACGTCCTCGCCCTCGTGAAGGAGATGGGCCCCACCGTGGTCCGCTACCCCGGAGGCAACTTCGTCTCGGGGTACCGGTGGGAAGACGGCGTCGGCCCCGTCGAGGATCGCCCCGTGCGCATCGACGGCGCCTGGCACACGATCGAGACCAACGCGTTCGGTCTGCACGAGTTCATGGACTGGGCGAAGGAGGCCGACGTCGAGGTGATGGAGGCGATCAACCTGGGCACCCGCGGTGTCGAGGAGGCCCGCTCGCTCGTCGAATACGCCAACCACCCGAGCGGCACGTACTGGTCGGACCTGCGTCGCAGGAACGGCGCCGAGAAGCCCTTCGACATCAAGCTGTGGTGCCTGGGCAACGAGCTCGACGGACCGTGGCAGATCGGCGGCAAGACCGCGACCGAGTACGGCCGGCTCGCTCAGGAGTCCGCCAAGGCGATGAAGCTCGTCGACCCCAGCATCGAGCTGGTGGCCGTGGGATCCTCCGGCCGGTCGATGCCGACGTTCGGCACCTGGGAGAACACCGTCCTCACCCACGCGTACGACGAGGTCGACTTCATCTCGATGCACGCGTACTACCAGGAGCACGACGGCGATGCCGAGTCGTTCCTCGCGGAGTCGGTCGACATGGATGCCTTCATCGAGGGCGTCATCGCGACGATCGACGCCGTGAAGGCGGCGGGCAAGCACACGAAGCAGGTCGACATCTCGTTCGACGAGTGGAACGTGTGGGACCAGGTGAAGTTCAACGATGTCGAGTCGGTCGAGATCGCGAAGGCCGGGTGGAAGAAGCATCCGCGTCTGATCGAAGACACCTACAACGTGACGGATGCCGTCGTCGTGGGCACGCTGCTCAACAGCCTGCTGCGGCACGGCGATCGCGTGAAGATCGCCAACCAGGCGCAGCTCGTCAACGTGATCGCGCCGATCCGCTCGGAGGAGAACGGCCCGGCCTGGCGCCAGACGAGCTTCTGGCCGTTCGAGCGCATGGCGCGTCTCGCCAAGGGACGCATCCTGCGTCTCGCGGTGTCGGCTCCGCAGATCGAGACGAAGCGCTACGGCGGCGTCGACGCGATCGATGCGGCCGCGACCTGGGACGAGGAGACCGGACGCGTCGTCGTGTTCGTCGCGAACCGCTCACTCGACGAGGAGAGCGACCTCACCGTCGACCTGCACGGCCTGAGCGGCCTGCGGGTCGTGAACGCCGAGACCCTGACGATCCCCGAGGGTGGCGACCGCCACACCGCGAACCTCGAGACCACGCCGGATGCTGTGCACATGGTGCCGCTCGCCGGCGCCGAGGTCGTCGACGGCGCGGTGCGCGCGACGCTGCCGCCGCTGTCGTGGTCGGTCATCGAACTGGCCTGACGCGGCACCGCACCGCCCCGTCCGAGGCCGAAGCACCAGCCTCCGCCCGTTGAGCGCGTTTCGTCTCGCTCCGCTCGCTCAACAACCGGAGCGAAGCACCGAGACGAAACGCGAAGCACCACCACGCCCCGCCCGTTGAGCGAGGAGCGAAGCACCGAGACGAAACGCGCACCCCCGCCCGTTGAGCGAGGAGCGAAGCACCACCACGCCCCCGCCCGTTGAGCGAGGAGCGAAGCACCGAGACGAAACGCGCACCACCAGCCGTGGCGCGCGTTTCGTCTCGCTGCGTCCGCTCAGCTCTCGACGTGTCGCTCGTCGACCCCGTCGTAGAACGACAGCGGACGGATCAGCGCGTTCGCGCCGGCCTGCTCGATGACGTGCGCCGTCCACCCGGTCACGCGCGCGGCGACGAACAGCGGGGTGAAGGTGAGGGTGTCGAAGCCGATCAGGTTGTACGCCGGCCCCGAGGGATAGTCGAGGTTCGGGTAGATGCCCTTGCGCGCCACGAACTCCGACTCGAGCGCGTCGTACAGCGCCGCGACCTCGGGCTTGTCATAGTGCGCGACGAGGGTGTCCAACGCCGCCTTCATGGTCGGCACTCGCGAGTCGCCGCTCTTGTAGACGCGGTGGCCGAAGCCCATGATCTTTCGCTTCTCGGCGAGCGCCTCGTCGAGCCACGGCACGACGTTCGACGCCTCGCCGATCTCGTCGAAGATGTGCAGCACGGCCTCGTTGGCGCCGCCGTGCAGCGGGCCCTTGAGCGCACCGATCGCTCCGACCACGGCCGAGTACAGGTCGCTCAGGGTCGACGTGATCACGCGGGCCGTGAAGGTCGACGCGTTGAACGAGTGCTCGGCGTACAGGATCATCGAGCGGTTGAACGCGTCGACGACGACCGGGTCGGGCTCCTCACCGAACGTCATCCAGAGGAAGTTCGCCGAGTAGTCGAGGTCGGAGCGCGCCTCGATCGGCTCCTCGCCGCGGCGACGTCGCTGGCCGTACGCGACGATCGCGGGAAGAGCGGCGAACAGACGGATGCTGCGCTCGAGGTTCTCCTCGGGGCTGCCGCCCGCATCGAGCACCGAACCGCCGGCGTTCGTGTCGGACGCGCCGATCAGGCTCACGGCCGTGCGCACCTCGTCCATCGGGTGCGCCTCGATCGGGATCAGGTCGATCGCCGCCTTGACGTTGTCGGTCAGGGCGCGATGCGGGCGCTCCTGCGCCCGGAAGGCCGCGAGTTCCTCGAATGTCGGCAGCTCGCCGTGCCAGAGCAGGTAGGCGACCGCCTCGAAAGGCTGGGTCGCCGCCAGCTCCTGCACCGGATAGCCGCGGTAGAGCAGGCTGTTCGTCTCGGGGTTGACCTTCGAGATCGCCGTCGTGTCGACGACGACCCCGGCGAGGCCCTTCTTGATGTCCGGCTCGGTCATGCTCACTCCTTCGTGTACTTCGACTCGTCGCTGCGCTCCTCGCTCAGCAACCGGCGTGATTCCCTTCGCTGCGCTCAGGGACGCCCTCTGTCTACCGTGAAGCCTGCGACGCCCGAGTCGAACTGCGTGTAGGACTCGTAATCGATCAGGTCGTAGAGATCGGCTCGGTGCTGCATCTCACCGAGCTTCGAGGTGAGATGCCCCTCCTCGTTCAGCGTATCGAGCGCACGGCCCGCGGCGCCCATCGCGATGCGCAGCAGCGAGACCGGCCAGATGACCATGTTCACCCCGGCATCCCGCAGCTGCTCGACCGAGAAGAGGTCGCTCTTGCCGAACTCGGTCATGTTGGCGAGGATCGGCACGTCGAGCGCCTCCGCCATCGCCTCGAACTCCGCCAGCGTGCGCATCGCCTCGGGGAACACGGCGTCGGCCCCGGCATCCACCAGCGCCTTCGCCCGATCGATCGCGGACTCCAGTCCCTCGATCGCACGGATGTCGGTGCGCGCCATGATCAGGAAGTTCGGGTCACGGCGGGCGTCAGCGGCGGCGCGGATGCGACGGATCGCCGTGGTCTCGTCGACGACGCTCTTGCCGTCGAGGTGGCCACAGCGCTTCGGATTGATCTGGTCTTCGATGTGTGTGCCGGCGAGGCCCGCGTCTTCGAGTTCCTGAATGGTGCGGGCGACGTTCATCGGCTCGCCGAATCCCGTGTCGGCGTCGACGATCGCGGGGATGTCGGTCATGCGCGCGATCTGCTTCGCGCGGCCCGCGACCTCGGTCAGCGTGGTGAGCCCGATGTCGGGCACCCCGAGGTCGGCGGAGAGCACGGCGCCCGAGATGTAGACCCCGTCGAACCCCTTCTGCTCGATCAGGCGGGCGCTCAGCGGGTTGAAGGCGCCGGGGAACCTCAGCAGCTCGCCGCTCGCGAGCCGCTCGCGGAACAGGCGGCGCTTCTCGGCCGGCGTGACGTGGGAGTACAGCATCAGTTCTTCCCTCTCTGGCGGGGTGCGCGTTTCGTCTCGCTTCGCTCGCTCAACGACCGAGGGCCGATCCCGCGACCGCTCAACGACCGAGGGCCGAGTCCCCGCTCGTTGAGCCGGTGGCGCGGTCCCCGGTCGCTGAGTCCCCGCTCGTTGAGCGAGGAGCGAAGCGACGAGACGAAACGCGACATCAGAACAGGCCCTTCGGGGCGTCGGCACCCTCGAGCAGGCCGGGCTTCGCGATGATCGACAGCTCGCCGACCTCGGCGGCCGTGAGCTCGGGCAGGCGCTGCACGAGCTCGAGGAACCGCTCGATCTCGGCGGCCTCGAGCACGGGCTCGGCCAGCAGACGGAACTTCGCGATGTAGTTGTCGCGGGCGAACGGTCGGGCGCCGAGCGGATGCGCGTCGGCGACGGCGATCTCGTCGACGACGGTCGTGCCGTCGGCGAGGCGGAACTCGACGCGACCGCCGAACGCCTTCACGTCGGGGTCCTCCGAGTGGTAGCGGCGCGTCCACTCGGCATCCTCGGCCGTGGTGACCTTGTGCCACAGCGCGACCGTGTCTGCGCGGCTGGCCCGTTCCGGAGTGTACGAGTCGACGTGGTGCCAGCCGCCGTCCTGCAGCGCGACCGCGAAGATGTACGGGATCGAGTGGTCGAGCGTCTCACGCGACGCCGTCGGGTCGTACTTCTGCGGGTCGTTCGCGCCGGAGCCGATCACGTAGTGCGTGTGGTGGCTGGTGTGCAAAACGATCGCCTCGATGTTCGCGGGGTCGCGCAGCGCCGGGTTCTCGGTGCCGAGCTTGCGGGCGAGGTCGATCCACGCCTGCGCCTGATACTCGGCCGAGTGCTCCTTCGTGTACGAGTCGAGGATCGCGCGCTTCGCCTCGCCCACGGCGGGCAGCGGCACCTCGTAGGCGGCATCCTTGCCGTCGAGCATCCAGGCGATCACGCCGTCTTCGCCCTCGTAGATGGGAGCGGGGCTCGTCTGCCCGCGCATCGCCCGGTCGACGGCCTCGACCGCGAGCTTTCCGGCGAAGGCCGGGGCGTGCGCCTTCCAGGTCGAGATCTCGCCCTTGCGGCTCTGCCGGGTGGCGGTGGTGGTGTGCAGCCCCTGGCCGACGGCCTGGTAGATCGTCTCGACGTCGAGGCCGAGCAGGGTGCCGATGCCGGCGGCGGCCGACGGGCCGAGGTGGGCGACGTGGTCGATCTTGTGCTTGTGCAGGCAGATCGCGCGCACGAGGTCCATCTGGATCTCGTAACCCGTCGCGATACCGCGCACGAGCGCCCGTCCGTCCGAGCCCACATGCTGGGCGACGGCGAGGATGGGCGGGATGTTGTCGCCCGGGTGCGAGTACTCGGCCGCGAGGAAGGTGTCGTGGTAGTCGAGCTCTCGCACGGCGACGCCGTTCGCCCAGGCCGCCCACTCGGGGCTGGTGCGGTGGTCGAGGGCTGCGCCGAAGACGGTGGCCCCGATGCCTCCGGTCGAGACGGGGTGGCTGAACGCCTGGGCGCGGGCCGCGTTGATGGGTCCGCGGGTGAGCGATGCCGCGGCGACCGAGGCGTTGTCGATGATGCGGTTGATGATCATGTCGACGATGTCCTGCTCGACCTCGACCGGGTCGGCCGCGACCTCGGCGATCTTCCAGGCGAGCTGGTCTTCACGGGCGAGATCCTCATCGCTGCGGTGGACGCGGACGTGGTGCGTGACGGTCATGATCTTCCTTCGGTCGCGGGATCGGGGAGGGAGTCGAGGATGCCGGTGAGCGCATTGTGCAGGTGCACGTGCGTGGCGTGGGCGGCGAGGTCGCCGTCGCGTGCGGCGAGGGCGGCGGCGATCGTGCGGTGCTCGGCGGCGGAGGCGGCGAGACGGGCGGGCTTGTCGCGGGCCATGCGACGCACCCGCACGAGGTGGGTGCGCACGGTGCGCAATGCCGAGGCGATGTAGTCGTTGTCGACCGCGGCGTCGAGTGCCGCGTCGAAGCGGGAGATCAGGGCGTAGTACGCGTCGCGGCCCACCCCGGCGGTGAGATCGACGTGCGCGAACTCCTCGGCGAGTCCGGCGAACAGGGCGGCGTCGCCCCGCTGGGCGGCAAGGCGCGCGGAGCTCTCCTCGAGCGCGCGGCGGATCTCGAACAGGGCGCGGATGTCGTCGGCATCCAGATCGGCGACCACCGTGACCCGCGGGGACTGCTGCACGACCAGCCCGTCGGCGGCGAGGCGGCGCAGGGCCTCGCGCATCGGGGTGCGGCTGACGCCGAGGCGGGCGGCCTGCTCCACCTCGCCCAGCACGAACCCGGCGGGAAGCGCCCCGGACTGGATGTCCTCCAGCAGTGCCGCGTGCGCTCGATCGCTCGCGGTGATGCGATCGGCGACGGAGCTCATGCCCTCAGTGTATACATAAGCGCGGCCTGAGGGAACCTCGAGGGATGAACCGCACCTCGACGTATACATAGCGACTCCAGCGCCGTCGCTCCGTCGACACCCGGCCTCCCTCTCCACCCCGCGCGAGCGGCGGGCGGACGGCATCCGCTCCTCCATGCGGGGTCACTTGCGCATCCGGAAATCCGTGCGGGGTCAGTTGCGCATCCGGAAATCCGCTCCGGGATGCGAAATCGACCCCGCACGAAATCGACCCCGCACGGAAGCGGGCACGTCGGCGCAAGCCAGGTAGGCGCCGGCGATCGGGGCGGCCTCGCTACGAGAGGCTCGAAGCCCCTGCACCCGGCCGCTGGGCGTCGCGCACGAGAGCCGTGAGCGCCGCGAGGTAGGCGGTGAAGCTCGCGCGCCCGAGCGGCGTGAGGGCCACGCGCCTCCCCCGCTTGTCGGAGGCGCTCTGGCTGACGCTCACCACGCCGGCACCGGCGAGCATCGACAGATGCTTGGACAGCGCCGACTTGCTCACTCCCGTGAGCCGCAGCAGTGTCGAGACGTCGACGTACTCGGCCGGCGACAGCGCCGACAGCACCGCCAGGCGCGCCGGTTCATGGAACAGCGGATCGAGCGCGGAGGCGGGAGAGACCGATCCTCCCGCCGCATCGCCGCTCTCTGACGGCGAGCCGTCAGACATCGCCGCGCCGCACCCCTCCGTCGAGCGGCTCCCCGCGCGTCGCGAGACGCACGAGCGCCGGAGCGCACACCACGAAGATGACGACCGCGGCGAGCAGGGCCGAGATCGTGTTCGGCGCCGCCCAGTCGAGCGCGCGCACCAGCGCCTGCGTCGCCACGTAGACGGCGATGACAGCGAGGATGCTCGCCACGAGGAGGACCACGCCGCGTCGATCCGACCAGTCGAGGCGCAACCGGATCGGCCTGGCCACCGAGAGCACCACGACGGCGAGCGTCACCACACCCAACAGCCAGAGCATGTCGAGATCGACGACCGCGGCGTACGCGATGATCATCACCGCCGTCACGGCAGCAGCGGCGAGGGCACCCGTGCGAGCGGCCCGGCGCTGGCCCTCTCGCGCCAGATCGAGATTCTTCTGTGCGTCGTCATTGTTCACGGCGATCATCCTCCAATGGTTTCCCGTGAAGAAACTATCACATCGTTGCGCGTGAGGAAACCATCTCCGGCTCCCCGAGCGCCGTGGAGCGCGGCTCGCCGAGCTTCACGACGACCACGCCGACCAGCACGAGCGCAGCGCCGAGCGCCTGCAGCAGGTCAGGCGACTGCCCGAGCAGCAGCCAGCCGAAGAGCAGCGAGGCGACGACCTCCGACAGGGCGATGAAGGATGCGAGGCGCGACCCCAGCATCCGCGTCGAGGAGATGCCCAGGACGTAGGCGAGCGCCGTCGCGACGAGGCCGATCGCCAGCACCGGAACGAACCACGGCACGGTGCCGAAGCGGTAGGCGATGTCGTCTGTCGTCCACGCCATGGGCAGGATGCCGACGAGCCCGGCGACCGTCAGCGCGACCGCGCCGAGCAGCAGCCCTCCCCCGGCGAGGGCGATCGGCGGCATCCCCGTGTCCGCCTTGGCCGACAGGAGGAAGTATGTCGCCGCCCCCACCATCGCGGCGAGCGCCCAGAGGATGCCGGCGACGTTCACCTCCGCGCCCGTGACGATGTCGAGCATCAGCACGAGCCCGACGAACGCGATGGCGGCGCCGATCATGCTGCGGCGGGTCGGTCGCTCTCCCCTGCGCAGCCACAGCCACAGGATGACGGCGATGGGCGCCGTGTACTCGATGAGCAGGGCCAGGCCGACGTCCATGACGGCGACCGCCTGGAAGTAGCAGAGCTGCGTGGCGGTCACGGCGAGCAGGCCGTAGGCGGCGACCAGCGCGGCGTTCTTGCGCAGCACGCCCCATCGCCCTCGCAGCGACACGATCGTCGGGATCAGGAGCACGAGCGCGGCGATCCACACCCGCGCGGTCACGGCGGCTCCCGGCGTCCATCCCGCATCGATGAGTCCGCGCGCCCAGCCGCCCGACATCCCGAAGGCGAAGGCAGCGCCGATCGCCAGCGGCAGACCGATGCGTACGCCCGATACCGTGGCGTCATTCGCAATGTGGCTCATGGCAGGTGACGCTACTCCCGCAGGATGTAAGGTGTCAATATGAACTTCACCGATGACACGGAAGAGGCGCTGCGCGCGGCGGTCCGGCTGGTGAACTCGGCCGAAGAGCCCGAGACCCTCGAGACGCTCACCGACGTCGAGGCCTTTCTCACGGACTTCCCCTATTCGGGCCGACTCGACCGCGATGACGCCGAACTCGCCGCACTGCGGGCGATCCGCCCACGGCTGCGCGACATGCTGCTCGCACCCCGCGATGAGATGGCCCGGCACGTGAACGCCGCCCTCGCCGAGGCGCACCTCGCGCCCCGGCTCGTGCGCCATGACGGCATCGACTGGCACCTGCACGCCGTCGACGACGAGCGTCCGCTCGCCGAGCGCGTGCTGATCGAGACCGCCATGGCCCTGATCGACGTCATCCGCGCCGACGAGGGCTCCCGCATCTCGATCTGCGCCGACGAGACCTGCGAGGCCCTGGCCCTCGACCTGTCGCGCAACCGCTCGAAGCGCTACTGCTCGACCACCTGCACCAACCGCAACGCCGTGGCCGCCTATCGGGCACGGCGCGCGAACGCCTGACCCTCTCGGTGACCGATGACCTCCTTCCCCTCCCCCTATGACACGTGGTTCCCCGATGCCGAGTTCGACGGCACCTACGGCCACACGCTGAGCACGTTGCGCGAGATCGCGCCGGTCCCCGCCCCGCCGGGCTTCGCCGAGCGGTGGAGGCGCTGGCGCGAGGAGGCGCGCACGACGGATGCCGCCCCCACCGTGCTCTCCTGCTCTGTCGTCGACGGCCGACAGGTGTCGATCATCGAGCATGCGGGAGTCGACGGCATCCGCCTGCGCGCCTGGCTTGTCGAGCCGCTCGAGGGCCCCGCCCGGGTCGGCGTCGTGCACGGCCACGGGTATGGCGGGCGGGATGCGATCGACCTGTCGCGCGTGCCCGCCGACGCCGCCGCGATCTTTCCCGTCGCCCGCGGCCTCGCGACGTTGAACGCGGGCGTCGGCGCCCCCGACCAGCCGCTCGAGCATGTGCTGACAGGCATCGACGATCCGGAACGCTACATGCTGGGGCTGTGCGCCCGCGACCTCTGGCTCGCCGCGGATGCGCTGACCGCCCTGGCGGAACCCCTGCCGCTCTATTACATCGGCGAGAGCTTCGGCGGCGGCATCGGCGCCCTCGCTCTCCCGTGGGACGACCGCTTCATCGGGGCGACCCTCATCGTGCCCAGCTTCGGGCAGTACGACGAGCGGCTGGCGGTGCGGTGCCTCGGCAGCGGCGAGGCGGTGCGCGCACACATCGCGGTGCATCCGGAGGCTCGCGAGGTGCTGCGCTGGTTCGACGCGTCGACGGCTCTCGGCGTCGCCCGCGTTCCGGTGCGGGTCGAGGCGGCGCTGTGGGATCAGTCGGTGCCGCCGCAGGGGCAGTTCGGCGTCGCGAACGCGGCCCGGATGCTCGAGCTGTTCGTCCTCCCGGCCGGCCATGCCGACTATCCGGGACTCGACGAGGTGACGGCCGAGGCGGTCAGGGGCAGCCGCGCCCACCTCGCTCGCACGCTGCGCGCCGCATCCTGAGATCAGGAGCGTCGCGCGCTTTCCGAACGCTGGACGCCACCTGTCATCACAGGTACACTCGACTTGTCATTACAGGTTGCGCAGCGCCGCAGCATCCGTACGAGGAGCATCGATGCCCCAGTTCCACACGCCCCCGATCTCGCCGATGGCGATCTCGTTCGACGCAGAGGCGCTCACGCTGAGTCCGGAGGGGCCCACCCTCACGCGGCGGATGTCCGACCTCGAGGGCCTGTTCCTGGACGCGGATGCCTGGGCCGCGGCATCGGCCGGCGAGAACCCCGTCGTCTACACCGTGGTCAGCTCGCCCGTCCCCGAGGTGGATCGCGAGCTGCCGCAGTCGATCACGACGATCATGCCGGGCGACACCTCGGGTGAGCTCTGGATGACCAAGGGCCACCAGCATCCGAACCACCAGGGCGAGATCTACCTCGCACTGAAGGGCCGCGGGGGCCTGTTGATGTTCGACGGCGAACGCACCGAGTGGCTCGACATGCTGCCGGGCACGATCGGCTACATCCCGCCGGGCTGGGCCCACCGCTCGGTCAACACGGGCGACGAGCCCTACGCCTTCCTCGCGGTCTACCCCGGCGGCGCCGGACACGACTACGGGTGGGTCCTCGATCACGGGATGGGCGCACGCGCCTATCGCGCGAGCGAGGGCGTGGACCTGCGCCCGTATTCCGCGTCCCCCTCGGCGGAATGAGGGCCGGGCCATGCTGATCGCGCACGATCTCGGCACCACAGGCAACAAGGCGTCGCTGCACCACGACGACGGGCGTCTCGTCACCTCGGTCACCGTGCCGTACCCCGCCCACTTCGCCGCGGGCGGCATCGCCGAGCAGGATCCGGATCACTGGTGGGATGCCGTGGTCGCGGCCACCCGCCAGCTGCTCGACCGCGCCACCGTCGCGCCCGACACCATCGGCGGCCTCGTCGTCAGCGGCCAGATGATGGGCACGGTGCTCCTCGACGCCCACGGGCATCCGGTGCGGCCGGCGATCATCTGGGCCGACACCCGCTCGGGCCTCCAGACCCACGCTCTCGAGCAGCGTCTCGGCGCCCACGACGCCTACCGCCTGCTCGGCCACCGCCTGAATCCCACCTACTCGGTCGAGAAGATCATGTGGGTGCGCGACAACGAGCCCGACGTGTGGGCGCGGGTGCGCCACTTCTGCGTCGCGAAGGACTACATCGTCTATCGGCTCACCGGCCGGCTCGCGACCGAGCGATCGGACGCCTCCGGCACGAACGCCTACGACCAGCAGGGCGGCATCTGGTCGACCGAGGTGCTCGCGGCCGCGGGACTCGACGCCGCACTGTTCCCCGAGATCCTCGAATCGACGACCGTCGCGGGATCCCTCACGGTCGAGGCGGCGGATGCCCTCGGCCTCCCCACCTCCGTCCGCGTCGTGATGGGCGGCGGCGACGGACCGCTCGCCGCGGTCGGCTCGGGCATCGTCGCCCCGGAGGACGGCGCGTACGTGTGTCTCGGCACCTCGTCGTGGATCTCGTTCGCGAGCCTCGCGCCGCTGCACGATCCGCAGATGCGCACCATGACGTTCGACAACGTGGTGCCGGGCTCCTTCGTCCCGACGGCGACCATGCAGGCGGGCGGCGCCTCGGTGCAGTGGATCTCCGAGGCGCTCTCCCCCGACCCCGCTCACCCCGACACCGCGCGGCTGACGGCCGAGGCCGGCGGCGACCTCGACACCGAGGATCTCTACTTCCTCCCCTACCTGCTGGGTGAGCGATCGCCCCTCTGGGACCCGCACGCCCGCGGGGCCTTCGTCGGGCTCGGGCGCCACCACACCCGTGCGCACCTCACCCGAGCGGTGCTCGAGGGGGTGGCGTACAACCTGCTCACCTGCATCGAGGCGTTCCGGGAATCCGGTGCGACGATCGATCGCATCGATGCCGTCGGCGGCGGCGCCCAGAGCGACGCCTGGCTCGGCATCCTCGCCGACGTGTGGGGCGTGCCGATCCGCCGCCGCACCATCGTCGAAGAGGCGAACAGCCTCGGCGCGGCCGTCACGGGCGCCGTGGGACTCGGACTCGCGGACTTCTCCGCGGCCCGCGCGCTCAGCGAGGTCACGGCCGAGTTCACCCCGGATGCCGGTCGGCACGCCGTGCACGCACAGCGGCACGCCCGTTTCACGGCGGCGTACGACGCCCTCGAACCGTGGTTCGCATCCGCCCCCGCTTCCGCCCCCACCGGCCGCGAGAGCTGATGGGCGTCATCCTCGCGACCAGCCGCTCGTTCTCCGACGGTGACGTCGACCTCGTCGCCCTGGCACACGCCGCGGGCCACGAGATCGTGCGCGGCCCCGCGCACCATGCCCTTCCCGAGCTCGCGCCGCTGCTGGCAGCGGCGGAGGGCTGGATCGCGGGCACCGGACCGGTGACCGACGACCATCTGGCCGCCGCCCCGAACCTCAGGGTCATCGCGCGCTACGGCGTCGGCACGGAGGCGGTGGATCTCGCTGCGGCGGTGCGGCGCGGCATCCCGGTGACGAACACCCCCGGGGCGAACGCGGATGCCGTCGCCGACCACGCCGTCGGGCTCATGCTCTCGGCGCTCCGGTACACCGCCGACGGGGACCGTCGCGTGCGCCGCGGCGACTGGAGCGTCCGCCGCGGCAGGGAGCTCGGCGCGGCGACCGTGGGCATCGTCGGATTCGGGAGGATCGGGCAGGGTGTCGCGCGGCGGCTGAGCGGCTTCGGCCCACGCATCCTCGCCACCGACCCGTTCCTGCCCGCCGCCGTGATCGCAGACGCGGGCGCCGAACCCGCCGACCTCGACGACCTGTTCCGCACCGCCGACCTCATCACGCTGCACGCTCCGGGCGGGCTAGCGCTCGTCGATGGAGCGCGGCTCGACGGCATCCGCCGCGGCCTGATCCTGGTGAACACGGC